>JAGYJQ010000022.1 GCA_018401935.1 Balneolaceae bacterium
GTGTCCACGATGAAACAATCCTTGGTAGGTAGACCGAGTTGATCGGCCAAGGCCTCTAAGCGTTCCTTATTTCGCGCAGCCAGCCCAATTCGGTAGCTAGAAGAATACTGGTTCATTAACTCACGAGCGGCACGTCGACCGGTGAAGCCGGTTGCGCCTAGGACGATGATGTCAAAGTCTCGTTGTTTTGGCGCCATGTCGGTGGTCGCGTCTGGCGCAAAGTCTGCCGCCTTATTCATGGAGCCTCACCCCAAGAATCATCATTATTAGGGCTAAATAGCCGGTCAATAATGGCCATTGTTTCCATTGAGTCTTCAAGAGTAATGGGCAAAGGATGCTGCTCTTCGATGGCTTGCTGCATAGCCTGGGCCATTAGCGTATAGGCATTGGCTTGGTCAAAGATTTTTTCTTCGACGCCATCCTGAGTGATGATGCGAATGCTCCGGAGCTCGTCGTCCGAGGCAGAGTTAAAAGGAATATCGACTTCTATGCGACCTTGGGTTCCGTGAATACATACTTGCTGAAAAGGGAAGGTTTGGGTAGAACACACCAGTGTGGCGGTACCCCGTTCAAATTCCAACAAACCGGTGGTTAGCCGGTCGGTGCCAAAGTTAGCATCATAGTCGATATGAGACTGAGCACTTTTTGGTTTTCCATTAAAGATCATCTTAGCCACATCTACGCAGTAACATCCGATGTCTAACAGACCACCCCCACCCAGGTCGTCTTGATTGCGAACATTTTGTGGATCGTCATTAAAATAGGTGAAAATAGAATGTACGTGGGTAACCTCTCCAATGATTTGGTCACGAATAAGCTCACAAATGTAGCGCCATTGTGGGTGAAAACGGTACATGAAACCCTCCATAACCCGTGCCAGTGGGTACTGCTGCTGAGTCTGAACCAGCTGCTCTAGTTCTCCAGTAGTTAAGGCGATAGGTTTCTCGCAAAGTACATGTTTGCCGTGCTCGAGGGCCTGGATACTCAGAGGTACATGGAGATGATTTGGGGTTGGGTTGTACACGATATCGATATCGGGGTGTTCCAGGAGTTCCTGATAACTTCCATACGCTTGAGGTATCCCGCATTCTTGGGCAAATGCCTCGGCTTTTTGAAGATTGCGTGAGGCCACCGCGACCACTTCTACGTTGGACATGGATTGAAGGGCAGGGATAAAACGTGTTCGCCCAATATGTGCCGTGCTAAGTACTCCCCATCGCCATCGCTTTTCGCTCATTACTCCCCGTATATATCGTTAATCACTCCAGCCATTCGAACCCCTGCTTGTAGTAAGCGAAGTTGAACCGCATCAAAATGTTTAAACATGTATTCATAGCTTAAGCGCCCATTTTCCGGCAGGTCATAGACCTGGTCTAGCAATGACTGCGATTCTATGGCCCAATCGTACCAATGCGTTGATTGCCACTCTTCAATGACTGTTTCATCGAGGCTGTCATCGATAAAGTCAGCCAACTCGGTAAAGCTAAGTTGCTTAGAGTTGATCATCTCAGAGTCCCAAACCCGGTGTAAATTAGACCGGTCGCCAAACCATTCGAGCCGCACATCATTTCCACCACGATCCGTGCCGTTACCCACATGCAAGGGCTGGTGTAAATCCCCAATTAAATGCACCAATACCTTCAGGTTGATGGCTTCCTGTTCGGGGCTTAATCCACCTGTCTTGAGCTCACTAACTACTTTATCCAGTGCCCAAAGTACATCGCCCCCGTCGGCTTTTTCGGCCGTTTCGTAGGTTTGGCCCGGTGGAATGGTTACATAATGCCATGGGCCCATAAAATCAAAACTTCGATCCGAACGCACTTCGTCCATCCAGGTGCTTACCTCAGCCAAGGAATTTCCATCCAGTACGCGCTGGACCGCCTGCTGGGCTTGAGGGCTTAAAAGATCTTGTGCAATCCAACCGGTGGCACGATGACCAATTTGTCCCCACCAGAAATACGCTGCGGGGTACGTGGGTTCGTCGTGGCTTATTTCTGCAG
The DNA here is from genome assembly GCA_018401935.1 of Balneolaceae bacterium. Taxonomy (GTDB): domain Bacteria; phylum Bacteroidota; class Rhodothermia; order Balneolales; family Balneolaceae; genus UBA1275. The sequence goes on from JAGYJQ010000022.1 coordinate 2,001, forward strand.
TCGTCCACTTATTTGTCGGCGTAAGTCCTGAATAGCCATTAAGACTTGGTGAGGCAAAAAAGGCGATGCTCAGTACGACAAAAATAGTGGGGATGAATGTGTTTTGAATGAAGGTATTTGGTTGTTTACTGTACATGTGAATTGGATTTGTATGAACCAGAAAGTTAAAAAATATCGGCTCCTATTGCCGGAATGATTACCTGAATTTCTTCGTCTTCTTCCACAAAATACTTGAATTCAATCGGATCCGAAGCAATCGCTTCCCAGGTGCCATAATGAATGGGAATAGCCAATTTTGGATCAATTAATTGTACTGCATAGGCCGCTTCTTCCGGGCCCATTGTATAGTGATCACCGATAGGAGCAAGCACGAGATCAGGCTCATATAATTCTCCATAGAGTTCTAGGTCCCCAAAAATATTGGTATCGCCCATATGATAGATGCAGATGTCATCCTCAAAAGAAAAAATAAGGCCAGCGGCATCCCCAGCATAGGCTCCTTTGTACGAAGAAGAGTGATTGGCGTGGACCATGGTCACCGAAAAATCATCGAAATGCACACTGCCCCCTTTGTTAAAATCAATACTCTGGGATGCAGGAAGTCCATCGAGTTCAAGTAAACCCATTAATTCTACCATACCACCTACTTTGCAGCCTGTTTTTGCTGCTATGTCTAGAGTATCCCCAACGTGATCATCATGGCCATGGGTCAAAAAAATAAAATCAGCCTTGTCAACTTTTTTCCATTGGTCGGGAGTGCTGGGGTTCTGAGATAGAAAGGGATCAATATAGATAATGTGGCCGTCAGGACTGATGATGCGAAAAGCAGAATGTCCAAGCCACTGTATTTGAGTTTTGGTTGTCATAAGTGGACGTACATGAATAGGGTGAAAAATATTGTTCAAACGAAGTGTTTAAGGGTGGCATACAATCGTATAAAACCCTGCTCTACGGACTTAGTTCCGAATACAACTCCCTTTTATAAGGTGATTCCAAACGATCGTAATGCTCTAAAGCACTTCGGACACTTAAGTAACAAAGCTCGTATATTAGAAACAACGAAAGTAGCTAAACTTATTGTTAATTTTTGCCATGGGATTTTTAAACAAACTATTTGGTAAGGGCGCGGAAGAAACCGACTGGATGCAATTGGAGTCCGAGGATTCTGTAGAAGAAGTATTTGCAGCTTCTGGGGCCCGTGTTCAACTTATTTTAAAGCATTCACAGAGCTGCGCAGTGAGTTTCTTTGCCAAACAAAATTTGGACAGTGTGCCCCTAGAAGAGTGGCCAGAAATGGACCGGAGCATGGTCGAAGTGGTTCGATTCCGACCTATTTCTCAGTACTTAGCTCAAAAGACGGGCGTTCGACACGAATCCCCTCAGGTATTGGTCATAGCCAATGGAGAGGTCATATTCCACACCTCTCACAGCGAGGTGAACAAGGTGAACATTCAACAGGCCTACGAAAAAGCCTTAGCCCTGCTCTGACCTCTGCTCTGACCTCTGCACTGACTCTTAGACCTGCTCTGACTCTTAGACCTGCTCTGATCCTGTAGTTAGTACCCAGCCGCATACCCATCGCCCCGCGGGTCCACTCCCCCGGTGAGACGTCCTTGTGAGTCGACTACAATGGAATGCACTCTGGCCAAAGTGGTCTGTCCTAGCTCGTGACCTTTGGCCCGTAACAACGCTTGGGTATCCGCGCTTAGGCTCATCGGATCAAAGAGTAGCCGATCGGGGTACCACTGATGATGAATGCGCGGCGCGGCGTTGGCCTGTTGAGCATTCATATCGAATAGCAGCACATTAAGTACGTTTTGTAGGGTAGCGGTGATAATTCGGGGCCCACCCGCAGCTCCTGCAATCATCTTAACCTGCCCATCTTTACTCACAATAATCGGCGTCATGCTACTGAGCATGCGTTTTCCAGGCTCAATGGCATTGGCCTCGCCACCGAGCAACCCAAACATATTGGGTGTGCCAGGCTGGGCGGAAAAGTCATCCATCTCGTTATTGAGCAAAAAACCGGCTCCATCCACGGCCAGTTTACTACCAAAAGAGCCGTTTAGGGTAGTCGTGATTCCCACCGCATTGCCCTGAGCATCCATAATCGAAAAATGGGTTGTTTCGTAGCTTTCTTTGAGCATAGAAACCTCACCATGACGTATTTTGTCAGAGGGTGTTGCCCGGTCTGGATCGAAACTAGCCATTCTCTCGGCTGCATAATCGCTCTCGCTAAGCGCTTGGCTCGGCACCGGGTAAAAATCTGGATCCCCCAAATAATGAGCCCGATCAGCAAATGCCCTTCGCATCGCCTCGGCCAAAAGATGATAATAGGCGGCTGAATGATGCTCCAAAGAATCCAATTCTTGAGTCTCCATCATCCGCAAAATCTGCCCAACCGCAATACTTCCCGAACTCGGTGGCGGCATTATGTGCAAGCGATACCCGCGAAAATCCACCTCATACGGCTCCCTCCACACACTTTCATAGGCCTTCAAATCTTCATGACTAATCAAACCATCATACTTTTCCATGGTCTGCACAATCCGATCGGCCACCCAGCCCCCATAAAATCCCTCCCGACCCGTCTCCGCAACAGCCTCCAAAGTCCGAGCCAAATCGGTTTGCTCAAAATGCTCTCCCTCCTCAAAAGCCCGGCATGCCTCGCCTGAGGGTTTCTCCGCATCATTACCGCTCATAATCGCCGCTTCCGCCCCTGGATCGTTAGCCCTACCAGTATTAGTTACTTTACTGGTTGATGTGTTTGCGGCCTTGGCGGTGTTTGTTGTTTTGCCTGCGTTCGTGGCCTTGGCGGTGTTTGTGGCTTTGACTACGTTCGTGGCTTTTGCTGTGTTTGTGGCTTTGACTACGTTCGCGGCTTTTGCTGTGTTTGTTGAAATGCTGGGCTTTTCACATGGCGCCCAAAAGTATTTCCTCGATGCTTCAAAGCGTGCAAACGCCGATCCGGTATAGTTCAATGAAGAAGCTTGGGAGTAGGAGAGGGCGTAGCCTTCGCGCGCTAGCGCGATGGCGGGGGCTACCAGATCTGCCCAGGGCAAACTTCCGAAGCGCGCATGCGCTTTCACCATGCCATCCACCGTTCCAGGCACGCCCACCGCAAGGGCGCCGGTTTTGCTAAGGTCGGAGAGGTAATTCCCGCCGGAGTCCAGGTACATGTCGCGGTGGGCGAGCCCGGGTGCGCGCTCGCGGAAGTCCAGGGAAGCGACCGTACCGTCGGCCATATGCACTACCATGAAGCCCCCGCCGCCGAGGTTGCCGGCTCTTGGCAGTGTGACGGCGAGTGCGAATTGTACAGCGATGGCTGCGTCGACGGCGTTTCCGCCTTGTTGGAGGATGTGCCGGCCGACCTCGGAGGCTACGCCCTCGGCCGAGACCACTAAACCGTTCTCGTAGGCTTTGTTCCATCCGACCTGTGCCCAAATAGAGGAGTTTGCAAGCATTGTAAGAGCAAAAATGAGTAGAATGTGAGGTAGCTTACTCAATAAAAGGGGCTTTGAGTACATCAACCCGAGGGGAGAATTTACAGCTATAGCTTGATTAGGGGAATCAGTGATGTTGGGCATTGCGCTATCTTTTGTGAATCGTATTGGAGGCAAAGTAGTCAAACCCAATAACATTTTCACTAGCTAGCCGCGTGGATGGAACTGGATGTGGGTATCGCGGAGCAGGCTGCGGTCGACGTGGGTGTAAATTTCAGTGGTGACAATGGAGCTGTGGCCAAGCATTTCTTGCACCGCGCGTAGATCCGCACCGCCTTCGAGTAGGTGGGTGGCAAAGGAATGGCGAAAAATGTGAGGGTAGACACTTTTGGTGATATCGGCATCCCGAGCCGCTTTTTGGACAATATTCCACACACTCATACGGCTTAATGCGCCACCTCGTTGGTTTAAAAAGACCTTATTTTTGGATTTATCGGCCTTTTTAGGGTTGAAAAACAGCGGTCGTACGTGCTCGATGTAGTGTTCCAAGGCATCCTGGGCCATTTCACCTACTGGAACTAAGCGCTCTTTTCGCCCTTTACCTATAACGCGGATAAAACCGATTTCGAAGAACAGCCGATTGGTTTCTAGGTCGGTGAGTTCGCTTACTCTCATTCCAGTGCCGTAAAGTGTTTCTAGGATGGCTCGATCGCGTATGCCTGCAGGGGTTTTTATGTCGGGGCTTTCTAAGAGTGCCGAAACCTCGAAGGGATCCAATACTTCGGGTAGTTTTTTGGCTTTTTTGGGCAGCTCAATGAGCTCGGCGGGGTTGGCGTGGCTAAAGTTTTCGACCACCGCAAATTCGTGAAAGCCTCTAATGCTCGAAATGTTGCGTGCTAAACTGCTGCTCGAGAGTAGACTTTCATCGATTAGATAATGCAAAAAGGATTCAATGTGGGTCATAGTAACCCCGGCTATGTCATGAATTTTGGCGTGATGAACCAAAAACTGGAAGTAGCGCTTTAAGTCGTGTTCATAGGACTGAACCGAGTGGGCGCTGAGGCCTTTTTCTAGGCGTATGAACTGCAGGTAATGGCTTAGCTGAGCTTTGTAGGCAGCTGGAATGGTGGATAGATCACGGTCCTTGGCCTCTTTAGCCATTACTGCTTCGTTGGTTCGGAGTTTGCTGATTCGTCCGAAGATGGAGGTTCACCGTTGTTTGCCTCGGGCTTGGAATCGGCCTCGGACTTGGAATCGGCCTCGGGCTTGGAATCGGCCTCGGGCTTAGCGTTTTCTTCAGCCTGTTCTGCCTTATCTTCTGGATATTCCACCCTATGGTGATAAATTCCCATGAGCACATTCATAAACGCCTCTTTGATGAGTTGTAGATCTCGGAAAGTAAGCGGGCAATGCCCAAGTTGACCTTCTTTGACGCGTTCGTCTACCATTCTATTGACCAGGTTTTCTAAGCGAGCATAGGTGGGGTTTTTCATAGCCCGGGAGGCGGCCTCAATCCCATCAGCCAGTAGAAGTATTCCTGTTTCTTTGGTGGCAGGTAGGGGCCCATCGTAGCGGAATTTTTCCTCGGCGGTGACTTCTTTCATACTGTCGTTGTCTTTGGCTTTTTCGAAGAAGTACCGGATCACCGAGGTGCCGTGGTGCGTGCTAATGAAGTCTATTAGTTTGTTGGGTAAGCCTGCTTCTTGAGCAATCTTTATGCCTTCACTCACATGGGCTTTAATGACCATCGCACTCATTTGAGGTTTTAATTTGTCGTGTTCGTTGACCCCTGAGGATTGGTTTTCGACGTAGTATTCGGGTTTGAGTATTTTTCCAATGTCATGGTAGAGTGCCCCCACTCGGCTCAGTAGCGCCTTGGCACCAATGGCTGAGGCGGCGGATTCGGCTAGGTTGGCTACATGCATGCTATGATGGAAGGTCCCGGGAGCCTTGTTCATTAGTTCTTTGAGCAAGGGTTGATTGGTATCCCCGAGTTCGAGTAGGGTGAAATCGGTGACCACGTCGAATAATTTTTCGATCAGTAGAATGAGCGGATAGGTGAACAGAATAAGTACGGAGCTAATGGTAATGTAGAACAGGTAATTGCTCATGACATCGAAGTTGTCCATTTTAGCGAGGCTGAAAGCTCCTAAGGTCAGTAAAAAGGTTCCCCAGACAATACTTGGTGTGCCGAAGAAAAACTGGGAGCGATCCCTGATATCTCGCACCGAAAATACCCCCATCGAGCAGGCTACAATGGAAGATATGGTGTATTCAAAGTCGTACCCGTGCACCAAGCCTATGAGGGAGGCGAGGGTAAGGGAGGCGATAATGCCTACGCGAGAGTCAAAAATAATGGTCAGAATAATGGGAGCAATGGCAATGGGGATGATGAGTGGGTGTACCAAGTCGAAATACAGCAAAGCCCCGGCTGGTGCGGTGATTAAACTCATGACCAAGAAAACGAGTAGAAATTGGGCGTTGTCGTCAAAAATTTTCCGACGGTAGAGATGCAGGTAGATGTAGAAGACAAAACTAATTACAACGACCAAGATTATTCCCCCAAATAAGCGTAGGTATCGCTCGAACGTGGAGGCATTTAGAGTGCGAGCGGCGTCTAGGCTTTGTAAGGTGTTGGCAATTTCTTCGGTTACTATGTCCCCGCGTCGTACAATAACCTGGCCCTGGGCAATAGCGCCTTTGGTGGGTGAAATATTGGCAATGGCTTCGTTTATTCGCTGCTGATGACGGGCAGGATTGTTCAGATAGTTGGCCTTCATCACTTTGTTGTAGATTTCAACGGCTAAACGGGTTTCTTCTGCATTCAAACGCCCATTTAACTGGACCAGACTGTATTCGTTGGCTTCTCGTAGGTCTCGCACTCGGGCGATGTTCATAGGTTGTTCGGTACTGGCAGATATGTTGAGTAGCGTAAAAACATCGTAGCCCACCATAGACTTGTTCACGTCCACAATGCCTTGGTTTAATAAACTGTTGAGTAAGGCAATGAGGGTATTTTTTACTTTGTTACCGACAAAATTGGGGTTGGCAAAAACTTGATTTACCGTGATGTTTACCGCATTGCCAGCTACCTGGTGATAGCTTTGCATGAGTAATTCCAAGGAGGGATCGGTGAGTCCCAGAGAAGCATTTTGCAACTCATTTGAAAAGCGAACACTATCCTCTAAGGCCGTAGGATTGTTGTTGGCAACCGACAATTGCCACAGGTGATAGGCTTGAAGTAGCGACTCTGTTCCGATATAAATAGAATCGATTTCGGACTGTATACTCACTTGAGCAGTATTATCCACCACAAATACAGGGGGTATTTGCTCTTGTATTTCTATGCGTTCCTGCTCGACTTCTTCCGGGGTTTTGTTGATAGCAAAGGTGAAAGGAGCCGTTAAATCATCGGCACGCCAGGGCTGTCCGGTAGTATAATTGGTGGTTGTACGGACCTCGCTGCGAGGAAGGGATAAAATGGAAATTAGAATGAACCCACCAAAAATAATCCAACGGATGTAGGGGTTTTTCTTAAGGCTGTACGCCTCTTCCTCTTTTTTTAATTTTTCCCCCTTGAACGGCAGGGTTTGTTGTTTTTTTGTGCCTAAGCCAAATTTATTGAACATATTCATGATGCGGTGTTAGATCATTTCCTAAACAACTTCTACTCTACAACTTTCTTATGCAAATTTTCCTATGCATATTTCTTGTGCGACATAGAATTCGTGTTGGAAGTAGTCACATGGAATCTTTATTCCAGTACGCCATTTCTTCTAGACTCAAATGCCCCTCATAATACGCCTTTCCAACCACAACAGCATCAATGCCTGCATGGTCTAGTGCTTCTAGGTCACTCGCTCCACTCACTCCACCCGATGCGATCCATCGAAGGTCGGGAAAAGAGCTCTTTAATTGTACATATAAATCTAGGTTTGTGCCACTTAAGGTTCCGTCTTTTGAAATATCGGTGCAGAGCACTTCTTTAAGTCCGTGCTGTTGCATCCGCTCTACCATAGACTGTGGCGGCTCAGGCGCTGTTTCAAGCCAACCACCAAACGCCATCTGGCCTTCTTTTAAGTCCAAACCGAGGATGGATTGTTGGGGATATTCCTGCACTAAACGCAGCCAGTCAGCTTCATTCTGTATGGCCATAGAACTGCATATGACCTTGGATAGGCCGGCATCTAGGAGTCTTTTGGCATCTTCGAAGCGGCGTATGCCTCCACCTGTTTGGACCGAGAGTCCTAATGGATGAATCATTTCTTGGATGTGCACTAGATTTACAAATGCTCCCTGTTTTGCACCGTTTAAATCCACCACATGAATATGAGTAAAGCCTGCGTCTGCAAAGGCCTTAGCCTGGCTTAAGGGGTCGTTATTATACACAGTGGCTTGCCCATAATCTCCTTTGTGAAGGCGTACACAAGCTCCGTCTAGTAGGTCAATGGCTGGGATTACTTGCATGAATGGCTCCGTACGATTTCGTGAAAATTTTGTAGTAACTGTGCACCGGTGGCCCCACTTTTTTCTGGATGAAACTGCACCCCCAGGTAATTATCGCGCTGCACAACCGCCGAGAATTCACGAATGTATTCACAGGTGGCGAGGGTCCATGGGGTAATGGGAGCAAAGTAGGAATGCACAAAGTAAAAGGTGCTGCCCGAAGGAATCCCTTTGAACAGCGGATGTGCCTGGGTGTAGTTAATCTGATTCCAGCCCATATGCGGCACTTTGTACTCTTTGTTTCCTTTAGGCTCGAAGCGTTCCAAACTCCCACTTAGGCAGCCTAAGGCTTGGGTTGGGGTTCCATTTGGAGTGGCTTCTGCGGATGCATCGAACAGTAGCTGCATGCCAACACAAATACCGAGAAGTGGTTTGGTTGTTTGTTGCAGGTAGCTAATAAGCTGCTGCTCTCGTAGCGAATCCATCGCCGAAGATGCGTGCCCAACACCTGGAAATATAATTCCATCGGCGGATTCTAGTTCTTCTGGATGTTTGGCCAAATAATAGGGAATCTGTCCCCTATCCAGGGCGTGTTGAACCGAAGCTAAGTTACCGGCTTTATAGGAAATGACTGCAATCATAGTTGCTGAGTGTTATAGGCTCCCTTTGGAACTGGGTACTTGGCCCGAAATTCTAGGGTTGTGTTCAATTGCTTGTTTTAGCGCACGTGCAAGCCCTTTGAAACAGGCTTCTACTTTATGATGGTCGTTAGCGCCAAGTACATCTATATGCAAGGTAGCTTGCATATGGGTAGCAAGGCTGTAAAAAAAGTGCTCGATCATATCGGTGGGAATATCTCCCACATACACCCGGTCGAAGCTTGCATTGAATACTAGGTAAGGACGGCCGGATAGGTCCAAAGCGACCGTCGCTCGCGACTCGTCCATAGGTAAAACAAAGCCGTAACGATCAATTCCTCGTTTATCTCCGTAGGCCTGCGATAAGGCTTGCCCGAGTGCAATGCCCACATCTTCTATGGTGTGATGTTCATCGATGTGTAAATCACCCTGACATTGTACGTCAAGGTCGATGAGTCCATGCCGGGCTATTTGTTCGAGCATGTGATCAAAAAATCGCAAACCGGTCTTAATATGATGCACACCTGTGCCGTCTAAGTTGAGGCTGATGTCGATTTTGGTTTCGTTGGTGTGCCGGCGTACCGTAGCTTTGCGGGGGACCTGGGCTGCGTTGGTGGGCTGGGCTGTAGCGGTGTTCTGGGCTGTGTTGGTGGGCTGGGCTGCGTTCGTGCCCTGGGCTGTGTTGGTGTTCTCAGCAGTGTCTTGCTGAGCTAAAGACGAGTTCTTTGGCTGCAGATTGAGTTGCTCCATCATGTTTTTGTACGCTGGCCCCTGGTAGCCAAGAACAGTGATCAATGCCTCAAAAAAGCTGTTATTTTCTTCTCTGGAGCCAATACTTAGGCGAAGACTGTTTTCACAATGCAGTTCGTTACCACGATAACGTACGATTACTTTTTGCTCAGCTAAGGCCTGCTGAATACGCAGTGCCTGGTCTATTTGAAAGAGTACAAAGTTAGCTTGCGAAGGAATAATAGCCCCCAGAGAGATAGGTCCAGCATTCAATATCTTTTTGAGTAATTCTAACCGCTCGGTCACATAAGCTCGCTCCAGGAGAATTTCCTGCACTTTTGCGTGCATAATTTCTGGTTGCTGCAATGCCGATAAGGCGACCTGAGCGCTGAGGCTGTTTATGTTGTAGGGCGCTTTAATTTTATCAAAATAGCCGATGATATCCTTCGATGCCAAGGCGATACCTAATCGTATGCCGGCTAAACCAAAGGACTTGGATAGGGTCTGAAGCACGATTAGATTCGGGAATTCTTCTAATGATTTGGACATACTTTCGGCTTGGGCAAAGTCGATGTATGCCTCGTCAATGACGACCAGACATCCGGCATGCTCACAAAGATATCGCAGATCCGACTCGTTGGCCATAGTTCCCGTAGGATTGTTTGGTGAACAGAGAAAAAGTACGCGTGTGTCGGGGCCAATGGCATCGATAATAGCCTTTGGATGAAGGCTGAAATCAGGGTTCAAGGGTGCTTGGTCGACCGCTATATCATGTATGCGTGCGCTTACTTTGTACATGCCATAGGTGGGGGGAGTGCACAATATCCGGTGTTTAGCAGGTTCACAAAACAGCCTGATGATAAGATCTATGGCTTCATCACTCCCATTTCCTGTGAATACCTGATCTGCATGGACCCCCCGAAGCTTTGCGATAGCAGTGCGCAACTCGCGTTGATAGGGGTCAGGATATCGATGGAGGGTACGGGTTGAAACCGATTGACCGGCATCTGTGCTGGGAATAGCCGGTCCTAACCCAAGCTCATTGGCATCGAGTAAAATACCTTGATCCTGTCCATACTGATCACGAGCGCTGGTATAGCTGGTGAGTTCTTGAATATTGGGGCGAATCCAGTCGGTGAGTGAAAAAGACTTATTCATGAGTGGAAGATAGATGTTTTAAACGAATACTAACCGCGTTTTTGTGGGCCTGTAATCCTTCTCTTTCAGCTAAAATTTCGACAGTGGGCCCCACATTTTGCAGTCCGGTAGTGCTTAATTGCTGCACGGTCATGGACTTTTGAAAGGATGCGAGATGCACTCCAGAATACATGCGCGCGTAGCCATAGGTTGGTAGGGTATGGTTGGTTCCCGAGGCGTAATCTCCAACACTTTCTGGGGTGTAGGCTCCTAAGAATACTGATCCAGCATGCTGAATAGAAGGGAGGGTTTTTTCGGAATCAACCACATTGATAATTAGATGTTCTGGGGCATATTGATTCGAAAAGTCAATGGCCGATGCTAGATCCATACAGCTTAAAGCAAAGGAATTTTGCAGCGCTTTAACGGCCATCTCCTTTCTAGGGAGGTTATTGAGCTGCTCCGCTAATTCACGTTGTAGTTCCTCAATGGCGAAACCTGGCGTAAAAAGAAGTACCACTTGGGAATCGGCTCCATGCTCGGCTTGTGAGAGCAGATCAGCGGCAACAAAATCGGGACGAGCGTGCCCGTCAGCAATGACCAGCACTTCCGAGGGGCCAGCAGGCATATCGATGCTCACCTGCGCTTCGGATTGTTGTACCATCATTTTTGCCGCGGTCACATATTGATTTCCAGGCCCGAAGAGTTTGTCAACTTTTGGAACAGTTTGGGTGCCGTAAGCCATAGCTGCTATCGCCTGTGCACCGCCCGCCTTAAGCAAATGGGTGATGCCTGCTTTTTGAGCTATGTACACGATTTCGGGGGCTAACTTACCATTGGGGCCTGGGGGCGAGGCTAATACGCGCGTGCGGCAGCCAGCAATCATGGCAGGGATGGCTAACATCATTGCCGTAGACGGTAAGATGGCCGTTCCTCCTGGCACATATAGACCTACTGATTCAATAGCACGTGTATGTTTTTCACAGACAACGCCGGGCATGGTTTCTACCTGTAAGGGTGATTGTTCCTGGGCACGATGGAATTGTTCAATATTCGCAAAAGCGATATCAATGGCCTGCTGCACCGTGGCGCTGAGTGATGCGTCTTCGGTGGCAGGAGTACAAACTAAGGGGTCGGCACTTTGACCATCGAACTGAGTATTCCAATGCATAACGGCCGGATCGCCTTGCTCTGCTACCCGTTCAAGTATGGGCTTAACGGTATTGAAAATAGCCTCAAAGTCCATTTTGGGTCGTTTTAGTAAGGCATTCAGCCCCTCGGTAGAGAGTTTAGCAAGAGTGTATTGTTTGAGCATTTCAGGCGCTGATTTGGACATTGATTTAGGCAATCATGCTTTCGATTGGTAACATGACAATATCGGAGGCTCCAGCATCTTGAAGTTGCTCCATTACATCCCAGAATTGATCATAAGGAATAACGCTGTGAATGGCGACCATCTCTGTTTCGGCTAAGGGCATAATGGTTGGACTTTTCATCGAAGGAAGCAGCGCTTTAATGGTTTCTACTGAGCTAAGAGGAGCATTCATGAGGATATATCGACTTTTTTTAGCTGTTTGGTACCCATCGATACGTTGTAAGAACTTTTGAATGAGTTGCTGTTTGCCTTCCGAAAGTGCTTGTTGGGTTTGAATAAGCTTGGTTTCGGATTCTAGTATGGTAAAACGTTCAACCAGTCCATTGGCTTTTAGGGTTCCACCGGTCGATACCAAATCGGAGATAGCATCGGCTACGTGTAATTGAGGGGTTATTTCTACGGCGCCTGAAATTTCTACCATTTCAATTGAAATGCCTTGATCTTCGAAAAAACGCTTAGTTAAAAATGGGTAGGATGTGGCTATTTTTTTACCCTCGAAGTCCGAAGGGTTCACGAGTGCAGAGTCTTTAGGTGAGGCCACTGCGAGTCGACAATTTCCGTAGTTTAGACCTCGTAATACATTAACTCGGGTATTTTTTTCAAAGACTTCGTTCGCTCCAACAAAGCCCAAATCACAAATCCCATCCTGAACATATTCCGGAATATCATCGTCCCGAAGAAGAAGTAATTCAACATCGAAATTTCGAGTTTTAACCATAAGATTTCGCTTATAGTTATCGAATTCGATTCCTATACCATGTAGTAAATCGATGGTTTTGTCGGTTAATCGGCCACTTTTTTGGATGGCAATACGTAATGAAGTCGTGTGGTCAAGAGATCGGTTCATGAGAGTAATAAAAAATTGGGTGAAAATGAGTTATCAGGCGCAGGTGAGTGGAAGTAGGGGATTTGCGCGTGTAATCAATCGAAGGGATATCCATCGTGCGATTAGCAGGGATAAAGATGCACAAATCCCCGGGGATGAACATGATGAACATGTTCAGAGGTGTGCAAAAGGGTCGTATGTAGTGGTGAGTTATACATTTCTAAGGCTAAATATAGGCATTAAATAACAAAGGAGGAATGGGAATTTTATTCCCATGAAAAGCCGTTAATCCTACAGAATATTTACCGCTTTAATGCTATATTATCCCTATAAACGTAATTTTATACTATGCACACAATTGCTCAACTAACTTACATTCCCTTAGCTACGCACAACCCGACTGAATTGGTTCAGGATTTGTTGGAACATTTGGCGCAGTACGAGGTGAAAATTGAGGTAGGCTATCTTTCCTCTACGGTCATTGGAGAGCCCGAAGAAGTCTTTAAATTGATCAAAGAAACCTATGAAATGATGTCTGTAGAGCAAGAACGTTTTAGGTTTCACATCGAGCTTCTGAGCCCAGAAAAGTAACTTTTTTTTTCATCAAGATTGCCCCAAAAGTTGGGGACGTAGGTTAAAGTATACCTTATAATATTATGTCTAACATCAGGAATTTTTGCATCATAGCTCATATCGATCACGGTAAGAGCACCTTAGCCGACCGGCTATTGCAGATTACGGGTACAATTACCGAACGTGAGATGCAAGAGCAAGTGCTCGATGATATGGACTTGGAGAGAGAGCGTGGTATTACCATAAAAAGCCATGCAATCAAACTAAACTACAAGCACCCCAACGGTAGCAAGTATTTTTTTAATCTAATCGATACACCCGGTCACGTAGACTTTGCTTATGAGGTGTCGAGAGCGCTTAAAGCATGCGAAGGAGCCATTTTGGTCGTAGATGCTACCCAGGGCATTGAAGCGCAAACCATATCGAATTTGTATCAAGCCATTGAGCAGGGGCTTGAAATTATACCGGTCCTCAACAAAATAGACCTACCCTCATCCGATCCCGAGGGAGTGGGCCAGCAAGTGGTCGATTTAATTGGCTGTAAGATGGAGGAGATTCTCCATGTTTCTGGGAAGACGGGTGAAGGAGTTCCGGAACTCTTAGAAGCCATTGTAGAACGAGTACCCGCACCCAAAGAAGAGGTTGATAAACCCTTACGTGCCTTAATTTTTGATTCCATTTTTAATACCTACCGAGGATCCGTTGCCTACGTGCGTGTGATCGAAGGCGTGCTGAAAAAAGGCGAACGATTTCGATTTATGGCCAATGACATGGAGTACAATGCCGAAGATGTAGGCTATTTGCGCATGAGTTATGAGCCGACTCAGGAGCTTAGGGCTGGTGATGTAGGTTATGTGATTGGAAGCGTTAAATCACTTCAAGATGTGCGTGTGGGGGATACCATTACCCATGTAAAAAATGGAGCAACGGTGCCTATTCCTGGTTATCAAGAAGCTAAATCCATGGTATTCAGTGGTATTTTTCCTACTCAATCCGAGGATTTCGAAGATTTAAGGTCGGCCTTGGAAAAACTCCAACTGAATGATGCATCCTTGACCTATGAGCCTGAAACCTCCAAAGCGTTGGGTTTTGGATTTAGAGCTGGTTTCCTTGGTTTGTTGCATATGGAGATTGTTCAAGAGCGTTTAGATCGAGAGTTCGACATCGACATCATTACCACGGTGCCTAACGTTCAGTACGAGGTTGAGCTCGAAGATAAATCAAAGATACGGGTGGATAACCCTAGTCAGATGCCCGAAGTCGGAGAGATTAGCACCATTTATGAGCCATACATAAAAGCTAATATCATTACTCCTGCAGAATACATTGGGCCAATAATGAAACTTTGTCAGGAACGACGAGGTATTTATGTGAACCAGATGTTCATGCAAAATAACCGGGTAGAAATTACCTATGAATTACCCATGGCCGAGGTGGTATTTGATTTTTATGACCGCCTGAAATCAGGTACACGTGGTTATGCTTCGTTGGATTATGAATTCATCGAGTACCGGCCAGGACAGTTAGTGCGTTTGGATATCTTGTTGAATGGGGATCAAGTAGATGCGTTGTCGTCCATTTCGCACAGAGATAAAGCGTATTATCAAGGGCGAAAAGTGTGTGCTAAGTTAAAAGAACTCATTCCCAGACAACAATTCGAAGTGGCGGTACAAGCAGCCATTGGTTCTCGTATTATTGCCCGTGATTCGGTTCGGGCCCTTCGTAAAGATGTTACGGCGAAGTGTTATGGTGGGGATATTTCTCGTAAACGAAAGTTGCTCGAGAAACAAAAAGAGGGTAAAAAGCGGATGAAGCAGGTGGGTGCAGTGGAAATTCCACAGGAAGCTTTCTTGGCCGTATTATCCATGGACGACGATGACCGGTAATCACCATGGACGACGATGACCGGTAATCACAAATAAGAACTACAGCTATAAATGCCACTATGTCTACTATGTTGAATACAGAAGAATTATCAGCCAGCAAAACCTCGTTCTTACACACATGCAAAATAGCCATCGCGGTTTTTTTTCTCATCATGCTGGTAAGTACCTCCAATAGTAATGCCCAATTTGAGGAGCCTGTGATAAAAAAAGTGTCAACAGAAGATGCGGCAGCCTTTGAAGCAGAGTTTAAAGACATTAAATGGACAGGGCAGGGATTCAACTACAACGAGTTAGACCGTGTGCCAGCTATTGAATTACGGGCGCGATTGGAAAGCGTTTTTGGAGAACCTACAAAAATCATAGAGGATATTGTAGAGCGAGGGAAGTTAAGAGCGGGTAAAGCCATACAATTTGAGTATTGGTTTATTGTAGATGGCGAGATACCCATGATGATTTTAGATTTGGATGGTCCTTTTGCGGATGGGTTGGTGTATGTTGGTGCAAGTCGTTACATCGATTTAATGCCAGCAGTTAAACGGAGTTTGACAAGGCAGTTATTGGAAACCGAGCCAAAGGCCTACATAGATTACTTTTTTTCACCTGAACGTGAGCAGTGGTACGAAGTTCGTTATCAGAATGGCGAGTACACTAAGAAAGAAGTCGATAAACCCTCTCATATCCGATTGTATTAAAGCCACGAACCGAGTATACTAAAGAGCCTGAACAACGAGTTCACTGTTTGTGCATAATTTGGTACCTATAATAAACAGCTAAATATTTTTGGAAACATCTAATTCTTCCCAAGAACCAGCATCATCATCTGCTAAAAATGCGGGTAAATCCAACCAAGAACTCCCCACAAAATCAGTGCTTCGCGAGTGGCTAGATGCCTTTGTTTTTGCCTTCGTCGTGGCCGCAATTCTTCGGGCTTTTTTGTTTGGCTCGTATAAGATACCTACTGGATCTATGGAGAAAGATCTGTTGATTGGGGATTTTTTGATTGTTTCCAACGCAGCCTATGGTGCGCGTACACCCATGTCTCTTTGTGTGCCATTTACCCAATGGTGTTTACCAGGGGTCACCTTGCCTTTTACCCGATTGCCTGGTTATCGTTCGATTGCCCGGAACGACGTATTTGTGTTTAATGTGCCTTGGGAAGTAAAGCCTATATCTCAAAAAACCAACTATATCAAACGAGCGGTTGGAATTCCCGGTGATACCCTAGAGTTCAAGGACAAAGTATTGTTTGTCAATGGACAGGCTGAACCTACTCACGATGGGGTTCAGAAATTCCATACCTTGGTTTTGAAGGAAGGAGTTAGGCTGACCAATGCAAAAATGGAAGAAATTGATGCCGGGACCATAGGCGCTAGTAGTCGCTATTTTCAGCAGGTATCTAAGGTGGAGTATCGAGTAAATTTAACCGATGATGCAGCCCAACAAGTTGCTTCTTGGGCTGAAACTGACACTCTTTTTCCTACCGTTATCCCTGCCAATCAAGTGGTTTCTGCCTATACCCAAAGCGCTGGTTATTTTTCACGTGCGTTTAACAATCCGGACCACTTTGGACCAATTGTAGTTCCTTTTGAGGGTCAAGAAGTCGTATTGAATGCGTCGAATTGGCCTGTTTACAAAGACCTGATTGAGCGCTATGAGCATAATGAGGTACAAACTCAGGGCGGGGTTTTCATTATCAACGGGGAGCAAACGAATCGCTATGTTGTGCAACAAGATTATTACTTTGCCATGGGGGATAATCGCGATTCCAGTGAAGATTCTAGGTTTTGGGGTTTTGTACCCAAAGATCATGTGATTGGTAGGGCAGGTATTGTGTGGATGTCATTGAATAATGGCCTGCCTAGGATGAATCGGTTTTTTCAGATCATCGACTAGTTCAGATCATCGACTAGTTCAGATCATCGAGGAGTTCAGATTATCGAGGAGTTTTAGCACATCGACTGGCTATGCTCATTGAGGAGTTTCGTTCCAACGAGGAGCATTAGCTTAACCTAAGCAATACTTTTTCCTCGGGGAGCTCCTTCCCGTATGG
>JAGYJQ010000023.1 GCA_018401935.1 Balneolaceae bacterium
TTCCATTGGTACATAGTGCCCTGACTGACACCTGCTTCCCTGCATAGATCTGAAGTCTTCTCGCCTTGTTCCATACGGCGTAAATAGCCAATAATCTGGCTCTCTGTAAACTTGCTCTTTTTCATTTTGCTTCCTTCTTTTCTAAGTTAACGATTTTTAATTTTTAACCGTTACTGTTTAATGGGAAGCCTTCAGTAAAGCACACTGCCGTTCATTGGATGGATAAGAAATCTATTGTTTTCTACTTTTAGAATATTATCGACTTTAAGTGGTAAATCAGACTTTTTATGCCTGATTATCCTTGTGTTATAGAGCTGTTTTTACTTCAATTAGTATGTGTTTGTAATTCTCTTATTCACTGTTTTACAGGTGTTTATAAAGCTGTCTTCGCTTTGTCCTATCTACCGAGTGGTTAGTTTTCGTTTTAAAAGGTCATATTCACCATAAGTTTTAAAATCAATATCATGAAAATAACAAAACGACATAGTGAAATGGTCAGACAATGGCTATTAATGGCTGTATTTTTTGCAAGTCTAAGTGCGTTTGGGCAATATAAGGGTACAGTTGCAGACGAAGAAACCGGGGATGCTTTACCCGGTGTAGTCATACAGAACGGCGAAAAAGCGACGATCTCTGATTTTAATGGGTTTTGGACGATTGATGGTAAGCCAGGAGACGTACTAAAAAGTTCATTCATCGGCTACCTAACGGGAGAAATAACATTGACGTCGGTAAAGGAGGTTACTATCAATTTAAAACGAGACGTTCAATCTTCCACTTTGGATGAAGTTGTTGTAATAGGTTTCGGCGTTGAGAAAAAGTCAAATGTAACTGGGGCCATTACTAGTGTAAAAGCCATTGATTTAGAGGATATGGTTTTGCCTCGCGTTGAAACAGCTCTTCAAGGGCGAACTTCTGGAGTATCCGTTATTCAGTCTTCAGGGGCGCCGGGCTCCGGATCAATTATTCGTGTTCGTGGAGTTTCGTCAATCAATGGCTCAGATCCGCTATTCGTGGTAGATGGCGTTGTAATTGGGGGTGGCATTGATTATTTAAATCCAAATGACATTGAAAGTATAGAGGTTTTAAAAGATGCTGCTTCTGCAGCCATTTACGGTGCCCGAGGCGCAAATGGCGTTGTACTTGTTACTACCAAAACAGGCGCAGGAAAGCCAGGAATGCAAGTAACAGTTTCAGGTTATACAGGGCTTCAAACTCCTTGGAGGACCTTAGATGTATTGAATGCGACAGAATACGCAACCATTCAGAACGAAATGGCAGTGGCAGCGGATGAGCCCTTGAAATATGCAAATCCAGCTGCTTTAGGTGAGGGCACAGATTGGCAGAGTCACGTATTCAATCCTAATGCTGTAATTACGAGTAACGATTTAAGTATTTCCGGATCAAACGAGGGTGGATCCTACTATTCTTCCATTTCTTATTTTAACCAAGACGGTATTGTAGCAAAGGGCAAGAGTAATTTTGAACGTCTTTCAGCACGTTTAAACACCGTAAATAGTGTAAATGAAAATATTACAGTTGGCTGGAATGTGGCCTATTCACATTCTGAGTCTCAAGGTATCGCTGAAAACACAGAATGGGGTTCACCCTTAGGACGTGCTCTTAATATTGATCCCATCACTCCATTGTATGAGACAGATCCAGATAAATTGTCTCAAGCGCCTTACACTTCAGGCGGCGTGTTAAGGTCTAACTTGGTGCAAGATGAAAACGGAATATTTGCAATTTCTCCTCGAGTAACTTCGGAGATAGTGAATCCAGTGGCAGCATACAGCCTCGCAAATGGTATAGGTTGGGCAGATAAAATTGTAAATAACACTTATGCGTCAATCAAGCTAATTGACGGTTTAGAATTTAAAACGAGTTTAGGAATTGATCTTGCCTACTGGGGGAGCGATGGCTTGAATATGCCGCATTATTTGAATGCAACGAATTATTTGGATACCAATTCTGTATATACAAGTTTCAATCGCGGTTTGACCTGGATGTGGGATAATACAGTGTCCTACAATAAAACCTTCGGTAAGCATACCCTTTCTGCATTAGCAGGGCATAGTGCACAGGCAGTAAATGGCCGTTACATCGGCGGAAGTAAAAAGGATATTCCGGTCACTGACTTACAAGACGCAACAATAGATTATGCAAGAAACGAGCTAAGCGAGGATATTTACGGCGGTAGATGGGAGCGTTATGCTATCGAGTCCTATTTCGGTAGAGCAAACTACAACTATGAAGGCAAGTATATGGCAACGGCCATTTTACGCGCAGATGCATCTTCTCGTTTTGGTCAAAACTTTCGATGGGGCTATTTCCCATCTGTTTCCGCGGGATGGAACATTCATAAAGAAGACTTCTGGGTTTCAGATGTAATCGATGAACTTAAACTAAAAAGTGGGTATGGATTGAATGGTAGTGATGCGGCTGGTAGTTTAGAGTTCGCTTCAACGATTGTAGGCGGAAGAAACTATACCTTAGGAGATAACGAAGTGCAGCGTAATGGTACTACACCGGCTCAAGTTGCTAACCCGGATTTGAGATGGGAGAGCGTTGCTCAGCTTAATGTTGGCTTTGAAATGCGACTCTTTGACAATTGGACCATAGGTCTCGATGCTTACGATCGTATGACTAGAGATATGAAGATACGTCCGCCTTTACCTGATTATATAGGTAATGATGCACCCACGGCCAATATTGGATCTCTTTCAAACCGGGGCGTTGATGTTGAGTTTGGTTACGATAAATACGTTTCAAAGGACTTTAACTTTAAGGTGAGCGGAAATTTCAGTTACGTAAGAAATGAAATTTTAGTTCTAGGGAATGAGTCTGGATTTATTAGCGGTTCAGGATGGGGCCCTCAAGGCCTCGAAATTACCCGTATTTCCGAAGGCCTACCGATTGGATATTTATTTGGATATCAAACGGATGGTATTTTCCAAAATATGGATGAAGTTCACAGTCATACCAGTTCAGAAGGCGATACCATTCAGCCGGGAGCGGTTCCAGGCGATTTCAGGTTTGTTGACATCAATGAAGACGGTATCATCAACTCTGATGACAGAACGATGATAGGTAATCCAACCCCGGATTGGACGGCAGGTTTTATGATAGATCTGCGATATAAAAATTGGGATTTCAGTCTTTTCGGTCAGGGTATTTTCGGCAATGATATTTTCAATGCAACCAGACGTTATGATTTACCTACTTCAAATATGAATGTAAGTGCACTTAATCGCTGGACCGGAGAAGGCAGTACAAATGAACACCCAAGGTTGACTTTTGATGATGCAAATAGAAACATTGCACGCAGCTCAGACTACTACGTTTCCGATGGAAGTTTCTTCAGAGTCAAATCACTTCAAATTGGGTACAACTTTAATCCGGTATTTCTAGAGAATATAGGTATTGAAAAATTCCGCTTGTATTACAATGGTACGAATCTATTAACGATCACTAATTATGAAGGATTTGATCCAGAGATTGGTGCCGGTTTTGGTATTGATCGCGGTATTTATCCTCAGGCCCGAGTAAACTCAATTGGTTTAAGAATCTCTTTAAAATAATGCATTATGAATAGTATTAACAGAAGAACGTTTACTTTGAGAGCGTTTTTGATTTTCGGTGGAGTTTGGATGCTCACCTCTTGTTCGAAAGACTTCTTGAATACTCGTCCGATAGGCCGGGTTTTGGAGGTCAATTACTACCAGACGGAAGAGGAAGCCTTTGAAGCTCTGATGAGCGTATATGATGTTTTACAATGGAATGATCAGTACGGTTATACCATGTTTAGATTTTTGCAAAATGTAGCCTCGGACGATACACACGCAGGAGGAAGTGATGCCTCGGATCAGCCATCTTGGGTTGCTTACGATAGTTTTACAATGACTCCGAATTTAGGGCCTCAGAGGGGTTTTTGGAGAAAGGGATACAAAGGGATTTATAGAGCAAATCTATATCTCGAGAAAATTGAGGAAATAGACGATGCAACCTTTGAGTTCAAGGAGAGAACAAAAGGAGAAGCAAAATTCTTGCGAGCAAAATTCTACTTCGATTTAGTGCGTTTGTTTGGAAGAATACCACTTATCGATCACACACTAGGTGCCTCAGAATATTACACCATAGAACAGGTTGCACCTGAGAGAATCTACGAATTAATCATAACTGATTTAGAAGAGTCTATTGAAGCCCTGCCATTGACGGTTTCGAGCTCAAATACAGGTCGAGCCACAAGAGGCGCTGCGGAGGCTTTACTTGCGCGTGTCTATTTATTTAAGGGAGATGCTGCGGATATGCCAAAGGCAGCAAATTTATGTAATTCCGTAATACAGTCTGGTGTATACTCGCTGCTCCCAAATTATGGAGATCTATGGACAAGAGAAGGTGAATGGGGGTCTGAGAGCGTTTTTGAGATCACCTACAGTGAGAACTCTGAAAGTGGATGGGGCTCCTTTGGCTGGGGCGGTGGTGAAGGTAATGTTGGTGTTCAATTCATTGGAATGCGCGATTACAACGGACCTGAATACGCAACAGGATGGGGTTTTGCGCCTGTTTCAGAAGATTTAGAAGCATTTATGCAGAACGATCCGCGCTATCCGCATACTATTATAGATGCAGACGCTATTCCAGGTGCAGAATATTCTCCGGGCTATCAAAATACTGGATACTTCATTCGTAAGTACGCTCCTTTGGCTAGTAACCTAGCAGCAAACGGAGAGGTCGCGCTGAATTGGGGGAATAATATTCGTGAGATACGTTATGCAGATGTCTTACTTATGGCAGCCGAAGCAATCGTTCGAAGCGGAGGTTCAGAAGGAATAGCGCGTGATTATTTAAATCAAGTTCGATCGAGAGTAGGGTTACCGAACATCTCGAGTTCGGGTTCTACATTGTTAGAGGATATCTACAATGAAAGAAGATTAGAACTTGCTACTGAGGGTCATCGTTTCTTCGATCTAATTCGAACAGGTCAGGCAGCTACTGTTTTGTCAGATAAGGGCTACGTGGATGGTATTCATCATGTATTGCCTATTCCTCAGCAAGAAATAGATGCATCACAAGGTGTGTTAACACAAAATCAAGGATATTAAAATGAAGACGATAAATAATTTATTCAAAGGTTGTTTAGTGGTAATAACGGCATACATATGGGCTTCCTGTTCAGAAGAAACGCCGTCTTTAGGCGCTGTTACTATTGCTGACTTTAAGGTCGAATCTATTGATAGCAATACAATTCGATTAGTATCAACGGCCACTGAAGATCCATTTGTTTGGAAGTGGGATGTACAAGGTGTTGGTCAGTTTGATGGAGCTCAGGTAGAATTTATTGTGCCTAAAAAAGGGATATACCCTGTTACACATACTGTTTTGAATCAAGGAGGTCACGATACCGCTATGGGCCAGTTTGAAATTGAAAAAGATATTGAGCTCCCATGTGCTGGAACCATTGAATTCTTAACCTCGTGTACGAGTAAAACTTGGCAGCTTTCTCCAGAACAAGGCTGTCTATGGGTAGGTCCCGATCCAACGTTTACATGGTGGGAAATGCCTGCTTCAGGTCCAGTAGATCGCCCGTGCCTTTTCAATGATAAGTGGATTTTCGGTGAAGATGGCTCGTTTGAATACGATGCTGAGGATGATGTATGGGGTGAGCAGTATATGGGGATTTCACCAGATCAATGCGTAGCAGAGATGGCTATTCAGGCCCCATGGGATGCTTGGACGAGTGGGATGCATTCTTTTGAGTTCATTCCTGCTACGGCGGATCATCCAGATCAAATTAAGGTAGTTGGACTAGGAGCATTTATTGGGATTCCGAAGCCTACTAATTCAGGTGAAGTCAGTACCCCCGTAGCTGAAATCACATATGATATATTATCAACATCAACGCAGGGCGGTCATGATTACATGCAGCTTGAGGTTGATTTTGGAGGAGGAATATGGAGATACATATTAAAATCGTAATCAACAATCAATTAAATATACTATCATGAAAAAACTCTACGCTTTTTTCGCGCTAGCATTACCGTTGCTAGTGTTTTCACAGACAAATTACACGGTAACATTTAAGGTAAATACAGCAAACATAGTAGTAGGCGCCAATGGTATCTATGCCGGAGGTGGAGTGCTCGGTGATGCACAAGCTGTACAGCTTTCTGATTCAGATGGAAATGGCGTTTGGACGGGCTCTGCTACTGTTACAGGTGCCGGTGGTGGTAACTTTATTTTCCTCAACAGCCCAGCTAATGGAGGGGATTGGGGTACGAAAGAATCTCTTGGTGGCATGCCATGTTCGGATCCATCCAACTACGATGATCGCATACTTCCTTCTTTTTCACAGGATACTACATTGATGTTTTGTTTTGGCACATGTCAGACGGATACTATTTGTCCAACACCACAGGTTCCTGTAAAGGTTACGTTTCAGTCTGACCGTCGAAATAGCCCGGCATTTACAAATGCCTATTTATCAGGTACATTCCCTACCGCATGGAGCGGTACTGCATATCCTATGCTAGATGACGATGGTGATAGTGTTTACACGGTTGAAATGATGCTAGTTCCGGGCGACTATAGATATAAATTTACTGCTGATGATTGGGCATTACAAGAAAGCTTTAACACCTCAGTGATGTCTGACACTTCTTGTGTGAATACGAACTCTGCAGGTTTTACGGATCGCGTTGTTACTGTAGGTATGAACGATACTATACTAGATGTAGCATGTTGGGAGCAATGTGGTCCTTGTTCGGGCATAGGTATAGTAGAAAATAATGCTGTATTTAGTCTTTACCCAAATCCTACTGATGATATTCTCACTATAAAAGTTAGCGATGTATCCGGATTCGATGTAGTTATTCTAAATGTTCTAGGACAAGAAGTGCAACAGGGTACCACAAGAAACTCAACACTTGAACTAAATGTTGCGCATTTACCTTCAGGTTTGTACTTCGCGAAATTGAAAGCAGCAGAGATAGATCAAGTTTTAACTTTCAAGAAAAATTAATAGGTTCCACAAAGAATTTTAGTAGATTTTAATTCAATGCTCAGAACCAAACTTGTGGGCTTCCGCTAAGGAAGCCCACTTTAATTATGAGGTGTCGACGATTTTTTTTAATTCTAATTTTAACGTTTACCTGTTCCGTTTTCGGGCAAGAAGTAATCACGATTGCATCTGGTGCTGGACTGACAAATTCAACGGTATATGCCATTGCCCAAGACGATGTTGGATTCGTATGGATTGGAACTAAAAATGGACTGTTTAGATACAACGAGGGTCGGGCAACAAGAGTTCTATTTCAACCCAAAGATGGGCGCTCTAATAACGTCCAAAGTTTACTGATCACCAAGAGCGGTAGTCTGCTCATCGGTGTAAAACAGGGTGGACTAATTGAATATGATTTAGAATATCAGGAGCCTTCTAAGAAGGGACATTGGCCTTTACTCAATGATCGATTTACAATAGTTTCAATAACTGAGGATGCTTATGGTGCGTTGTGGGTTGGTACTGTAGCCGAAGGCATCTGGAAATGTTCTGCAGAACGAAGAGAATGGGAGCGCATAACTTACGAAAGAAGTCCCTCTAATGTAATGACCTGCTTTGATTTTGCAGAACAAGGGGATACAATGTGGCTTGCAACGAGCGGTAATGAGATTTTATATTATCTCCATTCCGAGAATAGTGTGAAGAGCTACGAAACCGATATTTTCTTTTCATCATTTCATAAATCAGTAGATGTTCGAGGAGCTGATGTGGTCTATGGTATCGAAAGTCTCGGGGCCATAGAACTATCCGCAAACGGGGAAAGAGTACATCCGTATCCGTGTAAAGATGTTGTATATTTCAATGATGAGCTGTGGATATCGACTGATGGAATCGGTATTATTAAGTGGGACAAAACCAATTACACACATTATTCTAAAGACAAGCCTTATCTCGGCACTATAACCGATCAGTATTATAACTTCGCGAAGATTGATCATCGATTATGGGTAGGTTCTTATAATGGAGGGGCGGCTGTGCTTCCAAATGCAGCTTCTTTTGTGAAGACTATACCATTACCAGATCAATCAAACTGGGGTGCTGTTCATAGTGTAATTAGTCTTTATTCAACAGGGCATGAGGTATTTGTAGGCTATGACGGTGAAGGTGTATTTAGCTACGATGGCGAAGTTTTAGGACGTCTAGAAAATAAAGCCACTACGAAACCTTTACCTAAGGTCGTGACGTCTCTTCACTACTCTCAAACCGAGGATGCACTTTGGCTAGGCTCTTATGCTGAGGGCCTGTGGGTTACAGGGCGAAATGGTGAAATTCGGGAGTCCTTTGCGCCTTACACTGAAAATGCTAGAGGTTTGAGTCACGCTGGTATTTGGTCCTTAAAACAAGGGCCCGGCGACTCTGTTTGGGTAGGTACACTCGAGGGGCTTCAAGTGTGGGATGGAGCCGCCTTTTTGAATCCCTTCGCAGACCTGAACTTAACTCAGAACGTGATTAACGACCTATTTATGTTCAATGAACATGTCTTAATAGCGACAGAGTATAATGGTGTCCTTGGGGTTCACGACAATAGTGTACATCAGCTATCCTTTGACTTCCCTGTTCTGGCTATTGAAGGATACTTAGATCATGCTATCATCGGCCTTGAGGGTGGAGGACTATATGCTGCCGATTCACTTTTAGAGATAGGTGAGCCTATTGGCTTTGGTGAGTTCTCTACGGTTTATGCTTTGGAAGTTTTCGAAGGTGACTTAATCGCGAGTACAGACAAAGGTTTATTTAAGGTGTTTTACGAATTTAATCGATGGAGTGTTGCTCCTATTGCCCTCATTGAAGATTTGAATATTGGTGAATTCAATCGCCAAGCAATGGTTGTATTTAAGGATCAGCTTCTTTTGGGGGGGACAAATGGGCTTTTTAGCGTAAACTTAAATGAGCAGTCTACTGAAAACGTGAACTCACTTGCAGTAACAGGAGTGCTTGTAGATGACGAACCATACCGATTCTCAATTCATCCTTCTCTTATAGAAGAAAAGCAATACATAGAGATTACAGAAGATCAGAACACGATACAGATAAACTTCGAACTGCTAAATTCATTAAGTAAAAAACAGTTGCCCGTGCGGTATGTATTGGATGGCCGTGAAGTTAAAATGAGTGGATTAGATCGTTCTCTATCCTTTAGTAATCTTACCCCAGGGGTACACAGTCTCGAGTTACGGCTGTATGATAAGTACAATACGATGGTCGATCAAAAGCATTTTGTTATTAATCGAAAAGCTAAGTTTTGGGAGTATACGATATTTCAATTTTTACTCCTTGTCGTATTTGCCTCAACCGTAATTACGTCCATTATTATTGTGTTACAGCAACGTAAGAAGGCGGTGAAAATAAAACTATTGGAAACCGAACGTCAACTCCTCGAGTCTAAAGCTTCGGAGTCTAGGGCATTGTTAAGCAAGAGTAATACAGAGCTGGAGTTTCAACTTATGAAAACATCGAATAGGATTGAGGTTTTAAAGGAAATGAAATCGAGATTCGAAGAGGTAATTCGTTATAGGCTAGATGCGGATAAAATTTCTACAATGCTTTCAAAGCTCCTACGTGATTTGGATCGTGAGTTGAAAGGTGAAGTCTATTGGGACAGTCTGCAAGACAAATATTATCGAATGAACAATGAATTTGTAACTGCCATCAAAGAGAAGCATACCCAATTATCAAAGAGTGATCTAGACATGATTCTATTAATGAAGAAGAATCTATCCGCTAAAGAAATTGCTGCCATTTTAAATATCACCCTTTATGCAGTGCGTAAAAGAAAATATAGAATTAAGAAAAAACTAGGACTTGGGACAGAGGATGACATTTTATCCTACTTGAATGAGAGTATTAAATTGTAATTATTATTAGAGAAATATTAAAATGAAGAAAGTTCTATTAATGCTGGCTTTATTTCCTTTGCTGGGCTTCGGACAAGGATTTGTAAAGTGTAATGACAAGGCTATCGTTAAGCCTAATGGCGATACGCTGCTTATCCGTTCCATGGGTATCGGGGGCTGGATGGTTCAAGAGGGGTATATGATGCAGACCTCGAGCTTTGCAGATGCTCAACATGAGCTGAGGGATACTATTGAAGATTTAATAGGCCTTGCCAATACTCAAGATTTTTACGATGCATGGCTGGACAACCATATTCGACAAGCAGATATTGATTCGATGAAGGCTTGGGGCTTTAATACGATTCGCCCCGCACTGCATTATAATCTTTTCACCCTGCCGATCGAAGATGAGCCAGTGCTTGGGCAGCAGACTTGGTTGACTCGTGGATTTGAATTGGTGGATTCTTTGAAACTGTGGTGTGAAAACGCAGGAATGTATATAATATTGGACCTTCATGCCGCTCCAGGTGGGCAGGGATACAATAGTGCTATCAATGATTATGATCCTTCTAAACCATCACTCTTTGAAAGTATTTACAATGAAGAGAAAACAGTTTCGTTGTGGAAGAAGTTAGCTGAAAAATATGCTCAAGACACCATCTTCATAGGTTGGGACCTTATTAACGAGCCAAACTGGAATTTACCCGGTGGTACGCAGCTGAGGAATTTATACGGTGACATAACAGATAGTATACGAAGCGTTGATACGAATCATATCATCTTTATTGAGGGCAATTGGTTTGCGAATGACTTTACGGGATTAACACCTCCATGGGACGATAACATGGTCTATTCCCCGCATAAATACTGGTCTCCTGTAGATACAGATGCGGACATAGAGTACATCACAATTCTTAGAGATACTTACAATGTACCTGTTTGGGTAGGAGAGACTGGGGAGAATTCAAATGCCTGGTTTACAGGTCTCATTAGACTTCTTGAGAATCAAGGTGTCGGTTGGTCATGGTGGCCGCTCAAAAAAATTGAAACAATCAATGCTCCGTTAGCCATAACTCGGAATATTGGGTATCAAAACTTGCTGAATTATTGGAGTGGAAACACATCGGTAGCGCCCTCGGTTACTGCGGCGACAAGTGGACTTCTACAGTTGGCTGAAAACTTAAAAATTGAGAATTGCTCCGTGAATAAAGATGTCCTAGACGCGATGTTTAGGCAGATTAATGACCCTACAGCAAAGCCATGGAAAAAGCATACAGTTCCGGGTTACATTCATGCTTCGGATTATGACATGGGGCCCTTAGGTGTAGCCTATTATGATACGGAGTCAATGCAATTAAATCCGCCTGTTTCATGGAATTCAGGATGGGCGTACAGAAATGATGGAGTGGATATTGAAGTAACTCAAGATACCTATAACTCTAATGGGTACAAGGTCGGTTTCATAGATACTGACGATTGGATGCAGTACACTGTAGAAGTAGCTGCAGATAGTGTTTATGACCTGAAGGTTCGCCAAGGTAGTGGAAGCTCTACAGGTGCCAATTTCTATTTCGAAGCAAACGGTGTTCGCGTTACGCCCAACACATTTTCAACAAATACCGGCGGTTGGGATGCCTTCTCGACAAAGACCATTTCAGATGTGATTTTATTGCAAGAGGATACCGTAATGAGATTTATAGCAAATACGGGTGGTTTGAATGTTACGGGTTTCGAGCTTGTTCCAACCGGTCCTTTGAGTAGTGTGAATTCTGTCTTTGTGGCTTCTAAAACGGCCGATTATAGCAGTATAGAAGTGCAGTTTAATAAGCCTGTCGATAGCCTCAATATTGGAAGCTCCAGCGACTACACGGTCACTGTCAATGGCAGCCCAGTTTCTGTTACACAGGTGAAAAGAAAAGAAGGCAATAAGCGCGTGGTGCTTTTAACTTTATCGACGTCGTTAACTTTTTTAGACGACATCAAAGTAGGGTATTCCGGTTTGGGTCTTAAAACAGTAGATCAGTTAGCTGTTCAGAACTTCACTCTGGAGGATGTACTTAATGATTTACCGAAGTTCAATGTTATTCCAGGAAAAATTGAGGCAGAGTCATTCTTCGAAATGTCGGGTGTTTCTTTAGAGAACACTTCTGATATTGGGGGGGGGAAGAACATAGGGTACTTGGATCAAGGAGACTATTTGCTTTATGATGTTCAAGTAATTCATACGGGAACTTATAATGTAACGTATAGACATGCTTCACAAAGCTCCGGAAGTTTACGTTTGACTTTACTTGATACGTCCGGAGCAGTTTACAGTAACCTACATATTGCAGCCTTACCGTCCACAGGTGACTGGCAAACGTGGCAGTCTAGTGTTAAAAATGGGGTATACATCACCAAGGGGCAATATCTGTTAAAAATGGAAATCCTTCAGGCACCGTTTAACCTGAATTGGTTCGAATTTGATTTGGCAGTTAGCATTGAGGAGGATATTGCGTCAGCATTGAAAGTGTATCCGAATCCGTCAAACGGTCGAATCAACGTCACGGGTGAAGCAATAAGAAATGCCTCAGTATGGCTTACGCTTTCGAGTATTACAGGAGAGGTAGTGTATAAAAGCTTAAAGACGGAAGTAACCGATCACCTTACGCTTCCACTTTTAGATCTTCCAAATGGGGAGTATATACTCGAGGTAACTCAATTTGATGGCACTCTACAGTATGAGAAGATTGTTATCATGAAATAACAAAGAGCCATTTGAGAATGAACTAAAAGGCCCATCTCTGAGATGGGCCTTTTTTTGCTTTTAACTGAGCTGTTGTTCAAGCTCTTCTAAAGTTCTTCCCTTGGTTTCAGGAATGCTTAACATCACGAAGAAAAACCCAATTAAGGCAAATATTCCATAGATCATGAAGGTAGTGGAGCTGCCGAATGTAGAAAGCTCCCATGGAAATACAAACTGCACTATTGCTGAAACTGCGGAGTTGATAAACCCGACAAAGGAGATTGCAATGCCTCTTATTCTCATAGGAAAGAGCTCGGAAAATAAGACCCACATTACGGGGCCAAGTGAGACTGCAAAACAAGCCACAAAACCGAGGATGCCAACCAAGATTAGTGTTGGGTTCATTTGTATTCCAGATGCAAGTAATTCACTTTCATTCATTTTGGCTTTTTCTGGTCCAAGAACCTCTAATAGTGCCTTTTTAAACGTGACATCAGAGGAGTAGCGCTCGTTTTGTATGATGGAAAGGTTCTTCTGTATTTCCTGAGGAAAGTCAGTCAGCGAAGCGCTTTCGAGAGAATATGTGGCGGAGTTAAAACCATAAGTGAGTATTCCCATAAAGACTACGATACCGCCTACCCCAAAAAGCAAGAGCGGTCTTCTGCCGATTTTATCGATGAGTAGAAGAGCAATTACGGTGAAAACCAGGTTGGTGATACCGACAAGAACAGCTTGAATGAAGGAGGCATTTGTACCAATTCCAGATTGCTCAAAAATCATAGGAGCATAAAAGAACACTGCATTAATCCCCGTGATTTGCTGAAGCACAGAGACTAGAATACCGATGGCCAAAACTGTGCGCAAGGCAGGTTTAAATAATTCACTGAACCGCACTTTTTGTATCGCATCAGCCTGGCTGATACTTTTTTCGATGTTCGCTAAATCTTCTATGGCTTGTTCTTTTGGAAGGAATTGGTTTAAAACCTCCAGAGCCTCCTGATTACGCGATTTGCTTACCAACCATCTCGGGCTTCTTGGAACTGTAAATAAGGCAATAAAATAGATGATT
This sequence comes from Balneolaceae bacterium, assembly GCA_018401935.1. Lineage (GTDB taxonomy): Bacteria > Bacteroidota > Rhodothermia > Balneolales > Balneolaceae > UBA1275. Next base: position 13,689 of record JAGYJQ010000023.1, read on the forward strand.
GCAGGAATGATTTCGATCCCGAGCATCCATCTCCATTGGTTAGAAGAAAGGTGGAGCATTGTCGCTACACTTGAGCCAGAATCTACAAGGATTACAATAAAGTAGTTGCTAAAGAAGGCGATTGTAATTCCTAAAACGATATTTAGTTGGTTGAATGAAACTAGTCGTCCTCGTTCTTTCGCAGGTGCAATCTCTGCAATGTACATAGGGGCAAGGATGAGCGATGCACCCACACCTAAGCCACCGAGCATACGGAAGAACAAAAACGAATAATAATTCAAAGCGAATGCGGACCCCAATGCACTGATCGCAAATATGAGTGCGCAATATTTTAATAAGAGTCGTCGGCCGAAACGATCGCTTAATGGCCCCGTTATCAGCATCGCCAGCGCAGCTATGATTGTCAAAGAGCTTACAGAGAAACCGAGTTGTAGATCAGATAGATCAAACTCGGCTTGAACAAATTTATTTACACCTGAGATAACAGACGCATCGAATCCCATCAGGAATCCGCCCAGGGCTACAATCAGTGCAACACGTGTGGTAAAGAATTTCTTGCCCATTTGCATTATTGTATGCCGTAGCTTTCATGTCTCACCCAGTCCACTTCCATGGTCCAGCTACCCTGCATCTCCGATTCGGTGATTTTAGCATAATTTAGGATCGCGAACATTGGCTCGGGGTACTTATCTCCTTCTCCGATATTGCGATATACTTCTACTCCGTCTACGCGATAAACGAGATCACTATTTTCCCATTCTACGCTATACTCATGATACTCGGATAGAGAGGTTTCGATGTTTTTACGTTTGCTCCACCAATCGCCTTTGTCACAAATTCCAGTATTTACGATTGCGCCTGCAGTAAATGCGTCTTTCATATGATCACCATGATGTTCGAAAATGTCAATTTCACCGGAGCCTGTTTTGGGCCAACAGACGTTCTCATCCGCTTCTTGTACCGGCACCTCATCGTTTTGCGCGCCCAGAATCCACCATGCTGGGAATTGACTTGGTTGGCCATTTGTGTGTAGTTTTAATCGAGCTGTCCAGCGACCTTTAATAAACTCGTGCTTGTTTTTAGTGCAGATTCGGCTAGCTACATAAGCGCTAGGTGGATGCTGATTCCCTTGCTTGTCTAGATTACCGCAATGAATGGCGGAATCAATGCGTACTACGCGAAGCTTGATGGTTCCTTCGCTTATTTCTCTTGTGTTGTATGCGGCGTCTGGGACGTAACATTGTGTTTCATTGTTTACCCATAGTAATTGATCTTGCCAATTATCTGTATTGAAAGAGTCGAAGTCATCAAGGAAATCGATTGTCCAAGCCGGTTCCTTGTCCTCGTTTTTTTTGGTTTTGAGAATACAGGAGCTGAGCACGCTACTTATGAGCAATGGAAAGATGAGATGGCGGAGCATTATAACATATTTTTGTTGCCTACATAGTTACGGAATTGGTTCTGGAAGCGTCGGGGACAAACGACGGACATCGTTTGTAAGCCCTATTAAACAGAGGTGCGCAGTTTGTCTCAGATTTGTCTTCTAAGAGACTCTGAGCTTTGTGGAAGGTTTAAAATATATTTAATGGATGTAAACTAAAATTCAAATTTTGTTATGGACCTAAGTCTAAAATCATTCTGGACAGCAGGATTATCACTTGTTATTTCTACTATGTCGTTTGGTCAGATATTCATTCAAGCGGAAGATTACAGTACCATGTCAGGCGTTCAACTTGAAGGTTGTTCAGATGATGGAAAAGGTTTGAATTTGGGTTGGATTGATACCGGTGATTGGATGGAGTATTCATTGAATGTACCGGTAGCGGGAGATTATGTATTTGATTTCAGAGTTGCAAGTTTGAATGGAGGTGGTAATGTCAGCGTTGTAAATTCGTCGGGTACTTCTCTTGGCGCAATGAATATTACCGCAACTGGAGGGTGGCAGATTTGGCAAACGATTTCGTGTGCGCCTATTTCCCTCAATCAAGGCACTCAAACGATTCGACTGCAGGCAGCAAGTGGTGGCTTTAATTTGAATTGGTTTGAGTTCAAATTAACTAATCCTAATGACTCTGATGTTCCTTCGGTTCCATTGGTACTTGATACAGTTACAGATGTACACAAGATTCGTCTAGTTTGGAATGCTTCATCAGATACCACCACCATAGTTACTGGTTATAAGATTTATAATAACTCGAAGTTCCTTGCCTTTACCACCGATACGGTACTTGTTTTAGATAAACTGCCGCCTAATACCAATCTAAGTCTTCAAGTAAAAGCTTGTGATTTGGCTGGAAATCAGGCTTCGTCTTCTGTTTTGCCGATCAGTACTCGTTCCATCCCTTGGGCTATTAGCTGGGCAGATGAGTTCAATGGTACCCAAGTGGATACATCTAAGTGGAATTTCCAAGTAGGTGGAAGTGGCTGGGGGAACGGCGAAGCTCAATATTACACCAACGGCACTAACGCATCAGTTCAGAACGGCCATTTAGTGATCGAGGCGCGTCAGCAAACAGTTGGTTCGAATCAGTATACCTCATCAAGGATGAATACCTCGAACAAGGGTGACTTTCTCTATGGTAGAATAGAGATTCGAGCTAAACTCCCTAGTACAGGAGGAACTTGGCCTGCTATTTGGACCTTACCTACTAACTGGTCGTATGGAAACTGGCCGGACTGTGGCGAAATAGATATCATGGAACACCGTGGGAATTATTTAAATTATGTCTTCGGGACGATTCATACGGGTGCTTACAATCATTTGTATGGTACGGATCAAAGTGGTGGGAAATTCTTTACGGACGTCGTTAATACTTTCCATACCTACACGTTGGAATGGTATCCCGATCATTTGGATTGGTATTATGATGACGAGATTATTTTCACTTTTGAGAATGAGTATAAAACCTTTTCAGAATGGCCGTACGATATTCCTCACCATTTATTGTTAAATATAGCAGTAGGAGGCTCTCTAGGAGGTACTATTAATCATTCAGGAGTTTGGCCTCAACAGATGGTTGTAGATTTTGTTAGAGTTTATGACTTCGATTTAGGAGCAAATGATTCAATACCACCAACGGATCCGTCTAATTTACAGGCAAATGTTTCCGGAGTTACTGTAGATCTATCCTGGGACTTGTCGACGGATAATGAATATGTAGAAAGATATTACATCTACCAGGATAGTGTTTTAATAGATTCAGTTTCAGGATCTGAAACGACACTAAAATATCTTCAGCCTTTAACACAATATACCTTTGGTGTACAAGCAAAAGATTTTGGCGGAAATCTGTCTTCTATCGTTTCGACAGTTGCTACCACAGGTGATTTGAATGAGATTGCTATACCGGGAGTCTTTGAAGCAGAAGATTACATCTATATGAATGGAATGCAGACGGAATCTTGTCAGGATGTTGGAGGTGGCCTAAATATGGGGTATATCGATGAAGGAGATTGGTTGGAGTATTATATTGATGTTGCTACAGCTGGTACATATTACCTCACCACCCGGTCGGCAGCTGCTTGGAAGAATGGTAATTTTGAAGTGTTAGATGAAGCAGGAAGTACTTTGGTTACTGTGTTTACGCCAAATACTGGTGGATGGCAAATTTGGGAAAATTCGGTATCTGGAGGGTTCTATCTAGATGTAGGGATCCAGCTAATTAAAATACGCTCTCTAACTAACGAATATAACTTGAACTCCTTCGCTATTACGGCGAATTCTTCAGGACATGCCTTTTCTGTGGAAGATGAATTTATCATAGAGGAGTCTATTTATCCGAACCCATTTGACGGTCACTCGCTGACGATTGAAATGAATACGCCACAGGATTACCTATTCATTACGATCCATTCAATTGATGGTAAAGAAGTCTTTAGTAAAGAGTATTCACATGTAGTGGGTGCACTTGTTATTGATGAACTGAATTTGTCTAAAGGAGAATATCTTTTATCTGTCAATTTTGCTAAGCAGACAAGGGTTGTGAAATTAATGGTAGAATAGATTTTATTGCCGCTCAGTAGGAGTTGAACTCTTTGCTAATAAGCCCTACATTTAACTTGTTAAGTTAGGCAATTGGGTGAAATGCCCTCCGGGCCCAGTTGGGTTGCTTAGCGGGTTGATTAGCGAAAAGAACTATCATAAATTACTGATATTGAGTGTATTAGATAGTTATTTTCAAAAACCGCTCTCTCCGAGTGCCTTTAAGTCCGGTCTATAAAACACTAAAGGATATTTGATTAAACTCGTCAGTCTAGTACCTCTATTAAATAATGGTTCGAAAACCAGTTCTCCATGTTGGAATTGACCTTAATCACCTGATTTTCAAATGAGACAAATATCACAATAGATGTA
>JAGYJQ010000024.1 GCA_018401935.1 Balneolaceae bacterium
TTCAGGCGTAATGGTCGCCCCCTCCTGCGCCTGTACTGACCAACTTATTCCTATAATAAAGCACGAAAAAAGAGTTGTTATCCGCCCAAAACGCGAGCAAATGTGCTCAAAGCGGCGAGAAGTAGGTGAAATCAAAGACATAATAGCTTGGTTAATTCAGAGTTTAGCAGACGCCCCCCAGCAATAAAGCAGGCATGTGCACCGACTTTGCCAACATAATGAAATTATAAGAGCATTTCGGGTTGATTTTTACACATATATTACACATTATGTATGATATACGTGCAAAGTACTCTTTGAGTCTGATTTTTAAGCTAATTTATTAGACTAATGAGTCTGCTTTTCACGCCCGAACTACCTGCAATTAAAGCACTATATCATGGACTTAGTACATTTGACCCGAAAACAACGAGAATTTTTTGACTACATCGTCGAGTATAAGAAGGAAAATGATATTTGGCCTACCTACCGAGAAATTGCCGATCACTTTGGCTTTAGATCCCCCAATAGTGTCACCCAAAATATACAGGCCCTCCTAAAAAAAGGATACCTGATTAAGGGAGATGAGGAAGAGTACGACTTACCCCCCGATAAAAAAGAACTACTCGGTAGTGTCGATGGTGCCGGAATTCCTATACGAGGACTTATCGCTGCTGGATATTTGCAAGAAGCGGTAGAAGCCGATTTAGGACAGCTAACCATGAACACTCTGTTCCCAAACCTAGACAAGTTATTTGCACTACGAGTCTCCGGATTCAGTATGAAAGATGCGGATATCTACGATGGGGATTTTGTTCTCCTAATGGATACCGAGCTTAACAGCGGGGATATTGGTGCGGTCTTATACAATGGCGAAACGACCTTAAAACGCATTTTCTGGGATGACCAGGGTCTCCGGCTAGAGGCGGCTAATGAAGAATATGACGACATCTATGTCTCCCCCGATGTGTTTGAAGAAGTGCGAATCATAGGAAAGTATATTGGCCACGTAAACCGTCAAGGCTTTCAGCGTGCCCCTGCCAAGGTAGCTTAGCGTATCAAAGAGTACTTTTAATTATAAAAGCTCTTTTTTTTATAAGAGGATTCTCTTATCTTATCAAGCTCTTAAATAATTGCATAATTAAATTATCCGCATCATGTACGCGATTGTAGAAATAGGTGGACATCAATACAAAGTAGCCGAAAACGACACGCTGTTTGTTGACAAACAGAACGTAGAAGGGAATAAACTCAGCTTCGATCGGGTACTTTTAGTTAAAGAAGACAGCGGCGTAAAAATAGGTACTCCTGTTGTGGAAGGCGCAGAAATCACTGCAACCCTGCTCGATACCGTAAAAGCTGACAAAGTATTGGTCTTCAAAAAGAAAAGACGTAAAGGATATCAGAAATTAAATGGTCACCGACAGGTAATGTCGCAGATTCAAATCGACAGCATCACGCTCGGTGGAACCAAGAAAAGCACAGCTAAAGCAGCTGCAACAACTGAAACAGTAGCAGATGCAGCTCCAACCCAAGTAGAAGCTCCTAACAGCGACCTTTCTGCAATGAAAGTGGCTGAACTAAAGGCCTTAGCTAAAGAGCAAGGTATCGAAGGATACACGAGCATGAAAAAAGCTGAGCTCATCGAAGCATTAAGTTAATAGAATTTAGTTAATAGTAACCGACTCAAAAGAATACGACAATGGCACATAAGAAAGGTCAAGGTTCAACCAGAAACGGACGCGATTCAAACTCGAAACGACTAGGTATTAAACGATTTGGTGGAGAATTTGTACGCTCTGGCGGTATCATCGTGCGACAGCGTGGAACCAAATTTCATCCAGGTACTAACGTAATGCGTGGCGGAGACGACACTCTTTTTGCTGTAGCAGAAGGTACCGTGAGTTTCTCTAAGTCCAAAGGCGGACGACGTTTCGTACACGTAGACGCATTAGCTAGCTAATCCGAAGCTCAATAGACTTAGCCTATTGCTAATTTTCTTTTGCCGTAGCTGAATGTAGCTACAAACAGTTTACAAGCTCTGTTTCCATTTAGGAATCAGAGCTTTTTTTATAATCTCGATTATTATGTCCAAGATTATCCGGCGATTCGTATTTTAAACATTATGATTAGCAGTGAATTTCACCCCACCTGGCCGCGACTTACCGGCTTATTAACTCCCGATGGCAACGAGCTTTTAGCTGGAACCATATACTGCATAGGGCGTAACTTTGCGGACCATGCCGCTGAAATGCAAGCGCCGATCCCGTCCGAACCTCTGGTCTTCACCAAACCTATTGGATCTTTACTTGTGGGCGCGGAAGCCTCCCTAAGCCTGCCGCCTCAAAGCCAGGATGTACATCATGAAGTAGAGTGGGTAGTCGCCTTGGCAAAGGGTGGTAAACATATTTCAAAGGAACAGGCTTGGAATCATGTGGCAGGCTGGGCAGTGGGCATCGACTTTACTGCGCGCGACCTACAAGCCGCAGCCAAAAAAGCCGGCAAGCCTTGGACCGTCTCTAAAGGTTTCGATGGATTTGGACCAGTGAGCCCCTTTATCCCTGTATCCAATGGACAAAATCAATTATATCAGAACCCTGACCAACAGAACCATCTCCAACAGAACCCTAATCAACAGAACCATTCAGCCTATGAACAGCTTCAACTAAGGTTGCTGGTAAATGGGCAATTGCGCCAGCAGGATTTACTATCGAATATGCTCTTTGACCTACCAACCCTTATTAGTTATCTCTCCGACTTATTCACCCTACGCGCTGGGGATATTATTTTTACGGGCACCCCATCGGGGGTGTCTCAGGTTCAAGCGGGCGATCATTGTTCGGCTTCTATACATCAGTCAAATGGGGATTCCCTTGCCCAGCTCGAGGTGTTCATCGAGGCTGCGTCATAAACTAACACCTATGCCACATCATCTGCGCTCTGTTCGTAAACACACTCTGTATAAACGCTCTATTATCGGATTCGTACTATCCTGCTTGCTATGCCTAGTTATTACTACAACCGCGCTCTTTAGTATGCCCAATCAAGCAGGGAAGGATACATCATTTGTGCCCGACTACCGATGGCCGGTTGATGTGTCACGTCATCTTTCGGGCACCTTTGGTGAGACTCGATCGGCTCATTTTCATAGTGGGCTGGACATTAAAACCTGGGGCAGAGAAGGCTATCCTGTCTTTGCCACCGAAAAAGGCTATATCAGCCGAATGGCCATTAGTGCCAGAGGTTATGGCAAGGTGCTCTATGTGACCCACCCTAATGGCTATACCAGCGTATATGCCCATTTGCAACGATTTTCTCCCGAGCTACAAGCTTATATCGACTCCATTCGAGTGGCTCAAGGGTACCGCTTTGAAATAGACATTGACTTAGGGTATGCTGCCAACACCCACCAGGGCAGCCGCTCGAATCCACGATTTCCTGTACAACGTGGCCAGCGCATCGCCTACACCGGATCCACCGGAATAGGCCCTCCGCATCTCCACTTTGAACTCCGCAACCCTCAGGAACGTGCGTTAAATGCCCTCGAATTTGGCATACAGGTCAAAGACCGAGTCCCCCCCACCATTCGCTCCCTTATGGTCGTACCTTTAGCTGCCAACAGCCGGGTTCATGGACAAACCCAGCGAAAAGTATTCCAAGCCATCGCTAAGGGCGAAACGAATGAGGCAACCATCAACTTTGGCCGCATTGCGGTGCAAGGCCCTATCGGTGTTGCTTTTGATATATTTGATGGAGCGGATGAGGTCAACAACAAATACGCTTTTTACCAAGCCTGGCTAATCGATCATGGCCCAGAAAATAATGACGAAACCAGCACCACCTCACCTGACAGTCTGCCTGACACCCCAACTAAAACCTCACCTGACACCCTGGTACACCAGCGCATAGACGCACTTGATTTTGATGATGGAGGCGCGATGTTTTTTGATCGCCTAGCCGCCCCAAATTCAAAACGTCGTAGTTTTCAGGCTTTTTTCCCTCAAGATGGTCCTGAAATTCCCTTTTATAAAATCATGAAGGCCGGCCCAGGCGTGGGACTTGCCTTGGATGCATCAACCAGAAGTGCCCGTCGATATGAGCTTATTGTCCAGGACTATGCTGGTAACGAGTCACGCGCAAGCTATCTGCTAGAGGTGGACGCTGAACATCATGCACAAAGTGAAACTATCCACGACTATGCCACAAAAATTCACCCGAGCGATTGGACGTGGAAGACCAATTGGGTGGCAGTGAACGACTCGCTGAGTTGGTCCTTGGATCCTAGCCATACCGAATGGCCACAAGCTCCATTTATCCAGGCTAATGATCACCGGTTTAATCAAGTCCAGCCGCGTAAAGGTCATTGGTTTCAAGACGGGGTTCTGCATACCATAACGCGGCTCCTACCCGAAGCGAATCAGCGAATAAAAACCGAGGACCGACGCATTCATTGGTTTGCCCAAGAAGGTAGTTTTCCAGATACCCTTAGCCTAGGGATGTTTCATGACCAGATTCAACCACCCGACAGTGCAGACCATCCCATACCTCTATTAGGTATTCTCCCCCTTCCGTTGCCCCAACAAAAACCTATCACCGTGGAATGGTTCGTGGGTGACTATTTAAAAGGGTACAAAAACAAGGATGGAGAGCTTCCAAGCCAGCTGGGACTTTTCCGATACAATCCCGAAGACCAAAGCTATTCTCGGGTGGCATCTACTTTGCATGGAGGCATGATCAGAGCCCATATATCGGGTAGTGGTCTCTTTACTCTTTGGGCGGACAGCCTCCCACCCCGTGCGTTTAACGTGGCCATACAACCGACCGTCTTTGGAACTACCGGGGTTAGCTTACGTTTTGAGGAGGAGCATTCCGGCATTGAAACTTCCCAAACAACCATCTTAGTTAATGGGCAGAGAGGCATCATCGAATTCGATTACGAGGACGATTCCATGCTGTATTACCGGCCCAATTGGATGGCAAACAAGGGAGATACTCTCGAGATTGAATACCAGCTGGTAGATGGCTCTGGTAATCGCATTCAAGAGCGAATCACCCGAGTTTTCCGCTAAATTTCACGGCCTATATCGTACTCCGTGCTTTTACGAACGGATTAATGCGTGATCAAACACAATCTTTCGGTATCTACGATCTAACTCGCTTCGTCTAACCTGGACAAATTCCACGTTTAACTTAGTATTTATGTGGTCTAATAATTTTTTTCGCGAAGTGGAATACTGAGACTCATTCGATAAAGTAGGCAAGACGTGTTGGTCGAACTCTTTAAGGTCACACGACTGAATGCCTTGTACGGATAACTCATGCACATACTGCCAAAACCTATAATCCAGTTCTTCCGAAAAGACCACTCGTCGACCTTGGCAATGCACCACTACCTGGCCGGTCTGTAGCTCCATAAACCCTGTGGATGGTGCGGAGAATTCCTGGCGTTTTCTTAGCCTTTGCACCCCCCATAAGACTACTAAAACAAAGCCTGGGACCACTAAAAACAACACGAATACATAGGTATTGGTCGGAGATTGTTCCGTAATTGGTTCTATAACCGTATAATTGCGGGGTGTTCCATCGGGAAGGTCTAGTGAAAAGGGAATAAGTGAAACTAAAAGACCCTCTTCTTTCAAATCCACTAAGCCAACCCACCTATTTTCAATAGAATCATATGCGACCTGCCTTAAATTTTCGACCGTGGTAAACTCACCCTCTCGAAGCTCATACTTTCGAATGGTATTCTTCTGGGAATCATAAAAATATTCCCAGTAAATATGCATTAAACCCGTGACAGGGTCAAAGCGATTTATGCCACTAAGCCGGTCCAAATGAAAAAAGTCAGAGCTTACTTCAAACACCCCTAACTTCGTCCATTTCCAATCGATGGTACTAAGTTCATAGATCACCACTTCTTGTTCTAGGTATTGAACAAACAGCATGACCTCACGCTCAGGGTCAAACTCAAAATCACCGTAGTAATGGCCGGTAGGGACGTCCCCAAAAAATAGGTATGTCCACCCATTCTTGATTGCTCTGGTTATAATAAATGAGGATGTCTTTTACTAGTGAATTCACCATACCCTCCATAGGCATAAATGCAGTAATTATCTGGAAAAACCAGATCAGCATGTTTGTAGAATGCTCTAAAACTATAGGAGTTATCAAGTCTATCTAACCACGAGTCTCTCCAAGTCATAGCAAGGAAAGACCCTACCTCCCCCAGCATCCCATCAACAAAGCGGAGTTCCCCATCACTATAAAGTACAGATTGGTTTAATTCAAGCCGAGTTTCCTAGGGTATTATCAGACCAAGCACTCTACTTCCGAAATTATTTTTGAACCAATAAACTATTTCTCAGGAAAGTAGTAGTAGGTTCTCAGATTTCTTACATCTATGGTCATACGATAGTCTGTATTGTGATTTAGTAAAACTCCTGCTCTGTTAGAATCCAGAGATACGAATCGCTACCATCCTCTTTCCCCTAAGGTTGACGGTATAAGACTGGGTGATGTTGTTGGTGGGCGTTGGTGATAAACTGGTTGATGTTGTGATGGGTTGTGGGCGTTGATGGGGAGGCTAAACTGGTTGATGTTATTAGGCGTTGGTGAGGGCTATGGGCGTAAAAGACGCAGCGCTCTCACCATATCCAAAGGGACTTGCCTGCCGGAAACATGACGACCGCTAGGAATCCACACTAAGTATCCATAACCTATTTATTTTTACCCATAATACCTACCAGAGCTACTTATCTACTAACTACCAAAGCCACCTAATCGTGACCAACCCTTTCTGCCTCTTTGTTTGGCTGTTTCATTGTTTGGCAGTTTTCATTGTTTGCCTGTTTCATCATAAAGCTATGCCAAAATACTACCTCCCGCTCCTGAACTCAAACGGCCTCTATCCGCGTACTAGACCCAAGCAATACAGCTTATCTCAACCAGCACATTCTTGGGCAAGGTCTGAACCGCCACGGTTTCCCGCGCAGGAGGGTTTTCGGTAAAAAACGCCCCATACACCTCGTTAACAACACCAAAATCATCCATACTATCCAAAAATATGGAACATTTGATCACCTTAGCAAAATCTGATCCCGCTGCACGCAACACTTCTCCCAGGTTGTTCATCACCTGCTTGGCCTGAGTTTCGGCATCTTCCCCAACAATCTCCATGGTAACCGGATCCAAGGCAATCTGGCCGGAACAATACACCAACCCCCCATGAATCACCGCTTGGCTATATGGGCCAATGGCAGCCGGGGCGTGATTTGTTGACACAATTTTTTTGGTTTCATTTTTGCTTTGATCGGGTAAAGAAGTGGCCATAACTAGCTAATTAAGTGAATATTAAAGAATTAGAATGCTTTCGCCTTATTATTGCACAAAGTACTATATATACTTACTTTATAAAACAGCAAAGAATTCAATTTTTATCACAAGTTTTAATACCATGAAAACCCTTTTCTCACGACTGTTTTTTCTAACGCTGGCGGTATACGTTTTTGCCAGTTGTACCGGTGATCCACTCGTTAAACCTATTAAAGATGGCATCGATGCCCAGAACTATGAAGCAGCTATCGTTGCTGCTGACTCTGCTCTTTTGACCGATCCAACCAACGCCATGGCCCTCTACTATCGCGGCTATGCGTTGAATATGAAGGCCGGAGCCACCGACGACATTGCTGCTCGTGAAGCCATGTACCGCGAAATGCGATCCAATCTGGTTGATGCGCGCGCCGCCTTTGCCGCCATGGAAAAAGCTCCTGCAGAATCCGAGCAGGTGACCAATCTAATTTTGAATGCATGGGGCCGTGAGCACAACGAAGCGATTGCATATGCCCTGGACGATTCGGTAATGGCCACTGTTGAGAATCCACTTGACTATTCAATACAGCATCTGGTTAACGCCACTACAGCTAATCCAGATTCTACTCTTTCCTACGATGTACTTGCTCAGGTATACTACATGAACAGCGATTACGAAGGAGCTGCAACGGCTATGGCACGAGTAATAGAACTAAAAAATCCAGGCGAAGCGTCTGAATATGATCGATTGGCTTCGTACAACTTCTTAATGGGTAAGCCAGATGTAGCGGTTAACGCCCTAGAAGAAGGCTTAGCTTTATACCCAGATAGCACCTCACTTATCCAGAAAATGGCCGATGGACTTTTCCAAACCGGTAACACCGATCGTGCTCTTGAACTGGTAGAAGGCCTCGTAGCAAATGACCCAACCAACGCTCAATACCGCTTGGTTATTGGTACTCAAATTTACCAGCGTGTAATGACCCTATCGGATTCTGTTAGCGCAAATAGCGATATGATCTACGAAATTCGCGACGAGGATGAAGCACGTGTAGAAGAGCTTAACGCGATTAATGAAGAATTACGCGAGCAAATTGACATGCTTACCAAGCGCGCTGAAGACGCATTAGTTGCTGCAGCCGAGATTGAGCCAAACAACCCTATGATCTTTAACACCCTTGGTGTGGTTTACCAGAACAAAGCGGCTGCCTTGTTCGACCTTCGAAACAACACCGTAGATAATGACGAGGCCATGCGTTTGGACGAATTAGCCAAAGCCGAAGCCACGCTTGCAATGGAAAATTATGAACGCGCCGCCGAATTAGATCCAGAAAATACCAGTTACTGGGAATCCTTATTCCGCATCTATACCTCGCTTGGAATGCTTGAAGAGGCAGAAGCAGCGATGGAAAAAGCGGGCATGTAATACCGGCCCTCGAGCCCATGACCTATTCGCTGTGATATTTTTGTCACAGCAACCCATAAATCTCTCTTTATGAAGATGATATCTCTCACCCGATGGGCAGCACTCGTTGCCCTCGGGTTTTTTTTAGGATGCTCTAACACGCTCAAAACCGTAGAGTCCCTGGTGCAAGAACAGGCCTATTTTCAAGCATTAAAAGAGCTGGAAGCAGGCTTAGAAAAACGTCCCGAAAACAAGCTACTCTGGCTTGAACAAGGGCGCATTCACTTGATTTACTCCGAAACAGACGAACCCATTCAGCGCACCTATCATTACCAAACGGCCTACTTTTCTTTCGAAGAAGCTCGTCGCTTAGGCGTTGATTCCACCCAAAATGCTGAAATAGACAACCTACTCCAGCGTTATTGGGCGCAGGAGCATAATGCAGGTATCCGCGCGCTCGAAAGTGGCGAATACGACGACCGATTACGCGACGCCTCTTCCCATTTGCGGAATGCGGTTGCACTAAAACCCAACGAAATCTCTTCTTACATCGCACTCTCCAACGCATATTACTCCGCGGCAAAAATGAAACTAGCCGTCAAGACATTGCGAGATGCCGAGGAAAATCTGGATGCCCCAAATGCGCAGATTTACGAAAAACTAGGCTTCCTATCACTCGAACAAGGTGACATTGAGGAGTCCATCACTTTTTACCAGCGTTCCATCGAGATCGCCGATAACCAAAATGCCGCTTTCGGATTGGTAAACGCCTACATCTTAGCGGGCGAATCGCTGTTGGCGGTTGAACTCCTCTCCAGTTTGCTGGATCGCTATCCCAACGATACCGAAATTAACCATGTCTATGGCGTTCAGCTTAACATTGTACTCGATGGCTATCTAACGCAACTCCATCAGGCCTACGAAGACGATAATTCCGAGGAGGTTGAGCGTCTTCGTGAAGCCATCGATGGCATGCTGGAAGGAGCCGAAGGTCAACTAACCCAAGCCTATCAAAATGATATCTCCAACACCGCCTTTGTGGAGAGCCTGGCTATTTTCTACAATAATCTAACCTCGAAGTACCTCGAAATGTTAGAAGTGGCTTACACCGAGCACGTAGATCCCATGAGTGATTCTGCGGCGGAATATTTAGACAAAGCCATCACCTACTACAAGCGAATGCAACAACTCCGCCCCAACGATCCTGAATACTCGCAAAAAGCCGAGAGTTTAGGTGAACTTCGCATTGTCCTTTTTACCTACTAAACCATGAAATTCAACACCAAAGCCATTCACGCTGGCCAGCATCCCGAGCCCACTTCCGGCGCGGTCATGCCCCCCATTTTCCAAACATCCACCTACGCCCAAGCCGGTCCTAATGACCATCAAGGCTATGACTACGCCCGGGTAGGCAATCCAACCCGGACCGCACTAGAAAAACTCATAGCCGGCCTTGAAGGCGCCGACGAATGTGCTTGCTTTGCCAGCGGGGTAGCTGCCATGGACGCCCTGATCAAAATGCTCCGCCCCGGCGATCATGTGATTGCCAGCAACGATCTTTATGGGGGATCGTACCGCCTTTTTACCCAAGTCTTCCAGCCCTATGGCATCGATTTTTCCTTCGTGGACATGACCGATCTTTCCCTGGTTCAACAGGCCTTGCGCCCATCTACTAAAATGATCTGGATCGAGACTCCCACCAATCCCCTACTCCGTATTGTGGACATCCAGGCGCTTAGCACCATGGCACGTGACCACGGCGCGCTGTCGGTGGTGGACAACACGTTTGCATCACCCTATCTCCAGCGCCCACTCGAACTAGGCGCCGATGCGGTGCTACACTCGGCCACCAAATATCTTGCCGGTCACTCCGACGTCATTCATGGCGCGGTTGCCAGCTCCAACACGACCATTATGGAGCAACTCCGTTTTCAGGTCAAGTCCACCGGCGCCGTCCCAGGCCCTATGGACTGCTACCTGACCCTCAGAGGTATTAAAACACTCGCTGTCCGGGTCGATCGATCTGTCTCCAACGCTAAAATTATTGCCCAGTGGTTAGACGAGCATCCCAAAGTCGGCCACGTAAATTATCCCGGCCTCCCGCATCACCCTCAGCACCAACTGGCCAGCGAACAAATGGATGATTTCGGTGCCATGCTCTCCTTCACCTTGTCCGATGACACCCAAGAAGCGGCGGCAGCCTTCATGGCTCGTACCCACTATTTTACCTTGGCTGAAAGCCTTGGAGGGGTCGAATCCTTGATTTCGCATCCCGCCTCCATGACTCACGGGTCTATTCCCAAAGAGATTCGCGAAGCGGCCGGATTAAAGGATTCACTCATCCGCATCTCCGTTGGAATTGAAGATGTAGAAGACCTACTGGCCGATTTAGACGCCGCCTTTGCCTAAGTCTTTTCTTGGTTTTAAGCAATTTAATGGAATTTGATTCTATACCATGATTTGGTATTTTTTAAAAAAAATATATCAGTATGGCAAAGAACACATCCATCTTACTTGGAAACTATTTTGAGGATTTCATAAGCAAAAAAGTACAATCAGGTCAGTATTCGTCAGCAGGTGAAGTTGTAAGGGCTGCTTTGCGAATATTTGAAAAGGAAGAGGCAAAAAAAGATAAACTAATCCAAGAACTGAAGAAGGGAGAGAAATCAGGGTTTATCACAGACTTTAATAGAAATAATCTTTTAAGTGATCTCCATAATAAATATGTGAATGATTAATGAAATACTTAATAACTCACAGTGCAGGCCAAGACCTAGAAAATATTTGGCTATACACTTATGAGAATTGGTCTAAGGATCAAGCTGACAGGTATTTCCATTTAATTATGGATGAAATTGAATACATAGCAAAAAAGTACAATCAGGTCACGATTTTAGCCATGTAAGAAATGGATATGTACGATCAAGAGTAAAATCACACCTCATATTTTATAGAATTAATCAAAAAAAAAGGTGGTTGAAATAATTAGAATTCTACACGAAAGAATGGATATTGAAAGTAGACTGAGTGAATAAAAAAACAGTTGCCTGCAATTGTACATTCCAGACCACTATTCGACCACCCTGTTTTGTGTTTTCCTATACGCTGAGGTAGTTGCCTGCAATCGCAAAATCCAGACCACCATTACCCCCTTTTGTTGACATCTATATTGCCTTGATAGGGTCTTTTTTGTAGGTTTATGCTACTCGCTTATCGTTTGAATGATTCTTTTTATGCCCTTATCCGCCATTATTCTTCCAAAAAGTACCCTAAAGCATCCTATTGTAGGTACTTGTCCGGATAGTATAGCTAAAGCGGACACTACCAACTAACCATCGCAGGAATTACCATGAACAACGTTGTCATTGTCGCCGCCAAACGAACCCCCATCGGTACTTTTGGAGGCGGCCTCGCCTCCCTCACCGCTCCTGAATTAGGCGCCACCGCCCTATTAGAAGTCATAAAATCCGCAAAAATTCCAATGGATCTGGTTGATGAAGTGGTCATGGGCAATGTGCTAAGTGCAGGTGTTGGACAAGCGCCGGCTAGGCAGGCAGCCCTGAAAGCGGGCTTGAGCGAGCGAACGCCCGCCACCACCGTCAACAAAGTCTGCTCCTCCGGCCTCAAAGCGGTGATGATGGGCTTCGACCAAATCCGACTTGGGGACGCCGAGGTGGTGGCTGCCGGCGGCATGGAGAGCATGAGCAACGTGCCCTACTACCTGCCAAAGCAGCGGTTTGGGAGTAAATATGGGCACGTTGAGGCTCAGGATGGTATCGTTAGGGATGGGCTTTGGGATGTGTATAACGGGTATATGATGGGGGATGCCGCCGAGCATTGCGCACGGGAGTGCGCAATTGGGCGTGAGTCTCAGGATCAATACGCCATATCGTCCTATAAGCGGGCTTTAGAGGCGTACGAGATGGATTATTTTCGGGATGAGCTCATTAAGATTCACGTCAAAGGCCGGCGAGGTGAAACCATTGAAATTACCCGAGACGAAGAACTAGATCGGGTGAATTTTGATAAGATACCAGGACTAAAACCGGTGTTTCAGGCCGACGGAACGGTAACGGCGGCCAATGCCTCCAGCATTAACGATGGAGCAGCAGCGGTACTGCTTATGAGTGAAGATAAGGCGGCTGAATTGGGTATTCGCCCCCTTGCTCGCATCATCAGTCATGCCAACGCCGCCTTAAAGCCTGAATGGTTTACCACCGCTCCCTCTGAGGCTATGCCGAAAGCAATTGCAAAAGCCGGCCTTAGTATTCAAGACATGGATCTTTTTGAAATCAACGAAGCTTTTTCTGTGGTGGCACTGGTCAACGAGCAAAAGCTCCAATTAGACCCAGCCAAGGTTAATATTCGTGGGGGCGCAGTGAGTATGGGCCATCCTATTGGGTGTTCGGGTGCGCGTATTTTGGTAACCTTGGTGCATGCACTCCAGCAAACCGGCGGTCGTTATGGCTGCGCGGGTATTTGTAACGGCGGTGGTGGCGCTTCTGCTATGGTTATTGAGCGGCTTTAAAGGACAGGAAGCTGTAACAATGAACCAAAAGTGCAGGGACCCGGAAACAGGAAGCTGTAACAATGAACCAGAAAAAAATTAATCAGAGCGGTTCTGAAACAGAAACTGCGAATTAATTTAGGTGCTAAGCCCCTGCTTTTTTGTCATTGAAGCCTCCTCGTGCATAAGGTGCTTTTTAAGCGCTAAGTTTTCGTCTTTTAGTTGACTTTAAGCTGGCAGGAAGCTAATTTTCGATACGTTTTGTACATTAAGATTCTTTAGCTTGATATCTGTTCGGATGTACACAGATCAGATGTACACAAACAACTGCATCGAGCTCAAGCATTGATCTTCAGAATTAACCAACTATACGTCTATACCGCACCGCTACAATAATCCACACATTATTTGTGTTCGCCTTCGGGCTTATTTATGGATGGAAGGTTTTGCTTTCCAAAACTCATTGATAGACGACAAAACGTATGCCTAAACACCATCGAGAAGACAGAAAGTCTGGAAACCAGACTCGTGCTGCTTGGTTATTGCCTGTAAAAAAGGGAGTGATGGGATGGCTTTGTCTTGCGGTTAGCATGATGATATTGGGAGCTGCAGGTGACCAGGTTTGGGCACAGAATACGAGCGTTCAATTGGTTAAGGTGGCCGAAACCGCCACGCACATCGAGTACCGAATTTCGAACCCTGGATTAGAGATTTTACCCCCCTTTGAATTACCGGTAGCCGTAAGTCAGGGACGCGCCGATATACAGATTTTACAGCAACAGGTAAGAAGCATTTCCACGCCTATTGACTCGGTTCAAGCCAAAGCTTGGGCGCTAAAAAGTACGCAAGTGCCCGTGGTGGAAACCGGGTTTATTGGCTCGTTTCGGGGGCAAGATATTGCTTCGGTGGTGCTTCACATGGCACGATTTTCGCCCAATCCGTCAAATTCGTCAAATCCGACAAATTCGCCAAACTCAGCCAGGGGCTCGGATGCAAATCAACCCAATTCGTCAAACACAGCCAGGGGCTCGGATGCATTAACCCGAGGGGCTACCCAGACCGAAGTGACTCGGGAGTTGCATATTCGAGTGGGAAAAACGGCTAT
>JAGYJQ010000025.1 GCA_018401935.1 Balneolaceae bacterium
CTGATCAAGGCAGCCAGTTCACTGGGATAGATTTTATTGGTGTTCTGAAGCGTGAAAACATCCAGATCAGCATGGATGGCAAAGGACGCTGGATGGACAATGTTTTTATTGAGCGCTTATGGCGCAGCGTAAAATATGAGGAAGTGTACCTGAGAGCCTACGAAGATATCGGCACAGCGCGCGCTTCGCTAAGGCGATATTTTGAGTTTTACAACACTGAAAGACGACATCAATCACTTGACCGACAGACGCCAGACAATGTCTACTATCAATACGTCGCCAAGATGGCGGCATAACCCCGAGGGGCACTTATCGCACTGTCCAATTTATGGGGTCCACTTCTGACCGACCCAATCAAGTTTGGGCCACAGATATCACGTACATCCCTATGGCTCGTGGTTTTGTATACCTGGTGGCTGTCATTGACTGGCACTCGCGCAAGGTCCTGTCGTGGCGCTTATCCAATACGCTTGATGCGAGCTTTTGTGTGGATGCCTTGGAAGAGGCGATCGACACTTATGGTAAACCTGATATCTTCAATACAGATCAAGGAAGCCAGTTCACTGGAATAGATTTTATTGGTGTTCTGAAGCGTGAAAACATCCAGATCAGCATGGATGGCAAAGGACGCTGGATGGACAATGTTTTTATTGAGCGCTTATGGCGCAGTGTAAAGTATGAGGAAGTGTACCTGAGAGCCTACGAAGATATCGGCACAGCGCGCGCTTCGCTGAGGCGATATTTTGAGTTTTACAACACTGAAAGACGACATCAATCACTTGACCGACAGACACCAGACAATGTCTACTATCAATACGTCGCCAAGATGGCGGCATAACCCCGAGGGGCACTTATCGCACTGTCCAATTTATGGGGTCCACTTCTGTTTTAGCTGGCGAGGTGGCCTTTGTAGGAGATGACCTAAACGATCTTGCGGTGCGGCCTTATGTTGGACTGCTTGTGGCAACCGCAGATGCTGCGGCTCCACTGAGACGACAGTCTGATCTGGTGTTGAATGCCAAGGGCGGTCATGGCGCAGTCCGCGAATTGGCCGAATTAATTCTGAAGCGCAGGGGGCATTGGACGGCCCTGACAGAAAATGGATGGCGAGACCGTAATGACTAGAAAAATTGCTGCCAGTAGTTTCATTCAGTCTTGCGCACTAATTTTTTAAACGGGTACATATTACATAGAGATAATTATGAAGAAACATATATTGGAAGTCGGGTACGGTTCTGTATCCAAGGTTCGCATCGGTGATCGCCTACCGTTGGCATTTATCGGCGGTCCATGTGCTATTGAAAGCCGCGAACATGCATTCATGATGGCTGAGAAAATTGGTGAGATTTGCCGTCGTGTTGGCATTCCTTGGATCTATAAATCCTGTTATGACAAAGATTGCCGCTCAGCACCAGACAGCTATCATGGCCTTGGTGTTAACGAAGGTCTGCGCATACTTGCTGACATCAGGGATGAGTTTGGTGTGCCGGTAGTTTCCGATTTCTCTGATCCCGCATGGGGCCCGGCAACCGGAGAAGTCTGCGACATGGTGCAAGTCCCCGCATACCTGTGTCGTCAGACTTCTGTTCTCCGTGCTGCAGCTCAAACCGGTCGCCCGATCCATCTGAAAAAGGGGCAGTTCATGAGCCCCTGGAACATGAAGAACTCTGTGCGTAAGATCGAGGCGGCAGGCAACCACCAGATATTGCTGGCGGACCGAGGCACGTTCTTTGGTTATAACATGCTGGTTAATGACTTCACGTGTTTACCAATCATGGCAAAGACAGGATACCCTGTGTGTTTTGATGCAACACACTCAATTCAGTTGCCAACATCAATGGGTAATATTTCCGGAGGGCAGCGTGAGTTTATACCATTCCTTGTCAGAGCAGCGGCAGCGTGCGGTATTAACGCATTGTTTATGGAAACGCATAATGATCCTGATAATGCAATGTCTGATGCCAACACAGTTTTGAATATCAAACATCTGGAAAATATTCTTGGGCAGGCTAAAGCTGCTCACGAGTTCCGCTTGGAAATGCTCGATAAGTATGGAGAAGACAATGTCCACCCCGAAAAATAAGATGTTGGTCTGCGATGTCATGCTTTCTAAGGACCGCGTGCCTGTGGTTCAGGAAGAAGAAATATTAAAAGAAGCGCTTGAGGAAATGGGTCGTACCCGGCTGGGTCTCGTCTGCATAATCGACGCGAATCATAAATTGCTCGGGATCCTGACCGAAGGGGATATCCGCCGCAAACTTCTGAAAGTGCAGAAGCCTTTCTCTGCGTTCCTGGTGGACGATGCCCTTGAACATTCGATTCGCACACCCACAACCATCAGACCCGACGATACGTTAGAGCATGTGGTTGATGTGATGGGGCAAAGACAAATATGGGATCTACCAGTGGTTAATGACGGTGGCGTCCTGCTTGGTTTATTGCATCTCCACCCTGCAGTGCAGACTCTTTTAGGAAGAATAGAGTAATGCCTTCAGGAATGGAGGCGCTAAAGTACTTGTCTGAGGCGGCTCAACAAGCCGATCCCGGCTCAAGTTCCCACTGGGACAAATATCACTCTTCTTTTGGTTTTAAAGAGGGTCGATTTGAAGGTCTGGTGGGATTTGGTCAGAGTCGAAGTCGGCGTTCCTTACCATTCCGATTACTTGAGCAGTTGTTTCAAAAAAAATTTCGGAAAATGAGTGGCGTTGGTTTCGAAAGTTTAGATAAACTTGCGGCCGACATCACGAAGAAGCAGAATCTAACATATAGTTTAGACGTATTAAGACAAGCACTTACTCTGAGTTTCATCAGAGAACATGTGCCTGATGTTTTTTCGCAAGATTCTATCGGTTGTGTGATTGGCGATGGATTCGCTTCGATGACATCTCTTTTAATCGCAAGCAGGTCAGCGGGACACGTGGTGCTGGTTAATTTAACTAAAACCTTACTAGTTGATTTATGGTACCTGAAGATATGGCTTGGTGATGAAAGATTTAATGAGTCTGTGGATTTAGTTACCAATGCCGAGGAATTAGCTGAGTCATTAAAAAAGCCGGTAACGGGTTTTACAGGCTTGGGACGTGTGATAGCGATTCAGGCAAAAGATCATGAGTTACTTTCGCAATGTCCGCTAACATTTGCGTTGAACATTGTGTCAATGCAGGAAATGGACCCGCATATTATTTCAGCATATTTTGATGATCTTAGAGCTAGTAATAGTTCGGAGCCTGTGTTGTTTTACTGTTGTAATCGGGAGGAAAAATATCTGCCAGATGGGACCGTGACGCGCTTTTCAGATTATCCTTGGAGTTCTGAAGACATGATTTTGATTGATGAACTCTGCCCGTGGCACCAGCAATACTACACTTCCAAACCTCCTTTCTTCAGGCCATACGATGGTCCAATTCGCCACAGGCTGGCGTGGTTGGAAAAATCATAACCAATAAGAGTGATCCTACGTGAATTGTATATTTGAAAAGCGCGCAGCGTTAAAACAAAAGCTGCGCAACCGCGAACGCTTGTTTGCTGGTTGGGTTTCTTATGCTCACCCTTCAATCACCGAAACATTTGCGCGTGCTGGCTTTGATTTCATGTTTATCGACATGGAGCACTCCACAATTTCGATTGAACAGGGGCAGCGCATCATCGCTGCAAGCCAAAGTGAGGGCGTTCCATGTATCCCCAGGCCGGTGTCGCATTCCAATGATTATCTAAAGCCTCTATTGGAGTCAGGTGCTGATGGCATGTTGATCCAGATGGTAGAGACTACTGATCAAGTTGAAGATCTGATCAAACTATGTAAGTACCCGCCTGTTGGGCGTCGCACATATGGCGTAAATAGGGCTCAGGCTTATGGATTTGATTTTGATGAATACATCAACAACTGGAACGAAACATCTACCTTTATGCTGCAGGTTGAGTCCATCAAGGGTGTTGAAAACATAGAACAGCTTCTGGCCTACGATGAAGTGGATGCGGTCATGATCGGGCCATTGGATATTTCCGGCTCACTCGGCGTACCCGGGCAAACGACTCACCCCTTGGTCATCGAGGCCTCTCGCAAAGTGATTGAAGCGTGCGAGCGTCATGGAAAGAGTTGTGGAACCCAGGTTGCTGATGCCAATCCAGCAAGCGTCAACGCTCTTTTTGAGCTGGGTTACAACTATGCAATACTGGGTTCTGATTTGTTTGTGCTGTGGAAGTGGGCGGCGCAAATGAAGGATATGATGAAATTGATGCGACAGGCCTGATAATAAAAAATATGAATACTTATCTTAATCAGTTGTTCAATCTTGAAGGCAAAGTCGCCGTGATTACCGGTGCCGGTGGCCACTTATGCAGTGAAATGGCCAGGGCTTTTGCCAGGGCAGGGTGCGCCGTCGCAGTGCTGGATTTACGCCTGGAAAAAGCACAGACGGTCCAAGCTGAATTGAAAGCAGAAGGGTACGAAAAAGTCATTGCGCTCTCGATTGATGTCGCGGTTAAGGAGCAGCACGTTACGGCATTGAATGCCGTACTGGCTGAATTCGGTCAGATTGACATTCTAGTTAACGGCGCGGGCATCAACGGACCGACTCCTTTTTTTGAGCTCTCTCTAGATGAGTGGTATGCGATCCTCGATTCACAGATCACTGGTACCTTCCTTGGATGCCAGGTATTCGGCGCCTACATGGTGAATAGAGGCGGTGGTTCGATCATCAATATTTCGTCTGCGTCTGCGGGGCCACCCCTTTCCAAAGCATTCACTTACTCGATTGCCAAGGCGGGGATACTGAATCTAACTCAGAATCTGGGGCGTGAGTGGGGCACTAAGGGAGTTAGGGTAAATGCGTTGCGCCCAGGGTTCTTTCCAACTGATTGGAATCGCAAGAACTTCATTACCCCAGAGCGGGAGAAGGCCATTCTGGGTCACACTCCGATGGCGCGTTATGGACATCCGTCTGAATTGATTGGTGCAACATTGTGGCTTGCATCAGATGCGGCGGGATTTGTTACTGGCGCCGAAATCGCGGTGGACGGTGGTTTTTCGTGTATGACTATTTAAGCATTGAGTAGAAAAATGACAAGAATGACAAAAAAGACAGCAGTAATCACCGGTGGCAATCGCGGCATCGGTCTGAGCATCACCGAAGCGTTTGTCAATGCCGGGTATACAGTGGTAGTTGGGTCCCGCACGAAGGGTAGCTTGACTGATAAATTTGGTGATGGGGTAGTGTTTGTGCCGACCGATGTGCGAATTGAAGCGTCTCACCGGGATCTTGTCCGAAGAGCTATTGAGTTGACAGGTCGAGTTGATGTGTTTGTCAACAACGCTGGTTATTCAGAGTGGCGTCCTGTTGAAGAAATTGATGACACTTTCCTGGACGATATCCTTGCTACCAATCTCAAAGGGGCGTTCTGGGGGTGCAAGGCAGCCCTCAAAGCATTGACTCATGGAGGTTCGATAGTGAATGTCTCCAGTATCGCTGGCAAACGTGGCAGCATGAACAATGCCGCCTATGTTGCCACGAAGTTTGGTATGAATGGTCTCACTCAGTCTCTTGCCAAGGAGGTCGGTGCTCGAGGAATTCGCGTTAACGGCGTGTGCCCCGTGCTGGTACCCACCGATGGTTTGCTTGATGCATTGAAAGGCAAATTCAGTCCGGCAAGTGGGGATCCTTCGAGTTTTTTTTCAAAGTTCGCAGCGGAACAATCGGCACTGAAAAGGTTACCTACGGGTGAAGAAGTGGCTGCTTTGTGTGTCTTTTTGGCATCCGATGCGGCATCTGCCATCACTGGACAGAACATAAACGTTGATTGTGGTGTTTTCCCTCAGTAGCTAGGAAAAATAATGAAAATTGTTGCAGTAATTCCAGCCCATATGGCATCAGTCCGGTTTCCGGGCAAAATATTGTTTCCTTTCCATGGCGTTCCTATGATTGAGCACGTGCGGCGTAGAGCGCTGATGTCGCAGGCGATAGCTGAAGTTGTGGTGGCCACATGCGACGATGACATTGCGACTGTTGTGACCAGCAATGGTGGCCGCGTGATCATGACAGCAAATACCCATAGAAACGGCACAACGCGTATCGCAGAAGCAGTCAAGGAAATCGATTGCACACATGTGATGCTTCTGCAGGGTGACGAGCCGCTACTGCTGCCCAGGCACATCGATTTGTTTGCGGCAGCCATCCAGGCAGAACCTGATGGTGATGCCTGGAATGCGACGGGCCCTATTGACAGTGAAGATGAATTGGATCGCCATTCTTTCGTAAAGTGTGCGATTGGATCGAATGATCGAATCTTGCACTGCTTCCGTCGTTCTCCATGTTTCAGTCCGTTCGATGTCCAGCAACGCTTTATCCGGAAGATTTTGGGGATTATAGCTTATCGAAAAGACTTTCTTCTTCAGTTGATTCAATTACCGTCTTCACCGATCGAGCTAGCAGAGTCGATAGAGCAGATGCGTATTATTGAGAATGGTTTTGCTATTCGATCCGTTCAGGTAAGCCCAAGCCTGCCTTCGGTCAACGAACCACGTGAAGCCGACATCGTGCTTGACTATATCAAGAATAATGCAGAGCAAGCGGCTTTGCTGACAAAGATACTTAAATGATAAATAAAAATGAATACCAATTACTATGTCAAGCTTTTGATCAGATACTGGTATCTGATAAGGTAGACAATGCAATTATTGCGAATACTTGGTTGCATGTGCTGCGTGAACACCCTGTTTTTTTGAAAAATTATAATCACTTATTTCAACCTTTAACGCGATATAAGCGTTCAAATTTGCTGCTATTAGCCTTTGTCCGTTTCACTGCTGTTTCAATATTTCGTATTTCACAGTCGATTATTAATAGAAGATGGTGGTACGCTAGTAAATGCATTAATCAATCAGACGTTTTATTTGTTTCACATTTAACAAATGAAGAGTTTATTGGGGAAGATCATGATTTCTATTTCCATGATATACCGGGTAAGTTAGTAGCTGAAGATATTTCAGTTACTGTCGCCCTAATCAACCATGTAAAGTTATGTGATGAAAAGAAACTAATTTCTTGGAAGACTAATCCTGTTCCACGTGTAGTGTTAGATACAACACTTACGTTTTTAGATGAATTAAAAATAAAGTTCACACAGTTAAAGGCGATTTGCAATCTAAAGAAAATAATGAGTGAGCTTGAAACCCCCGAATTTTTGAGAAACCAAGCTTGTCTTCAAATGATATCTCCCGAGACTATAAACGCCTTGAGGATTTCAAAGCAAATCAGACTGTTGGTCTCTAAAACTAACTCTAAATATTTGGTGATAACTTATGAAGGCCATGCTTGGGAACGTCTAGTCTTGCATGAAGTTAGAAAAATGAACCCTGAAATCCTCTGCATTGCATATCAGCATGCTCCAATTATTAAGTATCAGCATGCAAGCCTACGAAATTTATCTACGTCTTATAATCCGGATATTTTATTAACGTCCGGTAGGATTGCAGAGCAACAATTTAAGGATGCCGCAGGATTAACAGATATCACTATTAAGTGCTTAGGTTCTGTGAAATCGACAAATGTTTCATTGAAAAGTAAGCTAGATGCTAATGCCTGTCTGGTAATCCCTGAAGGGTTGGTGTCTGAGTGTTTAATGCTGTTTGAATTTAGCCTGCTCTGTGCGTCTAAAATGCCCAACTATAAATTTATCTGGAGGTTGCATCCTTTATTGAGTTTCAAAGATTTACAGGATCATAGTAAGGTCTTGGAAAGTCTTCCTGAAAATATTTGCCTATCAGACAAAACACTAGATTTTGATGTGCAAAGGTGCGACAGCGTACTTTATAGAGGTTCTACAGCTGTTATCAATGCAATTAATGGTGGTTTAAAGCCAATCTATTACAGTCTAGATAACGAATTGAGCATTGATCCAATTTATCAGCATGGAGTGGGTAAGCATATTGTTAATTGTTTTTCTGAATTTGAGAAGTCGATTATTGACCCGCTATCGAACGAGGAAAAGTTGGAGTTAATTAATTTTTCTCGAGCACTTTACTCGCCATTAGATTACTCATTATTCATTAAGTTATTTAAAGAAATACGGTGTAATATCCATTAAAAATTAGCATCCCGAGTGCTAAAAATAATACGCTGCTACGTATACCGAGGGTAATAATGTCTTCAGGTGAAGAAAAAATTTTTTATTGTGTTCCAAACATGCTAGACGGTCTAAGGCACACTCCCAAGGCGTTACAAAAAGATATGGAGTATTTAAGGTATGGAGATGGATTTAAATGCTTATATCGTTTATCAACCGCGCTTATGTCGAAACGCACAATTCTGCTCAATGGCTTTAGGTTCTGTGACCGTTACATTGCTCATATTGCTTTATATCTTGGCTGTAAGGTGATTATCTTACAGCATGGGCGTAATGAATACTTTGAGTCTACTGGTTCACTTTTAATGATAAAAAAAATTCTCTTAGAGCCTCGATATAAATATGAATTATTATTTTTACTTATTGCATATGTATGGTTCTCTTTGGTTCGGATAAAAAGGAAAAAATTGACAAATAAATCTTGCTGTAAATTACTATACTTCACAAACAGTTATAAGGATTTATGGGTAAGGACTCTAGAAAATGTAAATGTTAAGATTGTTGATTTAAGAGTTAATGCGCCTAATCCAACTACCTGGGGTACCGAGACGCCAATAGTGAGAATTCCGAACTTACCAGTGTTTTTAGTAGATGAACCTCTTGATGTAACTATAGGTATGACTAACAAAAGTTTTTTCAAACTAATAGACGAGTTATCAGCAAGCCTAAATATTGATAAAATATATACAAAAAGACATCCACGGAGTAATCCGGAAAAATTTAAAAAAAGACCAAATATTGTTGAGATAGACGAAGTGCCTGAAAATGTAAAAATATTAATAGGCTACAAATCTAACTTACTTTTTTGTGGGATTTCCGTCGATAAATTTTATCAATTTAATCAAGATTCATTAAGGGAGGTAAACACAGCAATTTTAAAAGGCATCTCGAACCCCGAGCGACGTGATTACTGTAGTCTGAGTAAAGAAGATTTTATATGCGTTTAGCTAATGATGGTGTGAAGATATATTTCATAATTATTTATCTCTTAATTATGGGAAACGTTTTTTTTGTGGGTTTCAACACCCCAGGTTCTGGTCTAAGTATTTCAGGATTATTATTTTATCTTTTGATAGTCGTTGTTTTGTGCCTTCATGTGATTGTTGGTCGCGTCGATTTTGCTTTTGTCATCGGGTGTGTGCTTACAGTTATATTAAAATTTTTGAGTTTCCCTGATAGTATAACTGATACGCTAATGGTCCTTGTGTTAGCTTGGGGAATAAGTTACGTCAGGTATGATTTAAGTAAGTTTCATTTTTCTATTATCTTTATTTATGGTTGCATCAGCATTTTCATTGGCGCCCTTCAAGTACTTGGCGTTGAGCAAATGCATACATGGAATACATTGATGACTAACAGCCAAGGAGTTATCGATAGTGGATTATCAACTTCGTTAATTTCTTCTCCAATGTCGTTAGTCGAGCAGGGTCAGATCCGTCCTCCGGGGCTCTTCCATAGTAATGCTGTATTTGGGTTGTTTGTGTGCTATTTTTATGCGATTCTGATCCAAAAATCCTTGCGGTTGCTGCCAATTGGGTTATTAGCTGTCTGGGTCTGTGGCTCGAAGATCACGCTATTGTTTTCATTTCTATTTCCAGTACTCATGATCTTTACAAATGATAGTTTGCCTCGATTATTTTTTTTAAAGGCGTACGCAACTATAATAGTTTTTTTCTTGACAACATCGATATTGTATCCGGAATTAGCCATGCAGAAGTATGCACTTGAGTCCATGCTGTTTTCTGCTCTATTAAGGTTGAGGAATCTGGACCAGATACTGAATCTTGGTATTGACTTTGGTGCCTTTAGTGTCTTCGATGGAATGAATGATTCTAGAGAGAGAGACGACACAGTGCTTTCAGGTATTTTGGGATTTATTCCCATTTGCGCACTGATTTTAATTGCTGGCTTTAAGAGCGTCGGCCCGCTTTTAACTAAACATAGTGCGGAGTTTGCTTCTTTTCTATTCATATCGCTAGCGACTCCGATCACGGGTAATCCATTTTTTGTAGTTGTATTATATCCAATATTGCATTCCCTAAGGGAAAAAAGGCGGAATTTAAATATATACTGAAAGAACTAGGCGAAATTTTGAAAAATCAAAAATATTCTATAGTGATAGCATCGATCGGGCGAGCTTGTTTGTATAAAACATTGGAAGATATACTTTGCTCTTCGAAACTTCCAGATGAGGTGATTATTGTCCTGCCGCATAGCTCAGATTTTGTCTTGTGTAAGCAGTACATAGAGTGTGATGTTAATATCTGCATTCTGCATGCTGCTAAAGGGCAGGTTAAACAGCGTCAATTAGGATTGCGTAATTGTACGTCTGATATCATCATTCAGCTCGATGATGATATGAGATTTGAAAATACATTATTGGAATGTCTGGTATATGAGGTGTTGGAAAATCCAGAAATTATAGTTTCGCCATTAATTTGTGATCATACTCTTGATTGTAGGACGGGGGTCGAAATTGGGAAAAGCCGGTTTTTAAGATTTCTTTTTGGTGCGGATGGCAATAAAGAACTATTAGGAGTAGGTTATATCTCAAAGATCGGGTTAGCGATACGGCCATCTTCTTTAACGGGTAAAGATCTCGTGCGCAGTGATTGGCTGCCCGGGGGGTGTATGGCGTACCATAAAAAATTCTCTACGGCTGATTCAGAAATTTTAAGTCCTAAAGGAAAATTTTATGGTGAGGATATTATCAATACCCATATTATGAAGAAAAAAGGTGCGACCTTATTTTTCGCAGCTAAATTAATTATTCGTACTGACTTTGTTTCTATATCTTCAGTAAAAGACGTGCTTCCACACTTCAGGTTAATGATTCATATACAGGAAATTACCCTTGGTAAAATTTTCTATATCAGGACTATACTTTTCTGTTTGGTTAGATATTTTTATCAGTCACTAAATCGATTCAAATAACGCCTAGAATAGTTCGATTATCGTTACACCTTTTCAAAGTCGTGAGCACATGCTTTTTCTTCGATACCGTCACTCTTTTTTATACCTTAGTAAAATAATTATTTCTTGAGTTATACAGTTTATTATAGCTGAACTAAAAGAATTGGATTAGGAGTAAGAAGTTATATGGCAAGGCTGAGAGCGCTACATTTATTGTACTCTGGAAGTGAAAAAGGAGGGGCGCAAAGGGTAGCAATAGAGTGTGCGAAACACAATTCTGATTTGTATACGTCTACGGTAAAGTCTGGAAGATTAGTTGAACTTTTGCAAGAGAAGTCACTCAGGTCTTTGGAGTTTAACAAACTAATTTTTAATGATAAGTTTGACCTTGTTTTTTGTTCAGACCCAAGGGCATTATTATTTTCTTTTCTTTGTTTGAAATCAGTTTTTTCTAAAAAGTATCTTATTTTGCATTCGGATAAGCTCATAAAGCATAAAGCATTAATAGCTTTATTTTGCCGAGTGTCACTTGCTCATATTGTATGCACTACCCAAACTCAATTTGATGCATTTAAAGGTTTATCGGGCGATGTTTCCCTCGTGAGAATTGTTGATGCGCCAATTATGAAAAACCCTTGTAAGAAAACCGATAATATTTTGTACTTTGGAAGATTCGACAAAGTTAAAAATATTCAGGAAATTACTGATATATTTTCTAGCGCGAGGAAAAAAATAAGCAGCTTGAAGTTAATTTTAGTTGGGTGTGGTGAGGAAGTTCCTGCCAGTGCAGACGGTGTTGATATTATTAGTGATTGGATGTCTCAAGATGAATTAGTCAAAGTTATGGAGGGTTGTAGTTTTGTGATTAATGCGACTAATCATGAAGGATTTTCGCTGCAAATTATGGAAGGAATCTCTAATGGTTTACTCCCATTGGTTAAATCTAAAGGACTGATTTCAAATTATAATCTATCCGAAGAGTGTAATTTAAATGTTGATAATGTTGTAAAGGCTATTGAAATGAGTGACGTAGACTGGAACGAACTTATTATTAAGTTCCAAAAATCGCTATATACTTATCTTCGAAATACTATTCATTTAAAAGATTATATTAAATATGAAACTGGAGGCTAACGTATTGTATACGCGACTATGTGTATTTGGGCCTATGGATTCAAGAACTAGTCCAACAGCGAGAATCAAAATATGAATTTTAGCGGAATTCGTTTGGTTCTTTTTGATGTCGATGGAGTACTGACAGATGGCTCTCTGTATATTGGGCCTGATGGAGAAATCTTCAAATCTTTTAATGCAAAAGATGGAGTTGCCATTGCATTGCTTAAAAAGTATGGGATTAAAGTTGGTGTTATTTCTGGAAAAGCAAGTAAGGCTCTCGACTTTCGCATCACACAATTGAAATTTGATTATGCGATTACTGGGTGTGACGACAAGTTAGCTGCACTAAATGAAATAATGAAATCTGCTTGTCTTAACCAGGATCAGATTGCCTTCGTTGGCGATGATATTATTGATATTCCAGTTATGAATGAGGTTGGGTTGGGTATTGCTCCTATGGATGCTCATGAGTTAGTTATTAATTGTGCTACTCACGTGACACAAGCAAAAGGTGGCGGCGGAGTGGCAAGAGAGACTGCAGAATTTATACTTAAAGGAACCGGTCTATCACTAAGAGAAATGTATTCGGGGATGGTTGGTAGTATTACTCAGTAAAAAACTGAAAGTGGTAACACCCGTGCGATATGGCTCTAATAGGCTTAGCGGGAAACGTCTAAATGATCTATGTGGTAAGTCAATGATCGTTCATGTCGCAGATCGCAAACGCTGTTGATTACCCTCTTTCGATATTTGGATTGCAACTGATCATAATCGGATAAAAAATGTTGTTGAAGAGTATGGTCACAATGGTTTGCTAATCTACTCTAAGCATAAAAGGGGTGCAGAGGTCGACAATTGACTTCAGTTGCCAGATAACTCGATTATTCTTAATGTTGAATGGGACGAGCCTTCAATTGACACTGAATTGCTACATTCTTTTGCTATACATATTCTTCTAATAACCAAACTCTTGAAATGACTAGTGTGGTGGATCTAATGGGGTCTGTTAAAAATATCAATGACCCAAATATGGTGAAAGTTCTGGTCAACAATAACGGAGAGGGAATTCCATTTCCTCGTTCAGTAGTTCCATTTTACAGCGATCGCACTCCAGCCGATTGGCCTGTTGAAGCTTATAATCGACATGTTAGGATCGATGCATACAAAACAAGTGTCCTTAAACAGTTAGCATCAAAATCATAATTGTAGTGGTTCACTAAATCCGGACAGTCCACTGAGTGGTAAATTACCACTTGAAGGAGATTGTCTAGGTGAAGAAATGACGTTCATTTTTCCGGGAGTTCAAACGGGAAGCTGCGGGGATGGTGCTGGATCAAGGGTTTTCCTAT
>JAGYJQ010000026.1 GCA_018401935.1 Balneolaceae bacterium
TGCTTGTTGTAGTGCCTCCGTTGACCTGGCTCCCTTGTAATCCCTTGTCGCTGGTGTTGGTAGCATCTGCGCCACATCCTGCAATTTCGCACCGAATTTTGTTCCCGTTGTGTCGGATGTCCGATACCAATTTCCGCTTTTCGATTGAGTTATCATGTCTGGTCGCTTTGGTGCGCCCTCCACATCGCAAGCTGTCGGTGTTGGTAGTAGTCCCATTGCTATCGCCCGAACAAGTGTTACCGAGTGCATTGACCCCTCCTTCACTTGGCTCGACTTCATGTTCGCTGTTGCGTTGGTTGAGTCCATTGCCGTCGGTGTCGGAAGTAGGCTTTGATAAGTGTAAACGTTCATGTTTGTGGCCAGTTTCTTGTCTCTTTCGCTTCCGTTCGGTATTCTTCTGTCTTCCATCATGGTTGGCGTAGGCAACAAACCAAACCCTGTCTCTTCTATGCGGAGCGTTGACGGCTGCAGCTGGAAGTACATACGGTTGGACTTCGTACCCTTGAGCTTCCAGGTCAGCTTGCACCTCGTCGAATACCATTCCGTCATTCCAATTAATAAGCCCGGAAACGTTTTCGCCCACAACCCAACGGGGCTGAACCTCGCGTATGACTCTAAGCATCTCTGGCCATAGGTGGCGGTCATCTTCCTTGCCAAGTCGTTTACCTGCTTGTGAATAAGGTTGGCATGGGAATCCGCCTGTGATAATGTCGATTTTTCCTCGCCAAATAGTGAAGTCTGATTTTGTGATGTCATTGTATAATTTTGCTTGTGGCCAGTAGTGTTTTAGTACTTTTTGTCCGAACTCGTTCCATTCGCAATGGAATAGGTTTTCCCATCCCATTTGTTCCGCTGCATAGTCGAATCCACCGATACCGCTAAATAGTGAGCCATGTTTCATTTTATCCTTGTAAATATCCCATTCTTACATTTCAATTCGATTCCGCGCGTTCGCATGAAGCTGGTCCGATTGAAACAGTCCCGATAGTCTTTACCCGATGTCGATGTATAGGTCTCACCGACTTTCAGGTGGTATATCGGATGCTGTCCGCGTCCCTTCTGTTTGCTTTCGTAATCCGATCCGAAACCGAATGGGAAGTAGTTAAATTCGTGAGTGTTGTATGACATGGCGCTATTCGTATATATCGATGTCTCTTTCAGTAATTAGCTCGGTAAACTTGATGCTACACTCGCAGATTGCTTTGTACTCTTCGTCGCTGAGTTCATCGGCTTTGTACTTGATTTTTTCGCGAAGCCATTGCGCGTAGTCGAACAAACACATTTGATACTGTTCGCTATTTTTGAACGAATTGTATTCGTGTTGATCTTCAGGTAGGTTAAATTCAACGATTATTTTCATTCCTCCTCCAGCGCATCGATTATCGCATCCAGATCTTCTCGCATCTCATCGGCAAATTCGAGTTGTTGCGCTTTGTCCTGATAGCCACCGTTCCATTTTTCGATAAATCTATGCTTAGCCAGTTCGACTTTGCTCTGTTGCGGTTCGCGTCGTTTAGTACGTTCCGCCCACTCATCGTATGTGTTGTCCTTTATTCCAGCTTCGTCAAAGTTTGACAATAAAGTGTCGAACATTTCTTTTATGTTTTGTAGTTCTTTCATAGTTCAACCTCCTGATAAACGACCGCCCCGATCATTAATGCGATACAAGTCGCACCGATCAGTAGCTGTCCAGTTAATGTTTCGTGTTCGATAATGCCAACGAATAGCGCGAGCATAAATAGAATGTGTGATTTTTTCATTTGTTAGGACTCCCATTTGTCTAATACGTTTAATGTTTTTTTCATTAGCTCGTAACTGGCTTCACCGTGAAATATGTTACGAACGGTTGTTTTTGTCTTGCCGATCGCGTCCGCAAGGTCCTGAACTTTGCACCTTTAAGTTTGTACAATCGTTGTATCTCTTGCCGACCTTTTTCTTATCTGGTAATTTGGTATGTTCATGCTGATTTATTAGTGTATGTTTTTCGAACTGCAATAATATACAAATAAAAATAATTAAAAAAAATAAAAGTTTTTCTTGACAAATGTATTTTAATGTTATATATTAGTCTCAGTACCAAACGACAACTAATCAAATACGATCATGAAAACTTTACAATATATAGAAGTAAACAAATTTACTATTGTTGAATATAGTATTAAAGGCGAGAAAGCCTGCGTCATAATACAAGACAACGCACATGACACATACATAATGTTTGTAAAAAGGATATACATTTGACGATAGATATTATCATAACATTATTAGCAACTGGTGCACTTAACGACAAAACAACCAATAGACTTCCCAAAGGTTTTTAACCAAACCCTAACTAATCAAATACGATCATGAAAACTCAATAACAGCCGACTTTATTAGCTCAAAGCAACAATGAGTGGTAGATTTCAGTGTTGCAAAAACCATTAACAGCGGAACAGCGATTGGAAGCGCACGGTATCAATCGAAACAGCAAACGAATGTTCATAAACCTATTCATGAACACGGTCTTAACGACTACCTCGATGACGATGGATTCGATAATCAAAATTAAAGCAAGTATCAAGTAAACACAAGCTGAGATAATCATGCTAACCAAACAATACTTTAAAACTCTACAAATGACATACGAAGATGCATTAGACGCTGGATTCGATCCAGCGACGACAAACCTCGATACGACTCGAGATACTACGATTCGTTCAAGGAATCCGAACTGGACGATCTGAATGCAAGCGTACCGAATTGCGTACGCGATTTCTACGACGCCGACGCGAAAGAAGACGAATCATTCAGCGACTGGGTATCGAATACCATCTTGCTGATCTACTAACTTACCTAAACAAGGATTAATATGACTAAATTAACTCATTGGAAAAATTTCATAATCCTGATTACATCGGCGCGTATGCGTTCGATCCTGGTCAGGAAATAATCGCAACGATCAAGTCGGCTGGAATGGAATCGGTCTACCATCGGCTGGTAAAAAGGATAACTGCATGGTGGTCCAATTCAAAGAAGCTCATCTCAAGCCATCGATCTGCAACGTCACGAATGCGAAAGCAATTACTAAGGCGGTCGGTTCGCCATATATCGAAAACTGGTCGGATCAAAAGATACAACTCTACACGACTACTGTGGCTGCTTTCGGCGAAGATGTCGAAGCGGTCCGAGTCAGGCCGAAGCAACCTAAGACTGTGAAGCCTGATCTGAATCCAACACACGCGAAATGGAAAGCGTTGATTCGACGCGAGCGGTTCGTCCAGCATCGAAATTGTCAAAGGTTATTTTACAATAACGAATGAAAACGAACAACGCCTATTGGCCGAAGCCGAACAATTAACACAAACTGGGGAGATACAATAATGCCTAAGCAAACATTAATCAGCGCGTCGATGGGCAAAGCGCTGATGACAAAGGGACGCGGTAAGGACGCCGAATACGGTGCTACGTTTTATAGCGAAATAGTCGATGTCGTGTCGGCTGGATTTTTGGGTACGATGTAACGCCAGACATTAGTCACATGGAAGCCATTCAACGCGGAATCGAGCATGAATGGTTTGCTGTCGATGCGTACCAAGAAGAGCGACTGTGCAAGGTCGATTTTACTGGAGACGATCAGCGCTTTGTCATATCAGCCGACTATCCGTGGCTCGGTGCGACTCCAGATGGATTGATCGACTGATCAGATGGACTGCTCGAAGTCAAGAATCCGAACGCAAGAATCATTGGCGCAACCCAGGCGTAACGATCAACTCAATGACTACTATACGCAACTGCATCCAGTTACTTGCAACAGGTCGTAGCTGGGTGGATTAATAGTTACGACGATGATTGCCCGATTGCGGAGTTGAAGCCACATCGGCGAGTCGAACGCATCTGGCGGTTATGAGCGAAATTGTCGAATCCATCACGATTCGCCATGATCTGAAGCGGTGCAACTTGCTTTGAAGCGTTGCGGATGCTAAAAAGATTAAACTAACATTGCCCGACTGGGTCGCAGAGAAAGGATTGTTATGAAAACCTGACATCGAGAAAATTATTGACATGGTAGTCGGCGCGATGTTTGGTATAGCGATACTTTGGTGTCGCTGTACCTATACGGCTACTTTGCTCCGCATATATGCAGTTCGCCAAAAGCGTTTACGTTGCAACACGAAACGCAGACCAGCGATGGATTGTACCGATACGAAATGCACCGATACGATGAGCCAGTTGGAATGGTTATATCTGGCATTGGACCGAGCATGGATTCACGATCAATACCAACGTGACAAGACACGTCAAGCGGACTAAAAGTAATCTTAATAGGTAACATTATGAAACGACCTTTAAATATAAAGCATCTCAATTTAATGATGAAGCATTAGTCTATCATGCCACCGACATTGACCCATTGTTGGATGAGCTTTGAGCAACTCAGAGCGGACAAAATCTGTATAAATACCATATCTAACTCATCGAATGATTTTAAGTTATATCAACATAAATTAGATTGCTCTAAAATAACCACTTTAGAAGAAGTTTAAACTGATTTTAAATGGACTTGACTTGCATAAAATTTTGACTCTACTAATTACGAAAACTTAAACACTTAATTTTTAATAGGTAACCCATGAAACAACGCAATAAAAATCATTGACACGCCGTATTGCTGATATTTCACCGCTGGCATTAACCGCTGATTCATCACATGGCGATTAAAACGAAAGCGGCAAGCTATGAGTGACACGATATACCTTGAAGTCAAAGCGATTCTGGACACCTTGAACGAATCAAACGAGAAGCGCCAACGTGGCAAATCGTCAACGGACAGGTTCGAGCGTACCGAAGCGGTCGTCACGCAACAGTATCGCTCTGGAAAGTTGTGGATTTTATTGCTCAAAATTAGTAGCTTAGATGACATGGAAATTAATTAAATTGACTTTTCATAGATACAGAGTTGTGGCATCGATTTGACCGTTCGGTGCTACCTTTTGGATTAAATCATTCGAGTAGCTGTGACAGGTTTCTCGTTTATCTCGAAGCACCGTGTTATAGAGCGACATTCTAAAACCGATACACTAAGCACGGTGCTACTCTACTTTTTATCCTTGATGATTAGTTATAGCCGATGCTGTGAAAGCGTGTCGGCTTTCTTATTTTATCGAGTAGCTAACCCCGAACAACGCATACGGTTCATTCACGACTACGCCGATGCGAGCGAACGCCCTGACTCGATTATATCGCAGTAATCCCTGCAATTCAAACTGTGGCTGGTACGTGAATGCGTTAATCATAGCGGACACGTTCAGGTTAGTGCCAAATTTCGTCCCTAACGGCTTGTAGTAGTAATCTCGATATGTAAGACTACTTGTATCAAACGAGCGCACTACAACGAAATCTCGGCGTTGTTCGACTTGGCTCGGCTTCCATAGTTGATATTCGGTCAGGTGGATTGGCACACGTATCGTATCGACTCGAAGCTCTCCCTTTGGGACTGGTGCGTATTGATTAGATTAGCTGGTGGAAGCGGTTGTTTTACGATTGGTGGCATCCAATAGGTTTGATACTTGATGGTCGTTTTGGCTGTGGTTCAGGTCTGGTAACAAGGTAGGCAAGTGAAACGGCAAGGAGCAAAGCGACCCACAACGGAACTTTACTTTGTTATCGTCGTTAATGCGATTTCGTATAGTATTGATAGCTCATTGATGATACCATTTTTTATCGGACAGGTTCTCTGCAATCGACTTAAGTTCAATCAAACTAAGCCATACAAACGAAGTCGTTTTGATCCAATCCAAGCCCGACATATTCGACACGATTACGAAGCCGAGTAGCGCCAATGTGTACTGATAAACTTGATTGTCGTCTGGCGCAGTCCAATCGATGTGATTACTTTCTTGTTGGTGTTTGCCTTGTACAGCCCTGAAATTAAATCTAGTATCATCATGCAGACCAGTCCGACTACAAGTGTTCGTTCCCACTTGCACCAAACGTATAAGGTCTGCAATATCGAAATGCCAAATGCTACAAGTGATGCAGGGAGTATCAACGACGTTGTGGTACATCGCCAATAGCGGTTTGTAAAGCATCTGCACGTAGCTCATAGCGTTAATGGTTCGATATTATTTGGTTGCTTTCATTCGTAAGTCGTTGGTACGTTTCGATTTCACGCCTGACCGTTGCCATGTCAATCAACTTGCCTGGACAGTCTTTTGGCGCACCTGTTTCTCTATGCCCTAATATATTAGAAACTTGATTTTATACAACTGCATTGTGAATGCAGATGACCCTAAGCGTAATAATCTGGTCGGTCGTCCACGCCTCGTAATTGCCGTGTCCTCCATGCAGATTCCGATTGACTTCG
Source organism: Balneolaceae bacterium (assembly GCA_018401935.1). Classification (GTDB taxonomy): domain Bacteria; phylum Bacteroidota; class Rhodothermia; order Balneolales; family Balneolaceae; genus UBA1275. Next base: position 6,347 of record JAGYJQ010000026.1, read on the forward strand.
TGTTCATGCCCTGCTCGATGCAATGCGCCCCTGCTCTGTTCCTCGTCACGACCAAAGTCGAGTTGACCATCTTTGCGGATGTAGTAATGATACCCAACCGTACGAAATCCACGTTTGATGTGCCATTGCGTAATCTCCTCGAGTTCGGTCAGCCCTTCTTGGCTACCGGTGCAGATAATATACTCGGGTCGGTTCATCGGCCGATGATAAATGCCCAAAGTGTCGGAACGTAATTGCAATAGTGTTGGTTGCATCAAGGTCGTCCGCAGCTCGCATGAACGGTTAGAGTTTGCTCGTTCCATCAATCATGCGTAGGTTGTCCTCGCCTTCTTCCCTGCTTCCTCGTCAAAGTCGGGATTTTCACTTGCTCCGTGTAGGTTTTTAGTGTACCATGTGTCTGCAGAATACACCTGACTTTGGTAAGTCCTGCGTCTTCAAACGTGTGCAACGTCCTGTAACACCAACAGGATTCGTGCGTCATGATTTTGTTCTACTGAGTAATCCAACGGTATTTTCTGATTACCCTGCGTGCAACCTGCTCTGCTCTGTTAAGTTCGCAATGCCCGTTCGTTACATGGAAAGCACCTCCAAAAACGTGCTCCTGAATCTTTGGCTATGGTTATAGTTTACGTCAACCAACACCGCAGTACCCACAGTCTGATATTCAGCGATCGTTAGATCATTTGTATTACTTATTAAAAACAGAAAATTTCTGTAACCGGGTGAGTTAGATGAAGCCAACATGTACCCGTTGATAGTGTTTGCTATATCATAGACCGCTGACCGTTACCACTTTTGTTATTTCGTAGAGATTACTAGCCGATAGCTTACTTATCTTTGCGCTTACATAATTATTGAATCTTTGATATAAGGAGCATCTGTTGTGCTTGATGACAAACAGCTTGAAACCTGAATCAATCTGTAAACAGGTGATGTAAAATTTATTCCCACACGTTGTGAACTGTCCCTCTAACGCTTCGTTCCATTCGTCTCAACCAACCGTATCATTTGCAGGAAACCGAATAGCCGTGTTCGTATCACCGCTGTGAATAATCTTGTCGGTGATAGTCAGCTCGTTTACATCCAATGTCGAGGCAGGGTATTCGGACCGGATAGGTTGCTGAGTCTTTATAATCAATCCATTGCGGTTATATCCCGAATTGATAAAATGGTTCGATTGACTGATTGTCCGGGGTTTATTCCGTTCTGCCAGATGTATTTTGTAATCTAAAATGTGAATTACTACCAGCACCAGATATAGAAGCTTTAGCAATGGATTATCCGTACCGGATACCCAAACATCGCCTGTGTTGTTCACTCCTTATGCAGGCTTCCACCAGTCTCACCGCAACCGTATCAGCATTGGAAACCGTATCGCCGTATTCGTATCGCCCGAATTGAATAATCTTGTCAGTGTATCGTCATCATTACATCCGCCACGTCCAGCTTTGCCGTGTCGATGTCCTGTATCGTCTTGGCTGTTGCGGTCAACTCCACATTCCACGTGTTGCCCCGATGTCTTATTGGTCGCGATGTACCTTCCTGCGCCCTTGTTACCGTAAGCGTATCGGTTGCCCTTGCTGTGACCCGAACGATTTCAGGCGTAACGAATTGGTCATCCGCATTGTAAATGGTTAGGTTGAATGCACCGTCAACGGATGGATTCGGCAGTTTGTTGCCGTCACCTGTTTGCAAGATGATGCTCGTTCCACCCGATGCAACAGGTAGTGTTGCGATGGTGGATCGAAAGAAAGCTAACTACTGGGTCATGCCATGATTATATCGTATTAGATTGTAGGTAAGTGTATACAGGGTCAGACAATGGTGCGCCTGATACGGTACGACCGCGTTGAAGACATAGACGTATCGCCCCTGATATTTGTGGTTTAGTGTCGAATTAGCAGTTGAATCCGTGTAAGGCAATGCGCTCAACGCGACCGTTGCCAGTTCCGCAAAGTTCGCACGTACGTCATTGGCTCGAAAGATTACAAGTGAACCGTTGTCAGGTGGATTGGTAACGTCAACAGTCACCCGGAATGGTGATGTGGTGGCACGTATCACGTTGAGCTGTGGAACGAAAAATACAAATCTCTCGCTGGATGCAACCCCACCGTAAGGACGAAACCGTAAACGCCAAATCCGAACATATCAGTTACCCTCTGATAAAATTTAATAGTAAACGGCTCACCAATCGATACCAAACTGTTGTCGGTAATGAAGACCCAAAACGTCCAGTTCCCTGCGATATTAAACGGCTCGCCAATCGGCGTAGCGTATTGAATCGTTCCAGCCACAGCGTTCGTCACCGTTACATCTAATTCGTCTCGGACTCCGTTCGGATTCTGATAACGTAATTTTACCGAACTCTGTTGTCAGGTCTCTTTGAGTCTGCACAACTATACGAAGCGTCTGTTTGTACTGTATAGACTTTGCTCATGGTAAGTTGTTGTATGGTGTATAGTTGCTCATTGCTGATAATTCCCAACGATTGAATTTTGTTGATATAACTGGATTCGATACGCTAATCTCGTTCACGCTCTGTGTCGATACACTCTGAGCACTAATTAAATTAGTTACTTTGGAATTTACAATAAATACTTCTTCGACAGTCTTTTTTGTACGCCCAAAGCATATATACTAAACCCATATATCGCAAATCCGTACATTGCTATTCCTTACTTTCGTGTTTATTCAGTTCCGCACGAATCTGATTGATTAGTGCAAATGCCGTGTTAATCGTAGCTGAATCGGCTACCAAATGCTTTTCGATAATGTACTGAAGTATGTTGAGTTGATTCATGATTTTTTATTCTTTGGGTTTATCTTCCTCATTTTTTTCACGTTCCTCACGTTCTTCACGTTCTTTTCTACGTTCCTCACGCTTCGTATTTATCTCATCAACGACTGCGTAAGCGCTCAATCTGTGCGTCAATTAGCATAATGTCCTGCACCAGCGACGAACGTCTCCTGCAGACTGGTTAGCTTTGCTACCTGATTTCTTCTGTATGTATTCATGGTGTGTGTGTTTATTAAATTTGAAATCCATTAAAAATATATGTACTTCCATCGCCAAATGTAATTTCGACTCCTGCATCTGGTGAAATTGTTGAACTGTTGATACTTTACGAGCGTATCTACTGTCTAATGTACCAGTATAATTAGCTGTTGTTAGTATTGTACCGCTATTTCCTGAAAGTGTAAACGTCCGACCAGCATTAGTTAGATATCTTATTGTTGCTTTGTTTGTCTCTGTGCCAAGTATTAAACTACCTGTTATTGTCTGATTGGCTGTAAATGAATTAGCCGAACCAAGTCGTGCGTATCTTCCATCACCTGTGGTACGATTAACAGCGTGTGCGTTTGCTGTTGCGTTACCAACGGATACAGTTCCTGCAAAAAAGAATTTTGACCAGCATATATTCCACCTGTTACACGTAAAGCACCAGAAGACGAACCAGTTGATGCGCCAGATACTGTATTCTTACTGCATCTGTCGGAATAATATCAACAAACGCATCCGATGTTATTTTCATTTCAGGAACAGCCGCATTGTCAATCATGTGTATTGAACCAGTTTTAGCACCGCCTAAACTACCACCTGCATACCACCCGATTTCGGCAGATGTCAATAGCGTAGAACTATCTCCACGAAGTTGTATTCCATTGCTATCTATTCTGTAATCCGTAGTTGAATTTTTAATTCACCACCACTACCCATTGTCAACGTACCTGTTATACTTGCGTTTTGTGCAAATAAATCGCCTATGTCTATTTTGTTAGCTGTTACCGTTCCAGTAATTATATCTCCACCGTCAATAATCGTGTACGACCTTTGCCAAACCGACCCAGTATAAGTATGTGGTAAATCGCCATCGTTAGTTTTGTACCACAAATCACCTGCTTGTAACGAACTGTCTGTACGATTCGATGTCGTTGGCTCATCATCTGTTCTAAAAATTCTTGGCGTTGCGTCCGATACGGTGTCTCCAACTACATCCGCATAATCCTCAGCGTCTGATAACGCTTGAGTTGCAACCCCATCCGCATACGTCTCAGTCGCTGCGTCACCACCTGTTACGAACACACTTCCGCGCACCGTTACGTTGTTAAACTCCGCAGTTCCATCGCCAAATATACGCCACCCTGTACTGCCCGATATAAAGCCCTGTGACCGTATCAGTCCATTATCAGCGCCAACGCCCCGAACTATTTCGATGTTATTAATTGCTACCAAGTCGCCCTGTATCGTTACGGCTGAACCTGATGCAACCGAACCATCTAATCGCACCAAAGCAAGTGATGTAACTTCGCCATCTGTTTCCGATGCCTTTAAGACTATTTCGCCCGCGCTCTGACTAATCCGTGTCGATTGCGTGAACGCTGATTCATACAGAACCGCACCGACTTCGATTGTCGTAGCAAAGTTGACCGATTGGATGTCAAGTGTAAATGTAGTCGGAGTCGTTACCGCCGTTACGGTCTGATTCCCATCAATCTTTACCGCTTGGAACGTGCCATCTTCATTGACCAGATAATAGTCTTGGTCGTCGCGAACCGTAAAGCCTCCACGTGTATCGGTTAGTACGACTGTCGTGTACGTTGTCGTTGCGTTCCGTATCTGATTGACCTTAGCCGAACCGTTTAGCAACACGCCATTCTGCGTATAGGTAGTAAACTCAGTCGATGTATTCAATAGCCCTGCCTCAGCTACTGTCAATCGACTTGATAAGTCCGCAAGTATCTCGGTCTGTGGATTAAATTTACCAACTGTTAGCGTATCAATGTAGAACTCGTCAAGGTTAGCTTCGCCCAAATAGATTCGTATCGCTGTAATCGTACCTGTATAGCCACCGTTTGATGTCAAGTCGATGGTCGTGAACTGGAAGTCGTCATTAAGTCCTGCTGGCTCGATAAAATTCTGAGTCGTGAAATTCGTTCCATCCGTTGACCAACCGAATGCACCGCCCCAATTCGTACCTGCAATACGTTGCACTCTTAATGTTACGATTGGATTGTCGTCAGCATCATACGACGTTGTTTTCGTCATAAACGGCGTTGCACCTGTCGCAAGAAACTCAAGGTATGTCGCCGTTGTCGTTAGCGTTGCGTTAGTACCTGTAAATCCTCCGTCATCATTCTCGAACGATAAACTCAATGCAGGTAAAAGTCCGTCAATGTTTTGGTCAATTAACGTCTGTACTTCAAATGATGTCACTCGCTGTGATATTTCAAAAGCCTGTACGCTCAAGATTGCCGTTTGATTCCACATAGGCTGGAACACTCCAGCACCTGCGCCAACCGATACGCTCGGCTCTTTTGATACGACCGTGATTCCTGTGGTCGCACCTGTTAAGTCCTGCTCACCATCAATTTCAAAAAATTCGGTATTTCCGATTTTGTCCTGTACGCCAATCTGAGAGCTATTTAACAATCGCAACGTCCGAACCGATGTAACTGGTATGCTATTCGTTGATACTCCACTTGGCAATGGCGCGGACATAATCGCAAAACTATTCTGCACCGTACTTGCTGTTGCTTTCGCCAAGACTCCTGCTGGCGTTACTTGCAACAAACCTTCATACTTCGCATTGCTACCGATAATATAAGATCCTGCTGGCGCGTCAAACACGGTTGACTGATTAAGTTGCAACGTAACAAGACCTGGTCCAACTGTTTCGTTTACGGTGAAGGCTCGTTTATCACCGTTAGTTAAGTTAATTACAAACAGATCGTCCCCTGCCTGTACGCGCGTATTCATAACGGCCTGAAGCGATGTAACCGAACCAAGCGATTCGTTTGTGGTAACGCCGATGTTCGTGCCTTCCGCGAATATCTTAACCGCATCACGACCGACAACAATGCCAGCGTTAATTGAATTTTGCGATACGAATACCCACGACCCTACTGGATAAATTGCACTTAATGCGGTTGATGTAACTTGAATAATGTTACTACCTGTAAACTGATCCGTTGAAACTACTAATCGATCCGTGTCCAATGT
>JAGYJQ010000027.1 GCA_018401935.1 Balneolaceae bacterium
TAGTGGTATATATATTAAAGTATTGTTTTTCTAAGCATTAATTTTGCAGGCTAATAAAAGAATCCAATTCAATTATTCTCCTTTTTATACAGAACTAACCCCATGCTTGTAAAACGCTCCTTGTGTTTTTATTTATTCTTAGTCTCTGCACTTTGTGCACAGTTAGGTTATGGGCAAACTTTGAATATAAATAGTGGGACTTATACAAATACTATAAGCGGAAACGTAACTTTAAATAAGTCCGGATCAGATAAACTGTCATTAACTGCTAATAACAGTAGTTGGAATGGAAATGTTTATGTTAACAGTGGAACTCTTGGAATTTATCACAACAACTCGCTTGGAACATCAACACTTACTTTAGCAAGCGGAACAACATTGTTGCTAGGCCGCAATATTACAGAAATTTCTAACAATATTATTCTAAACGGTACAGCTACTATTACAATTGACCTTGAGGTTGAATACCTTGTAGTTGGAGGAGGTGGTGGTGGTGGTGTTCATGTTGGAGGAGGTGGTGGCGCAGGAGGAGTTTTAAATGGCAAGATTGAGGCTAGTAATAGCACCTATAATATTATAATTGGATCTGGTGGTGCTGGTGGTCAGTATAATCATAAGTATAGAAATGATCTTGCAGTTAAAGCTTTAAATGGATCTTTATCTTCTTTTTCAAATATTCAAGCTTTGGGAGGAGGCGCTGGTGGAAGTTGGAATTATCATACACCAAATGCTATTAATGTTAACGAAGTAGCTTCAGGTGGGGGTTCTGGATATTCCTATCCTGGTGGGACAGGTACAACTGGTCAAGGAAATAATGGGGGTACAGGAGATGGGATTTCTAACTATGGTTATTTAACAGGTGGTGGGGGCGGCGCCGGCGCAGTTGGATCAGATCATCTTAATGGAAAGGGTTCAGGGGACGGTGGAGTTGGACTATATTTTCAATGGTCTCAAGATGCAGGTCTCGGTGATGAAGGATTTTTTGGTGGCGGTGGCGGTGGCGGTGTAAATACTAGTGTTACTCCTAACGAGCCTGGAATAGGCGGAAAAGGCGGTGGAGGAAACGGTGTTGAATATGAAATACTAAACAATACCCTAACTGGAAATGGTGCGGATAATACAGGTGGTGGTGGTGGTGGTCAGGGATATCCTAGTTTTAGTAATGGTTTTCGAGGAGGTAATGGAGGGTCAGGAATAGTCGTAGTTAGATATTTGGGAGGTGTTGCTCATACAGGTACTAATGCTACACAGGAAAGTTCAAGTGGAGCAAATGTAGGATATACAGTAGTTAGCTTTAAAACTGTTGGATCTTCAAATTCATTACAATTTAATCCAATTGCTCCAAAGTTTTCAGGTAATATTTCAGGATCAGGAAACATTGTTTTGAACTCTAAAAACGGAATTATAACTTTTTCAGGTAACAACACTTATTCTGGTTCAACAACGATTTCTGGAGGTACTTTAAAATTGGGAACTGCTTCAGAGAGAATTTCAAATTCAAGCGCTCTGATAATTAATAGTGGCGCAACATTTGACCTTAACGGATTATCTGAAACACTGGGTTCAATTTCTGGTGCAGGTAGTATAACAAGTTCATCGTCCGGAAACTTAAGTTTAAACACAGGAACAGACAATTCATCAACCACATTTTCTGGAGTCATTCAAAATGGCTCAGCAAGTGCTATTTCATTAATTAAATCCGGAACAGGAACACTCACCTTAAGTGCAAATAATTCCTATACCGGAAATACAACCATTTCCAGCGGAACTTTAGTTTTGGAAAATGATGCTCCTAATCCAAATTCCAAAACTATTTCAGGTACAGGGGAATTTATTATTCAATCTAGTGGTTCCAGTTTTTCCTCGGGTTTAACCATATCAGGTTGGACTTTTAATTCAACACTTTCGGCTTTAACTATTGGGAAGGAATCGAATACATCTGATGTTATTATTGATGACAATTTAACAATTGCGGGTCCGATCTCTGTATACGGTGGCAACATTACGGTCAACCAGAACCTGACATCTACCGCAAGCGGTGCAGATATTCTGCTCAAAGGCAGTGGAAATATCGACGTCGCTGATTCCAAGTCCATTATTACTGAAGGCGGTGACGTCACTCTATGGGCAGATTCTAATGCGGACGGCGGCTACATCAATATCGCCAATAGCGTCACATTTGATACCCGAACAGATGCGGATAGAACTGCCAACGACGGAACAAGTAATGATGCGGGCGGCGGCGCGATCACGCTGGGTGGTGGAAGCACTTCGACAACTTTGGGTAGTGGAACTATTGTACCTACCGGATATGCACTGAAATCGACTGGTGATCAGGTAGGTGGGATCGAATTTGGGACGCCAGGCGAAGGCGATGCGGGTATTTCACTACTTTCAGGTGGTGGAGATATTGTGCTTCGAGGAAAGTCAACGACACCGTATACAGGTGATAGTTATGGTGAATCCAACGGAATTTTATTCAATAGCGGTATCACGATTGATGGAGGCTCTACTGGAGATATCACGCTAGATGGTCAAGGGCAAAATGGTACTTGGAATGCAGGCGTCTATACTTCGTATCAACTGCTAGCAGGTGATACAGTACTTCGCACAGAAAATGGAGATATCTCTATCACAGGTGAATCACTTGGTGGTGGAAGTTCAGGAAACAGAGGAATACTCTTACAGACAAATAGTGGAAACTCATTAACAGTTGAAGCCACTGGAACGGGAACTTTATCTATCACAGGTACAGGAACCTCACATGATATATATAGTGCCAACACTATTAATATTTTAGCTGCAAGTGGCGATATAACCCTTGAGGGACAAGGGGATGGTAGTATTGATATCCAAAATACTGCAACAGTCGGTTATAAATCAGGTTCTAGTGTTACAAGATCTTCAAGTGATATAGAGATTATAGACAATACTTTAGCTTGGGGTGGAAGTGGTTTACTAAATCTAAATACCTCTGGAAAAGTGGCTGTTAAACCTTCTGGTGATGACTTTTCAAGCGCATTATCTACATCAAAAATTGGATTGAGTTCGGATATTACTGGACTTACTATCGGTAAAACGAGTAGTTCAGATGGTACTAGTGACGTGGCTTTCACAATTGCTAATGCTACTACGATTGCAGGTCCGATTTCGATGTATGGTGGAGATATCAGTGTTAATCAAAACCTCACCTCGACCGCCAGCGGCGCGGATATCCTGCTCAAGAGTTCGGGCAACCTTATTCTTGATACTTCAAAAACTATTCAGACAAACAGTGGTGACGTCATATTTTGGGCTGACAGCGATGCAAATGGAGGTTTTATCACGATCAACGCAGGGGCTTCAATGAGTACGCAAGGTGGGGATTTGGTTCTTGCGGGCGGCTTGGATGATGGTTCAAATGGAGGCATAGCTAGTGATGGTATTCCAGATGGTTTTGCATGGCGTAAAACAGCTGATAGTGACTTTGGCGGTCTTTCGCTTGGCGAAGGCGGTATAACCAGTCCGTCATTGCTTAGTTTAAATTCTGGCGGGGGAAATATTATCCTAAGAGGAAAGACCAGTGACGCTTCAGATCATCCGGGCGTTTTAACGCAAGAGGCCTTACTGATAGATGCGGGCTCTGGTACGATTGACCTAAATGGTACTTCATCTACAGGGCATGGAATTGAAATGGGTTTTGGTACATCCACCCTCGAATTAGCAATACGTTCTGCTAGTAATCTTGCAACAGCTATCTCCATACAAGGCGCTACTACTGCTGCTGGTAAGGGTGGTTTTTTTAATTTATCAAGTGGAAGTTCGCTTATTCAGTCAGAAGGCACAGGCGCTATAACGATTTCAGGAACCTCAACGCAACATGAGGGGATGGTGCTAGACAATCTGCAAATACTATCTGCTAGTGGAAAGATTAGTCTAACAGGTACAGGACCAAACGGCGGTCAACTTCTTCGAAATACCGATATAGGTTTGCGTTCTTCAGCAACCGCTATTCAAGGGATTACGCCTTTAGCAACATCTTCAGCTGATATTGATTTGATAGCCAACACGCTAAGTTTCGGTACCTCAGCAAATACCATGGCTTCTACAGGCGTGTTAAAGATATTACCCAGTGGAGATGCTTTTAGTTCTTCATTAACACTGGGAACTCATTTCGACCCAGGTATTAACTTAACTGGGTTGGTAGTAAGTAAAGATCACACCTCAGCTGTAAATCTAACCTTAGATAAAGCTGTTGCCATTGCGGGCCCCATTTCTATCTATGGAGAAGATATTACCCTATCCAATTCTGTAACAGCTTCTGGGACACTATTGCTTCAAGGTTCAGGAGCTACAACCCAATCTGCAGCGGTATCTGCCACAACGCTAAGTTTACAAGGATCTGGGACTTTTACACTGAATCATGCCAATAACCATATAAATACCCTTACCGCTGGAACGACTACACAGACCACGGGGAATATCAGTTTTACCAACAAGGACGCTCTTACTATTGGAGAGGGATCCAAAGGAATACTTTCTTCAGGAACCATTCAAATAGGTACGCTCTCTGGAAATTTGACCATTAGTGAGACTATATCTACTACTAATAGTACTTCTTCTGCCATAAATCTATATGCAGATCAGGGAGAAGCAGCCGGATCTGAGGGACAAGGAAATATTATCATTAGCGATACTCCCACGATTACTACCACAGGAAGGGCTAGTTTGTATAGTGGAAATCCAGCTAACAGCTCAGGTTTGTTAAATCTGATAGATGCCTCAAACGTACGTACAGGAGTAGACAGTGCCACCACTTCATTTAATCCAACGCTAAGCAGTAGTGGGGTGTACGCACTTTTTAGAACTGGACCAGAAATTACTTTTACAGAAAGTTTTAATTCGTTTTCATTTGCATATGGTAATGCTTCAGATGCCCAAAGTTTTGTTATTAGTGGAACAGGACTTTCAGAAAATGTTATATTAATATCTCCCGATGGCTTTGAGCTGTCTGAGAGTGGAAGTGATTATTCACCTTCAATAACACTCAGTCAGTTTAGTGTTCAGCTTAATAATCCCACCGTTTATGTAAGAGTAAAAAATTTGAGTACAGGATTGCCTTCTGGGACTATGAGTATAACAACTTCAGGAATGTATCCTAAGGGAATTTCTTTGGTATCACATTTAAAAACTGCCCATAATATTGATTACTCAAGTTACACTAAAACCTACGGTGATGCTGATTTTTATATTACTCCAACAAATTCATTTAGCACTACCCTAATTTCTCCACAATCACAGACTGGAAGTGCTACTTGGAGTGTAACAAGTGTTTGGAGGGATGACTCTTTTGCGGATCCATATTATACTCCATGGATTAATTCTACTCAGGCATGGTCAACCGATTCCTCAAATAATGAGAATCCAAACGAGGCAATTACATTAGACCTAGGTTCTGAAAAATTTGTAGAAGGAGTTCAAACGCAGGGAAGAGGTTTAGGTAATGACCAATGGGTTAAAACAGCCAAAATTGAGTATAAAAAGGAATCAGGTTCCTGGATTACAGCTTTTGAGGAGGCTACTTTAAATGGTGATGCTAGCCGAAGTGATAGAAACACAATTGTCACTAATAATTTTGAGGAATATGTGCTGGCTAGGTATGTTAGAATTACTCCTGTAGATTATTACGGCCATAAATCCATGAGAATGGGTGTGTTAACTTATGACTCTAATATATCTATGAGTAGCTCAAATTCGAGTGTTGCAACTATTTCTGATGGAAATAAAATAAGCTTATCTAATATTGGATCTTCTACGATCTCTATAATTAATAATGAATCTGATATTTATCCTACTACAACAAAAACAATTACTGTTTCGGTGTCTCCTAGGGAAATAGAAATAACCCCTACAACGGGCTTGACAAAAGTATTTGGAAGTGAAGATGTAAGTATTGGATTTACCTATTCTCCAACTATCTTACCTAATTCAAGTAGCGTAACTTTTACCGGTAGTTTATCTAGAACTGTTGGTGAAAACGTAGGGACTTATTCTATAGGTTTAGGAAGCATAAGTAGTTCTTTATACAGTTTTACCTTGGTAGATACTGATTTTGAGATCACTACCAAAACCGTTACCGTTACAGCAACCGACACCGCAAAGAAAAATAGACAAACAGACCCAACTTTAACCTATACCAGTAACCCCACAGTTAATACGTCACTACCCAACAGTAGTACCATTACTTTTACAGGAACCATCACCAGAACGGCTGGGGAGGCTGTGGGGACTTATTCCATTACCCAAGGGACGCTCACCAATACGAATTATAACATTGTATTTGTGCCAGGGACCTTTACCATTTCCCCCACAGTACCAGATATTAATGGTTTTACAGACCTCACCCTCACTTATGGAGACGCCAATGTCGTGCAATCTTATACCTCTTCTAGTACTGGAACTCCCACCTACACCAGTACCAATTCTGCTGTAGCTACAATTAATTCCAGTACAGGATCCATTACCACGGTGGGTGTTGGAACCACTACTGTTTGGTTGTCTTTAGCAGACGACGGCACTTATGAACCAGGTACAGCGAGTATGACTTTGACGGTGGCTGCGCTACCTATGACGGTAACGGCCGACTCTAATAAGACCAAGGTATACGGAGCAACAGACCCAGAATTCACCTATTCTCATACGCCAAGCGGTCCTTTGACCAACACGCATACGGTGAGTTTTACAGGTACTTTGACCAGGACTGCCAATGAAAATGCAGGCACCTATTCCATTACTCAAGGTACCCTCACCAATACAAATTATACCATTGATTATGTAGGAGCAGATTTCACCATTACTAAGGCACCCACCGCTATTGAAGATGGAGACAGTGACCCCGCTACAGACACGCTAAGCGACACCATTATTACCTTTGGAGATTCAGATATAGATCTTACACCAACATCGAGCAATACGGCGGGCTATACGTTTACTTCTTCAGATAGTAGCGTGGCGAGTATTACCACCACCAGCACCAATACGGCAAGTATTCGCAACTTAAAAGTGGGTACTGTCACTATTACCATAGCCCAAGGGGCCGATGCCAATTACCAAGCTAAAACGGTGAGCTATACCCTTAGGGTAGATCCATTGGCGGTGACCGTCACACCGACAGCCACACAGTCAAAAACCTATGGTGAAGCAGATTTAACGCTTACTTATACCACAACACCTGCTTTAAGTAGCTCTTTAAACAATAGTAGCACTGTAACCTTCACAGGAAGTCTATCCAGAACATTAGGAGAAAATGCGGGTACTTATTCCATTACCATAGGAACGCTGACCAATACAAATTACGCCCTTAGCTTTACAGAGACAGATTATACGATTAACAGGCGTCCTATCACTATTTTAGCAGAGGCTAAGACCAAGGTCTATGGTGCTACTGATCCAAGTCTTACTTATACCATTACAGCCGGAAGCATTGTTTCAGGAGACAGCGCTAGTGGTGTTTTAACCAGAACTTCAGGAGAAGCAGCTGGTACGTATACCATTACACAAAACACCCTTACTTACGGCAATGATTATGATGAGACCTACCAAGAGGAGTATTTAACCATCACTAATGCTACAGTGACCCTTACTGTATTAGATTACACTAAGGTGTATGACAAGCAGTTTATAGAATCTTCTAACCTAAGTTTTACTGCTACAGGATTAGTGAATGGAGATACTATAGATAGTTTAGTAGGCACTCCTGTTTATACAGTTTCTGGAACGGCAACCAATACGATGGGTACTTATTCCATTACTCTTAGTGGATTATCTCATCCAAGCTATAACATTGAATATGTAGGAGCCAATGCAACTATTACTCCTGCAACCCTGACCATCACGGCAGACACATTAAGTAAGACCTATGGAGATACAGATCCTGGTCTTACCCACACCACTATAGGACTCATTAGTGGAGACGCTTCTACAGGAACTTTAACCAGAACTGCAGGAGAAGATGTAGGCAGCTATACCATCTCTAACGACAACCTCACTTACGGAAACAACTACACCGAAGTTTTTGAGAGTGGTACGCTCACCATTACCACAAAAGCAGTTACCGTTACAGCAAATGCTCAAACAAAAGTACATGGAGATGCAGATCCAAGCCTTACATATAATTCAAGTCCAGCAGTGGGTGATAGTCTTTCCAATGGAGATACGGTAGCTTTTACTGGTTCACTTAGTAGAACGATTGGAGAAAATGTGGGTACCTATTCAATTACCATAGGCACGCTTACGAACACCAATTATACCCTAAGCTACACTCCAGCAGATTTTAGTATTACCAAACTGCCCGTAACAGTCATTCCAACGGCTGCTCAGTCTAAGACCTATGGAGAGCTAGATAAAACGCTTACTTACACTACAGTACCCATCTTAAATGACACCCTTACTAATACAACTAGCACCGTAACCTTTACAGGAAGCCTGTCTAGAACAACTGGTGAAAATATCGGTGACTATACGATCAATATTGGAACACTGACCAATACGAATTATGACATTACCCTAAATCCAGAGACTTTTGAGATTAGTAAACGTGCTATTGAAATTACACTTACTGGAACCGTGTCTAAGGTGTATGATCAAACCAATTTGGCCACACTTACAAGCGCCAATTACAGTATCACTGGACTATATTTAGGAGAGGCCCTTGAGATTAGCCAAACATCTGGTCTGTATGACAATGCTCAGGTAGGGAACTCAAAAACAGTATCCGTGAGTTTAACACCTTCTGATTATTTCCTCACCACAGGGGCTAGTTTGGACAATTACATATTGCTAGATACTGCTTCGGGAACTGTTGGTGCCATTAGCCCAAAATCATTAACTGTTAGCGGAGTAACGGCCGCAGACAAACAGTACGACGGTACCAACACTGCCACCGTGTCTACTTCTACCATGAGCTATACAGGCCTCATAGATGGAGATACGGTATCTATCACACCTTCAGGAAGTTTTGATACTTTTGAGGTGGGTAATGACAAGACAGTGAACTTGAGCTATAGTCTTTCAGGGGCAGAATCTGGAAATTATACCACTACCGGCCAAGTGACCACTACGGCAAGTATTTTAGCCAATGACAATGTATTAGATTTTGATGGCTCTGATGATTATATACGACTAATGAGCGCCTCAAGTTCAGCATTTGATTTAGGAAATAGCTTATTTACTATTGAATTTAACATTAAATTCGACCTTGTAAATAACACTATGATTTTTAGTGCTAGAAACTCCCCTTCTGGCTCTGATCAATACCAATTACAAATTGATAATGGGAAGTTATTTTTTTATGTGTATCACACTTCTCATACTACTGAATCGGGCCTTAAAATTAAATTAGAGTCTATTAATACTATTGAGGCAGATAAATGGTACCATATTGCCATAGTACGTTCCGCTAATTTCACTTATGGAATGTATATAAATGGTGAAAATCAACAAACTAAATCTTTGACAACTAGTAATAATGATGATAATTTAAAGATTAGAGAATTTTCAATAGGGAATTACTATACAGTAAATCCATATACAACTCAGGGCAGATATTTTGACGGTCAGTTAGATGAATTTAGACTTTGGACAGAGGCTAGATCATTGGCTCAAATACAGGATAACATTAATAAAAAAATGCCTGGAGATGGTAATTTAGCGGTTTATTATTCTTTTGATCAGGGAGTTTCTGGTGGTGATAATTCGATTATTTCTAATGTTTTAGATACCTCGGGACCATTTAATTTAGCTATGGTAAATTTTGCCAAATCAGGTTCTAGCTCTAATTTTGTAGCTAATACTAGGTCGGACATTAAGGTCCCACCTACCCTCACCCTCACGGGCACTACCAAAGTCTATGGAGATCCAGACTTTACACTTTCTGTGAGTAGTACCAGTACGGGCACCATCACTTACACTACTAATGATTCCAATGTAGCAAATATAGATGCTGCCACGGGATCTATTACCATTACGGGCGTAGGTACTACGACCATTACGGCTACCCAGACTGCCACCTCCAAATATACATCGGCTATTGCCACGGCTAGTGTTTACGTGGCTCCAAAGCCAATTAGTTTTACTGGAATTACCGCCTCAGATAAGGTCTATGACGGCACCACAACTGCCGCTACTGCTACAGATACAATCAGTTTCACAGGTCTTGTGGGCAGTGACCAGGTATTGGTGAGCCCTACAGGAACCTTTGACAATTCCAATGTAGGCTTGAGTAAAACCGTAAGCCTTACCTACACCTACAGCGGCAGTGAGCGAGCCAGATATACCATTACAGGCCAAGCCACTACTACGGCTAGCATCACGGCCAAACCCATTACTATAATCCCTACGGCTGGTCAGTCTAAGACTTATGGCCTTGCCGATGCTACGCTGAGCTATACCATTAGCCCAAGTACATTACCAAATGGTACTGCCATTAGTTTGGGCGGCACGCTTTCCAGAACCACAGGTGAGAATGTAGGTACTTACACTATCACGATTGGTACGGTAAGCGACACCAACT
>JAGYJQ010000028.1 GCA_018401935.1 Balneolaceae bacterium
CTCGAGAGGCATATTCTTCGCCCAAATTTTCTAGTAAATGCTCGTAATCCGTCGCCACTATTCCGTCTGCCAAGCCCCAATGCTCCGAGCGATTAATTCCTATTCGCTCCGGATCACGCTCTTCGACGATTTCGCGCAGCCGCTTCCACTGATCCGGCTCCAATTCCTTGTCCCAAGCCTTCTTGAACACCTCACCCACATCGTACCGCGCCACCGCCAAAGTCTCCAAACCTTCCTCTGGCCCTCGATCATAAATCACCAAAATGGTTCTTCGCCTCGCCGCCAACCACGTCGCAGGCAACATGGTCTCGATCACCGGGTCCTCGTTGTATTCCCGCGAAATAATGATCCACATATCCAGCCCTTCCCGCCGCATAATATCCGGTAGCACGGTTTCCATCCGATCGGCCAGCACATCGTCAATCACCTTGGCCCGCTCCTTCATCGACAAAATAGCCGATTCCGACACCTGATCCCCAGTTTGCGCAAAGCTCTGAGCCGGCAGCAGCATTCCAATGACCCCGAACATCAAGGCATAGACCGCAATGACAAGCGGTTTATAGCTGTGATACTTTCTGGTTGATGTTGCTGTTGCTGCTGAAGCTTGTGATGTTGCTGCTGAAGCTTGTGATGTTGATGTTGCCGCTGAAGCTTGTGATGTTGATGTTGCCGCTGAAGCTTTTGATGTTGATGTTGCTGCTGAAGCTTTTGCTGAAGCTTGTGATGTTGCCTTCATGATTGATTGATTTCGTTGTACTGTTTGCTTTATTGCGCTATTGTGTTATTGCCTTACTTCCCTATTGCGTTATTGCCTTACAGGAATCCATTCTCCAAATGCGACCGCCTCTGCTCTCGATAACCTCCGAACTCGCTCGGTCTTCATTCTTGGGTTGGCCTTCAATTGGACACTGACACTTTTTGTCATACCCCATCGGGTAAAAGCGATTTCCACCTGTTGCCCTACCCTTTTGCCCTCAATAATGGAGGCTGGGCTTCGGTTAGATTCCACACGCAGACCATCCACCGACATAATGCGATCCCCTAGACGCAAGCCTGCTTCATAAGCGGGACTTCCCATCTGCGGGGCCGAGCTAATTTCATAGGCTCTATCCGCTTCAATCCACCGAGTGGACGGTCCAAGATAAGGCTCATTCTCTTTTTCCAAGCTTAGTTCCACCCCTACACGGCCGAGCAATTGCTGCATATCTGGCATCTCGCTGCTATAGATATGCCGCGCAAAGAAACCCTTAGCCAACGAATCCCCGGCAACCATAGCCAGTGTAGATTCCAAATCTTTTATGCTGTACGGTTGCTCATTACGCCCATACTGCTGCCACAAAGTCCGCATATATTCATCTAGGTTGGCCTCGGTTTCGGTGCGCAAAGTCAGATCCAAGGCTAAGCCCAACAGACTTCCATAGGAATAGTAGGAAATAAAAATATTAGCATTGTTATCTGGATCTATGGCGGTAGCTGCATCCACAAATGGGGCTCTGTAACTCATCTCGATGGGGTTAAAAAACTGACTACCCGGAGAAAGCATTACATAATTCAGCGTTCGAGCAAGACCCTCCACATACTCATCCGGCGTTATCACTCCAGCGCGTGCGAGGATCACATTGGTATAATAGGAGGTAAATCCCTCGGCAAACCACAAAGCTCCACTCATATTGGCTTCTTCAAAATCGAAGGGCTCAAGGGAAACAGGACGCAACCGTTCCACACTCCATGCATGAAAAAATTCGTGCGAAATAGTAGATATTGACGTATTTCCAAGAGGCTCTTCCATGGGTTTTGCATTGGTCACAATGGTCGAATTCCGGTGCTCCATCCCGTCCCCGCTGGCCTGCGGCATATAACAACTCAGAAAGGTGTACCTTCCAAAATCAAACTCGGGCAATTCCCCAAATACCTCTCGCTGAGCTTCAACAATAGCCATCACCTTAGCAAAATATTCGTTGACCTCCCTATCCGAGGCGGGGGTATGAAGCGCCAATTGAATAAGCTGCCCATCCACCATTCGCTCACGCAAATGATAGTCACTTATTTCGATGGGGCTGTCCATGAAATAGTAAAAATCTGGGGCATAAAATAGTGTGGGACTAAGTTCCCTTAACTGCGTAGCCACTTTCCAGCCCGAATCTTTTGGAAGCTCAACAGCGAGTTCAATAGGCCGCTGCGGGTAATTTCGCGCATAGACAAAAGTCGCCGGTATGTTCAAATGAGCGTGCGTTTCATCAATTTGAGAATAGGTACCATCCCCCCGATTGGCAAACAAGGTATACTCAAACCGAACAAATCCGTCATGTCCAACTACGTCCCATTGCTGAGGATTGGGCCTGATGATCTCTAGTTCATTACCTTGCTCGTCATAAGCCTGAACATCGTACACATTTTTCGCAAAGTTGTGAATCGCATAACGGCCCGGCGAAGTCCTAGACATCCGCACCTGCAGAGGCTGCTCATCTATATTGGGAAATTCCACCGAAATCCTCGCCTCATGCTGCATTGCCTGGTCAAATGATATGCCATAGCGGTGCACACTTTGCGCCTGAACCGCCGACTGTACGGTTAATTGGCCCACAAAAACTATGGCAAGCCCCATTAACCAGATTGGAAATCCTTTTACTTTCATATTTAGTGACTTATGGATAATAATTTTTGCTTGGTTTATTTTTCTTCTGGTTGATGTAAGCTTTTTTTCAGTAACCAGTGGCTTGTATGCAGTAACCAGTGGCTTGTTTGCATCAACCAGGGAGCCAACAGCTTTCTAAGGCCTGCTTTAGGTGAACCATCTCTTCCTCCAAACCCACCGTTATACGAATTCCGTTGGGAATGCCGAAGGGTGAGAGTTGGCGCACGATTACTCCCAAACGAAGCAATGACTCGGTTATGCGAAGGGCCTGAGCTTCATCGGGAGCCAATAACATAACAAAATTAGCCGACGATGGAACATAAGGAATCTGGTGATGGGCTAAAAATGCCTCAAAACCCTGGCGTGCTTCGCGGGTTTGCTGGACGGAATTAGTTAAAAAATGATCGTCTTCCAGCGCGGAAATGGCGGCAGCTTCACTGATTCCCGAGGGCTCAAAGGTATTTTTGGTCTTCCATAGCGCTTGAATCAATTCCGCTGGGCCAAGGGCATAGCCCACTCGAAAGGAAGCTAACCCGTACGCCTTCGAAAAGGTGCGCAAAATGAGTGTATTCGGGTGCGACGCTGTGTTCGGTTGGGTTATAATGGGCAGAGAATCAGGATATAGTGGGTTTTCGCGTGCAAATTCAACGTAGGCTTCGTCGAGAATCAACATCACCTGTTCGGGCAACGAGCTCATGAGCATAGCCAACTCCTGCTTGCTAATCATAGTACCGGTAGGATTATTTGGATTGGCAATGTACACCGCCCGGGTTCGTTCATTCACGCTGGCTGCAATAGCCCCAA
Source organism: Balneolaceae bacterium (assembly GCA_018401935.1). Classification (GTDB taxonomy): domain Bacteria; phylum Bacteroidota; class Rhodothermia; order Balneolales; family Balneolaceae; genus UBA1275. The sequence continues at coordinate 3,440 of JAGYJQ010000028.1, forward strand.
CATCGAAGCGATAATCAGGGCTAAGTGGGACTTGAACAACGGGTATTTGATGAATATGAGCTTGAATATTGAGCCCAACAAAAGTGGCCGACGCCGTTACAATTTCGTCTTCAGGTCCAAAAAATGTACGGCAAAGTAGACCCAACAAACTCTCTGAGCCAGCCCCAATAACCAACTGTTCCTGCGAACAGGAAAGTTTGGCCGACAAGCTAGCCCGTAAATTATTAGCCAGTGCCGAAGGGTAATTATTGGCAACCTGCATGGCCCTGCCTACTGCTTCAGAAACACCCGGCGCAAAGCCCCATCTGTTTTCATTGGAAGCAAGCTTCGAAATTCTATCCGGTTGATAGGTCGCTACCACTTCTTCTATGGTTTTCCCTGGAACATAGCCTTTCAGCCCTCGAATGTGGGGTGGGATTCGTTCCAAAATATCGCGCTCAAATGACATATGATTGGATTTTCAGTTAACTACCTTTGTATAAGATAATAGCCTAGCTTTTCTTTTACTAGCACCATAAGAAGTTGTATTTTGTAGGCATGAATAATCTTAATCACAGAAAAAATATCTTCGTTACTGGGGCTAGCCGAGGAATTGGTTTAGCTACCGTTAAGCATTTGCTATCTGCCGGACACCGGGTCTTTGGACTAAGCAGGCAGAATCTACACGCTGAATTAGCAACTTTTTCCGCTGATCAGCCGGGTGAATTGCACTGGTATACCACGGACACCGATCTTGCGCTCGTATCCCAAGCTATTACAGGGGTTTTGTCGGAGAATGAACAACTCGACGGGCTTATCCACAATGCCGGACTCCTCATTAATAAACCATTTTCTGAAACAACCGAAGATGACTGGGTCATGCAGTTCGAGGTAAACGTATTTATGGTTTTTCGTTGGACGCGTGCACTTGAATCTTTGATGGGGCCTGGAAGTCACATTGTTCATATATCTAGCATGGGAGGAGTGCAGAGTAGTTCTAAATTTCCTGGGCTCAGTTTATACAGTGCCGCTAAGGGCGCAGTTAGTATTTTCACCGAAAGTTTAAGCACCGAATGGGTTGAACGAGGGATAGCAGTGAATGCCTTGGCCTTGGGGGCGGTACAGACCGAAATGCTGGATGAGGCGTTCCCAGGGCTAAAGGCACCAGTTCAGCCCGAAGAGATGGGTGGATATGTCGCCGACTTTTGTTTGAAGGGCCACCGGTTATTCAACGGTAAAATCCTGCAGGTTGCCATGCAAAATCCTGCCTGAAATTTTGTATTATCATCACATGTTTTTTATGTGCACGTTTTAATTGTATGTTTTATGTGCACCTACGATTACACTAATACTTATGTTTATGCTATGGCTTTGAAAAAAATGCTTTTCTGGATAATAGCGGCTGCAATTATTCTTGTTTTATCCTGGGTCTTTCAGCCAAATAAAGCGGCTGCCCAAACCATCAATACTTTGGGTGAAAATACACTCAATGGGGCACTCACAGGGACACTTCTGGGTGGGGCTACTATGGCTTTGACGAATGATACCGATTTTTACCCCCTTCAGGTGGGTTTGGGGTTGGGCACCCTCTACGGCCTTGGCGTAGGCGCATATGACTTACTCAAAACGGGGGGTAATCCTACCGTTGTTTCAGGGATATTCAACGATGGAAACAATTCTACCATCATTGTTCTATTGGATACCTTTTATGGCGCTGCAGCGGGTGCGGTTGTTGCAACCTCCGTCATGCTTGTGGCTAATGAACCGCTCGTCCAAGGGCTTCAATACGGCGCAGGAGCTGGTGCTATCGCTGGTTTTGGCTTTGGTCTGTTCGACACTTTTGTACTGGCTGATCGATCTGCTGCCCTAGCGTTTATGCAGCCTGCAACTTATGAAATTCCTATTCAGGATGATGGGCTTTGGCAGTTAAAACAACAGCCAGGAATTGATTTCGTTCGGTTTTCGGTGAACTTTTAAGCTTCTTCGTCCATTATATTCGCAAACCCTTTCTGGTCTGTTTCGACCAAGGTTTTAATCACCTCTCTTACCGTTTGCATATGACCTGTTAACGAGTGGTGCAATCCATCTGGAATATAGTGCCAAGCTTTAGGGCCATTTTCACCCATTCGTTCTACTTTTGGATCAACTATACCACCTATTTTACCGGTTACTATATCCTGAACAGCCGTTAAATCTTCTGGTTGGATGGTAAAATCGTAGAGTGCATGCTCGCTTAGTAAATCCGTAATAACAGCCGCTGGACTAATCCATATCGGTGGATGTTCGAGAGTTTGATCCAAAATATCTTGGATAGCTTGAATATTTTCCCATGTTTCCGAAAGTGGAATTAAGGTTCTATCCGGATAGATGGCTAAACGCTGCGCATCAAAAGTACCAAGAGCAATGATTACCCAATCAGGATTATGTACTAATACATCACGATCTAAACGGCGTAAAGCATCTGTAGTTGTGTTGTATGCCTGGCTGGCATTAATCCATCGAATATTTATTTGTTCTTTTCCAATGTCGAGTAAATGACCCAAAATGTACACCCAACCTTGAGCATCCAAACTGATTGAATCACCCAGTATAGCGATACATTCTTCGCCGTCAAATGGTAGGGCATCAAGTTGATCTACTATATCATCTTCTTTGAGTAGTTCTAGAGCCGCTTGCCTAGCATTTTCTTGGAGATTAGCTCTAGCCTGTTCTAATTCTTGCTCTGTCCAACCTAGAAGAGCCGCTACAGTGGCGGAAGAATTCTTTCCTGGATATAACGGAAATTGTGATGATACATTAAGAAAGGGTAGCATATACTGCTCTAAAACACCTCTTTCCTCACTATTTTGACTTGGGTTAGCGCTGGGTTTCATGAAGTAAAAAGAAGGTTATCGGCTTAGTGTGCAAGTTGCTTTTGCAGGGTAAACCATGAGCTATTATCATGGTAGGCATCTACCACATCGGAGAGTTTTGTATTAGTAAATTGGCTCATAATAGCCTTTACCTCTTCTTGAACATTGGTGATAGCATGATCAATTAACTCTTTATTGAAGCCTTGATGACCTAAATTAATAGTGAACTCCATAGAAATTATTCTTCCTAAAGCTCTTCCTAAATCAACCAGTTTTCGTTGAGACATCTTGGTATCAATCTCAAAATTTAATACATCTTTGAAATAGTCCGAAGACTGAGCTGTTAGATCATATCCTTTTAAGAAATCGTATAAGTTGGTACTTTTTACCTTTCTCATAGCTTTCATTATGGACTCTGTAATCTGTTGATACAAAATGTCGTTGGATCCTTCGAAGATCTGAAACGGTCGACTATCCACTGTACTTCTACCAGCAATGTGATCTAATCTATACCCTTTAGCACCGGTTAATTGTAGAAGAGATTGTGATGCTTTTTGCATATAGTCAGTTAAAACCGACTTGATAGCATTAGCCTCTACATCCATTTTAGCAGTATTTTTTGTGAGAGGCACGTTGGCAGCCGTGAAATTACACATTGCAGAGCATACTGTAAAATAGGATTGGATTTGGGAGACTCGAGATCGAACTTGATCGTAACTCAATAAGCTAACACCACCAACTAGACGCTCTCGACAATGCTGAACGGCTTCATCCATCATTCTTCTAAGGAATCCCATACCCATACCAGGGAATTGCAACCTACTTCTGTGCAACAAATCCAACATTAACGTAATTCCCGTACCTTTTGGGGTTAGTTTATGTGATGCGGGTACATTTATATCAACCTTATTTCTACCATAAGGTAGCATATACAAACCTAGATTATTATAGTATTCTTTTACCTCGATACCGCCATTTCTCGAATCATGAACAAAAAAGGATACATCACGTCCAAGTTCGCCTTGTGAATTCTTTTCACGAGCAGTCATGATCCAATAATCGGCCATACCAGTTAAACCAGCCCAATGCTTAGTTCCTTTAACTGAATAGTGTTGATTGGATGCATTATACTCTACACTCGTTTGCATTTTGAGTGCCTCAGAGCCATAATCGGGCTCGGTAATCATTAAACCACCCATTTTACCATTATTAATGACCCGACTAAAGACGTCATTCATAGCTTCCTCTGATCCATAATTAGCAATAGGTTGAAGAAATAATGCTCCATTAATACCCATCATCAATGATAATGGTAAGGATTCGTACGAACTAGCTTCTAACATGCTTAACGCTTCTGCTGTATGCCCACCAAATCCACCATGTTCGGATGGAATGAACGACGCTAAGGGGGTGGACATAAGTATCTCAGCTAAATTATCCTGCGAAATACCGCGTTCCAATGCTTCTCCATTCGTCTCTTTTTCCTTTTTGAAAATCTTAGCTAATTTATTTTTGTATTCTGATAAAAATGAATCGAAATCGATCATATTCTATTCCTAGTTGGTTGTTTTCCGCAAGTTATATTGCTACTCGTAACTTAATTTTTTTAGTCAATAGGTCCTTAAATATACGATTTATTTTCCACGAAGTAAGTCATAAAAAAAGCCTCTCAGAG
>JAGYJQ010000029.1 GCA_018401935.1 Balneolaceae bacterium
GCTTCTTCTGCAGGAGCTTCCTCTGCAGGTGCTTTCGCAGCTAAGTTTACTTGAATCAAACCCTCCGCTAGCAAAATCTCTGCTTTTTCGTCACCGTTAACTGCTAGGCCTTTGAGCGTAGTGACCGAATAACGACCATCTTTACGCTTGAATATTTTGTGTGCTGCGGTTTTCTTTACCAGTATTGCCATAATCTTTTCTCTCTAGGTACTCAGAATAAAACGCCGAGCGGGTGCGCTGACGCGGGCGCGCAGTTTACCCTCGATTGGCGCCAGGCGCCAACTTTTGCGTGAACTCAGCAGAAACGAGGCGGCAATGATTGCACTTTCGATGCGCCTTGCTATAATCCGCGCCCTGCGACACGCGCTCGCAGTCCCCCTCTGTGCCGGAGTGGTGAAATTGGTAGACACGTCGGATTCAAAATCCGATGCCCTTAAAAGCGTGCCGGTTCGAGTCCGGCCTCCGGTACCATGACAAACGCTCATGCAGTGGAACGGCACTGAAGCCAGTCTCTCGATTTGACTAGCCAAACGCCAAAGTTGACAAAAACGTCCCACCCGCAGTGGGTCAGTACTGATGGCTCTTCACAAATAGATCACGTCATTACCTGAATCACTGCTGTAAAAAAGAAGCCGAACACTTCTCACTCTACCACATCCCTATGTTCTCTCGATGATACGAAGAACTGCCAAGACTGCAGCCTAGCGTCTACGAACTTGGCTAAATTGTATACACAACAGATTCGGCAGCGTGTTCTGGCAAGCCTCAGGTTGGATCGAGCTGACTGACAGGCTGAGCAGGCGGCAGGTTTACGTTGTTATTAAATGAAAAGATAGTGTACCCTCATCATTTTAAAGTGTGAGGAAAAGCCTCATGGGTTCGGTAACAGACAACCCTATTAATTCAATTAGCGAAGATCTATTACAAATAGAAAATTACGCTAAAGCACTGAGTAACTTTATCATCAATAGTGACACCCCTATAACTATAGGTCTGCAAGGTGAATGGGGGACCGGGAAGACATCTCTAATGTCTATGATACAAGAGCTTCTGCAAAAAAATAATATCGCAACCAGCTGGGTTAATACATGGGAATACAGCATGTTTCGGCGTCCACATGAAACGACCCCCAAAATTTTGCATGGCATGTTAGACCGGCTACAGGTGAGTTGTAAAGAAAAGGGGTTTTGGGATGTTGGAGACGAGGTTAGCCAAAGTGTAAAAAAAGTCGGCAGATTCTTGGGTAACCTTGCTAATCAAGTTGTATTAACCAAAACTGGTTTTGATCTTGCTCACGCAAGTGCAAATCAAGTAGATCCTCACGATATTGCTATTATAAAAAGTGAAATCGCATTCATCATCAACAGACTCATTGAAAGCCCTGGCAATCCGTTCTCAAAGATCGTTTTTTTTATCGACGACCTTGATAGGATACCTCCTCTTGATGCTGTAGAAGTTCTAGAAGCATTAAAGAATATTTTTGACATCCCAAACTGTATTTTTGTTCTAGCGGTGGATTATGACATTGTTGTAAAAGGTCTAGAAGGCAAGTTTGGTCGTAAAACAGAGCTGAACGAGCGCGAGTTCAGGTCATTTTTTGATAAAATTATTCAAGTCCCATTTTCAATGCCAGTAGGCGCGTATAGTATTGAGGGTTTTCTTAGTTCTAAGATGAAACATATTCATATAGAAATTGATGCCAAGGATCGAGACCACTACTTGGATGTTGTAAAGTATACAGTTGGAAGTAACCCAAGAAGCCTAAAAAGGTATCTCAACTCTTTTAGTTTAATAAAAAATGTTATTAAAACTATTCAGTCCCCAGATGAATTGGCTGATGATTTAATGTTGTTTGCGATACTCGGCATTCAAATTTCGTATCCCCAGATTTTCCGACTAATCACACAAGACAGTGAGTACCTAAATTGGGATAAAGGCTTCTTGAATAGGCAGCATGTCGACTGGAAAGATGTTCAAAATAAAATTAGCCTTTTTAAGGACAACAAGCTCCTAGATGAAGAATGGGAGCAGGTCGTTTGGGGATGTTGTCAAAAAGAAGTCTACTTGAGAGCACGTTCATTTGATGTCCTGCAGCTATTGAATTTGTTACGAGATCGCTTCGATGATAATCTTCATGACAAGCTAGAGAGGGCAATAGTGTTCGCTGCAATGACAAATGTCGATGGCAATCTGGAAAAACAGCAGATCCAAGGAGATGTTAACAAGAGAGTGAAGTTTGGTAGTTTAGACGCCAAATTAAACCAGTTACGGGAATTAGGTTATCACGAAGACAATATTCTTGCTTATAAGACGCTGGTAGCGCCTTTATCTGATAAGGTAAAAGAAGGCAATCGATATAGATTATCTTTGGCGAGGAGCGGAGGCTCATTCAATGACGACACATTAACAGTCTCTGATAGGCAACAAATATATTTCCATAACCCGAGAAAAAGGCTTCTTGGCATACAATTGCACATTTCACAAACAACGGGATTAGTCGACGAGCTTTTCGAATATATTAATAATCTTACTGGGGCGGTCAATCCAGATTACACGTCTATTCATAATCCAACACCTGAAGATCGTTATCAAACACGTTCGCTAGTTATTAAACCCGCTCTAGCAGAGCGTCTTAGTAAAGATAAATATCACCAAATGCTCCACAATATTGCTACGAGAGTCATACAGGCGTGTGATAATCGGACCAGCATATAATGATTGAGTCCATCAGATACTGCTTTTGAAATCTTCGCTTTGAGTCTGGTCGTCCCCTAGAATCTAGTCTAAAATAAAAATGAACCTTAATAAAAGTAAGACCAATATCAAAAAAGCATTACCCCAGAGGATCTCAAAAATCTTGACGGGTGCCTGCAGAGCCCCTATTCTAAGGGAGTTTTACACAAACAACTGAAAATTATTTAAAGTTGAAGGTTAAATCACCTTCTTTGAACTTATGGGAGTCTTTTTATTCGGACTAGGGTGAGGCACATGGGTGAATTGAACAGTGTTGTCACAGTAGGTACATTTCCAATCCGAGATCTGGTTATATAACATTGGGTTATGCTTATATCTTTTATCAGCGCGTCCAGACTTTGTTTGATGTCTATATCCAAAAGGGATCTCGACCTTGCTAAGAAACCTCAAACTTCCGGCATAAGCCCCACAAGAAGGACAGTCTCTTGCTGGCTCACCCCTGTTCAATTTGTAGAAAAACACAAACAAGATAAAGATATAAATTGAGGTTGAAAGCACACTCTCTAATTTCATTTCTATGTAATCAAAGAAATCCACGACCGTGTAGTCGTGCACGCTAACTATAATTGACGCGGCAAAATGGGTAACAACCGCTTTTCCCATTGATCTCGCCAGCAACTTAGTTTTGATACGCTTTATGACTGCCGGGGCCCCAACATTTGAGATTTTTTTATTAGTGGTTAAATTTACCGGCGCTTTGGAAGGATAATTACTTCGTAATCTAGATGAGGAGCCTTTCTGCGCAGATTGAACTCGCCTGGATTGACGAGCATCTAATTCACATTGACCGCATCGGCCAGCCAAAACTAAGTGATCTGAATTGTTGGAGCATTTTGAAACAACGCCCTCTTTAAAGGCTGTGTAGTTTCGTAAACAGTCACGCCAATCTTGCGATGAAGGCCGAACCTTAGACGCAAAAGCCTGGTCAAAAAGCTCCCGAATATCATCGGGGAAGCACTCATGAACGGAGTATTTTGACGTAACAAGACGTGTAGTTTTAACCCGACCATATGCAAATTTCTGACGCTGAACCATTTCTTGAATGGTGAGCTGTTTCGTTTTCATCGATGCTTGAAATGGGTGAATGCCGTTATTTAACAGCTGGAAAACAATTACCGCTAGAGCAAAGTTGTCTTGCATAATGTCAGCATTAGAAGGTGCTTTGTCACATAGTTCCGGAGCAATAAATTCTGGAGTGAACTGCTTTGCCGGGAAATGTGCTCCGTCATTTGCTGGGACAAAGAAACCATCAGTATCTATCAAAGTCACCTGTAAACTCTGTTTTTCTACCAAGCAATTTTGTGGTTTCAAATCTACAACCAGATACCCAAGCTTGTGGATTTTAGACAAGATTGCAGAAAGATTGTGCGCAAGAATTATACGATGCCCTAAAAATTCACTCAGGCCATTTACCTGACGCGCTTTCTTGTTAATAAATTTTGAGAGGCTAAAGTAACTTTTATTACCCAATGAGGGCATAACATAGCCAACAAAACTTCCGTCCTCGGCAACAGAGCAAAGAGGCCAAGTGAACTCCAAAAATGACGCCGGATCAGTTGCCGGGGTGTTTCCCAGCATAGATGCAACTTTTCGCTCATAGTAGTTTAAATCACTATGTTGATGATATTTTTTAAGAACAAAACCAGGGTGACTTGACAAAGAAAAAATTGTTCCAGCACCACCTTGGGCAATTCTCTTACCAACTTGAATTACAGAAAAGTCGCCAAATGATGTTGGTGTGCCCGTTAGCATCAATTAATTAATTAACCAACCGACAGATTTGTCGTCGGTCGATATGGCCATTGATTTCTGTGAGCCAAGAATTTTTAATAGAGAATGACTGCCCTCTTCACTAGATGAATTATTGAGGAACAACATCAAAGGCCTTACAAATTCAAAAAATGGTTCATTGTTTTTCAATGCCATTGGTGTCACGCCATCAGTCATTAGGATTAAATTGAGAGCTCCTTCAGGCGGACTATGAATACGTAAATAATCACGCCAATTTTTGTCTGTCACAAAATATGTTTGATTGGCATATTCGCCATTCTCAGGGAGCGACACGAACTCTGCACTTTCAAATGTACTATCTAAATAAAATATCGCTCCATCACCTATGTGAGCGCAGTAATTTGATATTCTATCAGAATAGATTTGACGACAGCAGATCATCAGTGTGCTGGCAAAGTCCTCAAGCGTGACTTGTAAGTTTTTTTGTCTGCAAAGCCGTTTTATAACGCAACGAAATCTCTCAATTGCTCTATGAATTGTTTGTTCAAAAATGACATAGTCACTAGGTTTTGCTATGCGTAGATGTCTGACTAACACGCGACAGAGATAATCTGAGCCAACACCACCAAAGGTTTTTGACCCTGCTCCATCACAAACCACTATGATAGCGAGGTCTCCATCGTAAAACGCTAAAGTAGAATCCTGATTCTGCTTTTGGTCACCGTTTTTATTTTGTCCCGGAACTGAGACAGAGCCCAGTTTAATCATTAGCTTGGAACCATACCCCAGTTGGCTGCAGGCAGTTGAGCAGTTGAGTCCACTTCTGTTTGGGAACCTGCTGATACACTCTGGCTAAGCCAAACAAACAATTCTTTGAAATTTAAATTTTGAAGCATCATCGCGCCTCGAAAGCTAAACTGGTTTAAAGTGTCAAAATCTGCACCTTCAGTGCCTATTGGAAAGATAACGACCTTACCTTTGGTTTCTGCTTCAACAGCTTTAGCTGCACACCTTTCCCATCCGTTATCTGTAGGAGAGCCATCTGTTATGATAAATAACCAAGGTCGATTGTAAGGGATTTGATTCTGCTTATATTTCTGTTTCTGCTCTTCAATTTTTTTCAGAGAGTGCTTGACGCCTAAACCCAGTGGCGTGGTTCCATTTGCCACAATTGTGGGAGCTGCAAAATCAATTGCATCTGTCCAATCCACAACTGTTTCCACGTCACCGTGACCACCAATTCTTACAACAAGCAGTTGCACCCGCAAGGAAGCTACATCATCTGACTTCAACTCAGTCTCTAAAACCTTTAAGCCTTCATTCAAGTTGTCAATTGCTGTCCCGTACATAGAGCTAGAACCGTCAACAAGAACAACACACGGTAACCTTTGGCTTGAATTATCCTGAAGCACTAGATCTGGTATCAAATCATTCATGAGTTTTCTCCATTTTTGGTTGGTGTATTGTAAACATTGTTTTTTGAAATCAAAATAAAACTTACCTCTTCGTAAGACTTTCAAAAAGCTTGACTTTATTATCTTTGCTGAGAAGCGTAGTCTATTCGCCATTGCCGAAAAGACAGCCTTTTTTTGAGTATAAGAAGCATAAAGCGCCTATTCTGAAAATGCCAGCTGATCCTGCATAGTCGAAAATCACTGAAAAATCCTCCACGCTCCCTGCAGCTAAACAGCCGCCAGAGGGTCGAAGATGTGGACATCAATTCCTCCATCTGGGTACGGGTCTAGAGCGCCGATCAGGCCCGTTTCTATTCGCCAGCCCATATCGACCGCTACATCAGAGAGCATCTGCCCAGGCTGTCCCCAACCAACGCAGGCGATCAGATTCTCACCGCTCCTTTATTGTTACCGCAAGTTTACATCTATCGTAAGCGCTCAGTAAACCCCAAGCCTTGTCCAATACGAGATGATACTGAACGGGAGCCGTGTTTCTAACACGAAATGATACTGAACTAGCCTGAACCCTGTTCATGATGGAAGGATGAATACCATCATGAATGACGACGACATCAAAACACTGCCGCAGGTCCGTGCGTTTCTCGATGGCACCCGCGCGGTCGAATTCTCCCTTCACACCCGGTCGGAACGGTATGATTTTGTCCGCCGTACCCTCATCCGGCTGGCCTATCACGCGCTGTCAAAGCCCGACAAA
>JAGYJQ010000003.1 GCA_018401935.1 Balneolaceae bacterium
TTAAAATTAATGAGACATTTTTACTGTACGATACTTAGTAACTTAACCTAGTTCAAAAAAATACCATTGTTGGATATACACAAATTATGTTCAGCCAATATCATGAAAAGAATCGACACTAAAGTCAAACTCAGTCAGCACAGACCTAGTAAAATTCACTCTATGATTCATCTTTTACGATTACCATTATTGCTTCTCTTAATAGTGAGTGCAACCCTTCCAGTTCAAGCCCAAATCATGATGCAAGCTGATTCGAGTAAACAGTCTGGTATAAACAATTTAGAACAAAGCTTCTTTCTTAGTTCTAACGGACGCACCATCATTTGTTCTAGTGCTGAGTTTAATGAAAGTGGCGAAGTTGATGGCGTGATCTACACTAAACGAAATAAACAAGACATCACCGTAAAAAACGCCTCTACAACATGCACCTCTGGCGTATTCGACTTGTCATATGTTTTCTACTCTCAAAGTTCGTTCAACGAAGATATTACTCATTGGGATGTGTCAAGTGTGTACGATATGAGTTACATGTTCTATGACGCAAAATCCTTTGATCAAGATCTGTCAAGCTGGTGTGTTTCAAATCTTGCAACTACACCTGTTAATTTTTCTGAAGGTTCAGGATTACGAGACGATTTTCTACCTAAATGGGGTACATGTCCTTCAGTAGCTGAGACTAATCAGGAAAATTAACGCCCAAGAGGGGTTTAGTGCCCTCATGTTAAAGGAAGTACTTTTTCTAAGTCATCCTTACGCTCTAACTAATCGTGGGTCAATTCGTACAACAATCCGGTAGGATAGAAGAATTAAAAAAACCCTAATCAAGCCTCAAACTTAATTAGGGTGGTCAGTTATTGTACGAGAATAATAACCCGAAATGTTGTATTAACTACATTCTTCACTAATACAAACATACAGGTTTATCGGGCATTAATAATTATCAGATACTTTAGAAATGATTATTAGGTAATTACAAACAAATTAATGTCTCATTAAATAGTACTTTGAAGATATGAATAAGTACTTTTATAGCATTCTAGCTAAAAACGAGAGACAAATAATAAGAAAGACTAGCCGTTTCTAAAATCGTATCCCAATAGAATATTTGACCATAAGATCAGGTATGGCTAAGACAGTAACCCCTACATCAACCTGATCAAAAATGCTATACTGTCGCCCAAGACTAAACGATTGTGGGAATGCCTTGCCTAAAAGCTCAGCATACCCTTCTACATCTTCACGTGTGTCTATCCCAACACCCGTCATCATCTTTCCACCGAATCGAAAATGACTATTTGAGTATCCTGTAGTATTCTTAAATGCTTGAAATAGCATACCATCAATATCCAATAGAAGTAATCTTAGTGGAATAGTTGCATAAGATACAAAAGACCCGAAACGGTCTTCTAATCGAATGTCCATACCAAAGCCTATCCCATGACTAGCCTCTTTGCCTATTACATTACTTCCATGCCCATAACTTAACTGGCCATTGTAATAACTATAATTGAATACGATGGTATGTAGACCCACATTGAAGTCTAACCCTAAACTTAATGAGGAGGGTAGATTTAAACTTCCATTACTCACAAGAGAACCTATGTTTCGTTCGGTAGTTAGATTTGGCTTATTTGCCTGTAAACTATCTAAGGCAACCCCCACTTCCCCTTGTAATAGCTCATCACCTGTACCCGTAACAAAGATGGGTAGAAATGCATTTGCATAGGCTCCTTCCTCCGCAATCAATTCAAAATTAGGCATGTTTTTATATACCAGAGAAGCATTGATACCTTGGTAAGTTTGGTAAACAAAGCCAAGGGTGTACCCATATCCAACAGAACGATAATTGCCATACGCATTCATTGAAAAGGTGTTGATCTCACCTAATTCACTATTAAGATTAGGATCTGCAGGATTGTTGAAATACCGTTCGTCAGCACCACCAACGACTACCATACCCGATAAATCGGCCTGTAGGCGTCGTACATTATCTACCTGATACCTACTAATAGATAAACCAGCTGATATCTTTTTTGCAGGAGTATCAACCAGGGTATAACCTCCGCCAATAGTGAGATTACTCATTTGAAGTTGCATTTGCATGAGCAAGGAAATATTCATGAGTACGTCGAATCGTATGGCTACCTCGTCGGTTCCCTGTTCTTGTGCTAGTTTAGCTGAAATTCCGGTTATACCCATGTCAAGGTTCATACTCATAGGGTAGTTATACGATGCTGCTACGGTCAATTCTTCTGTAATAGGCATCGAAAAGGCCATCAAACCAATATTTGGAGTAAGCCCTACATCGAGGTTTCTCATTTTGGTTGGCTGGATATAGGTCTCTGGAAACTGAGTCCAGGCATCGGTATCACTAAATGTATCCGTAATAGAGCTATCAAAACTGGTATTAAGTGACTGTATAATACGTTTATTCAACCCGGCATTCATGTCTGTTCCAAGTCCAATCCGACTATCAAACACCATATGACCACTGGTATTAAAGGCTAACATGGCGGGATTTAGATTAACGTTCAAGGCCCCATTGTATACCTTGGAGGACAACAGCCCCCCCATTCCACTTGATCCAAGGCTTCCACCAATGGTATTTAGATTAAGCCCAAAGGTAACATCCATGTATCCACCTCGGAACAGGTGCAATTCACTGGGTTCTGCGTCATCTTCTTCCCCTCCACTTTGTGCATAAAGCTCAGGACTAAAAATGCCAAATAAGACAAATAAATAAGTGAATAAAAAGAATAACCGTTGTTTCATCAGAAGTGGATTGAAAAACTAAACCGTTGAGAATCTTTAATTGGGTCCATTACATAGGTGAAGTCGGCTTTTATGCGTAGGGCCTGTTGAATAGAAATATCGAGTCCGGTGCCCAAAGTGATTTTATCGTCCTCCAAATTATTGATCCCTTGTTCGGTTCCTCCTCGAATCATTAAGACCTTAGCTAAGCGCTTTTCAAAACCCGCGCGCACCCAAGTAGTTCGATCATTTTCTAGAGCAGGCACATAATCGGCGACTAAAGTTAATTCATCCCCAATTCTCCCCGATACACCAAACAAAAGTTCCATGGGCAAATCCTCAGCGTAGTCACCCTTTGCAGAATACACACTACTTTCAACAGCAGAGGAACTCCATTGCATAGGGGCCCTATAGTCGCGAGCCATTATTCCAATTTGAATAGATTCGTTAATATGGACTAATAATCCAAGATCTAATCCTAAGCCAAACGCATTACCTGTAACCTGCTGCCCCATTCCAATAGATATTTCTTCTGGATCGAATACTATATAGGTGTTTTCAGAAAGAGTGTTATTTCCGAACGATGCACTTCGATATTTTATAGAAGCACCTATGGATACGAATCGCACACGAAATCCATACGCGGCGTGCACAGATAATTCACTCATCATATCGTCCCCTGAAGAAATCACTGCAATCCCTAACGCTTGGTTTTGGCCAAATGAAGGAACTGTGATAGCAGCATAGTTATAGGTAACCAAACCCCAATGGTCTAGCTGAGATAAACCCACTTGAAACCCATCTGCTTTTGTTAACCCAGCAGGGTTCCAATATGTTGCATTTTCATCATCCGCTAAGCCCACAAAGGCATAACCCATGGCCACCGGCCGGGTTCCAAAACCCACATCAACGAAAGACCCAGGAATGGTAGATATTTGCTGAGCGAATAAAATGGGGCCATTCCCAATAGGAAGCACGCTTATACATAGTGCAAGGAAGGGGATCAAGGTAGCCTGTGTGACCAAGGTCTTAAACCCTCTGAAAGCATCACTATTATGTTGTTTAACGCTATTCATGATATCCTATTTAATGAGTACCACCGGTAACAGCTTCACTACTTCCGCTGACTGATCTTTCGCTTTAATTTGAATAATATAGCGTCCATTTCGAGCCCATGTGCCACTATCTGTTTTCCCATCCCAGAGTAATTCTTTTTGAGAAGAAGCAGAGCCATAACGCCCTGGTTGTTGTAAATCATCCTCTAGCAAAGTTCGAACTAACTCGCCTTTCATATTGACTATTTGGATGTCCACTTTCACTGGTGGGTAAGCCGAATCCAGCCAATAACCTATGCGCAAAGGTGCGATTTCAGGACTAAAAGGACTGGGAAGAACGGCGGCATACTTAATCCCTAAGGGTTCATTTTCTGCCATTACAGCAAATTGCCCCAGTTTTGAAATACTAACCGTTCCTGCTGTCTCAACATTATTTCGCAGCACAGAAGACTTAGAATGCTTAGCCTGAGTAGCTTCCAATAACTCCCACTGCAAAGTAGTAAAATTAAACCTCCCTATCTCCCGTATGCCTGTATTAAAGGTCATTGTGGTGTCGTCTGGTAAGGTTAGAACAGCCTCTTTCATAAGGGGACTACCCGAAAAGGAGAGTATATAAATCAAATCCGATACGGTATATGAGATATCCGTTCCTTGGGCAAACACAAATTTCTTCGTTTTTGGAGGTACGGTTTCACCCAAAGACAACTGAGAAGGGATCTCTACCGATCCTTCCGGTAAACTAAGTTGCATTCCACTCCCATTGGTCAGAGTGTAGGTTTCTTCCGGAAGTATTCGAGCTACCAATTCTACCACATCCGATTTGGATTGAATACCACTCACCGGATCGGTTACCTCAACCGAAAATGACCCTATGGTGCTATTATTTGCGGGGGTAAACACACCTCTATTATCCACGGTCCCTACCGCACTTGGATTCACCTGCCACTCTAGACTATTCCCTAGAACAACACTACTACCCGATGTATCTATGGCAGTATAGCCAAACAGATGCGTACTAGCGTTTGAAATCTGCTTAGCTGGTCTACTCACGACCATACTGTCGATTGGCATACTTTGAATTTCAACATCTATGGTTTCGCTTATACTCGTACCATTATATTCGGTGGTTACTCTAAATTGATAGGTGCCCGCTGCTAGGGTTTCCAAGGTGGCTTGAGTGCCCTCTAATGTACTAAGTCGAATACCCGACGAATTATTAATCAGTGACCATCGAACGGTTCCTTCCGTGGTGTCTCCTTCAAATTTATCCTGAAGGGATTCATTAATTCCATCACGCAATTCTACATTGAGATCATAGGTATCACCTAGGCGTATTTTTTTTCCTTTTAGCCCTGGTGTGATACGTACCGTGCTAAGTATACCACTGGCCAAAGGGGTGATCGTTTCCTGATTGCTTTGATAGCTTATCTCCGTTTCGATATTTTGTACAGACGTATATAAGGTGATCGGATCAACGGTTCCTTGAACGGGGATGGTTGCCCGCAGGGTATCAACTCCCGCTGAACCACCATCTATTGTTTGCATGGTTAGGGACTGAAAAGAGCCTGTTGACCCAACTCGATAATAGAGCTGCGCCGAGACGGAGGCATTATCCAGTTCTAAGCCTGCAGGACTAACTACCGAAACAGCAGTAGGTTGATCAGCCAAAATATCTCCCACCGGTAATTGCACATAAGGTAAACTGAAGGTGCTGTCTAATACAGTGGTATCGGTTTCAAGAGCAATTCGAATGGTATTTTCCGGGTATAAATAACCTTCTTTAAACAAACTTAAGGTATACTCCGCTTGTTTCAGGTTCGATTGAGAAGCATAGATACCCTCACTGCCCGTAATTATTTTCTGTGATTGCCCACCCGAAACACCAAACACCAACTCCGTACCAGCTAAGGGATCCTTGCCATCATTCACTCGAATCGTAATCTGACCACTAGGAACATACGTATCCGGTAGCACAATTTGCTGAGTAACCTGATCCGGCTTAATCACCCGAGTATAGGTTTTCGAAAAGACCCCTGAACTCACCGTAAACTGATAGGTTGTAGAATCCCCTTCTTCAATTGAAATCGGCAATGTCCCAAAACGATAATTCCCATTCGCATCTGAGAGTGTAGACAAACTGGTTGATGATTGCGCCCGAATGCTTGCCCCCTCGAATCCAGCCGACCTCAACAACACCTTCCCACGCACATCCACATAACGTGGTGCCAGTACTAAATTATCCACCGATTTGTTGTCTCCATCAACCAGAGTGACATCTACACTGTCCTGAGTAAATCCTTCGCGTTCGGCTTTTACTTTATAGATACCAGCGGCAACTCCGTCAAAGCTGTACTGTCCAGAGTTATTTGATAATGCGGTAAAACTCTGGCCCGTACTTACCAAGGTGGCTTGGATGTTGACGCCAGAAAGCCCATTTCCTGTGGAATTGACGACTCGCCCGGAAAATTGCGCATTATTAGAAATCATGGTGAAGCTAACCGTGGTTGAATCACCCGTTTGCAATACCTGTACTAGCTGCGCAGGATCGGAGCTAAAGTCGGTCTTAGATGCTCGAATCGTGTAGGAAGTGGCTTTTATACGTGAAAATCTAGCAATACCATCGCTTCCCGACTTTTGGGATAGCACAATGGCTGTATCCGCGGAGATAATACTCACGTCTACATTTGAGAGTGCTTCGCCCTCTGATAAGACCTTCACATCCAAGGTAGCAATATTGGCCTGCGCTGTAAAATTTGCCGTTTCTGAACTTTTATTTCCCAAAGCAATGGGGCCTCTCTGCGCAGGGCTAAACTCGTAGCCAAGGAGTTGTGCTTGAACTAGGTAATTGCCCGCAGGAAGGAAGGTGAAACTATAATTCCCCGAAGGATTTGACTGAACCAAGTCAATAATTTCTTGGGTATCGGCATTGATTAAGCGCATGGTGGCCCCCGCAACACCGGCCGTTCCAGTGATAGAGGCCTGCGTAACAGTAACCTCCAAGTTTTCGCTCAAAGTGGCTGCCGATTCCCCCGCGGTAATGGATTCGGTCAGGCTTCCATTTTCATAGCCCTCCCGATAAATATCTGTTTGCAGATTATAGGTTGTTCCATTTTCAATTTCATTAAACTGGAAATTTCCAGCAGCATCACTCTTGGTGGTGTAGGAATTAACGTCATTTGAGGCAATAACCGTCACATTAAATCCTAGGGCGTTCCCACTTTTATCCGTCACTTTCCCCGCAAGGGAACCAATATTTGGGGACAGCTGCACATCTTCTGAAATCGTCGATCCAGCAGTTAGAACCACTCCTATAGTATCACTCTCAAACCCTTCCTTAGAGGCTATTAGCAAAAAGCTTCCCGGGCTCATATCAGATATAGTATAAGCCCCGCTTGCATCGGATACGGTAAAACTAGACCCATTGCCTTCTCTACCAATCAAAGATACTTCAGCTCCTTTGATGCCTGCATTGGTCACCTCTTGTTCAATAGCACCCGTAATACCTGCATTATTGAGAACCAAGCCATCTATATTAAGCTGCGTTAACTCCGTTTCTTCTGCGCTGAGAGTAAATGTTTCATCCGCAGGAGAGCTATAGCCGGTTTTAGTAGCGTTGATCGTGAAATCTCCCAATTCCAAGCTACTAAGGCTGTACTCGCCTTGCGCATTCGCAATAGCTGTATAGGTAGTTCCAGAACTATGAGTAGCGGTCACTGTAGCCTCGGGGAGTTGTGCCCCACTAAGATCCTGAACAAGGCCCGACACCCGACCATCCTTAATTGTGAGCTGCTGATCTAGACGAATAGTCGCCCCATCCGACGCTGTCTGAGCCACTTCTTTACTGACATAGCCAGTTTTCGAATAGCTAATCACGTAGCTACCCCCAACTAAACCCTCAAAACTGTAGGCACCCTCGGCATCCGACACAGCTGTGGCACCCCCTCCACCTGTCTTGCTCGCATTTACCAACACCTGGTTCAATGCATTTCCCTCCGAATCGGTGATGCTTCCTGATATGAATACAAAATTTTCACTAACCGAAAAATTAACCCCTGTAAGGTTCTGACCAATACTCAAGGTAGTCGCTTTTTGGGCGGTGGTATAACCGGCCTTCTGAACCCTAAGGGTATAACTATTAGGATTCAAACCCAGCACATAGGTTCCGTCGGACTTACTGGTCGTTGAATCTACTTTTTGACCCGAACCGTTTAGCGCATAAATTTTTGCCCCCGCCAAAATACCTCCACCCGACACATTCACCGTCCCAGCTACAGAAGACGGATTCGAACTCAGGGTAAAATCACTCACTCTGGTAGATCCAGCCGACTGAACTCCTGAGGTGCCACTCGCACTTTTATACCCATCTTTTTCGACTAGTATCGTGTAATTAACCCCCGCAGGAATACTAAAGGCATAGGTACCATTAATCTGCGTTTGAGTTGTCTGGCTAAACCCATCCCCATCACTAATCGATACACTGGCGTTTCTAATCGCACTGGTTCCATCGGTCACCGTACCCCTAAGCGTAAAGGTATTTTCCACCAACGAAAAATTCTGATTAATCACCGATTGGCCCGGCCCAATGGTTATGGTAGAGCTTGAATCAGCCAAAAAACCCGTTTTCTGCGCCAAAATAACCCAGCTACCCGACTGCAAGTTAAACGTATAGCTCCCATCACTACCATTGGTTAGGGAAACCACCTGACTGGTTGATGTATTTCTTGCCCTTAATTGGGTATTGGTAAGCGCTAAACCACTCGAACTTACCTTACCTGAGATGGAGCCGGCGTTCGGCGTCATTTCAAAATTAATACCTGTTAAATCTTGACCTGCGGATAAACTGACTGTTTTTGGAGAAGGTGATACCAATCCTGTCTTACTTACCGAAATCCGGTGACTACCGTTTGGCACACTCATTGAATAATAACCACTACTGTTGGTTTGAGTAGTACCCACATTCAATACCGAAACGGTTGCACTCGAAACTCCATTTCCATTAGGTAAACTCACAGTCCCTGAAACCGAGCTCGCATTTGGAACCATTTCAAAATCCATACCCGAAATAGTTTCACCCACGGCGATACCAATAACCAACTCCCTTTCTTGATTAGAAGCATAATTTTCCTCTAACGCCACAATAGAATACGAACCACTCTTCAGTGAAAGTGTATATTGTCCATTTCCAGATGTAGTGGTGCTAATAGCCGTTCCAACACTGGGAACCGCACGCACCTCAACATTCCCAAAAGGACTTAATCCAGTGGAGCCATCTTCGTTGGTTATCCGCTCCCGCACAAATCCAGTTACCTGGTTTGCATTCCCTGTTAATGTAAAATCTTGACTCTGTAAAATATCACCGGTAGAAAGAGATACGGTAGCGTCTTCAGGTTTAACGAACCCAATTTTTTCTACTGAAATGGTCCAATTTCCACTCGACACCGTAAATTGATAGGCACCGGATCCATTACTTTGGGCTTCATATTGTTGACTTCCATTAGTAATACGTACCGTTGCCCTAGAAACCGCATCGCCGTCCTCGTTAAATATAGTGCCAGATACCGTCGCTTGGTCATTGGTTAAAATAAATGGATCCGAAAGATTCTTTTGCTCGTCTAACCCAAGAGTAACCGTTCGATTACTTGGACTAATATAACCTGACTTAGAAACAGAGATCGTATAGCTTCCCTGATTTAACGATAATGAGTAATCTCCATTAACCCCTGTGGTAGTGGTTTTCACACTTCCATCATCAGATTTAACTGTACGAACTACAGCATCCTCCACGGTTTGTCCTGCATTATCTTTAACCACCCCAGATACCGAAGAAGGTAAGGGATTCATTTGCATCTGCACGTAGGTTGTGCGTTGATCGCGTATAACCGATGTGGTGGAAGTGGTTTCAAACCCTTGTTTTTCAGCTGTGAACTCATAGGTTCCTGCTACCAAACTATCCGAATAACTGTCCGATTGAACGAAATAAGGAAGGGAAGGAGTCACCCCGCCAGATATCGCCCGCGCGGAAAGCTCGACCCCGAGGAGGCTGGAATTATCAGACGCGCTTAGCACACGGACGCTAAACTCACCCGTTTCGACATTATACTGAAAAAAGTGACTACTGGATGTAGTTCCACCACCCTTAGTATTATTGGAGACCACATTCCATTGATACCGACCACTCTTTAGGGTTTGTAGGGCAGGAAACTCAATCAAGTTATTAGTCGTAGTCCCTGACCAGATAGGAACCGTGACGTCAATACCTTGCTGTTTCATCACTTGAAAAAGATTGACCGTATAATTAGAAGCCTCAGGAACATTGGTCCACTCAAACGTTATGGTCTCTTCTGCAAATAGTTCAACATTGTTATTCGGTCGTACAAGTGTTGTTTTAGGTACCGCATTTGGGTCAACGTAAATAAAAGGAACTATACCTCCAAATACCGGACTGGTGTATACTGGATTATTCTCTTCGTACACATTTAAAACCGTATAGCTATACTCTTGATTCGCATTTAACGGCGGAGCTTCGTCTGTGAAAGGAGATGCCCGATTAATATCACCATAATCAGCTGTCGTCGTTTTAGTGATGTATTGCCAAACTACGGTTGCGCCCTCAATGGTAATTCCACCTCCATCATCTTCTACTATATCGAAGGGTGTGCTGGACACAATTAACCAGTAGGATGGAACCCCAGAAACCGCCGTCCATTGAAAGGTTGGGGTGGCATTGGTGGTATTTCCACGTGGAGCGATGATAGAGGGAGCCTCACCTGCCTCTATAATAATCTGGACTTCGTTGGAATAAAAGATACTTTCTGGATTAGCGGTGTAATCCTGTTGAATTTCCCCAGCGGTGCGAGCCGTTGAATTGGTGATTCGGGCAAAATATCGCCCTACACTAAGACCTATGTTATTAGGGACCAAATCGGTTCGGTTTCCATTGACGTCAAGTGATAGCGTCTGGTAGGTATTGGACGCCCTACCGATAATTAATTTTGCATTCCTACCTGTTAAATTCAATGCAGAAGCATCTAAATTAGTCCATTCTAGACGGAATTCTGCATCCTGTTTCAACAGCAGTTTTACTTCGTAATCCCCATCCGATTCCTGCGCGGTAGGTGGTTTCAGAATCATAGTTTGCGCTAATACCGTATCCATGAGCATAAAAAAGCTCATAAACAAAGCAATACATACCCAAATATATTGTGCAAATAGGTTGCGCATAAAACCCCAAAGATAAATCAAGATAATAACAAGTAGCGTTTTAGATAGCTAAATAGCCTGTACTTCAAACTAACCTGTACTTCAAACTTTGTGACTAAATTAACTATTTATAATGGAGCCAACAAATTAAGCTATTTATTTGTAACTGCAAATGCTTGATTTTAGTATTCATACTGTTTTTTATAAAATGAGAATTCGAAGAAATCAAAAAAATCACACTTTTTTTGTAACAAATAGTCATAAATCGACTCCTTATTAGTGTGAATAAGTAAAATTAAACCAATAAGCACGAATAAATAGTCAGTTTACACCTTAATTAGTTTACACCTCAAGACTGAATTAACTCGATAGTAACTAAACTATCTTGAACAACGAATCACTCAACCTTTTTTAATTGTACCCCAGGCCTCATCTTGGTTGAACCCGATGAGGCTTTTTTTTCATTTTTCAAAATAAAAATGAACCTGATGTGACAAACACAGATTAACAACGTAAATATTCGTTCTAAACAAAGAAAATGGTATTTTAAAGGGCTTTTATAACAGCCATGATATTTATACGCACCTATGGAATTACATCTTTCACATTTATCTAAAACGTACTCAAATGGAGTTCAAGCCTTAAATGACGTCTCCATTACGATATCCAATGGTATGTTTGGCCTGCTAGGCCCTAACGGAGCTGGTAAATCAACCCTTATGCGAACCATCGCTACCCTGCAAGAAGCCGATACAGGGGAAGCACGACTAGGCGATATTGATTTATTTAGTGAGCCCATAGAATTGCGTAAGATATTAGGCTATCTACCACAGAGTTTTGGGGTGTATCCTAAAATGAACGCCTATGATTTGTTGCATTACATGGGAGAGCTTAAAGGTATTTCAAATAAGAAAGAGCGGGATCGTATAGTGGCTTCTGCGCTTGAACTCACCAATTTATACGATGTAAGGTTTAAAGAAGTGGCGGGTTATTCCGGGGGGATGAAACAGCGTTTTGGTATAGCCCAATTGCTCCTGAACAAACCAAAACTCATCATTGTAGACGAACCCACCGCTGGTTTAGACCCAGCAGAGCGCCAACGATTCTTGAACGTTCTCAGGGAAATTGGCACCGATAACATTGTGATTTTTTCTACTCACATTGTGGATGATGTCAAAGAATTATGTACCGATATGGCCATTATGAATGGGGGAGAAATTCTACTCCATAACACTCCAAAAAAAGCCGTTTCGTCCATCGAAGGATGTATTTGGGGGGCTAATGTTCTCCGCGACGAGCTTGAGCGCTATGAAGAACAGTTTTCTGTAATCTCCTCTGGCTTTAATGATGACAATAGTTTATTTGTCCGGGTATTTGCTACCGAACAACCCGCAGAGGATTTTGAGGCGAAACAACCAAATTTAGAAGACGCCTATTTTGTTGCTTTAAAGCAGCTCGAACCGCATGAACCAGAAGGAAAAATATACGAGGAAGAGGGCTAATGGGTTCTTTTATTACCATTTTTCTTTTTGAACTAACACAGTGGTTTAAGCGCCCGAGTTACTATGTGTACCTATCGGTGATGTTTTTTCTGGCCATGTTTTTGATGGCGAGCTCCGCGGGTATTTTTGATGCTATTTCGGTTTCTGTGAATTCAGCCACAATTGCTAATTCTCCCTCGGCAATTAATGGGCTGTTGAATTCCATGAATGTATTTATTTTTTTCCTGCTCCCAGCCTTAATAGGTGGGACCATTTACAAGGATTTTAAACACGAGATGCACTCGGTATTGTTTTCGTATCCTTTTGGTACAGGATCGTATCTTTTTGGGAAATTTTTAGGTGGCTACATGGCAACATTAGGGGTTTTAGTAGCTGCCACTTTGGGTATTATTATCGGAACTTTTCTACCGGGCACCAATCCCGATTTACTTGCTCCTTTTGCCTTTAGTGCCTACACGCAGTCCTTCTGGATGTATTTAATCCCAAATACCTTTTTCTTAGGTGCCTTTGTATTTGCTGTGGTGACCTTTACGCGTAGTATTAGTGTAGGATTTCTGGCTATACTAGGCCTCATTATTGTTCAAACCATTGCTGACACACTATTGACCGATTTGGACAATAAAATAGTAGCAGCCATGTTGGACCCTTTTGGGTTTAATGCCAACGTAATTTATACCGAATATTGGACCGTGTACGATCAGAATGAAAACCCGCTGCCTTGGGAAAAATGGGTGATTTGGAACCGGTTATTGTGGTCCATAATTGGAGCAGGTATTTTTGCAGGGGTGTTTGCAAAATTTAAATTCCACCAACAAGCCCTTAGCATACGGTGGCCTTGGCAGAAAAGAGGCGAGACCGAAACCAAGAAGAATTTTGGAGTGATTGGCCGGGTTAGCTTGCCCTCGGTATCGCTGAGATTTGATAATAAAGAAGCGATAAGGCGTCTATGGTTAATGGCCAAGAACGATGTAGGCTACATTATAAAAAGTTGGCCGTTTATCATTATTGTGATTTTAGCCATGCTGTTTTCTCTTATCAGCATAACCACCGGCAGTGAAATTTATGGTACGCAAACCTTACCCGTAACCTGGCAAATGCTAGAATTACCAGGCACCTTCTTTGGGCTTTTCATTAATTTGTTGACCTTCTTGTATGCCGGCATGGTGCTACAGCGTGACCACACAACTGGAATGGCTTCATTATTGCATAGCACCCCTATTCCTACTTGGGTACTACTCGGGTCAAAATTATTGGCCATCAGTGTCATGCAAATTATATTGCTATCAACAGTAATGGTCTTAGGAATGGCTATTCAGACCTACCAAGGCTATTACCACTTTGAAATAGGTTTGTATCTAACCCAACTCTTTGGCATTCAGTTTGTCCACCTATTCATTTGGTCTTTATTGGCCCTATTCATTCATACGCTGTTCAAAAACTATTTTGTAGGCTTTTTTATTCTTCTTTTGGTATCCATTGGGCTTAGCTTTTCGTCTCAAATTGGCTTAGAGCAAATGATCTTTAAGTTCAATCAAGCACCGGCAACCCCCTACTCAGATATGAATGGGTACGGGCATTACCTATCGGGCTATTTTGGGTATAAAATGTATTGGTTGGCTCTAGGGCTAAGTTTGTATATAATGGCGCTTTGGTTGTTTCCGCGGGGATCATATCCATCTTGGAAAGAACGTTGGCAGATAGCAAAGCAGCGAAGCAATGCAGCAAACGTGAGCATAGTTGCCGGCCTGTTGGTGTTTTTCTTAAGTATGGGGTCGTACATTTATTACGTAGATAATATCAAGTATGACCGGCAATCCTCCAAAGAACAAGAGGCATCAGCGGCTGAGTGGGAAAAGACCTATGGAAAATACCGCTCCATTCCACAGCCAAGGATTACCGCTTCGTACATTGAAATGGACCTGTATCCTGAAACTCGTGACCTGGTGGTTCGTGGTAGTTATACCTTAAAAAACAAAACCGCTGTTACCATTGATTCCATTCATATTGACCATGGTAATTTAAAAACTGATTTTAGCTTTAACAGAGTTTTTGAACGCGTACTGGAAGACAGTGTGTTTAACTACGATATCTTCACCGTCTATCCCCCTCTTGAGCCTGGTGATTCAATTAGATTCGAGTTTGAATTAGCCAATACACCCAACGAATGGCTACGTAATAATTCACCGGTATTGGGTAACGGAACCTTTCTAAACAACAGTATTCTACCACGAATCGGGTATAACCCAGCTGGAGAACTTATTGGTAGCGAATCTAGGTCAAAGTTTAACCTACCGCCTAAAGATCGTATGCCCGACGCAACGGATTCTTTAGCACGTATGAATAACTATATTTCGTATGATGCCGATTGGATTGATTTCGAAACCATCATAAGCACCGACTCCAAACAAATTGCCATAGCCCCCGGTTATCTAGAAAAGGAGTGGATGGATAATGGCCGTCGCTATTTCCACTATAAAATGGACAGCCCTATTCTGAATTTTTATTCCTTTATTTCTGCAGAATTTTCCACTGCCCAAGATTACTGGCTTCGAACAAATGGTGACACGGTTGCCATTGAAATATACCATCATCCCGCGCATAATTATAATGTCGAGCGAATGATCAAAGGCATAAAAAAAGCCTTGGACTATAGCACCCAAGAATTCTCGCCCTACCAGCACCGGCAAGTTCGTGTCATTGAATTCCCTCGAACTAGCGGTGGTTTCGCTCAGTCGTTTGCTAACACCATTCCATACTCAGAAGCCATTGGCTTTATCGCAGCAGTGGATGAGGAAGATGAATCGGGAGTGGATTATCCTTTTAGTGTTACCGCTCACGAAGTAGCTCATCAATGGTGGGCCCATCAGGTCATAGGAGCGAATGTAAAAGGGGCTACGCTTATGTCGGAGAGTATGTCAGAATATGTCTCACTAAAAGTGCTAGAGCGCGAATATGGTGAGGATAAAATGCGCATATTTTTAAAGGACGCCTTGGATCGTTATTTAGCAGGACGCGCCTTTGAAGGTATCAAAGAGCGACCTTTAATGTATAATGAAAACCAGCAGTATATCCATTACAACAAAGGATCCTTGGTACTTTATGCGCTAAGTGATTATTTGGGCGAAGAAACATTGAATAAGGCTATCCAGTTATACCTGAACAAGGTGGCTTTCCAAGAAGCCCCTTACACCATTGCAGAAGAATTTGTGGATGAAATCGCCATGGCCACCCCAGATAGCCTTGATTATCTTATCCATGATTTGTTCCGAACCATTACCCTCTACGATAATCGGATAGATAAAGCGGAATGGTGGATGAATCCGGACAGTACCTATGAGGTTGAGTTTACACTACTAGCAGCTAAGTATGAGAGTGACGAAAAAGGAAAACGACGCTATAAAGATGCTGCTGGAGACAGTTTACTATTGGAAAAAGAAGAACTTCGAAGACCCATCCAATCTCTTCCCCTTCGCGATTATATAGATGTGGGTATTTTCACCAAAGATTCGCAAGGGCAAGATTCTGTGATTTATTTGCAGAAACATCGATTTAACCAAATCGAAAATACCTTACGATTCACGGTTGGCGCCGAACCATCAGAAGTAGGCATAGACCCCTATAATAAACTCATTGATACCCAGTCGATGGACAACAGACGGGACGTATTGTTACGCAAAGAAACAGCAGAAATCTTGGAATAATCGCTAATAACAGCTAATCTTTTAGTCCTAATATCTGCCGATTAAGCGTTCGATCTACTCCACCGCCACCAGCAAAGTCATCGAAAGCTTTTTCAGTAGCTTCAATAATATGATCTTGTATGAAGGAAGCACCCTCTCGTGCGCCTTGCTCAGGAGACTTGATACAACATTCCCATTCTAGTACCGCCCAACCATCGAATCCGTATTCCGTTAGTTTGGTGAAAATTCCTTTAAAGTCTACCTGACCATCTCCGGGTGATCGGTAACGACCCGCTCTATCTCTCCAGTCTCCGTACCCACCGAAGGTTCCTTTTTTTCCTGTTGGATTGAACTCTGAGTCCTTTACATGAAAGGCTTTAATGAATTCATGATAATGATCGATGTAGGCTAGATAATCGAGTTGCTGCAATACAAAATGCGAGGGATCATACAATATACTCACCGCTTTGTGATTGTTTGTTGCCGCTAAAAATCGCTCGAAAGTAACCCCATCGTGTATATCCTCTACTGGATGAACCTCATAACAGCAAGCCACCCCATTATCTTCAAACACATCCAAAATGGGAATCCAACGCTTAGCAAGTTCAGCGAAGCCCTCATCAATGAGTCCCTTAGGCTGTTGTGGCCATGGATGAACCATTGGCCAAAGTAAAGACCCAGAAAAGGTGGCATGCGCGGTTAACCCAAGGCGCCGGCTGGCTATCGCAGCCTTCTTTACTTGATCAATAGCCCACTCTCGTCGTGCGGGTTCATTACCTTTTAGTGGTTCGGGAGCAAATACATCGAACATAGTGTCGTGAGCAGGATGGGTTGCGACCAATTGGCCTTGTATATGAGTGGATAACTCCGTGATTTCAAGGCCATAAGAGCCTACTTTGCCTTTAAGTTCGTCGCAGTAATCTTGACTTTCAGCTGCGGTATCCAAATCAATCATAAAATCTACGTTACTTGGGATTTGAACTCCTTTGTACCCTAGATCAGCCGCCCATTGGCATAAACCATCCAGTGAATTAAACGGTGCAGATGAGTCAATAAACTGTGCAAAAAAAATGGCTGGGCCTTTAATAGTTTTCATATCGATTTAACGAAGTATTCGTGTTAAAATTAAATGACAGAGTGCCTGAAGAAATCCATTCCTCGAAACGTTAATGAGCTACCTCTATCCATTGATTAGCTGAACTGGTCGATTCCACCATGGCATCTACCAAGGCCATTCCATGAACGCCGTCATCAATATCTGGAAAATCGTATACAGGGTTGTGTGCTGACCCTGAAAAATGAGCTCGAACTGCCATAGCAAAATTCCTGTAAATATTGGCAAAAGCCTCTAAATACCCCTCAGGATGCCCAGAAGGAACTCGTGCATGTACCAACGCTGCCTCTGCCAAATAGGAATTATCTACTCCGGTTCTGTAGATTTGGTTCGGGGCCCCGTGCCGTTTAACCAAAAGAGTATTTTCGTCTTCCTGACACCATTCTACTCCTCCCTTCGTTCCATACACCTTAACCTTCAGCGCATTCTCCTCACCGGCAGAAACCTGGGAACAAATCAATACCCCAGGTACCCCCCCCTCAAACTCTAAGAGTGCCGAGGTATCATCATCCAGTAAACGCCCCTCAACCACCTTGGACATCTGAGAAAGCACCTTAATTATCTGCAAACCTGATACATATTCGGCCATATTAGCAGCATGCGTTCCAATATCCCCATAGGCACCCGCTTTGCCCGCTTTGGCTGGATCGGATCTCCAAGCAGCCTGTTTTTGCCCCTGATCTTCTAACTTGTCCGTTAGCCAGCCCTGTGGATATTCCACCACCACCTTGCGAGGCGGCCCTAACTCGCCCGATGCAATCATATGCCGTGCCTGTTTAACCATTGGATAACCCGTATACGTGTGGGTTAGCGCAAAAGGTAAACCAGATTTTTTTACCGCTTCTTTAATTTCTAATGCCTCTCTGGTTGATAAGCACAAGGGTTTATCACAAATAACAGCAAAACCATGCTCTAAAGCCATAATTGCAGGAGCAGCATGCAAGTGATTAGGCGTCACAATAGAGACCATATCCATACGATCACCTTCTTTGCGTCGGGCTTCCTGACGAATCATTTCTTGCCAAGTGGTATATACTCGTTCTTCTGGTAGAAATAACTCATGCCCCGTCTCTTTACTTTTTTCAGGAGAACTACTAAAAGCGCCGCAAACCAACTCGATATGGCCATCTAAGCGCGCTGCAATTCTATGGACCGACCCAATAAATGCTCCTGTTCCACCGCCAATCATCCCCATGCGTATTTTTCTATGCTGCATTTATGCTGCTGCCTCCGCAGGATTTTCTTGATCAGTGGTCTTGTCCCAAAATAGTGCAAAGAAAAAGGCAGCTACTATTAAGGCTACGATACCAGGCATCACCCAAAAGCTTTGAGCACCAGCTAGCCAGCCCTCCATAGTGGACCCATCAAGTGAAATTCGATCTCCCCACCATCCCAACACATAATTACCGATGAGCATACCCGCACCATAGGTTAACAAATTGAAGAAGCCTTGGGCACTTGCTCGCAGATGTTTAGGCGCTTTTTTATCCACATAGAGTTGACCCGTAACAAAAAAGAAGTCGTAACAAATACCGTGGAGTGCTATACCCAAAACAACAAGTGCGGTTGATCCAGGAAAAAGACCAAATAACAAATATCTAGCCGTCCAAGCCAACATACCCACTAGGAGCATCCATTTTATTCCTAGGCGTGCCAAAAATAGAGGAATAGCCAACATGAATAACACCTCACTCATTTGCCCAATAGCCATAAACGAAGGGGATTGCTCACCAAAGGCTACGGCTGCTATAAAATCATTGGTACGAGCATAGTAAAATGCCAATGGAATACTAATCGCAAAACTACTAAAAGAAAAAATAGCAAAGTTTTTTTCGCTCAGTAATTTTAGTGCATCTAATCCAAATGCCTGCTTCACATCAAATTTTTCCCCTCTTGCCGAGGGCGGAGTGGCAGGAAGGGTAAAGCTGTACAGTCCGTATAGAACCGAAATAACCGCGCTCACTTTAAGAGGAATGTTCGTGGATTGAATGTTACTTTCTACCCCCGTGAGCCAACTAAGTAAGGGGATTTGAACAAAACCAAGTACGGTTCCAGCAACAATAAATCCAGCAATGATCCATCCAACAGTACCCCAAACACGAATCCTAGGAAATTCGGAATCTGGATCAGATATATTAGCAAAAGCAATGGCGTTAACTAACGCTAAGGAGGGCATATACACCATAAAATACGCCAACATGACCCATATAAAGGTACCAGGATCTGTAATTCCCGCAGCAATCCACAAAAGCACTGCGCCTAAAAGGTGGGATATTCCATTTACCTTTTCGGCATTAAAATATCGATCAGCCAGTAAGCCTACGAATACAGGAGCTAGTAACCCTGCCCAGTTGTGGGTAGCATATGCACTCCCTATTATACTATTTAAACTCTCTTCTCCCTCAAACACCTGCAAGAGATAGGCGCCCATCGTCACAAAAAATGCGCCCCAAATAAAAAATTGAAGGAACATCATAAGACTCAAACGAAACCGTAATGACTGCATAATTGTATTGAATTGGTTAGATTTTTCCGCCTGCAAATAAAGAAATCTACCCCATAATTGAAAGTATTAAAACGAACAACTTTCTGGTCAATCATGGCGGAAGAAGAAGGGTTCACAGGTAATTTACCTATAGTTGGCACTCCTAGAATGACCTCACACTATACAGGCAGTTTTCATGCTTTGCTGTTTTTATTCGTATCTTTAGCATTATGTAGTATTGTTGAATAATGCACCGATACAGCATTCTTTACAAATTCAGGTACATGTTGCCACAAATAGAAACCGTTCATAGATGATTCAAGAATACCTTAATTCGATTGATAATTTCATTGTAGTGGGTGATCGCGTACTCATTAAGCCTCGCGATATGGAAACACACACTCGAAGCGGATTGGTCTTACCGGCCTCTGTAAAGGAAAAAGAAGAGATACAAAGTGGGTATATCTTAAAAACTGGGCCTGGTTACCCTATTCCCAATACCGACGTTGAAGAGGCATGGAAAGTGACCGAGGATACAAAATACATCGGTATGCAAGCCTCAGCAGGGGATTTAGCAATTTTTCTAAAGAGCCGTTCTCATGAAATTGAGTTTGAGAATGAAAAATACATCATCGTCCCCCACTCCTCAATATTATTACTCATACGAGATGAACTAGAGGTATAACGATCAAAAAAATAGAACCTACAAATACATTTGAGAGGAAACCTAGCGACTCCGCGATGCCTAAAGGTGTCTCTCATAGTCTATTTGACGATGTACAGGCTATACTTCTAGCTAGTTTATTTATGTCATTTGGAGTGGCTTTGTTCACCCAGCAAGAATTTTTAATTGGGGGAACAGCTGGTGTCGCCTTTTTAGGATCTTATGCAAGCTCATGGAGCTTTGGTCAACTCTTTTTTGTCATTAATATCCCATTCTACGGTTTAGCATTGTGGCGGTTGGGCTGGTTTTTCACTGTAAAAACATTTTTTGCCGTTGGCTTAGTATCCATACTTTCCGATTGGATTCCACAATGGATTGTAATCGACTCTTCCATACCCCTTTTTGCTGCAATTTTTGGTGGTTCTATGATGGGGGCAGGCTTATTGATGCTGTTCCGCCATAAAGCTTCCCTGGGTGGATTAAATATTTTGTCGCTATACCTGAGTAAATACCACAATGTGAATGCAGGCCGCTTTCAGATGGTGGTGGATGTGGTTATCATTATTTTAGCTATCTATATTGTAGATATATGGGCTACCATATATTCTGTGATTGCCGCCATATGCATGAATGCTGTACTGGCTATTAACTTTAAAAAAGGTCGGTACCTAGCTTCCTTAGACTCTTGAATTTTAAGAGAGTACTGAAACCGATTGGTTACTTATCTGGGAAATAAGTTCTACATGCGCGATATAGAATAAATGGTTTAACTAGCGCTCTACACGCCCAGATCCCCCACTTTGAACTAATTTTTCCACTTCATCCACACGCATCAAATTAAAATCACCCGGTATGGTATGTTTTAGACATGAGGCGGCAACTGCAAATTCCAATGCATCTTTGCTGTTAGACTTATTCAATAAACCATAAATTAGACCCGAGGCAAATGAGTCACCACCACCCACTCGATCCACAATATGTATTTCATACCGAGTAGAGCGAGTTGGTTCAAGACATTCTTGATCATCATGTAGCATTGCACTCCAGCCATTCATGGTTGCTGAAAAACTCTCTCTTAGAGTGATGGCAACAGTGGTAAAATTAAATTGTGCCTTTAATTCTTTACAAAGCTGCGCGTAGCCTGATTCATCTAGATTAGCCCCTTCTACATGAGTGGTTCCCGCTTCAAAACCTAAGCTTTTCTGAGCATCCTCCTCATTAGCAATACAGACATCAACATACTCCATCAAAGGAACCATGACTGCTTGAGCTTGTTGTTCGGTCCATAGCTTAGATCTAAAGTTTAGATCACAACTAATTTGCACCCCTTTAGATTTCGCTACCTGACAAGCTTTTTTTAACGTTTCTTGCAAATTAACTGAGATTGCAGGTGTAATACCAGTCCAGTGAAACCAGTCAACTCCATCAAAAACAGTATCCCAATCAATCATGTCAGGCGTCATTTCCGAAACAGAAGAATCGGCACGGTCGTAAATAACTTTAGAAGGTCGCTGACTCGCTCCCGTTTCTAAAAAATACGCTCCTAATCGCTTACCGCCTCGTATCATGTAGTCCGTATGTACCCCAAATCGCTGTACTGCTTGTATTGCGGCTTCACCAATTTCATGACTAGGTACACGACTCACAAACGTACTTTCCAAACCATAACCCGATAAGGCAACAGCAACATTTGCTTCTCCTCCTCCGTAGGTAGCCTCAAAATGAGAGGCTTGAACAAAGCGTTGATGATTACTTGTAGCTAATCTGAGCATTATTTCACCAAAAGTGACTACTTTTTTCGACATGTTGCGTTCTCTTTACTTCGTTAGTTTTTAAGTGATTTGGTAGTTAAGTTCTATTTTTCCAATTGGCTAGTACTTTATTCAGGGCTTTAGCGTTAGCCGCTATTTGTGCAAAATTTCCGGCACGAACGGCTTTCATATCGACCAGTGCGCTTCCCATTCCTAGGGCAGCACAGCCTGCATCTAACCAAGTAACCATGTTTTCTAGTGTTACGCCACCCGTTGGCATGAGTTTAAGATGTGGCATTGGCGCCCTTACGCCTTTTATAAATGAAGGTCCTAAGGTGTCTGCTGGAAATACTTTTACAATATCTGAACCTGCCAAGTAGGCCTGTTGAATTTCAGTGGGCGAATAGGCTCCAACAGATGCTAAGGTGTTCCTTTCTTGAGCTTTACGTAATATTTCTGTATCCATTATTGGACTTACTATGAAATTAGCTCCAGCACGAATGGCATCCTCGGCCATATGTTCATTAAGTACCGACCCAATTCCAAAAATAATTTGTTCACCATAGTTCTGCAGGTAATCAGGCACTACCGGTAAAAGTCCGGGTATTGTCATCGTTGCTTCTACTAGAGATACACCTCCTTCAATTAATGCTTCGGTAACCTGATACAATTGCTTTGTATCGTCCACTCTAACTACGGCAACTAATTTATCTCGCTGTAAGCGCTCTACAATTTCAGATTTATTCAACATAGTGGCTTATACATTGTTTTAGCCTACATTAATTGGGCTATATAAGGTTATTAGAATGTTTAGCAAAACAGATTATTGGATAATAATTCATGACTAAAGACTACGCAAAATACCCATTTCAAGTCCACGTAACTCAGCAAGACCACGCAATCGGCCTATTGCACTGTATCCTGGATTCGTTTTTTTAGTTAAATCGTCGAGCATTTTATGTCCATGATCCGGTCTGAAGGGGATAGCATATTCGCGATTTTGTTGTTCCAAGCAGAGTTGTTTCACCACCTCATACATATCAGTATCACCACTCAAATGATCTGCCTCCATGAAGTCACCCTGGGAATTACTTAATGTATTTCTTAAGTGTATAAAACCTATTCTATTCCGAAATGCCTTCACCATTTCAACCACATCATTATTCGCTCCTACTTCTAGTGAACCAGTACAAAAACAAAGCTGATTTGCTTTTGAAGGTATTCGGTCAAATAAGGCTGAAAAATCGTCATAGCTTCCCATCACCCTAGGGAGTCCGAATAAAGAATATGGTGGATCATCGGGATGGATTGTCAACGTAATTCCGCTTAATTCAGCAACCGGAATGACTTCCTCTAAAAAAAGGTATAGGTGTTCTCTTAAATGATCCGGCGTTATATCTGCATAAAAATCTAAGATATGTTGGAAGGTCTGAACGGTATAACTTTCCTCAGAGCCTGGTAAACCAGCAATTATGGTGGCTACTAAATTTTCTTTCTTTTCTTCCGTTACACTTTCTAACCAAGACTCAGCCTCATTTATTTCAGATGAGGTGTATTCTAACTTTGCTCCTGGCCGCTTTAACAGAAAAACATCAAAAGCTACCAATTCTTTCTTAGTAAAAACTAAAGCTTCACTACCGTCATGAAAGGAGTAGGATAGATCGGTACGGGTCCAATCCAAAACTGGCATAAAATTGTAACAGACGGTTCGAATTCCACATTGCCCTAAATTTTCAAGGGTCTGCTTATAATTATCTATATACTTTTTATAGTTTCCAGTACGCTGTTTAATGTGTTCATGAACCGGTACACTTTCTACTACCGACCAAGTCAAACCAGCTCCGGCTATTGTCTGTTGATGTTTTCGTATCTCATCAATAGGCCAGATTTCCCCATTGGGGATGAAATGAAGAGCAGACACCACTCCCGTGGCGCCTGCTTGCTTGATATGCGACAACGGAACAAGATCATGTACGCCATACCAGCGCCAAGCCTGTTCCATCCTCTTTTTTCCATCATAATGATCTTTTAAAACCATTTTATACTCCACTAAAGGCAGAAAATCCGCCATCAATTGGGATAATTACTCCCGTTATAAAATTTGAATCTGAACTCAACAACCATTTTACTGTTGACACTATATCTTCAGGCTTACCAAACCGCCCAGCGGGGGTATGTGCGATGATTTGTTGCCCACGCTCGGTCAAATCTCCTGATTCTTTAGTCAGTAAAAATCTATTCTGATCTGTTAGTAAAAAGCCAGGAGCAATTGCATTGACCCTAATATTTGGGGTATACTCTTGGGCCATATGTACCGCTAGCCATTGAGTGAAATTGCTAATAGCAGCTTTTGCAGCAGAATAAGCAGGAATTCGAGTCAAAGGGGTAAAGGCATTCATAGAGGATATATTGATAATGTTACCAAACCCTTGTTGTGCAAATAACTTCCCAACAACCTGCGATGGCAAAAAACTACCCATAAAATTTAGGTTGAAAACCCAATCAATTGCTTCTTTAGGTAAATTGAAAAAGTCCATATCGGCAGAAGTAGTTGCATGCTTTTTATTTCCACCTGCCCCATTAATTAGCACATCGATAGTGATATATTTGGTAACTAATTTATCTATCACCTCTACAATACTAGATTTATCAAGTACATCACAAGGAATACCCTCAACCTGTACATTCCTTTCTCGTAAAAAGATTTCCTGTTCTTTTAACGCTTTTTCATTGATATCTAAAAGGATAATTTTCGCCCCTTCTAAACCTAAGTGTAATGCGATTTCACTACAAAGAACACCGCTCCCACCTGTTATAACTATTATTTTATCTTTTAGACTCATTTATCCGGATTTATATTAGTAACCAAACAATGTTGGTAGGAATAAACTTATTTGTGGTACAAATATGACAATGACCAGCACCACAATTAAAGCTAAAAATAGTGGCAGTAGTGGCCTTATCACTTTAACAATGGGTAAATCGGCAATACCACAACCCACAAATAGCACGCTTCCTACAGGTGGTGTACACAGACCGATAGAAAGGTTCATTATTAGAATTATACCAAAATGAATAGGACTTATACCCATATCTACAACCAAGGGTAAAAAAATTGGTGTAAATATGAGTACTGCAGGTGTAATATCCATAAATGTTCCAACCGCAAGCAGGATCAAGTTTATCAGTAATAATATGATTATTGGATTATCTGATATACTTAGTAGTGTATTACTAACTGAGGTAGGAATATTTTCGTACGACATTATCCAGGACATCGCCATTGATGTAGCAATTAACAGAGCTACTATGGCCGTAACTTTAGTACTCTCAAGCAATACTTTCTGCAGTTGTTCCCAATTCATAGATCGGTATAACACAGACAATACAAGTGCATAAACTACTGCTATTGCAGACGCTTCCGTGGCTGTAAAAACACCAATTACAATACCACCTATAACTAAAATGATTAGAAAGAGAGATGGAACTGCTCGCCAAAATGTTATGACCATGTCTTTAAAAGAAAAACTACCTGTAGTTGGAAGTTTCTTACGAATTGCCACATAACCGGAAACTAGAATTAAGGATAAACCCATTAGCAGTCCCGGCAAATAACCTGCTAAAAATAACGCCGCAATAGATACACCACCAGAAGCCAAAGAATAAACGATAAGCACATTGCTTGGTGGAATAATTAAGCCTGTGATCGAAGAACTTATATTCAGCGCTGTCACATCTTCCTTATCAAAACCTTCTTCCTCCATTTGGGGCCCCATAACTCCGCCAATTGCTGAAACAGTTGCCACAGCTGATCCTGAAATAGCTCCAAATAACATGGCGGCAATTACCTGAACATAAGCCAAGCCTCCGGGTAACATGCCCACAATAGATTTTGCAAAGTCAATCAATCGTTTTGCAATACCCCCTTGATTCATGATTTGCCCAGCAAGAATAAAGAAGGGAATGGCTAAGAGAGTAAAACTATCTAAACCTGTTGCCATTCTTTGAGCAACTGTAGTGACAGCAGGGTCAAAAGGGATATTAACCAGCATTGTAGCTAGTGTAGCCATACCAATACAAAAAGCAACCGGCACACCCAAAACAAGCAATAACACAAAAACACCAATTAAAACCAACACTCCTAGCATTTCCATTTAGCGCTCCTGCTGATAATAATCGTTAATAAAATTCATGGCGTATATGACCATGAGTAAACCAGATATTGGAATAATTGCATACACATAAGCCAAGCGTACACCAAGCGAAGCAGACACCTGATTCAGCTCCCAAGTAAGTAGCGCCAACTTTAATCCACCCCAGCAAAGTACCAGCCCAGCAAAAATGGCAATCACTGAATGAATAAATAACTGCAACATTCTTTTTTGTGCATTATTCACTTTTTGCAGTAGCAAATCAAAAGACAAGTGCATGTTATGTCTATACGCTAAGGTGGCACCAAGTAAGCCTATCCAAATTAACAGATAACGAGCTAATTCTTCCGTATATGAGCTGGGTGATGATAACGCATAACGTGTAATAACTTGCCAGGTAACATCTAATACCAACACAGCCATCATGAAAATGATAAACTTCTCAATTATGAAATCGCAAACTTTTATGAGGGTATTCAGCTTCAAAAGTGTATAATTTTAATTTAATGGCAAGGATTATTGATTTACTTGCTTATCAAGTATCGACTTAATTACTCGTTCCATTTCTGGACTTTCTTCGTAATAATCCTGATACATTGACTCAAGCTTATCTTTGAAAGGTTTTTTGTCAGGTCTTATTACCGTTACTCCTTCTTTTACTACATTTTCCAATGCCTCTAAAGTGGACTCAGCCCAAAGCACTCTTTGATATTTAGCAGATTCTAAAGCAGCCTTACGAATTATTTTTTGATCCTCTTCAGACAGTCTATTCCATGTATATAAACTCATAAACAACACATCTGGAACTGCTGTGTGCTCGTTTAAACTATAGAATTTAGCCACTTCATAATGTTTGGAAAGGTAAAAACTAGGCGGGTTGTTTTCAGCGCCGTCAACAACACCCTGCTGCAAGGAAGTGTATAACTCACCCCAAGAAATAGGGGTTGCAGATCCACCAAGATTATTCACTAAAGCTATTGCCGCAGGACTTTCTTGCACTCTTATTTTTAATCCATCTAAGTCAGAAGGCTCTTCTATTGGGTATTCTTTCGTATAAAAGCTCCTAGTACCAGCGTCGTAGTAGGTCAAACCTTTGAGCCTTATTGATGATGCCGACGCCAAGATATCCTCACCAATTTGTCCATCTAAAATTTCAAATCGTATAGAATCATTCTCAAACAAAAATGGCACACTAAATACTTTATATAA
The DNA here is from genome assembly GCA_018401935.1 of Balneolaceae bacterium. GTDB lineage: Bacteria > Bacteroidota > Rhodothermia > Balneolales > Balneolaceae > UBA1275. Next base: position 27,563 of record JAGYJQ010000003.1, read on the forward strand.
TGGTGCAAATCCCTCTACAATACTTGAGGAAACTTTAGTTAAGTCTAGGCTACCTATTTGCAATAATTCTAGAGTTTCTCTTTCGGTCCCCAATTGCTGTGATGGATATATATCCAAGCGAATTCGCCCATTTGACTCTTTATAAATCTGTTCACCCATGTAAACCATGGCTTTATGAACCGGGTGCGTTACATCTAAACCATGACCAAGCTTTAACACTCTTTCAGGTTTTTGCTGACCCGTGCCTAGAGTCGAGATAAGTAATAGTAGTGTGAAGATTAGTTTATTCATTAGACTGACTTAACCGGTTAAGTTATCAGATATTAGCGAACAGCGAATAAAATTGCAATGCTAAATAGAATAAATTTTTAACTACCTATGCTCGCAAGACCACCGGTGTATCATCTATCACATTACATGCCATTTCAATAATCTTGGATTGTTTAGTTTTCTTAGATTGCATTTCGTCCAAAAGAACTTCAAATGCCCTTCTACCTAAATCAAATGAAGGCTGATCAATACAAATAAATGGATGGCTTAAATACTGATTGAATTGAGAGGTACCAAATGCCAAAATCTTGACTTTGTCACCTGGTATTCCGTGGTCTTTCATATACTCCAAAACCCCTAAACCAACAGGATATGTAACGACAAATACTGCTTCTGGGATACCATCTTTCTCAACTAATTTAGAGAAGCCTTTGTAGCCATCTGCCGAACTAAATCCACCTTCAATTACTGCGTCCTCGCTGTAGTCTAGCCCTGCCTGTTCGAGCGCATCTTTATAACCAGCACGTCTTTCAGAACCTATTTCTGTTGTTGAACGACCTGCTAGATGAGCAATTTTTTTGTACCCTAATTTAATTAGGTGATTAACTCCGTTCATCGCGCTAATTCTATCTGCTACCTTCACAAAGCTAACATCTGACCCTACGAAGCCTCGGTCAAAAAAAACTAAATCGATACCCATGTTTTTAACAGCCTCAAAAATACTTGGGTCTTGAGTTAAATCACACACGGTAACGAGTAAGCCATCGACCCGAAGGTTCATCATGGACTCTATATTTTTCCGCTGCAGTTCTTCTGACTCAAATGATACACCTAAAAGTATTTGATATCCTCTTTCATCTGCAGCTCTATAAATTCCCTCAACTACAGAAGCAGAGAAATAATGGGCTATTTTAGGCATTACTAGACCAATTGTATTGGTCTTTTTAGAAGTTAAGGATTGAGCCAAGCGATTAGGTCGATAACCTAATTCTTCCGCCACTATTTTCACTTTTTTTATAGTTTCTTGTGAAATATCGGGATGATCTCTAAGAGCCTTCGAAACACTTACTTTGGTTAGGTTTAGCTTTTTCGCTATATCGTCTAGTCGAACTGTTTTTCTCATATTTTACCTAAGGGTATAAATTGTCACACATACATTTATTGGTGCTATATAATAGGAGTTGCTCTTTTTTTAATCTAATTATTTTTTGAAACTACAGTAAAACTTCTGCATTGTTTTACAGTCACAGCAACCGACCACGATAGTTCTTTTGCTAGTTTTACATTTATCAATGGATGAATATCGACAAAAAACGTAGTATGTAAAATAAATTCGTTCTATACTTAACCGGTACCTACAATATAGCTGGTCAATGTTTAAAATTCAATTAATTGAATGAATAATAAAGACTTATGCCCTTTTTGAATCCTTTTGCACTATAATTTTTACTCGTTTATGAATGCAAACACCCACACTTTTTCATGTATGGGAACAAGATGTACAATTGCTGTTCCTAGTAGAGATGTTGATTCAGCCAATGAAATTCAACATAAATTAAAGCATGAGTTGTTTCGCATACAACATATGCTAAGTTGGTTTTCACCCAATTCTGAGTTGTTTCAACTAAACAGACATGCACATATAAGTCCTGTTAAAGTATCCAAGGAGTTGTTTAATCTTGTTGAGTATAGCATTGAGTTCCACAAAACTACCAATGGCTATTTTGACCTAACCACTAGGTCCTTCAAGCATGCACCAAATGAAACTATGCGCTCTGAACTTGTTCAGTATATTGGTATGAACAAGCTTGTTTTGGATAACAAGGAGCAATCCATATTTTTCAAAAACGAATACATAGACTTAGATTTGGGCGCAATAGGTAAGGGCTATGCGTTAGATTGTTTAGGGAAAATTTTGCAAAATCATTCGATCAAACATGCATTTATATCGTTGGGAGATAGTTCTATTCTTGGGTATGGAACACATCCTGCAGGTGATTCATGGCCGGTAGGACTAGCAAAAGACCAAAAAAGTAACCCCAATCTCAGTGGTAACGACCCTATCTCTACTTTTAATCTTTATAACGAATCTCTCTCTATTTCTGAAAGCTATCGATATAACCAAAACAGTCTTCGAGTAGCCCATAACCATATTTTTAATCCTAAAACAGGTAGTGTCATTGATAGGCAGGAACAAGTAATTGTACAACATAAAAGCGCATTAATCGCTGAATTTTGGTCTACTTCCTTGTTAAGTATGCCTAAAAAAGAACAAGCAAAGTTCTTGGAAAACTATCCAAAAGACACAAAAATATGGATTAACACCCATAACAACATTGCTTAGAGACCTAATTATGCCTGTATCTCGCAAAGAATTTATGACCCTATTATTTGGCTTTACTAGTACTGCTTGGATAAGTACTCATGCGCCTTGGCTAGAAATCATTACACAACGTGACACGAAATTAGATTCCGAGCCATTAAGAATTGGGTTTATTGGCGTTGGATCAAGAGGCAAAACCCTTTTATTAAATGTGTTAAGCTTAAATGAACAACATAATTTTGAAGTTGTTGGCCTCTGCGATACCTATGAACCGCACCTCAAAGAAGCAATGGAATTAACTGGTGGCAGTGCGAAAAGATTTAGTGACTATCGCGTTATGTTTGACCAAATAAAGCTAGACGCGGTAGTTATTGCAACTCCCTTGCACGAACATGCTCAAATGTCTATTGACGCACTTGACTTAGGAATACATGTTTATCTAGAGAAAGCGATGGGACGAACACTCACAGAAGTGAAAGATATTTACGATGCCCATAAGCGAAATAATACGGTCCTGCAAATTGGTCATCAACGAATGTTTAGCCCTGTATATCTAGAAGCTATGAGTAAGCTCAATAACGAAGATACTATAGGAACCATCACTATGTTGAGAGGTTGTTGGATGCGAAACACCGAATGGTTGTTTTACAACACTCCAGGTGGCAGAAATACACCACTAGACCGAATTAGGAATTGGAGACTTTACTGGGAGAGTTCTGCTGGCATGATCACTGAACTAGGGTCGCATCACTTTCAAGTGGCAAACTGGATTCTTGGAAAGCAACCAATAAGTGTAGTTGGAAATGGGAGTCTTAATTACTTTAAAGACGGAAGAGAAGTACATGATACCTTATCACTTATTTTTGAATATCCAGATGGAATCCAGTTTTCCTATGATTGCCTAAACAGCAATAGGCACAATGGTATGAGTTTTCAAGCACTGGGAAGCAAAGCCACTTTAGACCTAGAGCACAACAAACTTTATCTGGAAGACCCACCGGAACCACCTGCTATCAGAAGCCTTATTCATTCGATTGAACAGAATCTATTTGAAACTATTCCCATAGGAGGATCTACTTGGATACCTGATGAGCCGGTTGATTATGGTGGATCCTACATTAGCCCAGACTACCAATTAAATGATACTCAACTTGCTCTAGACGCATTTTTGGGCTTTGCAAAAAAAGGAGAAGCCCCAGAAGAATTACCCTTAGAGGGTTATCATGCATCGATTTGGTCATTACTAGCTGAGCAAGCCTCAAGAGAAGGCCGTCGAGTCTACTTACCAGACGAATATAAATTATGAATGGAATCCTTATAACCCCACAAATCATCAAGAAAGAATTCCTCATTTTAATGGGATGCCTATCGGCTGGAATTCTACTAAATTTCATAGCTATCATTATCTATGAAGCACCTATATCTGAACTTTGGACTCAAATGCCCTTTGTTTTAGTATTAAGTGTGGTTATTTATGGTTTTCTGGCTTTAATTCGAACGATATTTTCGGCCTTTTCACATTGGCGATCTAAAGCCAAACACAAAGATTAGTAAAGGTATAATCAATTGGATAAAGGTATCCTAAGGATACGGTGAATAGCTAAATGGTCAGGATGCCGTAAGGACATCAAAGACCTCAAAATCACTAAACACATGGTGACTTTTCAATAATCGAAAACCGAACCAACCCTCCAGATACGGTGTAAAACTTTTGGAAACCGTTTGCATTTCTGTACGCCCATCCCTTTCATTTTGAATTTGTTGTTCCAATTGATAGTCTAACTCATACACCAGTTTTCCATCAACTACGTACTGAACAAAACGGTTCGTAGCAAGCAATTCTACTTGGTACGTTTTTCCTGGCTCCAATAAAAATTCAGCCTGACCATCTTTATCATTTAAGTAGATATGATCGACATAATCATCTTGAATCGATCTTGGATAGCGCCGAAAACGAGTCGTTGTATTATTAGCCCCACCCATACTAGCATAGTACCCTTTCTGTTTGTTATAGCTACTGAATTGTCCCGTATACCTTTTCCGATCCAATCGAGCAGACCTAGAGTTTGGTGTGACTGGGTCGCTTGCATGCCAAAACACATTTACGTCCCTTGGAGTAATTAAGGCCGAAGGTAAATGCAAACTATCTTCTGGTAAGTGAACCTTATACCTGAACAGTTTAGCTCCCTTAAAATGGTGATCCAACCAAATGGTTGCCCCTTTACCTGGCATGAACACCTCCAAAGCATCAGGATAATTAATTCCATCGAATCGTATTCTAGGTGCCAAAGAATTTTCTTTATTTTCAATCTGAAAAACCCATTCCTGTGGTTCATTAAAGTTACTTTGGTATACTTTTTCTCCTACCTTCCAAAATTCATTAGCTACACCAGTTAATGTGGGTTTATTGACCGTGGTGTCATGTTTTTGTGAATTTTGGGCTAAATAATGTTGAGGATTCGAGTCATCTCCCCTTGTTAGTTGAAGATCTTTGAATGGATGTTGAACATCTTTTACACCCCTAAAACCGATATGAAACATGGTGTTGCTTGGTGGGGTAGAGCTGCGTGCTGAAACCCTATAACCGTGACAATAAGAGGTATGACACATAAACGAACCTCCTCTTAGCACCTTTTCACTGGTTGATTCAACCACAAATTCATCCGAATAACGTTCATAAGGACGGTACCAGTCAGAGGTCCATTCCCAAACATTCCCCCCCATGTCACTTAATCCAAATTCATTGGTTCCAAACATTCCTACCGGGGAAGTAGTAAAAAAACCATCTTTTCCAGTATTCATCATAGGGAAGAATCCATTCCACGTATTGGCCATGTAGATAGAATCATTTACAATAAGTTCTCCTCCCCAACTATAAGGCTTTTCTCTATCAGTGATACCACGAGCCGCATGCTCCCATTCAATCTCGGTGGGTAAGCGTTTGCCAACCCAATCCAAATAGGACACTGCATCTCGATAGGAAAGCATGGTCACTGGGTGATCATTATTAGCAGCGGGCTCGTTTGGCCCTAGTGGATATTCCCATGTTGCTCCAGAAACCAGTGTCCATTCAGACTGTCTAAAACTAAAGACAATACCATCGCCTATTTCCTGTGCTTCAGTTATGTACCCAGTAGCTTCGACAAACTCACGAAATTCACTGACTGTTACCATGTTTTTATCCATCAGGAAAGAAGGTAGGCGAACTTCAAAAGTTGGCTTTTCATTTGCTAATCCATCCTCGGAGCCTATCCAAGTGGTTCCACCAAGAACAAGGCTCATCCCGTCAGGTATGTCTAATTTACTACTATAGTTCTTTAACCAGTTATCATACTCACTTTTAGAACTTATTCGTACCGAATCAGGGGTGTAACAACACCCCTTTAGTGCGAGCTCTTCTGTTCCTCGGGTAGCCTTTGATTCAAACGAAGTACAATGAATGAAAAAGGAACAAAATAGCAGGCCAAAAAGTACTTGTTTATTCATTGTGTAACATATTTTACATGCTTATAAATCATAATCTACATAATTCTGATCTGCCCATTCTCTCCACATATCGGAAAGTTCATTAACCTTCTCTGGATATAAGTAAGCAACATCGTTCCGTTCTACAGGATCTTCTGTGATTTGGTAAAGTTCCCAAGGTTCTCCATTTTTTGCCACTAATTTCCAGTCTCCTTTGCGGACTGCTTTATTACCTAAATGTTCCCAAAACAAAGCTCTAGATCTAGACTCACTGAACAAGCTTTGACCTTGAAAGGGTGCTACAACTCTATTCTTATACTCACTAGGATACCTAGCACCAGCCGCAGCTACAAGAGTAGGCATAATATCAATGACATGAGCTGGCGTACGCACAATCGATGCTTCTTTTATTTCTCTAGGCCAATGAATAAGTAATGGAGATATGATACCCCCTTCATGACTATAGGATTTGAAGAGTCGGTATGGGGTATTTGAAACGGTTGCCCAGGTAGGTCCGTATGATGCATATGTATCGGGTTGGCCTGGAAGTACATCTGTTCGAGTCCCCCCATTTTCAAAATAACCGTGTCGTGTATCTACACCATTAATAATCTCTGGGCTACCACCATTATCCGACAGAAAGATTATCATTGTATTATCAAAGAGATTCAATTCCTTCAATTTAGTTATTAATTTACCAATCCCCTGATCGACCAACTCAAGTTGTGCAGCATACACCGCCATACGATATATCTGCCATTCTTTAAATTCTTCGTCTTCCCACTTATTTTCCAATGCTGGGAGTTGATTATAGTTTACCGTAGTTTCAAAAATCCCAAGAGCTAATTGCTTATCCAAACGCGCCTTACGTACTTCGTCCCAACCTGCTGTATATCGTGTAACATATTTATCGATTAAATCTTCCGGGGCATGAAGTGGCCAATGTGGAGCTACATGAGCCATGTAAAGAAAAAAGGGAGTATTTGAGTCGGCATCTTCAAGGAAAGCAATAGCCGTATCAGTAATAGCTGTAGTATAATAAAAGGAGTCCGCAGGAGTGATAAAAGTGTTTCCACTCATCAAACTTTTGGGGGTATAATAACTACCTGCACCTGATATAGTACCAAAAAAACGATCAAATCCCCGCTGTAAAGGCCACGTTTCTTTATGCAAGACCGTCGTATCTCCACTATAATCATAATGCGTAACATGCCACTTACCGCTCATAAAAGTTTGATATCCTGCTTCTCGCAACACTTCTGCAGTGGTTACAGACTCCTCACTAAGTCTACCATAATACCCGGGGCGATTTTCAGGGGTTACCATCTCTCCAACTCCTGCTTTATGAGGATACAAGCCTGTCAGCAATGAGGCTCTTGTTGGCGCACAACGTCCAGCATTATAAAATTGAGTAAAAAAATAACTCTGCTGTGAAAGTTCTTCTAAATATGGTGTCTCAATTTCACCTCCATATGGGCTTATATCTGAAAACCCCATATCGTCCACCATTATAACTATAAAATTAGGAGGAGCTGAATCATTAAAGGATTGATTACAACCCATTACTATGATCAACATACCCACCACAGTGAATGGTAGAACCCATTTCTTAGTCCACGTAAAACATTTCATTATTATCCCCAGATCTCATATAGATAGGCCGCTATTCTTCTTGAGTAACCTTCAGGCCCTATCAATTCATAATTCTCGTCAAAAGCTACCTCATACATTTTAGGTACCAATTTTTTCTGAATAGCTTCCGATAGCTTAGCATAATGCAAGCCATTTAATAAGTACAGTAGCCCAATATCATCGTTAGTCTCAAGTGCCACATTGATCCATTCTTGCATTTGAGATTCAGAAATTCTTTTTTCACTAGCTAAATGTGTGTTAATGTGACTCATTGCTTCAAATAAAGATGCTTTCACACTTGAAAATGGTTCTTCTTTCACACGGTCAATGAGCACATCGGGCATCTCATTTATGGTTGTGTATTTACTACTTAGTGAAGCTAAACCAACCGCGGCCCAATATCGTATCACTGGCTCTGTTACCTGAATTCGATCTAAAAAATAAGACCAATTCTGGAGATCCATTTCTATCACTTTATTAGCAACTTCAAGGGCATATTCAATGGGATATTCATCACTTTGCAGGTAATCGTAAACCGTTTCAATTGCATCCGTATCTGATTTCTTAATTACATATCCAAACATGTCCTCAGGCAAAAATGTGCCATCTCTATACTCTAGTATGTACCCATCTAAAGCTGATTTTGCGAAGGCTAACATTTCCATTTTATCTGCTTCCAATGAACCATTCATTGGTGCTAATAGGTTTTCTACTTCCCATGGATCTTCTGCTGTAACAAAAAACTGTTCTGAAGGGACTGGTTCCCAGAATTGAGACTGAATTTCATTAGTCATTCCATTTTTCCAAAGTTCATACCACTCCTGTGTGGATTGGGCTTTAAACAGAAAGGTCAAATGTTGACCGTTAGGTCGATGAGGCATAAAGTTTTTAACATATCTAAATTGTCCATTGGTTACTCCTCTTTTGGCATCGTACCATTCATCCATACGATCCCGATACAAATATATCCAGTCTCTATTTTGGGTGGATGTTTCAAAAATCGATGCTCCTTGATACACCTCCGGTATTTCGATTCCTGCTAAAGCTAAAACTGTTGGGGCCAAGTCTACAAAGCTTACAGGCTCATCAAGAGTCATTCCACTTTCTAAACCCAATTCACTTTTCCACCTATCGGGTACATGAACAATCATTGGTACCCGAGTACCCGTATCGTACATAAATCGCTTGCTCCTAGGTAAAACCCCCCCATGATCTGCGTAATAAAATACAATGGTGTTATCCTCTAGTCCTTGCGCCTTAAGCCGCTCTAATTCTTTTTTCACCCATTGATCTACTTCATTAATTTTATCATAATAGTGAGCCCAGCTTTTCTTCATATGCTGGGTATCTGGATGGTACGGTGGTAGTGTAATTTTTTCTGCCGATGTGGTAGTTTGATGAGCAGCTAAATCTATATGCATTCTAGACTCATGCGACTCATGAAAATTATGAATGGCAAAAAATGGCTGGCCTTCTTCTCTATTCGTATAATCCGCTGAGGGACTACTCTCTGACCAAAACCTGGCATGGTCGCCTGTTAAATTATAGTCTGTTTTGGCGTTGTTCGTTGTATAATACCCTTCCTCCTTCAGTAAAAGAGGGAAAAAGCTTTGTTCCAACTGCAAAGGGATATCTATTCTTGATCGCATGTGTTGAGTACCATTTGTACCGGCGTACATTCCGCTTAAAATAGTTGAACGTGCTATTGCGCATACTGGCGCATTAGAATAAGCGAATTTGAATAAAACACTAGCTTGTGCAAGAGAATCTATAGTAGGTGTTTTGACAAGTGTATTTCCATATGCACCTATGGTACTCGCACTGTTATCTTCACTGACTAACCACAGTATATTAGGTTTTTCACTGGGATATTGTATCTCTTTTTTTGTTGTGCAATTAAAAAAAATAACTGTTAAAAAGGTGAGTAAAATAGGGTATTTGCTCACCATTCGTGTGTACTCCATGTTTCATCCAAGGGTTTATTTAGAAATTGATTTGCGTCTATTTTCCACTGCTCTACTCGCTCTCGAACAAAAGAATTTTGCCGATAGTAACCATTTTCTACTAATGGTGGCCAAGAAGATGGAATATACGCTGACACATTTTTTACATCATTCAAATAGGAAGACGGTATTACAGCGTTTATGATCAAATTCGTTTGCTCTTCTGGGTCCAGTTCATGATCATATAATTCTTGGGAGCCGTCTTCGTACTGTATAAATCTAATGGTCTCCGTTCTCAGACTAATATTGCCCGGACCAAATTCGGTAATAGCTGGTCTTGGCCAAGGAATGTTTTTTTGTTGTACAAGTGGTGCCAGACTAAGGCCTTCGTTATCCGGATTTTCCGACAGGCCAGCTAATTCTACCAAAGTCGGATAAATATCAATTAAACCCACAGGCTTTGCACTAAGGGTATTTTTGGGAATACTTGGACCTGAAAAAATTAATGGAACTCTGGTATCCCGCTCCCAGAGAGACATTTTTGCAAATCTGTTCTTTTCACCAAGGTGATAACCGTGATCTGAAAAAAGCACAACGATGGTATTATCTTTATAAGAACTATTATCCAAAGCGTCTAAAACCCTTCCTACTTGATAATCTGTCCACGTAACAGAAGCTAAATAGGCACGGACAGCTTGTCTCCACTCATCTTTTTCCAAAAGATACTCCGTTGTAGGCATCGGTGGGGTATGGGTTAAAAGTTTAGCATACTGTGGAATATCTGCCAAGTCTTTTGGATTGTAGCTAGGCATAGAAATTGAATCAGGATTATACATATCTAGCCATTTTTGAGGCACATACCATGGAACGTGAGGCCGAACAAAACCAACTCCCAAAAAGAAAGGTTTTTCGTGATCTTTCTGAAGTTGATCTATCGCCCAACTTGCATAATAATAATCGGACATATCTTCATCTTTCTCTGGAAAAGCACCCCAATCTGTGTTTGTACTGTTCACCCCATCATAATTCGGTCCTTCCTCGGGTACATATACCATACGCTCATCCGGCCTTGGTCCAAACCACTCTCTTCGTTCTCCATATTCCTGAAAAGTGTTGGCTTCATCGTTGCCATGCCAAAGCTTACCTGCCCCCATAGTTTTATAACCATAACGCTCAAAATATTGAGGTAAATAAACTGAATTAAGGGTTTGATCACTCGCTTCTCGAACAAATTCATCTTTTATTTGAAAATAAACACCCGTCGTATGAGGATACTTACCTGTCATTATAGATACACGACTTGGAGCGCAAATTGGTGCTTGAGTGTGGGCGTTAGTAAATAACATACCACGTTCGGCTAATCGATTAATATTCGGTGTTTTAATATCTGGGTTTACCTTCAACACCTCTACCCAATCATTAAGATCATCAATAGCTATAAAAAGTATGTTGGGCTTTTGTTCGTAAGTTAGTTCCACTTTTGAGGTGCAGCTACTTAATAAGCAAAGGGGAAACAGAAAAAAAAGAACAGAATTACGAAAAAAGGTTTTGAAGAAATAAAGTAATCGGTTAAGTTCCATTTAATAGTACTTGAGCATTGGTTTAGAATAAGAGTTTAAGCCTTTCATTGTTCATTTCACAATACAAAAACGAATTTTCAAATGAAAGTATAATCATGTACGATCTAGTCCACCTACACACTACAAATAACATCATTTGATGACCACTATTCATTCAATTATTCACCCAAGCCACTTAAGCCACACCTTATGAAATCTTTTATTATTTCTTTATTCACCCTTTTAATTGTTTCCTCTGGCTGTATAACACAAGTTGAAACCATTCCTACCCTTGAGTTTGCTTCCCAACAACTAGAACTCTTAATTGCAGAATCGGATGCCAATCTTGACGCAGAGAACCGATCTAACCGAGGCAGACTTATTGCGCCAAGAACGGTTGAGGGCGGGGAACTTCATTTTGTTCATTCCGGTGACTGGACCAGTGGATTTTTTCCCGGCGTTTTATGGCAAATGTATGAACTCACCGGTGAGGAGAAATGGGCTGAAAGCGCTAAAACCTACACCTCCCTTGTAGAGCGTGAAAAACGAAATGGTCGCACACACGACATGGGCTTCAAAGTGTATTGTAGTTTTGGCCAAGGATATCGTCTCACCAAAGATATGGACTACAGAGATGTTATTATTGAGTCGGCAAATACACTTATTACTCGATTTAACCCAACCATTGGCGCTATTCGGTCATGGGATCACAATACAGACAAATGGGAACATCCTGTCATTATTGATAACATGATGAATCTTGAATTATTATTTAGAGCCACACAAGAAACCGGTGATTCAACTTACTATAATATTGCTGTTAGCCATGCAAACACCACTCTTCGTGAGCATTTCCGAGAGGATAACAGCTCATATCATGTAATTGATTTTTATCCAGAAACTGGCGAGGTTCGCAAACGAAATACGCATCAAGGATATGCTCATGAATCGGCTTGGGCTCGCGGTCAAGCTTGGGGGCTTTATGGGTTCACTATGAGTTACAGGTTTACTCAAGATCCAGCTTACCTAGAACAAGCTCAAAAAATTGCGGCTTTTATCCTCACCCATCCGAATATGCCTGATGACTTAGTTCCATATTGGGATTTCAACGCACCTGACATACCCAATGAAGCTAGAGATGTCTCCGCCGCTACGATTATTTCCAGTGCCTTATTCGAATTGAGTTCGATGATTGAAGGTGAACAAGCCACTTATTATGAAAATGTGGCAAACAAAATTTTAGCAAACATCGATGCTAAATATCGTTCAGATATTGGAGATAATTTTGGGTTTTTATTGGACCATTCAACCGGTAATCATCCCAAAGATAGTGAGGTAGATGTGCCTATAAACTACGCTGACTACTATTATTTAGAAGCTTTTTCCAGATCCTTAGGAAATTAGGAAGGCCCTAATGAAAACTCCATGATCATGGGTACTAAAAAAAATATTATTCGGAGGTATTGTACCAGGGTCTTCTGGTTCATTGCCTGGGGATCCGTTGTATCCTGTTCTCAGGAATCATTAACTCGAGATGCCTCTAGTCTTCCCGAAGGCCATTTTAAAAATCCACTTTATTATGCTGATTTTCCAGATCCAGATATAGTAAAAAGTGGCTCGGATTTTTACATGGTAACTTCTAGCTTTCCATATAGCCCCGGCCTTCCCATTCATCATTCTACGGATTTAGTTCATTGGGATTTAATTGCCAACGCATTTGAAACACAACATAGTAGCCACTATGATACTCCTCGACATGGGGATGGGGTTTTTGCTCCATCAATAAAAGAACATAATGGCACCTTTTATATCTACTATGGGGATCCTGATTTCGGAATTGTAATGATGAAATCAACCCATCCAAGCGGCCCTTGGACTCCTCCTAAAGTGATCAAAGAAGCAAAAGGATGGATTGACCCTACTCCATTTTGGGATGAGGATGGTAATGCATATATGATTCTAGCCTATGCCAAAAGTAGAGCGGGAATCAATTCAGTTTTAGTATTGCACAAACTGAGTTCTGAAGGAGATCAAATTCTGGATGACGGGGTTATCATCTATGATGGTACCGATGAAAACCCAATAATTGAGGGACCAAAGTTGTATAAAAGAGGGGAATACTATTATATATTTGCTCCCGCTGGGAGTGTTCCTTATGGTTGGGAAACGGTTCTTCGGTCTAAAAATATTTATGGGCCTTATGAATTTCGAAAAGTATTACATCAAGGTAGAACCTCCATTAATGGCCCTCATCAGGGATCTTGGATTGCCTTAGATTCCGGTGAAGATTGGTTTTTACATTTTCAGGATTTTGACTCGTATGGAAGAATTCCACATTTGAACCCACTAAGTTGGACTGAAGATGATTGGCCGATCATAGGAATTGACTCCGATAATGATGGAATTGGTGAGCCCGTAATGAGTGCCCCGTATCCCAAAGTGGCAAATCCAACCCCTCCAAAAGATCCTAAAACCTCGGATAGTTTCAATGACCTTGCAAGTACACCAAGTTATCTTCAACCTCAGTGGAGATGGCACGGAAATTATAATCCTGAGTGGTTCTCATTAAGTGAACGCATTGGGCATCTAAGACTTTTCGCATTACCTGTAGACAACGGGGATATAAATTTGGTTCAAATGCCGAACTTTTTATCCCAAAAATTTCCCGATATAGCCTTTGAAGTTGTGGCAAAAATAGACGTTTCTGAGTTAAAAGAGGGTGGGGAATTTGGAATGGGGGTTAGTGGCGAAACCTATGCTGCACTTACTATTCGGAAAACTCCCACCCAAACACATGCCAGTTTTAAAACCCGTTATCAAGCTCGGAATAGCGCAATAGAACAAACTCTACATAAGGTGCATTTCAACAATGATACTAATCAAGAATTTTTTATAAAACTCGTAGTGGAACAGGGAGCTCTATGTGACTTTTATATAAGCCAAGATGGGCAGGAATATTACAAAATGGGATCAGATTTTAAAGCGAGTAAATTACGTTGGGTCGGTGCTTCTTTCGGTTTTTATGCGGCAAGCAGTCAAGATTCTGACCGCGGTTATACCGACATTGATTACGTAGAGGTATCCTACACTCCCCAAAATAAACGCTAATAAAACCATGGTTATTTATGTTGATATCGATGAGACTATTTGCGTCTATAGACATCTGAGAGATTATCAATTTGCGGAGCCAGTTCTAGAACATATTCAAAAAATTAATGATTTATACGAGGATGGTAACACCATTGTGTATTGGTCATCTAGAGGTGTCATGAATGGTACAGACTGGACTGAATTAACTCAACAACAATTGGAAATGTGGGGTTGTAAATACCATGAGCTAATTATGAATGAAAAACCCCACTACGACTTACTCATTTGTGATAATTCGATTCGTATCGATGACATTTAATCCTACTAACCCAACCAAACAAAGCAGCCATGGAGTACACAACACAAAAAATCACGCTTTCAACACTACTCATTTTGTTATTTTCGGTTTGGATTCCGAGTAGTTTTCATACACAAGCCCAACAATCTAGTCTTGTATATGAAGGGATAGATGGAAAATTACAATACTCACCGTATGCCAACTATGGAGAAGAGGAAGATACTACCAATATAATCCCTGACTTTTCATGGGCTGGGTATAAATTTAGTGAAGTACCAATTCCCGATGTCGAGGTAAAGATTGTTTTGGAACCCCAAGATGGGGATGATCATTCTCGAATTCAGGCTGCCATAAATGAATTGTCTACTTATCCTATTGACTCAACAGGGTTTCGTGGTGCTATACTTTTAAAAGCTGGTTATTATGAAGTAAGAGGTTCCTTGTATATCCGCCATAGTGGTATTGTGATTAAAGGAGAGGGCCAGGCTTCTGCTGAGGAGGGTGGTACCCATATTATGGCCACCGCTCGCACCAGTCATGATCTATTCAATTTTTTTGGTCCTGACGAGCCTGATGGAGTTAAAGGTGAATCGGTGAGAATACTTGAAGACGCACCAACGGGTACTACTCAGCTCATTTTAGCAGATGCAAGCTCCTTTTCGGTAGGAGATCTTATTCACGTGCTACGTACGCCAAATCAAAAATGGATTGATGATATAGAAATGGGTCCGCTAGGATGGACTCCTAGTTCCTATAGTATACCCTACGAACGAAGCATCCATAAAATTAATGGGGATACTGTATATATAAACGTCCCCTTAGTACAGGCTATGACTGAAAAATATGGTCTTGGGGAGGTGTATAAGTATGATAATTCATACCGCATTAATAATGTAGGTATAGAAAATATGTATCTAACCTCTATTTACACTCATCCTACCGATGAAAACCATGCAAATAGGGCAACCTATTTTCAAAATGTGGAGGATGGTTGGGTTCGAAGAGTTACTGCAAAACATTTTATACGGGGTACGGTCACTATAAATTGGTCCTATAAAATTACAGTTGAAGACTGTGCTTTAGTAGATCCCATTTCTAAGATTTCGGGTAGCCGTAGATATTCGTTTGAGGTAAACAAAGGGTCATTCAATTTATTCCAAAGAATATATACCCGAAATGGTCGACATGACCAGGTTACTGGCTCACGCGTTGCCGGCCCAAATGTTTTCGTCGATAACTATTCGGAAAACACTCATGCCGAAACCGGGCCTCACCATCGATATGCAACGGGTTTACTGTTGGATAATGTGCGCGCTGGAGACATTCGTGTACGAAATAGAGGATTCACGAGCGGTGGTTCAGGTCATGGCTGGAGTGGCGCACAGGTTATGTTTTGGAATGTTATTTCTGCACCCGGTTATCAAGTTCTTGCCTCACAGCCCTATGGATCGCGCTCTTGGGCGATTGGAGCAAAGGGTGATCGTGTCGGAAATGGTTTTTTTGAAATAAATGGAGAAGATGCCGAGCCAAGAAGTTTATTCTATAGGCAGTTAGAAGATCGAATTGGAAAGGAAGCCGTAGACGCTATGACCACCGAAACTCAAAAGAATGGCACTATTTTACGAGCACTTAAGGAGTGGAAGGGAGAAGGTTTTTTTGACCCCGCTTGGGTTACATCAACTGAAGATAATCCCACTTCTGATCAGCCTCAAGGTTATTATCTTGGACCAAATTATCCAAATCCGTTCAACCCTAGTACAAAAATTCAATTTGGATTTCCTAGTGCAGGTCATGCTTCATTAGATGTATACAATTCGATTGGACAACAAGTCCAAACACTGGTTGATGGATTTGTGCCTAGTGGCCATCATGAGTTTACCTTTAATGCAGAGAATTTACCTTCTGGACTTTATTTCTACACCCTCAAATCAGTCGGATTTGAGGAAACACGGTCTATGTTGCTAATTAAATAACCATCATGATATGAGAGTCATTACCTCTGGTACTATTTTTATACTACTTCTTTGCACAGTCTTTCAAACCACAACTGCAAAGGCTCAAAGCATCTATAATTCAGATGCTCTACTAGAATTATGGCCAGAACGCGCTCCCTTACAGATGAAGTGGGACTTTGATGAAGTTCACGAGCGAACAAATAAACTCCGGATTAGTAATATACATACCCCAACTATTGAAATATTTCTTCCACAAAACGCCGGCCATACAACACCAGCTGTAGTCATGTTTCCAGGTGGAGGATATTCCGTCTTAGTGTATGAAGAAGCAGGTACTAACTATGCTGAGTGGTTAAACAAAAGAGGTATTGCAGGAATTGTTGTGAAATATAGATTACCCGATTGGGAAGTACAGTCACAAGCAAAATTTGTTCCTTTAATAGATGCCCAACGAGCACTTAGAATGGTTCGGTATCACTCAGAAGAATGGAATATTGATCCAGATAGAATAGGAATTATGGGTTCTTCAGCTGGAGGACATTTAGCATCGTCCTTAAGTACCTTATTTTCTGTGGATACCTTAGTTACACTGAAAGATTCAATACAGAGCATCAGTGCACGTCCCAATTTTAGTATTTTAGTATATCCAGTAATTTCAATGTATGACCCATATGCTCATAAAGGGTCACGAAGAAATCTACTAACCGAGAATTTTACCGAGGAAGATCAAGCTTATTTCAGCACCTTTAGACAGGTTTCCGGTGGAACACCTCCAACATTTATAATTCACAGTTCAGATGATAAAAGTGTTTCGGTAGAAAATAGTATTCAATATTATACTGCCCTAATTGACAACGGGATATCCTCTACAATGCATGTATATCAAGATGGTGGTCATGGATTCGGTATGGGCAATGGCCAAAGTTCCGTACAGGATTGGCTTGATGTATTAGACAAATGGCTACAATTCAATGGATACCATTAGTTCTCGAATCGGGGCTGATTAAATTCGAAGTCAGCCCAGTTTACCTTTAATAAGCTATTGGACTTATTTCCATTAGATGTACCATAAAGTCCAACGTAACTACCCGTAAAACGGCCCCCACCTAAATCCATTCCAAGAAAAGTGCCATCCACAGTTATTGGGAGTTCGAACCAGTTTTCAGCAGTGGGAATACGATAATAAAATCGGTACTTACCCATTTCACTGCTCATTTTTAAACTCAGATTCGAAAGATTCATTTTAGTTTGGTAAAGAACCTGTACCTGTGACTGTTCGTCAAATTGTTGTGCAATTACTAAGTGAGGCTCACCTGATACCTGTTTGACTGAAAACGTAATATGTCTGTACTGTTCTCTAAGCGCAACAATGCCAGCCTCTTCACCTTCTACCTTTGGCTGGAAATCAATATTGGTGGTAAATGTAAAGTCAACTTGTTCCATCCGGACCCCAATAAAAGAAGGGTTAACCGGTTCTTGTAAAGTTTCAGGGCGGATTTGAATAAGCAGTTGTTCATTTTCCGAATCTATCTCATACCACTTGTATTTTGGTATTCTAATAAAGTTCCAGCGAGTGTTTAATGTTGTTCTGGTAAAATAATCCGTGAAACGAGTGGTCCCACTATTAGTTTTCCCATCAATCAACCTATGTGTTAATTCGGCTCTACCAACAGCACCTGTTGGGTTCACAATGGGCCAATCAGAGCTCCAATCTACCGGCGATAGCATTGTTTCTCTACCTAATGGGTATGATTGAACTAACCCAGATCCATAATATGGATCTTCAATCAACCCATAAGGACGTTTACCATGATACACAGTCCACCACTGATCTAAATGATCCTGAATTAAAGAGGCGTGACCGGTAGATGTGATGGGATGTGAAAAATCCAAGTCCCGGTGAGTTAAAATTGGATTCTCTGGATTAGACTCATACGGCCCGGTAATACTCTTACTTCTAAAGATGGAAACAGCATGATATTCCTCTGTTCCACCATGGGCTATGAGTAAATAGTAATACCCATTTTTTTTATACAAATGGGGTCCTTCAAAATTATTTACCCCCCTAGCATAGCCTCCATCTAGGGTTCCATTTTGATAGTAATCTCCTGCATCAATCAATGTATGCTGTTCACCAATAAACTCTTTTTTGTCTAAATCAAACTCTCTTAACCATATTATACGTTGTTTATTCCACTTTGCATTCTCTGGCCTCAAATTCCCTAACAGATATAAGCTTCCATCATCATCAAAAAAAAGTGATGGATCTATCCCACCAGCTTCATCTAACCATATGGGATCAGACCATGGCCCTTCTGGTTTTTTTGCAGTTAGAATGAACGAACCTTTCTTTTGGGGAGTACCAATGAGACGGGTAGCTATATAAAATGTACCATCATGATATTTAAAGGATGGAGCAAATATACCTCTAGAATTAGTTACATCACCATATGATAGTTGCTCAGTTCGATGAATTGCATGTCCAACTAATGACCAGTTCACCAAATCGTTGCTTTTATAGATGGGTAAACCTGGAAAATATTCAAAGGTTGAGGTAGTTAAATAATACGTTGAATCTTTTTTTGTAATGGATGGATCCGGATTAAAACCTGGCAATATTGGATTATGGTAGATGCTAGGTACAGGGTCACGCTCACTCAAATGAAGGGCTGATTCTGATTTCTCAGAAATAGAACCTAATTGCTCATTGGGGTATTGCTGTAAAAGTGGCAGCCAAAGAAGAATATTCTTTGCCGAAAGATTCCTTTTATCTTCGGTACTTAATTCAGGCCAACCTTTCTGTTTCCACGAATTTAACCAATTAATATCTTGCTCGTAATACGAAAGTAGAGGAAAAAACAGGAATCGATTGGGTTGCGAGGCCCATTCTGACACATCTGCTTCATACGGCCATAACTCCTTATCTATAAGAAATGGTTTCAAGAACTGTATGGATCTAAGAAGTAACGCTCGTTCTTTTTTAACTGGAAATATAGATTCTTGTTCATTGGAAAGAAGTAGTGATAGTAATACAAAGGCCTCCAAATTGTACTGACTATAGGCATAGGGTTTCGTTCTAGAAACCTCAAAAATATATTCACCTTTTTTAGAAATTTGATTAGGGACTAACACCTGCTCTAATCGGTTTCTTATATCTTCTAGGATAGCTGCATTATTGGTAACCCTAGCAAAAGCAGCCGCCTGTACGTGCCACCAAGTG
This sequence comes from Balneolaceae bacterium, assembly GCA_018401935.1. Taxonomy (GTDB): domain Bacteria; phylum Bacteroidota; class Rhodothermia; order Balneolales; family Balneolaceae; genus UBA1275. The sequence goes on from JAGYJQ010000003.1 coordinate 47,318, forward strand.
CCATGATTGTTTCTCCAATTCATTTCCTCTATACCATTTGGATGTGTAGTCAACCAGCCAAGATAGTCTCTAAACCAGCTTATCACTGGCTCTAATCTATTTAGAGGAACCAGATGATTATCCCTCAATATTTCGACCACTCTAGCTACATCAACTAGGTGGCCTGTATCTATTATTCCTATCCCCCGTCCCTTGCTTATACCTTGTATAGCCTGGGCATAAAGTAGATGTGGGTTCATCTTAGTTTCTTTATGAACAAACCAAGCTTCTAAGTGATTAATCACCTTATTTAAGTAGCGAGCATCCTCTGTTATTAGATAGGCGGAGAGTAAGACCCCTACTTGATATGAAAAATTTTCAAGTACAATGCGATGGTAATCAAAATTATTAGGGTTTGTTTCACCATCACGTCTTATGTAAGCTCCTTCTGGGTCGTTAGGATTCGGCCACCAATAGGTACCTTCTGAATAATAGTTATGAAGCCCACCCGAACTTCGTACACTCTGATATGCGGTTATCGTTTTAGGCGGTAGCCCAAGAAAATGATTTGCATTCTTTATAAGCTCAGGCCTCTCCCTATCAACAATTAAGCCTTGAATCGTCTCCCTTGATACACGGTGACGCTCGTTCAATTGTGCTAGGTACAATGAATTCGGGAAGAGTCCTACTTTATTATGCCCCTCCCAAATTCCATCTGGACTATTTGGACTAAACCCTTCCACTTTTTCGGTTTGTAAGCCAATTGCATAATTCTTTCCAGAAGCTATTGGGCTTTGAATTACAGAAGATCTTGAAATAGAGTTCCATACTACATGGTTTACTCCAGCCCATCCATGCCCACTACCACGATTACCTCGATTTTGAACGTTTAATTGGCCGTCAGTTTGTATGTTATCATAGAGCGTGCCGGTTGCCCACCGATGATGTGGTCCCGCATCGTTATGAGCATTTTTTATGGTGCAATCAAAAAAAACATTGGGCCCGGAAACACGAGCCCCTGTGACTACGTCATGCCTTCCGCCTAAAGTCTCACAATGTTTTACTAAGTTGAGTTCTCCATCAATATTAAATGAATATCTACGACCACCGGTTATTTTAGACTTGGGGGTAATATTCCGAGCGTATTGTACGGTAATATGCTTTGAGTTTTTTTCAATAGAGACAGCAGAATAACCAAAATACTGGGCTGTTATGAATTGAACCCAAGAGTGTGAAACACCATCTATGAATATAGCATCCCAGCCATGTTTTTCGTCTATTTCATGTTGATATTCGGATTCTAACCGAAGATATTCAACGCCTACATTAGAAATACGGCCAGGATATTCTGTTTTGTAGACCCATGTTGTATCATGCCTTTTATCTAACGCCATTACGATGGGGTTCCGAAAAAAAAGTGTATCACTGTTCACCCTAGAAATTACCCGCTCAAAACTTAGTGCATAACTTTCCGGATCCCAGGCAAATACCGGCCTATCATCTGGTCTCGGTGGAATTGTGTCCATGTTAATATCTTTGATCCACTGAGCATTCCCTTTTCTATATATAACAATTTCTTCGCCCGGATTAAACAGTGCTCCATGTTCAACTACAACAAATTGTTGACCGACAGGAACATATTCTTCTGTAATTAGCTGGGCTGTTTCTTTTATAATTTCTCTTTCTCCTTCACCCTTCAGATAAATAAGAGGTCTTTTTTTATTCCCAGTTGCCCTTATTACCGTTCCATTCTTAGCATCAGAAACTCCACGTAGAACTATTCCGCTTTCATCGATCACTAGAGAATCCTCCACTAGATATAGTCCCTGATGGAGTAAAATAGCTCCCCTAAACCCTTGCTGGTTTACAGGTAAACTACCTACAGAATCAATCACTTGCTGAATCCTTTTGGCATCGGTATTTGAAGCAAACAGTTCAGCAACCACCTCCACTTCAGGGATAGAGGTATCTCCATAGTTATATCCTACATGACTGAAATCGGGAATCCTATTACCTAATGAATCTGACTTATACCCTAGCTTGTTGTCTTGATCATAAAAAACATACTCTGACTGCCAAGTAGCCTGTTGGGCTATCAAATTGGATGTTTCTAGCGAAATAATACAGGATATTATTATGGCTATGATCTGAATTGGCTTTGGATTATAAGTCTTAAATGTCATGTGTTTTTTAGGTTATGAAATAGAAAAAGGGATAACCATATATCAGTGATTATCCCTTTGTGCTTTATTTATTAGTACAACAGATACATGTCCAATAAATGGTCTTTTACTACTTAATTAGTGTGATAGTTTGGCTTCTAACCTCTGCGCCTGCTTGCATTCTAATGATATACACACCACTGGATAAATTGCCTGCATTGAATCGCATAGTATGTCTACCTGAATTTTTTAGACCTAAATTTTCAGTATAAACTTCCTGTCCCAAGACCGAGTACACAGTGTAACGGACATTACTTGGTGAACTTAGTTCAAAGGATAACTGAGTACTAGGGTTGAATGGATTTGGGTATGCATTCTCCAACACAAAAGCATTGGGTAGTTCATCACCTAATTCACTTGAGGTAACCATTTCTTCCCATTCAGCTTTTTTATCTGGGAACCAATTTAAATCACCTAAAGGAAGCCCATTCATAGCTGCTGAATACGATGCGGCTGTAGTAGGGTAGCTCGCGTCAATAAATGGGGCGCCAATAACATCAGTTTCTTGCCATCTTGGATATGGATCTGGCCGGGGATCGGCAAAAAGATTATTCATATAGTCAGCCATATCTGTTAAGGTTGGAATCTCGGTTAACTCTACAAACTCTTCCTCTATGAATGCTGCATTGAAAGCCTCGGTACCCATCACATTTTCCAGAGAAGGTATCATTAAAGGTGGCTTTGATGTAAATGCACTGTTTGTTTCCCAATATGTATACACAAGAGGACTCCAGGCTGCATTATTATGACTGATTTCCACCTCTAAATCTGCAACAAGAGTATCTAGAGTAATTAAATAATGACTATCATTCTCTTTTTGTGTTTGCTCGGCAACATTAGGATGCGCTCCTTTCCACTGTGCATCTAAAAATAGGTTATTCGTAACTTTGGCTTTATCATATACCGTTCCTAATTGAAGCATCCCGTGCTCCCCTTCATGATTAAAGACCGTGTTATGATCAAATTCAAAGTAACCAATTGAAGCGCCCTGAGTCCGAACAATTCTATCCATAATCATGTACATAGTGTTGTTAGAAAATACAAGAGAATCAACCGGCCTTGCATCACGTATATCAATAGGACGGCCATTTCCACCTGGAGTAGAACGTTGTCCCATTCTTCCAATCACAGAGTTTTTGATATACCACTTTTGATTATTCCCGTATACGGCTAATCCCGTACCACGTGCATTTACTAAGTAACAGCCATCTATAACTATTCTAGAACTATCAGCTAAGGCTCTTATTGGCCGACCTTCATTTCTGTTTTCACCGTTTTGGGTATCTATCCAAATTCCTTCTAGAATTAGATCTCCTCGTTGTCGAATGATATCTGGGAATCCACCTCCTTCTGCTTGCAAAGGTAAAATCAAGGGAGGGGTTCCTTCTCCTTCCTCTGCTCGTATGTGCAACGTAGTTCCATCCTTACCAAGTTGACTCGAGACAAAGTAAAAAGAATTTCTCTGTAGCTCGTATATTCGCTCTGCGAACTCCCCGTTTTCTAAGGTATCATTATTAATGATTGGTGTAAGATCTAATCCGGTTTGGGTAGCCTCAATCACCATCACATCTTGTGCTTGTATTGCGGAATGAAAGCTGCTGCCAAAACCGATTAGCGCAAAAGCTAACAGGCTCAAACAACTTTTATTGCTTATTCTTTGTATTAGTTTAATCATAGTTTTTCGTTTATGTTTGGATTTATTGGTGTAGATATTAGAATGTATATCGAATACCAAAATTCGTGATTGCTCCGTAATGACTTATAGATCGAGGGTACCTTAGTTCATAATTCCTATAGGTTTGTTCCCGCATACCCGTTAGATTGGAGATACTAAAGTGAGCAACTAGATTGTCATTAATCTTTTGCTTAAGCGCCAGGTCCCATCTCCAGAATTCTCCACTATTTGTGTCTTGAATTTCACTTTGGCCAGCTCCTACTAGATAATCGCTTTGATAATTGCCAGATATTCTTCCAGAAAAACCCTTTAAATCGTAACCTACTGAAAGATTAAATATTAACGGTGGCTGTCCAGGCATGTCAATTTCTCTTGTTTTTTTTACAACAAATTTTTCAAAAACAGGACGGCCTCGTACAAACCCAACTAAGCTATCTTCGGTGGTAAAATTGTACTTAGTTGTTTCCGAAAATTGTCTCGTCACGTTCAAACTTAGAACGACACCACTTAGGGGGGAATCTAAAGCACTTAAGTTTGTCTGTAGGTCAACTTCAATTCCACGCACCATCGCCTCAGGACTGTTATCATAAGAGGTTAGATCATAGCCGGCTCGACTAGGAAAACCCCAAACTGCAGCTAAACTATCACTGGCTAGATAAAGCCCTGAAACCGGGAAGAAGATGTTTTTGAGTTCTTTATAAAAACCTGAAACAGAGAGTAGGCCTAATTTAGGACTAAAAAATGTGGCTGTAATGTCATAATTATCCGCCGTCATATGCTTTAATTCTGGATTTCCAGCCGTTATTCTGGATCGTTCCGCATTAATATTGGCTTTTGGAATAACCATGTTGTAGTCAGGTCGAGCCAATGTTTGTGCATAGGATAGTCTTAGATCAAACCAATCTACTGGTTGAATTTTCACATGCAGATGCGGCATTATTTCCTTATAACTTTTGGTACGTGTCGTATCATCAATGGTACCCTGTTGGCCGTAGCGCTCTTGAAGCCGTGAATACTTTGCCGTCATATCATTAAAGGTATCCTCAAAACGTACACCTGATATTATTTTTACATAATTCCCGACGTTCACATTAACCATCCCATAGTAGGCGTCAATATTTTCATCATACAGATAATTATCTTCAAGACCGTACCGATCGATATGCAGTATCTCTTTTTGAGTATCAATCCAATTTTTTATTAGGCCGGCACTTAGTGGATTAGTCATTCTATAATCCCCCCCTAAGAAGGTTCCAACCTCATATGGATTGCTGCCGATAAAATTGTTCAAGGCAATACGCCCATCTGGGGTTAAAGAGAGCACATCATTGGTTTCTTGCCATAGATCAATAGCGGTTCTCATTTCAAGTCCGCCTAAGTAGTAAAATGTTTCTGCTAATGTAGCATCATCCTTTTCTCTTCCCATTCTTTGTGCCTTGGCACCCATTTTGAATGAGCTTTCTATAAAACCTTGGCTTAGAGGTATTTCGATGTTAATTAAGGCGGTTAGATTATCTTCGATTTGTGAACCCGTATTAAAACTACCATTGCGTAATCTTGACCTAGAGAAATCTGTTCTGGCAGAATCTACCCACTGAGCCATAGGGACATCATTAAGTATGGGGTCATGACTGTATGCTTCAATATCTTCAAAAAGCATGTAATAGGAGCCCGGACTCTCTCCTTTGGTTCTTGAAAAGGAGGTACTCCAGTCTACATCAATCCCTTTCCAATTATGTTCCCCACTGACCATGTTGGTAAGTAAACTTATCTCACGCTCACTCACACTCATCGAGTACTGAACAATATTATCCTCTATTGGACGATAATTTTCGTTTCTACTCTCCATATCTCTACCGGTACTGGCATAGTAAGAATACAATGCTAAGTTTCCGTTCTTTAAACGATAATCTAAGTTCAAATTGAAAGATGAACGAGTTCGAAATTCTATCTGATCACTTAGGTTGAAGTTTAAAGGTTGTATATCTTCTAATATTTGATAGCCACCACCAAAGTCATTTGAACTTCGTTCGATTCCCTCGACATTACCCTGAAGTATTACGCCTAATTTTTGATCTAAGTATCTCCTGCTTAGATTGGCAGAGGCCTTATAATTACCAAAAGTAGATTTTAACCCGTTATAAGCTCCTTCTAAACTAAGCTTACTTGTGTTAACATTTGGCGCTTCTCGTAAGACAAGATTGACTGTACCACCTATGGCATCCGCATCCATATCGGGAGTAGGTGATTTATAAACCTCAATACCTGCCAATGCCTCCGTTGAAATCATACTTAAGTCTACCGACTTGTTAGAGCCTGAATTGGAGGGTACTTTAACACCATTAATGGTGATGTTGGTGTACTTAGGATCTAAACCTCTAATAATTACTTTTTGTCCTTCACCATTGTTACGTTGAAGAGCGATACCAGGTAATCTGCCAATTGCCTCTGCAGCATTTACATCCGGTAATTCTCTCATTTTTTCTTCTGAAACTATATTTACTATAGCATCGGATTCTCTTTGTTGATTAATGGCTTTGACCTGTCCAATTGCTTGCCCATATACCAACACATCTTCCCCCGTCAATGCAATCGGCATCAAATTAAAAACCAATGCCTCATACTGGCCGTCTTGTATAGTTATGTTTACTTCCTGCTCCTGATAGCCTAAATACCGAATTAATAGGGTATAAGATCCATCCTCAACATTTCTAATGATAAAATTTCCATCCAAATCTGTTGAGGCTCCTTTTGTCGAGTCTTTTATTAAGACCGTCGCACCTATTAGTGCTTCTCCTGTCGCTGCATCTAGTACCTGACCTTTTATATCGGTAGCTATCTGATAAGATCTATTTAAAGCTAATTTATCGGTTACTTTAATATCAAAAATATTTTGTGCTAGAGATTGATCAGCACCTATAATGAACGCAAAAGCTGTCACTAAACTTGCAATAATGGTCCGTTTGAATGGATTTTTTAGCATTTTAAGTTTTTGATTATTCATTTCAATTATGATTTCTTTATTTGGGAAAATTCGTTTTAATCTTGGAAGCGCTTTTGTCATTGTATCCAAAAATTACCTGTTTGTTCATTTTGTAATTACCATTCTCCATCGTAACCGGGTTTATTAACCACTTCCGCCCAATCTCTAACATTCTCAGTAAAAGATGCCAAGCACCAATGGAACATAAATTTCATTGACGGCGGGGCTAAGGTGTCATGATATCCAGGCGTGACATTAATGGCATATTCATCAAAAATATGTACATAAGCACCTACATCTTCACCAGGGCGGGCACAATTTTGCATAACATAGCCTACATCATTGGGTATATCTGATTCTACTCTGAAATGATAAATCTCTTCCTTAGCATTGGCACCTAAACCGAATGGGCCATCTGGGCCATGAAAATGGGGTGGGTAACTACCAACACCACCTGCTTTGTCCATGTAGGTATCACCTGAAAGTAACCGGCAAGCTCGTATATTAGACCCATCAACCAGTTTATATACCGTTCTCTTTGTCATGGGTCTCTTAGTGCCTACATGTGCTGCTAAATCTCCTTGTTCTATTTCTGCGTGACGAACCAACTGTACTGGATATTTATGAGTGCATTTCACAGCTCTAAATTCAATTATATCACAATCAGATTTTGAACTCACTTTAACCGCCGAATCTATTCCGACGTATAAACAATCACCCCAAACTAAATCTACCTCTTCACCGTCAACCTGTATTGTTGCAATACCTCTGTGCACATAAAAAACCACCTCTTCCTGTTTCCATGACAAATCAACAACTTGATATCCATCTTCATTTACATCCAAAAGAATACGCGCCATTCTCAAGAATTGAAAACTGGAATTGTCACCCGTAATCACTTCAGATCGCTCATTTAAAGTGGGGACGGCATCAAACATCTCCATTTCCCGTAATTCTTCTTGGCCTGGCACTACTACACGGCCATTAAACCTACGTTCATTCGGTTGTTTACTTGCACTTCTTAGAATTGATCCTATTTGATATGGTTTTACCATTCCTTTTCTATTTTGTTTTGAATCATCTCGCCATCCATCCACCGTCTACAGTGAGTACATGTCCATTAATGTAATCGGAAGCTTTTGAAGCTAAAAATACAGCAGCACCTGCTAACTGACCCGGCTCGCCCCACTTACCTGTAGGTATTCTGGTTGATATTTGAGCAAATCGCTCTTCATTATCCTGGAGAGCTTGAGTATTGTCCGTTTTAAAATAACCTGGTGCAATGGCATTTACTTGTATTCCGTATTGCGCCCATTCATTAGCTAAAGCTTTAGTCAAACCAGCGATTCCGTGTTTACTCGAAGCATACGATGGAACAGTAATGCCACCTGAAAAACTTAGTAATGAAGCCGTATTTATTATTTTACCTTTTCCGTTTTTGACCATTTCTCTTGCAAAATGCTGAGCAATGATGAATGGCGCTGTCAAATTTATATCGAGCACTCTTTTCCAGGAATCTAAAGGTGTATCAATAGCTGGATAACGTTCTATGGTTCCTGCATTATTTACAAGTATTTCTACAAAACTGTGTTGCTTATCGACTTCTTTCAGTACAAGATTTAATTCTTTTTCATTAGATAAATCAGCCGAATATGCCCAGGATTTCACCCCTAATTCTTGTATTATTTTTACCGTTTCATCAGCTGAACCTGGGCGCGATCCCAAACAAATTACATCGGCTCCAGCTTTTGCTAAGGCAATAGCCATTGCTTGTCCTAAACCTCTGCTTGCACCCGTAACCAAAGCGGTTTTTCCCGATAAATCAAACAATTCCTGCATTTAATTCACCACTACATTTATCGAATTACTTAAAACTCCAACTACATCCATACTGTATGTTTTAAACCAATCGTAATTTATATCCCCAGTGCGATTCCAATCGGCAGCATAGGCATACTCTAAGGTTCCATTACTTGGTTGCATCAAAATCAAATTAGTTGTCTTATGCTCAGAATGGAACTTTGGTTTATATCGATTAGCGACCATCAAACTCATTCCCAAAGAATGGCCTTGATCTGATTGATTTCCATTACTTAATAGAACGAAACCCTCACCAACCACCTCCTCATATTCAATCTCAGCTTGAGGATGTTTGACAATACCGGTTGCAAATAATAAACCTTCACTATCACCTTCTATCACAATGTGTTGTTTTGCATAATGATGATCTGCATACACTTCAACTTTCATAGTGACTGTTAATGTTTTATTAAATACCTCCCAGTCCCTCCATATCAGCTCAAAACTACTTTTATGAGAAGTGTTTTGTAGAATTTTAAAATGCCTACTAGTCCAGTTATCAATTACCTTATATTTTCCATCTTGATAAGCAGAAAATGCCCCAAGACCTAAAGAGGTACCCACTTTTAATACATCCGCACCCCAATCTTGAATCTGATGGTAATCTGTACTCACTGTATCTAACACAAGCGCTTCCACCGTTTTTCCAAAAATGTCCATTCTACTTCTTTTATCTAAATATAATCTATATCCCACTTTATTAGACTCCCAAACTGGGCCTTCCATATGGGCATACCCACTTTTTTCTGTGGCATCGTCTGGAATTAGTACATCCGTTTTGAATTCGAATTCTTTATCACTTAAAGAATACTGATCATCAATTGACGCAAGTAAAAATACCTGTGTCTTGTCCACAGATCTATTTTCAAGACTATTTCGCTGTACAATTAATTCTAGTTGAGCACTAGACAAAGTCGGGATCTGAACGTATAGGTAATCAACAAGTCCATTTTGGTCGGTATCATCACAGCTGTAGTTAAATTTTATTTCGTTATTAGAAACACTATAAGCACACTCTGTATGCTGTAAACTAGTCTTTAATGGTATTTCTGCAATTACATTATCAACGGTGTCATCCCCAGAAAATTCAACAAAAACCTGTTGACTGGAATTACCTGAACAAGTAATGATAAATGGTACTAAAACCAATACTAATAATTGTATTTCTAGGAAATTTTTAAACATATGGGCACGAAATTATACAAAAGCATCGAAATAATTGGATGTGTATATGTATCTGTTATTAGACTGTCTTTTTTACATGAGTTTGTTACTAATAATAAAAGATGTTTTTAATTAAAAGTAAACGGTTAAGTAACTTTTTTTTAAACATACCAATTAGACCTATTTTACTTACTCTCAGTATGAGTCGCACGATTTAATAAAAGACCCTTCTACATCTAACTCAGCCCCGGCGATTCCATATTCACCAGCAATAGAATAATACACGTATAAGCGCCCATCATCGTATAAAATTGCTGGGTCTCTAAGCTCGTGTACCCTATGTTTTGCTGCCCCAGAAACAGATGATGTAATCGGCAAAGTACTTCCTTCATATTCAAATTCAGTGGATATCAAATCAAATTCTACCCCCAATGTTATGTCTCCACTTTCATAATTACCTACATTTAAACTTCGCACTCGAATTCTCTCAGGTGTGTCTCCAATGATGGAATAGAGTACTATAATTTCATTTTCACAAGGTAAAACAGCAGTGTGACGTACCCCCTCAAAGAAGTAATAAGCTTCTGTTGGTGAATTAAAAATGTATTTAGAGTTCTGCCCTTTATATAGAACCCCTCCTATATTTTTATTTTTTGCAAGAGCAAACCATTCTCCTTGATACCGAAATACTCTAAAATATGAGTGACCTAACAGATCTTCTGTTGGCTTAAATTTTAGTCCATTATCTGAAACAGCTACAAATGACCCCTGATTTCCAATTATCTCTACTTCTTTTTCCAAAGTCCGATGATAGTACATAATTATTTGTTCGGTTTCATGATCTACATGAACATCAGGGCTAGCTAAATGCCCCCTTTTTCTATTCCAAGAAGGGGCTACATCTTCAAAATCTAAAACACCTCCATCGTACCATTTCCAAGGCCCTTGTGGGGTTTCAGAATAAGCCAATCGAATAAATCGGCCACTATGATGACTAAAATACATGTAATAAGCACCTAGTGGTTCTTTTACCCATTTTGGGACTCGTATCACAGATGGACCATTAACATTATCTAAAAAAGCAGCCTCATCGGGATGGGTTTCACCCGTTATTAATGGATTGTTTTCAAATCTATGCACAGAAAAAGAGTCACCGGTTAAGTAATTTTTCAAATTACTCTCTTTAGTCCCTTGAGCATAAAGCTCAAATCCACCCTGTATAAGGGTACATAAAAATAATAAATACAAATATTTATAACTGTTCATTTTGCCCTTTAAAAAGTTGCTTTTGAAAGCGCTTCAATTATTTTTTAATTCAATTCCCGCCTTAATATATTAATCTATAGATAAACACAAAGTATTAGGCTAGCTACCATTTTTTTGTCTAATCATTATTAATAAAACGATTGCATCAATTACTAAGATTACTAACCATGAAACAACATTCTCCTCTATTAGTTTTTTTCGCACTACTCATGTTTACCACAACTCAGTGTCAATCGGCACAAGAACCTTGGGTCCCTTTGTTTGACGGACAAAGCCTTTCTGGCTGGACTCAGTATGGGGGACAAGCTGATTACGAGGTAGTAAATGGCGAAATTCACGGATTTACTGTACTTGACTCCCCAAATAGCTTTTTATCTACTGAAGAAAACTATGGCGATTTCATCCTTGAATATGAGGTTTTCCCAAATCCAAAATTCAACTCAGGGGTGCAAATTCGGAGTCAGGTAAATGAAAAAAATGTAGTATTTGGATATCAAGTTGAATTAGATCCTTCTGACCGTGCTTGGAGCGGTGGAATCTATGATGAACAACGCAGAGGTTGGTTGTACCCCCTCAGTAAAAATGAACCTGCTCAAAAAACTTTCCGACTTAATGACTGGAATAAAATTCGAGTAGAGGCCATTGGAAACTCGATTAGAACATGGATTAATGGAGTAGAAGCCTCTAGTATCCTTGATAATCAGACAGCCGAAGGATTTATTGGACTTCAAGTACACTCTGTGCGTGGTGGAGAAGAAATGAAGGGCTTAGTTATCAAATTCCGAAACATAAACATTATCACAGAAAACCCGGAATTGTACACAACTGCTAAGCGTACTATAGAACAAAAAAATTATCTCATGAATACCATTAGTGAGGCAGAAGCCAAGAATGGATGGAAATTGTTATGGGATGGTAAGACAACAGCAGGTTGGCGAGGGGCAAAAATTAATGAATTCCCTGAGATCGGCTGGAAAATTGAAGAAGGGATATTGAAAGTAGTCGATTCTGATGGAGCCGAAAGTGCGAATGGTGGAGATATTATAACCACAGAAGCCTATGAAAATTTTGAATTAATGGTAGATTTTCGAATTACTGAGGGAGCCAACAGTGGCATTAAATATTTTGTAGATCCAACACTGAATATGGGCGCCGGATCCGCCATTGGTTGTGAATTTCAAATTCTTGATGACGCTCGTCATCCAGATGCAAAAATGGGGGTAAATGGCAATCGAACAATGGCTGCCCTTTATGATTTAATACCACCGGGCTACCGTAGAGTGAGTCGAATTGGACAGTGGAATAGAGCTCGTATTGTTGTGAATGGTAACCATGTGGAACATTGGCTAAATGGAGTGAAAGCATTGGAATATACCCGTAATACCCCAATGTGGGATGCATTGGTAGATTACAGTAAATATGCCGATTGGCCCAATTTCGGAAACTTCACTTCTGGTCACATTTTACTTCAAGATCATGGTGATGAAGTTCACTTTAGTTCCATAAAAATTAAAACACTGTAAAAAAATACGTTCATGAATTCATTAAACCGTAGATCTTTTTTAAAAAAGGGAGCAGCAGCTACCGCAGGTGGTATTCTAAGTCTCTCACTACCCTCGATCATTAGAGCATCTGCAAATGATCATATTCAATTTGCAGTTGTAGGTGTTCGAAGTCGAGGTAAAGCACTAAGTCAGGCAATCAATGCAACACCAAATTGTGATATTTCTTGGTTTTGTGACGTAGACGATACAATAATTGATGAACATAAAGCCTTCCATCAAGAACGAATTGGCTATGTTCCAAAGGTAGAAAAAGACTACCGAAAACTCTTAGAGAAGTCCGATATTGATGTAGTAGCGATTGCAACCCCAGAGCATTGGCATGCCCCAATGGCAATCATGGCCTTAATGGCAGGAAAACATGTGTACATCGAAAAGCCTTGCAGTCACAATCCTTGGGAAAATGAAATGCTTGTAAAAGCGCAGCAAGTATCGGGAAAATTATGTCAAATGGGGAATCAGCAACGCTCATCCATTACTTCCAATATGGCTATCCAGGAAATTAGGGCTGGAATTATTGGGAAACCATATTATGGAAAAGCCTGGTACTCAAATACTCGCGGACCCATTGGTATTGGGAAAGAAATACCTGTACCTAGCACATTAGATTGGGATTTATGGCAAGGTCCGGCTCCGAGAGAGGCCTACAGAGATAACGTTCATCCCTACAATTGGCATTGGTTTAAAACGTGGGGAACTGGTGAGATTCACAATAATGGAACTCACGAAATTGATATTTGTCGTTGGGCACTTGGGGTTACCATACCTCATAAAGTTACTTCATCTGGTGGCAGGTATCATTATAGTGACGATTGGGAATGGTTCGATACCCAAAATGCTGATTTTGAATTTGAAGATGGAAAAATGATTTCATGGGAGGGTAAAAGCTGTAATGGACAAACTTTCTATGGCAGGGGGCGTGGTGCTATGATCCATGGCACTGAAGGAAGCATATTATTAGACCGTGCAGGCTATCTATTATTCGATTTAAAGGGAAATCTTATCAAAGAAGAAATAGAGGGAGAAAATAATGCAACCTCCACCGCTGATACTCTTGGTTTTGGGGGACTTACGGTAAATCATATGCATAATTTCGCCGATGCCATACGAAATGGAGTGGCCTTAAATGCACCCATTGAGGATGCAAATATTTCAACTCTATTATGCCACTATGGAAATATAGCATTAGAAACATCAGGAACACTTGAAATAGACACGAGCACCAGTAAAATCCTCAATAATCCAGCCGCAATGGAGCTTTGGAAACGAGAGTATGCTCCGGGTTGGGAGCCAAAAGTCTAGTGTGAGCTAAACTTCATTTGACTATATTCAATGTGCTTTAACCCACATCCAACCCATAGTCCTATGATCAATCGAAAAAAGTTTCTATCAACCAGTCTAAAAGGAATAGCAGCTGGGGCTACCTCACTTAGTTTATTTCCTAATGTGATTGCCAGGCCATCACCAACGAATACGCTTAAGGATCCTATGGATGGTTCGCGTCAGCTTAGTGGATTTCAAGAACTGCGCAGAAATGTAGGACTGTTTACTGGTCGCGGAGGCACCATTGGATGGCTCCATAATTCGGAGGCATTGGTAGCCATAGATACTCAGTTTCCGGATACTGCAGAGACCTTCATTAATGGAGTTAAAGAGCGCGGTGCGTCCTCTATGGATTTGTTGGTAAACTCTCATCACCACAATGATCATACCGCTGGTAATGGAGTTTTTGCCCCATTTACCCAACATATTATTGCGCATGAAAACGTACCCGGCTATCAACGAAGTAGCAACCAGGATGCAGACGCAACACCAATAACAGCAGATCAGCGGTTTTCTTCGAAATGGTCTGGGGATTTTGGGGATGAAACATTACATCTTATGCATTATGGTGCGGCACATACCGGTGGCGATACCGTTAGTTTTTTCGAAAAAGCACAGGTCGCACATCTTGGTGATTTGGTGTTTAACCGCGCTTATCCTTACATAGATCCCAGCTCAGGGGCTTCGGTTCAAAACTGGGTTAGAGTATTGAACACCATCGTGGAAGAACTACCTAAGGATACCTTATATATATTTGGCCATGGACACCCTGAGTTCGGAATCACTGGAACTTGGGAAGACATTAACCGAAAAAAGGCCTTCCTTGAAGAACTACTGACGCTAGGAAATGAGGCTATACTGGCAGGGAAATCAAAAGAGGAATTCGCACAAATGGAGGTTATACCCGGATTTGAGGAATTTGCTGCCCCAGGATGGCGACTACCCTTGTCCTATAACTTGAATATTGTGTATGACGAACTTCGTTCTGAATCCTAAACAAGTTTTAGCTAAAAGAGGGGTAGAATACCTGCAGCCAAGGCTTTTTTAGAGGGCATCAAAAAGGCTTGTTTGCTTTTGGGATACTTCGGTGTTTTCAGCATGACTCTATTAGTAATCTCTTCTGTACTGAAGGTCAATTCCTTCTCTGGAATCTCCTGATTGGGTAAATACAACATCCCAGTACGGCTTTATTGAGGTCTGTAGTAAAAAGAACGTGTTGGGAGACCTACCAGCTAATTCATTAATAATAAAAAACTGCGACCGTTCCGAAAGGATCCATCCCGTTTTTAATGCTGGACCTCTGCCGTCAAAACCAGTTTGGTCAAATTCAATAATATCCATCCCCAAGCCCTGCATGGCCAATTCTTCAACTTCACTTTTTAACAACTCTTCCCATAAATAGGAATCCTGACTCACATAGCTAAAATAATCAGCTTGCCATATAGAGCTTGTATCTGTCGGGAATATTCTTTGTGTATCCATTAAACCTCTTTGAATGGGCGAAGGACTTATATACAAACCATCTTCGGTAAAGCCTTGATACGCTCCGTAATTAGCACATCCCAGACCAATGCTCAGGGACACCATCATTAAGATGAAAACTGATTGGATTCGTTTAATGCCCATATGATATGTTGTACGGTATAGGTTGTAGTATTAGTACTAAATAAGAGATCACAAAAGTCGACATGTCAAACCTCCATAAATTATTCCTTAGAATCCTCATTAAAACGCCTCACCAATAGACAGATACAATGCCCACCTTGCCCATGGTTGTTTGCCTCGTACTCCAGGGATTATACCTAAATCTTCGGAACTAGGATTCAGCTTATAGGCTACATCCATCCTAATAGGGCCAAATGGAGCGCGATATCTGATTCCAGCGCCTAACGCCCATTGTATACTTGTTATGGTAATGCTTTCTGTATTCGCCCAAACTTGCCCACCGTCCAAAAATACAACTCCATAACCACCCTTCCATTTATCAAACTGCTCACGCCATTCTAGGTTTAGCGTTAAAGAGGCCTTTCCCCCAGTGGGGACAAAACTATACCTGCTTATTTCACCGTTTGATGAACTATCTACTCGTTCTACCCACTCTTTAGGGCCTAAGCTATGTCTTGCCCAGCCCCGAACAAGGGTACTGCCACCGTTATAAAACCGTACATCGGATGGAAGGCTATCACGATTTTGTTCAAAAATCCATCCCCCTCGAACTCGACTTGCAAAAACAGATTTATTCCCTATTGGACTGTATTTTCGTATATCTAGTAATAAACGTTGATAGCTAAAATCACCCTCTCCAAAAAGTCCTGATAATTCTATAGTGGGTTGAACTGAAAACGTATTATACCCGATAACGCCCTTCGAATGATACCTAGAACTAAAATTAAAGACCGATAGATTATAGGTAAGTAGACTATCCGGAATGCTCTGACCCGCCTCTACATTCGACTCATCGTTACGTGCAAAACGGTAGGAAAATGTTCCTGTTAAACGATTGTTCGCTACATAACTGAAAGAATTCTCAATACCTGAAGAAGTAATATTATAGGCACGTTCGTCACGGAACTGCATAAATGGGTGAATACGAACACTACTTCGTGTATTAAAAACATAAGGAAAAAGGTACTCCGCTTCTAGGTATCGTTCAAAATGGGCAAGTTGTAATCCTGTTGAAAATTGTTGACCGCCCCCCCCTAAATTTCGATGAACCCATGACCATTGTGTACGTAATAATTGATAGCTATCTAATACATTAAAAGGCCGCTCTACTCGGTCAAAATAACCTAGACCCCCTCTCCACTGAATCGAGCGTATGTCTTCTTCCTTCACTTGTACCTGTAAGGTCAAGGCTTCATCAACTTGATCGGAAACCTGTATAATAGCCCGTTCAAATAAGGGATGAGCATATAACTGAGTAAGAGAATTTCTCTGTTCGGATTCGCTATAGTATTGACCAGGTTTAAGGGTTAGTTCTCTCTGAACGACTTCATTTGGTACCGTTAGTGCTCCTTCTACTCGAATTTCTTGTATGATTGGTCTTTGCCCAAGAATAATATCAAAGCCTATTTCTTTTGCCTTGGTTTCAGTAAAATCCCTTCTGGTTGATTGTTCTCCCAAATCGCTCCATGGAACCACCTGTGCATACACATATCCTTTTTCTCGAAGGGCTGTATATAATCGATTTTGCTCGCGCAACACATCTATTTCGGTGTAGGTTTTATTCATTAATCGTGTTGCCTGGCTTAATTGATCTATAAGGGTAGGTCCTAATCCTTGCTTGCGTAATTCAACCTGAGCTTCGGGGCTCAAATCAAGCCCTTGGCTACGAACCCAAGTTAGACCTTCGGTATCTTCTAATTCAGAAGCTGCGGTAACTAGACGTATTTCAACCGACGAAATGATGGTAGGTTCACCCAAGCTAAGATGAAACCAAACATCCCAAAATACCTTATTTGCTACCGGTACTACATGAACATGCACTTGCGCATCCTGATATCCCTGGGCATTCAAAAAGCGCCGGAGCTGTTCTAATTGTTGCTTAAAAACCGTTTCATCCCACATTGGAAGGCCTGCCTTACGTAGATTAGGTAGTACTTGAGAAAAGTTGTACAACGACCAAGCTTGCGCCACCGCCCACTGCTGTTTCCACCAAACTGGTGTTTCGGCATTTATCTGGTTTCGTAGTATAGGTTCAGTAAAACGCTCCTGACCTCCAAAACGAATGGCTCTCACCGGTATCTTTTCGGGCAGGTCATTGGGCCAGCTAAGCGTGTTTTCTTCCACCACAAAACCGCCCATAGCAGGCTCCTCTTGTCCGAATGTATCTTCTGACAAGCAGAGTCCGACCACAACCAATAAAATAAATGGACCCCTCAAATACGAGCTCATACCTATGAAATTCAATACCGTTTCAATATCTACACAATCTATTTATAATATGGTATCTTAGGTAGAAGCAAAAATAGTTTTAGCCTTTATCTACCATATAATTATGAAACGTTACTCTCGTTTATTTTCTAGCATCATGTCTCATAATCCCCAAGCCTATTTACTGATTATACTCTTTGGTGGACTTTTTCTTTACAGCTGCTCTACCACCGAGCCCTTCAGTGGGTATTCCTACGATCCACCAGACGTTACCGATACCCAAGACAAAGAAATTCTTTACCAAAATAAACGGGTGATTGGATTTGGTCAACCTCGCATATGGATCAGCAATGAATTTGCGGGCGCCCGAGTGTCGGATGCTTGGTTAGCCCCAGGCCTTGTTCAGGATACCGTTGTTATTCGGATTAAACCAGAAAATGCTCCTATTAACAACTCACCATGGTATGCGTTTCAAATTTGGAGTGACCAAGCTCAAGAAGTACTTATTCGCTTATCATACGAAGGCGCTCAACACCGATACATCCCTAAAATCGCTAGCATCACGGAACCAACTAACTGGAATCTTTTGCAGGATAGTACCTTCCATTCATCGGACGGGTCGGTTCATTTTAACCTACAAATAGGCGCCGATAAACAGTGGATTGCAGCACATCCTATTCACCCAAATAGCGTTGAAGCATTAGAAGAATATCCAAAATCTCATGGTTTTGCTTCAGAGATTTTAGTGGATACGATTGGTTATTCACACAATAATAGAGCTATCCTTCAATGGCAAAGCCAAGGTCATGCGGAAATCGATAAAGAGGGCTTGTTACTCCTTTTTTCGAGGCAACATCCCCCCGAGGTGTCTGGATATCGCAGTTTTCTATATTTCTTTAACAGGTTGATGGGTACCGACGAGCTTGCACAGGCGTTTAGGTCCAACTTTCACATCATTGCCTATCCAATGATGAATCCAGATGGGGTCGAGCAAGGGCATTGGAGGCATAATTCTAAGGGAATAGACTTGAACAGAGATTGGGAATTTTTTCGCCAACCTGAAACCAGATCCGTCCGAGATGCATTATCTCCATTAGCAGATGGTCGGTATAATGTGGTGTACGGCATAGATTTTCATTCAACCAACGAAAACGTCTTTTACCCTATCAACGAAGAAGTAATCACCGGCATAGACAACTTCACTCAGCGCTGGTTCCCCTTTGTTGCCGAAGCAAACCCTGAGCTAAACTTCCGAAGCGAAGAATTTGCACCCAATTCACCCATTGCAAAAAATTGGGTCTACAAAACCTTCGGCACCGATGCCCTGACCTTCGAAGTCGAGGATGAACTAAGTGAAGAAGCAATGCAAAGCTTGGGTCATTCGGCGGCAGAATCACTCATGAAGTTATTGCTAGAAGAATTAGTAGCCGCTGAGCAATAGCAGCATCAACAAGTATTCACAAACAGCATCGGCAACAAGTTTCATCAACAAGTATACACAAACAGCAGCATCAGCAAGCACAAGAAAGCCTAACCATAAAGCAGCGAACACTGGCACGCAGATGAATCCAAGGAATACAATATACCACCAGGGTCATGATCACGGGCATCATCCTAGCCACCACCAGGGTCATGATCACGGGCACCACCCTAGCCACCACCATCATGATCACGGGCATCATCATCATGCTGTTGATAAAGATCTTCCCACCTACAAACTTTGGGTTTCCATACTTCTTAATCTAGCCATTACCTTGGCTCAGTTCATAGGAGGTTTAGTCTCTAACAGCCTTGCTTTATTGTCGGATGCGGCACATAATCTCAACGATACACTATCTTTGGGAATAGCCCTTTATGCTAGGAAAATTGGGCAAAAAAAAGCGGATTCGGCCAATACCTTTGGATATAAACGCGCCGAAGTAATAGGCGCTTTCATTAACCTTATCACCTTAATCATTATCGCAGTGGTATTGATAATAGAAGGGGTTGAACGGTTTATGAACCCCGTATCCATAGATGGATCCATCATGCTATGGGTTGCTGTTATTGGCTTAGCAGGTAATGTAGCCACTGCCATTTTATTACATAGCCAGCGGAAAGAAAATTTGAATATGAAATCGGCCTATTTACACATTCTTTCGGATGCTTTTTCTTCCGTCGGTGTTATACTAGGTGGATGGTTAATCGTCTATTATCAATGGTATTGGGTAGATAGCGTGTTAACCGTCGCGATCGGAATCTACATTCTCTTTCATTCCTATCATATGCTTCGCGAGAGTATTGATATTTTAATGGAGGCCACACCAGGACATATCTCACTGCCAGAACTCGAGAATAGTTTAAAAAAAATAGACCATGTAGAGGATATACATCATGTACATATTTGGAACTTGAATGAATCTCAAACTCTCTTAGAGTGTCATGTGCGAATCGATGAAACCAACATTCAATACATTGAGCGGATTAAAAAAGCCATCAAAGATTTTTTAAGCTCTTCATATAACATTCATCATTCTACCTTAGAATTCGAATGGTTACCTTGTGCGGATGACCATTCGGATTGTCGATGAGGTATATTCTTCATAAAAATACTCTTTCACTGTACTCCTTAGCCCGCCTATCATGAATACCAAACCTACCATAGTTAAGCCTTCCTCCTTTGTGCTTTTATTTATTTTTTTATCCTTTGTGCTTTTACAGAGCGCTTGCATGAAGGACTACAAAGTCATTGACGATATGAACGACGCCTCGTTTGAATTGATAAATCAAGACAGTGTGAGGGTTATATTCCCAGAAGATTTTCGCGGACAATATGTGGTTATGGGATTTGTATACACTAATTGCCCTGATATTTGTCCTTTGATCACCCAGAATCTGATCAAAATTCAAAAGGATTTAGGCTATCCTGACAATGTGCAGTTTTTAGGGGTAAGTTTTGATCCACTCCGAGATACTCCTGAAGTCCTACATCGCTATAAGGAAGTGTTCAAGGTCGACGAAAATGTCAACTTCCTCACAGGTGAACCAACAATGGTTCAAAGTTTTATGGATAGTGTACGAGTACGAACCCAAGAATCTATGCGTACAACCACCGAAAGTGGAATGGAAATCTATTTTCTAAATCATTCTGATAAAATTATGGTCATGAACCCAAAGGGTGAGATCATTATCGAATATGGTGGCAGTATGCCATCTATTCCATCCCTCATTGTTCAAGATCTACAATCGCTCATCCAATAATTACCATTTTATGAATAACCAAAGTCTCTTATTTAGCTCAGCCTCTGCTCGTACGAAGAAAACACACATCTTACTTATGGTACTTATATCCATTAGTCTGGGGCTAACACTTGGATGTAATACTAAGGCTGATCGACCCGATTCTGCTCTTGAGGAGCAAGGTAACCTAGCCGATTCATCCATCACTACATCGGAATGGAGCATTTCGTTGAACAACGCATGGGCCCGACCTACGAAAGCCGGAATGATGAGTGCTGCTTATTTTACCATGCGTAATAATGGATCGGTTCCCGATAGCCTTGTCCGTGTTTCTTCAAATGCTTCTAAGGATGTGCAAATACATCTGAGTTATATGAACGACGGAATCATGGTGATGGAAGAGCAGCCATTTGTTGCTATTCAACCTTCTGAGCAAATCCCTTTCCAACCAGGTGGGTATCATATAATGATTATTCAACCGTCCATGGATATGAACGAAGGGGACATGATTAGCTTGTCTCTATTTTTTAATTCCGGCATGATCATCGAACAAACAATTCAGGTTGGAAATCCAGCAATGTGAGCCAAGTGTGAGCCATAAAAAAACCCCCAGACCTGTCAGGATCGGGGGTTTAAGTCGGTTTGAGTTATTCGGAGTATGAATCTACAATATGCTAATACAACATCGTACAACTCGAAAATGGTTCCCAAATATTTACCT
The DNA here is from genome assembly GCA_018401935.1 of Balneolaceae bacterium. Taxonomy (GTDB): domain Bacteria; phylum Bacteroidota; class Rhodothermia; order Balneolales; family Balneolaceae; genus UBA1275. The sequence continues at coordinate 69,165 of JAGYJQ010000003.1, forward strand.
ATACGAGCTAAACACGGAAGTGCTTCCGTCCGAGTTAATTAAGAGTACATCGTAGGGATCTGGGTTAGGGCCCTCCATCCCAGGTGACCCCTCTGGCATACCTGGAACTGAGAGTCCTATAGCGTCTGGACGTTCCTTCAATAACCGTTGAACATCGGCTGGGGGAACATGTCCTTCCACGATATATCCATCGATCATAGCAGTATGGCAAGAGGCTAGTTCGTTAGAAATACCCTGTTCAGATTTAATAGCCCCTAATTCCCGGGTGATCTTTTCAGTAACAAAAAAACCTTCTTTATTCATATGCTCTGCCCAACGCGTACAACACATACAACCCTCGTTTTTGTACATGGTAACTAAAATAGCGCCTTCGGGGGCTTTCATCATGGAACTAGAAGATTCCATGCTTGTCTCAGCCGTAGCTTGGGGCTGTTCGGCATCTGTAGAAGGCCAAAATAGGATAGCCACTACTAAAACTGTAATAAAAGACCCTAAAAATAAGATTTGTTGATTATTCATTGATATACATTATATGATGGATAGTTAGATTTCTTTACAACACTAAATTATTGCACTCAATTCATAATTTCTTCATTATTTTTGTAAATCTTACAAGGACTAATTATAAATAGTACACGTACTAACCAAATAATACGAGTACTAATGGTAATACTTATCTGTACTAACCAAATAAACAACTGTTATGACCTGTCCAATATCTCGCTTTAGTGCTATGTCCCTGGTGTTTTTAGCCTTTGCTGTTGCATTGGGAGCCATGGGTTCTCATTTCTTAGAAAGCACACTTACTAGCGGTTTACTCGATACATGGGAAACCGCTGTACAATATCAATTTTGGAATGCGCTAGGATTAATGGGTTTAAGTCTATTAGAGCGTAGTTATCGTGTTTCCCTTGGACTAGCAATGAAATTCATAATAGGCGGAATTGTACTCTTCTCGGGCAGTCTCTATGTGTTAAGTTTGGCGCCAAATCCTTGGATCGTTTATCTCACTCCACTTGGCGGACTTTCCCTATTAATAGGATACACGGGAGCGGCTATACGGCTAGTGCGTATGCCCAATGAAAGCTAAGTGTACATAGATCTACTTTTCATCTTCATATTATCTTCATAATTCATCCTTTTATTTGCTAGCAATTAAAATTAGCTAAGCTACAAAACGACTATTTATTAAGGGATGTCACTATTTCCCGTTATTCATACGAGAGTGCTAGGTACTTATTTGTCTTCACACCGATTCGCTTGGATACTCCTCGTTGGATTGATTGGTTTGCTGTTGACAGAAACTTCAATGGCAATCACATCATCAAAAAGCCAAACGGTTCGGACAGCTTTTGTGTATTCCGACGTGGATACTACCGCCCAGCTCATGGGTAGGGTATTAAATGAGGATGGGATTGCCGTAGTTGGCGCAAATATTCGGCTGAATGAGCATGTAGGCACGTATACAGATTCTTCTGGCTTATATCTAATTAAAGGAATTGTGCCCGGTGACTACAAATTACAGATAAGTCATGTTGGATATGAAGCGTATCAAAGAACCTTAGAGTTTATAACTAAAGACAAGGTATTTATAGAGGTGCGTCTTAAAAGCAACCCCTACGAAAATGGTACGATAGTGGTCACCGCATCTAGAACCCAAGAAGCCTTATCGCAAGTGAGTGTGCCCATGATAGTCGTCCCAAAACAGGAAATTCAGCAATCTGGCAACCTGCGGCTTAGTGATGTATTATCGGAACAGTTGGGATTGTATTTGGTTGAAAATCACGGCACTGGATTGCAAATGCAGGGATTTGATCCAGAATACACCCTCATTCTCATTGACAATAAACCCGTGATTGGACGTACTGCCGGGACGCTGGATCTTACACGGCTTGCCGTTGGGAATATTGAACAGGTAGAAGTAGTGAAAGGCCCTTCTTCAGCATTATGGGGCAGTGATGCCTTAGCCGGAGTCATAAATATCATCACAGATAAGGGATCAAAGCCTTTTGAATGGGGTTTAAACACTCGCTATGGTACCCATAATACCAAGGATATTTCTGGCCAATTTAATTTTAAAGAACAAAACCTACAGGCTCGATTTTTTGGAAATTTAAACGGTTCAAATGGGTATGATTTAAACCCAGAAACCGTAGCTCCAACCATCCCCGAATACACTAATTATACCCTACAAGGTGGGGTCAAGTACCAATTTCAGCCGGGTCTCTCGCTCGATGTTTCTGGCAGATATTATCGAGAAGACCAATCGTTCCAAGATGTAGTCCTCGATCGTAGAAGAAGCTTTGATGCATACGGCACGGAGTTTCAGCAAGACTATTATGTTTCACCTACTTTACACTATGCCGTTGGTTCGGTTCACCTTATAGAGGCCAGTGCTTATTGGGGGTATTTTGAGAGTGAGTCCGTTTTAAATCTAACCGATTCAAATACCCGTTATTTTTCAGATGCATTCGCACAGAGACTAAATAAGGTAGAATTTAAAGCCTCTACCTTCTGGGACAACACCCACACTACTATTTTGGGGGCAGGTAGTAATACCGAATCACTAGACGCAGAAATTTATGCGGAAGTACCTGGCTTTGCGAGCACCTACTTTTATGGACAACACGATTGGCGTGCTAGTGATGATTATTCTCTAACGGTTGGATTTCGGTACGACAATCATAGTGAGTATGCATCGCAGCTAAGCCCCAAACTGTCTACCCGATGGAAATTAACGCAAGACTTTAGTCTAAAAGCCTCATTTGGCGGAGGCTACAAAGCCCCTGATTTTAGGCAGCTCTTTTTGAATTTTAGCAATCCTATTTCTGGTTACAGTGTGTTTGGTACCTCCACCTTAGAAACAGGTTTACAGCAATTAGAGGAAAGTGGTCAACTTTCAGAAATATTTATTGACCCATCCAGTCTTGGTGAGATTAAAGCAGAACGAGCGTATGCCTTAAACATTGGTGGGGATTGGTTCGCAACGAAACATACTAGTATTCGTTTTAATGCTTTCCGTAATCAGGTTCGCGACCTAATTGAAACCCAGCGCATTGCCCAGAAAGTTAACAATCAATCCGTTTTTTCTTACGTGAACATTAGAAGAATGTATAGTCAGGGTATTGATGTAGAGCTGCGGACTTCCTCATTTTTACTCAACAATCTAGATTGGTCTGTTGGTGGGCAGCTATTGGATACTCGTCAACGGATTACTGAGGAATTTGATGATGTGATTGATGGTGTAGTAGTAAAGAAGGAAAAGACCAGTTATGTCCCCATGTTTAATCGCTCCCGTTATACCGGTAACCTAAAGTTGTTTTATGCTTCCGAGCGCCTTGGGTTGGACGCGAACATACGGGTTCAATATCGAGGAGCCTATGGGTTTGTGGACCTAAACGGAAATAATCGAATCGATAGCAAAGAAACAGTCAACGGCTACACCATCATTAATAGCTCATTAGCTAAAACTTTTAAGCAGCAGTATCGCATTCAAATAGGCATTAATAACGTGACGAATGTTACTGATCCTCAGCGTTTACCATCCAATCCAGGACGTATTCTATATGCCCAAGTTTCCCTTGATTTTTAATGGACGAATCTGTTTCAAAACCATAAACCCTATTCAACAACCATTTTAATTAACTCACAATCAAATAAACTTACTATTCATTATGAAAAATTTACTTTTATTTAGCCTTTTAACCGGGACTCTTCTTCTATCTGCCTGTGTGGATAATGGTACCGACGGACCGGCTCCAGTCACTAATTCGGTTATCGAGGACATCGATGCGAATTATAATACCATCATACAAAATATGGAGCTAGTGACTGACATCAATGATTATCCTGGTCAAGAAAGTAAATATACCTTTTACGATTTAGATCAAGGTGTCACTATTGCTGACTCTAGTTCAGATGTATGGGATATTGCCTTCTCAGGCACCACACTTTTGGCTAATACGGCACATGGGGGTGGAATTCAGGTGATTCAAACAGCCTATTCTGAGGTTGAAAATGCCCCTGAATCAGGTTATGAGGCCACTAATGCGTCATGGTATATTTATACTGGAGAGGCACCAAATCTACCTAAGCATGCTGTTTTACCGAATAGTAACGCTACTGTAATCATTAAAACTCCAACGGGTAACTATGCCAAAATGGAAATAATAAGTTATTACGAAGGGAATCCAGATGTGACTACAGCTGAGTTCGCTAATTTCATGACTCGTCCAGCGGATGGATATTTCAGCTTTAATTATGTACTACAGGAATCTGAAAGCACCCAACTTTATCATATTGACTCATATACATTCCTAGATCTTGACACTGGGACTATTGTTGAAGATTCCCTTTCATCACAATGGGATATTGGCTTTAATGCTACTAATATTATTGCCAACACTGGGCATAATGGTGGTATACAACCATTAAACACCGCATTTAATTTGGTGGATGAAGCGCCGTTGGAGGGTTATGGAAGTATGGACGCCGCTTGGTATACGTATACAATGAACAACACCCCCCCACATGCTATATTACCTAAAGAAAACTACACCTTAACGGTGAAAACCCCGGATGATTTGTATGCTAAATTCAGAATTATTAGTTACTACTTGGGCAATCCAGATGTTAATTCTCAAAATTTCATTAATTTTATTCGCCCAGCTGATCGCCATTATACCATTGAATATGCCCTACAAAAAGATGGCTCACGCTTTTTTGAATAACATTGGATGACTAGGTTACTTGTTCATCTTGCCGTAGTTATTTCTAAAGCTTAGTAGTCATTTCTAAAGCTTAGCAAGTAAGTGATTTCCACTTAATCACCGAACAACCAAATCAAACTAAGCCCTCTTTTAGAAGAGGGCTTTTTTTTGCAGCATAGTTAAACTCTTTTCAGCACAATTAAGCTCAATGTTACCACTGCATCAGCTAATAATCGGTAGTTGAAAATAAAATCGACTACCTTTACCCACCTCACTACTTACTAGTATGTCAGTATCATGTGCTTTCAATATTCCTCGCACTACAGCAAGACCTAAACCCGTGCCTCCTTTATCCCTTGAACGAGCTTTATCTGTCCGGTAAAAGCGGTCAAAAAGCCGGTCTAGATGTTCGGAAGCTATACCAATTCCTGTATCCTCAACCGAAATATGGACTTGCGTTTCAATCTGCTCACAAAGTACTTTAATACTACCTTCATTAGTATACTTTAAGGCGTTCATAATGAGGTTGTCCATAACCTGATCTAACTTATCTCTATCGGCATGTACCGATGCATTAGTCGAGATTTTCAGGGTTAATTCTATGTTTTTTTCCTGCGCTAAGGGTTCATAGGTGGTGATTATATGTTCTAAAAAAGACCCTATCTCGACAGCCTCTTTATCTACAAAATGTTCATCCATATCGTAGCGTTGCAACATTTTAATATCGTTAAATAAACGAACCACTCGCTCCACTTGATTCTGCATGGTTACCATGTATTGTGCTTTTTTCTCCTTCGATAAAGCCTCAATTTGAAGCATTTCAATAGCACCAGATATGGTATGTAATGGATTTCTAACTTCGTGGGCAATGTCGGCAAAAAATTGATTTTGTTTTTCGTTCAGCACTTGAAGCTGCTTATTATCTTTTTTAAACCGTTCCGCCATTTTATTGAGTGATGTGGCTAGAGTCCCGAATTCATCGTTTCTATCCATTTCAAGGGTTTCATGAGTCTGACCATCAGCAATGGTTAGCGCCGCATCATTAAGCTGTTTAATCGGCGCCGCCATGTATTTTGAAAATATAAAGCTTACCACCATGACCGCAGCAATAGAGAATAGCATGCCCGCATAAATTATATGACGGATATTATCTACTGCTTCGTAGTATTCTTCTTTGTCCTTACTAATTCGTAAGTAACTTACACTAGGAAACCCATCATCTACTTTTGCAAAAGCAACTAACCTTGAATAGGTCGGGTCATTCATTACATAAATCTCCTCATTATTCGCCAGCACTGAATCCACTACTACCTCACTTAAGAATTCTCGTGAATCCAAAAACACTTGTTCGGGCGTAGTGTTATAGATAGGTATTCCAGTAGAATCAAACAGAGCTAGATCATAATCGAATAAAGCTGTGGTTTCTGTAATGAATGGAAAAAAATCGGTATTCTCATCTGAAGACTCGACGGCTTGTCGAACAATGCGCATATCGTTTTTAAATTCATCAATTCCTGCTGCAAATAGGAAGAAACGAATGCTCAGAATGGCATAGGCACTTATGGTGATTATGCCGATGATCAATAATAGTATATACGTTACCGAGAGCTTAGATTGAATATTCATGAATGTAAAAACTCTCTATTGAAACCATAGCCAACACCTCGATAGGTTTTTATTAATTTGCCTTCTTCCTTCATTTTTAACCGTAGATTTTTTATGTGCACATCTACGGTTCGATCAAATATAAATTTCTCCTCGTCTGATATATGCTCCAAAATTTCATGCCTGCTATATACGACTTTAGGATGTGTAAAAAATAATTCAGCTATGATGTATTCTGTATGGGTTACATCTATTTGTTGATCATTTATAAACATTTGCTTTGACTCGGTGTCTAAGTAAACATGATCGTACCGTAGCCATTGCTTTTTTTCTGGTTGCATTCGACGGAGATGACTTTCAACGTGCGCTCTGATCAAATGTAAACCAGCTGGTTTTTTAATGTAGTCATCCGCACCTAGTTCTAAGCCTTCGATTTCATCTTTTTCCTCATCTCTAGCTGTTAAAAAAAGAACCGGGATATCAGATAGTACCGGATGTTTTCTAATGTGTGCACAAATTTCTTTGCCATCCATAAAGGGTACCATTATATCTAAAATGGCTAATTCAATTTCATCGGCATGGGATTCTATTATAGCTAAGGCCTGCTTTCCATCCTTTGCCCAGTGAACTTGAAAATGATTCAACTCCAGGTAGTTAGCTAGCATTTCGCCCGATTCTAATTCATCTTCCAGTAATAATAGGGTATGTTTTATCTCCACGTTAAGGGGGGGGTTTGTTGAAGATTCAGGTCTGTGATGTGCGCTTGCTTTGGCAAGTCAACATCTATATTTAGCACTATAGTTACTCTCTATAATTACCTAAATTATAAAGATAACTTTTGTAAATAACACCCAGTACTATGACCGCGCATGCCACATCTAATCGACCAGTTGTTTGGATAACAGGAGCCTCCTCGGGTATAGGGAAAGCATTCGCTGAACAATATGTAAAGGAAGGTGCCCATCTTATTTTATCTTCTAGGCGGGTGGATGAATTAGAAAAGCTCAAATCTGACTTAGCCAGTGATTCTAGTGGTGATATCTTGGTTCTGCCATTAGACCTTTCTTCTGGGGATGCATCACTGCAAAAAAAAACAGAAGAAGCCTGGGCCTGGAAAAACAAAGTTGATGTCCTAGTGAATAATGGTGGCATTAGTCAGCGCTCATTATTTCTTGAAACCGATATGCAAACCATTCGTCGACTACTAGAAGTTAACGTGTTTGGAGCCCTAGCCCTCAGCCGTTTTATTTTACCCAACATGGTTAACCAAGGCTCTGGACATATTATCGTAACTAGCTCAGTTGCCGGGAAGTTTGGAACTAAATATCGTTCCGGTTATGCCGCGAGTAAACATGCCATCCAAGGTGCTTTCGATTCCATACGTCAAGAAATGTATGAACATAACATTGATATCACTTTAATATGCCCTGGCCCTATTAAAACCGCCATAACTCAAAATTCACTCACCGGAGATGGGCGGGCATTTGGTAAAATGGGCGATTTACATACCCATGCAATGGATGCCCATGAAATGCTACGCAGAATTTGGCCCAAAATTAAAGCCCGAAAGGAAGAAATTGTGGTGTCTGGACCTAAAGAGCGACTCGCACTGTACCTCAAACGATTAGCCCCAGGAATCTTGAATCGTATTCTAAAACGCTCAAAAGTGGTATGATTAAGTGAACGGAATGAGTATACATTTCCATAACTCATCGATTCATTCCAAGTTACGCTATCCCAATCGGCTTCTTTTTTTCAAATAATGAACGAGTGCCTCATTAAAGGGCATCTCAGTGGATACCGATTCAAAATCTATCTGAAATTCATTGCAGGCCTGCTTAAATCCTTGTATATACGTAGCCACTTTGGCTCGATAATCTTGACCTACCTGAGCGGGGGAAATCTCGAGTTGCTCACCACTCTCTAGGTCTTCTAGTAAATAGCGATCGTGTTCAAGATCTAAGTTCAACTCGGTAGAATGTTCTGTTACGTTAAACAATATAACTTCGTGCTTGCGATGGCGTAAATGTTTAAGCGCCGATATCAATGCCTCATGCGCTTCTATATTTTCGAATAAATCAGTAAAAATAACTACTAAACTTCGCTGGTGAATACGTTCAGCTAACTCATGCAAGGCAGCAGCTGACCCAGTACGCTCGCCTTTATTTTTAGTTAAATAAGGCTCCATTTCTAAAAAAATTCGCCTTAAATGCCTCCGGGTACCCTTAGCAGGGAGCAAACTACCGATCGTATCAGCAAAAGAAGCAAATCCTACCGCATCTCTTTGGCCTTGCATCAGGTACCCCATTGCCGCAGCTAAATGGGTAGAATACTGAAGTTTAGTCCATTGAGCCTTATGTTGAAAATGCATGGACGAACTCGTATCCAAAACTAAAAAACATCGCAAATTGGTTTCTTCTTCGTACTGCTTCACATAGAAACGCTCTTTTTTCCCGTATGCCTTCCAATCTATATGCTTAAAATCGTCACCCGTGTTATAGGGTCGATGTTCTGCGAATTCAACACTAAAGCCATGATAAGGGCTTTTATGTAGGCCAGCGATGAACCCCTCAACAATTTTTTGGGCTTTAAGCTCTAATCCTTTTATTTGAGAAAGTATTTCTGGATCAATATTCATAGTCAATGGTACTAAAACAGACCCACAAATGCCCAAATTACCCGCTATTTAGATAAATAAAGATTCTTAAACTCGAAGGGTTTCCTAAAGTGCTCATCCTTAAAGTCTTTCGCAAAATAAATACTCTCCCCCGTTGATTTCATTTCTGGCCCCAACTCTTTTTTAACCCCAGGAAATTTATCAAATGGAAATACCGGTTCTTTTATAGCCCAGCAAGTTAATTTAGACACTAAATCAAACTCGCTTAGTTTGGCGCCCAATATCACCTTCACTCCAATGGCAGCCTCTGGCAGCTGGTTGGCTTTAGCCAGGAAAGGTATGGTACGGGTAGTTCGAGGGTTCGCTTCCAGAATATATACCTTACCGTCTTTTACAGCGTATTGCACATTTAAAAACCCTTGTATATCCATAGCTTCCGCAATTCGCTCCTGATATGCTCGGATGGTTGCCTGAATCTCTTCTGACAAGGAGTAGGGGGGGATAACGGCCGTTGAATCACCTGAATGTACCCCTGCTGGTTCAATATGTTGCATCATTCCAGCAATGTGAAGTTGCTCACCATCATAAACAGAGTCCACATCCACTTCAATGGCATGTTCCAGATATTTATCAATCAAAAATGCATTTTCTGGATGAGTCTTTAGAATGTTGGCTACATATCGTTCAAGCTCCTCTTGTTTGACTGCAATCCTCATACCTTGACCGCCTAACACATAACTTGGGCGAATTAACACCGGATACCCAATACGATCAGCAATGGCTAAAGCGCCTTCTACATCGGTAGCCGTACCGTATTCAGGAAAGGGAATATCAAGGCGAATGAGTAAATTAGAAAAAGCTCCTCTATCTTCAGCAAAATCTATCCGTTCAAACTCAGTCCCAAAAATATGGATCCCCGCCTTGACCAAGCGTTTACCCAATTTCAATGCGGTTTGACCACCTACTTGGATAATGACCCCTTCTGGTTGTTCATGTTCAATGATGTCCAGTACTCTCTCCCAATAAACAGGCTCAAAATATAGTTTATCTGCAAAATCAAAATCGGTGGATACTGTTTCAGGATTACAATTGATCATAATGGCTTCGTAGCCCATTTCCTTTGCCGCCAGTACGGCATGCACACAAGAGTAATCAAACTCTATACCCTGACCAATGCGATTGGGTCCACTTCCTAATATGATCACCTTCTTGCGATCAGACACAATGCTCTCGTTTTCACCTTCATACGCAGAATAATAATAGGGCGTTTTGGCTGGAAACTCTGCCGCACAGGTATCGACCACTTTAAATACTGATTTAAGACCCAACCCTAAACGATAGGCACGAACCTGATCATCGGTTACCTTTTCTCCCGATTTACTCACTAGCCATGCAATTTGTGCGTCCGAAAAACCTGCTTGCTTAAGTTCGTAAAGTTCTTCCTTAGTAAGTTCTTCAAGACTTTTCCCTTCGGTTCTATTCTCCAATGATACCATATACTCAATCTGCTGAAGAAACCACGGATCTACCTTGGTGATATCGGCAATTTCATCCACAGAGCTACCCAGTTTAAAAGCATTACGAATCTGCAAACTTCGATCCCAATACGGTTTAATCAAACGCTCCCGAACGGTCTTTCTATTAATCTCTTCATAACCATCTGCACCTAAACCGTCGCGTCCAACCTCCATACTTTGCCAAGCCTTGTTGAGTGCCTCAGGGAAATTACGCCCAATACTCATTACCTCCCCAACCGCCTTCATTTGCGTGGACAGTTCCTCATCAACCCCAGGGAATTTATCAAAATTGAAACGAGGCACTTTACACACCACATAATCAATAGAGGGTTCAAAACAAGCAGAGGTATTTCCTGTGATTTGGTTGTCCAATTCGTCTAGGGTATACCCAACGGCTAGCTTGGTTGCAACCTTTGCAATTGGATATCCCGTTGCCTTGGAAGCGAGTGCCGAGGAGCGACTTACCCTCGGGTTTATTTCAATCGCAACAAACCGATCCGAACCTGGCTCCATTGCGAACTGCACATTACAACCCCCAGCAAAGGTACCAATGGAGCGCATCATTTTAATCGCTGCATTACGCAGGATTTGTAACTGCTTATCGGTTAGCGTCTGAGTAGGAGCTACGGTAACAGAGTCCCCGGTATGCACTCCCATTGGGTCCATATTCTCAATGGAACAGATAATTACTACGTTATCATTAGCATCCCTCAAAAGCTCTAGCTCATACTCTTTCCACCCGAAAATACTCTCCTCAATTAGAACAGAATGAACCGGACTCATTTCCAATCCATGAAGTACTTTTTGGTCAAATTCGTCCTCTGACCAAACAATTCCACCACCTGCGCCCCCCATAGTAAAGGATGGCCGAATAACTATAGGTAAGCCCCCCAGCTCTTCCTTGATTTCCTTTGCATCTAACAGAGAATGAGCTTGTCGGCTACGGCATTGCTCAATCCCAATTTCCTCCATACGATCTCGAAACAGTTGCCGGTCTTCGGTTAGTTCAACAGCATCAATATCAACCCCAATAATTTGAATACCCTGCTCCTTCCAAAATCCTTCCTTTTCCAAATCTCTAGCCAAATTTAGTCCCGTTTGGCCACCCATGGTTGGAAGAACGGCGTCAGGCTTTTCCTTGGCCACGATTTCTTTGATAGAATCGGTCGTCATAGGCAGCATATAAATCGCATCCGCCATAATCGGGTCCGTCATAATCGTAGCTGGATTCGAATTTATAAGTACGATTTCATAGCCTTCTTCTTTCAAAGATCGACAAGACTGAGAACCAGAATAATCAAATTCACATGCTTGCCCAATAACTATGGGTCCAGAACCTATAATGAGAATTTTGTTAATGTCGTTACGTCGTGGCATAGTGAGTAGTAAGAGTGTTAGAGTGGGTAGTATTCGTTTAATTCTGTGACTGTTGTGCCATCGTTGATCCTAGCTCAAGACTTATGTTTATCCATGAGTTCCACAAATTGATCAAACAGATAGGCTGAATCGTGAGGACCGGGTGAGGCTTCTGGATGGTACTGCACCGAAAAGCCTGGAAAGCGCTTGAAAGCCAGTCCCTCCACCGATTTATCATTCAGGTTAATGTGGGTTACTTCAGCTACATCATCGGTTACACTATCCTCTATAACCGCAAAGCCATGATTCTGTGTTGAAATTTCAACCAATCCTGTGGTTACATTTTTCACTGGTTGATTGGCACCTCTATGTCCTACAAACATTTTACCTACCTCAATCCCCTCACTTAGCGCCATTAATTGGTGGCCTAAACATATTCCAAACAATGGTTTACCCGACGCTTTAGCAAATTCTACCACCTCTAAGGCATAATCTCCGGTTGGGTTAGGATCCCCCGGTCCATTCGAGAAAAAGAATCCATCGGCATTCCAAGCCTTCACCTCATCAATCGAACACTGAGCTGGAAAAACTCGCAAGGTGCACCCTCGTGCTAAAAAACTTTGGATAATATTTCGTTTAATTCCGTAATCAAAAGCAGCTATTCTATAGCTAGATTCTCCCTCGGGCTTATAGGTCTGAGCCTCCTTTCTAGTGACTCTAGTGGCTAGTTCTAAGCCCTCCATAGGTTCCCAATCGATCGCTTTCTGTACCAATACGTCGGGGTCTAATTCCTCGGAAGAGATGACCGCATTCATAACTCCCTTTTCCCTAATGTGTCGGACTAACGCCCGGGTATCAACCCCTGAGATACCTACTACCTTATGATCTTCAAGATACTGCTGAAGACTGCGATCGGCTAAAGGATTACTAAATTCATGAGAAAAGGCTCGCGTGATCACACCTGCAACCATCACCTTACGGTGCTCATCGTCCCGATCCATCGTACCATAATTACCAATGTGAGGGTAGGTCATCATCATGAGCTGTCCGTAATAGCTAGGATCGGTAAAAATCTCTTGATACCCCGTCATACTGGTGTTAAAACACAATTCACCGCCGGTAATACCCTTATATCCGACCGAGAATCCATGCACGACGGTTCCATCGCTTAGTGCTAAAATTGCTTTTTCTCGAGGTTGCAAAGCCATAGTTAAAGAATCCTATTGGTTAGGGGGTTACTATTACAATGGCTGACACTATGATTGACTGTTAGGTCAAGAATAGTAGCCACTGGTTGATGCGAACTAAACATGCCTCTACGTCTTGAACCAATGCTCAAAAAAAATCCGACAACGGGAACCGCGCCGGATTTTAGTGATATATAATTAGCGAAACATTTCATTAATGCTGCGACCCCTGACCTTTTGTAAGTCGCACCATCAAAGTCGTATTACCTAGTAAACATGACCTTATCGGTTTATACCTATATGAAATGAAAAACGCTATGATGAACAAGCTTAGATTGCAATTTCACTAAGATAAACAGATAGCCTGATTGCATCAAGACCATCTTTCTATTTTTTATTGCGACTGTGCGCGAGTAGTGAACTTGTTAGGGTGGCAAATCCACTTAACAAACCACCAATTACTGCGGTAATAACAATAAGAATCCAATCCTGAGTCAATCCAAAAAGCTCCGCCATGCGCGAGCTCAATACTCCATTGCTGGCCATATGTACGTAGGTAGCATGAGCGCCCCATGCCAAGAAAACCGCAAAGAAGCCCATCCCAAAAGCTCGAATAGGAGTTACATTCATCCGATAACCAAAAAATAATCCTGGCAAAGCAGCTGACCACCAAGGAAGGACTAAATTCAGGAAAAATGCATTCCCGGCAATTAAAAGAAATAATATAATCATGGTCTTAAACTCCATGTGACTAATGACTTCGATTCCTGGCCCGCAGACATAGCAGAGCCAACGGGAGGTTCTTTAAAGAAGGGCAATTCATATAATTTTCCGGTTCGCCACGATTCTATCATGTGATCATAATTTGGAGACCCAGGATTCCCAGATGCGCCTCCAGGATACACCCCCCACGCCTTGATTTCAGGCCCAAGTTCAACAATCATTCGCCAAGAAGGACCCGAACTACCTCGTGTAGCATTAACCGATTCGGCACCTCCACTACTGTAAAGGTCGTTCACTCCCAGACCATTGGTTTGAGTTAGATGGGGTATATCGTTATTCATGACCCAGCCCCAATCCCAATCATCACTCCAGACGCCGTAAGCCTCGGTCAAGTCATTCAATGCCGAAATAAATGATCGCGTTGCTTGGTCTTCAATGGTTTCCACCGCTTCTGTAGACCGATTATCCACCATCCAGAAATTTGAGTCTTCTTTGAGCTGTTGTACCAAACGATCTCTAGCGGGGGTTCTTAATGGAAAATCAGCGTCGTATTCATCATCCAGAATGGCTCCATATAATTCATACCACCAACTTCTAAATACACTTGGAGCACGATAGGACGCATTGTTATAGTAGTTCCACGTTCGCAAAGAATCCAAGACCTCGCTTTGGGTTGCATTCAATGAATCGGTCTGAATCCAGCTTAGCATACTGGGTAATATCTCTGCTGCATGATAGGAATAGTTATCCATCAACAATGCCTGCATGTCTTCCTTGGTTATATTTTCCAATTCCGACAAACGCTCGTTAATTCGTCGACCTCTCTCAAAAGGAGCATACACATCGTCCATGTAGTACGGATAATCAGGTGCCGTGGACTCTTGATTGGCCGAGCTCACAAATCCTCGTTCGGGATTTTTAATAGAGGGATGATGCTCTCTGGGAATCCAACCTTGCCAATCATACAATGGATCCGTCCCATCACTTACTGTTCGCCCCTGACCATCCCATTTGTTGGGGAATCGTCCGTTTACCCAAAGTGCAATGTCTCCATCGGAACTGGCAAATACAAAGTTTTGAGCAGGAGCTTGATAATGGGTTAGCGCTTCTACATACTCATCGTAATTTTTAGCTCTATTCAACTGATAAAAGGCTCTTATTTCGTTAGATGGCTCATGAGCAATCCATCGCAAAGCATGATAAATTGGTTCTGTAGAGCCTACTTGCCCATCTGTACTTTGCCCATCGTTTCTTTGCCCATCTGTACTTTGCCCATTTGTAATTGCACTGCTCACTTCGGAAACAGGACCATGATGGGTATATACAACGGTATCAATAATGGTTTCACCACCCCTGACATGAATTTCTTCGATCCGTTTCGATGTTGGTTTCCACTGCTCATCGTGCCAATAGCGATCTTTCTTTTCATTTTCGAATCGAATTTCATACCAGTCCAATACATCAGAAGCTACGTTGGTTACCCCCCAAGCAACCTGCTCATTAAACCCTATGACTACTCCTGGTGCTCCCAATAAACTGACTCCATAGGTATTCACCCCTGGGGCATGCAACTGAATCTCGTACCAAATGGAGGGAAGCGTTAACCGCAAATGGGGGTCATTGCTCAAGATGGGGTATCCGGAGGCTGTTTTCTCGCCACTTACCGCCCAATTATTACTCCCTATGCCTTCCGGCACAGGAAACGGCTGTATACTTCTCGCTACTTTAGGCACAAAAAGAGTATCGGGTCGCCTAACCGGAACCCGTTCAAAATCCCATACTCGACTGGCTGGTATAATGGGATCTAACAAATCATGATCTGTATCAAAAAATTGTTCAATAAATTCTGGGCCAAAATAGGCCAAGGTATTACTATGGGAGACATCACTATTTCCAGCCGCTAAGGTGCGCGTCATGTTTTTAAGTAAAAGGGCCGTTTTAAGCGGATTCCATGGTTCTGGCGCTATATCTAGCAGTTTATATTCGAGGGGATATTGCTCAGGCTCCAAAGAGGATATAAATGCATTCACCCCGGCTGAATACGCCTTAAAAATAGTCCACGAGGGTTCGTGCTTCTGAACCTCTGCTACTGCTTTTTCAGCGCCAAACACCATCCCCCATCTACGGCTTTGCCGATCTCTTTCCGCTAAAGAAGGACCAATTAATTCACTCAGGCGGCCAGCCGCATCATAGGTTTGCATTTCCATTTGAAATAACCGGTCCCGGGCTTGTAGAAATCCCTGCATAAAATAAAGGTCGTGGTCATTTTGAGCGAACACATGAGGCACCCGACGGTCGTCAAAAAAGACCTGCACAGAATCCATTAGCCCGAGTAGTTGATCATTTAAATTAGAAGGAGGCTGCCGTTCTGCTTGCGCCCAAAACCCTCCGTCAGGATCCATAAAAGGACCCATTGGAGGAATATTTCCCCAGCGGTTGCTCAGAACCCAAATTAAAGCAAGCCCTGCGGCTAAACTCAGGCTAAAAGGTAGGTATTTCATACTGTCTTATTACTTTTTTTCCATTAAAAAAGTCTTGAATTACTGGACGAATTCAAAACCTATTATCATAAGCACCCCTAAAGACATGCATCTTGACTCCAAAACAACATTTTCATGCAATAGATACTTCCTCCACTTTTCAGGAACTCATAGGTAGGTAACTCGGCTACGGTATATCCCTTGGATTCAAGAAGCCGAGCTGTTTTAGGACAGTCTGAAGGCAGTAGAATCCGTTTTCCCGAAACAGCGGTGGCATTACACGCAAAAGACTCAAGGGTTTCTCGCTCATCTATTTCTAACACCTCATCAAAAAAATGATGAATCAATTCCAGGCCCACTTCATCAAAAGCTCTAGGATAAATCATCACGGTTTGCTCATCGAGCATACAAAAACAGGTATCCAGATGATACAGTCGTTCGTCTTGCAAACGAAGTGAAATAACAGGTACCCTTGTGAATGCGGCTAATGCCTGTAGTGCGGGCATGCTGGTTCTGAAACCATGACCCGCCCAAATAAGGGAACGTTCTGGATGCCACTGAACATCGCCCATACCCTCAAAAAAAAGCGCATCCGAATCCGTTTCAACTGTTTTATTCACTGTATATACTGTCTGCTGGCTTATCGTTTCTTGGCTTTCTTCGTTCTGTTGGTTAACAGGAAATATGGAATGGACAGGGTATCCTTTATGCGCTAAAACCTGATGAAGGTACGGCACTTCAGAGCGACGCATTGGGCTACGCATAGCTCCCATAAGGAAGGACGCTCCCGCCTCTTTATCCCAGAGTGGAAAGCTTTGATTCGCACAAAAAACCAAATCCGGCAATCCATTCATGCCTTTTAAGGGGTGAACATAAAGCCCCCACTCTTCAAATTGAGCCTTCACTCCTGACCATTCAAGCCAAGCTTGGTGTTTATCCACGCAACCAATCATCGATTCCATGTAAGGGTTAATCACATATTCCACATCAAAAAACTCGGGTTCGATCATCATAACCTGATCGGGCCACGGCATTTTTGGTCTCGAGGTTAATGATATATCACATTCGAGGAGACTTTGAATTACCCCAGAATTTATTCGTTCCATCCATGGCCCTCCATGATCAATTATATCGCTATTATTTGTTTGTCTTATTTGTTGTAGTACAATAGTAACAATTGACCGCAACATCTGCTATTTTCTACAGAATATTTAGTAGAATGTTACGACCAATTAGATTCTTAATTTTGCTTTTATGACAGAGCAGGCACCCCATTTAGTCGTCGCTTTTGGCGGAGTTTCACCCGAACACGAAGTTTCGGTACTCACCGCTATGCAAGTGATGAGTGCACTTTCCGATTCCAAGTATACCATACTTCCCCTCTACATTAGTAAATCAGGGCAATGGCTCACCGGAGACATCCTCAAAGAACTAGAACAGTATGGTGATTTAGACGCCCTTATCCAGCAAGCCAGTCCTTGCTATTTTAACCGAGATCAACTGGGGCGTGTGGTCTTAGAACATCCCAAGAAAGGACTCTTTTCCAAGCCCGTACAGCAAGCTATTTATGCGGTAGTGGTCGCTTTTCATGGCGGGGCCGGTGAGAATGGATCATTTCAGGGGATTTGTGAACAATTTAACCTTCCCTACACTGGGAGCGGAGTATTAGCCTCCTCTTTGGGTATGGATAAAGTGAAAGCCAAGCAACTTTGCGAGGCGAACCGTATACCTGTTACCTCTTCTCTTAACTTTTACGAAGAGGATTGGGATCGTCACCATGCCGCCATTCTAGAAGAGGTAGAACAGCTTGGATATCCGGTGATTGTAAAACCCTCATCGCTGGGAAGTAGCATAGGAGTGAAAAAAGTAGACACCCAATCAGCCTTAATAAAAGCAGTTGAAACCGCGTTTCGCTACGACGCTCAAATACTCATAGAAGAGGCTATTGCTCCCTTGATTGAAATTAATTGTGCGGTATTAGGCACCCCTGAATCCTGTATTTCCAGCGTATGTGAACGACCTATTGGCAGTGGTGAAGCGCTCTCATTTGCCGATAAATATCAACGGGGTGGATCCGCTGATAAAGGCATGGCTTCTGCTGATCGTGTAATTCCTGCAGATATCTCTGACGATCTAAGCCAACACATACGAGCATTATCAGAACAGATATTTAGAGTATTTCAGGCAGCTGGAGTAGCGCGAATTGACTACTTGGTTCAAAAGGACACTGAAAAAGTGTACTTCAATGAGATCAACACCATTCCAGGGTCTTTTTCCTACTATCTTTGGGAACATTCTAAGCTCAGTTTTACCGATTTATTGGATCAGCTAATAGAAACGGCCCTTACCGTGCACCAACAAAAAAATGGCCGGATACTGCAGTACGACACCAACCTTCTTAGCGATAAAGCAGCCACTGGGCTTAAAGGACTGAAAGGAAGCAAATAACCATGAAATGTGCGCTAATTACCAATCCCAAAAAGTATGAAGTACAGCAAGTACTACAGCAGACTTTGGTATGGGCGCAGGACAAAGAAGTTCATTGCTATATCGATGAACAAACGGCCGAATCTCTAAATGTAATTGAAACCGGTGGACTCCACTTTTGCCAAGGAGATGCCGCTGCAATAGAAGCTTCGGACCTACTCATTGTAATTGGAGGCGACGGAACCATGCTCTACGCCGCCCGACTCGCACGAGGGCTCGAAAAACCGATTCTAGGGATTAACAGTGGTCGCCTAGGATTCATGAACGATGTTTCCATCGAGGAAATGCATTCCGCCTTGGACGCGCTAATCGAGCAAAACTATACCTTGGACTATCGGCATTTTCTGCAAGCTATCGATCAAGAAGGCCACTTTTATTATGCCTTAAACGAGTGCCTTTTTACTCGCCGCGATTCAAGTTCTATGATTAATATAGATGCCGAATACGATGGAGACCTCATTAATACCTACTGGTCTGACGGTCTTATCGTGGCCTCACCAACCGGGTCGACCGCCTATAATCTTTCTGCCGGCGGACCCATCGTTATGCCTGGTTCTGGTGTACTGGTCGTTACTCCTGTGAACCCACATACGCTAACTACTCGCCCTTTGGTGTTGTCTTCTGACAAAGAGCTTCGAATTTCCATCCCCGAGTCCGATCCTTCCGTAATTTTTTCCTGCGATGGAGTGGTTCAACCCGTATCGGAATTCCCTTTTTCGATTCGAATAAAAAAATCTACCTCCCGAATTCCCCTCGTGCACCTCCACAATCACAGCTATTTTGACACGCTCCGCAAAAAACTTATGTGGGGTCAGGACTCCCGACGTAGCTAAACGAGTTCCTGTACTTTCGGGTAGCTTCTATTTCTGGTTTATGTTCATTCTGATTTGCGCAGTTACTGGTTCTTATTACCCAAAGTATCAATGGTAATTTTTCAGCTATAGGCGAATAAAATTCTTATTTTGCTTGAACCAGATAAACAGATAGTATAACCAAACAAAAACCCATTAATCATACTACTCAAAGCCATGAAAGTAACCGTTGTAGGAGCCGGAGGAAATGTTGGATCTACCGTAGCGCTTAGCGTTGCACAAAGAGATTTTGCAAAAGAAGTTATCGCTCTAGATCTAGAGCGAAAAGAGAACGATAAAACCTTTTATCCCTCCAAAGGACGAGCATTAGACCAATGGGAAGCCTCACCTATACATCTTTTTGACACTCGAATAAAAGGAACTACAGACTATGCCGACACGGCGGGTTCCGATGTCTGTGTAATTACCGCTGGAGTGCCTCGACGTCCTGGGATGAGTCGAGACGATTTATTGGAAATTAATGCCAATATAGTCCGCAGTGTGACAACAGAACTAGTAAAATACTCTCCTGATACCATTCTCATTATTGTTTCTAATCCATTAGATGTAATGGTTCAAGTAGCCAAAGATGCATCAGGGCTACCTTATGAAAAAGTCATGGGGATGGCTGGTATTTTGGATACTGCTCGATATAGAGCCTTCATAGCCGATGAATTAGATGTTTCACCAAAAGATATTCAAGCCCTACTCATGGGTGGACACGGTGACACCATGGTTCCACTACCTAGATTTACTACCCTTTCCGGCATGCCGGTTACTCAATTTATTTCTGAAGAACGACTAGATGAAATTGTTGATCGTGCTAAAAAAGGTGGTGGCGAAATTGTCGGACTCATGGGAACCTCGGCATGGTATGCTCCGGGTGCCGCAGCCGCTCAAATGGTTGAGGCGATATTGTTGGATCAAAATAGAATTTTTCCCGTGTGCGCTCACATAGATGGGGAGTACGGAATTGATGATCTGTATATAGGAGTTCCAGTCAAGCTTGGGAAAGGCGGCATAAAAGAAGTAATTGAGGTTGAATTAACCCAAAAAGAAAGCGAACTTTTACATGAGTCGGCTAAAGCCGTTCGCGGCACTCTGGACGACTTCAAAGCACTTATGAACAATAAATAACGAGGACAAAGGTTCTCACTACTTGCTTTTAAATCCCGCTTCGTTTCGTTGCGGGATTTTTTTTTGGCTTTATCTGGTTGATTTTTTTGGCTTTATTTCCGCGATTTATGCGGTTTTACCAACGCTGTTCAATAGCTGTAGCGGTACGATTATGATCATCGAAAGTACAAATAACAATAGACCCACCATTTCAGGCGACCATCCAACCATTCTCTGAATAAGCTCCGCACTCCAAACAGCCCCACTTGCAATGCACATAGTTCCGAACGCACGAACTAATCCAAAAGGAATTTGCATCGCTTGCTGTGCAACGCGATAGAGAACAACCGCCATGGTTCCATAGCTAAGCACGGTGGCAATGGCCGCTCCAGTCATACCTAACACGGGAATGAGTGCAAGATTCACGATTACGGTGATTAACGCACCTAATCCTGTGATTTGAGCCAACCTTTTGGTCTTCTCTTGAATAAAAATACCCGCTGAAAAATTTATGTACCAGCCTTGAAACCAGTAGGCCAGAAGCAGCCAGGGGACAATACTTAGACCCGACCAATATGCCTGATCGATAAGGGTTGTGTTCAAAAAGGGGACTGGAATGGCAACTATAGACTGCACAAATAATCCTACTCCTAAAAATACGGCAGCGGCGGCTACATTAAAATAGCGGAACGCCTGACCAAAAATAACCGGTGCGTTTGGTTCGTCACTTTGTCGCATGAAAAAAGGCTGCCAAGCCATTCGATACATTTGCACGAGTAACAGCATAAAAACAGCCAACTTGTAACAAGCATTATATACTCCTACGATATGATCCGCACTCCACTCCGTACCATAGATAGCATAGATTTGATCACTGCTTAAACTCTTTAAAAAAAAGCGGTCCAAGGTTTCGTTAACCACATGCGCCAAACCGGCTGGAATAAAAGGCCAGCCAAATTGAACCATTTTTTGCAGCAGATCACTGGACCACGAACCCCTCCAGAGTGATCTGGTCAACCCATATACTCCCAACAGTGCTGCGGCAGATGCCAGAAAATTGGCCATGAATATTGCTTCTATCCCCCAATCTAAAACCAAGATTAAAAACCCATTTAAGCCCACATTTATGGCCACATGTCCCAGTTTTAACCAGGCAAATGAATAGGCCCGCTTGGACAGTCGCAGCTCTGCAAAAGGGACAATGGCTAATGCATCAACCAGAAGAATACCAATCATTAGTAGGTAGATGCGGCCCTCACCCGAGGCGTTGGCTGGTAGTGAGAGCAGACCAGAGAGTGGAGCCTGGAAAAGTAAGAGGATAAGACTGAGTAACAGACCAGCAGCTAATAAGGCTCTCTGTATGGTGGAAAATAAATGAGCAACCTGTTCACGATCTTTACCGTAGCGAAGGTAGGAGGATTCCATTCCAAAGGTAAAAAGTACCTGAAGTAGCCCTATGGCAGCATAAACAAGACCCACTACTCCGTATGCATCAGGATTGAATAGCCCTGTATGAAAAGGTACCAATAAATAATTGATAAATCGGGCAATGACACTACTAATGCCATAGACCAATGTATCAGATAATAAATGCTTAAGTGGTTTCAACTCTACCTTATTTAGCGGAGATACCTTCTATCGCTCGTATTCCTAACAAGTAACTGTCGGCCCCGAAGCCTGTAATGATCCCATCCATAACCGCGCCCGTTACCGAATGCTCGCGAAATTTTTCCCGGGCATGAATATTGGAAAGATGTACTTCAACCTTGGGTATGGAAATCGGATCTAAGGCATCTCGCAAGGCTACCGATGTATGAGTATATCCACCTAAATTTACTATCAACCCTTCAGTACCATCGGTGAGTACCTCTTGAATTCGATTGATCAGATCACCTTCTACGTTTGACTGAAAAAAATTAATGGAATGTTCTGTAAAAGATGACTGGATGTACGTATTCAATTGATCTAAGGTCATTGAACCATAGGTATCCGGATCTCGAGTACCTAAGAGGTTTAGATTTGGTCCGTGGATAATAAGTAGCTTCATGTATGTAGATGTTTAGCAATATGTTCGGCAATATGACGCATTTCGTCACTCTTGAGTTCAATAGAACGTCCTAAACGGAAAGGGCCTCCCTCAGCGTACATTGGAATTAAATGGATATGAGCATGAGGCACTTCAAGTCCCTCTACCGTCATGGCTGTGCGAATCGGCTTGAGTGCGTGATCCATAGCCTTAGCAACCTTCTTAGCAAATTCCATAAGCCCCAGATAGGTATACTCATCCAAATCGAACACATAATCTACTTCCTTCTTTGGAACGACCAGAGTATGACCTTTGGACACCGGTCGTATGTCCAAAAACGCAAAGTAATCGGAGCTTTCTGCCACCTTATGGCAGGGTATTTCACCTGCTATGATTCTACTAAAAATACTAGCCATTTATTTGAATTTAATCATCGGATTCCTACAATTTGTACCTTCCAATAGTACGGTATTTCAAGCACTTAGAAAAAAAAATCACCAACTAATAAAGGCCCATCCCCCTTGTCCATATACCTAGGCTAAGATAGATATCTAAATTATTACACACTTTTTTTCCTTTTTTTTGAAAAAAAGCTATAAAAGGTCGTATATTTGGCGTCTGCTGTTGAACCGGTAGCTCAGTTGGTAGAGCAACTGCCTTTTAAGCCGTGGGTCGTGGGTTCGAGTCCCACCCGGTTCACTTTCATTTGTTCTAGAGTATCAAATAGACTGTTTTCATATCTTTTTGACGCTATATTTTTATAGAACAAACTGACTCTCTCTTGACCAACCCCGTTCGCTTGAAACCGGACGGGGTTTTTTTATGTGTTTAAACCATAAAATGATGTATTTTATTCGATGAATTATCATCATCTTACGCTATGAATGTCGAACTTTTTAATCCACTAAGATGGAATAAAAAAATCCTACTAGGCCTTTTAGGACTGGTCATTGTGATTTGGTTTTTATTTGTCGATGTCTACAGCCTTAAAACTCGTTGGCAATTGGGCCAACAAAAAAAGGAACTCATTCAAAAAACCAAAGAGCTAAAAAATGAGTCGGAAACACTAGAGCAAGACATTCAACAGCTAGAAAATAACCCTGATCTTATTGAAAAAATCGCTCGAGAAGAATATGGGATGAAGAAACCAGGGGAAAAGGTATATAAAATTAAAAAAGAAGAGTAATTATTCGTAGAGTGTACGCATATGAAAGCTATAGCTATTGACCTGGGTGGAACCAATATTAAAGCGGCCGTTGTCGATCAAAACCTCGGCATCATTGAACAAAGCTCAACCCCAACCCATGCTGAGTTGGGTAAAGAACACTTATTGGATCGTATCGCTGGGGTAGTCTTGGAACTATCCAAAAAAGATGAGGTCATTGGAATAGGGATGGGGCTTCCAGGTATGGTTAGCCTAGATCAAACTACGGTTCACTACCCTCCCAATCTACCTTATTTGGATGGAGTTAATGCCGCACAGGAAGTTAGCTCCCGTACACAGTTACCCTGTAAAATCGAAAACGATGCCAATATTGCGGCCCTCGGCTCACTACACTTTGGCGCTGGTAAAGGCCACGATAATTTTATTATGCTCACTCTAGGTACGGGAGTAGGTGGCGGAATCATCATAAACCGGCAGCTGTTCAAAGGATCGAAAGGTATGGCAGGTGAACTAGGCCATATTATCCTTGATTATCATGGACCCCTTTCCAACAGCGTTACACGAGGAACTATTGAGGCCTACCTCGGGCAGCGCTTTCTAAGTCGTTTTGCTATGGATATGATTACCCAACACCCAAGCAACTCTCTTTATCAGAAATTTAGCAAGGATTTTGACAAGCTTGAGCCGGTTGATTTAACCCAGGCCGCCAATGCGGGCAACGATCTTGCCATCGAAATCCTAGCGAAAGCGGGCCAGCGACTTGGCTATGCCATCATCAACTATACCCACATGATGGACATCAGAACCTATGTACTTAGCGGTGGCGTATCTAAAGCGGGCGAATGGCTTTTTCAACCCGCGAGAGACATTGTCAAAAAACATATGATGCCCCCATTCCAAGAAGGCTTTGAGATTATTTACGAAGATTTGGGTAATGATAGTTCTCTACTAGGAGCCGCTGGATTAGCCTTTGATTCCTTTAGTTAATTTTGCGCTAATGCGGCGGTTTAATGTAGCTTTTCTTCGGGCTCAAGTACCACAAACTGCCTCTAAGGTTAATTATTAGGAGCCACGTGCAATTGCTTTTCAAGCGAAATAGAACCATTATTTGTGTACTCTTCGCATTCCTGTTGGTAGGAATTCAAGATAGCTATGGCCAAATGAGAAATTTAGAGCGTCAGGATCAAGGGTCCGGCAGTACATCCTCCAATACCTTCACTGAATTAAATATGAGTACGTCCGAGGGATCCGTACAAGGAGGAAGCACTGAAAATGCCGTAAAATTTCAAGCGAATGATTCCCTCATTGTTCGACTAGGAAAAGGACGTAAAGCCTTTTTATACGGAATGGCAAAAATTGCTCATACCTCTGGGACCTTGGTGTCGGGGCAAATTACCATGAATTTAGACTCTACCACGGTAGAAGCTAGGGCTTCGGGTATACAAGACAGTCTGGGAATGCCTGTGTTACGTATGGGGGAGGATGAAATAAAAAGTAGCCGTATTCTTTTTAACTACAAAAGTAGTCGCGGAAAATTTGAAGATGCACAAATCAATGTTAGCGACGGCCTGCTTATTGGTTCCAAAATTAAAAATGTAAATGAATCTGAGGTATTCATTCAGGATGGTCTGTACTCTACTTGTCCACCGGATTACTTGTACTACTATTTAGAAGCCAAACAAATGAAGGTAGTAGATGAGGAAGAAATATTTTTTACCAATGCCCGACTCTATGTGCTAGACATTCCGTATCCATTTGTGTTGCCATTTGGGTATGTCCCTGCACAGATGGATAAACAACGCTCTGGTCTACTGACCCCCACCTATGTATTCGATGCCCAGGCTTCCAAAGGAATAGGTTTGCATAATTTGGGTTGGTTTCAATACATCAATGATTACTTGACCACTACCCTGAGTGCGGATGTCTTTACCTCGGGCACCTACTATGCCAATAACTCCACACAGTATCGAGTTGGAAACCGATTTAATGGGGCTATTACCCTTGGCTACTCAAGAGACCAAGGCTTGGAACCAACCGATCCGGATTTCAGTACTCAAATAAATAAGTCCATCGGAATCCGTCATCGTCAAACTATTTCTCCTTACGCCAGTATTTCGGCTAATGTAAATTTACGAACAGCTGACTTCTTCTCACAAAACTCCTTCGATATTGAAGACCGTGCAAAGACCAGTTCTACTTCAAGAATAGCTTATAATTATCGTGACCCAGAAGGCTTGTTTACCTTTAGCACCAATGCCAGTATGGTTCAGAATTTTTTCAATAATTCCACCAGTTTAGACGGGCCAGGCTTTACCTTTTCGACAAAAACACTTAACCCATTCCAATCTGGATCGGGAAATAACCCAAAATGGTATGAGAGTATAACTCTACGATATAACAACAGTTTCGATAGTAATTTCGACTACCGCCCTATCGATGCCGATAGCGCAACCATTGGATTTTTGGATGCTTTTCTGTCGCCTAACACGTATCGCGAAGCAACAGGTAATAATGATTACATACAGTTGGGTTTAAAACAAAGTGCCAATATTACGATAGGCAAGATTTTGGA
Organism: Balneolaceae bacterium; assembly: GCA_018401935.1. Classification (GTDB taxonomy): domain Bacteria; phylum Bacteroidota; class Rhodothermia; order Balneolales; family Balneolaceae; genus UBA1275. The sequence continues at coordinate 95,576 of JAGYJQ010000003.1, forward strand.
CTCCCCCTATATCAATTCTTCGGTGGGTATCCAGCTAAACGAATTTTGGTATCCCAGCTCTACTCTAAAGCGATTCGATGAGCAGTCAAATCAAGTCATAGAAGAAAAAAATCAAGGCTTTGTGGCAGGGCGTGATTTTTCAAGTTCGGTCAGTTTTTCTACCACCTTGTATGGTACATCTACCCGAAGAATAGGAAACTTTGAGGGACTGCGTCACACCTTACGCCCCTCCATAAGTTTTGGATATCGTCCCGATTTCAGCGATCCAAAATGGGGGTATTTTAAAGAGGTTATTTCCGATACCCTAGGTAACACACAGCGGTATAGTATTTTTGAGGATGAAATCTATCGAGGCCCATCGGCTGGGGAGCAGAGAGCGATGAGTATTAGCATTCAAAATATACTTGAAACAAAATTGGTTAAAAGAGATTCAACCGGGGAAGTTAGTGAGCGAAAAATTAAGCTTATTGATAATTTATCCTTGAATACCTCCTATAATTTTGCAGCTGACAGCTTACAATTAAGTCCGCTTAGTGCTTCACTTAGTTCCAGTAGCTTGAAAGGTGTACGCTTAAACGTTCGCGCTAGTTTCTCTTTTTATCAAAGAGATTCACTTGGCAGATATTACGATCAACTATATCTAGGAACAGGAACTAAATTAGCCCAAATGGAAAGTTTCCGGTTTACCGCTAGTACGAGTTTTCGAGGGGGCGGAAATGGAATAAAACCCATTACTCCGAAGTACCGAAAACAATATGATCCGTTTGCACAAGGATATTTCAATCCGGTTGATGCCGCCTTTGGAGAGCAACCAGTTATCCCTTTTAGCTCCCCCTGGAGTTTTAGCCTGAATTTTAGCTATTCATGGAGATATCGGCACAACAACGACCCAGTAAAAACAGCTACCTTAAACGCGCAAAGTATTAGCTTTAACCTGACACCTAAATGGCGCTTTGGAACCACGCTTGGCTATGATTTTATTCAAAAAGAACTCACTCCTTCCCAATTTTCATTGAACCGAAACTTGGAGTGTTGGGATTTATCTTTCCAAATTAGTCCTTTTGGTGATTATCAGTACTATTTCTTTCGCTTAAGCGTAAATAATTCACAAATTCAATCCTTATTCCAAAAATTACCGGTTCTCAAAAACCTAGAACGAAGCTCTTCTCCTACTGGGCGATCTGGGGGTTCCGGTGGGGGTGGGTTTCCAGGGAGTGTAGGTTTTTAATTCCCTTAAAAAAAGATCCGCCAGTACAGGGTAAGGCTAGCTATTATTTGTTCATTTTAGCTAGATATTTTACCACATACTTACCGATGACATCGAATTCTAAATTAACGCCATCCCCTTCTTTTTTGGTAGCTAGATTCGTGTGTTCCCATGTGTACGGGATAATTGCTACCCGAAACGCATCAACCAGATCTTCCGCTACCGTTAGACTAATCCCATCCACCGTAATACTACCTCGGCCCACAATCATATCCTGGTAATCTTTATGGAGAGCGATATCTATGAGCCAACCTGTCTCTTCGGGTGTAATACGTACAATCTTCGCAACTGTATCCACATGGCCTTGAACCAAATGCCCTTCTATGCCTTTTTGTAAGGTCATTGAACGCTCTAAATTCACCAAAGCATCTACTTTGAGCTCTGAAATGGTGGTTTTTCTCAAAGTTTCTTCTATGCTTTGTACCGTGAAACTATGGTCGTCGAAGGCGACTACCGTGTGGCATGCTCCATTAATCGAAATACTTTCATCAATATGGCAATTACCGGCAAACGAACAGGCTATTTTAGTCTCCTGACCTCCATTGGGGATGGCATGAACAGCACTAACTCGCCCCATTTCTTCAATTATTCCAGTAAACATAGTAGTAATTTTTAGTTGGTTTGATGATGTATGTCCTGTTGGTACTCACCAAGTTGTACAGCTGATGCAGATATATACCTTATATATATAGTTAAATATATCCGGTTAATAGCATATCTTCGCCTATTTGCTGCCATGTCACCTCTTTTAAGGTACATATGTCACGCATAGTAAAGGCGCCTATATCCATTATGGATCGGGTTCCATTACCTAACATTTTTGGTGCCAGAAACAATTCCACCTTATCCACTAAACCTTCGCGTAAAAGCGCCGAACCGAGCTGTTGACCTGCTTCCACCAAAATGGATTGTACCCCAATGGTACCAAGAGCTGAAATAGCTTCACGTAAATCTACATGACCCTCTTTTTTAGCAACCTGAATGACTTTTCCCCTAAAATAATTATGCTTCATAAGCTTTATCATAGGATCTACATCGTCCGAAGAAGCTTCTTTATTCCAGGTGATAATCGTTGTTTTAGCCTCATGTTTGTCGGAAAAAAGATGCAGTTCTCGAGGCAAAGTATAGGGACCATCTAACACTACACGCATAGGCTGACGGCCACGTACATGACGAACGGTTAGTTCTGGGTTATCGGCCATGGCTGTTTGCCTACCGATTAAAACAGCATCATAGTGAGAGCGCCATTCATGCACTTTCGTTCTAGCGGCTTTACCTGTTATCCATTGCGAATCTCCATCGGCAGCCGCCAAATATCCATCCACCGTTTGAGCCATTTTTAGTGTCACAAATGGCCGCCCGAAACGTTGAGCATGATTAAAAAACTCATTCACCTGTTCTGCCTCTTGCTCAAGCACCCCTAGACTAACCTCAATATCATGAGCTTGTAATTTTTCAATACCACTTCCATTAACCAATGGATTAGGATCTTTCTGCGCTATGACCACCCTCTTTATTGGTAGGGAAGCGAGTAAATCCGCACATGGTGGTGTTTTACCATGATGGGAACAAGGTTCCAAGGTAACATATACCGTTGCATCTTTTAATGCTTCGGGATCCTCAACTGACCGAATTGCTTCAACTTCAGCGTGCGCATTGCCATATTTTTTATGATATCCAGCGCCAATGCGATGCCCATGTGCATCTACAATAACACATCCTACCAAAGGATTGGGTGAAACTCTACCTCTTCCCTTTAGGGCTAAATCAAGTGCCTGTTGCATAAAAAAGGAATCTCTTTCTCGCGATTCTTCCTGCGATGGTATATTCCTTTTCTTTGTCATATTGATTGGTAAAAAAAAGGGATGAAAACCTAGTCCTCATCCCTTTTCATAAACATAATTCAGAATTTATTGCAAGAGTACAAATCGATTGTCGATGATTTCAGCTTCTCCCTTTAATTGCGAAATCCATACACTTAGATATTCGTTATTAAGTTCTTGTTCGAGTTGCTGACGAATATTTTCAAAAGTATCGGGACTTGTGGTAGCCAGATTAGGTGTAGTCTTGTTGGTTACATGCAATACATACATAGCACTTTCGCCAGTAACTGGTCCAGAGTGTTCATCTACTTCCATACTAAATGCATAGCCAATTACTTCCGGCTCTCTACCAGCTCCTCGTAATACGGTGCTATTCGCAGATACATTATCTACGGTCTCAATACTTTTTCCGGTGGCTTCGCTCAACGATGATAAATCGTTATGCTGTGTGAGCCATTCTTGAATCTGCGCTTGCAGCACTTCTTTGCGTTTTTCGGTACGTACCGCCGTCTCTAGTTGGGAACGTACTTCCTCAAATGGTCGATACCCATCTTCAGTTACTTCACTTAGTTGCAAAACAACCAGTTCATTACTGAGCTCAATAGGTGCCGAAATATCTCCCACGTCGGAACGAGACAAGAAATCTAATACCTGTTGTGAATTACCTAAACCTGAAATAAAGGTATTCCCATCCGTTGCAAATATACTTCCAACAGTAAGTTCTGCTCTATTGGCTTCTTCAATGAAATCATTTTCCTCAGCGAAATATTGGAATTCATCCGCTTTTTCACCCGCTTCGTTTAATGTCGCAGGAAGGGCTTCATATATTCGAGACATGACCGCAAACTGAATCGTATTTCTATCTTCGCTAATATTTTTAATGATAGCAGCAGAAGTACCTAAATCAAGCACATCGGTAACCTCGCCCTCTGCTACCGATAAAACAGCTTCATATTCTTCCCGAAGCTCATCTTTGTCCACGGATAGCCCGTTGAAAGGAGTACTGGATTGCTGCAAAACCAAGAATACAGAATCGTTTTCAGCCGTAGCAAAATCGGTACGTAAATTAACTAGCTCTTCACGAATTATTGCGGAATCCTCAGTAGTGGGTAAAATACTGAAACGAACAAAATTAGCGCGATAGGATTTTTCCTGCGTATATAACTCTTTATTGGCATTGTAGTACGATCGCAATTCAGCATCTGAAACTTGAATTGTACTTTCATCCACATCACTGTATGGGAAACGCAGATACTCTAATTCTGCAAATGTGTTGCGCCGGACAAATTCACGCTCTATTTCGGCCTGAGTAACCTGGAGACCAGAAGTAATGTAATTACTGAGCTTTTCTTGACGTCGTTTTTGTCGCAATTGCAATTCAATGGCAATTGCCTCTTGTGAATATTGTTCGTCCGATAGTACATTCTGGACCATAAATCGATCAATGGTTCCATCTTCACGTTGAAAATATTGTCGTATTAAGGGATCTGGATTTTCTCCATATACCATATCCAACAATTCATCATCAGTAACCGTAATTCCAAGTGCGTCCATTTTTTGTTCTAATAACTTGGCACTAACGATTTCGTCCCAGACCTGCGATTCATACGCCGCTCTTAGTTCTGGGTTCATACTTTCTCCCGTTTGCTGGCTGTAAGCATTTGAATAGTATTGTACTCGATTATTATACTCTTCATAGCTAATGGGCTCACCGTTAACTGACCCAAGGGATCTTGGACCCATCATTAAAGCATTTGGATCAAATACGTCCATAACTACCCATAGAAGGCCAAAAGATCCAATTAATATCCATAAGATAACACCGGTGTTATCTCTAAATTTCGTCATTACACCCATGACAGGTTTCCTCTTTATTGAACAATTAAATTGATGTTTTAACCAACCACTGGTTGGCTATAATGCTATTTTTCAGAACTAAAAATACTATAGCAAGGTGGCAAATATACGCCAATACCGTGGCAATTAAAAGTAAAACCAAACAGCTTTACACAGGATTAAACTTAAAACAACTCGAGTAATCGCAAATGTTTTAAATATTTCTTTGGATCCTCCTTAATTCCCTTGATTAACTCATTTAAATTATAGGAAAGAGAATCCACATTTTCGTAAAGTGATGGGTTATTTAAGAGTAAACCTAGACTGCCCTCACCCTGATCCATTTTTTCTAGTACCGAATTCAGCGTGGTAGATGTTGCCGAAAGCTCTCTGGTAAGCTGGGTCATTTCTACACTTAGTTCTTCTAGGTTTTTAATGCTTTGCTCAATAGAGGCCCTAGAGCTATCGCTTATATCCTCAATGGTTTCAAGACTCCGTTTGGCCGAACCAATCATATCGTTTAATTCATCGCTATTGGATCTAACTGCCTCGAGCAAATAATCACTCGTTTGTTTTACATTGGACAGAGCACTACCAATATCATTGGATGATTGTTGATTTAAAAAGTCTAGTGCACGTAATTTTTCATTGAGCAAGGTAATAGTCACCGCAACTGAGTCGCTAATCGCAGTACCTCTATCTGTGAATGTGTTTAATAGACCCTCTTTTTGAATACCTATCAAGTAGGAGCCCCATTCCAAATACTCCGAAGAGTTCGACTTGATGATCCGGATGGTCGATGAGCCTAGGAAGTCAGGCGCCGCCAATTGTGCCATTGAACCTTTAGGTAGTTGAATGTCCTCGGTAATATTCAATGTAATTAAGGCACTGTCTTCTTGAACCAAGTAGTGCATCTCGCGAACCGTCCCAATCTTAAACCCATTTAAATAAACATTGCTCCCTCTAATCAACCCTTCTACGGTTTCAAATTTAGTATACAGTACGTTCACTTGAGAAAAAATGGGCTCATCTTTCATAATCCTGAATCCCATATACCCAATGAATAGGGCAAATAGTACCACTAAACCAATTTTTAATTCATTACTAACTTTTGCCACAATAATGCTTTTTTTTTGAAATCGTTACCATTCATATACAGTACGTAAGAGATAGATATGAAGATACATCTCTTACACAATCCGTTCCATTAAACAATATTAAATCAACCAATAATATAGGTAACAGAGAGACCTAGTTGCTTCGTTCAACACTTCTTCGTCCAACTAAAATAAAAAATACTCAAACTAAATCTGGTATTCACTTGCCTTAATGAAATCCAATAAGGAACTATCTGTACTGCTTCTCATCTCTTCGACCGTTCCATACCAGCTTAATTTTTTCTGATCTAAAAATGCCACCTTTTCTGCGATCTGTAACACGCTATGCATATCGTGGGTAATTACGATAGAGGTAATCTCCAAATGTTCCGACATGTAGACAATTAAGTCATTAATCTCCTCGGAAGTCTGAGGGTCTAAGCCTGAAGTGGGTTCATCATAAAGCACATACTCCGGCTCTAAAATAATGGCTCGAGCAAGACCCACTCTTTTTCGCATCCCACCCGATAGCGCGGATGTTGGCTTATCTCCTGAGCCAACTAAATTGACCATTTCTAGTGCTTTTTCTACTTTTTTTCGTATTTCCGGTTCCTTTAAATCAGTAAAATAACGAAGCGGAAATGCCACATTTTCAAAGGTATTAATTGAGTCAAAAAGTGCCCCACCTTGAAACAAGATGCCGAACTTCTGACGGATTTTTCGTAGTTCGGCGTAGCTCAGTTCAAATAGGTTATGACCGTCAATAACAACCTCTCCCTGATCAGGGTATAATAGAGCGTTTAAGTGTTTTAACAGCACTGATTTTCCACAGCCAGACTTACCTATAATAGCTAAGGTCTCTCCATCTGATATGTTAAAACTCACGTTTTCCCAAATAAGATTTTCTCCAAAAGACTTTGATAAATTTTGTATTTCAATCATCGCTATTTACGTATCCATTTGATCATCCTTATTCGAGAATGTCTATTCAATTAATATTGGCACCTAAAGTAACAAAGCTGCTAACACAAAATCCGACAGCAATACATAGATACAACTTAATACGGTGGCTTGGGTTGTGGCATTACCTACTCCCTCGGCTCCTCCGCTGGCATAATATCCCTTAAACGAGGATATAGAGGTAATCACAAATCCAAATACAAAGGACTTCACCACACCAAAAATCACATCTTCAGGGAAAAAAAACTCTCTAGCTCCCTGCATAAATTCCGCAGCGGGTAAAATCCCATCCAATGAACCCGCTAACAAACCTCCAGAAATTCCCATAACAGCAGCAACAACATAAAGCACTGGAAACATTAAGATACCCGATAAAACTCTCGGAACGACCAAAAAAGTAACCGAATTAAATCCCATAGACTCAAGAGCATCTATCTGCTCACTCACCCGCATGGTTCCTAATTCTGTAGAAATTCTAGCACCTACTTTACCTGCTAATACTAAGGCGCCAATGACTGCTGCCAATTCGATAATAATCGACTGACCTACGATGGATCCAACTATAGAAGCCGGATAAATATCCGTATCTAGTTGGTAGGCCGTTTGCAAGGTCAACACTGCTCCAGTAAATACCCCTGTAAGCATGATTATCGGAATAGATTCATAGCCAATTTTCACAAACTCCTGAAATAAATTCTTCCGATACGTACTAAATTCCAAAATAGATCGAAGGGCGTGATACAGTAAGGTGGCGTATTGCCCTAGTTGGCGTATTGCTTCCATGATTCGGTTCTACGGTTAACCATTCAAATACTTATATTACGAAAGATTTTTACCAATTGTCATGTTCAACGCCATGCATTTGACCTTTATCAGTCGCCCATTATTACCCTTTTTACTGCTTCTCTCTTTGGGATGGACGGTGCCAAATTGTGTTCAAGCCCAAGATCATTCAAGCGAAATTTTCCGCTTTTTACGAATTTCCACCTCCGCTCAAATGGCTGGGATGGGGGGTGATCACGCTGGTCTTTGGAATGCAAATGGTTCAACTTTTTTTGCCAACCCGGCCTACTTATCACCCAGTGACCACGGAACAGCATCCTTAAGTTTTGTGAATTATTTTGCAGATGCACGTTACAGTAACCTCCATTATGCCTATAATATTGAAGACGTAGGTACCATAGCGGCAGGGGTACAATACGCTAGCTACGGAGATATGAGGCGATATGATGAATTCGGAGGGGATCTTGGTAGTTTTAATGCCGGTGACTATGTGACTCAACTAAGTCTTAGCCGTAGCCTTTATCCAACGGTTCGAAGTGGCTTTAGCATACAGTGGCTACATTCCTCATTAGATCAGTACAACGCATCTGCTTTTGCGTTTTCAGGCGGGCTCATGTATACTCACCCCGATAAGGTGTTAGCTGCCGGGATAACCGTTCAACATTTAGGGTGGGTGTATAAAAACTATCTTAATTCAAAAGAAAAACTACCCTTAGACATTGCCCTAGGCGTATCATTTAAACCTGAAAATTTCCCCTTTTTAATGGCACTTACCCTTAAAGACCTACACCGCTGGGAACTGCCTGTTTGGGGGGAGGAAAATCCTCGAGCTGTCGATCATGCCCTTCGTCACGTACACGTTGGGGGGGAAGCTACCATTGGAAAGCATGCTTATTTGCGATGGGGTTATAATCCCTATCAACACGAGCAAACGGAAACTGGAAAGGCTATTGATTTAGCTGGAGCCAGTATTGGTTTAGGTATTGTAATTCAAGAGTATCGCTTCGATATTAGTAGGCAATCCTATAGTCGAATGGGTGGGATTGTTCAAGTAAGCTTCCAGCGTATACCACCTAAGGGCAATTAATATTTTTTAGGCAAATTTTCAGGAAAATGAGCACTCCCATCAGAAAAAATAACCGTTTAAACGAGCGCGTACCCGAGCGGTATAACGTTTCAAATATTGCTATTATATACGCTGCGATAGGTATGCCTTTTCAATGGCCATCAGAGCTGTTCTCAAATGAGATTCTGAGGCAATTTTTTGTGCAGTATACCAACATCACACTCAACCTTCCCTACACTCATACTCAATTATGATTAGATATTTTACCGCTGGAGAATCACATGGCCCAACCCTCACAGGAATTGTTGAGGGGGTTCCTGCTGGCTTGGCAATAACCGAAGCCGATATCGCAGAACACTTAGCTCGCCGGCAACAAGGATATGGTAGAGGTGGGCGTATGGCCTGGGAAAAAGATATGGCACGAATTGATTCGGGGGTTCGATTCGGAAAAACAATGGGTGGACCTATCGCCATGGTTATTCAAAATAGAGCTTTTGAAAAAGATAAAGCTGGCTGGCCGGTGGTTATGAACAAAGAAGTGGAGGCCGAGGGTATAGAAAAAATAACCCTTCCCCGCCCAGGACACGCTGACTTGGTTGGCGCTCAAAAATATCGGTTCGATGATATTCGACCCGTAATTGAGCGTTCAAGTGCCCGAGAAACAGGCATGCGGGTGGCTTGTGGATCTGTTGCTCGACAATTTCTGAAACAATTCGGTATCGAAATTGGTGGACATGTTCTCAGAATAGGAGCCGCTGGATACACTGATTGGGATCAAATTAGAGAGAAAACGGCTTCCTTTATGGAAAACGGCGCTGAATCTCTGTACCAAACCGCTGATGAATCAGAAGTACGCTGCCTGGATGCCGAACTTACTGAACAAATGGTGAACGAAATTAAAACCTATCGTAAGGCGGGCTCATCACTAGGGGGCGTTTATGAAATCGTTGTCACTGGAGTGCCGGTTGGCTTAGGTAGTTATACCCAGTGGGATAGAAAAATCGATGGAAAATTAGCCCAGGCCATCCTAAGTACTCAAGCGATGAAAGGGGTGGAAATTGGACTAGGTTTCGAGTCGGGGGCCCGACCGGGACACCAAGTCCATGACGAAATAATTCACACCGGAACACGTTTTTCTCGAAGCACTAACCGATCGGGTGGTATTGAAGGGGGGATGACAACCGGCGAACCCATTATCATTCGAGGGGTTATGAAACCGATTCCCACCATGTTGAACCCTCTTCAAACGGTTGATATGCATAGCTTAGAGCAAACCGAAACCCGTTATGAACGCTCCGATGTTTGCGCCCTTCCAAGAGCCGTCGTAGTCGCCGAGAGCGTAATTGCTCCTGTTATTGCAAATGCCTTTCTAGAGAAATTCGGGGGTGACTCCATCAGCGAAATCCAAGAACGCTACTCCACTTAAACTTATGATCAAAGTTCTCACCTTTAATACAACCCCATCCTTGACCCAGCCCGCACTGCTCATCTTCGCTGTTATGTTGCTCGGTCTTTTTAGGGTCAACGTGGTTGCTGCCCAATCGCAGCAGGGTGGAGAAGAACAAAAGACACAGCAAGCGCAGAATCCACCGTATCAGCAATATGAAGTAAAAGCGGGAGAAACACTTTACAGCATATCCAAAAGTTTAGATGTGGACATTGAAGAGTTAAGAGAATGGAATGAGCTATCTAGCAATGCACTCTCTGTTGGGCAGACGTTACGCTATTTACCTACGGGATGGTCTCCATCAACCAGTGAAACTCAAAACAAAGCGATAGAAACAGGAGCATCTATTATCCGCTCAACCGATATAGAAACCACTGAGTTTTATATTGTTAAGAGCGGTGACAACCTCATTCGTATAGCTGGAGTACACGATATGAGTGTTAGCGAGCTCAAAACCTTAAATGAACTTGATTCTGACTTTATCCGGGTTGGGCAGCGCCTCACGGTAAAAAAAGTGGTCGATAGTGTAGCGCCTGTTGCAGCAAATTTCGAGCAAGGTTCTGCACCCCAAGGCGCTTTTCTTATCTACACCGTTCCCCCCAAATTACCCCTGGATAGTCTGCTCACAACCTTTCAAATGAGCAAAAAGGAACTAGCCTACTTAAACCCAGACGTGAACATTGACCGACTAGATGCCGGTCAAAAGATTACCATATTGGCTCCTCCTTCAAGAAATTATGCTAACCCATACATAGAATCGGCCTCTATTATAGATGTCGGCCAAGTGGCAATAAGTGTGTATAAAGAGTCCGATAAAGCAAATACCACCACTACCGGTGAACTGTATAATCCAGAAGAACTTACTGCAGCGCACCCTAGTATCCGCTTAGGACAGGTGTTATACGTTGAAAATCCCATTAACGGTCGTGGAATTTATATTCGCATCAATGATCGGATTACCGAAAATGTCTTACAATTATCCAAGCAAGCCTATGAACTACTTGGATATAATGATCCCTTTCTTAGCTCAAGTACCGATGGGATTGCTCCTGCCAAAACAGCTCGTATATTTACGCTGGAGGAGCTCTAGTGGAACAAAGAGTGTACACATCGCCCATTCATCGCTATCATACGCTGACCAAAGGCCTTTTATACAGCTTTTTAGCCGCTCTTCCTTTATTCATCATCTATGAAGTACTCATCCTTTTAACCGCACCTACTACGGAGGTTATGGTTCGTATTAGTGTGGATGTTTGGTTTAAACAACTATTGCATATGTTTGGATTAGACGCGCTCAACATAAGTCTACTTCTTGTACTAATAGCTGGGGTATTTATTTTAATTCGCAAACGAAGGGAATTAAATGAGTTGAGGCTGAGTTATTTCGGTATTATGCTGGTTGAATCATTGCTTTTAGCCATTTTAGTAGCATTAATAAGTTCAACATTGACCCAATGGATACTACCCGGTATGGCAGAACAATCGACCGGGTTAGTTGTGCAATTGTCTTACGTTCAGGAATTTGCGCTCTCATTAGGTGCTGGTTTGTACGAAGAACTTTTCTTTAGAGTCCTGTTAGTAAGTTTCTTTATCTGGATTTTTAGCAAATGGTTTGGCGCTAAATCGTGGGCTAGCTATACCTCAGCCATACTTTTATCCGCTGTACTATTTAGTGCTGTACACTATACAGGCAATATGGGTGACCCCTTTACCATGAGCTCATTTTTGTTTAGATTTTTATTCGGAGTTATTCTTAACGGGATATATGTTTGGCGAGGGTTTGGAGTCGCAGCTTGGACCCATGCTTTATACGATGTGATAGTTATTACTTTTCTGGGCGCTTGAGTTAATCGACACCTCAAATTAATAAAATCATTACCGTAAGGTGAAGAACGGCAAATAGTTTACTAGATTTAGTCAAGAAGGAAAGCCGTACATTAATTTAGACTTATAAGAAAAAAGAGGTATCTAGCAATAGATAACAAGGTCGATTTGAATAAAAGACAAGGTAACAAACAACAGGCATTTAATGAGGAAATTCTCCCTCACTTAGATTCCTTGTACAATTTTGCACTTCGGTTGACTACCGATCCTAGTGATTCGGAGGACTTGGTACAAGATACCATTGTTAAGGCCTTTCGATTTTTTGATAGCTATGAGAAAGGAACCAATGCCAAGGCTTGGTTATTTCGAATTCTCAAAAATTCCTTCATCAACAACTATCGTAGAAATTTAAAAAAGCCGCAAGAAGTCGACTACGAAGAAGTTGCTGCATTCTACGAGAATGTTCGTGCAGAACGAACAGAAACGACTGATTTAGAGCACCTGATTTTCCGAGACAAAATGGACGATCAGTTCTCCAAAGCACTTTCAAAACTGCCAGAAGATTTTCGAACGGTCGTTTTACTGTGTGATGTTGATGGTTTTACCTACGAAGAAATATCCAATATGCTGGATGTACCCATTGGAACCATTCGCTCTCGATTACATAGGGGTAGAAATTTATTGAAAACAGAATTATACGAGCACGCCAAGAAACACGGTTACACAGACGATTAAAAGCTGTACTGTGTTAATATTTTAGACTAGATTTAGTCGAATTTGCATAGTGGTACCCACACCTGGTTCACTTTTTGCGACCGTTAACTCACCACCGTGATATTCCTCAACAATTCGTTTAGTAAGATTCAAGCCTAGTCCCCAACCTCTTTTTTTGGTAGAGTATCCTGGCCTAAATATATTTTTCTTGGTCGCTGCATCCATGCCAATCCCAGTATCCTCGACCTCAATAAATAATCCGTTATTCTTCAAATAACTTCTAACAGTGATGCCTAAATTGCTAGAATCTTGAGCTATTTGCAGGGCATCCATCGCATTTTTCATAAGATTCTCAATTGCCCATTGCAATAACTCAGGATTCAGCTTAACCAATCCAGTAGCACGCATATCTGTTTTAATATGCACTTCACCTGCTATTTTGGGTAATCTTCTTTCCATGTATTTAATCGCCTCATCCAAAACAGATGCTATTTCCAGAGGCTGTAGTTCAGGCTTAGATCCAATTTTACCAAATCGCTCTGCCACTCCTTTTAATCGGTATACATCCTTTTCAATTTCATTTATAAGAGAATGTTGTTCTGACTGCTCAGGTAAATCGTCCCGAAATATATGAATCCAACCGAGTAGACTGGATATAGGAGTACCCAATTGGTGGGCGGCTTCTTTCGCCATGCCAACCCATAAATTAGATTGCTCCATTCGGGTAATACTAACCAAACTCGTGTACCCAACGAAAAAGAGCAGCATAATGACAAAAATTTGGATGGCTGGAACATAACGTAGAACCTGTACCACCGCGCTCTCCCCATAATACACAAATTGCCGAAAGGCCTCTTCACCTTCTCCCACGGTAATGGGAATAGGAGAGTTCATATTTTTTAGTTTCTGAATATAGGCGAGTCTTTTTTCTTCTGTTTCTATGTTCGAACTTCGAACATTTCTAAAACTATATTCAACTACTGGCTCCCCTTTCTCATCGAGTAATATATATTCAAGAGGGCGGTCATTATCATCCACCAAGACCGCCGGTAATTTAAAATTACCTCTGTTATCTAAAATAAGTTCATCGGTAACAAAATTCTGCATGCTGCGCAGCCCTTCTACCTCTACCAACATTTCAATAACACTATCCGGAATGGCTTCATGAGATTCTAATTCATTGATTACATTTAGAAGTAGACGACTGGACTCTTGATGAATAGGTAGGGCGTTAAATTCAAGAGCCTTAGCCCATAACTGAACACTGGTTCTTTCCTGTTCAAGTATTCTATTGATCAAATACTGATTGTACACCACTGAGCCAAGGCCAAGAAGAACCAGAAGCAGTACAAGTATCCACTTTGTAGGGCCTGTTCGATCGAATAACTTCATAATAACACTATTTAATGAACACAATGAACAGCGGGAAATAAACTAAAAATCCTTGGCAAACGCTATTTAAGCAGAGGCTTTTTGTTTTTCGTATACTGGAGGAGCCTGTTTTTCAATGGTTTCGCGCGTAATAACACATCGCTTTACCTGCTTCATAGACGGAAGAGTGAACATAATATCGAGCATAGAGCTTTCCATAATCGATCTAAGTCCACGCGCACCCGTTTTACGGGTCTTCGCTTTGTCCACAATCGCTTTTAATGCCTCCTCTTCAAAGGCCAACTCAACATTTTCTAAACTAAACAACTTTTTGTATTGCTTAACTAGTGCATTTTTAGGAGTACTCAATATATCCATGAGTGCCACATCGGATAGTTCATGAAGCCCACATATCACGGGTAAACGACCGATGAGTTCTGGTATCAATCCAAAATGTTGTAAATCTTCGGGTTCAACATGAGTGAAAATCTCAGGATTATCCTTATCAAATTTTACCTGCTCTTCAGAGTGAAAACCCATGGCCGAGGTGGAAAGTCGTCGCGCAATGATTTGCTCAAGGCCTGCAAAAGCACCACCACATATAAAAAGAATATTCGAGGTATCTAGCTGGATAAAGCTTTGTTCGGGGTGCTTTCTACCTCCTTTAGGTGGAATATTAGCTACCGTACCTTCTAAAATTTTGAGCAAAGCTTGTTGTACTCCTTCGCCACTTACATCTCGTGTAATAGAAGGGTTATCGCTCTTTCGGGCAACTTTATCTACTTCATCGATATACACGATACCCCGCTTCGCTCGCTCTACATCGTAGTCAGCCGCTTGTAACAGGTTACTCAAGATGCTTTCAACATCTTCCCCTACATACCCCGCTTCGGTTAGAACCGTCGCATCTGCAATGGTGAAGGGAACATCTATTACCTTCGCCAATGTACGAGCTAGTAAGGTTTTCCCACTACCGGTAGGACCCAGTAAGGCGATATTACTTTTTTCAATTGTGGTATCATCATCTTCGGAGAATTCAGCTCCAATGCGTTTATAGTGATTATAAACTGCAACGCTTAGGGTCTTTTTTGCAAATTCCTGACCAATAACATATTCGTCTAGTTTAGCTTTAATTTCGACCGGTTTAAGCGCTGGTTGAAATGGCTTCTCTCTCCTCTTTGCAAGAGAAGCTAAATCACTTTTTATTATGCTGGAAGCATCATCTACACAACGATCGCATACATATACCCCAGGCCCCGCTACCATACTATTCACTTCCAGGCTAGATCGCCCACAAAACGAACAATTGACGATATCGTTATTCTTTTCTTTATCGCTCATAAAGACGTTTATTTTTTAGAATCTACTCGGCTAATTACATTATCTACCAGACCATAGCTTTTGGCTTCGTCCGCAGACATCCATTTATTACGATCGGAGTCATTAATAACCTCATCCAAACTTTTTCCTGAATGATCCGCTATGATTTGACTCAATTCCTGCTTAATCCGGATAATTTCTTTGGCCTCAATTTCAATATCACTGGCTTGACCTTGAACCCCACCAAGTGGTTGATGAATCATCACTCTTGCGTGAGGTAAACAGCTTCGTTTACCTGTAGCACCGGCTGTTAATAATACGGCACCCATACTTGCTGCCATGCCCATACAGGTAGTAGCCACATCACACTTTATGTGCTGCATAGTATCATAAATAGCTAAACCTGCAGAAACCACACCACCCGGACTATTCACATAGAGATTGATGTCTTTCTCTGGATCTTCGGATTCTAAAAACAAGAGCTGAGCTACTATAGAACTGGCAACTACATCATTGATAGGGGAGCCTAAAATGATAATTCGATCTTTAAGTAGACGCGAGTAAATGTCATAGGCTCGTTCCCCTCTAGAGGTTGTTTCTATGACCATAGGGGCTAGGTTATTATCTATGGTATTCATCCCACTATACATGGGTTGTTGATAAATAGGCTGTTTAATCATGATTTACTTCTGCTCCTGCTTTTTTTCTTGATACGCTTTATAGTCGTCTTTGCTCAACTCTTCAATTTGCACTTCCTCTTTAAGTTTTTCAAACACTTTATTATCTCTAATAGTATTTCGTAAACTTTCTAACATGTTTGGGTTTTGGGCATAATACCCTTTGAGTTGTTCTGCTGTTAACCCGTAACGAGCAGCCTCCATTCCTAGCTGAGCATCTATATCTTCAGCGGTAATTTCAATATCATCATACTTTTCCTGCAGCTGCATATTGATAAAATACCACTTAGCTTCTGTTTTAGCCTGATCGCTCATTTCTTCTTTGTAAGAATCGGTATCAAATCCGTCTGGCAACTGATTTCCATATTGCTGTTTTAGACGCTCCACATACGACTCTTTAACTTGAGCTACAAATGCTTCAGGTACGTCAAATTCATGGGCATCTACCATTGCTTGTACCACGTCATTTTTGAAAAAATCATCGGATGACTGATCGTAATATTCCTGCATCTTACTCTTAATAAAGCTTCGGTACTCATCCTCTGTTTTTGCCTCATTATTGGTTTGCTTAGCAATAAATTCTTCATTCATCTCTGCTTTGTGCAAGGCTTGAACCTTTTTTACTTCGACTCGAAAGCGATCGGTTTCTCCATCTTCCTCTAAAGTCATATCAACCACATCGCCGGCTTTCTTACCCTTTAGGGCTTTCAAAAAACCGGCCGCTGATTCTTGACGCATATCGATGTTTTGATCCGTATCGGTATCTCCTTCAACCAGATTTCCATCTTCGTCTAAAGAACTTACATCTGCTATAATTTTAGACTCTGCTTCGATGGCGGTATCCACATCTTCCCAATTACCTTCGCGTTCTACTGCTCGTGCGATTTCTTCGTCCACTTCGGTGTCAGATACATCGTGCACCATAGATGTAACTTTTACCTTAGCCAGGTCGGCTAACTCCACCGTTGGTTTGGTGCCTATTTTGAAGGTTACCTCAAGTTCGTCGTTTTCCCATTGAAAATCGATCATCTGAGTTTCACCCACTGGATCGTGCTCCTCAACTACATTGTTTTCAAACACTTCTTGTATATATTTATTGATCTCTTCGATCTCTATTTCTTGACCAAATCTCTTCTTAATGAGCCCAATTGGCGCCTTACCTGGCCGGAAACCAGGTAAGCTAACTTTCGGACGTATGCCTTTATATGCCTGATCAAATTTAGGCTGCAGGTCTTCTCTATTTGCTAAGATGGTAATTTCTTTGTCGACCGAAGTCAGATCTTTTACCTTTATTTCCACGCGTGTTCTCCGCTTAATTTGTTTGGTTGTTTCGGGTTAATGGAATGACCTCGATAGTCTATTCGAATCAACACCTAAACCGCTAGATTGAAAAAATAAATTACAGTCTAGAAAAATACGACTTTAAATAACGGTATTCAAAACCGATTTATGCCGTCTCAATAATGGACAGATTAATCTCTATAACCTTATATCTCTTATCCAAGCTACTCCTTTTAGCACGAATGACAAAAGCTTGAAGCCCCAAGTTAATCTCTTCAAATAGCTTCGCTTTCATCTTTGATCGATAAGAAGTTGAATTACTAACGGTAAAAAGCTCTTCATCAAAGTCTACCATCATTAATTCAGCCTCATTTTTTTGTTTTTGACGATAAATAATACTCCAAATTTTCTCTATGTATTCATCATTCATTAACACAGAATCACCATTCTTTTGAACGACGAGTTGATCTTCTATTAATTCTAAGTAAATCTGATCGCTTGAACTATTTTTTTGCCTTAATCCACGTACTTTTTTGAACCCAAAAATCAATAAAATTACCACTACGACACTGCTCAAGAGTAACAGTAGCTCGTATCTAAAAACATATTCAATCATCGACATGGATTTAATAGGTAGGAGCATATCCCTAGTTAATTGGGTGGGAATGATCCATAAATTTCGAGCATCCATGGTACTTTTCCGACCAACCAACAACCATTGTTTAAGCTCCTCGTTATAAAAAGCAGTGACACTGTTTATGTTGGGAAAGTGAGCCTTGCTTAATTCTAGTATCTCAAAGGTCTCCAGATCAATAAATAAACGATCTCGTAAATGGGCCAATTGTAATACTGGATCTATTGAATATCCTTTGTGATGCCTAAAACTGATGCCATATAAATTAATGTCATCAGAGAAAATATGCCTTGCCCGCTTCGTCCATGTTTTTGACGATAAGTTAAAGGTATATAGGTCAATTTGCCTTAGACCTTTAGCTCGAAATCTCGAGGATACCCCACCATTATTGCTGTACAATAACTCTGGCTTATCCGGATATCGCCACATATAATTTGCGCCACTTTCCGGAGGGTTCGTTCCCTTCGATTCAACCTTAAGCCACTCTCTCAGATCAAAGGAATACTGTAAAAGAAAGTCTTTATGTTCCCAAAACCCGTATCCACCAAAAGCAAAAATACCTAAACTATCGGTGTACACAGTCCCAGCGCCAAACATAAAATCTCGGACCCGTGAACGATCTACTCGCACCAACTCACCTGTAACCATGGAATACTCAAACACATGACCGATTGCTGCTTCCCACATGATAATGGTTTGGTCTTCTGGAAGCACCATCATTTGAGCACTGAATTCTTCGCCTTGGTTGTACAAGGTATCGATGGGAATTAGGGATACAGAATCACCCCGAAAAATATATCGTTCTAAAAAGCCATTCGTCATAAAATAAGCATAGAGCTCATTATTTTGAGCATCATAACTTAAAATGGTATTGTGTAAATCGTTAAGGGTAAGGTCATTCCTTTTAATAATGTAGCTTTTATGCCCTCCTACGGTTTCTTCAACAACTTCGGCCTGTTTTACGGTCAGTACCGAAGCTAAACGAGAATCATCACTGGCTAATACGAAGCTTGCGTGTACACTGCCACTAATAATGATGATGGACAGTTGAATAAAACTTAACCACATAACTAGGATAGGAAATGCATTGCTCCATAGATGTTGCTTGCACATTTTTATTGGGCTCATATACTTATTTTTCAGCACCTACTCAAACTCGTACTTTGTTTATTCTAACTTCAATTATTTAACTGCAATTTTTAACTTTTAGAAACTAAATAGCAAGTATTTTTAACACTGGAATAACTGCCAACTAATTTCCAAAACCGTAAATAGAGTAATTTATTACCCCTAATTCTTTACTTTAGTACGAACGCATCAAACCGCCCTATTGGATACACCTAACCAACACCAAACCTTACATAGCTTCCAGTGGTCATTCATTGAGAAAGTAGGAAAGGTTATTTTCCAACTTGCCCAGATTGCTCTATTAACTCGTTTTCTAAGCAAAGACGATTTTGGACTGGTAGCTCTTGCCTTGGTTAGTATTGAATTCTCTTTTCTTTTTGTAGACGCTGGCTTAAATGCCGCAATCCTGCACATTCAACATGCCACAGACAAAGCGCTTAGTAGTGTATATTGGTTAAATATTACCCTATCCCTGATATTATTTGGGGCATTATGGTCTGCTAGCCCATGGATTGCTTTGTTCTATGAAGAACCTGCACTCGAGCTCATTCTTCCAATCCTAGGTGCAAATATTATCTTTTTGGCCATCGGTCGTCAGCATAGAACCTACCTTCAAAAACAGTTTTTATTTAAACCTATTGCTCTCGTCGAGATAAGCGCCTACATAACCTCATTGTTATTGGCCATCTATCTTGCACTCCAAGGCTATGGCGTATTTAGTTTGGTCTACTCAGCCCTATTGGCCTCACTCATTGCTAACCTGTCCTATCTTTTTTTACGGCTAAAGCAGAACCCAATTCATCTACATTTTAGTTGGTCAGAAGTAAAACCCTTTGTGGACATAGGTAAATTCCAAATGGGTAGTCGTTTGCTCGATTTTGTCTCCAAAGAAACGGATGTACTCATTATAGGTAAGATCCTTGGTATGGAGGTATTAGGTCTTTACAGCCTTACCAAACAATTAGTTCTGCGTTTATTCAATCTGGTCAACCCTATCATTACCAATGTACTAAGCCCTTGGCTTGCGTCTCTGCAACAAGAGCCAGAAAAGCAAAAATCGACCTACCTACTTATTACACGTTACCTGGCGTACTTAAACTTTCCTCTCTATTTAATCTTTGCTATTGGATCTTATGAAATACTCTATGTGATATACGGGCCAAGCTATACATCAGGATCCCTACTCCTATTCACCTTATCCATCTACTTTGGTATACTTTCGATCACCAATCCAGTGGGTAGTTTACAAATAGCCACGGGACGTACAGACATAGGTTTTTATTGGACTTTATTTCGTGCATCGATCACGCCTGCCGCGCTATTTATTGGGATTTCTCTAGGCGGTATACAAGGAGTGGCTTATAGTTTGTTACTTTTAGCTTTTGGCTTATTATATCCTCTATGGCTTGTCCAAATAAGAGTTATGATTGGCGTATCCTTCGTTCACTACCTCAAAGAATTTTATCGCCCCCTGCTAAGTTTTTTAACCCTTGCTTTTGGGGTACATTTCGGACTCAAACCCATATTCGACGCACCTAATTTCATCGCTATAACCCTAAGTCTTATCCTAGCTACATCGCTGCAAATTGGACTTGTGTACCTATACGATTCGAAAACCTTCTCGCACCTCTACTCGCTTTTACAAAAAACCCTCAATAGAAATTAAACCAAGTTCTGTGGCCACACCATTTTATGTACACCTTAGCGAAGCCACCACTCACGACAATAACTTAGATCGTCTATATTTTTCAGGATTTGTATTCAATCAGCATCAGAATTCTGCAGATGAACTATCTATCGTAACAAAAGCCTTCGATAACTTTGAGGCACACGCGCCCCTGCATTTGAGAGGTAGCTACGCAGGAGTTCACTGGTCACCCACAGCAAGCCAATGGACTCTATTCAGCGACCCATTAGGCACGAAACCATTATATTACGCCCACCTTTCTAATGGTTGGCACATTTCAAATAACTACGATTTACTTGCCCAAAAAATTAAAGCCATTCAACCCTTAAGCTGGTCAGCGTTAGGTTTTTATCAGCTACTGAGTTACGGATTTGTGCTCGAATCGGACACCTTATTTCATCCCATTAAGCGATTACCCATTGGCTACACGGGCACCATTGCCAGCCGAACAAATGAACAACAAATAGCACCTAGAGCAACCCTAGAGCTCCATAAATGCTATTCTTTACCCACCATCAGCGCCTCTCTCTCTCTGGATGATGCTGCTGCTCAGGTGGATCTATTATTTCGGGCGGCCATAAAAAAGGCATTCGATCGTGACGTGCACGAGGCAAAAACTTCTCTTGTATCATTAAGCGGCGGGCTCGATTCCCGAATGACAAGCTGGGTAGCCCACCAAATGGGATACACAAATCAACTCAATCTCTGTTTTGCCCAACAAAACTCCTTAGATCATACCATTGCTCAGAAAATTGCTCATGACTTAGAACATACATGGCATTTTATGGCCTTGGATGGTGGTGATATGCTTCGAGATGTAGATGAAGTCACTCCACACACAGGCGGGAATGTCGTGTATTATGGTCAGGCTCATACTCGCCGAATTTTGCAGGAAATCGTCGCCAAAAATTCAAGTACTACTCTGGGAATGCTCCATACTGGAATGCTAGGAGACGTGGTTATTGGGAGCTATCTACAGACCCCAAACAATCCAACTCATTTCTCTGCATTAAGTGGGGCAAGTTCTATGCGTTTTTCCAACCAATTAGTGGATCATGGATTCAAACCCAATTACGGAAACTTAGAGCATCATAAAATTATGCTGAGAGGACTTTATGGAATGAATATGGGCCTTATGTCTGTGTATGCGGTAACCGAAAGTTACTCGCCATTTTATGATTTTGATTTGTTCAATTTCTGCCTACAACTCCCGGTCGAACTACGCGCTCAACACAAATTATACATCCATTGGATTACCCAATATTACCCAGAGGCGTCGAACTATATCTGGGAACGAACCCGTACAAAAATAACTGCCAAATCTATTCAGATAGGCTCAAAATCACTCCCTCTGCGAACCTGGATTTGGAAATTAGCGGAAAGAATACAATTCGGTCAACCCACCCGCAACCCTCGCTTTATGACTCCATTGGATTATTGGTTTGCTACTGAAGCCCAATTACAGGCTTTTTTGGACGGCTATTTCAATCGGTATCTAGACCTAATCGATGAAACAGAAATGAGGGAGCATATTCATGAGCTGTATACAAATGGAAATGGCAAAGAAAAAGTACAAGCCCTTTCTGTCATTGCGGCTGCCAAACGCTATTTAACCTAACAATATCCCCTATATGAACATAGAAGTTTGCAGCAATAGTGTATACTCGGTTCAAATCGCCGAACAATTAGGCGCTTCACGTGTGGAGCTGTGTCAAAATCTATTAGAAGATGGTTTAACCCCAAGGTTGGAGCTACTACAAGAGGTTTGTGACTCACATGCCATCCCCATTCACGTACTCATCCGGCCTAGAGTAGGAGATTTTTTTTATTCTACTTCTGATCTGAAACGAATCGATGAGGCGATACATCAAGCCCTTAATTTTCCTATAGCAGGCATTGTGGTAGGGCACATGACTCGGGAAAAAGGGGTTGACCCAGCGCTTCTACGCCATTGGCGAACCTTAACTCAAGGACTAGAGCTCACCTTTCATAGAGCATTCGATCAGGTAGCAAAGCCGTTCAATGTATTAGAACAGCTTATAGAAGCGGGCTTTGACCGAATTTTGAGCTCGGGGCAACAACCCACTGCTGCTTTAGGAATTGATCTGCTTCGAGATCTACAAAAAGTAGCCGATACTTCACTAGAAGTAATGCCCGGAGGTGGCATAAACGATACTAATGTGACTCTTTTCTTAGATGCAGGCTTTAAAAGTATTCACTTATCAGCAAAATCTGCTACACATCCTGCTCACTTAGAACCAATAATTGACCCAAACATACTAAAAAACGTCATCTCTCTAAGTTCAAAATAATAACATCCTAGATATTGAAATTGGCAAAAATTTAGTCATATTAATGAGTATCTAACTACACTAGCATATATGACAAAAGTAGATTCTCTTTTTGACCTTTTTTTTAATGACCAACTTAAACAACGCCTCGAATCCTGGGTCATTATCATTGCTTCCGTTGGTTTTGTTGTTCATCTAAGTCTCATTTTACTAGTAAACACACTAGGCATAGTGGAACTAGCTGGTTTTGAAGATTACTTAGTTAATCCAATTTCTGCAGTATATACTCCATTTTCATTCATCCTAATCTACGAAGTATATCTACTTATTTACTACTTACCTCGGTCTTTTGCCATTTCAATTGGGAAACAGTTTGAAATTATTTCATTAATACTTATACGTCGGGTATTTAAAGATATTTCAAAAATCAATGTACAAAGTGAAGTCCTTTTCCAAGCTGAGAACCTGCCCCTTTTGTATGATATTCTTGGTATTTTGGTATTATTTACTCTCATCTTTGTGTATCGATATTTCCTTATCAAGCGAAAGGTTCATCTGGCATCTGATTCCCTTAACCAGTTTAGAAGCTATAAAAAATTACTTTGTCTGTTGTTGGTGCCTGTATTCATTGGCTTAGCTAGTGTTAGCTTTTTTAAGTGGTCTTTAGATATCTACCATATACTTATTGACGGGCAGCAAAAGCTAATTGACTTTAATACAGTATTTTATCACGATTTCTTTGATATCTTGATTATTGTCGATGTACTCATTCTAGTTGCGTCACTTAAATTTACCGATCGATATAGTCTCATTATCCGAAATACTGGCTTCGTTATTACCACTGTACTGTTGCGTGTTTCCTTTAACTACGTGGGTCTTGAAAATGTGGTGCTGATGGTCGGAGCTGTTCTTTTTGGGGTTGCCATACTGGGCGTACAACTACTCTACGATAAAATTGATTTAGGCGATAGCACCAAAGAAAGTTATGGGTACATGTAAGTGAATGTGTGCCCATTTAAGACTTAATTTCTAATCAAATACCTCTAATTCGACGCCATCCACACCATCACTCATAGATGAATATTATGTCTCAAAAATTAATTTTAATTTTGAGACAAAGCTGCTAGTCATTAGATTGCATAGAGTTAAAACCTGTTAGTAAACTTATTCGAATGCCATTAATTGGTGTTACGGCAATATTAAATGGGATATTGACTTTATCTTCAATATTAAGAGTTACTCCTACTGCAAAGGTCAAGCCTACTCCCGCAGGTGAAACATTTGGCCCTAGCCCAAATTCTGTTCCCTTCGCATCTCTAAAACCAATTATACCGGACCAGCTTGGAATTAAAAAACCCTGCTCTAGACCACCTAGTAGCATCACACTCTCTACCAAACCTGAAGAACCGTTGTCCAATGTGAAAAACCTTCGCTCAAATTGCCAACCGAATTGCGTAACAATTGGGTAAACCTCATACTCATCCTCTAATAATTCAGCAATTTCACCACCTATTGCTGTCACACCTATGCGAGGACCTGACAATACGACTTGTTGAGCCTGAATATTGCTTACACAAATAAGGCATCCCATCATAACTAACTGGACTAGTTATTTTTTCATTTGAAACTCATTATGTTATGTAACTCTTTTAATAATTGTCTTGTGTATTATCGCCGTTTTCAGCGACCCGGATAAAAAGCTCTTCCATGTAACATTTTTCAGAAACATTAGCGGTTAAACAGTGTTGTTATTCACCGGTTATGATGTAACCACCGAAAAAATCACTCGAAGGGGTAATAGTTCGACCGTAATCATTAAAAAAAGTGTTATGAAGAACGTTACCATGTGATTATAAATATAGATTTTATGTATATCTAGATAGTAACAAAAAGAAGTATGAAAAGGTATCAATAATGATAGAACGGCGTTATCAATGGTGAAGTCTTTTTCATTTCCCAAATAGATGAGTTGTTTAGTTTTTGGGAAACATGTGGGATAAAAAAAAGGAATTAAATAACTAATTCCTTGTCTTTCAATGAGCTAAACGATTAAAATGTACGAGAGGGGGGACTCGAACCCCCACATCGGTTAAGATACTAGATCCTAAATCTAGCGCGTCTACCAATTCCGCCACTCTCGCAAATCAACCAGTGGGTCTAATATGACCATCATTGACCATCAAAAATTTGACAGACTTTAAATTACGCTTTTATCCACATATAGTCCAATAGTGGATAGGGTAAAAATCATACCAACCATATATATCTTTTCTTTTTATTGATTAAACCATGAAAATTCTGCTAAATGTGCTTGAAAAGGGGAATTATATTCGCCAGTTTAAAAAGAAGATTAAATAATAGGGAATGGATAAAAACGAAAAATCGCCTGAAAAATCTTCTTCAAAAGAATCGAAGAATACATCCGAAGGGATTAAAAGGATAGAATATCGAGGAGACTATGTACGTATCTCTCGAACAGGCGGTGTGGCTGGTAGAGCATCTGTTTCGAACAAGAAATTAGGCCTGGGGGCGACGGTTAACACCAAACATGGCCTTCGCATTCACAAACGACTTTGGAATGGTGCGCGGGTTGGATTTCAGAAAGGCCGATTTCAGTTTATTGGGCGTTATGGAAAAGGCCCTTTAAAAATTAATCAATCCAAAAAGGGTTTTAGTCTTTCAACCTCAAATTCATTTGGATCCTACAATTTTTTTAAGCCTCAGTATTCAAGTTTCAAAATGGGTGGATACCATGTTCGAGGACAAACCGCTCAGACCCTGCAGTTAATTGTACTTCTCGTCATAGGAACCTTCAATCTAATCATATTTTCAGCACGAGCACTGTATCTAATGGCGTGGCTTATCGCTCAGATTGTATTATTTTCTGCAAGAATAAGCTGGGCGATCATGGTTTTCATTAAGAATCTCATTCAAGGTTTTATTCAAGGGTTTCGCGAAGTACCCGATTGAGGCACCTTCACCCATTCACGAACAATTCAAAAGAAAAAGACGCTATGTATTACAACTTACGCATGGTGTATATCACCACATCTGACAAAGCCACCGCTAATAATTTAGGCCGGAAAATACTTGAAAAACGCCTAGCTGCTTGTGTAAATATTGTAGACGGAATGGAGTCTATGTACTGGTGGGAGGGGAAGATCATAGAAGATAAAGAGTGTATACTCTTGGTAAAAACCCACTATTCTAAGATGAAGCAACTCACCAAACTTGTGGAAAAGCACCACCCTTACGATTGTCCGTGTGTAATATCCTACACTATTACAGAGGATGAAGGCAGCGAAGGGTACAGAAACTGGCTGTATAATGAATCGCAGAGTTAACTTACCTATACGTAAGTAAGCCACCCATAATGTAATCGCCCATTGCTTACTCAATCACTTTTCGGCGCAATAACATTTCGGTTTCATACTCTTTACCTTCTCGGAACAAACGAATAGGCATCAAATCTCCCTCATCATATTCACGCATCAAGGCAAAAGCGTGCATTTGACTCGCAACACGTTCTTTACCAATCCGCATAATGATATCACCGGGTAAAACGCCTGACTCATAAGCTGGTCCATTCCTATTTACGCTTAACACAAAGAGTCCCGGTACCGGAGGCAGGCCATATTGTCGAACCAGACCACGCGTCATAGGGGTGAATTCCATGCCCGTATCGAACGCTAGCTGCACTTCGCCTGAATCCTTTAATTGTTCTATAATTTTTTGAACACGCTCGCTGGGAATGGCAAAACCCAAACCCACAAATCCGTTGCTCGTACCCCCTGTGAATATGAAGGTATTCACTCCTATCACTTCTCCATTCGAATTTACCAATGGCCCGCCGGAATTTCCCCGATTAATGGCTGCATCGGTTTGAATCATATCAATATACACCCTGGGCTCTTGTGGGTCGGGTCTAAAATCACGCTTGGTTGCACTTATGACTCCAACCGTCACCGTAGGTTGGCCATCGGCAAAAAGTCCGAAAGGATTACCCATTGCAATGGCCCATTCACCTGCCATCAAGTCATCGGTAGGAGCAAATTCAACATATGGGAATTCAGTAGTATCTGATTGTATCTTCAGTAAGGCTAAATCAGCCAGTTCATCGGAACCTAAAATCTCAGCCTCATAACTAGATCCATTGGGAAGGGTAACCATGATCGTTTTTGCATTGGGATTCGCCACATGTTCATTGGTGACAATTAAGCCGTCCGCACTAATAATAAATCCCGAACCCATGCTTTGTACTTCGCGTTGTACAGGCTGCTCAAAGAAGAAAGAAAAAAACGGATCTCTAGTTGGCGCAAAACCCGTCTGCAATTCCGTTACGGTAATGCTCACAATAGCTGGACTGGCCTTTTCTACCGCTGTGGTGATCGCATTAGCCCTAGAACGATCAATGGCTCCCCCCCGAATCCGACGCCCTTCGGAATCTTCCGCATAACGTTGCTCTGGGGATAAGGCTCTCATACCTGAATCATCATTCATCTCCACCTCATCACCCATCCGGTAAGTATCTTCGTCCGGCAGGTCAGATTGGCTCTGAACTGTACTCTCTTGAGAACCAGTAGACCCGTTGGGCTCACCGTTTTGCCCCACCCCATTACAAGCTCCTGCAAGCACGGCCCACGATAGGAACATAGTTAATAGCAATAAAGAGCTTAGGGTGTTTTTTGCCTGTTTAATACTCTCCTCTCCAATTGCTAATACGGCTCTTTTAGCCTGTTCCATGGGTGCTTTATACCATCCTGCGGCCGCTTTTGCATGCCCACCGCCATTAATTTTTCTGGCCCAACCATTCACGTCCAACGAACTTCGGGATCGCAGACTCACTTTAATCCGATCCGCATCTTCCCGAAATAACACACAGCCCATGACCCCTTCCAAACTTAATGGATATTTTACAAATCCTTCGGTATCGCTAGGTCCGGTTCCGGTGGCATCAAACATTGCTTGTGTGACCGTAATGCTAGCGATCCGGCCGTCGAAATGGGTTTCAATAGTATCTAATGCTTTTCCCAACAAGGCAATTTGCCCCTGACTTTTGTTGGCATAAAGGGCATCCATTATTTCATTAGGACGGAATCCACCACGGGCTAATAAATCCGAGGCAGCGGCCAAGGTGGCTGGGGTAACACTCTCAAACTGAAAAGATCCGGTATCGGTGACTAACCCCGTGTACAAAGCTTTACAGGCGGCTGGAATTAATTGGTCGGGCTTATGAGCCTGATATAATCCGTACATCAATTCACAGGTAGAAGAAGCCCCAGGCACCGAAATCATGTCCGTAAAAATATCACTAGGATCGGGATGATGGTCAATCATATACAGAGGTATTTTAGCTTCGGCTAAGCTCTCTGCCAACTCTCCAAATCGAGAAAGCTGATTCCCATCAACAAATAAAACCGCATCTATATCCAAAAGATCAGCCGGTGGGGGGGGTTCAACGGGAAATAAATCCACTAACCAGTGTAGATTTTCTGGGGGTGGATCCTGATTATAGGCACGTACCTGCACCCCATTTTGTTGCAGCCACAGGCAGATACCCACCTGTGACCCCAAGCAATCTCCATCTGGACGAATGTGTGAAAAAACTGCTATTTTGCTGTGTGAAAGTAGCTGTGCTACTAAGTTGGTATACATAAGCGAACATTAATCTGGTAAAGGCCGATATTCAGGGTTAACTTCGAATAACGCTTAGCTTTAATATATTAGTATTCGTGCCAACTTCCCATGTTCACATCTATCATTAACGACCATGCATGCCTTGATCATCGCTGGAGGAATTCCTCCAAAGAAAAATCTATTAGAACAAGAAATGGCTCAGGCCCAATTACATATTGGAGCCGATAGCGGGGGACATGTCTACTTGGGTTATGGACACAGGCCCGATATTGTGATCGGGGACCTCGATAGTTTTGTGTATACCCGCCATAAAGGTATCAAGCTCTTGGAGCTGCCCGATCAAGAAACCAATGACTTAGAGAAAAGTCTTGACTATGCACTGGAAAAAGGCGCGAAAACAGTGTGCATTCTTGGGGCTACAGGCAAACGATTTGATCATAGCCTTAAAAACCTTTCCGTACTTCTTCGCTACCTAGACCGATTTGAGGATATTCGATTTAAAGACAATCATGGGGAGCTTTTCTTGGTTCGCTCACCTTATTCACCCAAGCTGGCCGTGGGTACGGGGATTTCTTTTTTCCCCATTCACTCACCCGTGAAAAACTTCCGTTCCAAAGGGGTAAAATACCCTCTAGAAAACTCCGAACTTGCCATGGGAGTTCAGGATGGAACCTCAAACGAAATCACCTCCGAGGAGGCTGTTGTCCATTTTGATGGGATCCTTGGGGTTTATATTATTAAACCTATTCAATAACACATATCGTACGTATGCATCACCAACATCGCAATAAACTGTATGCTCTTTTTTCACAAACCCAACAATCGATTATCTTTTTGGAGGGTGCTAAGGTCATGTACCGCTACCAAACTGATTATGAATTCGCCTTTCGTCAAGAGTCTAATTTCTGGTATGTAAGCGGAGTTAACGAACCTGATTGTGCGGCAATACTGGATATTGATTCAAAGGAATTTCATTTATTTGTCCCCAAAAGAGATGCGCAGTATGCCGTTTGGCACGGCTACGTTAAAAGTTTGGATCAATACCGTACCGAGTATGCACCCGACCATGTACACTACATCGATGAGCTACCCGAGGTAATTAAAAAATTACAACCCTCATCCGCTTTTTGCTTAGATCAGCACTCGGAGGAACAGCTTCGTTCGCATGGACCAGAGATATCTACTAATTCTGAGGCCTTAATCGAAGCCCTGACCGATGCTAGGGTCATTAAAACCGAAGACGAACTCGACTGCTTACGGAAGGCTAGCCAGGTGAATGATGAGGCCTATGAACGAGTAATGCGGTCTTGGAAGCCAGGTATGTACGAATATCAGGCAAAGGCGATGTTCACCCAGGTGCAGATGTCACATGGCCTGCAGCAAGATGCCTATAATGGAATCTATGCCTCAGGACCCAATTCCGCCATTTTACACTATGTTTCAAATACACGAAAAACCCAAGATGGAGAGCTTTTTCTAATAGATGCAGGCTTTGAATACCAGGGCTATGCGGCAGATTTCAGTCGTACTTTCCCTGTAAATGGGCGTTTTACGAGCGATCAAGCAGCGGTGTACGATGCCGTTCTAACGGCTCAAAAGCAGGTCATAACAGCCATTAGACCTGGAGTACGAATGGAGGATTTACACATGATGGCCGCACGCACCATGATGGAAGGACTTCTCGAGATGGGAATCGTTAAAGGCTCACTGGATGATCTAATGGAAGCCAATATTTTTGCCCTCTTTTTCCCACATGGGTTAGGGCATTTTTTGGGCTTGGACACTCATGATGTTGGCGGTTACCCCAAGGGGGTAGAACGGATTGATCGCCCGGGAATTTTTTACTTACGTGCGCGGCGTGAATTAGAGGCCGGAATGGTCGTTACCATTGAACCGGGGATCTATTTTGTACCTGCGGTATTAGAGCCTGCGCTTCAGGACCCTACTAAACGTATGTTTTTGAACACCGAAAAGATTCACCAATTCA
Source organism: Balneolaceae bacterium (assembly GCA_018401935.1). Taxonomy (GTDB): domain Bacteria; phylum Bacteroidota; class Rhodothermia; order Balneolales; family Balneolaceae; genus UBA1275. Next base: position 126,406 of record JAGYJQ010000003.1, read on the forward strand.
TAGGATTTGGTGGAATACGTATCGAAGATAACATCGTAGTGACTGAAAATGGCTTTGAAAATCTAACTCATATTGCCAAAGAACGAGACGAAATTGAACGACTTATGAATAGCTAGCTTTAGCCTTCAAATCGTCCGGCTTTTTTGTACCTTTAACTTATGTCTAATTCCTACCGAGCCCTTACTAGAAAATACCGCCCTCAGAGCTTTGAAGACATTGTTTCTCAAGAGCATGTCAGCAGTACGCTCCTGAATGCTGTACAACAAAATCGTCTCTCCCATGCCTACATGTTTTGTGGGCCCCGAGGAGTAGGCAAGACCACCATGGCCAGGGTATTGGCGCGCGTCATAAATGGAATTGATGATCGGGTTGATGGAGAAGCCCTAAACCAGACATTGAATATCATCGAAATCGATGCCGCCTCGAACAATAAGGTAGAGGATGTGCATCATCTTCGAGAAAGCGTAAGAATTCCACCACAAAATGGACGGTATAAAATTTTTATTGTGGACGAGGTTCACATGCTATCCAAAGCGGCATTTAATGCCCTTTTGAAAACGCTAGAAGAACCCCCCGAATATGCTATTTTTATTTTTGCAACTACCGAGCCGCATAAGGTATTGCCCACTATTTTATCCCGTGTTCAGCGTTTCGATTTTAAACGAATTTCAGTGGACGAGATCGTACATCGTCTCGAAAAAATCACCCACGATGAAGGCATTTCAATCGATCATGAATCCTTGCATGTGATTGCAAAAAAAGCCGACGGCGCGTTACGTGATGCCCTTGGTTTGTTAGATCAAGCTATTGCTTTTTGCGGGGATACCATCACCTATGAAGCGGTACTTAAGGCATTAAATGTGGTGGGTTCGGACCGTTTGTTTGAATTTATGGACTGTGTAATAAAACGAGATCCTTCTGCGGGACTTCATCTCATTCATACCCTTCTTCAAGAAGGCTACGATATCCAAGAATTTTTGGTCGGCCTAGTGGAGCACTTGCGTAATCTATATGTCGCAAAGCAAGGTGAGCAGATGATTTTGATTGAAGCGTCTGCTGACACAAAAGCTAAATACTTTCACGCCGCATCATCGCTCGACCCCACTGATATCATGCGGTATCTATATCTTGTCAGTGAGCAGCAAGTCAAGATAAAAGAGCTAAGTCAACCGCGGATTGCTTTTGAACTCCTGTTCTTAAAAATGGCTCATATGGAACCACTTGATGGGTTAAAAAAGCTTATTGAGGGAGTTAAAAATTTACCTACTGGCCTCGGAAAGGTGGATGCTTCCTTTGCAGCTGAAGGCACTGTGAAGGAAGAGAATTTGAGAGTTGAGGTAAAGGAGGAAGTTGAGTCAGAGTCAAAGCAAGAAGCAGACCTTAAGCCAGAACCAGAACTCGAGTCAGAGCTTGAACAAGAACCTGAATCTGAACCTGAACCAAAGCCAGAACCAGAATCTGAACCAAAGCCAGAACCAGAATCTGAACACCCTAAAAAAAAGTCCATCCTCGATGACTTGGATTTAGGCAGTCCTTCGCTAGGCAGTCCTTCAGAAAATAAGGCTGAAAGCAGCCCAGAAGTAATGGGCGAAAAAAATGTACCTGAGCAAAGGCAGAGCCCTTCAAAAGAGCAGCAGCAAACTAGAACACAAGAGACAACTACACCATTATCCCACGAAAAAGTAACCAAAGATACGAGCAAGGAAAGCAAGGAAAGCGAAGAAAGTGGAGACACTAAGCCTACAACCGATAAAGGGGATAGTCAAAAACAGCTCAGTTTTGATGCGATAGTGGCAGAATGGCCTTCATTCCTCAAAGGTCTAGAAGGAAGAATACCCAAAATATTAGAGCTTCAAGTTGAACGAGTAAAGCCCATTGACCTATTAGGTGATCAACTAATATTAGAGTGTGATAACCCTCTTTCAAAGCAAATGCTAGACCAACAAGCTCGAGAATTAAGCCTGCTTTTAAAGGAACACATTGGGGTAATGGTGCGTTTACAAATAGATATAAGTACCCATAAAACTGCTAAGGCTAAGGAGAAAAATCCCTACGAATTTTTTAAAGAGTTAGTCCAAAAAGACCCAATTCTCAAAGATATTGTGGATAAGCTTGGTGCGGAACTAGAATATTAACGATACGCTAAAATAGATGTAGCATGAACAATTTTAATATGGCCGACATGTTCGGTAAAATGCAGGAAATGCAAGAAAAGGTGAAAGAAAGCCAAGCTAAATTGGAACAAATTCACGTCGAGGCAGAGGTAGGTGGGGGCATGGTCACCGTTCGCGCCAATGGACATCGCAAAATTATGCACCTTGAAATTGACGAGAGTTTATTGAATGAGGGAGACAAAGAAATGCTCGAAGACTTAGTCATTGCTGGGGTTAATCAAGCTCTAACAAAAGCTGAAGAAGCGGCACAGACCGAAATGCAAAATGCCTACAAAGGGATGATTCCAGGCGGGGGTATTCCTGGTTTTGATTTGTCAAAATTCGGCCTCTGAAACCCAACTAAGCTACGAGTATTTAGAATTCCATCTTATTTTCATCATCTGTGCAACTTATATCCGAACACCTAGAAAAAGCCATTGAACAGCTCTCCAAACTGCCTGGAACGGGCAGAAAATCAGCTCAGCGTATTGCTATTCATTTGCTTAAACAAAATGAACAGTATGCACAAAATTTGGCACAGGCTATTCTGGATTTAACGACAAAAGTATCCCGTTGTTCGGTATGCGGCTCCATTAGCGATACCGATCCTTGCTCTATTTGTAGTTCGCCCAAGCGTGAAATCAGCACCCTATGTGTAGTGGAAGAATTTAATGATGTGTATTTGATTGAACGAACCAATGAATTTCAGGGCCGTTACCATGTACTCGGCGGTATTATTTCACCCATGGATAATGTGGGGCCGGATCAACTCCGTATTAAGGAGCTATTGGAACGAGTCCGTGAGGAGTCCATACAAGAAGTTATTTTAGCCCTGAATCCCGATGCTGAAGGCGAAGCTACCTCCTATTACATCAACAAGCTTTTGCAGCCCTATGAGATTCAAGTCACCAGAATTGCCTACGGTATTCCAATGGGAACCGAATTAGAGTATATTGATGAGGTGACATTGGGCAGGGCGTTTAGTTCAAGAACATCGTTATAATCCGCCACACTACCTCTTCGATTCCCGTAACCAAAATCCATACCAATTATGAATAAGCGATTCCTAACTTCTATTTTTTTCCTGTATATAGGGAGTGCCTATCTTTTTGCTCAAGAGGCCCCTACTCCTAGTGTTAAAAGTGCTTACACGGCCGGGTATTGGCAGCAAGAGGTAGACTATACGATGAATATTGTTGTGGATGCCCCGGCTCACCAGTTCACCGGTGAGCAGCGTATCGTCTATACCAATAATTCGCCCGATGTGATCGATCGAGTATTTTATCACCTGTACTTCAATGCCTTCCAGCCAGGTAGCATGATGGATGTTAGATCGCGTACCATTGAAGACCCAGATAATCGTGTTCGAGACAGAATTTTCAACCTTAGTGAGGATGAAATTGGATATCATAGAGTTCAAAGCCTACGCCAAGATGGGCAAGAGTTACGGTTTAATGTGGAAGGTACCATACTCGTAGCGCCGTTAGTTCGGCCTTTATTACCTGGCGAACAGACTGTCCTAGAAATGGATTTTGAGTCACAGGTACCCTTACAAATCCGCCGTAGTGGGTGGAATAATGCCGAAGGTGTAGAGTTTTCCATGAGTCAGTGGTATCCTAAATTAGCGGAATACGATTATAGAGGTTGGCATCCAAATCCCTACATAGGCCGGGAATTTCATGGAGTATTTGGGCGCTTCGATGTTAAAATCACTATTGATAAAAACTACGTTGTGGGTGGTACCGGAGTAGTACAAAATCCAAATGAGGTAGGTCATGGGTATGAGGATAAAGGAGTTCAGGTGAGTCACAAAACCAATGAATTGACCTGGCATTTTCTAGCTGAAGATGTACTAGATTTTTTCTGGGGGGCCGATCCTGACTTTATCCACGTCAAAGCACAAGTTCCAAACGGCCCTATGTTGCATTTCCTATATCAAGAACCCGTATTGGCCGTGAATAAAACAGCTGCAGAAAATGAGACTTATCTAGAAAACTGGAAACAACTCCCCGAACTTACTGTCCGAGCATTTGAGTATGCTGCTACCCATTTTGGAGAATACCCCTATCCACAATATACTACCATTCAAGGTGGGGATGGGGGAATGGAGTATCCAATGGGAACCTTAATTACTGGCGCCCGCAACCTTCGAAGCCTTGTTGGGGTAACTGTTCATGAACTGTACCATAGTTGGTATCAAAATGTAATTGCTACCAATGAAGCTCTTTATGCCTGGATGGACGAGGGCTTTACTAGTTTCGCAAGTTCTGAAACCATGCAATATTTATTTGAGAGTACGGGTAATCCTCATGCGGGATCGATGAGAGGATATCAACGATTAGTGGACTCTGGAAAGGAAGAGCCCATGGCTACCCACGCGGATCACTATCATACCAATTTTGCTTATGGCCGCGCCGCCTATTCTAAGGGTGCCGTTTACTTGAATCAAATTCGATATATCATAGGGGAAGAAGCTTTTCGATCTGGCATGCTTAGGTACCACGATGAATGGAAATTAAAACATCCCACCGATTTAGATTTTATTCGACTCATGGAGAAAGAATCTGGGATGATACTGGATTGGTTCCATGAATATTTTGTCCATACCACCAAAACCATTGATTATGGAATCGCATCAGTAGAAGCAAGCGAAAACCTAACAGGAACTACACTAATAGAGCTAGAACGAATTGGGCTTATGCCTATGCCCCTGGATATTTGGGTTGAATATACCGACGGTTCAAAAGAAGAGTTTTACATTCCCATGCGAATAATGAGAGGAGAAAAACCAACGGAACATGGCCTAAAACGGACCATCTTAGCAGACTGGCCTTGGGTGGAACCTAGCTACTCATTTAGCATTCCCGTGCCCATGGAAACCATTCGATCCGTCAGTATTGATCCGACAGAGCGATTAGCCGACGTGAACACTACTAATAATGTACTTATGTTCACCCCTGAACAATAAATCTATTTAAATAGATTTCCTTGGTCCTGATGTCGTCGTTGAGCTTCTTCTATTTTTGGTACTTCCGGCTTAGGAGTATGATCAATCATTTCGGGGAGAAAGCGCTTGCCATACATTCTTCGAGCAATTCCATGCAAGGCCCGCTCGCCTCTAGGAGTAATACGAACATAGCCACTTTCGTCTTCAACTAAAAAGCCAAAACCACGTAAATCATTTACAATAAGATAGGATAGTTTTTCTACTACCCGTGAATGACGCTCCACATATTCACGATGGGGTGGTTCGTCTTCGCTGCTGTATACCAGGCCAAGTATGATGAATTCAGCCTCTGTCAATGGGTAGCCTTCGCTCCCTTTGGTTATTAGCTCATCCCATACTTTTTGCGAGTAGAATAAACCAAACCAAAATTTTCCCTCTCTAAGCAACTCATGGCTCAATGCGCAACAGAAATACTCACCCGGCATTGATTTTCGGGGTTCACCCCTACTACGATACATACTTACCATCGTAGCCAAGTCAAGCTCCCCAATATTTATTGGGTAGCTAAAATGATAATTGCTTCTTTTTTGCATGGCGGGTGAACGTTGTTTTTGTAGCAGTAAAATACCTTACGAATAGGCGCGTGTCAATGGGTGATTTTAACGATGGGTTTTTAACATTTTTATAAGGATATTTATTAAATATTGATTTCAAGTATTGTGTTAAAATCACTAATAGGTTTGGTATATGATAAGGTTTACGTTAGCAGTCTTTATTTTTTTAAAACTTTCTACTGAGACTCAATCATTCTATTTAACTAATCAGACCTCTATGCTCAATATAGAGGATGGTATTGCGTATTCAGTGGATACACAAAAGGCTACGGTCTATGCCTACAATAATTTAACCCAAGAGTTGCTCATACTAATGGGTAACAGATTTTCGGTCATAGATACCATCATTTTCAATCCAAATTTACTGTTTGATACGTATTACGCCTCTGGGCAAAATAAATTATCACGTGAACCAAAGAATCTACACTTTTATTATGACCCTAATACCGGGCTTCCCATGCTACTTTTCTGGGACAGTGGGTTAGGTCGTGTGCACAGCTATGATATCCACTCTAAGCAAATAAACAGGTTGGATACTTCCTATGACATGAGAGGCTTTTTTGGCCATGGAGCCTTTGTAGATAATGAAAAGTTAGATATTTACACCATGGGTGGATATGGAGAATTTGTTCACAAAAAGAATTTCTTAAAATTTAGTTCTGCATTTAAAGAGTGGGTTGAAATAGAAACAAGTGGGGAGATACCTTCGGATGCCTTATTTGGGCAATTATATTTTGATGAGGCTAGAAATAGGTATTTGTTTGTGCAAAGGGTTTGGGATATGAAGATCATTATACATGAACTGTTGAGTGACGGTTATGTATGGAAGCTTATAAATAACTTTGAATTTAATATGGATGTTCGAGATGCAGAAATATACTCATTCCCATTTTCTGGCAACTATTCCAACATACATCCAGATTGGATCGCATTTCATGCAAATTTTCTCTTCCATTTATCTGAAAACAAACTCTACCGACTTAATAATCCTGAAATATCACAGGAAATTTACCGAACCTTTAGCATGCACCCTATAAATGGCACCGATTCGGTTATCATTGTAGGTGAAAAAAATAAATTGAACAAAGAACTAGGTGTTTACAAAGCATCTATTGACGACATCATAGATTTTGCTGAACCGCTTTCTGGTTTTTCAAGATTTAATTATTCACTTTATGCTTTATCAGGTTTTTTACTTTTTACTTTTGGTTGGTTACTACTCAAAAAAAGAAACCAGCCACAGGATGAACCCACTATAAAATTTAACTCCAATCGTTCGGCCGTTACCGTTAGAATAAAGGGTAAACACGTTGTATTTGAGGAAAGTTTAGATCTAAAGTTTTGGGGAATTGTACTCTCACTGCTAGACCAACATGTTAACACTATTTCCTTTGCAGAATTTGATTCCTATCTATTTGATGAGCAATATCAAGCAAATCAATACACGTTAAAACGTAACCAGCTCATCTATCACATTAACAATCGTCTTGGAATTCAATTTGTTACTTCTAGAAAAGAAATCCATGACAAACGATATAAAAGGATTGTATTAGATTTCTCTGTGTTGAAGTAAATCCTTATAAAAGTAGTTAACTCTCCCTTTTCTCCAACCACTCAATTCAACTGGGCTTAGGTGCACTATACTCGTGTTAAATTTAATACCTGGTTGAACTTTGGCGTTCTGGATTCGGTTGAATTGAAAAATGATTCAGAGACACCAAGTATTCGAGACACCAATCAGAATCAACAGAGATTTAATCTAAGCAACGTTAAACATATAAATGATATGACCATCGCCCATCCATACCAATCGACCCTTTATCTATTAACAACCGGCTTATTGATGGTCCTTACCCTGTCACATCCATCTCAATTATATGCACAAAACTTCCAAATCACTCTTGATGCAGCAGATGATGCAACGCTTTATGAGTCAAGTCAAGGAAATATTGCTAACAGTAAAGGGCAGTATATATTTATAGGTAAAACAAATAATGGTGATTTACGTCGCTCTTTAATTCGTTTTAACCTGGGGACAGAAATTCCATCCGATGCAACTATTGATTCGGTTTTTTTATTCCTATCTATGAACAAAACCCAAAATGCAGCGCAAGATGTACGCATTTACCCTGTTTTGGGAGCTTGGGCAGAGGGTAGTTCTGATGCATCAGCAAACGAAGGAAAAGGCATTTCAGCCACCGAAGGAGATCCCACATGGATTCACCGCGTTTATCCTGATACGTTATGGAATAACGAAGGTGGAGATATTGGTGAGGAAATTTTGTTTGAAGGCAGCATCCAAGGTAGTGGAAGCTATAGCCTAAAAGGAACAGATGAGTTTATTACACTTTTTGATCAATGGCGAAAAGGGGATATGCCTAATTATGGGGTGATGCTTATTGGCAACGAAGATTCTCAGAACCGGTCCTCAAAACGATTCGCATCTGCCCAATTTAGTGGTAGTACAAATCGCCCTAGCTTAACGCTGTACGGAACCTACAATAACGGCACGAGCAGTGAAGAGGAAGCCAAACTTCATAAAATGACCTCTAGCCTTGCTCCAAACTATCCAAACCCCTTTAATCCATCGACTAGTATAGGTTTTACACTAGCACAAGCGGAACGTGTTGAATTAACCGTCTACAATCAACTGGGAATGCCTGTTCAAAAATTACTGCAAGAATATCGGAATGCAGGTACACATACCATCCTGTTCGACGCAGCCAACTTACCCAGCGGATTGTACTTTTATCAGCTTAAAACATCGAATGGAACGCTCACCCGCAGTATGAGCCTGATTAAATAGGCTACTTTTTTGCGGCGATCAATTCAATAGCTTGTTCTTTGGTTATGTCTTCAGGCTGTTTGCCTTTAGGTAAGCCAATATTCTTTTTACCGTACTTAATGTAAGGACCATAACGGCCATTCATTATTTTAATTGGCGTCTCGGTATCGGGAAAATTACCTAAATCATAGAGTTCGGAGCTCCCTCTCTTGGCCGATTTTTGACTTAGCAATTCAACTGCTCTGTCTAACTCAACCGTCAGTACATCATCATCCTTAGTCAATGACTTAAAACTTCCATCATGCACGACATAGGGGCCATATCGACCAACTCCTGCTTTTACCACTTTTCCATCATCCGGGTGTTCGCCCAACATACGTGGTAAAGCAAGCAATTTTAAGGCTAATTCTATGTCAACTTCTTCGGGACTCATCCCTTTAAGTAAGGAAACACGTTTCGGTTTTTTATTCTCCTCGGTTAATTCACCCAATTGAACATAAGGACCATATCGGCCCGATAACACAAATACAGGAAGACCGGTATCTTCATCAAGTCCAACGGGCTTATCTTCTTCGGTTGACCTCTGTATGAGCTCTTCTAACTTGCTTGCTGTTAGATCACTCGGATCCATGTCCAGTGGTAATGACGTAGTGATTTCCTCCCCATCCTTTTGCATTTTCGCATAAGGTCCAAAACGACCAATAGCCACGTTAATTCCCTCTAGACCTTCCAAGGGTAAATCTAACAACTTAGCTTTTTGAGGATCGATTTGATCTTCTTGGGAATCAACTTTTGCTTTAAGCCCATTAACTCCTTTATAGTAATCGTCTAGATAGGCAACCGGGTCCTGTTTTCCATTGGCTACTTCATCCAGTTTATCTTCCAAATTTGAGGTAAAATCACTATCAACCAGATCAGGAAAATGTTGCTCTAACAAAGCGGTAACCGCAAAAGCGGTAAAACTGGGGACCAATGCTTTGCCTTCTTTTTTTGCATAGCCACGATCTTGGATGGTGGAAATTACCGCTGCATAGGTGCTTGGCCTACCAACTCCACTTTTTTCGAGTTCTTTTACAAGAGTGGCCTCGGTATAGCGAGCGGGGGGTTTCGTTTCGTGCTCACTGAAAGCCAGATCTTGTAGTTCGGTACGATCACCCGCAGTTAGATTGGGTAAAAACTGCTCCTGGTTCTCTAATGCCGCCTCTGGATCATCACTTCCTTCAACATAAGCGCGGAAAAAACCTGGGAATAAAATCTTCTTACCGCTACTACGAAAACTAGCCGTTGCTTCGGCAGAAGTCGCTTCAATACTCACATTAGTAAACTCTAATTCCGCCTCGGCCATCTGGGTCGCTATGGTTCTCTTCCAAATAAGGTCATATAATTTTAGCTCCCTATCACGTAACCCCGACTGTTCAGGCATGACAAATCGAGAACCCGATGGACGGATAGCTTCATGAGCTTCCTGTGCACTTTTTCCTTTGGCGGTATAATTTCGAACACGTTCGAATAAATATTCTTTTCCATACTGATCAACAATCCCTTCCCTAGCCGCCTCTATTGCCTGGCCAGATAGTCGGGTAGAGTCTGTTCTCATGTAGGTTATAAACCCTTTTTCATACAACTTCTGAGCCACACTCATCGTGTCACGTGCTGAATAACCAAATTTTCTATTGGCCTCTTGTTGAAGTGTAGAGGTAATGAACGGAGGGGCTGGGTTTCGCTTTTGAACTTTTACATCGACATCGCTTACTTTCCAATCTGCCCTCTTAAGTTGGCTTACTAACGAGTCCGCTTGTGTTTCATCAAGCAAAACGACAGAACCCGGTTTTTTAAGCTTACCCGTATTTTCGTCGAAATCTTTTCCACTGGCAACTCTTTTACTATCAACATGAGTTAAATCTGCTTTGAATTGACTTTGGTCCCCCTCTTTTTGAACCATTGCTTGCAGGTCATAATAGGTTCCTTTTCGAAATTTCATGCGCTCTCGTTCACGTTGTACAATGAACTCAACTGCCACAGATTGTACCCGCCCAGCAGAAAGTCCGGGTGCAATTTTCTTCCACAATAAAGGCGATACTGTGTACCCAGCCAGTCGGTCCAAAATTCGTCTGGTTTCTTGCGCATAGACCAAGTTCATATCAATATCGCGGGTATTTTCTAAAGCATTCTGAACCGCTTCCTTGGTAATTTCTCTAAATACCATTCTCTTTACTGGTACTTTAGGTTTTAATACCTCTAATAAATGCCAAGATATCGCTTCCCCCTCACGATCTTCATCTGTTGCCAATATAAGCTCATCTACCCCTTTCAACTTATCCTTTAGCCGTTTAACTATCTTTTTCTTATCCGGCGGGGTCACATAAATAGCAAAGTATCGGTCATCTGGATTAATACCCAAACTAGACCAACTCTCTTTTTTGTACTTAGCAGGTACCAATTTAGCCGAAGAAGGCAAATCTCTGATATGCCCCATGGACGAATCTACCTCATAGCCTTTAGGCAAATACTTACTTATCGTCTTTGTTTTTGTTGGGGATTCTACTATTACGAGTCTTTTCATGGGCCTTTTTAATGGGAATAACAGATGTAAATAATTGGGCAGTAATTAGTTCCTTATCTTAAGGAATAGATTACAAACTTTCTACCAGCTCTTTTAACTCCTCGGCATGCGCTTTGGTATTCACTTTTTCGATGACTGCCAAAATAGTACCATCTGTGTCAATAACAAAGGCTGAACGAGAAGGGGCTTCATAAACTTTTCCGTACATCTTTTTTTCCACTATGGATTGGGTCGCCTTAGCAAAGGCATGTTCAGGATCGGATAGTAAGGTAAATGAAATTCCCTGTTTATCAGCATATTTTTTATGTGAACCACAGGTATCTTTACTTAAGGCCATTAAGTGATACCCTTTTTCGGCAAACCAAGATGCATGTTCAGCTAAACTCGCCGTCTGTTTATCACAACTTCCGGTGTTATTTTTCATGTAGACGGATACAACAGCTCGGCGGTCAAGTAATGATGAGAAAAGTTGTTCATTTTCTTGGCCATTTTGCACCGTTTTTATCATAAAATCGGTATCTATTTTGCTTCCTATCTCTTTCATTATTTTTTCCTCGTATGATCTTTTGTGTGGTGGTTGGTGTATGTGATGGTTGTTTCGTTGCCCTGTACATCTTGTTCGTTTTTTAAGGTACTATGTAAACAACTTTCAAAACTTAACAGGATTATAGTAACGGATAATACTGCTTCATTCGTTCACCTTTTAACACCTTCGTTCATCCCACTTTGCTTTGGAAATTTTCCAAACTGAAGGTGCCTATCACGCGTATGCAATAGATACTTTGCCGTAGTGGCTGCTACAAGTGAGTGATCAATAAGCCCTGACTGAACAAAGTCTAAAAATTGTTCAATGGGTATTAAATGTACCTGAATGCGCTCGTTTCCATCCAGCTTTTGCTCGGCTACTTTTTCGCAGTTCACCGCTAAAAAACTATGCGTGTAGTTATCTTGCATTGCTGGATTTGAACTTACTTTTCCCAAAGAAATCCACTCTTCCGAGGCAAACCCGGTTTCCTCGAGTAGTTCACGTTTAGAGGTTTCTAACGGGTGTTCACCCGGATCACATACCCCACCCGCTAACTCTAGGGTAGGGGTTTGAAGTCCGTATCTGTACTGCTCGACCAGAATCACCTTATCGTCCTTGGTTAATGCCATCACGTTAATCCAGTCGGGCGCCTTTAACACTGAAAAACTAGCCCTATGCTGTTCCGAACTCAATATCATATCCCTCTGCACTAGTTCAAATATCTTTGTGAGCTGCAAAGTGCGTTCTTGTTCGGTTTTCCAAGATTCAATGGTAAAGGTGAAATCAGCATGCATCATAATCTAGTAAAAATAAGGGCGAGTCTGAGATAAAGGGTTGCAAGAAATCTACGGTATTTTCGGGTATATCACTGCGTTATCTCCTCAGGTTAAATTTGTTTATATTGGTATATGAAAAAAATTATGTCCATTTCGCCTGATTCATTCACCAATGATGATGTTCAGCTACTTTGCGATCGTATGGATCAGCTGTTTGATCAAGGCTTTTATCCTTATCTTGAAATTCACCGAGACTATTCGAAGCACAACCCAAGGCTGACCGGGGAAATGGCGCACCCAAGGATATTTAGATGGTATTTGATCCGCGAACTAGACCGGCTTTTAAGCAAAGGAGCCTCTATACAATTACATCAAAAAAGAACCCGCATTGCACTAAATGATCCTACTTTATTATCTCATATGGATGAAGAGGAGTGGGATTTTACCAAAAAAAAACTGTTCCTATTTTCTCCTGAGCGCGTAGATCTTTCCATTAATAGGCTGCTGCATTACACTGGAACTGAGCCGGTACATTTTCAACGGTATATCCTATTTACCAACTACGACATGCATGTAGAAGTGTTCAAAGAAAAATTTCCAGATGCGATAAAACCCGATAATGAAGGGGTTCAAATGCCCGCTTATCACTGGGTGCAACCGAACAATACCGGTATTAGTCTCATTAACATTGGTGTTGGCCCCTCTAATGCAAAAACCATAACGGATCATATATCCGTATTACGACCCGACGCAATGATTATGGTTGGCCATTGCGGTGGTTTACGAAATCATCAGCAAATTGGGGATTTTGTTTTAGCAAGCGGATACTATCGGGACGACCGTGTTCTGGACGACGTATTTCCTATTGGAAATCCTGTCATACCCAATTATTTGCTCAACAGTTATCTAAAACAAGCACTCGATAAGCAGGGCGTTGAGCACAGAATTGGAACGGTATTTACTACAGCCAATCGGAATTGGGAGTTTTCAGCCAAAGATACCGTGCAGCGAATCCACCAGAGTCGCAGTGTCGCCATTGATATGGAATCTGCCACCGTAGCGACCAATGGCTTTCGATATCGTGTTCCACATGCTACACTATTGAGTGTAAGCGACAAGCCATTACATGGTAAACCCAAGCTTAGTCAACAGGCTCAAGAGTTTTACAATCGCTCCAAAAAACTTCACCTGGAATTGGTTCTTGAAACCATAGAGGCGGTCAAACTACATCATCCCGAAGGGCTACCAAATTCCAGTATTCGAGCGATCAATGAACCCCTTATGGGCGGTGTTTAATGATTATCCAGCCTGGTTCACGGATGCTGGGCATCTAATCTAAAATGCCGGGGTCAAAAACGCACACTCAATCCAAGTTGGGCACTGCGACCCGATGCCGAAATTCCAGAGCTGTAGGGGCGATAACGCTGATCGGTCAGGTTTTCTAGTTGAATTATTATTTTCCCCCAATCAGCAAACTCCCATTGCCCAACTAGATTCCAAACCCCCCATGAAGGGGCATAAGGTAAACCCTCAGCATCAAGTGCATATAACTCGGTTTTTGCGCGTTCTGTAACCGCCATTTGACTATGTGCCTTTGTACCCTGGAACCGATGTATGAGAGATCCAGACCATGAGTTATATTCATAACTTAGACTGTTTTCCCCAAAATAAGGTGCCGCATGTCTAGAAGGGCTTGACGAGCCATTATCCAGCTCCTCTTCACCCTTTTGTAGGTTAATTCGGTTTGTCAGCAACCATCGCGAACTTAGTTGGGTATCTGTACTCCACTGTATGCCATAGACTCGAGCATAGGCCGCATTTTGAATCGCCTGTATACGACTATCAATGCCTTGATAGGGCATGGTTGCTTGCCCGTTTAATTCATAATCCCTCCGAACCATGGCGTCTTCCAAATAGGTCCAGTAGGCACTCATTTCAACATTAAGCCTACTCAATACTCTATATAACATCCCTATGTCAATATTCCATGCGTATTCTGCTTTGAGATTTGGATTGGGAAGAGTTACCGCGCCAGGCTCTGAATCAAAAACCTTACCCATATCGTCCACATTAGGAGATCGAAAGGCCGTTCCCAAATTTAGCTTAAGAACCCAATCATTATTGGGCCGGCTTATAAGCCCAAGAGAACCTACAAGGGCTCGATCACGGAGCTTTGCTTGATCGAATAGTACTAAATCAAGGCGTTCTGAATTCCCAAATCGTGCATCGATCCGGTAGGTATTATACCGTAAACCGGCTTGTAGCTTGGTCTTAGTGTTTAATTGAATATCCGAATGAACGAAAACAGCCGAAGAAATCCAAGTTGCGTTGGGGTATCTGGCCATACCAGGTTCGGATTCTTCTTCATATAAACGTTGCACATATCCTTCGGAATGTACCTTGTTTTGTACCCATTCCACCCCATAACTAAGTAATATACGATCGTTTAACCCCTTTATGGCGTCTATGTGGATAGCGTTGGCATGCACGAGTTCTTCCTGCTGTTCGGTAGATTCCTCTCCAAAGTTTCTACTCATTCTGCTTTCCCAAAAATCCTGCTGGGCCCCTTTGATGATCAGTTGATCATAAACCGATTTATGTGCCCCACCACTTAGCTTTAGTGATAACAGATGCATCTTCCAGCCCTGTGGGCCATAATCCCATCTCGCATATCGTGGTAATCCATCTCGCATTCGAAGATGACGGTCATATCTCCCGTAATTTGAGGTTTCAGAAAACTGAAAAGTGTACTGTATATCCATTCCTTCCGTGGGCTGCCAACGAATTTTTTGCAGGGTATTCCACTGATCATATCCTGATGGAATTTGTAGTAATGGGTCGCTCTGCTGGACTATTTCATCAGGAACCCGACCCTTAATAAGTGGCTCGGCAGTTCCTTGCACTATATCTGCAGGATAGCTTTTCACGTAATAGTTTTTCACATAGTCATCTGGGCCATTCGATCCTTGCCTAAGATGGTCGTACTGCCATCGACTAATGCTTCCAAGCCACGCCCATTTATTCCACCCTAACTGTAGATCCAGGTGTCCGGTGCGTTCATTATTAGCCGTTGTCCCTCGAATCACCGCTTTCCCACTGGCAATGGGATTAAATACTTTTCTTAAACTATCCAAGGCAAATTCTGGGGTTAAGGTTTCAAAGCTCATTACCCCACCAATGGCATCGCTCCCATACATCACCGAACTAGGGCCAAATAATATTTCCGTGCGGTGCATAGAAAAAGGATCTAGGTTAATGACATTCTGTATGTTACCGCTTCTAAAAATAGCCGTATTCATACGGATTCCATCCACACTATACAGCAACCGGTTGGTGGCAAAACCTCGAATCATGGGACTACCGCCCCCTTGTTGGCTTTTTTGGATAAAGACTTTCCCGCTGAGCCCTAGCACATCTGCCATCGTTTGCGGTTGGCGACGCTGAATTACTTCCGGCTCTATGACTGTAATAGCTTGCGAAACGGAGGAATAATTTTGCCTCCATCGGGTTGATGATACCACTAAATCGTCCAATTGAAAGGTTTCAGACTCTATATATAAGGTATCACCCAATGCCCGCAACTGCTCATAACTGAACACGCTTTTTCGATATCCCAAAGCTTGAATTTCAATCTGTTCTTGACCCTTAAAACGGTCTATCCGGACTTGCCCTTTTGCATTAGTTATTTCGGATATGGCTGCTTTTTGGCTCCAAAAACTAACCCCAATGACAGGGGATTTATCCTTGGCATCCAACACCAATAACACAATGGGCTCATTATCTTGGGGCATAGGAAGTGCAGCGTACATAGCGGTACTTAGCACTAGACCAGCCATGAGTGTCAAAAAGGACATAGACCGAATAGACATCGATCTGGAGATTTCAGATATGATAGATGGATGTATCATTATCTCGGAATATAACAGTTATGACATCGAAGAAGAGTAAGGAATTAATTTTTTACTTCTCCCAACAAGTACGCCTTACGTAGGGGTTCCTCTAATCGCTCAATAGCATAACGAAGCATGGTTCTAGGCATCTGAGTATAGTATTGGTTAAGAAATTCTAACAATACTTCTTCTTCCATTTTACCCACTTCACGGAGCATCCAGCCAACAGCCTTATGAATAAGATCATGTGGATGGGTGAATAATCGACCGGCCATCCAAAGGGTACTAGAATAATCGCCCCGTTTGATAAACCGGTACGTACTCATCACGGCAATACGCACTTCCCACAAATCCTGCGAACCCACCCATTCCATAAGAACACTTCGATCTCTATCCCAAAACCAATCTCCCAAGACTTTATGAGCCGAGGTATCCACCAAGTCCCAATTATTGATATACGCTCGGTATTCTATGTACCACGCTACCCACTGCTCTTTTTCCTTTTCACTCTTTGCTTTTTCATACCAGTGAGTCAAAATAAAAAGGGCTGTTAGGCGCACTTCATGTACAGGATGTTCAATGAGTATGGGCCACTGATCTGCTGATAAATCCCTCCATACTTCCTTAGCTATTGCGCGTTGATTCGGTACTCGGATCCCCCAAAAAATATCTCCCTCCCCATATTGCCCTTTTCCCGTCTTAAAAAATCCTTGCATACGCGCTGCATGCTCTTCATTGGCTTGCTGCTTTAAGAGTGACACTACGTTTTCAGCTGAAATCATGGCAGGGGATTGGCTCGTTGAAGTACTTGCTTTTCACAGCACTATACTATTCAAGCCGAATCAAAAAAGCAACACGTTTCGCCCAAACACCGATTTAACTCGTATTAAGGTGTTAAACCGACCCAAATATTCGAACGGTTTTCCGGTGTTTCTAACAGTAGCTTAATCCATTTTTTATCCTGAAACTCAAATCCATTTAAGGCCACCGAATCAGGAATACTCCATTCATACTGCCCATTAGATAAATTTATCTCCGCAATGGATACATACTCATCTTTCCCCCCACGAGAAAACTCATCTGAAATACTATATGATAGTTTTCCCATCACACTATCGCTCACTCCATAATACTCCCACTCGATGAGTTGAACATTTTCTTGTTCACTCTCTCGGGTTGATAGGTGCGAGGTCAGCACAGGGCCAATAAATGGAATACCATCTAACTCTGAGCGTTGAGTGACTGGCATATCTAAGCCTAAATGATATACAAGGGAGGGGTAAAGATCGACGTGTTTTAGGTGGGCTGAATTAAAATGGGTATTTAGATTTGTAGCCTGCACCGCAAACCAAACTTCTTTTTCACGCTCAGTTTGGCCTCCATGCCCATATCCGTAAGGTAAACTACGACCATGATCCGTTGTCACAGCTACAAACCAATCTTCGTTATATTGCTCCTGTCGTTGTAAAACGGCATCATAGATGAGCCCAACTAAAGAATCGGCATATGTTATCGATGCACGATGTCGTTCGTCTTCACCAAACATATGGCCGGTATCATCGGTATACCATAAGTACACCCATGAAAAGTCGGGGCCTTCTGCTAAAATGACTTCAGCAGCCTCAGTAGCTACTCGTGTATCCACTTTCTGAACCCATCCAGAATCTTGAGGGAATTCCTCTACATTTAGATCATAGCCGTCTCGGATAAAATCAATTTCTACTCCACCGGCCTCTTCAAGCCCTTCCCCAATAAGCTTTGTTCGGTTATCAGTCCAAGATGAAAAAAGGGCCGTTGTTAACTCCGGTGATTGTTCATGAATCAGTCGGAACAAAGAATAATAGTGATAGTTTGGAGCATTAATACCATTTGTATATACATTATGTTTGTTTGCCCAAGTACCTGTTAGTACGTTATTGTACCCTATTGCGGAGGCCGTTGGAGACTCTGAATACCCGTCTGCTATGCCCCCCGTCGTTGCCGTATTGAACCCGCCCATGGCTGAAATAGCATCAATATTAGGTGTAGGAGTAGACTGTAACACATCGGTCGATATCCCATCAACTATGATATAGATGGCTTTTGGAATAGCTGTACCCTTTTCATCTTGTAACAGATTACAGTGTAAAGTAGTGATCGCAAGTAGTACAAAAATAAGTATACGGTTCATATTCATGATGTTGATTTATGGTCTAATATACAGTAAAAGAAAACCCCACCTTCACGTGGGATTTTCATAAACAGATAGTCTTATTTAATTCTGTGTCTTTCTCTCTTGAACTAATGAGGTCATCAGTAATATTACCACCCAAACGATTGGGTCAAATTCGGATTTATTTGTACTTCAGTAAATGGTATAGGTCGATAATAATCTTTGGGCGCTTCGAATGTACCATTTGAATCTCTAGCCAAAACTGCTCCTGAAGTACCATTTTCTAAGAATACACTAGCCGTGCTGCCGTATGGCCCTGCACGATAGTAAATGAGTTGTTTACCAAGTGCATTTACTTCACGGTTCTCAGAGCTTGGAATGGTTTCAGTTTCCCCAATTAATTTGATATCTGGAATGCCGTCGCCCGTCACATCATGGTTCCCTAATCCACTAAAATAAGGCCCCTTAGGAAGGGTTTCAAACAACTGTCCAGCTCCATATCGTAGTACATCTTCATATCGGTGATCCTCGTTAAACAACTCTACGCGGCGTTCGCGACGGATTTCAAGAAGTACTGCGTTTGCAACATTCGGGTAACGTGCCTGTAACATTGGATCTGCTGCTGTGCCCATGGTTAGATGAGGCATGCCTACTCGATCGCGTAATTTATTCACGGTGGCATCCAAAACCCCCTGGTTAATGCTGCCCAACTCCGCCATTGCTTCGGCATAAATCAGAAGTACTTCAGCATATCGTAAGACTGGGACGTCTAAAGATTCTTGAGTAGTTGCTTCCGCCGAATTTACAAACCACTTTATAGTATGATACCCAGTAAAGTTTCTGTTGAATTCCTGAATATATTCTGTACCATTTTCACCCTGTGCATAGGTACCTGAATTATTAATAATCCACCCTGGATACGCAAAACTTTGGGAGAGTCGTGGATCTCTATTTGTAAATTCCTCCACAAAAGAATGGGTATTATAGTCAGGTTGGCTAGAATAGAAGCTACCATCACTCATAAGGTAAGATTGAACCATCGCCTTGGTGTGAGACTGTTCATACTGCCCAAAACCGGCACCCCACCATCCTGAATTACGATTACCAGAAATACTTCTGTTTAATAGTATCACCTCTGAGTTCCCTTGTAAATCCGTTGATGTGAATAAAGCGCCGTACGCATCAGCAGAACCACTATTAAAAATGTCATAGCGCCCTGTGTCCATAACATACTTGGCTTGATCACGAGCAATCTGTAGATACGTATCAGCCGTCCCAGTTAAGTTCAGATAGCTATGATACTTTCTGAATGTTCCCTCAAATAATGCGTAACGAGCCATATAGGTACGTACCACATCATTTTTCACCTCTCCTGCAGACGCTGTTTCGCGAACATGTTCCGCGGCAAAAGTCAAATCTTCAAAGATTTTATCTACCACAAATTCACGACTATCAACGGCTTTATAAAGATCTTGATCGTCCGTACCAAGTACTTTATCGTACCAAGGCACATTGCCAAATCGTTGCACTTTGTCCATATAAAACCGGGCTCTGTGGAAACGAGCCACCCCTTCAAAGTGGTCCAAGGTTTCTTGAGGGACATCTGCTTTTTCGAAGTTTTCAAGAAAATAGTTGATGTTTCTTAGCTTTGACCAACTCCATCCTGCATTAAAGTCTTGGGCTGTTAGATCAAATACCATCACATTTCGCAACTCTGAGGATCCTGAAGTCGTCGCATCATCGGATTGTTCATGGTTAAGATCCATAACGTTTGGCCAATCAATCATAGAATTGACGTACATCTGTAGATCTTCTGCAGAATTGAAGAAGTTTTCTCGCCCAATTTCTGTTTTGGGTTCCACATTCAATAAGCTGTCGTCGCACTGCATTATCAGGAGTGCAACGAGAACAAGGATATTTACTTTAAATAGTGATTTCATAATTATTGAAATTGGATCTTAAATTAAAATTGAACGTTTATGCCAAGCGAATAACGACGCTGGAATGGGTATACGTAGCCTCGACCATTATTTGTAACCGCTTCAGGATCGACTATATCCGATATTTCTGACCATTCCATCAGGTTTTCTCCGCTCAAATACACACGTACTTGAGAAAGGCCTAATGACTGGATTATTTCACCCGGCAAGCGATACCCAATGGTTAAATTCTTCCAACGGAGATAGGAAGCATCTAGCAGATATTTGTCATTTGGTGTACTACCCGCTCCATAGGTATTTACATCCATGTTCCATGCTTGAAGTACTGGATATCGACTATCCGTATTGGCATTAGCAAGACCCATGTCGATATATTTTTGTGAATGCTGAGACATTGCTTCAGGGCTATCATCTGCCGCGCGGTAGTAATCTAGTAAATGAGTGAATCCACCGTTATAGGGCTGCTGGTGAAATCCCCAAAATACATAGTGAAATGGGTAATAATCTCTTTTTCCTATGCCTTGGAAAAATGTTTGGACATCAAACCCTTTGTAATTGAAGTCTAGATTTATTCCAAATCTATATCGAGCCTCTGAATTCCCAATTACCTTCATATCACCTGGATCAGCTACAGTTGTACCTTTGGTGATAACGCCATCACCATTTACATCTGCATATTTAATGGAGCCAACGGTAGTAGGTATAGCACCCCAAGGTACCATTGAATTTTGGTCTGGAGAGTTAGCAATTTCTTCCTCACTTTCAAAGAAACCATCAACAGTCATTCCCCAAATCTCCCCAATCTGTGCACCTACATAATATTGGTTTAAATTTTGGTTAGGATTGTCAAATGAAGTTATTTCGGATTGAGCATCGGCAAGAGTTAATCGGGCACCAAATGATAAGCGGTCATCTAGAAAGTTTACGTTATCACGGTAATTGACTGCTACTTCCCAACCTTTGGTACGCAAATCAGCCGCGTTTTCATTAGGCTCGGAAGTTCCCAATACCGATGGTAATTCTTTCCCTAGGGTAAGCATTCCTTCGGTATCTCTTGTGTAGAGATCTAGATTAAATTGAAGTTTACTATCAAGCAGCTCTACATCAAGACCAATGTTTTGAGAGGTTACTTCTTCCCAAGTATAATTTGAAGAAACCATACCCGGTGCCGAGATAGAAAGGGGGCGGTTATTATCAACCAGATATCCACTATTGTAGGTGCTCATGCTTGGGATATACCCAAAATCAGATACCGATTGGTTCCCCAATGTTCCGTAGGATGCGCGCAATTTGAACACATTAATGGCATCCACATTAAAGAAACTCTCCTGATCCAATCTCCACCCCAATGAAGCGGAAGGAAAGAAACCAAAGCGATCATTTTCGGGGAATCTGGAAGATCCATCGTAACGGCCGTTAAACTCGATAATATACTTATCCTTGAATATGTAGTTTAATCGACCAAACACTCCCTGCACAGCCCATCCTGTATAAGAATCGCTGGTATTGGTACTACCCAAAGCCAGTGAAATAGAGGGTAGGGAAGAGGAAATTACATCCGTGATAGAGGTATTTACTCTATAGAAATCATACGACTCTTGGTTGTAACCAATAATACCAGAGAACTGATGATCTTGAAATTGCTTATTTAATGATGCGTATAGGTTCAATACCTGATAATCATAATCCATTCGGTATCGATACACAGCCGTATTACCTAGCTCACGAACATCATTAGGACCGTATCCAATACGATATTTTTTGTAATCCCAATCGTAATTTCGCTTTTCGCTTCGAATCGTATAATCAGCATTAAGTGATAGTAGAGACGGAATAATATCGGATCGTAAAGTAAAAGTCGTTTGGAACTTATTGTATTCATCCACAAAATCCCCACCTTCTGTTAACTGGGCGGCTAATTGACCCGCAGCTGAATTCGCCCAGGTTCCATCTGGATTTTTATGCCATGATGTAGGCGCTAATAAGTAGAACGACTCCATGGATGAACTCTCGCCACTTAAATAGGAAGGGGCATTACGAGAAGACTGAGTCATTTGAGTTAAATTGGTTATGTTGAAAAACTGATTTAACCGGTACTCAACATTTGAACGGATCCCTAAACGCTCGAAGTTATCATCATCGATTTGAAGTGCCCCATCTTGGTTGTCCATCGACCCAGATAAATAATAGTTCGTATTGGATGTGGACCCGCTCAGGCTTAAGGTGTTATTAGATGACATTCCATAATCCGATAGGAAATAGTCTGACCAATCCCTGTTTCCCATATACTGCCACTGGGAAGAATTACTAGGATTGACTCTGACTGCTTCTGTACTACTAGGATTATCGGAACGATCTCTCGCCCATGCATACATGTCATCGGAATAATTAATGTAGTCCCAAGGAGTAGCATCACTCGAATTTTCCTGCCATCTCATATATACATAAGGATCTGTTACCTTTTCAGGAATGACCGTAGGGGTATCCCAACTTGTGCGATGAGTATAATTCACATTCATTTGTTCACCTCCACCACGCTTAGTTTCAATAAGTAGCACGCCAAACGCAGCTCTAGCTCCATAAATGGCCGCGGATGATGCATCCTTTAGCACGGATATACTACTCACATCTTGTGCATCTAGAAGGTTTAAATCGCGAGCTTCGGCAGGAATTCCATCAATTAGTATGAGCGGAGAGCCTCCATTGATAGAAGTATAACCACGGATGTTAATGATTGGCTCGGTTCCTGGGGCGCCGGCCGTGTAATCAATATTTAGGTTCGGGATAAGCCCTTGAAGTCCCTGTGTTACGTTTGAGATAGACCTTAGTTCTAGGGCCTCCATATCCACTTCATCTACAGCACCTGAAAGATTTGCGCGTTTTTGTGTACCAAAGCCAACCACTACCGCTTCTTCCAATAAAAGCACATCGGGTTCAAGTACAATGTTCATCGTTTGACCCTGAATGGTTTGCTCTTTGGAAATGTAGCCTATGTAAGAGAATTTAAGTGCTGTAAAACCGGCTGGGACATCCAAACTAAAACGTCCCATGGCATCGGTTTGAGTGCCAATAACCACGCCACTCTCGGTCTCTGATCCTACAACAACAATGCTTACTCCAGCAAGTGGCTCGGAAGTAACAGCGTCAGAAACAGACCCTGATATGGATTGCGATTGGGCGAAAACACTAAATGAACAGCTCGCTAAAAGAACAATAGCAAAACATATTCCATATAGACTGCGTAATCTTTTCATGAATAGTAGATTTGTATTAAAGTTTAAGACTTTAAAAACTACTCACTATGTGTTAGCAATTTGTTACGCTATTATTTCAATTAGTTTACCCAAAGCAATTAAGTTTACAAATATTTAATACATGTTTAACAATCCACTAACAAAACTCGACTTTTTAATCATTACTAGTGTCAATCCAAGTGAATGATTGGCTATGAGAAGCCACTACTCCATCCTTTGTAAGACGCTCAATCCCATCTACTTCACTCTTGGGAAATCGTAACTGACTCAACTGGATAAATACTTCATAAATATTTCGTTCACTGCCAGACTGTTGATAGACTTCTCCACCAATAGCCACCACTGGAGTAGGGGTGGCGGAGAAGCTTCCATCGACCCGTTGAAACACGGAATACTTGAATTTTTTTACCTCAACCTGTTCTATAACCCATAAGCTGTCGGATTCAGAGAGTCCAAATTCATCTATCATGGATTCCCATTGTTCAAAATGAAACCAATCTCTAGCACCAACAGCAGAAAAGGCTTTTTCGTATACTAAATTTAATTTGTCCTGCAGGCCTAAACCCACCTTAGCTACCGAAATTGCATCAATGTTAACTTCTGCAGATTGATCGAGGAAAAGGGTTAGCTCCGCCTCTGGAAATCGAATCCGAGTGTCTTGAAGCTTCTCATCCCGCAACAAATTGGGCAGTTGTTCAGGGAAGAGTTGATTGTTTTCTTTCCTAATCACTTGCCCAATTAAATAGGGGGCTCGTTCCGGATTCAATCCTTGAACTCGAAACATTCCATCGGTGTCAATCTCCAGGACTTGACGGCTTTCGTAGGAACCTAATTGCCCGGCTACGATTGAGTCCAAATCAGCCATGAATAAATCATAGGCTTGAGTCAATGTAGTTGAGGTATCGGATCGATGGGTAGCTCTAAATCCCCAAAAATCTGAAAGGGTAGAACCAAATGTGATGACCAAAACCAAGAGGATGAAAGTGATACCTATGGCCCAGTTTCGAATTGTTTTATTGAGCTGCGACTGAGCTACGCGCTTTGGTGGTGTGTTCCCTAAATCATTCATTTTATTCTAGCTAAAATGAAGATGTAACGCGGTTTAAATGAAGTTTATTGCTCTTCTAACCGGTATCCTGCTTTAGCTACGGCTTCCTGTATCTGCTCAGCGCTTAGTTCATCGCCTTCCACAGTTAGAATTTTTTGTGGGTTTTCTGTATCCACATGCCATTTTGTAAGCCCTTCAAGCTCATCTAAAAATGGTTTAACTTTGGATACGCATCCATTGCAGGCTATGTTTGATGTAAATGTTAAAACCTTCATAGATCTACGGGGTAGGTTTAAAGTGGTTTAGTTTTTAATCGAAGACTGTTGGTCACAACAGATACTGAGCTAAAGGCCATAGCAGCACCTGCTATCATGGGATCTAACAAAAACCCATTGAATGGGTACAGTACCCCTGCAGCAATGGGGATTCCGATGATGTTGTAAATAAATGCCCAAAAAAGATTCTGACGAATTCCCCGAACGGTATCATGAGAAAGCTTAAATGCCTTAGCTAGTAATCCAGGATCGGAGGAAATCAGCGTCACTTTTGCCACATCCATAGCAATATCTGAACCTTGTCCCATAGCCACGCTCACATCGGCAGCGGCTAGCGCCTCGGAATCATTGATTCCATCACCCACCATAGCAACAGTGCAACCTTGTGCTTGAAGTCCTCGTATTTTGTCCGCTTTTTGCTCGGGTAACATCTGCGCCCAAACCTCTTCAATGCCAAGCTCTTTAGCCACCGCTTCGGCCGTTTTAGAACTATCACCAGATAGCATAATGACCCGCAAGCCCTGACGGCGTAAGGCATCAATACCGCTTTTAGCCGTGGGCTTAAGGGGATCGGCTAGGGCAAATAACGCGCGCAATTCATCATTCATTACAAAACCAATCACCGTTTTAGCCTGACCTTCCCACTGCCTAAACTGATCCTCTTGGGAGGAGAGTACTTCGGCATTCCACTGATTTTTAAACCGTTCTCGTAGGTATGAAATACTACCTAAGATATAGCTATTGCCCTGTTGATCTTCTGCTTCTACACCCTTTCCTGTGATGCTTTTAAACCGAGTTAGGACAATTTTATCTTCACTGCTATTATAATCGGACTGGTAATGCGCTATAAAAGCTTCCGCTAAAGGGTGTTCTGATTGATGTTCAATAGCCCAAATTAGTGCTGCTATACTTGATTGTTCTTTTTCTAACCCATCTAAAAACCACTTTTCATCCGTTACGGCCGGCCGGCCTTGGGTAAGTGTTCCCGTCTTGTCCAGCACCACCGTATCTACCTTATGTGCTAGCTCCAGACTTTGGGCATCTTTAATCAATATCTGATGCTCCGCGCCCTTACCAATACCCACCATGATCGCTGTAGGTGTAGCTAACCCAAGTGCACACGGGCAGGCAATAACCAACACCGCAACCGCAGCTAAAATAGCCTGGGTGACCATTTCTTGCCCACCGACTATCATCCATACGACCATGCTCAGCACAGCAATTCCCAAAACAACAGGTACAAATACTCCTGCAATCCGATCTACCAATTTCTGGACAGGGGCCTTACTTCCTTGAGCCTGCTGAACACGAGAAATTATTTGCGATAAATACGTTTGCTTACCAACCTTTTCAGCTATAAAATAAAAACTTCCTTTCTGGTTCATGGTACCAGCGTAGACCCGTTCTCCTTTCTTTTTTAACACCCCTATAGGCTCACCCGTAATCATACTCTCATCAACATACGATTCCCCAAAAATGACTTGCCCATCTACGGGCACATGTTCTCCCGGTCGGACAATGATAATCTGTCCCTCTTTCACCCATTTTAATGGTATTACTTGCTCTTCACCTTGCTGAACGTCAAAATTATCGGATAGTGACGAACTATCAGTACTATCCTTAGCCATCCATATATGTACATTTTTAGGCTGCAGCCCCATGAGTTTTTTTAGGGCAGTAGATGTATTGGATTTAGCACGTTCTTCGAGCCATTTTCCTAGCGATACAAAGGCGATAATGACAACGGCAGCTTCATAATATACATGGACCTCATACCCTCTGGATAAGAGCACTTGAGGAAATAAGGTGTTAAAAAGACTAAACAGGAACGCT
The DNA here is from genome assembly GCA_018401935.1 of Balneolaceae bacterium. GTDB lineage: Bacteria > Bacteroidota > Rhodothermia > Balneolales > Balneolaceae > UBA1275. The sequence continues at coordinate 153,162 of JAGYJQ010000003.1, forward strand.
ATTCCCGTACTTAGTGCCACCAAGGTATCCATGTTGGATTGGCCATGTCTGGCTTGTTTCCATGCGTTCACATAAAAATGACGCCCAAAATAAAAAAACACCGGAAGTGATAACACCAAAGAAATCCAACGACCAGGTGTCCAATCCATAAAACCCATACCAATAATAACTACTGGTATGCTTAATAAAATAGAGGCAATGGTTCGGGTTCTAACTTGCTCATAGTACTCTTCGTGGGCTTTTTTTTGGGCCTCCGCAAGCTCATCACCGGATTCATCATCGGACCAAAGAAGCCCATATCCCACCTTTTTTAGAGCTTCATGGAGATCTTCTGGTGATAAACTTTCCTCGTATTCTACCCATACCAGCTCGGTGGCAAAATTAACCTCTGCTTGCTGAACCCCCTTAGTGTGCGATAAAATACTCTCGACGCTGGAGGCACAAGCGGCGCAGCTCATACCAGTTACAGGGAATGCTTCTTTGACCATACCCTGTAAGGTACGAATCTACTTAATCATTATTTATAGGCATAACCGGATTTTCAAATTCTTCTAAAATATCGGTGTACTCCCCATTCCAAATCTTTTGGAGACGTGTAAGATGCACATCCGTTTTTGCTGCTAAGTCTTCATAGACAGCATACTGTTGAGCCGTAGGTCGCCCGTAACCGGTAGCAACCGTACTTTTAAGCGCCGCTAACTTGTTATTCAAACGTATAGGAAAGTTCAACACATCCTGCGTAGCCTCCGCCTTGGTTTGAACCAATGCCTCCTCTATTTCCGTCATAGCTTTCATCATCGCTTGTGCACGCTCACGAAGGGCCTTAGATGATTCATCTACTCCTAAACTACCCATTTGTTCGCGGAGTTCTTCCCGAACCGATCGAATCTTATTGATTGCTTTGTGAGTAGAATCTAACTTGGCATTTATGGTTTGTACTAGCTCGAACTGTTTCACCAGATCCTCCTGTGAAATTTGCTCTAAACGTGGATCTTTTTTGACCTCGAAGTCTTCTTCACCCACGAGTTCATTGCCCACATACATGCGCACCGTATAGGTCCCGGGTACCGCACGAGGACCCGCAGTTGAACCCGCCCAGAGGATTTGACGCCCATTAATATTGGTTACACCTGGATAATCTAAGCCCCAAGCATAGGATTGTAAACCCGCTTTATCACTGAGTGATCCTCTTGGTGCTTGCTCTTCATCTTCATGAAACAACGCTGATTCTCTTACAGGTCGTCCACGCCAGTCTTCTTTGCTAGAATAGCTTTGTACAACCTGATCACGCATATCCACAAATTCCAATTTAATTTCTTGATCCTCATCTTCCGCTAGATAATAATAGACCACTGCCCCACCCTGTGGGTTTTGACCTGCGGTGGCACTAGAACCCCACGATCGTCCTCCAAATAAATAAGGATCCTCGGGATCGAATAGATGATGGCTTTTGGCTAATACATCATCCTGAAGCTGATGTAATATAGGAAGGTCATCTAGAATCCAAAAAGATCGCCCTTGTGTGGCTACAATCAAGTCCTTGTCGCGTTTATGAACGGCTATGTCAGTAATTGGTACCGCGGGTAAGTTTAATTGTAATGGTTGCCACTGTTCTCCGGCATTAAATGATACATAAAGCCCCGTTTCGGTTCCGGCGTATAATAACCCAGCTCTGTTGGGATCTTCCCTGATTGCCCTTGTGAAATCCATTGGTGGTATGCCTGTGACAATTTTTGTCCATGACTCTCCGTAATTAGTGGTCTTATATAGCATGGGGCTAAAATCACCAAATTTATACCTGGTAGCAGCTATATAGGCTGTCCCAGCGGCATGATGGGAAGCGTCAATAATACTTACCATGGCCTCAGGCATGTCTTTGGGTGTTACATTATCCCATGACTGGCCATTATTCCGGCTAATGTGAATGAGCCCGTCATCCGCTCCCGCCCATAGTAACCCGGGCTCAATAGGGGATTCAACAAATGAAAAAATCGTGTTATAGTACTCAACTGAGGTGTCGTCTTTGGTAATTGGCCCACCTGATTCATCCTGCTTGGTTGTATCGTTTCGGGTCAAATCTGGGCTAATCGTCTCCCAACTCATCCCCTCATCAGTAGAACGATGCACATGTTGAGAAGTGGCATATAATACGTCCGGATTGTGGGGTGAAATCACGATAGGGAAGGTCCACTGAAATCGGTATTTGGCATCTTTAGCACCAGCCCCCATAGGATTATCTGGCCACACATCGATGCGATCACTAAGTCCTAATTCCGAATCATACTTGTTAAGATACCCACCATAACTACCACCAAAGGTCACATTGGGATTGTCTGGATCCGGCGCAATGTATCCACTCTCTCCACCGGCCACTGGCCACCAATCTCGCTCCCCAATACTACCGCCACTGGTCCGAGAACGTATGGCAAAGGTGCTATTGTCTTGTTGTGCTCCATAAATCATATAGGGAAACTGATTATCTGTTACTACCTGATATATTTGAGCAGTAGCTGAAGTATGATAAGAAGACCATCCTGCTCCACCATTATAACTGACCTGTCCACCCCCATCATTTGCAACTACCATACGTTGTGGATCATTTGTGGCAATCCATAGATCATGATGATCGGCATGAGGAGTGCCAATTCGTTCAAAATTTGCGCCCCCATCTTTGGACTTCCAAAAACCCACGTTTAATACATAGACTACATCTTCATTTCCTGGATCGGCTACTACCTTAGAATAATACCATGCTCTTTGACGTAAATTTCGATCCGCACTCACCCTACGCCAAGTATCGCCTCCGTCTTCAGATCTAAATAAGCCGCCACCCGTTGCATTTTCTACCATGGCAAAAACCCGATTTGGGTTTACAGGGGATACAGAAACCCCAATTTTACCTACTAAGCCCTTTGGCATGCCAGGATTTTGAGTGATTTCTGTCCAACTTTCACCACCGTCGACACTTTTATATAAGCCACTTCCTTCGCCCCCTGAACTCATCTCCCATGGACTTCTATAGGCCTCCCACATGGCAGCAAATAGTATTCTAGGGTTATTCGGGTCAACAGCTATATCAACCGCTCCGGTTTTAGCATCTTTGAACAATACTTGGTTCCAGGTTTTTCCACCATCGGTGGTTTTGTACACCCCACGCTGTGTGGATTCAATAGGGCCAAATAATTTACCCATAGCCGCTACCCAAGCCACATCTGGATTCTCTGGATGAATTTCAATATCTCCAATGAAGCGCGTTTCACCTAAGCCTAACCAGGTCCACGTTTTACCAGCATCCGTGGATCGGTACATTCCATCTCCAGCGCTCATATTCCCACGAATGTCTGTTTCCCCCATACCTACATAAATAACATTAGGATCTGAATCGGCTACGTCAATTGCTCCTACTGAGCCTGTTTTAAAAAAGCCATCGGAGACATTGTACCAAGTCGCACCTCCATCGGTTGTTTTGTACACCCCACCACCAGTAAATCCAGTATAATAGGTATAGGGCTGATCGTCATGGCCTGCAACTGCTACCGAACGCCCTCCTCTGAATGGGCCAATATTTCTGTAGGTTAATCCTTCCAATACACTTGGGTTAACCTGGGGATTTACTATCTCTTGACCATGCCCAAAGATTACCTCAGACTCGGTAGAAGATCGGGAGCGGCTTTGGGCTTCGGCGTCCATAAGCGGGAACAACAACATCAACAAGATAAAAATAGTCGTTAGATAGGCTTGAGCACCATTTTTTTGACCTAAATAAGGCGGATAGACTCCGTTTAAAGAACTCATAGTCACGTAAGATTTTGTTAGTGGGTTTGTGGACGTAAGTACCGAAACCCTAGGCATATATGCAATGCCTAATCCTGAATAAACCAGGCGTTAGATTGGAGCTGGTTAGAAAGGATGGGGTACCAGCTTAATGACGGTGTGTGCCGACTACTCATTGGTTTTGCCGCAACTGTTTGACCCAGTATGTCGAAAATTGCTGCTTCTAGTAAAGGATCTGTTGGATCGCCCAAAGGTTTTGGAGACAAGATGTTTTCAGAAGCATCTATCTGCGCCTCGAGACCCTCAATAAAGTCCGTTTCCTCGTTTGCGTTTAAATACTTTAAGGTCACCGGTAAGATTGCATAGTAAACAGGAGGATTTTGAAAGGTACCGGTAATCACAAAGGAACCATAGTATTTACCCAAGGTATTTGACCCAACGGTGATTACCTCCATGTAGGGCTTTAGTCCATTTATTAGAAGTTCACTAGCCGAAGCGGTTTGATTGGTCGTGAGTATATAAACCCGATCTAAGCCCATGCTAACCGGGCCCTCCTGAAAGCGTAAAAATAGGTTCTCGGAATCTGCTCCTTCCGTATTTTGATAAAAGTTTTCTAATAGCGAATTGTATTCAAACTCAACGAAGACCTCTTTGTTTTGTGCCGTTTCTAAGGGAACCAATGCGTTGGCAAAGCGCGAAGCAGCCGTAATTCTTCCCCCTGGGTTATATCGTAAATCTATGACTAACTCGTCAATTTGTTGGGCTTTTAATTCGGCTAGTCGTTCATTGAGCCTATTAATAAAGATATCGGCTGTACCATCGATGAACTGTGCATAGAAAAGGTAACCGATGCGCTTTCCCTCCTTTTCAATAACTTTCGTGGTAATCACTGGGTCCAACTGTAAAATTTCCTTTTGTACGCTAATTACACTATCTAGATCGGTAATACTAGCCTGCTGAGTTTCTTGGTTCACCGAATAACTTCCCAATCCATAGGTCACTGTTCCGTTGATTTGTAGTAATTCTTGATAATTTGTGGAATTCAGGGTCTGCCCATTCACACTCAAAATAATATCGCCGCGTTGTAAGCCAACTTCTTCTGCTGGTGAGTCCGGATACACATACTTAACCACCATAAACAATTGATCTCGATCACTAAAAGACAAAATAGCAGGGCTAAATCCGGATGAATATTGGCTCCCATTAAGTTCATTGAGCAGGGTTTCTGCGTCGTCCGTCATATAAGAAAACCCATCTGTTGCATACAGAATTTCTTCAAAAAACTGTTCCGGTGGTAAATTCCCCGGCGCCATTCGAGGAACTACAAAGTTCCAATAATAATAATTGGCCATCTGACTCCGGATCCAGGAATTCGCCTCTAGATATTCACTACCCACACCGGTTGGATCATCACTACATTGAGTGAAAAAACCTAGGCTAACGATTAGTCCAAAACAAAAGAGTAGAAATCTTTTCATGGGTTGTTTGTGTACTTTCTGGATAATGGGATTCTATTAACTAAATACGAATCGAAAGGTAATGGTTCCCCACTGTGGTTGTTGAGGGACACCGCTGGGTAAACGGGAAAAACGCCAAGATCGCAGGGTCCTGAGCACCTCGGTTTCTAACTCTGCGTTCATTTTTCGAAGTGGAATAATTCGACCTACCGTTCCATTTGGGCGCACTTCGAAACGAACCGTTATAACGGCCTCAGCATTGGCCACATTCGTGGGTAAAGGCTGTGCCATGGGTGCGCGCTCAATATCTCCTTCCCATTGTAACTCATACGGAGCCGTTTCATCGGAATCTGTCCCGGTACCCTGATCCGAATCTGTTGCGCCTCGATTCCCGTCCGGATCTCCACTTTCCTGTGCTCCTTCGCTTTGATTTTCATCCATTTGAGCTTGAGGCGGAATCTCAATTTCTTCCTCCGCCACTTCTGAGGCATTCTGTGAGGGATCCAACACCTCTGTTTCCGGGGTTTGAACCGCCTCTTCAATGACCTCTTCAATCTCATCAGGCAAGTCTACTGGCTTGGTATTTTCTAGAGCGGGTGTTTCCGGGGTGCTTTCAGGCTCGGGTGCATCTTCCACCGGTTCTTCGGTCGGGGTTTCCGAAGGATTTTGTCGCGTAGCAACTTGCTCATTTTGTTGCTCTGAAAATTCAGAAAGTTGGCCTGACTGAAATTCTCCAAATTCAACTTCAATAAAGGATGGGCGCATTCCCTCATCCATATCTATGCTGTACCAGATAGAAAAAAGAAGTAATAGCAACGCAGTAACACTGCTGACCGCTAATCCTCTACGCTCATCGATATTTAGGGAATCGGATTGCATCTAATACGAACTTTGTTCGGTTGCCATCACCAATTTTAATTGTAAGGCTTTTCCAATATTCAATACCCGTACCGCGTCATCGACTTTAGCATCTTTGTCGGCCCGCAGGACAATCATACCATCGGGCTTAGTATTGCGCGATTCACGAATAGCTAAAGCTAATTCACCCTGAGCCGTCAAATTGCCATCGACGTAAAATTGCCCATCTTTGGTAATTGCTACAGATATATAATCCTGCTGGGTAACCGATGACGTTTCGGCTTTTGGGATATTAACCTGAATTCCAAAATTACTCACAAAAGACGAGGTTAATAAAAAGAAAATGAGTAACAGAAGTACAATATCGGTTAAGGACGACTGTGAAAACAGCGAAAGAGGGGCTAAGCGCTTGTCATCTCGACGAAAATTTCTAGCCATAATGTATGCTCTACTTTTTGGTGGCTGGGGTTTGTAGTAGATCGATGAAATCAGCGGAGGCATTTTCGAGCTCAAAAATCGACCGATTTATTTTGCCCAGTAAAAAATTATAGAAACCAAAGGCAATTAAACCTACCATAAGACCTGCCGCCGTCGTGATTAAAGCCTCCCAAATACCCCCCGCTAAGGCGCTTGGATTCACATTTCCCTGCAATGATTGGATATCCATAAAGGCCTCAATCATACCCGTAACCGTTCCGGTAAAGCCCAATAGAGGAGCTACCCCAGCGATGGTCGCTAGCCAATTCATTTTCTTCTCTAAAAAGAATATCTCTTTCTTGCCTGCATTATCTATGGCATCTTCTATGTCACGAATCGGTCGGCCCAATCGCTTGATCCCTGCCTTGATAATTCGCGCCAAAGGCTTATCAAATGAATCGCAGTACTGCATAGCCTGATCCTGCTTGCCGGACTTTAGCATGGATTCAATCGCAGCCAAAAAAGCGGCTGTGTCTGTCTTCGTTCTACCCAGTGCGCTCCAACGTTCCGCAATCACATAAATAGCCAAAAAGAACAAAATCAAAATTGGAATCATTAGCACACCGCCTTCAACCATCAAATCGAAAAAGCTAATGCTTTCAGGTTCCATCATACTGGTTAATGAGTCCACCATCGCGCTATCTTGCATTTGGAAGGCAAGGGTTCTGGTTGATAAATTTGCAAATAGAGTCATAGGTAATGCCATTAGATTTTGGTAATAAAGTAATCCTCGATAATTTCTTTGGGAAGTTCCTTAGCCACTTCAATGGCCTGTTCTACCGTCCCAAACTGCCCTATACTGACGCGCCACATTAATCCGAAGCGACTTGAATTAACGGGCGAAAGTAAACTTCGGTATCCAGCAGAGCGATATTGTTCATATTTTTCCATTGCACTTTGACGATTGGAAAGCGAAAAAAGTACCAAGGTATATCCATCATTCGCTCGCGAATCAACTTCCCCCATTAGTCCATATCGAGGTTGATCTACGGGAATTTCCGCCACATTTTTAGCCATAATTGGTGCGCTCACTACTGAGTCGGTATTTGTTTTTGAAGCACTATTTTCTGGGCTAATTATAGAATTTTCATCATTCATGACCATAGTACTTGAAGCTTCCCCCGCTAGGCCATTTTTCTCATTATCTAGTGCAACAGAGGGTTGCTGCTCTTCACTAATTGAGTTAGAATCCATGGCCTCAGTTACATTCGATTGTTCCGTGCCAGAGTCCCCCACTAATATAGCAGGTTCGTCGAGTATAGGCTTTAGGTAAAATTGCCATCCCGCTATCACTGCAGCAATAAAAACAACCCCTATTCCTATATAAATTGGAGTAAGATTAGATCTTTTTGTTTTTTTAGGACTTCGTAATGAGGCGGTTCGTTTTGCTATTCGAGCCTTGGTTTCATCGTCAAGATCGGGTTCGGTTTCTTGCTCTTTCTCGAGCTCAGGTTCGGATTCTTCTTCGAGTTCGGACTCGGGCTCATGAACCAGCTCATCTTCTTCATCGGGTTCGGTTTCCTCCTCAGACTCAGGCCCCACTTCGGCTTCAGTGTTTTCATCGGCTTCACGATCTTCTTCAGAATCAGCTTCTTCATCGACTACTAATTCTTGCCCTTCTTCAGGCTCGTTGTCGAATTCAGGCTCGTTGTCGAATTCAGGCTCGTTGTCGAATTCAGGCTTTTCTTCGAATTCGGATTCTTCTTCGGACTCGGGCTCATGAATAAGCACGGGTTCATTCTCAAACTCTTCATTAGCCTGAGATTCTACCTCTTCTACAACTTCGAGTTCCTCATCTTCCTCTATACCCACATTAAAATCTTCGGACACAACAATGGGCTGCATACCCGCATACTTGTAATTAATTTCAATAGCGAAAGAGGGGTCTAATTCGAAAGAAATCCCAGAAGCATCTTTTTTTAACGCTCCAAGGCCGGCCAGTTGGGCTGCGGCGGTTTCGTTTAGCTCATTGTTTAAGTGAACAGAAAATTCACGTAATAATTCCTGTGATTCCTCCTCAGAAATGGATAACTCCTGCGCAATATATTGTATGAAATCTACCTGCTTCATTCCGCTTCCCCTAAGTCTTCAGGGCTAAAATGTACGGTGTCTTTAGGAGGATGAGCAACCGTTCTCCCTTTTTCGTCACGGGAAAAGTGCTGCGGTTCATGCACCCGACTAAATGTTCCTATTCCATCTAGATGAACTGATTCCCCTGCCAATAATTGCTCTTTTATACGATCTGAAATTTTTTCTATCTGTTGTTCATCCATTCTAACTGTTCCTAAAATTCAAAGCTTATACCACCAAACAAATGCAATGGTGCTTCCTGAAATCCCTGCCACCACTCATAACGCTGAGAAAGTAGGTTATTTATTCTAATGTATGAACCTACGTGTTCATTAATTGAATAGCGCAGGTTAGAATGTACTAAAATAAAGCCATCCATTTGCGCAGGTCCTATCGTTGTTCTAGGGCCTATAATCATTGTGCTAGCCCCAATAAGTAATTTGGGGGTAATCGAATAGCTTAAACTGCCTTCTACTCTAATTTTTTCTTCAAAGGGTATGTCTTCCTTGGACGTTAATCGTGGACTTCTGAGACTAATTTCTGCCGCGCCTTGAATATCCCCGTCTAACCATTCAACCATGCTACCAAAATAAAATTTAGTCACCCTGGCATCGGCATAATTCAAATTATAAAACAAATCCTGCGTACTGCCTGTTGGGTTGCCCGGATTTGTAGCATCCAATTGCTCTCGCTGAGCATAACCAAAACGATTAATGTGCTCCCATTGAAGTCCAGAATAGATTCTATTGGTTTGCATGAAATTCCAAAATACTTCTGCAGATACACCTATATGATAGGAATGTTGTAGTCGAGTAGATGGAGTTAAAAACCTATTATATTCTTGCCATTCCAATAAAGTTGGGTTTTTCAGTTCGCCCGACAACTTAGCAACCCCACCTAACTGATCGTTATAATTATAACTAAGTGTAGCATCAGGCTCTATATAGATGCCATTATTGATGGTATCGTCTGCATACGCCAATGATGTCTCCACATCCACTGACCAGGTATAATCAATCAACCGGGCATATCCACCCCCAGCCCGAATAAGATATAGTGTATTTGTACTGCCTCCTACCTTATTCGAATGTACATCTACGCTGGAGTGAAGACTCCAGTATTCACGTGTTTGTTGGCCAGGCCAGCTTCGGTTTACCTGTGCCTCCATAAATGAGGAAGATGCTATGTCCTGCATGGCCAAAACGGTCGAGTTTAATTCACTTTCAAAGAAACCCACTTGAATAGCGTAACTGTTCTTATGGAAGGTATTTTTTTGCTCATCTAACCGAGCAGACCAAATTAAGCCCTGCTCGACTTTCTTTGGAACTCCACCTAAAAGGTTTTGCATCTCATCGCTGAGAGTAAACATTCTATTAAACCCATTATTTAGGCGTAATTGACTCGTTAGGTTCCTTGTATCCGATAGTTTTTTCGAATAATTCACATCAACCCCAAGGTTTCTGTATCCACTGGCATTATCGAGATGTCCAGCTGATGACTGAAAATTAGTACCCACTCCAATTACGCCATCTTTGATCGGTGAATAATAATTTACTTTAAGCTCAGGGCTCACAAACCATCCCATTCCAAGCTGACCAGTACCTTTTGGACGCCGTGGAGTTACCCATACATTTTTGGCTGGCTCTTCCGGTCTGTCTAAAGCCGTCACGGATATTCCCGAAACCGCCGCTTCTCGTGATTCCAAGAAAGGCATTCGGTTTGGATCAATTTGAAACACTCTAGGTCTTGGATTAAAACCCAAAATAGGTTGCCGTCTAAGGCCAGGGAAATTAGCTTTGAACTCACTTCTAATTTCTATGTCCTGCGGATTAATCTCTGGCAGTAGTGTGTTCTGAGCACCTTGTGCAAATATCTCGGCGCTCATGAACCCAATAATTAGAGCTACCGCAAACCCCGAAAACAGGCATAGATTACGAACTAACCGGATACTAGTCATTTGTTTTTGTGCTAATTGGGGTACAATTGAACAATTATTCATAGTACTAAAGGTACACTTTTTAGACATTTTGGGCAGTAGCCTCTCGTTGTAACGAAAGAAACTTATCAATAGCCAAGGCGGCAGGCGCTATGAGTATGACCATGGCCAAGGTTGCCGCATGCGTAATGGTAGCAAAAGCCAAACCTGTAGGCTCTGGCACCATATATAATATGCCCAAACTGTAACTAATAAAATAGTGATAACTTCCTATACCACCCGGAGTCGGAATAGATAATGCAACCGCAGAGGCCATCGTTAGAATAGCGGCGTCTGCCCAACCTAAGTCAAATCGTAAGGGTAAATCAAACATCCAAAATGGAATGTACATCATAGCAATATAGCCCACCCAAATGAGCGCGGTATATCCCACAAATAAAAGGGGGCGTTCTAGTTTTTTAATACTCATTAGGCCTTCAACAAATTGAGCAATTATTTCTTTGATTTTTAATAACCAAGCAGAATTCAGATTGGTTGTAATTAATCGTTTATAGAGCACCCACCCACCCACTATTAACCCCATTCCAAGCAGAATTAGTGGCCATGTATTCAAAAATAGAGCGGAATACACTTCGCTATCGGCTAGATTTACCCCCAATAGTCGGCTCAGGGTATCAACATCGGATAATAAAAAATAAGCGACCAAAGCCATTATTATAAACATGGATATAACATCAATAAAGCGTTCCAGCACAATGGTACCTATGAGCTTTGAGTTACTTTCACCCAGCTGCTTGGCGACATACATAGGGCGGGTTATTTCACCCAATCTGGGAAAGGGAATGTTGATTAAATACCCAAACATAACCCCAGCAAAAAGGGTGGATCGGTGAGCAACTAGGGTTGTATCCCCTAGTAAAAGTCGCCATCGCTCTGCTCGAATATAGTGCGAAAAGGTCAATGCGATACTAAAAGGGAAGAGCCATGACCAACTCATACCTATGGTCGCTTGTCTAAGCTCTTCGAAAGATACATTTGAAAAAGAAAGCCATAAGAAAAATGCTGCAAAGGCTATCCCGACGATGTATTTTACAGCCTTATTCATAGCGCATATCGACTATTTCGGCGTCTTCAGGTATAATTAGTTCAAATAAATTAATGCTAAAAGGGATGTATGCCACCTCAGAAAAACTAGTCTGCATACGATTAGCTCCCATATCCAACGCGATTAAACTTGATGGCTTAAGCTCAGAATCGATACGAATGTTCATTTGCTCAAAGGTGCTAAAAGGGTCTGAACTTTGGAGATTATATTCCTGAACATTGAGGCGCTTCTTTGTATCTACCACCTGATAGGTATTTCCAAGCCCTCCAATAATTTTAGACGGTGCAAAATCATCTAACTCCGGATCATACTCACTGATAATCACGCGGTTTCTACTGCGATCCAGCACCTTGGATAGTACTCCATCTACCACAATAATTTGCCCGACTGTCTCTATTCTATACTGCTGCCAACCTATCCAAATACTGCCTTTATTCTGTGACATCTCCTGAGTATACGCATCGGTAAACTCATGGTTAAACTGGGCAAATAGAATTTCCCCCTTCTTTATTTTATCCTGAATTTGCGTTAAATAATTTTCCTGTGCAAGGAGAGACCCTCCCAAAAAAAACATTATACAAAAGGTTAAACAATACCTTATACATCCACGAAAATAGCCAGCAGATGATTGTCTATAGCTCATTGAGCCCATCCAATATTTCTTGGAGTTCTTCTTCTGTTTCCACTAAAACATCGCGAGCCGTACTGCCTTGATAGGGTCCGACGACGCCCGCATTAAACAGTTGGTCTATGATTCTTCCGGCACGATTATACCCAATTTTTAACTTGCGCTGCAGCAGTGAAACAGACCCTTGTTGATGCAGAAGTACTACTTTTGCAGCCGTTTCAAACATATCATCAATATCTTCTAATGGATCGGGAACTCCACCTGAGGCTTCGTCATGCACAATTGGGAGGTAAAAAGGTTCTTTATACCCAGCTTGTGAACCCACAAAACTATTGATTCGCTCAACCTCTTCTGTGGATACAAAAGCATTTTGAATACGAATCATACCAGCACCATTCGTAAATAACATGTCACCCATCCCTACCAATTGATCCGCACCTCCTACATCTAGAATGGTTCTAGAATCCACCTTTGAGGCCACTTGATACGCTAGACGAGCTGGGAAGTTCGCTTTAATGGTTCCAGTAATTACATTAACTGATGGGCGCTGAGTGGCTACGACCAAATGAATGCCCACCGCACGCGCTAACTGAGCTATACGGGCTATTGGTTCTTCAATTTGTTTTCCAGCCGTCATCATCAGATCAGCAAGCTCATCAATAATAACCACAATGTAGGGCAGGTGTCGATGGCCCAACTCGGCTTCAAGTCCCTCTTCCTTAAACTTCTCATTATAGGCCTTTATATCCCGAACCATAGCCATTTTTAGCAAATCATAACGCTCATCCATTTCTTTAGTCACGCTAATCAAGGTCTCTAGGGCTTTAGATGTATCCGTTATAATCGGCTCATCGGAATCTGGCAACATAGCCAAAAAATGATTTTGAATATTTCTGTATAACGACAATTCAATTTTCTTAGGGTCAATCATCACAAACTTTAGATTATCTGGATGACATTTGTACAGCAAACAAGTGATAATGGTATTAATACCCACCGACTTACCCGAACCCGTAGCGCCAGCAACCAACAAATGAGGCATTTTGGCTAAATCCATCATGAATACCTCATTTTCAATGGTCTTACCAAAAGCCACGGGCAAGGCCATATCGGTCTCAACAAATTTACGCGTCTTGATCACCTGCTTAATGTAAACCGTCTCTCGGGTGGTATTAGGAACCTCAATTCCCACCGCAGACTTACCTGGGATGGGGGCTAAAATCCTTAGGCCTTTAGCCGCTGTTGCCATCTTAAGGTCATTGGCATAACTCTCAATCTTACTAATCTTCACATCCGGCGCCGGCTGCAATTCATACAAGGTCACTGTTGGGCCAACAATTGCATTGATGCCTAAAATATCGATCTTATGCTGGCTCAACTTCTCCATAATGATGCGCTTATTCTCCTGAATCTCCTCCATATCTACCTCGTTCCCCTCGTTTGGTGGGGTGTTTAGCAGATCAACGGTTGGAAATTGATACCGGATAACCGGCGCTTGCTTGGCCTTTTCTCTATTCTGACGATCTAACTCTTTTTCATCGGCTTGTTCCTCCTCCTCACCCACAAATACCGAAACCTCCATATCATCTACTACCGGGGTTGTGTTTGAGTTCTCACTATCCTCACTTTTCACCAAATCTGCTCGAGGGCGGACATCTACCTTAGCTGCCTCTTGACGCTGCTGCTCCAATCGCTGCTCGTCTTCTAGCTTAGAGCGTTCAATAATATCATCAATATCCACCTGCTCCTTTTCTTTACGAGTCAATGGTTTTGTAGCAAGGGTTGCACTTGTTTTTGATGGGGTTGTTTCGGGCTCATTTTCCTCTTTGTTGCGGTCTAACTCAGCTTTTTTCTCCGCTATACGCTCCTGTCTTTCTTCTTTTTTCTGCTGCTTTAAGGCTTCTCTTTCAATTTTTTTATCCTGCTGCTTCTCTCGAACATTATCCCACCAATGCTTAACGTTGTCTATGGTTTTTTGCAAATCACGATCAACAAATAACAATGCGTTTATGCTCATGAAAACCAATAGAATAAAAAAAGAAGCGATGCCCGTGATATTTTGTAAAATACCAGCGAGTTGAAGCCCCGCTGAACCGCTCCAATCGGCCTGCTGAGGAAGGTCCCAATTGGAATGAGTCCAACCCAAAAATGTCGAAATCAAGACCATGGCCCATAAACTAAGAGCTATAGTCTGGTATTTTTCTTGAAGTGAACGCTGCCTAAATACATGCCACCCGGTATAACCTAGTACGATAGAAAAAATGAAACTTGAATATCCAAAGGTGTAGTACACAAGGAGATTGGATAAAAATGCTCCCAAGGGGCCCAGCCAATTCTGTATCATCCGGGCAGAAGCATCCGGCTTATAGATATCACTAAAGGTTAAGGTCTGCAGGTACTGAACATCTTCTGGGGTATACGAAAGAATACACAATCCAATCAACACAGCAATAGCAATAAGTGAAATCCCAATAATTTCAACCTTTCTAGCACTAGAGCTAAGACTCCCACTTACTGAATTATTATTGGATTTTTTTGCCATCTATCTACTTAATCATGGTTAATAGTAATGATTCCATCTTTCATTACAGGCAGGACTTCGTGGGTATTCGATTTTGAGCAGAAACTTATATCATCCTCTGATACCAAATCTTTTAATCGATTCGCATGATCACTATGGAAAATAGTATCTACCACCGAATCTCCGTACTGCTGAAATAGTGCAAAAGCTATTTTAGCACCATCCTTCAATATTTGAGGTTGATTACTGGCGCCCAATGCATCTAGGATTGTACCTGCACACAAGGTATCCTCCAATGACTGCTTTCCTCTCCAGCCAGAACATATGAGCACCACTTCATCCGAGCAATGTTGTATCATCTGGACAATCATACTCATATTCAGAAATGTACCAATATAAATTTGCTTGGCCAAAGCTGCTTTTTTTATGGCTTTGGTCCCATTGGTAGTATTAAATATCAAGGTTTTTCCTTTTACCCTATCTTCGGTATACTCCAACGGAGAATTCCCTAAATGATACCCTTCTATCTTAATTCCATCCTTTTCACCACAAAGCAAAAAATCGCCGGCTTCCATAGTCTGTGCAATACGACCTGCCGCTGATAAATCTTCTACGGGAATTATTTTATTCGCTCCATTATGAAGCGCTTGTATCATAGAAGAACTCGCTCGAAGCACATCAATAATGACTACCGTCTTGCCTCTAACATCTTCCTCTTGGAATCCGTGTACCGAAAAATACACATCTATTGTCGCTAAATCTGACATACATTCATACCTTTATACCCTATACAAAAGGGAGAGAAGTAACCGTAATGGGGACTTCTTTGTTTCTTATTTGAATAACTATAGGTTCATTTGATGCCAAAGCATCGGTCTGTACATAGGCCATGCCTATACCTTTTTCTAATGAAATAGACATTCCACCGCTGGTAACCTTACCAACAACGTTGGACTGAGTGTCTAATAATTCATAATCTTTACGGGGTATGGCTTTTTCCTGATCGACGACAAATCCAACTAACTTTTTTTCCACTCCCTTTTCTTTTATCGCAATAAGCGCATTCGAGCCAACAAAAGACCCTTTTGATAACTTGGTAATCCATCCTAAACGAGCTTGGAGTGGATGGGTTTCCGCCGTAATATCGTTCCCGTATAAGGCATACCCTTTTTCTAGACGTAGGGTGTCTCGAGCCCCTAACCCACAACGTTCTAATCCGTATGCCGAACCCTTAGCAACCAACGCTTCAAGTACCTTGTGTACGTCATTATTTACACTATTAATATATAATTCAAATCCCTTTTCACCCGTATATCCAGTAGCACTAATTAAACAAGGCACCCCACACACCTCGCCATGTTCAAAGGCATAAAAAGGTATCTTTTGAACATCCGTGTCCGTTAGCTCCGATAAAAGTTCAGCCGATTTGGGGCCCTGAAGCGCAAGTAGCACATAATCATCGGACGCATTTTCTAGCTCTGCGCCCATCGTATTTTGAGAAACTACCCAATCCCAATCCTTTTCAATATTGGCGCCATTCACCACCATCATATATTCTTCAGAAGCCAATCGGTAGATAATCAAATCATCTACGATGCCTCCATGTTCATAACACATACAACTATACTGCGCCTTACCAATAGCTAAAGTAGATACGTCATTTACCGTAACCCATTGGAGAAGCTCCAAAGCCTTGGGGCCTCGCACAAAAAATTCTCCCATATGTGACACATCAAAAAGACCTACATTTCCTCGCACAGCACGATGCTCTAGCTTTATCCCCTTGTATTGAATGGGCATCTCAAATCCAGCAAAAGGAACCATCTTTGCTCCTGCTTTAACATGTTGACTATAAAAAGGTGTTCGTTTTAAGCGATCAGACATAAAATATGGTTAGGCGGTAAATTACAAAGTACATTATCGACTGCTCTATGGGGTAAATGAACGGGGTGAATTTAGTGATTTTTTACATAAGGTACGTGTTTAGCTTAGAATGATATAGCCTCATCTTAGGTTAAGGCCATGTACTTTCACAATATGATTGTAATTGCAGTACCTATCCAATACTATGAAACACCTAAATACAAACCACATCGCTCAACTACCTAGCCGGAAAAGAGCCCATCTCGTCAATAGTGTAATAGGATACAAATCCATCCACTTAATCGGAACACATTTCAAAGGTTGGAGCAATTTATGTATTGTTTCTACGGTAACACATTTGGGAAGCAATCCTGCGCTCTTAGGTTTTGTACTTCGACCAACTACTGTACCTCGTCATACGTACGATATCGTTCAAAAAAATCCCTACTTCACGGTTAATAATGTCACTGAGGAACTATTAGAGGGTGCCCATCAATCCTCCGCTAGTTATGACGAGCAGATAAATGAATTCAACGAAGTCGGATTAACAGAGGAATGGAAAAATGATTTTAAAGCGCCTTATGTCCAAGATAGTCCAATCCAACTTGGCTGTAAATGGATTCGTGAAATGCCCATTATAGAAAACGGCTGCCGCTTTTTAATTGGAGAAATTGAAGAAATCTACATCCAGGATACGCTCATAGACGAAGACTCCGACGGTTTTTTATCATTAGAAACAGCTGGTTTAATCTGTGGTTCCGGTATGGATGGGTATTACCGCCCTACTTTTTTACATCGCCGAAATTACGCCCAACCCAATGTCCCTCCCCATATAATCGAATCCTCATTAGATTAACCAGTAGGTACACCGATCACCGGTTTATTAACCAGCACACCAAAAGAGTGTCGTAAGCATTTCTGCAACCAAGCCGCAAGTTGTGTATTTTACCTATATACCTTAACAATCCGAATCAACACCCAAGAAACAAAACTGTCGTATGGCCATTCAAAAAGAGCAAATTAAAACCGCGCTGGCTCATGTCCTTCATCCCGAGAAAAAAGTGGATATCGTTTCTCTAGATATGATCCAAGACATTATTGTTCAAGATCAATACGTTTCATTTACTCTCGAAATGCCCGCTCATAACGACCGTCTGGCTCAAGAATTATCACAACGCTGCGAAGGAGCTATACACAAATTCATCGATCGAGATGCGGTGGTCGATATACAGATCGGAATTAATATATCCCAAAACAGGAAGACCCCGCCACCACCGCCAGAGCCCACGAGCTCGCCCTTGTCCGGAGTAAAGAATATCATTGCTGTGGCATCTGGAAAAGGGGGCGTAGGTAAATCTACCGTAGCCGTTAACTTAGCCGCAGCCTTAGCTCGTAATGGCGCCAAAGTAGGTCTCATGGACGCTGACATATATGGTCCTAGTATACCAACCATGTTCGATTTATTCGAGCGACCCGACATCACCGTCCAAAAAAAATTAATCCCTTTAGAAAAATATGGAATCAAATTAGTATCCATGGGATTTCTGGTTGATGTAAACCAGGCCATGGTATGGAGGGGTCCAATGGTGACCAGCGCCATAAAGCAGTTCATGAATGACGTTGAATGGGGAGAATTGGACTACATGATTTTAGACTTACCTCCCGGAACTGGGGATATACAGTTAACCATTGTACAATCCGTTCCATTATCGGGCGCCGTTATTGTTTCTACTCCACAAAATGTGGCTCTAGACGATGTTCGAAAAGGGGTGGCTATGTTTCACAAAGTGAATGTTCCTGTGTTAGGAGTCATTGAAAACATGGCCTATTTTAGCCCACCCGACGCACCCGATAAGAAATACTATATCTTTGGACAGGGTGGGGCGAGCCGCCTAGCTGACGAATTAGCTGTACCGGTATTAGGTGAAATTCCCCTCGAGCAACCTATTCGCGAATCGGGCGATAACGGTAAACCCATTGTGTTAGCCGATCAAGAATCCGCAGCAGCAGCAAGCTTTTTAGCCTGTAGCGCCAATATGCAACAACAGCTTGCCATCCGTGCGGCGCAAATGCCAAAGGATCTTTCTATTTCCTTTACGGGAAAATCCCCATCTGCTCATACATAATACCAATTTTATTAATCGCATTAACAAATGCGGCCGTTCGTAGATCATCCAGATTGTGTTCTTCGCGAATAGTAGCAATCTGCTCATAAGCAGTTATCATACTTTCCTCTAGTCCAGAATCTACCAGGTCGTATTCATCGGCTCCGCGGGTAAGAACCTTTCGTTCAACCTCCCCAAACGATTTACCAGCCAATTGCTCAATTTCTGAGACAATTCGCATTAGACTGGCCTCATCAAAACGCTTATTCAACCTTCCGTATCGTACGTGTTGAATATTTTTAAGCCATTCAAAATACGAGACAATCACCCCGCCTGCATTCAAATAAGAATCTGGAATAATTAAGGCCCCTCGTTCTTTCAAGTACTCGTGAGCATCGGCAGTGGTAGGGCCATTAGCCGCCTCAGCAATTATCTTGGCCTTAATTTTTGGGGCATTCTCTATGGTTATTTGACTTTCGAGCGCCGCCGGAATAATAATATCACATTCTTGTTCAAAAATAACCCGCTTGCCTTTCAGTGTTGTGGAGTTTCCAAATCCTATAATGCTCCCGGTTTCCTTACGATAGTCCATAAGTGCTTTCAAATCCAAGCCATTAGGATCATAAATTGTTCCTTCCATTTCGGCCACTCCTACCAATTTCGCACCCGCCTCGGTCATATATAATGAGGAGTGGTAACCCACATTACCCAATCCCTGCACTACAAAAGTTTTACCCTCAACACCGGTGCTCAAACCTAGCTTATCCATATCGGCTTTATGGTTACAAGCCTCGCGAATGCCAAAATAAACCCCGCGCCCGGTGGCTTCCGTACGCCCTCGGATACCCCCTTGCTGTATGGGTTTCCCGGTCACGCAGGCCTCGGCATTCAAATCCTCACTCATCTGCCGATAGGTGTCCAAAATCCACCCCATCTCACGCGCCGACGTTCCATAA
This sequence comes from Balneolaceae bacterium, assembly GCA_018401935.1. Classification (GTDB taxonomy): domain Bacteria; phylum Bacteroidota; class Rhodothermia; order Balneolales; family Balneolaceae; genus UBA1275. The sequence goes on from JAGYJQ010000003.1 coordinate 172,912, forward strand.
TCGGGCGCAGGCACATCCACGGCTGGGCCAATAAACCCTTTTTTAATTAATTCGAAGGTATAACGTCGTGTTATTTTTTCTAACTCTCTGTCTGAATATTCGCGCGTACTAATCTTGACCCCTCCTTTTGCTCCGCCAAAAGGAACATCAACAATCGCACATTTATAGGTCATTAGCGCAGCCAAAGCCATCGTCTCATCCTCGTCCACCTTATGCGAGTACCGAATCCCCCCCTTGGTAGGCATTTTATGATGGGAATGCTCTACTCGCCACCCCTCAATCACTTGAATGCTCCCATCATCCCGTTTAATCGGAAAAACCACTTTATATACTGTATTACAGACCTTAATTTGATTCAAAATACCCTTATCGAATCGCGTAAAAGGAGCGGCCTTATCAAAATTATGATTGACCTGCTCGTAAAACTTATAATGCTTCATGTAGACAATGGACTTTTTTCGGGTTAATGGGTTTAGTTGCTGTGCTATGCCGTTACTTTTTCTATCATACGGTGAAACAGCCTTCTGAACTCAAACTTTTATTGGTCTAATGGTCGGGAGATTCTAAGACATTTACAATAAAAAAGCGCTTTTTTCGGAAAAGGATTTTTGTTCCCTAACTGGTTTTTTTGCGCGCAACACTCCACCTTATTCCTCTCGTCGGGCTATGTAAAACCCATAGCTATAATAGGCCTGGTACGTTTTATACAAAGCTATTTCATCCTCACTATCCCGGACTACTTTTAGAGCTAAGTCTGAATGATTGTTTCGGTCTAAAAAAGCTTGAAATCTACTGGCCATGGGATCATAATACCCCTCTAACCAGCTCTTGGGCGATAGGTAAAAATATCCTTGTAGGCTATAGCCATTATCTTCTAATTGACTGATTTTAGTCGAGACTTCTCTTTGAGTTCTTCCAAAAATATTGGAAATAGATCTATGGCGATTATTCTAAGGGTAAATACAATGTGAGAGATCCTGCTTTGAACAATATATCATCTAAATGACCCATTTTTTGCCGATTCTTCGTAATTAGATGCATGTGCACATAGCTATCATGATGCGTAAAAATCGTTTTATGCTCTTTAGAGAAAAAACCCACTATCTCCATTTGTTCATTAACCAACTCATAATCAATTTGACCTTGATGCGCCTCACTTGGAGAACTCACTGTTGAACCTGCGGGTAAGTTTACAATATGAATGGTTGCGGTCTCAGCCATCCCAGTAATTTTAAACATAAAAGGCCGGGATAGTTGGCGAGTTACAACGTCTAGATAGCTCTCCAATTGCTTTATAGTCCGAATAGAGTCAGGAAGGGTGTGATCTTTCCATGCTTCAATATGATCGTAGGCAAAAAATGGAGCCTTTACTGAATATGACTCATCCACTTTCATAGTAGAATCGGAGGTGACCGTAGAAACGTACGATATCCCATCAATGATTACCACTTCTCCTGTTAAAAATTCTACTGGTCCAAGGCCGTATACATTCTCTTTAGTACGAATGGTGTCGAGGTTTATAACACCATCGAGTTCACCCTCCCACATTACTTTTCTCATTTCACCTACAACTGCTACCCCTTCGGTTGGTTGTTGGGCTTTGACTGTTATTTGTGCAACTGTTGCTAACGCAAGTCCTAATAATATTGTCTTCATAAGATTTATCCGTCGATTTAAACAATAATGATATCTAAAACTAACATATAATGAACTCTCGATTTTCAAAAAGAATATAAACCACAAAACGCGTCCTTTGTAGATTTATGACATAAAACCTGCTATCATTGTCTATGGACAAACAACACGAGCAACCCAGTACTAACCCCTCTCGAAAAATCATTCATATCGATATGGATGCATTTTATGCAGCCGTTGAACAACGCGATCATCCCGAATGGCGTGGCAAACCGGTGATTGTTGGGGGCCGGCCCAGTGGTCGGGGAGTAGTTTCTACTGCAAGTTATGAGGCGCGTGTATTTGGAGTGCATTCGGCCATGCCAACTTCACAGGCTTACCGATTATGCCCACACGGAATTTTTGTGCCCGCTCGATTCGATGCGTATAAAGAAGCATCCGCTATTATCAGAAATGTTTTTTATGAATATACCGATCTTGTTGAACCCTTGTCTCTGGACGAGGCCTATTTGGATGTAACCGAAAACCACACACAAAATCCATCCGCTACCTTGATTGCTCGGGAGATCAAACAAAAGATCTACGAACGTACCAAGTTAACCGCCTCTGCCGGGGTTGGTCCCAATAAATTTGTTGCTAAGGTAGCTTCAGATATGGATAAACCAGATGGACTAACCGTTATTCCACCGGAATCTATGGAGCGTTTCTTGGAGGAATTGGACATTAAAAAGTTTTACGGGGTAGGGAAGGCCACCCTTCGGAAAATGCAGGGACTTGGAATTCAATGCGGCGCTGACTTAAAAAAATGGGATCTTTTTGACTTAGTTCACATTTTTGGTAAATCAGGACAGTACTATTACCGAATGGCAAGAGGGTTGGATACCCGGCCGGTTCAGTCTAACCGTATACGTAAATCCTACGGAAAAGAACGTACATTTCGTGAGGATATTAGCGAAAGAGAATACATCTTACGGTTTATAGAAGGTCTTTCTGCCACGATTTCTGAGGGCATGCGTACTATTCCGGCTGCGGGTAAAACCATCACCCTGAAAGTGAGATACGATAATTTTGAAACCATTTCACGCAGCCTTAGCCTATCTCACCATACCAATGACGCCTCAGAGATTAGCTTAGTCACCCAAGAACTCCTAAAAGATACCGAATTTGGTGAGCGGCCAGTTCGCTTACTCGGTATTAGCCTCTCCAATTTAGATATAAATGAGGAAGATCAGTCGAAGCAACTGCAGCTCTCCCTTGACAAATAAAGCTTAAAAGCCCTCTAACACTACCCGCCTAGAAACCTATTCAGACAAAGGATTTTTTCCCGTTTTTATGTGAATATCACGTTGAGGGAAAGGGATTTCAATTCCGCGCTCGTTAAACTTACGCACGATGGCTTGGTTCAATTCATTTTGTACGGTGTATCGGTTCTTTACATTTGGAACCCAGACAATCAGTTTCATATTCCAAGCAGAATCCCCGAAAGAACGAAGATGAACGTCATGTTTTCGTCTTTTCATTACCGAGGAACTTTCATTCGCCACTTCGTCAAGGGCTTGTAACACCAAGTCTAAATCAGAATCATAGGCTACCCCTACATCAACAATCAATTTAAAGGTGGGATCTCCGTGGGAGTAGTTTATCACATCTTTACTAACAAAGTCGGAGTTAGGTACAATGATGGAAATATTCTCCAACGTTTTAACCTTGGTAGCTCGGATATTAATTTCTTCAATATCTCCCTCAATGCCGTTAACAACCACCCGGTCACCCACACTGATTGGTCGCTCAAACAACACAATGAGCCCCGAAATAAAGTTAGAGGTAATGTTCTGAAGGCCAAAACCAATACCTACCGATAAGAAACCAAAGATCACGGCTAAGCCCGTGAAATCCACCCCTAAGAACTGAAAAGAGATTAATATCCCAATTACCACAACAGAATATTGCGACATTCGGGCTAGGGTATATTGCAAGCCCTCATCTTGAACAAATCGTGGCAGTATTCGATCACGCAAAATCCTTTTCAGATACGAAGCACCCATGACAAACATCGTCAATAGTAGGATGAATACCACTAATGACATAAGGGTAACAGAGGTATTGGCTAAGCTAAAAAGGGGAATGTTTAATAAGCTTTTAAGCGAAACCAACCATTCCCACCAACCTTCGGAGTTATTGATGGTCTCTAGGGCTCCTTGCCCTACACTATCCGCGGGCTCAAACACATCGACCAGTGGAGCGCTTAGGCCTTCGTTGGCAGCCACACTATTGTAACCAGCGACTTGCTGTATGGATGCGGTGAATGAATCAGCCTGGCTCGGCATAAATGAATTACCGAACATACTCCATCCTCCACATTAGAGGGTTTAGGATTCGAGTGTTACTTCTTCGGATTTCCAAATTTCATCATTATAATCTTTTATGGTACGATCAGAAGAGAATTTACCGACTCGAGCTACATTGTAAATAGCTTTTTTGGTCCATTCCTTTTGATTTTTATACACCTGTTCTAACTCTTCTTGCTTTTTCACATAGGCTTCATAATCAGCCAAGACCATGAAATAATCCCCTTGCTCTAACAAGGCCTGTATGATTGGTTGAAATAGGCCCGGATCTTCAGGCGAGAAAAATCCATCTCTTATTTGGTCTAAAGCGCGTTTTAATTCAGGGTTTGATTGGTAGTACAAATACGGATTATATCCTTGTCGTCGCAATTCATCTACTTGCTCTACGGTGAGTCCGAAAATAAAAATATTCTCATCACCCACTTCCTCCTTAATTTCAACATTGGCGCCATCCAAGGTTCCAATAGTGAGTGCGCCATTCAGCGCAAACTTCATGTTTCCTGTACCTGAAGCCTCCATTCCCGCCGTTGATATTTGCTCAGACACATCCGCAGCGGGAATCATAGATTCAGCCAAAGTAACACGGTAGTTATCAAGGAATACACACTTTAATCGATCTGAAGTCTCGGGGTCGTGATTAATTTTTGTGCCAATAGCGTTAATTAACTTGATATGCAATTTGGCCATAGTATATCCCGGGGCCGCTTTACCACCAAAAATAACCGTCCTAGGTACGGTTTCTAACGATGGATTATCCTTTAGGCGATTATACAGGGTAATTACATGAAGCGCTGCCATCAATTGACGCTTGTATTCATGAATACGTTTTATTTGTATGTCGAACATACTATTAGGGTCTACCTTAATACCCTGATTCTCGTGAATGATCTCCGCTAGTACTTTTTTATTATTCAGTTTGATCTTATTAAAGCGTTTCTGGAATTTCGCATCTTCTGCAAAAGGCTCTAATTTTTTCAACTGATCCAAGTCGGTAATCCAATCGTCTCCAATTTTCTCCGTAATTAACGCTGATAGTTCCAGATTACACTGTTTTAGCCATCTTCTAGGCGTAATTCCGTTCGTCTTGTTGGTAAATTTATCGGGATATAATTCATTAAACTCATGGAACATGTTCTCCACCAACAAGCGAGAATGTAAGGCCGCAACCCCATTGACTTTAGTCGAGCCCACAATACCTAGATGCGCCATATGAACCACTGGATTTTCCCCCTCACTAACAATACTCAAGCGAGACATTTTGCCATGATCTTCTCCGTAGGTCCCTTTAATTTTATCCATGAAACGCCGATTAATCTCATAGATGATATTCAAGTGACGAGGCAACAACTGTCTCATGAGTGATACCGGCCATTTTTCTAAGGCCTCTGGCAGTAAGGTATGATTGGTATACGCCATCGTTTTTACGGTAATGTCCCACGCTTTTTCCCAAGGCATGTCTACCTCATCCAACAGAATACGCATGAGTTCAGGAATAGCTAGATTGGGATGAGTGTCATTACACTGAATGGCCACCTTCTCTGGGAACTTTTCCCAATCATCGGTTTGGTTTTTGAAACGACGAATAATGTCTTGCATAGAGGCCGCCACCAAAAAGTATTCCTGCTTTAGTCGAAGCTCCTGACCCACAAATATCTTGTCATTTGGATACAACACCCGAGTGATATTTTGCTCCAACTGGTTGTCCCGAACCGCATCAATATACTGCCCCTGGTTAAAACTCTGTAAGTCTAAAGCCGTATCCGACTCCGCTTTCCATAGACGTAATTGATTCACCACATTGTTATTGTATCCTGGTATGGGAGTATCATAAGCAACCGCTAACACCTTACTGGTCTGGTCCCAACTATACTGTATATGCCCATTATCGGCGCTATGCATGCCTTGATGGCCGTAAAAATGCACCGGATACTGAATTTTTGGGCGGACAATATCCCAAGGATTTCCGTAACGCAGCCATAAATCTGGTTTTTCGACCTGGAATCCGTCAATCACTTTCTGATAGAAAATCCCATAATCATAACGCAGTCCATATCCTATTGCTGGAATACCAAGGGTAGCCATAGAATCCAAGAAACAAGCAGCTAAACGGCCCAAACCACCATTCCCAAGGCCAGCATCCCACTCTGAATTACGAATGGCATCATAATCCAATCCTAAATCTGCACAGGCGTCGGCCACTTCCTGTTGTACATCAAAATTCACCACAATATTATCCAACAAACGCCCAATCAAATACTCCATGGATAAATAATACACCCTCTTTACCCCAGTCTTGTGATAATGAGCCTGGGTAGTAAGCCATTTGTCATGCAACCGGTCCATGAGAGTAAGCACCACGCTTCTATATTCATCCCAAGGGGTTCGGGAAAACTCATCCTTGGCTAAGGTATGCCGTAAATGCAGCTTAATATCTTCGCGCAAAGAATCCCGATCCAAGCCTGATCTGGTGGTAAATTCCTGCTTCCTTGAGCTCGTTGGAGCCGCCTTGGTACCTGGATTTTTACCCGCCTGCTTGGTCGTAGCTTTCGAAGCGAGGTTCGTCTTCTTGGCCGCCTTGGTCGTTTTTGTTCCCGTTTTCTTACTTGATGAACTAGTATTCTTGGCTTTATTCATAATCCTACGTGTGAGTGAGCATATCGTTTATACCAATAATTTACTTTAAAAAAATCTTCTTTACCGAGCTATATCCAATAATTTATACTCAGAATAGCCTTCAGCATATAATCTTTTCGGGTTGATGCATCCGCTTATCCCAATTCATACACTCCCGTATCGGGTACAAATTTAGGGCGAGTCAAATTTGCGGCATACCCTAAACGAACAAACGATTCATATGCTTCGGTAGCCACAAAATCTTGATGAAACAAACCAAACACACTCGAACCACTTCCGCTCATGCCTGCAAATTCAGCACCAAAATCCACCATCTGATCCTTCATATCCCCTACTTGGGGAATACGGGCGATCACGCCAGGCTCCAGATCATTAATTAAAAGAAAAGGCCATTCTTCTATTTCTTCCTCAGTAAGCACCTTCTTTAAATCAAAGTCAGGTTCAGGGTTTGGGTACACCTGTTCGTAAGCCTCTACTGTAGAGCTAGCCTCATTTGGAAAGACCGTAACAATCCATGCATCGGGTTGAATATCACAGATCTCAATCTCATGGCCTAATCCCCGCCCAATACCCACGTGGTTATGGATAAAAAATGGGACATCGGCTCCGATCCGAAGGCCCACCTCGGCCAACTCGGCGGCGGCCAAACCCAAATTCGCCACCTTATTCACCATCCGCAACACCGCTGCCGCATTCGCACTCCCGCCGCCGAGGCCGGCGCCGGCCGGGACGCGTTTGTCCACCGAAATATGGTATTGGTCGCGGAGGCCGGCGTGCTCCTGAAGGAGCTGGAGGGCCTTCACGATCAGATTCGAATCGTCAACCGGAATCGTTGGCTCGCTCATCTGGAGCTCCATTTGCGCTGCGGGGCGCATTTCTATTCGGTCACTCCACTCAATAAAACAAAAACCCGTTTCTAGGCTATGGTAACCATTAGGTAGGCGTTCCAGAACATGAAGCCCTAGATTTATTTTAGCGTAGGATTGAGTAACCCACCGTCTGCTCATGCTTCTTGTCCTACCCAATTTTGATGATGATTCATCATATATGAATAAGCGGCATCGTGTTCATTGGGAATATCTCCATTTAAAATAGCTTCTTTGATATGATCTTTGATAATACCAATTTGTTTGGATGGAGGAATGTCAAGGGCATCCATAATCTCCTGACCGGTTAAGGGATTTTTCCAGTTTCGAATCCGATCCTTCTCCTCAACTTCGATGATTTTTTTCTCTACCCGCTCAAAATTCCTCATGAATTTTCGAACTTTAAATTCGTTTTTACTCGTGATATCCGCTCTACACAGCGTCATCAAATCTTCGATATCATTGTCTGCTTCAAAAATTAAACGCCGTACTGCGCTATCACTCACATGATCTGAAACCAGTGCAATCGGTCGCAAATGCAAACGAACCAGCTTTTGAACGTATCGCATACGTTCATCCATGGGCAGCCCTAGTCGTCTAAAAATACGCGGTGTCCATTTAGCCCCTAAGGCATCATGACCGTGAAAGGTCCATCCGTGATCGTCCTCGAATCGTTGGGTTGGGGGTTTGGCAATATCATGCATAATGGCAGCCCATCGGAGCCATAGTGAATCGCTAACCGAGGCTACATTATCGAGTACCTGCAAGGTATGCCAAAAATTGTCTTTATGACGTAACCCATTACGTTCTTTAACCCCGTGAAGTGCCACCATTTCTGGAAAAAACTGGGACAACAAACCAGTGGTGAATAAGAGTGCAAAGCCCACCGATGGCACGGGGCTACTCACCATTTTATTGAGCTCATCACGAATGCGTTCCTTGGACACGATCTCTAAACGACTGGCCATTTTCTGTATGGCTGCGTTTGTTTCAGGGCATAGTTCAAAATCTAATTGTGCGGCAAATCGGACGGCACGCATCATCCTGAGGGGATCATCACTAAAGGTTTTTTCTGGATCAATAGGGGTACGAATAAGCCTTTTTTTTAAGTCTATAAGACCGCCAAAAGGATCGTTGAGAACTCCTAACCGATCTTTATGGAGCTCCCAATACAGCGAATTAATCGTGAAATCGCGCCGGTTTTGATCATCCTCAAGACTACCGTCTTCGACCAGGGGTTTTCTGGAATCACTACGATAACTCTCTTTTCTAGCTCCTATAAATTCGAGTTCCACCGAAGGCGTCTTAACCTGAGCAGTGCCAAATTGCTTGAAAAATGAAAAACTCGTTTTCATTCCTTTTCTACGAAGAGACTCGTGCACCCTTTCTGCAAGAGCAATCCCAGAGCCTAATGTCACCACATCCATGTCCACGTCATTTTGGAGACGATGTAAATAAAAATCTCGAACATATCCCCCAACTAGGAAAGAGTCCTGGCCTAATTGGTGGGCCTGCAAGCTTATTTCTTTGAGAAGCTCCTGGTGTGCAGCGGGTATGTTATGTGGAAATTCCATAACGAAAGATAAGGATGTTCGCCTTGTCAATCAGCCTTTTGTTATTCCATCCACATTTTTTTCTATCACTTACCTCTATTTTACCTTATCAGTGGTATGGCTAATGGTTTTGATAGCGGTTGAATTAGCTTTTTCTGCCTCTTTCCTCTTCTTAAAATCTTGACTTAAGCCTTTATGAAGGGAAAAACACATAGTCAAAAGTATAAAAGCGAAAGGTAAGCCCGTTAAAATAGTTGCTGTCTGGAGCGCTTGCAATCCACCTCCTATGAGTAAGACCGCAGCAACAGCTCCCTCAGTAGTAGCCCAAAAGATCCGTTGGCCTACCGGCGCGCTTATTTTCCCACCAGAAGTTAAACTGTCCACGACCAAACTACCAGAATCCGAGGAAGTGATAAAAAAGCTGGTCACCAGCACAATAGCCAAAACACTAATCGCCTCAGTAAAGGGAATGGTTTCTAAAAAAACAAACAACGCGGTTGAAACATCATTTTGTACCGCATCCGCAATGGCGGTATTTCCGTTCATTACCTCTAGTATAGACACCGAGCCAAAAGCAGATATCCAAAGACAAGTCACTATGGTTGGGACAATCAACACTCCCAAAATGAACTGCCGAATTGTTCGTCCCTTTGAAATCCGCGCAATAAAAGTACCCACAAAAGGGGACCAAGCTATCCACCAGCCCCAATAAAATACGGTCCATGAGTTCTGCCATTGTCCCTGTGCATAACTTTCTCCCCAAGTGGACCAAGTCAGTAAATGACTCATATAACTACCTGTATTTTGAATAAACGAACTCATAATAAAGACCGTAGGGCCTAGAATAATGATAATGAGAAGTAGACCCACCGCAATTCGCATATTCATCTCACTTAAAAACTTCACCCCCCTTTGGATGCCTGAAACCACCGATATAGTGGCTACCAAAGTGATTCCTGCAATTAAACTTACTTGAGTAACCAGCCCATTATCTATGCCTAATACAAAAGAAAGGCCGGATGCCACTTGCTGCACCCCAAAACCTAAGGAGGTGGCTAGCCCAAACACCGTGGCTAAAACAGCAAAAATATCTATGACATCTCCCACCCATGAATAAATTCGATTACCAAAAAAAGGATAAAAAACCGATCGGATAGTTAGTGGCAAGCCCCTGCTGTAGGTGAAATAAGCCAAGGAAAGCCCTACTAAGGCATAGATAGCCCACGCATGAAAGCCCCAATGCAGCATCGTCACATTCATAGCCTGTTGAGCTGCCTGTACGTCTGAAACTGCCGCCAATGGCGGTACTAAATAATGGGTAACCGGTTCAGCAATACTCCAAAATAATAAACCAATACCCATTCCAGCGCTGAAAAGCATTGAAAACCATGCTGCGGTAGAAAATTCCGTTTTTGCATCATCCCCACCAAGCCTTACCCTGCCAAATTTACTAAAGGCCAAATACACCACAAAAACCAGAAAAACGTTGACCGAAAGTATAAAAAACCAGCCTGTTTTGGTGGAAACTTGAGTTTGAATCATACTAAAGAGTTCCGAAGCGGAGTCTCTGTACAACAGGGTGAGTATAATGCTCAATAGGATTAAACTGGCCGAAGTAAAAAAGACAGGGCCATGCACCTGAAGACCAAAAAGAGAGGTTTTTTTATCGGTACGACTGTACGATTCAGACATAAATTTTTGATGAATACAATATATATGAAGAGCAAAATTACTCGTATAAACTCAACTAGTTTTTGAACTTAATTTTGTGTTTTATAATGATAACATATATTATATAAATTATTATATAATAATAGAGTAGTACAAACACATCAGCACAAAAAAAAGCCTTAAATCAGAGTTAAAACTAATACTCTGAGCACTTAATCCAAAAAAAACTATAAAAAAAGGCCTTTAAGCAACCTTAAAGACCTTTATAAAAAAATATACATGATGTTTTTTATGATTTTATATCTAATTAGCTAAATATTAAATCATATTTATTTCGTAGAAATTATAGAGTGATCCCCCACGTGTATTTCTCCATGTACATCAGAAACCTGTGTATGTGCCCCTATAGTAGATCCCGCTAAAGTACACCTATTTAGCATGGCGTGATCTCGAACTATAGAATGCGATATTTTGGTATCCTTTAAAACGCAGCCTTGCTCAACACTTACATTAGGTCCAATAGTCCCTCCCTCTAAGGTTACATTCTTGGCTAAGTAAACCGGTGGTATAATCGTTGTACCCTGCTTAGCATAGGCATCTATTTGTTCTGATGAATTCTGAGCCTCTTTTTCGACAATAATACCGGTGGTTTCAAGCCAGGCAGGTAATGTTCCACAATCTAACCACTCGTCTACCGTTGCTGTTTTGAATAGTTTTCCATCCTGAATCATACGATCTAAGGCTTCGGTCAGGAAGTACTCTCCGCCAGGGCCTTTGATATCATTGTCTAAGACGTATTGAAGTTCCGCTTTTAATTTCGCGCCATCTTTGAAGTAATACACTCCAATAATGGCTAGATCAGAAATGAACTCCGTTGGCTTTTCAACAAAGCCCGTTATTTGCTCCCCCTCATAAACAGCCACTCCAAATCGAGAAGGATCCTCTACTTTTTTAAGCCAAATCACACTATCCGCTCCATCCACATTAAACATTTCTTTACTGTCAAAAAGCGTGTCCGCAAAAGCTATAATGACCTCCCCTTCCAAATCCTGTTCAGCACAATAAACCGCATGCGCCGTTCCTAGGGCTACCTCTTGCACTCTAAAGGTACATTTTGCACCGTGCCTAGCACTCATTTCTTGTAATGGCTCTTTAATTGGGTTTCCAAAATCGGGGCCTAAAATGTATACAATCTCTTCGATATTCCGATCCATCGTTCGTATAAAGGTTTCCACCAAACGTTCAATAATCATGGTCCCTGCTACCGGTAATAACGGCTTTGGAACCGTGTGGGAATGCGGCCGAACTCTTGTACCGCGACCCGCCATTGGAATAATTAATTTCATACTACCCGTTTTTCTTTTAGTTAACTATTGGAGAGTGAAACAGCATGCTGAGCATGTGTTATTTTTTTACACGTAGAATATACGGTCCTTTTTTTTGAATGCCCAAGTAATAGGTCTAAAAACTAACCACCTACCAATTTGGTGCTAACTAGCCCAAGTCACCTGAATCCATTCAAAAAGCACGAGATTTTCACCTATTCTTAGCTATCTTTAGCCTTCGGACGTTATTAACAAGAATCCATGTAGTAACGATAGTGGTCTTCAGTAGTTGGCCCTTTTATCCGTAGATACCATCCCTTGATTACTTTTTTCATGCTACATACCTATTACTTGCTTTTTTTAGATAGTTTTGCAGTGATTTTTACCCTAATTATGCTAAGAGTTCTCTATTTCAGGTGGCTCTATTATTTGCATGTTTTTCAACAATTAGGATATAAAACGAACGAGCTTCGTGGATGGCTCAAAGAGCATTGGGACGAAAAAGTTATTCCTAGAAGCTTGGTTTATTTCTTGATTAGTACCATGCTTCTCATCTTTGGAACCGAGATGTTTAACGTGAGACTGAGTTTATCAGCTGAGGCTATCATCCTTTTTTCATGGGGTATCGCTTACCTTCGTTCTGCTAAAACGTTTCGGCCTAAAAAAGTAAAAAAACCACTGGTTTGGACTGCTCGAGTAAAACGATTATCACTACCTTTTGGGCTATCTAGTGTATTTCTCCCTCTTCTTGCGATGTACTTAGGCTTTGGTGGGTGGTTTAACACTGCCTTTGCGCATCCTAGACTACAAGGGGCCGCTAACATACAATTTGATGCCCCAAGTCTGGTCATAGGTCTAGCTTTAGGATATATTTTTATTCCACTACTCTTACTCCTAGCTGGCTACCTAACCGCACCTATTGAGCAGCAAATACAAAACGGATATAAACGACAAGCTCGCAAAAAACTAGCCTCATTACCGCATCTGAAAGTCATTGCCATAACAGGTAGCTATGGGAAAACCAGTGTTAAATTTATGCTCAGGGATGTGCTAAAGGAGCGCTTTAGTGTGTGCGTTACTCCGGGAAGCTTTAATACTCCGATGGGCATTTGCAAAGTCATCAACAACGATTTACAAGCACATCATCAAATTTTGGTTCTAGAAATGGGGGCGCGTTATGCCGGAAATATTGGTGAACTCTGTGACATTGCTCAACCCGATATATCCATTGTCTCTAACGTGGGTCTAGCCCACTTAGAAACCTTTGGAAGTCAAGAGGTCATTGCCAAAGAAAAAGGCACTTTAGTGGATCGTTTGAAAAAAGGTGGTGTGGCCGTATTAAATGGAAATGACCCCATTGTATCAAAAATGGGCGCAGACCGTAGCGATATCCAACGTATCCACGTTGGCCTCTCGTCTTCAAATGAAACCAACCCAAAATTACATTTAAGCGCCTCCGAAGTAGAATATTCTACCGAAGGAACACGCTTTGCACTCCATAAAAATTCCGGGAATAGCCCCTCAGAACCTTGGGATATTCAGTGTCCACTTTTAGGCAAACATAATGTACAGAACCTGCTATTGGCTTTGGGTGTTGGTGATCACCTAGGACTTCGAATGAATACCATGCAACTAGCCGCTGCTCAAATTGAACCCGTACAACATCGTTTGGAATTGAAAGCGGTGGGCGATTATTTCATGATTGACGACGCCTTTAACTCCAATCCTGTCGGCGCTAAAAATGCCGTGGAAATTCTGGGTGCTTTTAAGGCATGTCAACGCTTCATTATTACTCCCGGAATGGTTGAATTAGGTGATATAGAGGCAGAGGAAAACCATACCTTTGGGGCTCACATTGCTGCGGCCAAGTTAGATTTTGCCTTTATTGTGGGCTTGGAGAGAGGTAAGGTAATTGAACAAGGATACCTGGAAGCTGGAGGAGATCCCGAACGTTTGGAACGGGTTGAATCCCTTTTTGAGGCTAATGATAAGCTCAAGCTGCGTATTAGGCCCGGCGACGTGGTACTTTATGAGAACGACTTACCCGACATCTACAACGAATAAATAAACAGAAAAAGAAGGGTAATTTTTGTACCGTTTTTTGTTAGGGTTTTTTGTTCCTTTTTTTGCCCAGCTTTTATACATATCGCTTTTTAAATAGGGCTTGTTGCACAGCTTCTGTTACTTAGCTTATTTACACAGCTTTTATTGCTCAGGCACAGCTTTTTCAAGCTTAGACTGCTCTACTACTCCTATTCGTATCGAATAACTCTCGCAGGGTGTATTTTAGCTGCGTTTCGAGCGGGCATCCAACTCGCTAATACGCTCAGGCCAAGGGTCCCTAGCATAATCAAGAGAACATCCATCCATTGTATATCTACCGGATACGCGTCTATAATAAAGGCAGAGGATAGTTTTAATAGACCAAACGTGTCTTGCAGGTAACAAAAGCTTAAGCCTAGCATAGCGCCTAAAAATGCCCCAATAACCCCAATAATTAATCCTTGCTGAATAAATATGGCCTGTACTTGTTTGGCTGTTAATCCCAATGAGCGCAATACACCGATATCCCGCTTCTTTTGTAATACGATCATACTTAACGATCCTAGAATATTAAGAGCCGCGACCAAAATGATAATCATGAGTACCACAAATGCCCCCCACTTTTCTAAATACATGACGTCATACAAGGGTTTTTGTAAATCATACCAAGTTTTAAGGACAACGGCAGAGCTAAAAAAGTCCTCCTTACTTGCTAAGTTTGTTTTAACCGCATCGGCTTGGAGTATATTCTCTAGGGATAGGTCCACCCCTGAAATTCTATTTCTTGTTACAAACAGCCTGTGCGCTGCTGAAATATCCAATAAGATGGGCGGTGGAGACGAAACATATGGGAGTTCATAAACCCCCCTCACCGTAAAAATCATGGTCCTAGGAATACTTATTTGAGTTAGCGCTTTTTGCATATGCCGTGCACTTAACAAAACCACTTCATCACCTACCTCTAGCTGTAATTCCGCACGCAGATATTCTGGAACGAGTATTCCAGGCCGACCATCCTGTACACTTAGGTCTTTGAGGCCGCTTTTTAGGGGTAGTTTTTGTAAAAATCCCCGCTGATCATCTGACCCATTGACGCTCTCGTTCACTTCTACAGGACTGGTTTCAGCAGAGCTGTTTTGATCCGGGCTACTGGATATAGCGTTGTTCTGGTTCAAGCCGCTAGTTAGGTCCGTTGATATACCTTTAATTTGTATGACCTTATTTTCATATGGTTGTACTCCATTGACTGTGCGGGTACGTAACAATGCCATTCCTTCCACAAAAGGGGTATATTCCACAATCCTAGGGTCTTCCTGGAGTTGCCGCTCCAAATTATCGTTCCATTCTAGCACCGGCCCACCGATGCTCTCGACCCGTAAAGCTGGATCATACCCCAATAGAAAGCCCTGTATTACGGTAAAAAAACCATTAAAAATCGATAACACACTAATCAGTAAGGCCGCTCCAAGGGTAATTCCCGAAACACTTATATAGGTGAGTACAGAAAGCAAAGAAACGTGCTTTTTTGCAAACAAATACCGCTGTGCAATCAGTCTAGAAATGTTCATATGCCAAAATGGTTAAATAACAGCTAAACTAAAATAGAGAATGTTCCCTTCAACCACATAATTGAAGCTACTTAAGACATTATTTAGCGCATAAATTCATATATTATAACCTCTTGATATCGTCCTTACTTCGTTTTTAATTAACCAATACATAGGAAAACATTTGTTACCGGAGGAAATTGTTCATTCCATAGATGATGGTTCGCATGGAGATCCCTTTAGCGTTTTGGGTCCTCATATCACCGAGATAGAAGGTAAAAAGAGGGTAGTGGTGAGGGTTTTTAGGCCGGATGCCAAAGAAGTTACGTTAATTATTTCACCGAAGACGAGCCATGTCATGACGCGCCTATCCGATGGCGGCTTGTTTGAATGGATATTTCCTAGAAGAAAAAAAATTCCTGACTATCATTTATCCATTACCCCGTTTCAAGGCCAAGCCTATTCTATAGACGATCCTTATCGGTTTAAACCCGCCATTGAAGAACTCGATTTACATCTCTGGGGAGAGGGAAATCATGCTAAATCCTATTCCTTTATGGGAGCGCACCCAAAAACAATGGATGGCGTTCAAGGAACCCACTTTGTGGTGGCTGCCCCTGCTGCAACACGTGTCAGTGTGATTGGTTCATTTAACCAGTGGGATGGAAGGGTCCATCGCATGAGAAAATATCATGATCAGGGGCTTTGGGAATTATTTATTCCTCAGGTTAGCCCGGGTGATACGTATAAATTTGAACTTAAAAGCCCGCTCCAAGATCCTCCACTTAAAAAAGCCGATCCTTATGCTTTTTTTGCAGAATTAAGACCGCAAACAGCTTCCATTGTACATTCACTAGACCAATTTGAATGGACCGATCAGGAGTGGTTGAGAAAACGCAAGGACCGTAAGCAGCACCAAGCTCTTTCCGTATATGAATGTCATCTTGGTTCATGGAAGCGAAATGGAGAAGACTTTTTATCGTATCGCGAGCTGGCCGATGAACTCATTCCCTATGTGAAAGAACTCGGCTTTACCCATATTGAACTCATGCCCATTGCGGAGCATCCCTATGACCCTTCGTGGGGTTATCAACAAACCGGTTACTTTGCAGCAACCTCCCGCTTTGGCCGCCCCGAAGACCTAATGTTTTTTATTGATCAATGCCATGCCTCCGAAATTGGGGTTATTGTGGATTGGGTCCCTGCCCACTTCGCCAAAGACGAACATGGATTATGTCGTTTCGATGGGACCGGCCTTTTTGAACATGAAGACTCGCGACAAGGAGAGCACAAAGACTGGGGCACTGCTATTTTCAATTTTGGCCGTACGGAAGTCCAAAATTTTCTGATTTCAAACGCTTTGTTTTGGCTGGATTATTATCATGTTGATGGCTTAAGAGTAGATGCGGTGGCTTCAATGCTCTACTTAGATTATTCCCGAGAAGACGGAGAGTGGATACCTAATAAATATGGAGGGCGAGAAAATATTGAAGCAATTGACTTTCTGAAAAAATTCAATTACTTCGTGCATGATCAATTTCCTGGATGCCTCACCTTTGCCGAGGAATCTACCTCTTGGGGTGGGGTTACCGCACCTGTCCAACAAGATGGCCTTGGGTTCGACTATAAATGGAATATGGGGTGGATGAATGACACCCTAAGCTATATAGAAAAAGACCCGATTTACCGTCGTTATCATCAGGGAGAACTTACTTTTTCCATGGTTTACGCCTTCAGTGAACAATTCATATTACCATTCTCTCATGACGAAGTGGTACATATGAAAAAATCCATGCTGTCTAAAATGCCCGGCGACGATTGGCAAAAGTTTGCTAACCTACGCCTACTATACACCTATATGTATGCGCACCCAGGTGCTAAATTACTTTTTATGGGTTCAGAGTTTGGACAATGGGGAGAATGGAATGATGCCCAATCACTAGACTGGCATTTATGTGCGTATGAGCCTCATCAACAGCTACAAACCTTAGTTAAGGATTTAAATCATCTCCATCAAAATCAGGCCTCACTATATGAGCTGGATACCGACTGGAGAGGCTTTGATTGGATCGATTTTAATGATGCCGATAACAGCATAGTTTCCTTTATTCGAAAAGCAAAAGATTCGGGCGATTTTATAGTAGTTGTGTTAAATTTCACCCCGAATGTACATCGTAATTATCGCATTGGTGTTCCTGAATTGGGTAATTATGAAGTGCTATTCAATAGTGACTCGGAGTATTATGGTGGGAGTAATGTGGGAGCTAAAGAATGCTCTGCATTTGCAGAGTCTTCGCATAATTTCTCTGCGTCTATCTCCATGGATATCCCCCCACTGGCTGGTATCATGTTAAAATTAAAGAATTAAGTTATGCGATTTCCACGATCTTGCGGCACCCTTGTGCACCCAACGTCCTTTCCTGGAAAATACGGTATTGGAGATTTTGGTCACGAGGCTCGAACATTTCTAGACTTTTTAGAAGATACCCAGCAAAGTATCTGGCAAGTGCTGCCTCTAACCCCAACCGGCTATGGAAACTCTCCCTATGCCTCCTATTCTGCTTTTGCTGGTAATCCGTATTTGATCAGTCCCGATATTCTTCTTGAAAAGGGTCTGTTAACCGCTTCTGAAACCCACTCGCTGATTATCCCTTCTTCAACTACTGTGGCTTATGAGCAAGCGTTTGAGAAGAAGGCCGCAGCCTTGAAGTTGGCTTCGGCTCGTTTTTATGAGACCTTGGGCGGGGATGAAGAGGAGAAATTTGAGCGGTTCAAGCTAGAGCATGGTCATTGGTTGGATGATTATGTGTTGTTTATGGCGGTGGGTAAAAGCCACCAAATGCGTCCTTGGAACACCTGGGATTCGGATATTGCTACGCGTAAAAAAACCGCCATTAGCAAGGCAAAAAAGACCTATGAGCAAGAAATTAAACTAGAGTATTGGCTGCAGTACGAGTTTTTAAATCAATGGTTGGCGCTGAAAGAGTACGCCAATAGTAAAGGTATTCGTGTGATCGGTGATATTCCCATTTTTGTCGATCATAACAGTGCCGACGTGTGGGCGAATACAACGTATTTTGCTGTGGATAAAAAGGGAAATAGAACCTTGGTGGCTGGGGTTCCACCGGACTATTTCAGTGAAACAGGGCAGCTGTGGGGGAACCCTCAGTATCGGTGGGGGGCCTTAGAAAAAGATGGGTATTCATGGTGGGTTAAACGATTTAAACATATGTTTTTAACCTGTGACGCCATAAGAGTAGATCATTTCAGAGGGTTCGATGCCTACTGGGAGATACCCGCATCCGAAAAAACAGCTGTTAATGGTCGTTGGGTTAAGGGTCCTGGAGAAAAATTATTTGACACTATTCTGCAAGAATGTGGCGAGTTACCTATTCTAGCTGAGGATTTAGGCTTTGTTACAGAAGGGGTAGAAAAGTTGCGCGATAAATACGCATTCCCGGGCATGAAAATTATTCAGTTCGCTTTTGACGCAGATCCCAACAATAGCTTTTTGCCACATAATTACCCTCAGAATTGCGTGGTCTACAGCGGCACGCATGACAACGATACTTCAAGAGGGTGGTATGAGCAAGCCCCTGAACAAGAACGTCATTTTGCCCGTACCTACACCCAATCAGATGGTGCGCAGATAAACTGGGCTTTTATTCGACTTGGAATGCTTTCAGTGGGTGATCAGGCCATTTTTCCCATGCAAGACTTCATGAACCTATCCACCGAACACCGCATGAATTTTCCCGGAACCTCCTCGGATAATTGGCTTTGGAGGTACACTACGGAAATGCTACAAGAAATTGATCGCGAAAAAATTCGTCGCCTAGTCCAGCTAAGTAACCGGTCTGTCACGAAGATTTAATCGCCCAATAAATAAAAATGGGTGATTTTTCATTTAAAACCGCCTTTTTCGTATATTCTGAAATTGCAATAAAAAAAATTACATCATGTCTTTTTCATTGAAGAATCTACCTGAACGATCTGCAAAACCCAGAGCCGAAGGTATCACCCTAGTTTTGGACAAGGGATATAGCGTACGACAAGTAGAAGATCTGGTTGAGGTGTGCTCAGACCATATTGACATTGTTAAACTCGGATGGGGTACTTCCTATGTAACTCAGGGTTTAGAAGAAAAAATTAAGGTCTATCAAAATGCCGGAATACCTGTTTACTTTGGAGGTACTCTTTTTGAAGCATACTTATTGCGTAATCAACTCTCCGATTACCGAAAATTAATGGAGCGATATGAAATCACCCATGTGGAGGTTTCAAACGGAACCATCTTACTATCGGATGATAAAAAGCAGGCCATCATCAAGGAATTAAGCAGCGATTATACGGTGTATTCTGAGGTGGGTAGTAAGAATCCTAATGAGATCATCCCACCCTACAAGTGGGTTCGCACCATTCAGCAGGAATTAGAAGCCGGTTCAGAGAAAGTCATCTGCGAGGCTAGAGAAAGTGGCACCGTTGGAATGTTTCGCCCTAATGGCGAGATTCGTTCTGGTTTACTTGAGGAAATCACCGATCAAATTCCTCCAAAGCATTTACTTTTTGAAGCACCTAAGAAAGAGCAACAGGTATGGTTCATTCGTAAATATGGCTCCAACGTAAATTTAGGAAATATCCAACCCGAAGAAGTGATTCCACTAGAAACCTTACGATTAGGCCTACGCGGGGATACACTTTTAGACTTCTATTCGCTAGAAGAGGGCAACGAATTGGATCAAGTGATTAAAGCGAACGGAATGAACGATCAAGAATAAGTACCCATTATGAAAATTTTATACGCCGCCGCTGAAATCTCGCCCTTCGCACGCATGACCGTCACGGCGGATTTATTGCGTTTCTTACCCGCATCTTTACAGGATAAAGGCTTTGAGATTCGCATTTTACTTCCCAAATATGGTACGATTAATGACCGTAGAAACCGTCTACATGAAGTCATTCGGTTGTCAGGAATAGAAGTGGAAGTAGGCGACACTGCGGAAAGTATGAAAATTAAAGTAGCCAGTATTCCCAATGCAAAATTACAGGTCTATTTTTTAGATAACGACAAGTATTTTAAACGAAAAGGTCTTTTCAAAAACCCTAAAGACGATACCTTTTATCCAGACAATGCCGAACGATTAGCTTTCTACAATAAAGGGGTGCTCGAAACAGTTATCAAACTAGGTTGGGAGCCTGATATCATACACTGTCACGACTGGCCGGCAGGTCTCATCCCTCTTCTGGTTAAAACTAAATACAAAGATGAGCCTATTTTCAAACATTCTAAGATCATCTACAATTTACATCATCCAGAAAATGAGGGAACCGCAGACACAGCAAAAATCTTAGAATTACTTGGCTTGCCTGACGATGTAGACATCGCCAAATTAACTGACGAAGGTAAAGTAGATTTATTGAAATTAGGACTCCTATACAGTGACCATGTAGTTACTGGAAATTTCTTAAAAGACGAATTTGATAGCGTATTTAATGAATTAAATATTTCTCCAGTGAAAATTCAAGGTGCGCCTGAAGATGTCTCAACTAAATTTTCGGATTACTATAAAACCATCTCGAAATAGGAATTTATAAAGAAGACTGTCATCATATGTTTTTAACAAACAAAGCTGCCTCAAAAAGGTGGCTTACTTTTTCTGTACTTGCCCTTATCAGTATCACTGCATGTGAAGAAACCAACACAGTAGGTGTAGATTTTATTCAGGAATCCGCCATACAAGTGGATACGGTGTTTATTGATCAAATCGATCTAATTGAAATTGATCCTTACTTGGGTCAATTATCATACTCCGCAATGGGATCGTTTCAAGACCCTCTTTTTGGCGAAATCAGTAGCACTATCTATTTTAAACCGTCTATAAACGCATCAAGTACCGACACGGTGCTTGATTATATGAGATTTGAAATGAGACTTCATCTAATGGAAGATGAAATTTATGGAGATACAAGTTCAACCGCTGAATTTGATGTGTATCGAATTCAAAATAGTTGGCACGGACCTAGTTTCCGGCAATCTACAGAAGTTAACCTAGGGGGTGAACGTATAGGTGGTTTTAGCGATGCCGATATAGATACAAATGGTAACGTTCATGTAGCCCTAGGTGGTAGCTGGGATGCGTTTTATCGGGAAGTGTTTAATATTGAAGATGACAGTACACGATTAACTAGGTATGCTGAAGAAGATTTTGGCTTAGCTATTGTTCCAAAAAATACAAGTAATCGTATCCGATTTGCGACGTTAAGCACCAGCCGTCTATTGGTTATTGGACAAGAGGATACCAGCTCATACGGCATGCAAGACTGGGCCTATAACATAGAAAGAGAAGTCGTTGACCCTATTCCTAATCGCTTGCTCCTTCATAACACCTTTGAACAAGTACTAAAACTAGATCTAAAGAGTCTTGGTGAGCAGGTACCTAACACTAATTTTGTCCGTGCAGAATTGGTTTTGGAAGAGGATACCACACGCGCAAATAACAGTTTGTCAGAACATGAGCAGCGCTTGAACGTCCCCGGCTTTAGAATGAGTGAGGGAGATTTTATTGATTTAGCCTATCAGTTTGGCTTTTCAGATAATAATATTATCAATGGATATCCTGCAAAAGGGCGTTTTCGATTCGACGTCACCCGGTTGTTAAATGATCAAATCTACAATAACAACCCGATAAAAGACTCCTATATATATCCCTATGTGAATGCAGGCTATATTGGCTCTAACATACTTTATAGCAATGATGCCCCACCCGATAAGCGACCGAGGTTAATTATTCACTCAATTCAATCCGAGGAGCTAAAATAATGCTTGATATACTACTAAATTCATGCACATTACCCAGGGCGGCCTCAAACAAGACCGCACTGCTAGCGATGTTGATATTTTTGCTAAGCTCTCCTCTTCTAGTGGCACAAATTCAATCTTCTAATTTGTATTCCAGTGGATCCATATACTCTGCCTATGGGATCGGTTATCCTGTTGAAATGGAAACCGGATCGGCTAAATCGCATGGAATATTTGGTGTAACTAGTGTTAACCAGGAAGTGGCCGGTCTTACTAACCCTGCTTTTTGGTCACAAACCTATTATACTCAGGGAGCCTCCGGCATTGGCTTACATAGTATCCAATTAAAAAATACCAGCAGTTCGGGTGAATCTGCTCTTTTTGAAAAGGGGTATTTACAATTATTATTTCCACTTAAATCTAGTGAATTAGGTGTTTCCGTTGGTTTATATCCCGTCACCCGCTCCAACCTAAAAATAATTAACGAAGAGCAGTTTCTGTCTTATGGTGATACGGTTGGATACAATTCAGAACTACAACAAATGGGTGGGTTAAATAAATTCGAAATAGGGTTTGGTTGGAAATTAAACGACCAATTATCTATTGGCTATGCACCATCGATAGCTTTTTTCAGCATGGAAACATCGGAGGCTTTTGCCTTTAGTTCTTCGCTGTACTCACAACAAAAACAAAAGCTGACTATTAGTGGCGCGGCATTTTCTCAACGTCTGGGTATAGCGGGGAGTTTTCGAAACGTATTCAAGACACAAGATAAGATTTCAGTTGGGGCAACCGTAAATGTCCCTTTCAGCATGACATTGAGACAAGATTTTACTACCGAAAAAGAAATTGAATCCGGCAGTAAAACGGTAGACTTATCCAATATATTGACCAGTAAAAAAGGAGAAATGAGCCTACCCTTAGAATATGCGGCCGGCATTGGCTATGCCCCTCATACTCGTTTTAATGTTAGTATAGAAGGGCAATATCAACAGTGGTCAGACTATTCCAATGATTTAGTCGATAATGACGGCGCTATAATGGCGGATCGTATGCGTTTAGGCCTGGGTGCACAGTTTCATCCTTATAAAAAAGCACAAAGTGGATTTTTTTCGAGTTTTAAATATTCTGCTGGATTATCTTACGATAGCGGTCACCTAACGATTCAAGAAGAAGAAATTAGAACGTTATGGCTGCACACTGGGTTAGGAATATTATCGCGGAGTCCTTCTTCTATAGATGTGAGTGTGCGATACGGATTCAGAGGAACCACAGAAAGTAACCTAATTGAAGAGAATATTTGGGCGATAGGACTTTCAGTGAATCTTGCTGAAATCATGTTCTTACGACCTAAATTACAATAAAACGAAGCTGTTCATCACTGAACTCACTGACTTAACTAACGAAATCGTATCATGAAAGTTCTAGCAACCCTAATAGGGGTATTACTGTTAACTACTTCCGGATTAAAAGCACAAGATTGCACGGCCACCCCTCCTTATGGGATGAATGAATTGGCGGCTTATTCCATATTCCAGGACAATTACAAAAACAAGGATTATCCATTTGCCCTCATGTATGGACGTTGGTTGCTTTGCAGCAAAACCAAAGAATTGGAAGGATTTCCTCGATTCAATTTGGCAAGCCAATACCCAAGATTCATCGATATATACACACAGATTGGTTTAGGTGAGCAAGACCCCAGCATCCGGGAAGCGTATATTGACACCGCACTAAGTCTTTTTGAAGAGCAATTCACTTTATTTACTGACGAGGAAGTAGATAAATTTGAGCTTCATCAAGATAGAGGAAGATATCTTTTAGAGAATTATCAAAATATCGATGGCGGCCTTGACATGGCATACGATGATTTCAAGGCTATGTTTGATATGGATGTGGAAAAAACCACCTTACTAGGTGAAGGGTATTATGTACGGGTAGTGATTGACAATCTCGTACGAAAGGGTGATAAAGACATGGTCATTAGCATGATTGATCAGGCAACTGCCTATGCAGGTTTGGAATTAAGCACCTATTTTGACGATACCCTAGAGTCCCTATTTAATACTCCAGAAGAACGGCTCGAGTTTTGTGGCGCCAAATTAGAAGAAAACCCCGAATCCATTGAAGACCTTAAATGTGTTGCAGAAGCTCAAGAAGATCTAAATATGACAGAAGAGTTTCTACAAACAACCTTACTTATTCATGGATTAGATCCAACTTTTGATAGTGCTTTAACACTTGCAGAGACAGAAAAGGGCAATGCGTCATACACTGCTGCAGCTGAGTATTTCAAACAAGCCTTAGAAATGGCTGATAATGACACTGATAAAAAGAATATTAACTTAGAGTTGGCCGATGTTTACTCAAGTACTGGACAGTTATCTACTTCCAAAAAATATGTGCAAGATGCATTAACAATAGATGATGCATTTGGCCGGGCGTACATTAAGCTAGCCTCTATTTATGGTCAGGCGGTTAGTTCATGTACGGAGAGTCGTAAACTCGAAGCTAGAGACAAGGTAGTGTATTGGGTGGTTGTTGATTATTTAAACCGTGCTAAATCAGTAGACGCTAGTGTGACGAACACCGTTAATTCACAATTAGCCACCTATGAGGCAGTAACCCCGTCTACCGAAGACAAGTTCTTTACTTTAGGCTACGAGCAAGGACAAAGAGTGCAAGTAAACGGCACTTTGGACAGTTGTTACAGTTGGATTAACGAATCAACTGTAGTCCGGTAAATATCTTTAGGAGGGCTAAGCTATGGTTTAGTCCTCTATTTTTATACCGAATTCGTTTGTAATCGGTTAAAACATTCGTATCTTTTTTCAACTTCTTTCTTCTGCTGATGGCTTATTCTGAGCCATCACCTTTATACACGCTCCTCCCTTCAGTTTCACATCCACATATGATGAGTATATTGATAGCCCTCTTTTGATGGTTGAACTTGGAGTATTTACGTACAATGAATGATTATTAATGACTAGAAATAAAAAGAACTACAATAAAAATAACCGCAATAAGAATAAGCGGCATAAGGCTCGGAATAAAAATAACAACAATAAGACCAACCATGTTTTTATTCCTAAATTTCACTGGAATCAAAACCAAGGTATCTCGGGTCGCTTTGCTGGGGTTCTAGAAATAAATGAAAAGGGCTGGGGGCTCATTAGAAAACTAGATCACGAATTCAGCTATCATCCTAAAGATCCTTTTCTAAAACCTGATGAAGTAAAGGAGTTAGATTTACGCCAAGGCTTAATTATAGAAGGTGAATTTGAAGAAGATCATCAAGGTAACCGGCATGTTGCCAGTGTAGATAGTATTAATCATCAAAGTGTAGAAACCTGGGCAAAATGCTCCAAATTCGAGCGGCAAACCCCCATTATGCCTGTTGATTGGATTCGTTTAGGTGACCGTGCACAAGATACTGAAATGCGAGTAATCGATTTAGTGGCTCCAATTGGCAAAGGGCAAAGAGCCTTGATCGTTGCTCCGCCTCGTACCGGTAAAACCGTTTTACTAAAACAAATAGCTGACTCCATCGCTCATCATCATCCCGATGTCCACTTAAGTATCCTTCTGGTTGATGAACGCCCTGAGGAAGTGACTGATTTTATTCGCTCTTCAAATGCTGAGGTGTTTGCATCTTCCAATGATCGTAAGACTCAAAGTCATATACGTGTCACGGAGATGACCTTAGGATACGCTAAAAGAAAGGCCGAGATGGGTCAAGATGCGGTGCTACTAATTGACTCACTTACAAGGTTAGGTCGAGCTTATAACGCGATTCAAAGTAATAGCGGACGCACCTTATCCGGTGGTTTGGATATCCGAGCGCTAGAAATCCCTAAAAAAATCTTTGGTTCTGCACGAAAAATTGAAGGCGGCGGTTCTTTGACCATTATAGCAACCTGCCTGGTTGAAACGAATTCGAGAATGGACGATTTAATCTTTGAGGAATTCAAAGGAACCGGGAACATGGAACTGGTACTCGATAGAGAGTTAGCAAATGACCGTATTTATCCAGCTATCAATATCACCGCTTCCGGAACCAGAAATGAAGCTAAATTCATAACAGATTCCTTAGAAGAGCGGAATATGGTACGCAGATATCTACTTAAGAAATCTCCTAAAGAGTCCATGCTAGGCCTACTCAAAGTGCTCAAAAATACTGAGAGCAATCAGGAGCTGTTAAACCAAATCGCTGCAATTTCATAGTTTCACTGTATTTATTTTTACAGATTATGTGTATCTCCGACCGCCACAATTGTGTTCCACTATTCAACAGAATTGGCTTATTAAGTGTTCTGCTGGTTTCTTTAGTGGCTTGTAAGGCCAGATGACACACAGGGAGTTTATTACCTGGACCTAAATATTTGCAACGAGCGATATGCTCATTCAGAGCAGTATTTAGTTCCTATTTCATTTCGTAATGGTATTTTATGTGTGTATCCAGATTATCACACTGAGTCTCAGATTCGAACCCCTATGGGTTTAGCCGATGCTTTTTTATTGGTAGACCGACTAGGATTGCGCTTACCCACTCCAGAGGTAGTTGACTCTATCTATTCGCAAGCAGAAATACGATTAGCTCCCATTCCCATGCCCCCTACGGCTGAGATGACGACAAGGGCTTATTTTGTCCGGCACGATAGTTTAATCGACGCCCAACTTCAGCAAGCAGGATATGAAACAGGCCCTGGAATACGAGAAAGCACGCAGGCTAAACTAATAGCTGGACACAAAAAAGACGTGGTTTATATTGACAGAAACAGTTCTAGAGTGGCTATCTACGGATGGCATCGCTTAACAGGAGAGCCTATTCAACCCTACAGTACGGTACACCACGATGAGTACTACGACTATAGTCATGGTGTTAGGCCAGTGAGTCCAGAAGTATTTAAAAACGGGGAGTGGGTGATTTGGTCCGATCGCTGATTTAAGCTTTTTTGATTATACACCCATGACCCGGCTATGCCACTGTCATCGACGGATCAATTTCAGCCGCCCACGCTTTCATTCCGCCTTTCACGTTGTACACATGTTCAAAGCCTTCATGGGCTAAAAATGCACAAGCATTGGCACTACGTGCGCCAGAGCGACATATGATGGCATATTCTGCGTCGTGATCAAGGGTGTGAACTCTGCTTTGAAGACTGGATAATGGAATATGCTCGCCTCCATTGTTGGATACCATATATTCAAAATCTTCTCTGACATCAATCAATATAAAATTTTCGCCTTTATCGGTTAATTTATCTTTTAACTGTTGTACCGTAATTTCTTTCATTGAATTGTTTTTTTTGAATAAGATTAGAGATAAAAATCTAAAAAGCCTGCTAAATAAACTATTTGTTATATCACGTTTTGACATAGCGCTCCAAGGTGAATGTTTCTCCTAAGTATAATTTCTTAGCTTTCTCATCATTGGCTAGTCTATCGGCAGAACCCTCCATTAAAATCTTACCCTCAAACATAAGATAGGCACGATCCGTAATAGCTAAGGTTTCATGTACATTATGATCGGTTATTAGTATTCCAATGTTTTGAGATTTCAACGTGGAGACTATTTGTTGAATATCCTCTACGGCTATTGGATCGACTCCTGCAAAGGGCTCGTCAAGCAAAATAAAGTTTGGTTTAGTAACCAATGCTCTAGCTATTTCTGTTCTCCTGCGTTCACCACCTGACAATCTGTATCCTTGACTATCCCTGACTTTTTGTAAAGAAAATTCTTCGATCAACTCATCGCAACGGCGGTTAATTTCAACCTTATCATAGCCTCTGTATTGCAACACGGCAGCCAAGTTTTCATAAACGGTTAAATTTCTAAATACACTCGCTTCTTGAGCCAAGTATCCGACCCCTTTACGCGCTCGTTTATACATCGGCGTTTGAGTAAGGCGCTCTTCATTTAAATAAATATCTCCCTCATTCGGCGTTATTAGCCCAACCATCATGAAAAAGGTGGTGGTCTTTCCCGCTCCATTAGGTCCTAATAACCCCACTATTTCTCCCTGTCCCACGTGGACAGAAACGCCATCAACCACGGTACGTTTTTTATAGCGCTTGACTAGCTTCTCTCCATATAACACATGACCCTGACTATGAGCGCTGGTTGATGGAGTCCTATGTGGCGCTACTTCGCTCACGCAACTGCCAGTGCCTGTAAAATAGATTCGAAGAGTTGCTTTCCATCTTCTTTACCCAATAACTGCTCCATTGCCCGCTCGGGATGCGGCATCATACCCAATACATTTTTTTGTTTATTCGTAATCCCCGCTATATGATCAACGGAGCCATTAATATTGGCTTCCGGTGTGGTTTCCCCATGGGCATTTACATAGCGAAACAGAACTTGATCATTGTCTTGTAACTCTTTAAGCCCGTCATTATCTATATAATAGTTGCCCTCTCCATGAGAAACGGGAATAGTAAGTACCTGGCCTTTATGCAAAGATGAAGTATACATACTTTGGGTACTTTCTACTCGTATATGTACATCTTTACAAATGAATTTGAGTTGTTCATTATGCCTCATGGCACCTGGAATCAATCCCGCCTCTAATACTATTTGAAAGCCGTTACAAATCCCCATAACCGGGCCCCCTCTTTTGGCATACCCAATTAATTCTTGCATGATGGGTGAAAAGCGTGCAATAGCGCCTGAACGAAGATAATCACCATAAGAGAACCCACCGGGTACAATAATCATATCCAATCCGGATACATCGGTTTCTTTATGCCAAAGAAATTTTACCTCGGCATTCATCACATGTTTTAGAGCGTGATATGCGTCATGATCACAATTCGAACCCGGAAATACAATTACACCAACTTTTGCCACTTTATGCCTCTTTTGGGATTAGCCTTTTATTTCTGTTATCAATTCAATTTCTCTTAAAATATAATCTCGCTTTAAACACTCTTCAAACTCTCCTTCAAAAACAATGGCTTTACCCTCACTATGAACTTTTAAGGTCAATTCTTCCGCTCGACCACGCCCACATTTCAATGCCTTGATCAATTGTTGAATTACTTCTTCAAAGGTATGCACCTCGTCATTATATAAAATAAGTCTCCAAGGCGTTTGAATCGCTTCCTCAACCTCTTCTTGGGCGATGGTTTCTAGGTCACCCTCGTTACTAGCCTCTTTAGCAGAGCTTAGAGTATGAGTTACGTTTGGATACATGTAATGCTCCGTGTCTAAGATTCGAACTGGATTTCAAAATCTTCCATTACTTCATTTGCCAATAATTTACTGCAGGCCGATTCTACAATGCCTCTTGCCTCTTCTTCATTACTAGCTTGTACATCTATCTCAATAAATTTACCAATACGAACACCTTCAATATTAGTTAATCCTAAGTTTTGTAAGGCATGATGAGCCGCTTTTCCTTTTGGGTCTAGAATAGACGGGCGTAAGGTTACGTTTACTTTTGCTTTGAACATAAATGAATAATTTTAAATGATACCTAAAGGTAGGGTTTCTAGGGTTTAGCTGCTAAATGTATCCTTTAAAAATTTAGAGTAGTTGTGCTTTTTAGTTGGACGTAGATTCAATTTCCTGTGAAATTAAATTCAGTATTTCAAGCTCCGTCTGTTCTTCAGGATAAAACCACTGGATAAATGGCCATTTCCGGAACCACGTTTCCTGCCTTTTTGCATATCTCCTAGTATGAGTTTTGATTTTCTCAACGGCCTCTTCAAGGCGTAATTCTCCATTAAAGTGCGAAATTATTTCGGCATAGCCAACGGTTTGTAGTGCTTGATTTTCTAATGAATACCCTTTTTGTAACAAACCCCTCACCTCCTCTACCAAGCCTTGCTCCATCATGAGATCTACCCGTTTTTTAATGCGTTCATGTAAACTCGAACGGGGTCTATTAAGGCCGAAAACAAGGGTATCATTAGGGCACATGACGGGTTTGTTTGAGTGAAAGGAACTAAAGGGTTTACCTGTTTCGTAGTACACATCTAAAGCTCTAATAATGCGCTGAGGATTTAACCCATCCATTTTTCGGGCGTAGTCTGCATCAACCCGGATAAGTTGTTCATATAGCGGTGCTATTCCCTCGGTTTTGGCTTGCTCTTTTAATTGAGTTACGCGCGAGGGGTTGGCTTTGGGCATAGGGTCTAAACCGTTTATCAAACTACTAAGATATAGAGTGGATCCGCCCACATAAACCAACGGGGTGTTTGGATGGGCTTGGCGGTGTTCGGCATTCCATTGCTGAACACGTTCTAAAAAGTTAAAGGGTGAATCCGGCTCCTTCGGGTCTAAAACATCCACGTTAAAATGGGGAACTTGCTTGCGTTGCTCTAGGCTCGCTTTAGCCGTTCCAATGTCCAAGTATCGATAGGACTGCCGGGCATCAACCGAAACTATGCTTGTTCTAAGCCTTTTTGCCAAGCCAATGGATAGATTGGTTTTACCTACAGCCGTCGGCCCTAGGAGTATAATTTTACGAATTGAACTCGGTTTCATTATTAGTCCCATACAAGACGTACAGAAACGCGGTGAGTGGTGCCCAACTCTGCACCACTACCGGCAAAACCCATAAATCCATAGTCTATAACAAATTTATACACCTCCACCCCCATCCCTAATGTGGGCCGCATGGTCCAGCCAGAAAGTGGATCTTGATATAAATCAGTCAAACCCACGCGTAAGGATAGACGGTCTCTAAACACCCCTTCCACTCCGAGACGTGGCTCTAAGCTCCATGATCCTAGGTTTAGGTAATAGGCTTCTCTACCCTCAAACATGCTAAGTACATCAAACGCTGTGTTGAATGCCCATTCTTTGTATGGAAAACTTCGTGCTATGCCCATCCGTAAAGATGGCCGGACATATTCGTCGGAACCTTCAGGGGCCTGATCTCCAAAAACCTCTTCATAGCCGTCGAATTGATCTTGATGAACCGTCCAAACTTTTCGCAATGTGGTGGCATCTATCCACTGGATTCCCCAAAGCCAATCGTTCCAGCTACCTTGAGCTCCCAAGTCTAAACTATATCCCCATGCAGATGCAAAAGGACCTAATTTTTGTCGTATAAATTTCAATGATCCACCATAATAAATGGGTAAATCACCCGGTGCTTGTTCTGAAGCGTAAGATATATACCATGCCATATCTGTAGCGCTGAAACGAGTAATGTATTGTTCAACGTTTGCTTTAGGCCCCCCATTATCCCCTCTATTTGGGTCCCAAGCATCTAAAGTATTGGCGATGTTGTCGACCCCTTGTCTAAAAAAACTAAGGGCCAACACCCCTCTTTCCTGAGGCAAAGGCAGTGCTACAGATCCGTAGTCATAGCCCACGATACCACCAAAGCGCTCAGAATGCATGTACATAATTTGCACGTCCTCTACCGTTCGCAAGCCTGCAGGATTCCAATAAGCCGCGCTCACCCCTTGGCTCATTGCAACCTGTGCGCTACCCATACTTAGCGCTTTTGCCCCAGCACCCACTCTCAAAAATTCACTGCCATATTTCGCGTGAAGCGATTGAGATAGAGCTTGCATTGGAGCACAAAACAAAAGCAAAACGAGAAAAAGCCAACGGCCACTGGAGAATGTTAATGTATACAAAATGATGCGGTTTAATATTTTTATACCCACCTTTTAAAGATATAAAATGCACGGAAGTGAATTCGTAAAAATGCACGGTGATTTGTTGCAGAGAGTACCGTATTTTCTTAGTATAAGCACATATGTTGGAAAGGGCAATCCAACCGCTAAACCGTCGAATAAATCCCTATAATTCAACCACCTATGAAATTTTCTGTATCCAGTAGCGAACTCAACAAAGGGCTCTCCACCGTAATTGGAGCTGTTCCTAACAAAGCAACCTTACCTATTTTAGAAACGATCCTGTTTCAAAGCGAAGAGAGTAGTATTAAATTAAGTGCCACCGATTTAGAAATCTCCATAATACAACATGTTCAGGCAGATATTGAAGAGCCCGGTTCTATTGCTATTCCGGCAAGAAGACTTCTTGAAACTCTTCGGCAGTTACCCAACATAACGGTCTTTTTTGAGGTAGACGACCGAAACAATATTTTGTTTAAAACCGATAAAGGTACCTATAAACTAGTGGGGGACAATGCCGATGACTTCCCCGAAGTGCCTGATTTATTGGACGGAACCACCATTGAAACCCATACCGAGGTCGTTCAACAAGCCATCAACAAAACACTATTTGCCGTATCCAACGACGATTTACGCCCTGCCATGATGGGGGTTTATTTTCAACTCGGCCCCAACGCCTCTCAGTTTGTTTCTACCGATGGTCATCGACTGGTTAAGTATAGTACCACAGAAATGACCACTGCACAGGAACACTCTTTTATTGTTCCTGATAAAGCCTTGGCATTAATTCAAAAGAGTATCTCCGATGAATTAAGTACTATACAAGTAAATCAAGATCATGTGAGTTTTAAAAGTGGGACCACCCAATTAATAACCCGTTTGATAAACGAACAATATCCTAACTACGAGTCGGTAATCCCTCGAGATAATGATAAGTTTTTGTCTATCAGTAAGGATCAAATGCTATCGACGGTTAAACGTGTATCTATTTTTTCGAGTAGCACCACCCGGCAAATTCGTCTTCAACTAGATGCCGATAAATTGACCATCCGTGCCGAAGATTTGGATATGAGCAGCGAAGCCAAAGAAACCATTGATTGTGATTACAGTAATGAATCCATGGAAATCGGTTTTAATGCCAAATACTTGTCCGATGTATTACAAAATATCGATGGGGATGAAGTAAGCTTTGAGTTTTCTTCTCCAAATAAGGCAGGAATTGTAAAACCCACACAAAGTGACGAAAGCGAAGAGATGTTAATGTTGGTAATGCCGGTTATGTTAAATAGCTATAGCTAGAGCTGCCATGAACCCTTGTCGCTCTTAGTACATCTATGAGCAAAATAATTACCCTTACGACTGATTTTGGGCTTCAAGACCACTATGTAAGTGCCATGAAAGCCGTCATGCTTGGAATCGCTCCTGATGTACGGTTGGTTGATATTTCTCATGAAATACCCCCCCAGGACATTATGGCCGGTGCGTGGGTCATTCGGAATGCCGCCTTTCTATTCCCCCCACAAAGTATTCATTTAGTGGTGGTTGACCCCGGAGTAGGAACCGACAGAAACCCTATTGTTTTGGAGATAAACGATCAGTTATTTGTGGGCCCAGACAATGGGATTTTTTCTCTTTTTTTTGAGGAATTCACCTACAAAGCGTACAAATTAAACAAGCCAAACTACTGGAGAGATATACGCTCAAGAACCTTTCACGGACGCGATATATTCTCCCCCATTGCAGCTCATTTAGCCAAAGGCGTGAGCTTGGAAGAGCTTGGGGATCCCATTAGTGATTTGGTGAGTTACCACTGGGCGGTTCCCATAGGAGATAAAGATGGTTTGCAGGGTTGGGTAATTCACATAGATCGTTTTGGAAACTTAATCACCAACATATCCGAAGAGTTAATAGAACAAACCATAGGCCGCAGAAAAGTTCGTATATATGTAGGCAACACCATGATTGATCATCTGGTTAACACCTTTGAGGACGTGGCCCCAGGTGAACCCGCCGCCTTTGTGGGTAGCTCCGGGATGATGGAAATAGGGATAAATCGAGGGAACGCAGCCGAAATGTTAAGTGTAGATAAAGGCACACAAATTTCATTAGTCCTTCAAAAGTAACCGTGAGGCCTTTAGATTGGTTAGGTGAATGCAGTACGTCAGAGCTTCATCTCATAGGCATGCGTAATCGTAACGTTTAGTGCCACAGCTCGTATACTTATGTGAGTGACGGCAATCATGATGCAATAAATCCACTAATTTCAACTATCAGTCAGAAGCTATGTCATTGGAACTTCGCGCCCCACACAATGAACGCCTTTCTTTAGAACTACCGGTCGAGACCGCGCACCTTGGTACCCCTTTTAATGGATCTATTTGTGCGGAAGATGGGCGACTCTTTTCTATAGATCGTAATATTGTACAACTCGTCGACAACAAAAGAACCTTTGATACCCTCGCTCAACTATCCAACCATGTACCAGTTACTGCTCAAGTGTACGAGGATCTATGGAGAAGACGTTCTATAGGTTTACTAAGTGGGGAAGATTTTAGTTTAGAAGAAGAAAAAAAACTATTGTTGGATTGGACCGAGCCAAAAGGTGGGGAAAAGATATTAGATGTAGGCTGTTCCACGGCCTTTTATGCAAGAAGCCTACAAGATTACGAACCTGGCGCACAGACAGTCGCACTCGACCTTTCCCTTCCCATGCTCCAAAAAGCTCGTGAAAAAGCGATGGACGAAGAAGTTGACTTATTTTTATTGCAAGCCGACGCCCGCCAACTACCTTTTTTTAGTGATACCTTCGATTTAGTTGCTATGGGGGGGACCTTAAACGAAGTATCTAATACCGCTCAGGTGCTCACAGAAATCCGGAGGGTGTTACGACCGAATGGCCGCTTTTTTATTATGTATCTTCTAAAAAGTACCCATTGGTTAGGACGAATCGCTCAAGAATCCAGTTCATTGGGTGGTCTTCATTTTTGGACCTACGAAGAATCTAAAAACCTATTCAAAGGGGCTGGTTTTACCATAGACCGGGTGGAAACGAAAGGTATTGTAGCCTTTGCACTGCTGGGTTAACGGTACAATCTAAGTATACTATTGCTGAACAATGGCCTTACATTTGTTCCGGCGCGTGGATACCCAAAATGCCTAATCCATTAGATAAAACCCTAGCGGTTTGACTCGCCAAAAGCACTCGAGCTTGTGCACATTCTTGTTCTACACCCATAATTCTGCAGTCATGGTAGAAAGAGGTAAAGTCGGTCGCCACATCATTCAAGTAATTAATTAACCGATGGGGTTCAGATGCGTCAGCGGCTCCTGCAATCGCTTTAGGTAACTTAAAGAGTGTTTTTATCAGGGTTAATTCCGAAGGATGAACCAATGGTTTTAACTGCTCAAGGGTTGGGGATTCTGGTGGAGCGCCATATTCTTCTTCCGCTTTACGTAGGATACTGTGAATGCGTGCATGCGCATATTGAAGATAAAAAACTGGGTTCTTTTCGCCAGCCTCTTTGGCTTGTCCTATATCAAATTCCAAGTGAGTGTTTGGAGACCTCATCAAGAAGAAAAATCGGGTAACATCCGAACCTACCTCATCCATTAATTCGTCTAAGGTCACAAAATTAGCTTTTCGTGTACTCATTTTAAAAGGTTGACCGTCTTTGACTAAGGTCACAAACTGATAGACAATAACTCGTATTCGTTGCTCATCATAACCTAGTGCTTGTAATGCGGATAATACATCTGGGTAAGTTGCAATATGATCGGCACCAAATACGTCCACACACTCATCGTAGCCTCTGTCTAATTTATTGGCATGATAGGCAATATCGGGTAGACGATACGTTGGCTCTCCCGTACTTTTTACCAAAACAGTATCTTTTTCTTTTCCAAACTCAGTGGTTTTAAACCACGTTGCCCCATCCGCCTCATAGACCAAGCCTTTTTCTTTTAGTGCTGCTAGCACCTTCTCAATATCTCCATTCTCATATAGATCAAATTCATTAAAGAAACTGTCCATATGTATATTCATTCGCTCCAATGTCTGGCTAATGTCCGTAAATATGGCTTCTTGGGCTACTTTTTTAAACGCCTCCCAATCCTTTCCTTCCCACTCTTTGCCGTATTGGTCAACAATTCCTTGGGCAATATCAATGATATAAGCACCCTCGTATCCGCCCTCTGGTAGCTCAATCGACTGACCTAATAACTGCTGGTATCGGGCTTGTACACTTTGACCTAATACCCTCATTTGGCGACCTGCATCGTTAAAATAGTATTCTCGATCAACAGACGCCCCTGTCCATTCCAATAAGCGAGCAATCGTATCTCCTAGTACCGCATTTCTTCCATGTCCCACAGTCAAAGGCCCGGTAGGATTCGCACTCACAAATTCTATTTGGACCCGTTGCCCTTTTCTAGACGCTGTTTTACCAAAATCTGAGCCTTCTTCTATAATCGCCCTCAATTGTTGATATACATATTCCTTCGCAAATCGAAAATTTATGAAGCCAGGCCCTGCAATTTCGATGGCCTCCAACACCTGTGGATCTAATGGCATAGCATCGAGCAGTTGCTGAGCAATGGCACGGGGGTTTTGGCGCAGTGGTTTTGCTAAAAGCATGGCGATATTGGTCGATACGTCGCCATGTTCGGCGACTTTAGGAGATTCTAATTGAATCTCTGGCAGCTCGGAGATATCAAGTCCCGATAAGGCCTTTTGGAGTAAATCATAGATGTAACTGTTCATGTCTCAAAGATACAGTTTTCCCTTGAATGGTGTTAGCCCAAAAGGGGGACAAAATGCCCCCAGGGCACCCCTTATACCAAACCCTCACTTCGCATGGATACGTAGTCATAGCCGGCAATAATGATATGATCATCTAGGGGTACTCCTAACATGGTACCGGCTTCTTGAATACGCTTTGTTAACTGTATGTCCGCATGAGATGCCCGTGTGTTCCCAGAAGGGTGATTGTGTAAGACAATAATGGATTGGGCGTGGTGCAAAATGGATAGTCTCATAACTTCGGCGGGCTCTACTACGGTGGCACGACTACCGCCCGAGCTTATTTGCTTAAAATCGATCATTTGTTTTTGATTATTCAGGAAGCAAACAATGAACACCTCCTTGGTTAAATGACGCAATTTAGGCCCAAAAAACGCGGCTACCGCTTCAGGGCCCGTCATTTGAACGGGCACGATATCCGAAGGGCTTTGCACCCGCCGTGATAGTTCAAAACAAGCTTCTAGGGTAAGCGCTTTGACCTGGGCAATACCTGGAACTACCCGTAACTCTTTCCATTCTTTCCGGGACATAGCATGCAGGCCTCCCGTCTCTTTTAGAAGTATTCGCGCCGTGTCTAACACATTATACTTTTTGGAACCCGATCGAATTAGGATGGCCAATAATTCCGCATCCGTTAATAAGGAGGCTCCATGCCGTTTTAATTTTTCCCGTGGTTGCTCTTGGGTACTTAATTCTTGCACCCTGAAATGGGACTGTTCATCATTCATAGTTTGCTCTTTTTTAACATTAGTATTCTGTTAAAAAAAGAGCGCCGAACGAGTGAATTCTTACCTGAATATTTTATTAAAATTCGGTGCTACAATACCGCATCCAATCCGAACCAATAGGAGAACCAGGGGGCACTCCCAACGCGGGGGAAGCCTCAAAAATAGCCGGTTCATCAAGATATTGATCAATCATAAGCGCCGCTTGTCTGGCCATTGGCCGCATAAACCCTTCCATCATAGATGCTACCGATTCAAGTTTATCGAGCACAATCGCTTTGGTAAGTGGACTAGACTGGTTTGAGGCATGTAGGGCAATCATATGGCGAACTACCTCATAATTGACTACCTCCTGAACAGCTCCCTGGTAACTCTGCGATTCCTCTTTGCCCCAAGTTACGGTTAGCAGCGCATCCAAGGTTTCCTTCAAGCTTAGGTTATTGTCTCTGGCTCCGTACTCTACCAGGCGATTTGCTCTCTGCGGATGCAACAACAACCCAAGAGTAATATTTGCAGAAGACTGAGCAATACTTAAGGCATCCAGTGAAGGACCGGTTCTGCCGCTGAATAATTCTCTGGTTGATGGGAGCCCGGCCGGCCGGGGAGGGATCATATCGAGTAGTGAAGGGGGAAGGGCCAAGACCTCCGGCTCTAAGGTAGATAGTACGGCTTGGAGGGCATTTCGCTGAGCATTCGCACGGACGATACGAGGGCTAGGCTGATTATCCCCTTTAATTTTGTAGGTATATTCCATACCCCCAATCAACTTTACTGTACCTTCTACCTGGTACCGGTGGAAAAAATAAATGGGTACCAGAACATCTTCCAAATATGTTGTTGGACGGCCACTGGGTATATTTGCCATTCCAAACTGCGTAAGAGCAATGTCTCGCACCTCTAAAATATGAGCCAATTGGTCGGTCGGGTCTTGTCCATAATCCCATAAGTGCGCCGTTGGATGCGACCCACCTTGTGGTCGTGCATCATTGTCAGAAATATACTCTAATCCCCTAGCATGGGCCTGCTCAAGTAGTTCATTCAAGGCCTTTGTTTCATCCACATTATCTGGGAAATCCTGGTATCCATAGGCTATGGTAACTTTATCCCAATCGCCAATGGCTGTATCGTATGCATCATCCAGATTCAATTCTCCGTCAATAATATCCACCTTAGGGTGTGGGTAATCCATAACGGACGCTCGATTATTTACACTTGAAGCAAAATTGTGATAAATACCTAGAGTGTGCCCTACTTCGTGCGCAGAGAGCTGTCGAATTCGCGCTAGGGCCATCTCCATCATGGGCGAGTCGGCTAGGTTTTCCAGCACACCCTCACTTTCCGATTCTTCGCTAAATGGAGCCAATAACCCGGTGGCAATCATGTAATCTTGTCGCACTCGTAATGAGCCCAAAAGGACATTCCCCTTGATAATTTCACCGGTTCTCGGATCAACCACCGATCCTCCATAGGACCATCCACGAGTCGAGCGATGCACCCAGTTAATCACATTGTATCGAATATCTAGGGGATGAGCATCGTCGGGTAGTACTCTTACCTGAAAAGCATCTTTATACCCTATGGCCTCGAAGGCTTGGTTCCACCAACGAGCGCCATCCAGTAAGGCTGAGCGAACAGGCTCGGGGGTTCCATTATCCAAATAATATATGATCGGTTCAACGGCCTCACTTACTTCCGCTGTGGGATCTTTTTTCTCTAGCCTATGACGATTGATAAACCGAACGGCCATATCCTGCTCAATGGGCGCAGCATAATCCATAAAGGTTGTTGGGTAATAGCCCGCTCTAGGATCATAGACTCTTGGGGTGTACTCATTATCCGGAAGCTCAACAAATGAATGATGTTGCCGGACGGTAATGGCCGACGGGTCGGGTACTACTGATCGTACTTCGCGGCCAGGATTACTCCCTGTAAAGGTAAGCATGGTTTCGAATTCAGTATTCTTTGGGAAGTTGAAGGTTCCTTCTGCGTACAGAGCTGAACGGCTCTTATCCAAGCTATAAGTACCTTCCCGCATCCCCCGTAACCGATCGGTAACCCCATGAGCATCTCGCATCAAAAAGGGAGTTAAATCGATCAGATATGCTCCATTTTCTTCGGCTTCAATAGGAAAACCGTACAATACCGACGAAGCAAACGCCTCCCGAACCGATTTTTTTTCTAACTCATTATCAGACTGGGCTATATACCGTAGATTGGGCTGTATGAGAAATAATTTCGGCCCTCTCTTTTCGAAATACACCACTCGCTCACCACCCTGCTGACTTCTATCCAAGCCAATATCATTGGATCCAACCCCAGCAGCTAAGTAATTGGCATAAAGAAATTCTTTACGTAACTCCGTTACTCTTAACCAAAGCTTATCCTCAGCCTCATCAAAATAATAGGTGAAAAACCCCTCTGAGGCCTCTAAATGACCTACTTTCTCCGAAATATTTTGGGCGTTACTAGCTCCAACAAAAAGGACCTGAATCAAGAGAAGAAGCAGCAACTTGTACCCAGCCACTCGATAGAATAATTTACTTTTTCGGGTTAATGGTACCGCCGCGGACTCAACGGTTCTTGAATGATTATTCCACATAATAATACGATTTAAATTAGGGTCAAGTTAGTCTTGAAGGGATTCATTTTTCATCCTCGCAAAATAATCCTTTGCTGCGCTCATAACTTTTGGAGACAACAGAATGGCCGCTGTCATCGTAGGAATGGCCATTAATGCAAACATCCCATCGGTAAAGTTCAACACGGCTTCAATGGTGGCTACGGAACCAAAAATAATGGCCACCGCATAAAAATAGTTGAAGTACTTCTGCCGCTCTGCTCCAGCCAAAAAGCCTAAACATTTTGTGCTGTAATACGAATAGGTGAACAAAGAGCTAAAGGCAAATATAAGCACACAAACCATAAGCACATACACCCCAATAGGACCCATCGCCTCCTGAAATGCCGAGGCCGTCAAGCTAATCCCATTAACATCACCAGAGGTCCAAACTCCTGTAACTAAAATAGCCAATGCCGTCATGGTGCAGACCACTAATGTATCAATAAACGGGCCCATCATAGCTACCAAACCCTCACGCACCGGCTCTTTGGTTTTGGCTGCACCATGAGCCAAGGTCGCGGTTCCTATTCCTGCTTCGTTTGAAAATGCCGCTCTTCGAACCCCTGTTATAATCAAGGCCCCAACGGCTCCACCCATGACCGAATTTGCGGTAAAAGCGTCCGTAACAATTAAGAGGAGATACTCTCCAAGCACATCCACATGTACTAGTAAAATGTAGGCAACACTTCCTACGTAAAGCACCACCATTGCCGGCACCATTTTAGATGCAACCTTTCCAATTCGTTTAATGCCCCCAAAAATAACCAACGAAACCACCGATAAAATGACTAAGCCACTTATTAAATCGGTGTTAAAATGATTATTGGGATCGGTAATTCCATTCGGAATAAGCAAAAAATCACGTACAATTTGGGTGACCTGGTTGGCCTGAAAGATGGGTAACGGGCCAAACAAACCGGCCACGGCAAAAAGTCCCGCCAAAGGTTTCCATTTTTTGCCCAATCCCTCGGTAATAATGTACATAGTACCCCCTTGCAAATGCCCCTCGGAATCATATCCCCGATACATCACCGAAAGCGTACAGGTAAAAAACTTGGTTGCCATACCCACTATGGCACTAACCCACATCCAAAAAACCGCGCCAGGGCCCCCGACGGCGATTGCAACCGCTACCCCACTTATATTACCCATTCCTACCGTAGCAGCTAGAGCACTAGCCAAAGCTTCAAAATGACTAATGTCTCCAGGGTCGTCGGGGTCATCGTATTTCCCACGCAACACCTCAATAGCATGCCAAAAATAACGATAGGGGATAAATTGAGAATAAATTAAAAAGTACAAACCTCCACCCACTAAAAGCACCACTAAAGGTGTCCCCCACATGAAGGATGAAAAACCGGCTAAAATGCGATCTATTGTTTCCAGAACAGCGTTAATTTAATTAGTTATAAAAGTCTTAAACTCGTTCTAAAAGAGGGAAATCACAAATAAAAATGGCGATTAATTACAGAATCTTGAAACGGTTAACAATTAAACCCAATCAAAAAAGTGTCCTAAGCCATTAAT
Organism: Balneolaceae bacterium; assembly: GCA_018401935.1. Taxonomy (GTDB): domain Bacteria; phylum Bacteroidota; class Rhodothermia; order Balneolales; family Balneolaceae; genus UBA1275. The sequence continues at coordinate 214,603 of JAGYJQ010000003.1, forward strand.
TACAAATTGAACCCCTATAGAAAGTGCTATGAAACCCATCATTCGGGTAATCACCGTCATTCCGGACTTTCCTATGACTTTGTTTAACCAAGGAGCGACCCTTAGTATGAGAAACGCTGACATAGCTGTCAAGAATACCGCTGCACCATTGACCATATAATCGGTCAAGCTAGCTGCTTGAGAGCCGAAACCAATAACCACTGCAATGCTACCTGGGCCTGAAAGCAAGGGCATTGCTAATGGACTAAAAGAAACATCTTCTTTTTCCATAGCTGCAACCTGGTCTTCTTTTGAAAGCCTTCTACCACCTGTTTCCGGATTCATCATAGAAAAACCAGCTTTCATAATTACAAGGCCTCCTGCAATTCTAATTCCGGACATACTAATTCCAAAAAATTGCAATATATATGTCCCAGCAAATAAGAAAGTAATCAATACAAAAAACATGTAGACCGTAGCCTTTCGGGCAGTTATTTTCCGCTCTTCTTCGGTATCCTCCTTGGTTAAGGCCATAAAAACCGGCATAGCGGTAATGGGATTAACCACCGAAAACAACGAGGTAAAACTAGCAAATAAAAGGGCTCCAATACCCATAATCAGCCGGAAATTAAAGGTTTGCCACCCTACTATGGCACGCTGAGGGTAGCTTTTATGATTGTTAATATACAGATGTGCTGAACAACATAAAGATACGGACTCTACAACGAATTTCATCCATACAGAGTTAATTTTCCTAAAATAATGCACGCTATTTATAAGCTTCGTATTTTCATTGGCTGAACGATTTTCCATCAACTGTGCGCAACCTGCGCAAGTCGCACTAACCCGAAATTATTATGTTACAACGCATAGATTCCATCATTGGGTGTCATCTTGATCTAAACCAAACCTTAATAGAGGTTGCGCAAGTACTACACGCTGAATTTGAGCATTTTGATTGGGTGGGTTTCTACCTCGATGATCAAGACAAAAAAGGCTTTTTAAAACTTGGGCCCTATGTGGGGCCAGCCACCGATCATGTTTCTATACCATATGGAAAGGGTATATGTGGTCAAGTTGCGGTCTCACTGCAAACATTTGTTTCACAAGATGTGAGTGCAGAGGATAATTATATCGCCTGTAGTACCGAAGTGCAGTCGGAAATAGTAGTACCCATTCTAAAAGATGGGGTTTTTGTAGCTCAGATAGATGTTGATTCGAATACAAAGAATTCTATTACCAAAGAGCAAACCGAGCTGCTGGAAGCAATTTGTGCTAAATTATCGCCGCTTTTTTAACGGATATGATCGATCCAGAGACGGTTAGTATGGACACCTTGGTCCGCTAATTAACTGAATTTCGTTAATTTCATCAGGAATAATGACTCGGGTATAGGATTGATCAAACCATTCGGTATACCACTGATCGCGAACCTGACCTCGGAGTTCCACATAAAAATGCTGCTCAGAAGCCTCATCAATGAGCACCGGATAAGCGCTTGTTACGACAAGGTCCTCTAAATGACCATCGAAGAACCACGTTTCACTTTCATCGCACAAAACAAACTCTGGTCCAGACGGCCCCTTCAAATACCCTCTGTATACATTAAAATTATCACGCTGAATCGTTGCGTCACGTAAAGCCTTCATCTGCGAGACCATCGTTAACACATCACTGCTCGTACTACTCATTTCGTAGGTGTCTGGGCTTGTGTGCTGATATCGTCTAAAATAATTCTCCACACGGGCCTCCACATGCACCACCCATTCATCCTCCAGCGATAAACTATCCCTTACCAACGAATCTGCTGGCTCTAAGGTCCAGATATCGGATTGATCAAACGAGTCATACACTCGTTGCCAATCAGGTTCTTCAAACCATACTGGGATACAATATTCAAACTGGGCCGTCTCCTGAAAATCTTCGCATTCTCCTTGAATAAACCAGCGAATATTACGATGAGGCGATTCGATATCAATCGAAGCATTTTTCTCCCAAAACAGAACATAAGCCCCCTCAATATCTTTAGTTTTTTTTATCCTCAAGGCATGATAAGGGGATATAGGCGAGCTCAACACCACTCTAAACTCTTCCTCTTCTGCTCCTAGGGTACCCTCATACATCGCTCCCCACCCCAGTGAATCGGCAATTTCTTGAGGAAAGGCCCGTGGGCTGCTCAATACGGTCGTTGGTAACACTACGTGCTCTACCTTGGACATTTTATGCGTACTTCCGCAGGAGCTCAGCATGATAAAGCTAGTCACTGCAATAAGCGCCGTGAGGATAACCGTCTTCCTATTGGTCTGTGTTATTTTTGTGCCTTGCACACCGCTGATCCCTGTTACTTCCATAGTATTTCTCATTGCTACTGAAGAGTGCACAGCTCAATGGCTTTTGCAAGTGAATCAAACTTGTTTTCTGCAGTAGGTATAAATTCCTGAGCCACATAGCCCCTAAATCCGGTGCCTTGTATCGCTTGCATGATAGCAGGGTAGTTTAGTTCTTGGCTTTGGTCAATTTCATTTCTTCCTGGTCCCCCTGCCGTATGATAATGGGCAATATACGGGTGATATTTCTGGATGGTTGCTATGATATCGCCTTCCATAACCTGCATGTGGTAAATATCATATAATAATTTAAAATGGTCTGATCCTATTTTTTCGCACAAGGCTGCACCCCAAGCCGTATGGTCGCATTGATAATCTTTATGATCCACCTTCGAATTCAATAACTCCATAACCAGTGTAATCCCATATTTTTGAGCTAGAGCGACAATGGGATCTAAGCCAATAGCACATTGCTCGATTCCCCGCTGATCCCCTATACCTCGCCTATTTCCTGAGAAACAAATCAGGTTCTGAATGCCTAGATCGGCCAAAACGGGAATAAGCTCACTATATTCTTTTTGTAATCTAGCATGATAAGCAGGGTCATTAAACCCATCCGTTAAGCTTAAGGGGACGCTATTTGCAATGGCGCAGTTCAACCCCCGCTGCTGTACTTTTTTAATATCAGGGGGATCCAATAGCTCAATAGAATCTATATTGAGCTCAATCGCCACCTCACACAATTCTTCAAGTGGTACCGAAGAATAGGTCCACCTACAAACCGAGTGTTTATATCCCTGCTCAGAAACCCTTGAACCACTCGTGTCACTGGATGATGGTAGTTTGTTCCGCGTAAAAGCCCGTGGGGCATCTGAAAGACCAGAAATCGTATCTTTAGCCGCTTGTACTCCTAGTGCAGAGGCAAGAATTCCTTTGATCGCTCTTTTTCTATCCATTTTTAATACCCACTGTAACTGGTCATGAGTTAACTGGTCTTAAGCTGTGCTTTTTTAAGATACTTCATCAATAAGATACCAGCAATAATCACATAGGCAAGCAAACTAAGCTGCAAATTAGTCATATTTGCAAAAGCTACAAGCTCTCTGTCTCCTCTTATAAACTCTAAGGCAAAGCGAAGTAACGCATAACCGCCAGTATGCACATAAAATATAATGGGCGAATTTTTGTTACTCTTCCAATACTTGTTAAATAAATAGATAACCACGGCCAGAATGGCAAAATCTCCCAGCATTTCGTACAGCTGCGTCGGATGTAGAGGGGCACTCATCGTAGAGCCAGCTTCCACAAGGCCTCGTTCAAATGACCATTGCCAAGCGGAGGATGAATAGGCTAATTCTGTTTCAAACGAAGGCACCCATGTACCATATCGTGGAAATTGAATCCCAAATATGCTGTTAGTGGCTGTTCCGTACGCGTCTCCATTAAGAAAACAACCGATACGCCCAACTGCTTGACCTATTAAAATACCGGGTGACAGTAGAGAAAAATATTCGAAGTAGTTTAATTTCTTTCTCTTGGTAAAAAAATACCCCCCCAACATACCTCCCAAAAGACCGCCTGTTATGCTGTTGCCTGCGCCACTAAGGCTGAACAGGATGGCCGGGTTACTCAAAAAAAGATCCAAATTCCAAAACAGAAAATGAGAGAGTCGAGCACCTAGCAGGGCCCCTAGAATAGACCAAGTCACCAAGCCTTCAAATAACTCTGTTTTGCCTCCATTGGCTTTTACCCACTTATAACATACGTAGACCCCAAGGCCTATCGAGATTAAGAAATAAAGCCCTTCATAAAAATAGATTTGATTGAAGCCTATATCTAGATGGATGGGAAACATAATGATCAAAGGTTAGTTGGGGCGCTCCGATTGTGGCCACTTGTTTTATTCTTCCCTAATAATACTGAAAGCTGTTTTATGATGGTATTATCAATTTAATAGGAATACCGCTCTCAAGTATTCACTTAGTTGCGCCCATAATCGTACTATAACTGACCTAATGCCTTTAAATAATCCTTTAAAAAACGGCCGGTATGACTGCTATCGGTCATAGCCATTATTTCTTCAGGTGTTCCCTCCGCCACCACCTGCCCACCCCTAAACCCTCCGTCTGGGCCTACATCAATGAGCCAATCGGCACTCTTAATGACGTCGAGATTATGTTCGATAATAATTACCGAGTGCCCGGCATCAACTAATTCATTGAAGGCTTTGAGTAACTTCGCAACATCATCGAAATGAAGGCCGGTGGTTGGTTCGTCAAAGAAATATACGGTGTGTTCATGGCTCGTTTTGGTTAAAAACCTTGCCAATTTGACCCGTTGAGCCTCACCACCGGATAGAGTTGTGGCACTCTGGCCTAAAGTAAGATACCCTAAGCCCACTTTTTCTAGGGGTTCTAGTTTTTTAACAATGTTTGGCTCGTCCACAAAAAAGTCTATCGCTTCTGAAATAGGCATGTTTAAAACCTGCTCGACGCTTTTACCACGATATAGTACCTGCAAAATATCTTTCCGGAATCGAGCCCCGTTACACTCCTCACAAATGAGTTCTATATCCGCCATAAACTGCATTTCAATTTTTTGAACACCTTCACCCTGACAACTTTCGCACCGACCACCTGGCACATTGAAACTAAAATGACCGGGAGTATAGCCCATGATTTTAGCTTGTCTACTGCTTGCAAAAACTTCTCGAATTCCATCGAAAGCCTTGGTATAGGTGGCTGGGTTTGATCGAGAAGATCGTCCAATAGGGGATTGATCGACCATTTCAACATGATGAACCCTACCCATACCCGTTAAAGATCGGTGACGTCCCACTGTTTCGTTATAATTACCGAAATGTTTTTTTATCCCTTTATACAGCGTGTCGTGTACAAGGGTTGATTTTCCGGACCCTGAAACACCGGTTACTACCAACAATAGCCCCAGTGGAATATTCACATCCACATTTTTTAGATTATGCTCACTTGCTCCCTTTAGTTCTAAAAAGTGTCCTGAGCCTGAGCGTCGTTTAGCGGGCAAGGGAATGACCGTATGTCCACTTAAATAACGGCCCGTTAGAGTTGGTGCCTCTAACAATTGTGGATACGCTCCCTCAAATACCACTTCACCCCCGTGAACCCCGGCGAAAGGCCCTATATCAATAATATGATCGGCTGCTCGCATCATTTCACTGTCATGTTCTACCACAAGTACCGTATTTCCAATATCTCGAAGAGATTCTAGAATTTTAATAAGCCGGTCATTATCTCTGGGATGCAACCCAATGGTAGGCTCATCGAGCACGTATAAGCTGCCTATTAATGAACTTCCGAGGGCGTTTGCTAAGCTTATTCGTTGCGATTCTCCACCGCTAAGGGTATTGGCTAGTCGATCAAGGGTAAGGTAATCCAAGCCAACCTCAACCAAATATTTAAGGCGTTTTTTAATCTCATACACCAATTGTCCAGCAACACCTAGTTCAAATTCACTTAACTTAAGTTCATCAAAATATTCCTTGGCATGACCAATGGTTAATTCAGAGACTTCACCAAGATGCATCTCACCCACCCGTACATATTGTGCATCTTTTCGAATACGATACCCTTCACATTCTGAGCAGCGGCTGTATCCCCTATAACGAGCATAAAGCACGCGCATATGTACTTTATAATTTTGAGATCGTACCTGATCAAAGAAAGCATAAATGCCGATGTACTCATCCTTTCCTTTCCATAGCGCGCGCTTTACCTCTTTTGGTAGCTCCCTGTACGGAAGGTCAATAGGCCAGCGTTCACGCGCTGCCACTCGGATCAAATCCCGTAAATGTTGTGAAAATTTAGGCGAATCAAAAGGAGCGATGGTATTGTTTCTAATGCTTTTCTCGTGATCAGGTATGACAAGATTTTCATCTATCCCGGCCACACGGCCAAAACCTTCGCATTGAGAACAAGCTCCAAATGGATTGTTGAAGGAGAACATTTGTGGCGTTGGCTCAACAAACTCCATACCATCCCGCTCAAAACGTTCACTAAAGGGCTGTTCCTGTTCCCCACGAACCTTGATAGAGGCTTTACCCAGGCCTTGCCTAAATGCGGTTTCAAGGGAATCTGACATACGAGATCTCGTGGTATCATCAGATTTATTGACCAGGCGATCGACCAATACTCTATAATCGCTAGGGCGGTGATTATTGGGTAAAACTAGATGATCACTATTCTTTTGTGAGGTAGCTTTTTTCGTTGCTTTAGCAGATTTTGTCTCTGACTTTTTGCCTGTCTCTTCCCGCTCTATTTGAGATGGTGGAATTAAGGTGGTTAAATCCAACACTTCTTCTGTGGCCAAGTGCAATAGACGAGTAAAACCTTTTTCCTTCAGTAGTTTTAACTCATCGCTAATCGAATGACTGCCGTGCTCAGGAATGGGATACAGTACATAGAATCGAGCGCCTTCCTCAAGATGTTCTTCAATATAATTAACCACATCTCCTGGTGTATCTTTTGTGACTAATTCACCCGATTTCGGACTATAGGTTTTTCCGATACGCGCAAATAACAGGCGCAGATAATCATAGATTTCAGTGGTCGTTCCGACGGTTGAGCGAGGATTGGATGAGGTGGTTTTTTGTTGAATGGCCATGGCTGGAGAGATGCCATGAATATGATCTACCTCCGGCTTATCCATCCTCTCTAGGAATTGCCGAGCATAACTAGATAGGCTTTCAACATACCGCCTTTGGCCTTCGGCGTAAATAGTATCAAAGGCTAAACTAGACTTTCCAGAGCCGGAAACCCCGGTTATAACCGTTAGACTATTCCGAGGGATTTGAACCTCAATATTCTTCAGATTATGCGTTCGCGCACCTTGAACTACGATAGGTCGCGACTTCTGTCGGTTATCTTTCTTTTGGCTTGTATGTTCCGTGGCTTGTTTAGACACTCGCTCTGGTTCACTCCTGATAGTATGCTAATTAGTCAATCCTGAAAGATAGCATTTTCATGGGCCTTATCTAAGCTGTTTATCGGTATTTTATTTCGCTTTTTTCTGTATTTCCAGTCAAAATGAGCCCATTCTTCTCCATCCGACTCCAAAAATAAAGCCTCGCTTTTCCGCAAATCCCACAGGGGTATGTGGTTATTTTTTAACCGCTCAAATACCAACGGTGAGGGATGTGAGTAACGATTGTTCAAGCCTGCCGATATGACCGCATAATCAGGTAAAACCCTACGTAACAAACCTGCTGAGCTGCTGGTTTTACTACCATGATGGCCAATTTTAATAATTTGTGCTGCAAGAGTGGAATCGTACGTGGCTATTAGTTCTTTTTCTAATTCGATCTCTGCATCCCCCATAAGTAAAACTGCGGTATCATCGTATTGTAGATGCACGGTGATAGAAGAATTATTCACGGAGGATGAATACGGGCGAAAGCTAGGGCTTAGTATTCGAATTAGTACCCTTGAATCTAAATTAAGGGTTTCGCCTTGTTTAAGTATGAGCACCGGAAGTTCCATGGATTGAGCCATTTCTAGCCATTCGCTCTGTGTGTTTGATGCATACGGATAACCGCTATGAGCTATTTGTCGCACCCTCCCTTGTTCTATTAGGGTTTTACTACTACCAATATGATCGGCATGGGGGTGGGTATGAATTAATAGGTCAATCGCATCAATGTCGAGTTTATCCAAGGTTGCAATAATACTACGACTATTAGAGCGTCCAGCATACCAAGCCGGCCCTGAGTCAACAAGCAGGCTTTTTCCATTGGGCAACTGTACCAGAGTTGCATCACCCTGACCCACATGCAAAAAGATTACTCGCAGTGTAGGGCTTGCCCATTGTAGATTGAATACTAACAATCCCATCATCATAACAAAAACAAGCATCGCCAAACTCATGGATAATGGGGCCCTGCTAGTTGATAAAGTCCTCTTCATGCCATGCCCACCAAATCCTTGGATTGGAACCCTTGCAAAGGGGCGATTTATAACGAGCCGGTCTACTGATTTGTCCTGTATCCATTTCGACCATCTAACCAAGCCCACATATAATGAGGAAATCGTAACGGCTACCAACACTATCCACAAACCAGAGGCCGTTCGCGGCACCTCCACCCAGCTACCCGGTAGCTCCACCATGCCCGCACCCCACCTTAAGCTTAAGTCAAACAAGCTATCTAACGGGCGCAATAATAGGGAAAAAGCATGTTCATTAGGCCAAATCAAGCGAAGATAGCTACCTATCATTGCCAATGGTAAACAGAGTGAAAGCAAAGGCAGAAAAAAGGCATTTACCCATGGCCCAATGACCGAAAACACATCGAAATACGTCAACTGTAACGGCAACAATGCCACCTGAAGCGTTAATGAAATAAAAAATGACGTGATTATGGCCTTCATGATCTTGCTCGCTAATCGTCGCCACGAGGATAAACGGGATAATGGTTGTTTCGATGATCCCGGGTTTTTTGAGAATAACTGCTCCAATTTGGGGTAAGCAAGTAGTAAGAAGCTCACCGCTAGATAGGAAAGCTGAAAACCTGTGGTAAATAACTGACTTGGATCGGTGAGTAATAAGAAAAATGCCGACCATGCCATACTATTTACAGGGTTAACCTGTTGAAAGAACAAAGATGTGCCCACATAAAAAACCGCCATCATGGTTGCCCTTTTCACCGAAACGCTGCCCCCCGTAAACGATGCATATAAAAACATAACCCCCATAAAAAACCCGATGAACAGAGCTTTTTTGATGACCAGCATCCCCTTAAACCCACCACTTCTGTACACACTCCACCAGTTAGAACGGCGACCACTGGTTAATGTTAACCCTGCCTGTCCAGCAGATTCATGCCTTGGCCTACGGTTAAGCCTGTGAAGAAGAAGAAAGAACGGCGCCGCCACAAAACCTACATGCAAACCGGAGACAGCCATTATGTGAGAAAGACCTAATTTTGCAAATATTTCTCGATGATGTGATGGTATTTCATGTTTATACCCCCAAATAATACCCGCCAGTAACTCTTTATGCCTAACTCGATGCCCCCCCTCCGTTAGGTCCGCTATACCCTGAGCTCGGACTTCACTAATACCTAATTTTTTAGTGGAGCTAGCATCATCCAGCCAGACCCCCAATAATGACGCTTGAAGTTGTATCTCATTATTTTTTAAATAGGCTAGTTGATCAAAATCTCCCGGGTTCATGCGCTCTTGACGACCAAAGCCTTGCACTAAAAAAAGCCCCTTATTTTTGAGTAATTCCTGTCCTTCAGTGGGCAGAGGCGATTGATCTGACCACATAATTTGCTCTAACCAGTCTTCTTGTACTAAGCTTGACGTCCCCTTCATCTCAGCAGAGTCTGAACGATCTATCTCGGGAGCTGCTTGTGTGGTATACGCCCAAATCTGTATCGGCCGTGCAAGGCGCTTACTAAACGCTAACCCTGACTCAAAGGCTCGCATCTTATCAGCGCGTATGGTGTATCGATATGCTTGCTTATTTTTGGTTGGGACCACCTCCATTATTTCACCTTCTACCACGCTTAACGTTCCTTCTCGTAACTGCTGTTGGCCTAAGGCATATATTTCCGCTTCGATTTGCTCCTGTAATCCCGCATGAAACACCCCGCTTAGAACAAGCAGTACTGCGTAAATCCCGTTTCTGTGGACTCGTCTTTGAAAGAGCTTCTGCTTCGGCCTGTTTCTGCATACATTCAATACTTTTTGTACCAGCCTTCCTTGTTTTAATGCTCCTTTCATCAACTTTCCTTGTTTCAATTGGTCCTTTAAGAGGTTTAGGGTGATGAGTAGTTGAGCGGCCAATACGATCAGCACTGTTCCCAGGCCTGCGTGCATCGCCTTTTCATCCATCACAAAAGATTGGAAGGCCCATCTATGCAGGGCTACACCAAGCATATATAACAGTAGAATCCTAAGCGCTGGTTGGGTATTCATTTCTTCCTTTACTTCGGTAACAAAATGAGTTTGGTATCACCTTATCTGTTGAGCTTTGTTGATGTTGCTTTGTTGACGCAGCTTTGTGGGCGTTTTTTGGGCTTTGTTTGCATTAACCAGTAGACCTTAGCCGTAGATTAGCCTTACGTTAAATTTTGTTCACCTGCATAGTATTACTGATTTGGTCTTGGTGATTGATGCTAATTTTTGCGTAATTCCATGCATCTAACTTTAATAAACGTTGCGGCTATGAAGAGAAAAGATTTTTTAACGAGGGTTGGTTTAGCAGGCGCTGGATTTAGTATTGTTCCCCGTCATGTATTGGGTGGCAAGGGTTTCACTGCGCCTAGCGATACCTTATATATAGGGGCTATCGGGGCAGGTGGAAGGGGAAATGACAACCTCCGTCAGTTAGCTCTACATCCAAATGTAAAAGTATCTCATCTGTGCGACGTGGACGAACGCATGGTAAGCCGCGCAAAGGAGGCCTATCCAGATGCGCCTTTTTATAAGGATTACCGAAAAATGCTGGATTCGCACGAATCCGAAATAGATGCCATCGTCGTGTCTACTCCAGATCATAACCATGCGGTACAAACGATGGCGGCCATTCAGCGAGGCATGCATGTATATGTTGAAAAACCCTTAACCCATGATATCTATGAGGCCAGAATGCTGACGGAGGCTGCAAAAAAACATAAAGTAGTCACACAAATGGGTAATTACGGATCTTCTGGTGACGGGGTTCGGCAAATGAAAGAATGGTTACAAGCGGGTATTATTGGGCAAGCCCATACCGTCTATGTTTGGACTAATCGCCCTGTTTGGCCCCAGGGAATTAGTTGGCCGACAAGTCCTGCGCCAGTACCTGAGGGATTGGACTGGGACTTATGGTTAGGCACAGCGCCCTACAAAGAATACGTGGAGGGACTCGCTCCCTTTAATTGGAGGGGATGGTCGGATTATGGAACCGGCGCGCTAGGGGATATGGGGTGCCATTTAATGGAAACGCCCTTTAATGTTCTTGATCTTGGCTACCCAGACCGAGTTGAATGTAGCGTTGGGGCGGTGTATGTTGACGAATTCCGGCGCGGAGAATTTCCTGATGGATTTCCGCCTTCTTCTCATGTGGTCTTACGCTTCCCTTATCAAAATGGTGATTTTATAAAACTGCATTGGATGGACGGGGGTATTCAGCCTGCCAGACCTGAAGAATTGGAACCTGATGAACTCATGGGTGATGGGGGTAACGGAGTCATTATTATCGGGGATCGCGGTAAAATGATGTGCGACACCTATGGTCGAAACGCTCGTCTCCTCCCCACTGGGTTAAATGACCATGTACAAGTACCTCAAACGCTACCTCGTGTACCCGAAGGGCATCATCATCAATGGGTAAATGCTTGTTTAGCGGGATATGGCGAGCATGATTTAAGTTCCTCTTTTGATATCGCAGGTCCACTAACCGAAAGTGTGCTGATGGGAAATTTGGCCATACGAAGCTACGACTATAAAGAAGAATACAAGGAAACATACACCGAAGAAGGGGTGGAGATGGAGAGGATGCGCACTCGCTACCCAGGTCGGGGCATTCAACTTTTATGGGACGGTCCGTCCATGAAGGTAACTAACTTCGAGCCAGCCAATGCCTTTGTTCGTAGAAAATACCGAGAAGGATGGGGTTCAGGGACGCTTTAGACTCCTGGAACCCGAAAACTAGACTCCCTCTACCCGAAAGATTCCTTGGCCTGTAACGCCCACGTAGATATATCCATCAGGTCCCTGTTTTATACTACGAACACGACCTATTCCCTGAAGCACTTCGGTGCGTGATACGACGGTGTTGCCGTCGAGTTGCAGCAATTCTACCAATCCAAATTTCAATGAGCCTACCAACAAGTGTCCTTTCCAATTGGGGTATCGGTCACTAGTCACAAAGGTCATTCCTGAAGGAGCAATGGATGGAACCCAATACTGAATAGGCTGCTCCATTCCCTCTCGAACGGAATCCTCTGCAAAAGGAGTTCCATTGTAGTTTATTCCATAGCTTATAACGGGCCACCCATAATTCTTACCTGGCTCTATGATATTCAACTCATCCCCTCCACGCGGACCATGTTCATGCGCCCACATTTGACCCGTCACAGGGTGTCGCTCCATTCCTTGCTGGTTCCGATGCCCGTATGAGTACACCGCTTCAATGGCGTTGGCCTGTCCTACAAAGGGGTTGTCTTGGGGTATACTTCCATCGTCATTTATTCGATAAACTTTTCCACCGTCTATAGAAAGACTTTGAGGGTTTACATCCCTATTACCACGGTCCCCAATGGTAAAATAGAGCGTGCCATCGGTTCCAAACTCGAGGCGACTGCCGTAATGTACGCCTCTTTTGCTATTCGGTGTGGCCTTATATAGTGTTTCCGTCTGCTCTAAGCCATTTTGCCCTAATTTTGCTCGGATAATTTTAGTGTTCGCGCCCTCACCATCACCGGCGGTGGATGAATAACTAAAATAAATCCATCCGTTTTCTGCATGATTAGGATGTGCCTGAACATCTAAAAATCCTCCTTGACGCTCAGGATAGAGATCCTCAAGAACCTCGGTATACTCCGCAACTATTTCACCTTCACGCACCACGTACAATATTCCCGATCGGTCGGTAACCAATAATTCCCCACTAGATAGCCAATCCATTCCCCATGGCACTTCAATACCGCTAACATAGCTGGTGAAGGAATATCCATTATTCACTTGAGGGGTGGGTGTAGCTGCACATGACAGCCAAAATAGAAGGGCAAAACCCAAGGGGTAAAAAAAGGATTGTTTAAACATATAGGTGATGGTTATAAATAAATTAAACGTATAATCTACAATGATTAGACTTAGTTATTGAATAGTTCAATCGGGTCCCTGAACATCTAAAAATACTCATAACAATGCTTAACGATAGAGAAATTGTCGAAGTTCATCGGTATTCATAAAGCCCGTGCGCCGCTTCAATTGATTGCCATTAGGGTCTAATATTAACGTGCCTGGAAAGACATAAATTCCCTGCTGTTGAGCCCAAGTCCTAGAACTGAGCTCCTGCCCCCGAAAACGGATAGGTTCATCGGCATTTCCATTCACTTTAACTGGAATATATCCCGCGTCCAATACCGCCCGAACCGTAGTGTCTGGATATACTTCCCGCTCCATGGCTCGACAGTATTTACACCCATCCTCAAACACGTCCACTAGGACTAATTTATCTGCTACTCTGGCTTCTTCTAATCCCACGTCCAAACTGCGCCAGTCGGGTGCATTTTCAATTACTACGGGGGCTGTTTTTTGAATGGCGTTGTAAACAAAAATACCTAAAAATGCCCCTAAAACAATAGCGATAACAGATTTTTTAGTCATTACAATCTTTGCTTAGCCTCAATTTTATCTAATTATAATAGTATCTTTAGCACAACTAATAGTACAAAATATGGGCATTTGATACATGACAAATTCTGTAATAGAGCAATACAAGCTGGGAGCCGTACAGGTAAAGGTTAGCGCCTCAGAACGACCCAACAAATACACCGTACACTGCTCCAATGGTGAATTTGCTTCTGAATTTATCGTTAGTGAGTATGAATTTAAACACTATAGACGACTCATGAATCAGCGCATTACCGAAGCGTTTAACCAGGCAAACGACCCTCATTCCGAATCTGAATCCGACCATGCCTAAGCAAATTGGCCGTTTAATCCTTTATTCTATTGACGATTTACACGAACAGCTGGGCGTTTCTAAGCTCACTTTGCGTTCGTATCTTCGTTCTGGTCGCATTCGGGGCCGTAAATTAGGGGTGAGCTGGTACGTCACTGAAGAATCACTGCAGGAATACTTCAACGCGCCGGAACCTCAGTCAAGCGAGGCGGATACGCCCAATAAATCGAACTCCCATAATTACCGATACATTGTTCAAGGGATAAATGACTTGGTTAGTGAAACCGAAGAATGCGAAACTACCTCCGATGTAATTGAGTTACTTCAGCAGCAAGCTATTTTGAGTTTGTTTCAGGTAAAAATTATGGAGCGGAACAGCGAAAAAGTGGTTCAGATTCTAAAGGCACGTGATTTTATTGAGCAACATGGTGCAAAATCAGAAGGCTAAGGGACTGGATATTTGGGTTTCGCTAGATGTTTGAGCATCGCTAGTATTTTGGTCTAAGTCAGTCATAACCACTTTTTATCCAATACGGATAATTTACAAAAGCACCGCGCTCACTATTTCATTCTGTCGCGCTCTAAAAAGCCCTGAACACGAATGATACTACTAATAGTTTTGGCATCATTTATCTCTCCGCTGTGTATCATCCCAACTACTTCATTAAATGGCACCCTGTAAACGCTCAAAAATTCATCCTTATCCATATTTTGATGTCCGGGGATAAGACCTTCGGCTAGATAGATATGAATTATTTCATCGGCATACCCTATGGCCGGATAAAAATGGCCAATATAGGTCCACTCTTCTGCCTGATAACCTGTTTCTTCTTCCAGTTCTCTGGCAGCCGTACTAAATGGGTCTTCTCCACGGTCAATTTTTCCTGCAGGGACTTCCCAAAATAATTGCTGGGCTGGATACCGAAACTGCTGAATAAGCACACAATCCCCATTACTAAAAAGAGATACTACTGCACAAGCACCTGGATGCTGTATCCATTCTCTCCGACCGATGCTTGTATCTGGAAGGATGGCTTCATCTTTGAATACATGAAGCAGTTCTCCTGAAAACACCTTTTCACTAAGCTTCTTTTGCTCTGCAAGGGATCCTTTTAGTCGTAAATTTGAGGGGGGGTTTTTCATGTGGCTTTATCGGGGGATTGGTTTTAACTTTAGGTCTAAATAATATCGTAACAAAACCTGGATCTTGTCGGTTAAAAATAACATAGATAGTAAGAAAATAGAGGTTAGTGGTAAGGTTTTTACCATCTCTAATGTTATATCATTTTCTCGGGTATTTATTGTGTTACCGGTGGTCTATCGGCATTACATTAATGGGTATTCGGTAGATGTAATCATTGGGCTTTTGATAGGATATGGGGTTTTTTCGGATTATCTAGATGGATATGTTGCCCGTAAAACAAACACCATCTCGGAAGTTGGTAAGATGATTGATCCTGTTTCTGATAAGGTTGCCGCGGGTTTATTATTTATTTATACCGCAGTTATTGGTTGGGTACCTTTGTGGTTCTTATGGCTATTCATTATACGAGATGTGCTTATTTTACTTGGCTCATCATTCATAAAGCTGCGTTATGGAAAAGTGGCAATGAGTACCATTTCGGGTAAAATATCGGTCAATATTATCTCTCTTTATTGGATTTCTGTCTTCTTTTTTAGGTCGGCCACCCTTGCACATACCCTTTTGCTTTGGGCTTCGGTAGTCATCATGTTGTTCTCATTTATTATGTATCTTTTACGTTATAGAAACATAATGAAAGGCGCTCGTTTTAATTAATGGTAGGATTATGGGATTTTTAGAAAAATTAGGCTTTAAAAAGAATACCACCTTAGAGAAAGGGGTTGAAGAAAGTCGTAATGGGTTACTGAATAAACTGGGAAAGGCGATCGCAGGAAAGGACCAAATTGACGACGCCATTCTTGATGAACTCGAAGAAATTTTAATAACCTCAGACGTCGGGGTAAAAACCACTCTCGATATTATCCGACGCATAGAAGAACGGGTTTCCAGGGATAAATATGTTACCAAAGAAGAGTTGAATACCTTACTTCGTGACGAGATTATTGGTCTTTTGATGGAAAACCCCGTCGAACGTTCCGCTGAATTTGATGCACAATTCCCGGAAAAGCCTCACATAATTTTAGTGGTTGGGGTAAATGGAGTAGGCAAAACAACCACCATAGGAAAGTTAGCTCATCGGTACAAATCAGCCGGTAAATCCGTCCTGCTGGGCGCGGCCGACACCTTTCGGGCTGCTGCAGTAGATCAGCTTAAAATCTGGAGTGAGCGGGCAGATGTGCCTATAATAGAACAGGGGCAGAATGCTGATCCTGCGGCCGTTGCTTTTGACACCGTTGCAGCCGCTAAAGCGAGGGGTGTAGACCTGAGTATCATCGATACGGCAGGCCGATTGCACAATAAAAAAGCGTTAATGGATGAACTCTCTAAAATTAAAAGAGTGCTATCTAAAGTAGTACCTGGTGCTCCGCATGAAGTTTTATTGGTGTTAGATGCATCAACCGGTCAAAACGCGCTTCAACAAGCTCGCGCCTTTACAGAAGCTGTTGATATTACTGGCTTGGTCTTAACTAAACTCGATGGTACGGCCAAAGGAGGGATTGTCTTAGGAATTTCTCACGAATTATCCGTTCCGGTCAAATATATTGGTCTTGGAGAGGGTATAGAGGATTTGCAAGTATTTGATAAAAAGGCGTTTGTGTATGCTCTTTTTGGTGAGTAAGGCTGAATAATGCGCGCTAAAGTTGTATGGCCTTTTGATTTAATGACACTTGAATATATTCGCTACTGCTATCATAAATTCATTAGTCCTGTGCTAGAATCTCGCTTATGGGCATTAAATCCACATAAAACTCCGTTGGGCTATCGGCCAGATAAAGGCGAATCTGCTTTTCTTTGATCATCTCTAAAACAGCTAAAAAGGTGATGGCAATAATTACTCGTTGTTTGACGTCTTCACACAAGCTTATAAAACTTTGCTTCCCTTTTTGTTGAAGCTTGTTTAAAATAAATTCAGATTGCTGTTCTATGGTTGCCTCAACTTTTTCTACTCGGTGAACAACATTTCTTCGTTCAATATCTGTTACTACTTTTTTGAACGCTGCAATCAAATCGAATAGGGTTACATCTTGCAAGGCCTCTCCAGACGCTTGTTGCTCTACTTCGTCTGCCAATGGATACCCTCGGCCATATTTTTTTCGCGTTTCTTCGTCTATATCTGAAAGCTTAAGTGACATCTCTTTATAGCGCTTGTATTCCAACAACTGTTGCACTAATTCATACCGAGGATCCTGCTCGTCTAGTAAATCATCTTCATCAGAGTCCTCTCTCGGGAGCATCATTTTAGCCTTAATGGACATCAGATTACTGGCCATCCAAACAAACTCACTAGCTACATCTAGATCCAATTCATCGAGCAGATGTAGGTATTCCAAAAATTGATTGGTTATGTATGAAATAGGGATATCGTAAATATCTAACTCGTCTCTTTTAATAAAAAAGAGGAGTAAGTCTAAGGGGCCTTCGAAGTTCTGTAGTTGTACGCGATACATGTAGTAAATCTAATAGGTTATTTGGATAAAAGCCCTTAAAAAAAATTTATTTTTATACTTGACTTGTTAGTATAACATTGATAAAATGTCACTTATGAGTAAAACTAACTTTAACAATTTTATGGGGTCTAT
Source organism: Balneolaceae bacterium (assembly GCA_018401935.1). GTDB lineage: Bacteria > Bacteroidota > Rhodothermia > Balneolales > Balneolaceae > UBA1275. The sequence continues at coordinate 232,281 of JAGYJQ010000003.1, forward strand.
TATGAAAAATGATTCAGAAGCACTAAATGAATTAACACCGAAGTTGGTCAATGTACTAACGCGCTACCTACAAATACGCTTTGGAGCAAGTACGGAAGATGCAGAAGATTGTGTACAAACCGTGTTAATGAGGGGGGTTAAGCGCATTAAAGAAGATGGGATTGAGAAACCTGAATCTTTGCTGGCTTATTTCCTTACTTCAGCTAAGCATGAATATTTTAGATTGAAAAAAGCAAAGTATTCGGCCCACATCCCATTTGTGGCTGAAGAACATGGCTCAAAAGCTTATCAGCTTGAGGAAATTTTACAAGAGGAGCGCATGACAATATTAACCGATTGCATACAACAATTGAATCCTAGTTCACGTGAGTACATTCTTTATTGGTTAAAAAACCCGAGCCACAACGCACAAGATGTTGCCGATCATTTTGGGATTAATGTAAACGCTGCTTGGACTCGAAAACATCGTATTTTAAAAGTGCTCCAAGCATGCTGTCAAAAAAAATTAGATCAATGATGTAAGGAGTACTCAAGACAGGTCTCTTTAGGGGTATATATCATGTGATTTCTACTTACAGGTAGTTGGTCATGCACCGGGAACTATGGCACCTCTGGCTGTGTCACTTTTCCGACTTTAGCAGGTAGTGATAGATACTGTGTCGTGATACATATGATACATCACCCTTAGGACTATGTGTGCAACAACTTTTTCTAAACGGGTTGTTGCACGCATACTATTTGATCAATGTGGTTTCTATGATCGTGTTCTAAGTGACAAAAAAGGACGTTAAACGAAAAAGAAGTGGTCACCAAAAAACAAAAATGAAAAACATGTCAACTTTATACCTATCAAAGGAACAAGCTATACTCGAGAAAATCGACAACTATATTAAGGACAAACTTAGCGACGATGAAAAAGACCTGCTTTGGTTAGAACTCAGCAAATCGGAAGACTTCATTGATCGCCTAGAACTTGAGCTTTTATTAATGCGATGGGCCGAAATATATAGGTAAATAGGGTAGCTTTTTCTCAGCGCTATTAGTGGGACATGGGAATGGGGGCTTCTGAAGCTGAGATATGCTTCATCAGTGCTTTATGTGTGCCTTTTTTAACCCCTTTTTCTGAGGTAGAGGCTTTACTATAAGACCCATCTGCTTCAAGCATCCACCGTTGTCGGTTATCTTTTAAATAGATTTCAAGAACAAACCGTAGATACTTTTTTAACTGTTCGCTTTCAATGGGTGTTATAGCCTCTACACGGGCATCCAAGTTTCTGTGCATCCAGTCAGCAGAACCTATGGTATAGATGTGTTCACCTGAGTGGTAAAAGTAATACAACCTAGAATGCTCTAAAAATCTGCCTATGACCGAATGTACGCGAATGCGCTCGCTTAACCCCGCAATCCCTGGCCTTAACCGGCAAACACCTCGCACGATTAAGTCTATTTCAACACCAGCCCTGGAGGCTTCATATAAACGTTCAATGATTTGAGGATCTTCTAAGCTGTTCATTTTAGCAATGATTCTTGCGTTCTTGCTAGCTTTGGCTGCTTCAATTTCGTAGTCGATTAAATCCAGCATGCCTTTTCTCATATACCTAGGCGCCACAAGTAATTTCTCAAAGCGTTGTTCTGGCGCAAATCCCGTCAACAAATTGAAGACATTGGTTACATCTTTAGCCATCACCTCATCACAGGTAAATAAGCCTAAATCTTCATAGAGTTGGGCCGTATCGGGATGATAATTACCCGTACCAATATGGCAATAAGTCCGTAAGCCCTCTTCTTCTTCTCGAACCACCATAGTTAGCTTGGTATGGATTTTTAAACCGGGAATCCCGTACGCAACATGAACCCCCACATTCTCCAATTGTTGTGCCCAAAGAATATTGCGTTCTTCATCGAAACGTGCTTTTATTTCGACTAAGACAGCCACCTGCTTGCCCTCCTCTGCTGCGTGCATTAACGCATGCATAAGGGGTGAGTCTTTCGATGTGCGATAGAGGGTTTGCTTTATGGCCAATACCCTTGGGTCTTTCGCCGCCTCCTCAATAAATCGCTGTGTAGTTAATTCAAAACTATGGTAGGGGTGATGAACCATAAAGTCCCCCTTTCTTATTACAGAAAATATATTGGGCAACTGTTCTTCTGGGGGGTGATGAAAAGCAGGGTGAAGCACTGGGCTCCATGGTGCATCTTTTAGGCGAGAAAAACCTTTTACGATGGCGATCTGAAACACATCAACCAGACCAATAGTGCCTCTCATTTCGTATACATCTTGAGGGATAATTTCGAGGTGTTTAACTAAGAATTTCTTCACAGGCGCAGGGGTTTGTACATCCAGCTCTAAACGTACGATCTGGGCAAATTTACGCTCCCTTAATTCATCCTCTATTACCTCAAGTAAGTCGTCGGCCTCTTCTTCGTTTCGCTCTAATGATGCATTTCTAGTGACCCTAAAAAGATGTGCGGATACTACCTCCATTCCTGGAAAAAAAACCTCCATCTTCGCCTTGATTAAATCTTCGATGGGAAGGAATACCACTTTATTGGCGCTTTCATGCACCGCAATAAAACGAGGCCGATTGGAAGGTATTTTTATACGGGCAAAACTTTTTTCGTTGGTTTTTTTATTTCGTAATTGAATGGCAAAGGAGAGGCTTTGATTTGAAATAAAAGGGAAGGGATGTGACTCGTCTACCGCTAAAGGGGTAATTATTGGATATAATTGACGGGTAAAAAAAGAATCCGCTTTTTTGGCTTGTTCGATGGTCAGTTCTTCCATGCTGCGAATGGAAATCCCATTAGTATCAAGACTTGGCAATAGTTCGTTAAAAAAACAACCCCTATAACGTTCTATCATTTCTAACACACGCTTGCGAATACGTTTGAGCTGTTCTTGAGCGCTAAGCCCGTCCACAGAGATTGTATGAACCCCTGCGTGTAGCTGCCTTTTTAACCCCCCTACTCTCTTCTGAAAAAACTCATCTAAATTTGAGCATACAATCCCAATAAATTTAACCCGCTCCAATAGATTATTTTCCGTGTTTTCCGCCTCGGACAACACACGACTATTAAACTCTAGCCAACTAAGTTCATAGTTGAGATAATAATCTGGGCCAAACAACCCTTTTTTTGCTGTGTGTTTCGTTTTTGGCAAATCGTATGGTATTGTGGTTTTGTAGTGTTGTCGTTAAGTAAACCGGTTCTATGCCCCTTCTTATGGAAAAACCTTCGTATAGTAATGCACACTATAACTACTGTTTTCCAAAATAGACATTTTGCATACGCAATTCGACGTAAATCTAAGTATAATTCTATTAACTAAGCATTAATTTGAATCCAACTACGTGCAAAACCCTTTATTAAATCCGCAACACAAAGAAGATGCTTTCGAACAAAGTGTTCGTCCTTCATCCATTGACGAATTTATTGGCCAGCAAAAAGCCATTGATAACTTGAAAGTTTTTATAAAAGCGGCTAAACAAAGAGGGGAAGCGCTAGATCATGTAATTCTATCTGGACCTCCTGGTTTGGGGAAAACTACTTTGGCATACATAATTGCTGAAGAAATGGGACGTAACATACGCCCAACTACCGGCCCGATTATCGACAAACCCGGAGATCTAGCTGGAATGCTCACCAATTTAGAGGAGGGAGATGTGCTATTTATAGACGAAATACATCGTCTAAATCCTGTTATTGAGGAGTATTTATATAGTGCCATGGAAGACTTTACCTTGGATATTGTGATCGATTCAGGTCCTAATGCCAGAAGTATTCAAATAGAATTAAATCGCTTCACTCTCATTGGGGCTACCACTCGCAAAGGGATGTTAACGGCGCCTCTGCGTGCTCGTTTTGGAATTGACATACGGCTAGACTACTATGATGTGGAATTATTGCAACGAATAGCGCTAAGGTCCGCTGATATTATGGGTTTTGGGATTAATGACGCGGGTGCCCATGAAATTGCTAGCCGAAGTAGAGGTACACCACGAATTGTTAACAAGCTTCTTCGTCGAACCCGTGATTTTGCCCAAGTTGATCTGTTGGATAGAATCGATGAACACATTGCTGATAAGGCTCTTAATGCCCTAGATGTGGACAGAAATGGCTTAGATGACATGGATATTCGTATGCTTCGTGCCATCATTGAGCATTATGGCGGCGGCCCCGTCGGACTTAGTACCTTGGGAGTGGCCGTTGGTGAAGACAAAGGAACCATTGAAGAAGTATACGAGCCCTTTTTAATTAAACAAGGGTTCCTACAACGAACGCCAAAAGGTCGGGTCGCCACCGCCAAGGCATTCTCTTACCTGGGAATACAGCGTCCTGCAGATTCCGGCTCTCTATTTGATTAAGAATCTTCTTATCTTTACTAAATGAAACAATTATTTACTTCCGAATCGGTCTCTGAAGGCCACCCAGACAAGGTAGCGGATCAAATTTCCGATGCTATATTAGATGAATTATTGCGCCAAGATCCTCTTTCTAGGGTTGCTGTTGAAACAATGGTAACGACTGGTTTAGCCGTTGTTGCTGGTGAAGTTACGACCAAGGCCTATGTTGATATACAAGAAATAGTTCGTGAGGTCATTCATGAGATTGGATATACCAAAGCCACCTACCGGTTCGATTCGGATAGCTGTGGTGTTTTATCATCTATTCACACACAAAGCCCAGATATTGCTAAGGGCGTAGATATTGACGGCGCGGGTGATCAAGGTATGATGTTTGGCTTCGCAACCCGTCAAACACCAGAATTTATGCCGATGCCCTTACAGCTTTCTCATAATTTACTTCGCGAGTTAGCCTCTATCCGTAAGTATTCCTCTCAGATGCCATACCTTGGCCCTGATAGTAAGAGCCAAGTAACCATTGAGTACAACCAGGACGGAAGCCCAAAACGAATCCATACCGTAGTTCTTTCAACCCAGCATGATGTTGGTATCACCCAACAAGATATTGCCACGGACCTTAAAAAGCACCTGTTTTCATCCGTGTTACCTAGTCATTTATTGGACTCTGAAACCATCTTCCATGTTAATCCTACGGGATCCTTTGTCATTGGCGGCCCGCATGGAGATGCCGGTTTAACTGGGCGAAAAATTATTGTGGATACCTACGGGGGCTTTGGGGCTCATGGTGGGGGAGCTTTTTCTGGAAAAGATCCTTCCAAGGTAGACCGAAGCGCTGCCTATGCTGCCCGACATATCGCGAAAAACCTAGTGGCCGCTGAACTAGCCGATGAGTGTTTGGTTCAGTTGGCATACGCCATTGGCGTGGCTGAGCCCGTTTCAATTAATGTTAATACATACGGAACCGGCAAGAAAAGCGACCTTGAATTAGCAAATCTTGTTTCCAACACCTTTGATTGCACTCCAAAAGGTATTATTTCACGTTTTTCATTACGACAACCTATATATCGTCCTACCGCCGCATATGGTCATTTTGGCCGCGAGGAATTCCCGTGGGAAGCATTAGATTACCTCGATAAACTACACAGCGCATCATAACAGCATAACACATCGCTACTCAGTTGATGCTATTGTTGTTCATGTAGGTCTAGCGCCAAATTATCGTTTTCATTGTCTAAAAAATTCTTTTTAGATAGATCGAGGCTTACTTTTTAACCAGCCTGTGTTTATTTTAGGTGGTGTTAAATATACTTTAATCGCATATAAGTTATCATTAGTTATACAATATAACATTGATTTGGTCAACCGGTGTTTCATGTCGTATATTGGTAGGAGTTAAACTAAAAAACGCACCGCTTCATCTCTATCGCGTTTACAACTTATCATCCGAAAACTGTTTCAAATTTCGGAAAAGATAGATTCACTGATTTATATGAGTGATTTCCCTTCTCCATCAGGCCAACCCACTATAGAACTATTTGGTCTACCCATTATGGAGCCGATGGTTACGTTTACCGACCTTTGGATCACGGTTGTATGTCTATATGCCTTTTTCAGTCTTCGCAAAAAAGCACTACCTGGTGTTATTCACCGATACATGCGGTATTATTTTTTAATCATGGCGTTGGCTACATTTTTAGGGGGAGTCTTGGGTCACGCCTTTCAATATGCCGTTGGGACAGAATGGAAACTGCCAGGATGGTTAATAAGCATGATTGCCGTAATGGCTATTGAACGGGCAAGTATTTTTCAAGCACAACCTTTTTTTTCAACCCGCTTTGGCCGTGTCTTGGAGTGGTTCAATGTGATTGAATTGATCACTTTTGCCATTATTACTTTTATGACCTTGAATTTTTTCTTTATCAAAGTTCATTCAGCTTACGGCTTAGGCCTTGTCGTGCTCCCCTTGCATATTATAATGTTTCGAAAAACAGCTCACCCTATGCATTTGGTTTTTATAAGAACGGTATTGTTTGCTGGGTTATCAGCTGTTTTTTATACACTTGAAATAGGCCTTCATCTATGGTTTAATCACCTCGATGTTGCCCATACCATCATGGCAATAAGTATGTACTTTTTCTATCGAGGTACACTACTTTTAGACCCTTCTGTACCCACGTACCCCCTCAAAAGACCCCTTAGTTTTTCCGAAACCGGGTCTGCAATACTAGGGCTTCGGTAGTTTTTTTATTTTTTACTTGGGTTAGCCGCTCGATTTTTTAACTTATCGAAAATCTTAATCTACCCATCATGAAAAATCGCTTTTTTCTCCTTTCACTATTTATTTTACCACTTCTAACGTGGGCTATACCCGGAAGCGCACAGGAACGGCCAATTGCTTTCACTGGCGCAACGATCTATCCTATTGAGCAAGCACCTATTGAAAACGGAGTATTGGTTATTGAGGATGGAGTCATCACTGCTGTTGGAGACTCAAAAACCCGAATCCCTAGAAATGCCATTATCAACGATGTTTCTGGAAAGGTACTCCTGCCGGGTCTGGTGGACACGCACTCTCACATAGGCGGCGGTGATGGTGGAGACCGATCTTCTGCCATGCACCCAGATGTTCGGGTGATGGACTCTTTTAATCCCCTTTCCCCATCAATTAAAAAAGCCTTAGCCGGCGGCATTACAGCGGCCAACGTTATGCCAGGTTCTGGGCTGCTAATGAGTGGGCAAACTATTTATGTTAAATTACGCACGGCTACCGATGTTCAAGACATGTTGTTATGTTCTGAAGCATATCCAGCGGTTTGTGGAGGGCTTAAAATGGCCAACGGAACCAACCCAATTGGCGGCGGAAACTCCCCTGGTACCCGAGCAAAATCTGCCGCATTGGTTCGTGCCCTGTTTGTAGAGGCCCAAGATTATCAACAAAAAATAATCGCCGCGCAGGATGATGAAAGTAAAATACCCGCCCGAAACCTTCGCTTAGAAACCCTAATAGAAGTATTAGAAGGCAAACGAACGGTACATCATCACACCCACCGACACGATGATGTGCTCACGGCTATTCGACTGGCAGAAGAATTTGGTTATGATATGGTTCTTCAACACGTTTCTGAAGCCTACAAAGTTGCCGATGAAATTGCCGCTTCTGGCTATCCCTCAAGTATCATAACCCTTGATTCCTTTGGAGGTAAAATGGAGGCGAAAGATTTTAGCAATACAAACGGGGCTGCCTTAGAACAAGCAGGAGCTGCGGTTGGAATCCATACAGACGATTATGTGACCGATTCTAGACTATTTCTTAGGTCTGCGGCCCTTGCCGTGCGTGAAGGCATGAGCCGCGAAAAGGCGCTTGAAGCTCTCACTTTGGCCAATGCTAAAATGATGCGAATCGACCATCGCGTTGGGTCCTTTAAAAAAGGCAAAGATGCCGATTTGGTTATTCTTAGTGGCGACCCTTTTAGCGTCTATACCCATGTAGAACAAACTTGGATTGAGGGACAAAAGGTATGGGACAGGTCCAATCCTGAAGATAAGAAAATAGCTACTGGTGGGTATGGGGTGTTTCGCCTCAATACCCATACGCACACACATGAGGGAGGGCAAAAGTGATGAATTCATTACCTAGATATATACACATTATGACAAAAAACGGCCTTAATAATTCAATACATAGCCTGATACGCTCTTTTTTACTGCTCGCCTTTTTTAGCACCGCAACATGGGCCCAAAGCAGCGAAAAAGCCTACATCATCGACGCAGATTCTATACACATTGGAACCGGGCAGGTCCTCTATAATGGTCGCATTCTGGTTGATGGTGGAATTATTCGAGCTGTGGGTTCACAATCAGAGATTGAAGTGCCCATCGAAGCCACTCGTTTAGAAGCCCAAGTGGTAACTCCTGGTTTTATTGATGCTCACACGGTGGTTGGGCTGGCCGGTTACTTAAATGATCCCGGCAGTGATCAAGACCAACTAGATCGGTCTAGTGCTATTCAACCCGAATTAAGAGCCCTTGATGCGTACAATCCTGCCGAACCTTTAGTGGCTCACCTGCGCAGTAACGGGGTTACCACTATTCAAGCAGGCCACGCCCCGGGAGCGCTAGTTTCTGGGCAAAGCTTAATCATTAAAACAAACGCAGAGCAAGCACAACAAGCGTTGGTAAGCCAGTCAATGCTTACTTTTTCGTTGGGTGGCGTGATCAGTGGGGCATTTTCAAAACCAGGTACCCGGGCCAAATCTATGGCCATGATCCGGCAAGAGCTAATCAAGGCACAAGGTTATGCTAAAAAACGAGCGGAAGGAGGACTGTCATCCACCGATCTTGGAATGGAAGCATTAGCGGATTTACTAGACGGCCGTACTCAGGCCTTGGTAAGCGTCCACCGAGCGCAGGATATTTTAACCGCTATTAGGTTACAAAAAGAATTTGGCTTTCAAATGGTTCTTGACGGGGTAGCAGAGATCTATTTAGTGCTTGATCAGGTCAAAGAAAGCGGGGTTCCCGTTATTCTACATCCAACTATGTTACGAGCTACTGGCGAGGCGGTAAATGTTTCCATGGAAACAGCGGCTTTATTGGCCGAAGAAGGAATTCCATTTGCCTTTCAAAGTGGGTATGAAAACTATGTCCCAAAGACTCGCGTGGTCCTTTTTGAAGCCGGAGTAGCTGTTAATAACGGGCTAAACCCGCGCCTGGCCGTTCAGCACCTAAGTTTGTATGCCGCCCAGCTTTTGGGTATTGACCATCGGGTCGGCAGCCTTGAAGTAGGAAAAGATGCCGATTTAGTCTTGTTCAATGGGGATCCTTTTGAGTATACTACAACGGTCAATCACGTTATGATTGACGGCCAATTAATGAAATAACCGAGTTAAAACGCACTACCTATGTATATACACACTAACCCTGTCACCTATGACGCCGTAATTGTTGGCTCTGGCGCGGGTGGGGGCATGGCCGCTAAAGTACTTTCTGAATCAGGACTAAATGTGGCGGTCGTAGAAGCCGGTCCTTTTTTCGATCCCGCCAATGATGCTCAGCGCACCCAATTACGCAATCCCTGGGACTCTCCTAGAAGAGGGGCGGGGTCTACCCGGGTTTTTGGTGATTATGATGCAGCATATGGTGGCTGGGAAATTGACGGGGAGCCTTATACACGTAAAAACGGCACCCGCTTTGATTGGTTTCGTTCTCGTATGCTCGGGGGCAGAACAAATCACTGGGGACGCATTTCGTTACGTTTTGGACCCCTCGATTTTAAACGAAAAGATGTAGATGGCCTTGGCGATAACTGGCCTATCGGGTATGAAGATGTTCGTCCTTATTACGATCGGGTCGATAAGTTATTAGGTGTTTTTGGGAGTAAAGAAGGTATTCATAATGAGCCCGATGGTTTTTTTCTACCACCTCCTAAGCCCCGTCTTCATGAGTTATACTACATAAAGGGCGCACGCAAAGCCAATATTCCCGTTATACCCTCCCGTTTATCCATTTTAACCAAGCGCATAAACAACGACCGTGGGGTTTGTTTTTACTGTAGTCAGTGTAACCGATCTTGCTCTGTATACGCTGATTTTTCATCGGGCAGTTGCTTAATATTTCCGGCACAACGTTCTACTGGCCGGGTCGATTTATACACCGATGCCATGGTTCGTGAAGTCGTGACCAACGGGGCAGGCGAGGCGAAGGGTATTATATACATTAACAAAGAAGATCGGCAAGAGTATCAGATCAACGCAAAAGTGGTTGTTTTGGCTGCTTCCGCTTGTAGTAGCGCTCGGATATTGTTGAACTCAAAAAGTAGTGAACACCCGCAAGGTTTAGGCAATAGTAGTGGCTTGATTGGTCGTTATTTACATGACTCCACCGGCTCTTCCCGCGCCGCACTTGTTCCTGAATTACTTAATCGTAAAACCTACAATGAAGATGGGGTGGGCGGAATGCATGTGTACACCCCATGGTGGCTAAATGATGCTAAATTAGACTTCCCCAGAGGCTATCATCTTGAGATTTGGGGCGGGCTAGGTACCCCCTCTTATGGGTTTGGCTTTAACCCCGACAGTCTTAACGAACATTTTGGCCTCGAAATGGGTGGGTATGGAAACAAACTTCGAGCAGATGTGAAGCGTTTTTACGGAGCTGTGATGGGGATTTCTGGCAGGGGAGAGTCTGTTCCTCAGTATGATAACTATTGTGAAATTGATCCTGATACCGTCGATGAATTTGGCATCCCCGTTCTTCGTTTCCATTATAACTGGACCGACTATGAGCGAAATCAAGCCAAACATATGCACAAAACCTTTGAGGAAATATTTGATGCCATGGGAGCCATAACTCTTGGGGATACCCCCACCGCTGAGTCCGAATATGGTCTAGCTGCCCCTGGTCAAATCATTCACGAAGTCGGGACTACACGCATGGGCGACAACCCTGCTACATCCGTCACCAATTCATATCAACAATTACATGATGCTAAAAACGTCTTTGTGGTAGATGCCGGATCTTTTGTTTCACAGGCTGATAAAAACCCCACATGGACTATAATGGCTCTTTCGTGGAGAACCTCTGATTTTATCGTTGAACAACTCAAAAAACAGAATCTATAACCATGATGAATCGCAGACAATCAATCAAACGCCTTGTTTTAGGAACGCTTAGCGCGGGTTTATTTTTTCCTAGCGCCACTGAGGCAAAAAAGCACCATGGCTATTCCATTAGCCCGGCCGATTCCGATCAAAATTTAGCCAGAATACCCTACGCCCAACGTGACTGGGATTATGGCCGAACGCCGGAAGAAAAAGAGCGGGACAAGCGGCTTTTTAATGAGCGTTTTTTCGATGAGCATGAATTAAACACCATTGAAGTGTTATGTAACCATATACTTCCCGCAAGCGAGACCGCCGGCTCGGCGATTGATGCCGGTGTGCCTGATTTCATTGCATTTATTGTGCTCGATATGCCTTATCTGCAAACTCGCTTACGCGGGGGAATCATGTGGCTGGATGGCTTTTCTAGGAAGGAATATGGAGAAGTTTTTACGCGCATTAGCAGCTTAAAACAGACCGCGGTCTTGGATCAACTCGCATATCCCGATCAAATAACCCCCTCTACTGAACAAGGGGGGAGGTTTTTTAGAGAAATCAGAAACCTCATTTTAACCGGATATTATACTTCTGAGATTGGCGTCAAAGATCTCGGATTTCAGGGTAACACAGCCAACGTTTGGGATGGGGTTCCTCCTGAGGTATTAGCTGAGCATGACGTTGACTATGAGCCGGAATGGCTAGCCAAGTGTGTGAACCAAGATAAACGCACTGAAATAGCCGAGTGGGACAGCGAAGGTAATCTGCTAAACAACTAAACATAGATAGTAATTAGTTGTTCAGAGGATAGTTACATTGGCGATTATCGAGCGGTTGCTGATTAGACTGACCACCTTAATGTTGTCACCTATACTTCACTCCATGGATCTAGGTTAATTTCCGGTGCTACCGCTAATAGTTTGGCCAAAGAAAATTGCATTAGCAAATAACTTATTAGTCCCATACCAAAACGCTCTAAAGTTCGGATTATCCGTCATGGCAATTACCTTTCCACTACCAGATCTACTTACTACTATGGCGGCGGTTCCTTTTATCGTTTCTTCGTTAGTCTTTGAAACATAACCGCTTGCCAATGGATCATCCGTGTAATAAAGAGGGGTAGAATATGGATTTTGCCCTTTTTTTAGAAACATGGTGCTGTTTCTAAAAACTCTAATCAATGACTGATTGTAGCCATATGCCAAGGGGTGTGTTAAATCTAACTGGGCATTAAAAATAGTGCCCCCAATAAATTCAGCTCCGTTATCCGCTCCCTGTTTTACATAGGGTCGCGTTTCCGGGGATTCGCCACGATCAGGCTGTACATATTCTACACTTGCTAAACCCTGCTGGTTCGCCCATGACACAGCTTGTTTCATCGCAATTAGAGTCCCTCCTTCTCGTACCCATGATTTAAGAGCTTCAACCGTTCCTGTTGATAAGTCCCCATAGCTATACCCCGTCATAATTATCACGTTATACCTATCTAAATTAACGCGACCAAGGTTAGCTTTGTCCAAAATAGTTAAAGGCATTTCATATCGGCGATCTAAAAGATGCCACATTTCTCCTATTTCGTAGGAATTAGTTCCCTCGCCACCAATAACAGCTACCTTAGGCATCTCCAGTGATTCAAACTGGTTACTACCAAGATCTACCCCCGCTGTTGATAGGCCTGTTGCGATATTGTATACATTAATTCCGTCGGTTGAAACCACTTCGTTGATTAACTCATGAACGCTCTGTTGATTCGCTTGAATGCCTAGAGGAATCATAATGGTGCCATAGTCAAACTCTTTAACCCCGTCGTCGGTAAGAGCAGAGAATGGTGCGCTAGCCACTTTTAACTTTATTCCTGCTTCTTGCAATCGATACGCGGCTCTAGGAGCATAGTACTCGTCCCACTCAAATGCATACGCATACTGGGATTCTCCTCCTATTAATTCTGCATCCGGCTCCCATGTCCCCGTAAATGCAGCGCCTAACAAATTTGAGTTAAATTGCCTGTCCCCTAATTCCGCAAATGGCAGATTAAATGCATACGGCATGGTCCACGCAGATACATCATAAAACAAGCTGTCTTGAAAGCTTGTTCGTCGTTCAAATAAGGCTGTAATCAACTTATACTGTCGCTGGTTTGTGGGAACCACATAATTTTTACCAGCCTCAAACCGCTCGCCATTGACCTCAATACTTTTATCTAGCGTATAAACGTCTATTTCGTGATGGTGTAGCATTTCAGCTAAATGAAACCCTCTTGCTTGATCGGCCTCTTCGCCAAAGACATAAGCCTTGATGGACGATCGGCTTGCAGCTTCCGCTGCGTCACTATAAAATTGACGCATATGCCCAAGCAACTCTTCTCGAAGTTCTACTGACGCTTTCAAAGTGGAGAAGGAGGCGGTTACTTGATTTCGAATCGTGAAAGGAAAGTGAAGCACCCCATGCACGCTTTCTTGAGCGTGCCCCCTTGAGCTAGCTTGTTCAAATAATATACCAATAGAACCTTGTACATCCGGGTACGTTGAACCCTTGCCGTAATAGTAATCGTCAAAACTTTCCTTGCTATAATACAAAGACTGTATTTGGTCCAAGGCATCGGCGTGATACTCCGCAATACTTCCGGTTAAATCCTGATTACTTTGAGGTGTAAGTGGGTGGGTTCGGCTGGGTATACCCGGCTGAAAGAAAAAGGTGGAATTAGTCCCCATTTCATGATGGTCGGTAAGAACATTTGGCTTCCACTCTTGATACTTAGCAATACGTCCTTGACTCTCGGGGTGCTGTACAAGCATCCAATCTCTATTCAAATCAAACCAATAATGGTTGGTTCTCCCCCCTGGCCACACTTCATCAAATTCTCTGGATTGGGGATCGGTCACAAGTGTTTTGGTGCTTTTATGTATGTTTGCCCAATAAGCAAAGCGATTCAGGCCATCCGGATTAATACTTGGGTCTACTAATATAATTGCGTTTGATAGCATATTCTCCATTTCCGCGCCCTGACCCGCAGCGAGACGGTAAACAACCGCTAATGAAGCGTTGGCCCCACTAGGCTCATTCCCGTGCACACTGTAACTCATTTGAACCACTACGGGCATGGTGTTAAGATCTAACTCTCCCGAACCAGAGGCGTTACTTAGTTGCTGGTGAGCTTCTTTTATTTCGTCAAGCTTAGCATGGTTTTCAGGGCTGGTTATGACCAAAGATAGTAGTTTCCTATTCTCATAGGTGCGGGCGTATTCCGAAATAGTTACTCGGTCAGACGCTTCTGCTACCGCATACATGTATTCAACAAGCTGATCATGCCGGACATGCCACTCGCCTAGCTCAAACCCAAGCACTTCCTTGGGGGTGGGAATAGCAGGGTTATAATTCATACTTTCATCTAAAAAATAGCTAAGATCTTCTTGTTGGGCAATGCTAACGGGCTGAAGCCCAACTACAACGAACAAAAGAGTGGTTAAAAAAACGCCTAGGTTATTGGATACGTTAGTGATTGTGCGGCTATGCATACTATGTAGTTTTTAAGGCTGAAATGATGGTATTCTAAGTATTAATCCCCTCTTTGGTTTAACACTAGAAATAGATTTATCGAAATATAGTACAATAGATTTATGAAAAAAGGGGTAAAAGTACGGTCATAATGTGCTTTTTTTGGTTGTTTTTTTTTGCTACTCTGCTGTACATATTGCAGTATAATATTAGTAAATAGGTATGAATTCTACGACAAAAAAATTTAGTACTACGCTAAAGTATGCCCTTGGGCCAGGGCTTATCCTAGCTGCAGCGGCTATCGGGGTTTCTCATCTGGTACAATCTACGCGTGCGGGAGCCTTATACGGCTTTACCCTTGTTTGGGCTATTGTTATTGCAAATCTATCTAAATATCCCTTTCTAGAATTTGGTCCTCGTTACACCGTGGTAATGAAGGAGAGCTTAATACAAGGATATAAACGTTTAGGGTCTTGGGCTATAGGTTCATTTGGGGTGTTTACGGTGTTCACCATGTGTATTGTTCAGGCTGCGGTTACCGTGGTTACAGCTAGCTTGGCTAATGAGCTAACCGGCCTAGACTTATCTCCTCTGCTCATGAGTGCAATTATACTAGTAATATGCTTGTTTTTACTTATTAAAGGGCAATATTCTGCTCTTGATGGAGCCATTAAAATTATCTTAGTCGTCTTAACTATTTCAACACTAATTGCGGTGGTGGTAGCTTTTGTTAAACCTGATGCTATGGTAAAACCTAGCGCCCCCTCCATTTGGGACGCCGCAGGAATTTCCTTTTTAATAGCCTTAATGGGCTGGATGCCTATACTTTTGGATGCTTCCGCTTGGCACTCTCTTTGGATTATGGAGAGAAGCAAACAAACAAAACAGGAATTACGTTTAAAAGAAACCCTTATTGATTTTAACATCGGGATGATTGGTGCAGGCGTGCTTGCGTTGGCTTTTCTATCCTTAGGCGCTCTTATTATGTTTGGATCTACTAACGAGTTTGCAACCAGTGGGTCCGCTTTTGCTAGCCAGCTTGTAGAGTTATACACGACTACCTTAGGGGATTGGGCATACTGGATTATTATTGTTTGTGCCTTTACCGCTATGTTTAGTACTACTTTAACCGTTACCGACGCATACCCTCGTACTTGTTCACATCTTTTTAACTTAAACCGGCTGGATCGCCCCGATGATATTCCTTGGTACTCCTCCTACAGAGGCTTGCTCGTCATCATCTCCTTTTTTTCACTTGTTATTCTCTATTTTGCAGGAAATAACTTTATTTTCATGGTAGATTTGGCCACTAGCGTTTCCTTTTTAACCGCTCCTGTCTTTGCCATTATCAATTACAAGCTTATTTATTCTGACCATTTTCCAAAAGACAAGCGCCCTTCGACCTGGTTAAAATGGCTTAGTTGGGCAGGAATGGTTTTTATTACCGGTTTTGCGGTATTATTTATGATTTGGAAGTTTATACTTAGCTAATATAGTTTATAGCTATTACATTTGAATACGCTTTCAATAGTGGTTTTGCTTATCCGTACAAAGGAGTGTTTGGCCACCCAAAATGACCCCTCATTCTTAACTCTGTCGCTTTCCAACATGAAAATACGAGAGCCTTTTAATACCTGGAGTCATGTTTTCGGCGCTTTTGCCAGCCTTTGTTTCAGCTATTTATTTTTCACCTATGCTCTTGATCGTTCCATGGCCGGAATTATTGCTCTGTTGATATATGGTTTTAGCACCTTGGCAATGTTTAGTTCAAGCGCTTTGTATCATGGATTCAATGGAACCGGTGAACAAATAAAGCGCCTTAGGATGGTCGATCATATGATGATTTACACTGTTATTGCCGGTGGATATACCCCTATTGCCGTGCTTGTATTACCTGATAACATGGGGACTATTGTGCTCTATGGTATTTGGTTTATTGCGGGTTTAGGAGTGTTAAAAAAGAGTCTCTGGATGAATGCCCCGCCTTGGTTTTCTACCTTACTTTACATACTAATGGGTTGGGTTTCTGTACTTATTTTTCCGATTATTTGGAGAGAAACAACCCCTTTGTTTAGCTATGGAATAATCATTGGGGGTCTTTTTTATACGGTGGGCGCTGTTGTATATGCCTTAAAAAAACCAAATCTTTGGCCTAAGACTGTTGGTTCTCACGGGCTTTGGCACGTTTTTGTTCTTGCTGGAGCATTGACACATTTAATGTCACATTTATATTATTTCAGTAATTTTTTAGGCACATGAAACGGTTTTTCAACCTTCGCTATTTGGTGGTAATCGCCTGCTTGCTTACTGGTATAGGTCTATCTATATCAAATAGTAGTGCCCTCTTTGCCCAAAATACCGCTCCTTTTTATCCTATTGAATACCGGCCCTATAAAGGGAGCTGGTCACAGCTTACCACCCCTCATTTTCGCATTATATACCCAGAAGGGCTTGACTCTATCGCCTATAATAGTGGTCGTATTTTAGAGCAACAATACCCTTTAGCACAATCCTTAACCGGTGGATCATTAAAAAATTTTCCTTTTGTAATTACACATTATTCCGACCTGAGCAATGGTTATGTACAGTCCTGGAACTTTAAATCCGAAATAATTTTAGCCCCAATAAAAGGAAAGGCGATGAACCCAAGAGGGGGAGATTGGCTAGAAACCGTACTTTCCCATGAGCTATTACATGCCACTCATGCCAATGTTAAAGGTCGTTTTGTATTGAATTTTTTCGGAATCCTTTTTGG
>JAGYJQ010000030.1 GCA_018401935.1 Balneolaceae bacterium
AAAGCCGTTCGGGTAGATACTCCGCTGAGTGCACATCGAATGCATCAAAAAAGTCTTACTTTTGATCGCTTTACAAAAGTAAATTTGAAAGAAAGGTTTACCCGTAATTGGCGGCAATGGACGGGGAAAGAGCCCATGTTTGAAAATCAATTTACCGTTGTTCATGCATTTTATAAACAGTATAAACACCAACTTCCACTTCATGTAAAAACAGGCATTAAATCTTTCTTACAATTAGAAAGCCAAGGTTTTTGGGCACAAAAAAGATACATCCACAAGGTGCAAAAGCAGGTAAGACAATGAGTAATGCTGAAATTAATAACGTATGGAACTGAATAAACTTAGAGATAACTGGAACACTTTTGGTCAAAAGGATCCATTGTGGTCTATCCTCACAGACGCCACAAAGAAAGGAAATCGATGGGAACTAGAGGAATTTTTTAAAACAGGGCAAGAGGAAATAGGCAACCTTTTTCAATATTTAGAGGCACAAAATATTCAGGTCAAACCAACTAAGGCGCTTGATTTTGGTTGTGGAGTGGGAAGATTAACACAAGCACTTAGTCATAAATTCGAAGAGGTTCATGGCGTTGATATTGCCGAATCCATGATTGATTTGGCAAAGGAATACAACCAACAAGGTAATGCATGCCAATACCATGTGAATGTAAAAGCCGATCTTTCACTTTTCGAAAGCAGTAGTTTCAGCTTTATCTACAGCAGTATAGTATTGCAACACATGAAACCCGACTACGCCAAGCGTTATCTGCTTGAGTTCTTAAGACTTCTAAGCCCTGATGGGGTTTTAGTTTTTCAAATTCCAAGTGCGCAAAAGCGTAAAAGCCCATTTCGGCATCACTTGAGGCGATTGCTTCCCTCCAGTATTTTTAATGCTTTTGTGAAATGGAAAGATGGAGTAGATGCTATTATTGAAATGTATTGCATTGAAAAACAAGAAGTTATTGATTTTATCAACTCGAATAACGCCAAGATACTAGACGTGCGCGAAGATCAAAGTACAGGTGAGGATTGGGTGAGCTACAGATATATCGTTCAACTTAAATCAAGTCAAAGCTGATCACCGAAAGAAGGTTGATGTGCTTTTCGCCAAAGGTGAATCATTAAAAGCGCGTAAAGCCTTTCGGAATTGTTCAAGCCTCGATCCTGATCTCGAAAAAGTCTGTTGATATACTTATGATCGAATAGATCCTGCTGTCCACTGAAAAGTTCATCCTTAAAAAAAGTCCTCCATTCTCCTTCTTTTAGCCAAGCAGAAAGAGGAATAGAAAAACCTTGTTTTCGTTTCCAATCGAAGGTCTCCGGCAACAATTTTTTTCCCATATTTTTCAATAAGATTTTTCTCTTTTGAGGTGTGGCTTTTAGGGATTCCGGTATATATTCAAAGGCAAATTCAACTACATGTTGATCCAGAAAAGGAGCACGAATTTCCAAGGAGTTCATCATACTGGCACGATCTACTTTTACCAAAATATCTTCAGGTAAATAGTTGGAGAAGTCCATGCGCATACTTCTCGACAAAAGCATTTTTTCTTCGGGAACCCAAGCCTGCCAATCCTTTTCAATATGTATTAGATGTTGCTTTTTTAATCGTAAGAATTTTTGCTGCTGGCGATCATCAAAATGGGCATACATAAAAGGTAGTTCATTTCTCAAATCAACCCGCAATGCGTCCATCCAATTACCCCCTCTAGCACCGAGCGGTAGCAGCATATGTGCAGTAGCAGATAAAAATTTCCTTATCGGCAATGGAATAACCGTTGAAAGCTGCTGAAGCTTTTGTAAATAACTATAATGATAATAGCCTCCAAAAACCTCATCAGCTCCATCACCCCCTAGTGCCACTTTGCCATATTTTGCGATTTCTTGGGAAACCAAATAGGTAGGCAAAATGGATGAATCAATCATGGGCTCATCCATTTCGCTAGCCATTTGCAGCAGTATCTCAGGAGTCATTTGTGAGGCCTCAATTTCTGTATGGTCTGTGCCAAAATGGTCAGCAACTAATCTGGCATGAGCAGATTCGTTAAATTTATGTTGTCCGGGGAAACTTACATTATAGGTTTTAACGTGACCTGAAAGTTGCGCTGCCATTGCAGTGATTAGGCTGGAATCTACTCCACCACTCAATAAGATGCCCACAGGTACATCAGCCTGAAGCTGCTGCCTTACCGATTGCTTTAGTTTTTCTTCGAGTCTTTCTAACAGCTCAGATTCACCTAATTGCCGATCGGTTTGATACTTTGGTAAATGCCAATATCTCCACTGACTTATCTCTCCTTCACTTAAATCATATCGAAGTGCGTGTGCCGGAGGTAGCTTTTGAATCTCCTGATAGATACTTTTATCCCCTTTGACAAAGCCTTGAAAAAGCAAGCTTTGCAAAGAATGTAAATCAACCTGACGGTCTTGTTGCGCTACCGCAAAAATACCCTTGATTTCCGATGAGAAAATGATTTGCCCATTTGTGACACTATAGTAAAGAGGCTTTTCACCAGCTCTGTCTCTGGCTAAAAAAAGCAACTCCATATTTTCATCATACAAACCAAAAGCAAACATGCCTTCTATGCGTGAAAGGCAATCCGTACCCCAACGCTTGTAGGCTTCTAACACCACTTCCGTATCTGTATGCGATTGAAATGTTACCCCGGATAATTGCAATTCCTTTTTTAAAGCTTTGTAATTGTATATCTCACCATTAAAAGTGAGGTGTATTTTGTTTGAACCATCATGCATGGGTTGGTTACCATGATCTGTTAAATCTAAGATGGCCAATCTATTATGACCTAGGGTAACTTTTTGGTTGGAAGATAACCACACCCCTGAAGCATCCGGGCCTCGATGTTTGAGCTTTGCTAAGGCTTCTTGCAGAAGCTCGGGCTTCGTTATTCTGTTGGTGGATGCTATTCCTACTATACCGCACATAAAAATACTTTACGCATTAAAAGCTATTATCAGGTTGCTCATTTTTTCAGTAGGGTTTCAAACACCTTTATATACTCGTCTACTACAAAATCCCAAGTGTACTTTTTAGTAATCCCTTTCGGTGAATGCTCCTTCATCGTTTGCATCTCTTCCGGTTGATGTTCCACTTTGTTGATGAGAAGCTTTACAGACTCTGCATTTTTTTCAAAAAAACGTCCGTATCTCCCCTCTTGTAGCATCTCTTGGTTGAAAGGTGTATTCAAAGCCAATATAGCACTTCCACAGGCCAATGCCTCTAGCATGGTGGGGTTAGTTCCCCCAAATTCATGTCCGTGCAGGTAGCCATAGGCGTGATGATACAGCTCAGCTAATACCTCTTGATCTCTGATGTATCCTGTAAAGACCAATCTGTCATCTGTTAAGCCTTTGATGCGTTCGGCATAAGCATCTTTATAAGGGACATCACCTACCACCACAAGCTTTTTGGTTGAAGAGGAGGAGGTAAACCCCTCGATGATAATGTCTGCATTGTTATCAGGAATCAAACGACCTACAATCAGATAGTATTCGCCCGGCTGCAATGACCATTTGCTTATGAGCTGAGGTTGAGTGGACTGCCTGACGATTCCCCCATAGGCAATTACCTGAGATGCACGACCAAATTCTTGGAGATACACCCTGCGCATTTCTTCAGAATCATTAATGATCACATCATAAAAGCGACAGGCTTGCCTTGCTGCCCACTTAAAATATCTTGCACCCGTGCCTTTCCATTTGGGTCTTAACCATTCCAACCCATCTACATTGATGGCCGTGGGTTTTCCGGCCCATTTGGTCAGTAAGCCAAAAGGGCCATTGGCGGCATTTATCACAAGTATTACATCATATGGGCGGAAAATGGCATGTAGAAAAGAAAATGAGGCATTCAACAACTGACTGAATGCTTTGCTTTGAACCGAAGGCATATAAACCAAATTTACGCCATTTACCTGCTTCGGCTTTTCTTTGTAAAGATTGCCATGACAATAGACGGTAACATCAATTCCCTTCGCCACCAATCCTTCTACAAGGTATTTGACAAAGGTCTCATATCCGCTATAAACATAGGGGTAACCTCTTGAGCCAATAATCGCTACACGCATACTACAACTGAATTAATTTATTTTTTAAAATAGACCCACCTTTTTTTTCAATCCACTGATAGCTAAAATGAGCAATCAGGGAAGTAATAACAAATACAAAGCACAATCCAACTATGGCATACCCTTTTGAGGGTGTCACCTGCAAAATCTGCCAACTTAAGATATAGAAACCCCACAATACAATAAAATGCCAGAGATAAATGGAATAAGAAATTTGACCAAAAAATTGCATGACTCTAGATTTCAACCCCATGGAAACCCAACCTTTCTCAAATGACAAAACATATACACTCCACCCAAAAACAGGAATTAAAATTAAATTCATTAACTCAGTTGAAGATCGCTGAATGACATAAAAACAGCCGATGATGAGGGGGAATACTAACCATTCATGCCAACTAGTGTTGAATTTTTTACTGACCATTTTCCATTGATACACAAAATAACCAACGGAGAAATTGAGCAGGCCTCGAATAAAACCAAAATCGCCTGTAAACAAGTATTTCTCTCGGTACAACGGAAATACCAAACAGCTGACAAACAACAATACAAAAATCAAATTTCTATTCTTTCGGGCAAAATAGATCACCAGTGCAAAACAAGTATAAGCAATCATTTCCGCTGATATCGACCAACTCACCGGATTTAGTCCCTCAGTATCGAGAATGAGGAAAGTGGAGTTCAAAAAAAGAAGTGGATCCAGTGTTTCCCAAAACAGCATGGTCCAATCATAAGCGCCATCATCAAACTGAAAACCACTCAATATGCCATAGCTCTTCATGGCTACATAAACCATGATGGTTACGAAAAGCAATGGGTACAGTCGAGCAAAGCGCTTGATAAAAAAAGTTTTCAATTGGGAGGGATGTGCCAGCTTTTCCTGATAGTTATGGGTAATAACAAACCCACTCAATACAAAGAAGAGATCAACAAAAGCATAAGATGAGATAAAGATAAAATTTTGCTGAAACCATCCGGTAGGCTCAAAAAGTGTCAAACTATAATGAAAGACTACAACCATGAGAGCAGCAACACCTCTCATCCCGTCCAATGCCTTGAAATGAGCTTTCTGAGAAGGGTTGGCATCTGATTTCATTCGGTAAAAATAGGTCTTAATTTTCTTTAAGCAGGCGTCTACAAGTTGTGAATAAAATTTAAGAATCCACGACCGAAATTACCTTTTGAAAAATGGAGTAGTCTTTTTTTCCCTTTGGCAATATATTCTTTTCGGAGCGATTCATCTCGTAATAGTTCTTCCATCGCCTTAGACAGTTCATATATCTCACCCACCGGAAAAACCATGACCGCATCATCGCCTACTTCGGTAAGAGCTCCAGCATCAGATACAATGACTGGCGTTCCAAATTGAAAAGCTTCCAAAATAGGAATGCCAAAGCCTTCGTCCTTCGAAGGAAAAACATAAGCCGTAGCATTTTTATAGAGTGTTGGCAAATCTTCCTCGGGCAGATAGCCAGGTATGATTACAGCCTCACCGATGTCTTTTGCCTCTACAAATTTTTTGATTTGATCAATCACCGAATGGTCATTGCCCTGATCGGTCTTCCCAACCAGTACTAATTTAAGGTCTTTCTGCTCGCGATAAATCAAATTAAAGGCCTTGACCAAAGTGAGTAACTCTTTTCGCTGCTCAAAAAAGCCAACATGAAGGAAATAATGTTGCCCCTCCAGCCCAAGCTTATTTACAATAGTTGAATGACTATCGGGCAATGCCCGATGACGTTGGTAAATGAAATGTATTTCCGATTTTCTAAAAATGTCTTCAAGTGAGCCTTTGGCATAGGCCGATGTAGTAATGATTTTAGCATGGCCTGAAAGACCCCATCTCATCAACTTCAGAAAAACCCATCGCCATAAGGAGTTATAATGTTGAGGATATTTCCAAAACATGTGGTCATGCATTACAACCAGTTTGATAAGGCTTTTCATGGGCCATATAGGAGCTAAATAATCGGGACAAATCAACACATCAGCCTTCTCCCTCCATACTAAATACGGAAGCTTGACCTGTTTCCACATGAAATACCTCACATGAAAAAAAAGGCGAAAAAGAAGCGTGGGTGAATTTAAATAGGATGTATCCTTACTCAACTTCTCAAAGCTTGGATAAATCACTATCTCATGCGAGGTATTCTCCTGCTTTAACTCCTCCACCAATTCAAGTGTGTAGGAACGAATACCTGTTAGCGCCACCTTTAAATAAAAAACATCAACCAATATTTTCTTCCGATTAGCCATAGTTCAATCGAGTGATTTTATTGAAGGCTTCAACTTTGTAAAACTGAATACTATAACCTACTGCCCACCAAGAAAATAAAGTAACG
>JAGYJQ010000031.1 GCA_018401935.1 Balneolaceae bacterium
ACAAATGAAAGTTGAGTTGGAGTATTGCCATGCGTTTCGACATGAGGCATGGGTGCAGACATCGGAAAATGCGCGCACGCGAGCTCCATCGATATTGACGGCTAAGAATCCAAATTCACTAGCGATTAACCAACCCCCTGCAGATGCCAAGGCTTCTCCACCGCTTATGGAGGTGTCAATAGTAATGGTGTTGCCATCGACACTAAAAGCGGAGGTGCCACCGGTATTACCGTTGTTGGAATCGTCATTGCCGTTGTCGTCGTTATCGTCGTTGACATCCAGATCTGAATCATCCCCGGAGTCGGTAACCCCGCATGAACTCATGGGTATGCCTAAAGCTGCAATCAGCGCCAATGGCGTGGCGGTTCGAAGAAAATCGGCGCGCGAGCTCGTTCTCCCACTCACGATACCCTTAAAGGTAGTCACAGTGGAGTTGTCCTGAACTTCTGAGGAGCTTGGCGCTTCCATAAAGTGCGAAAAATCCTTGTCTTGCTCCTTGTTGTCTTTCTCTTTGTTGTCTTGGTATGCCATTTTCTCGATGCTAGTTGCTAGTTTTGTCTTTTAGTTCTCTCTTGACCTTGTTCGGTTTGGCCTTGTTCGGTTTGGCCTTGTTCGGTTTGGCCTTGTTCTTTGATGACCTTGCTCGGTTTGACCTTGCCTTTTGTAGGCGTTGGTTCTTCTTAAGTAGGTTTTTCTTAATGAATAGTTACAAGTCTTAACTTGATTGAATCGGCTTTTCGTTCCTCTAATCGGTTAATTTTAGTGCATTTTAAGGCTAGCCTTCGCCTCTTGAGGGCTGGAATTTGGACAAATCGTTGAGCCAGCTGCAAATACAAGAACCCGAATAAACAGCAATAATATTGAGCTAGTGGCAAATACAAGAACCTCGAAAGGGCGAATAAAGGTGGATGCATATCTGTCTCGCAGCTAGTATATTGGGTTTTAAGTTTATTTAATGCTTTAAATGCGACGAGTGATGAGTCGAGGTTTATCTTTTTTTGTTTGGATGGGTATGGTGTGGGCAGTTTCTGGTGTGGCGCAAGCGCAGCAGGATTCGCGGGTGTTATCGCTGTACGACCGGCAGAGTTACGAATACATAAAGCAGTTGCAGGATCGGGGGCATTTGTTGGAGCTTCATCCGACCGATATGCCATACCGCTACGATGAGCTGCGCGCGGCGTTGGAAGGGGTGATGGAGCATGAATTTTCCGGGGTGCAGGCGCAATGGATTCGCTATTTGCGTGATCGAATAGGCTTAGATGCCACAGAAAGGCCCGTTCTGGACCTGCGTGGGGGGAGTTATTTGCAGGTGAATAACTCGGAGCGCGATCATATGTACCGCCCTAGTGACGATATTGCGTATGTATGGCCCATGATTGAGTTGGCGCCAGGGATTCGGTATCAGGGCTGGGTGGTGCAGGCGCATGCCCGGTTCGAATATTATGAGGATCGGAATATTGATGGGCTGGATGCGGTGAATCGGCTTTGGGTGCGTAACGAAGAGACTTATGCGGGCTTTTCGAACGAGTTTCTGGAGGTATACGGAGGCCGGGTGCTTAATCATTGGGGTGTTTATGGGCAGTTTTCGGGGCTGTTATCGGATCATTCGGTGAGCTACGATCAGCTGAAAATCAATGTGGGAACCAAGCACCTGCAGCTTTCCTCGGTGATGGGCTATTTGGATAATCTAAAGTCGGACGATGTGTTCAATGGGGACACGAGGGAAGATCCAATGTCGGTCAAACGCTATCTGTTCGCCAAGCGATTGGATTGGCGCCCGCGTGAGCACCTGATGTTTTCGTACCGCGAGAGTCTCATTTTTTCGGGTTGGGATGCGGTACCTCAGCCCAAGTATATGCTTCCCGGCTATATCGGATTTTTTCAGGCGGATAATGCTCCTCAGAACGATTTTATCAACTATTTAACGGGGATTGCTTTTTGGGGCCAGTTTGGGGGCGCTCGGGTTCATGGTGATGGTTTTGCGAATTCTGGTGGTGGTTCGCAAGCAGGTGCGAATACAGGTTCGAGAGAAGGTGCGAATACGGGTTCGAGAGCTGGTGCGAAAACTGGTGCAAAATCTGGTGCAAAATCTCAATCAAGTTCACAAAACATTCTCACGGTGCACACCGAAGTAATTATTGATGATATTATTTTCTTCCGGGAACGCCGAGGTATTGATGAGCGAAGCAACTTTAACGTATTCTTTAACGCCGCCTATGCCCTTAGTCAGCGCCCCCTTACTTTGCAGCTAAATGCGGAGATGGTGAGCGCCCAATCCTACAACACCGATCAAGCCCAAGGTCGATATTTGTACCTAGGACGCGGATTAGCCACCCAATTTAACGACTATGTGTTTGGGGAGTTTCGGGCCCAGCTATTTCTGGGGGGTACATGGCAAGGTCTGCGTGTAAGTCCGTATCTAGGCGGTATCTTACAAGGTGAACAGGTTATTGACAAGGAATTTATTGGCTCACCACTGTCCCAAAAAGACAAGGATCCCGACGAGTTAGAGCCCGTGCCCGATTTTGTGCTTAGCGGCGTAGTGCAAGAAAGTTTTAGAGCTGGAGTTGAATGGGTGTATTACTCGCCTGCGGAGCGTGGATGGAAGAAGGGTTGGTGGCTTCGGGGTGATGTTGGGCTGAATGTGATGCGCAACCTTGGGAATGTGGAGGGGAATAATCAGACTCGGCCTGTGGGAATGATAGAACTAGGGGTTCAGTTCGATTTTTCGCTGCGGGACTAAGAAAAAAGCTTGGTTGCCGCCTCGAACATAGCGGGATTATCCACATCTTGCCAGCGGCCCTGGTCAATCGATTCACAGTGAAAGCGTAGATGTTTTTGGTAGGCATCAATCACGCTGGAAACCCCAAATTGTCGCTGATGTTTCGTTAAGGCGCTGCTAATATCAAGCATCTGAGCATCCAAAATAAACCATCCTGTATCCAAGGCGTTGTAATGGGTTAAGGTTTTGCCTAGTTCTTGTAGCTTGCCTTCTTCATGAAGCACCTTGGTTGCATCATCCAGATCAAAGATTTGTTGAATGTGGGGATCGACAAAGAGCGTAGAGGGATAGTTTCCCGCTTGTACGTAGTCTTGCACCTGGGCTACAAATGCGGCATCGTACACATGATCGGACATGACTAGGTGGCAAAAACGGCGGCTGGGCTGTTCCGACTCGCTTGGCGTAGGCATGGATTCAACGTAGTCGGAAAGTTTTTTCAAACCCAGATGTAAGGAATATCCATTTCCTCGCTCTACCATAGTATTAGGAATGAATTCGAGGGTGGCTTTGCCGGCATATTGGTCGTTGATGAGCTCTTGAATGGCTTGGGCGTGTTCTCCGACCACAATGAGCAGGTGTTGGCAGCCTAGGGTTTCGAGTTGCTCTAGGATGCGAACAATGAGTGATTGGCCGTTGATTTCCAGGCCTTGTTTGACAAATTGGGGTCCGTAATGCCGCTTGAAACGTTCGTTGTTACCTGCGGCGAGCACGATTCCAGTGGGTATGGCGGTATGTTTGGCGTTCTCGCCCATGGTTATTCGACTCCCAAGGTCGAAAGAAGGGTTCCGTGCTGTTGCATGAGATCGTGAACGGCTTGTTCTTGGGCGTGTGGATCTTTGAAATAGAACGACATCCATTCTTGGACTCCGCTCCAACCCTGCCCGTGCGCCCAGTCCAGAAGTAGGGCGAGATCGAGGACGATGGGAGCGGCCAAAATGGAATCTTTACACAAAAAATTGATCTTGATCTGCATGGGATACCCCATCCAACCTACAATGTCGATGTTATCCCAACCTTCTTTGGAGTCTCCACGGGGTGGGTAGTAGTTGATCCGCACGGTATGATGCAAATCGCCATAGAGTTCGGGGTAGCGCTCGGCTTCGAAAATGGAATGAAGGCTTTCGAGTTTGGAATGCTCTTTGGTGCGGAAGTTATCCGGCTCGTCGAGCACCAATCCATCCTTATTTCCAAGGATATTGGTCGAAAACCAGCCTTGAACGCCTAATAACTTGGCTTTTAACCCAGGAGCAAGCAGCGTTTTCATGAAGGTTTGCCCCGTTTTAAAGTCCTTACCGGCTATGGGTAAGCCTTGTTGTAAGGCTAATTCTTGCAGGGCCGGAATTTCTAGCGTCAGGTTTGGGGCTCCGTTGGCCATAGGCACACCCTCCATGAGCGCGGCATAGGCATACATTTGTGAGGGGGCAATACTAAGATCGTTATCCGCCAACCCTTGTTCAAAAGCGGCTAGACTCTGATGCACCGGTTCGGGATCTAAAAAACGCTCGGTTGAAGCGCACCAAACCATCACGGCGCGATCGGTTCCGTGCTTGGCTTTTTGTTCGCGAATGTCGGCGCGAAGCGCGTCCACCCACTGGCTACGACTCTGACCTTTTTTGACATAGCTGGGGTCCAGGCGGCGTACATAATCCGATATAAAAACCCCGGGCATAGGCTCAATGGTTTCGAGATCTTCACGCACCATTTCTAAGTCTTGTGGGGTCAATACCCCTGCATTTTTTGCCGATTCGTAGGCGTTCTCAGGCGTAATATCCCAAGCAGCAAAGGCCAAATTAGACAAAGAAGGCAAGCCTAAATGCTCCGAAAGTGGGGTGAAATTTCGGGGATTGGGTTGCCCTGATGGATCGGAAACCTTGTAGTTTTGACTAATGGAGCCCACAATAGGCCGGCCATGACGAATATGAGCAAACACACCGGCTAAAAAGGTGGTTCCCACCGCCCCGAGACCGGGAATTAATACCAACAATGTGTTATTTTGAACGTTGCTTTGACTCTGATTCATATAGTTCGTGTTTCATACTGTTTTGATACCATAGCTGGTGCATCTAACTTTAAGCCACCCGTACACACTCGAATGGTTACCGGAATGCATACCCGTAGAATATACTTATTTATTGGCTTCTATATCGCCTTGGTTTTGGTGATGGGCTATGCCGCTCGAGACCTTCGGTTCGATGGGAGCTTAGAAAGTTTGTTGCCGCATGACAACCCTCATGTACTTGCCTTTGAAGAGCTTAAACAGCTACGGTCGAGTGAAGGAGGGATTGATGTGGTCTTAAAAATTACCCCCGACTCACTGGATTCTATTCGTGAATTTACCAGTCAGACCTCTGAGTTGAATCCACTGGACCAGGATTCATTAATACAGCAATTTTTGGTACAAAAAGCGGCTGATTTTGAGCGCCAAGTACATAAGGCCATACTGGAAGAGGAACTGATGGTTAGCACGATTGAATGGGAGCGAGATCTGCATCTTCTGCAGCCCAGCATTATGTATCTGATGACCAGTGATGAACTCGACGGGGTTTTCTTGAGCATAGCCGAGGCCATTCAATCCAAAAAAGAAGAAGCCAATCCCTTTTATTTTAGTGTGGAACAGGACCGCACTAACCAGAAAAATCCTAGTGAACTCATTGCCGCATTTACTCAGGAATCCATGCTTTTGGACTATATCAATAATGCCGAGAGCTATGAATTGAGCACCGAGGAGGGCACATTGCGGATGCGTTTCCTGCTCTCATTTACCCTCGATGAGTTCGATGCTCTGAAGTCTACCATTGAAAAACTTGAGCTTCTGGGGGCGGGGTGGCAGCAAGATAATCCAGCGATGGAATTGTTCTGGGGGGGTAACTATGTGCATCATCATACCAGGTTTACTAATGTGACCAGAGCGGTAAGTTCGGCGCTATGGATAGGATTGCTTGCCCTATTTGCGTTTTTGTGGGCGTATATGCGAAAAGTAGGCCGGGGGAGCGATCTTCGTAGTGCTGAAATTCTAAAAGATATGGCCTTGATGATAGGTATTTTGCTGTCTGGAGTCGTTATTACCCTAGGGTTATATAGTGCTATTTCGGCCACACTGAATTTGTTTGTGGTCATCATTTTTACGGTTCTGGTCGGGATGAATCTAGATTATTTACTGCATATGTATGCCTTAGCTCGCCGCGGCCAACCTGTGAATTGGCGTTCCACAGCGGCTATACGATACAGTGCACTGACCACAACCTTAGCCATTTCTACCTTGCTATTTGCGCAGATG
>JAGYJQ010000032.1 GCA_018401935.1 Balneolaceae bacterium
GAGAGTGGTCATTTTTAGGTAATTTTGATATCGAATTACCCCCTAACGAACGGGGGTATTATTTCAATAATTTTACCAATTATCGGCAAGTTGGTTCGCTATTGCATGTTCGAGGTAATGTGTTTTATGATTACATCGCCAATGAAATCAAGATTTGGAAAGGAGGATTTGACAATATAGCAGGAATCTATGCTGTTTCTGAAACGGCGGATTCACTGTATTGCATCCATTCGAAATCGGGCCGAAGCACAAGGATATATAGCCATGATCTAGTGGTGGAACGCCTCTCTATGGAACCATTTTTAGTGGAATCGAATTACGATTCCTTTCGTCCCAGGCACCAAATATTATGGACCTATGGGATCATGTTGTTTATCGCTGTGGCCGGAGTGTTGACCGTGGTCTTGATTGTGCGTAGCCCGAGAGAACTGCGGTTAAAATCATCCGCACCCATCACCTTTCATGCCGACCGTGTAGAAGTCCAGTCTAATTATGCCGACGGAAAAGTAGTCTTTTTTGATGAATTGGATATTATATTTTGGAAGTACCTGCAGCAGATCTTGGAACAAAATATCCAGAAAATTAGTCTCGAGGAGTTGGATGACATACTTTTTAAAGGTTTGGTTAACCCAACGCAGCGTTCAAGTAAGCGTTCGAAGCTTATTTCTCGCATTAATAAAGAGCTTGGACACGATTTTTTGACCGTCGAACGAACTGAGTCAGACAAGCGTAGAAAACTCATCAATATAGACTGGGACGTCCTGCTTTAATCTCGCATTTGTCTTACCTTTGGGATTAACTAATTACTCACTATGACATTCATCTGGTTATTGCTAAAAGCAGTTGGGTTTTTATGTACTGCGATTATACTTTGGTACTTGGCTTCGCCGGTGTTCGGGGCTAAAGCCTCTAAAGCCGAACTACAAAAATATGCGGACTCAGCGCAGTTTCAAGAGCAACGATTTTCTAATAGCCGTCCCATAGACATGGGCTTTTCCTTTGAAGCCATGAGTAGTTTATTGGGTGATTATCGGTCGTCTCGAAAGCTCGCCCGCCCACCCGTGCCCATACCTGTTCAAAAAGTGGATCTGAATCATTGGTTTGACCCAAACTCAGAAGGCTTTGCTGGCACAGAGTTTGTTTGGCTGGGTCATTCAACCTTTTTGCTTCGAATGGAGCAAGCTCATATTCTCATAGATCCTATGTTTAGTCCGGTCCCTTCACCTGCGCCATTTTTGGGAGGTAAGCGATTTTCTGAAGAGTTACCCTTTGACCCGCAAAATCTACCGGCCGTTGACCTGGTACTAATTTCTCACGACCATTATGATCATTTAGACTATCATTCTATCAAACTGTTATCGGCTAAAGTTAAACAGTTTGTCGTTCCTTTAGGAATTGGTGGGCATTTACAGCGTTGGGGGGTGCCTGAAGAAAAAATCATCGAACTTGATTGGTGGGAAGAGTTTTCTACGGCTTCGGTGAATCTGACTCTCACGCCCGCGCAACATTTTTCTGGGCGAGCCTTAGCAGATCGTTTCCACACGCTTTGGGGGTCCTGGGTTATTAAAGCCAGCAAGGAAGCCATTTTCTTTAGTGGTGACAGTGGTTATGCCCCTCATTTTAAAGAAATTGGGGAACGACTGGGGCCTTTTGACATTGCCTTCATGGAGGCCGGGCAATACAACAAACGATGGCCAGATGTGCATATGTTCCCTGACCAAACCCTTCAGGCAGCTAAAGATATTCGTGCAAAGGCCGTCATGCCTATACATTGGGGCGCTTTTTCATTGGCCATGCATCCTTGGCAGGAACCCGCAGAGCTGTTGAAAAGCAACGCCGAAAAGGATACCATTCAGGTGGTTATTCCGGAAATAGGCCAACGAACCCGCCTAGATTCCCTCACCGTTACAACGCTGGATCCCTGGTGGACACGCATCCAAGAACCTAAATAAAGTACATAGATATGATGACCATACGTTTCGAACAACAAAATAAGGCCGTACACCTGGTGGCGACCAATGATGATGGGCATCAAGCACATTTGGATGGATCGGAGGCCATTGGAGGGGAGGGTAAAGGCTTTAGACCCATGCAAATGCTTTTGGTAGGATTGGGCGCATGCACGTCAATGGATGTGATTAGTGTGCTAAACAAGCAAAAACAGGAAATGGATTCCTATCATGTGGACGTGCAGGGTTTGAGAACATCGGAGGGAATCCCAGCGGTGTTTGAACATATTCATGTGCTTTTTAAGGTCACGGGTCCGGTATTAGAGGCAAAATTGGCTCGGGCTATTTTCTTGTCCATGACCAAGTACTGCTCGGTTACCCGAATGCTTGAAGGTACCGCTAAAATCACGAGTGCCTACATCCTGAATGACGGCGAAGAAATACCTGTGGCTACCGTAGGTCCAGAACATTTGGTGCCTAAAACCGAAGACTAGTAAGAGGCCGATTAATCTACCGTCGCAGGATCTATTCGCGATGGGGTTTGTTCGCCAGAAATCATTCCTATGGCTGCTCGTGCAATCGCTTTGATGGTATTATTTAGGTGATTCAAGTTAATGGTGTCGAATTCATCACTCACCTGATGATAATCCGGATCCACGTCAATAGGGGTGGTACTGATCGAATGAGCAGGAACTCCTAAACGGGCCAAGGTTCTGTTATCTGAGCGGTAAAATAGATTTTGTTTCGGATAAGGGTCGGCGTAAAACGTGTAGATAGAATCAGGGGCGCTATCGGTGAGAATTTGACCAAAGGTTGAACGTTCATACCCAGTGATCCATGCCGAATTGGGTCCCGAGACGGCTGGCTTACCAATCATCTCGATGTTGAACATAGCTACTATTTGTTCGGGATTGAGTTGTTCTGAAAAATACTGCGACCCATAGCCGCCCATTTCTTCGGCCGTGAATGTCACAAAATAAATACTTCGCTCGGGAGTTGGTTGGCTAGCAAAATGATGGGCTAGTTGAATAACCGCCGTGACTCCGGAAGCATTGTCGTTAGCTCCATTGGCTATGGAGTCACCCTCAACAGCCGTGCGAATACCTATATGATCATGATGGGCAGAAAACAGGATAATTTCATCGTTTCGTTTGCCTGGTATATAGCCAGCCACATTGGCTAGGCGATGTTCTGTTTTATCGGTATATATCCGCAAATCAAATGCATGGTCTTGTGGATTAAAGCGCTCGGGAGCTAACACAAAGACGACATCGGTGTTCACGGACTTCATGGTTCTCGAAGGCCTAGAATAATACTGTTGGTAGCGGCTGAATATCTCGGAGTGGTCAGCGTTAACAAAAATAAGGCTGGCCTCTGCGCTGCTGCTGAATTCATTGAAGCGGGCACGGAAGGATTCATCCGCTCCTATGCTATGTATCTTAAATGAGCCTATTTGCTCGGATGTCCAGTGCAGACTGTCCGAGTAGACGCGGCCAAAAAGCGCATTGGATGCTAAAGGTACTTCCCCTAAAGAACCTTCGGCGCGTCGAATTTTATACTCTGATATACTAAATTCCTGCCTAAAACCCGGTAATTCAGGTAATTTCTTAAGACCTGCCTGGTTAAATTCTTGAGCGATGAATTCTTCAACGGTGACGATT
Source organism: Balneolaceae bacterium (assembly GCA_018401935.1). Lineage (GTDB taxonomy): Bacteria > Bacteroidota > Rhodothermia > Balneolales > Balneolaceae > UBA1275. The sequence goes on from JAGYJQ010000032.1 coordinate 3,611, forward strand.
TCTTGGCTAAAGGCCTGGCGTCCTTTAAGTTCGTCAGCGGCTAAATAAGCCAATAATTCAGTGGTTTTTTCCACTTCTATAGGATGTTCTTGGGCGCAAGAAGCACCAAATAACCATCCCACGCACATAATAGTAAAGAGCAAAGAATACCTAATGGTCTTCATTGACCTGCCATGAATGATCATACAATTCCGATATAGTTAGTGTCGCATTCGCACGTTGGCATTGACGGCTATTTTACCTTGCCAACATGTAGTAGTTACTTCATTATAATGAAATAGAATCTTAGCTAAAACTATCGATACGTAAAAAGCTATGAATTTATGCCGCAGCTAGGGACGATTCTTCTTGGTAGCTAAAGTTTGGGTCTCCAAACTGCTTAAGCGTGCGATAGTGAGAGGCAACCGCTTCGCTAAAGGTTTCGTGACAGTTATAAGGAATGCCAAATTCTTTAGCGGTCTGCTCTACAATGGGACTAATAGCTGGGTAATGAATACTGCACACCTTGGGGAAAAGATGATGTTCTATTTGAAAATTTAACCCACCTACATACCAGCAAAGGGCCTTATTGGACCGGGCAAAGTTATTCGTGGTAAGCATTTCATGAATGACCCAGTGATTTTCGATCATGTTATCTTCATTAGGGATGGGATGGGTAGTCGATTCTACCACATGAGCCAGCTGAAATATAACGCCTAAAATCAATCCTGCTACCAAATGCAGTGAGGTGAATCCAATAAGCAGTTGCCACCATGTAATGTCTAAAAATAGTAGTGGCAATACAATGATATAGGTGTAGTAAAAGGCTTTGGTTGCAAATAACTTGATCCACTCGGAAACCGGGTGTTTTTTATCCTCATAAGGACCTAATGGGTTCTTGATGAAATACCAATAGTCTTTGACAAACACCCAAAAGAAGGTGGCAAAACTATAGGCTGGAAACGCCAGTACATGTTGAAGGCGGTGAATGGGTTTATGCTCGGTGTGTGGGGACAGACGAATAAATTCAGCTACCTCTAAATCCTCATCATGGCCGTGAATATTCGTATAAGTATGGTGAATAATGTTGTGCGTAATTTTCCAGATGTACCCGTTTGCTCCCACTAAATCAAAAAACAAGCCTACAAAGTTATTTACCCGCTGATTGGACGAATACGCACCATGAAGTGCATCATGGGTTATAGAAAAACCTATACCCGCCATTCCAATACCCATGACCACAGCCAGCGCCCACATCCAATGCAGGCTTAATCCACCCAGCATGATGAGTGCATAGGCACCCCAGTACACACCAAGGATGACCACCGTTTTAAAAACCATCGCGGCGTTAGCATGTTTAGAAATATTTTGTTCTTCAAAATAAGTGTTGACGCGTTTTTTAACCTCTTGGCTAAACTCGCGGTTGATCTTGTTGTTGAAGGTGACCATGGATGGCATAAGCGGAGAATGTATTAAATCAGTTCGGTGGTTGAGCGCTTACTTTAGCTGTTTGTTGAAAACGAAATGAATTTGAAAACGAGATGAAGACACATGGTGAGTAACCAAGGCATTCATTTGTTCAATACCTAAG
>JAGYJQ010000033.1 GCA_018401935.1 Balneolaceae bacterium
ATACCCCAGTTTTGGCTCTGCCTGGGGACTGTTTGCAGCCACCCGCGCACAAAAAGGCTGGGATTTATCGGTCCAATATGAACTCTCCCCATGGGTTCATGCATTTGCTTCCCTGGCCGCGTCGCAGGAGCCATTACCCTCGGGGTATGATCGCTACCCAGAGCGGCGAACGGAGCTGCGACTCGGGCTAGACTATGAATTCCCTCAGCTCCCACTTACTCTCCAGAGCAGTTGGCAGTATAAGCCCCAGCAAGAAAAGTCCCGAGGAAGTTTGCAGGCGGAGTTCCAAGCATCGGAGCAGCTTCGGATTCGTAGTCGTTTGTTAGTAGCTTCAGCGACCACAAACTCAACACCAGCGACGAGCTCAAACCCAACCGCGACCACACCAGCGACCACAAACTCAACACCACCTCCAGCTCAAAAAAACCACCAAACAATCGCCTATTTGCTCTATCACGAGATCCGCTTACAACCCAAGGCCTGGCTGCAACTGGATGCTCGCTATACTCAGTTCGACAGTCCGTCTCACGAAACACGCCTGTACGCCTACGAAAGCGATCTACGCTACCAATTTTCGGTGGGCCAGTGGCAGGGGCAAGGCCACCAATATTATGTGCTGCTAAACATCCGACCCTTTACGGCAAAGCTGCACATCCAATTAAAATACAGCCAGGCCGAATACCCTGGTCAGTCAGCTATTGGCTCCGGGCCCACTCAAGTACTAGGGCCTACGAAGAGGGAAATTAAAGCTCAGATACTGCTAAGATGGTAGGTGGTTATGAAAAAGGTGACATGAAACAGATGAAAAGAAACAGATGAAAAGAGACAGGTGATATGAAAAAGGTGAGAAGAAATAGATAATAGCACAGCATAGGGAAGATCAACCATTCGGCGGATAATAAGCGTTCAATACCTAAAGCACTGATGTCTGGAAACTACTATATTATCCGGCGTGCAAGATGGAACACGTAGCCCAAGCGGTAGATCTTAAGAGCTTTTTTCATAACCAAATGAACATGATTTCAGAAATTGACGATCACTGTCGACAAATAGAGGACGATCTTAATCAATTTAAACGCCAAGGCAAAAAGCTGTTTCTGAGTTCCTCGCTGCAGACTCACAGTTTGCCCCTATTGGATATTATCCATTCCATAGACCCTAAAATCCCTGTCTATTTTATTGACACAGGCTATCATTTCCCGGAGACTATTTTGTTTAAAGACCGACTCAAAAAAGAGTATGGCTACCATATTATTGAACTGAGTTCCCCGGTGAATCGCTACCAACAAAAGGATTCAGATGGGCAGTTATTGTACACCTCCGATCCTGATTACTGTTGCTATATAAATAAAGTATTGCCGTTGGAGCCTATTTTGAAGGAGTATGATGTGTGGATCAGTGGCGTCAGGGCTAGCCAAAGTGCATTTCGATCGGATCTTGGTAAAGTGGGCAAAGGAACTTTTGATACCATCAAATACCACCCGGTCTTAGAGTGGACCAATCAGATGATTTATGCCTATAAAAATGCCAAGAACTTACCTGAACATCCCTTGGATGAACAGGGCTACAGCAGTATTGGTTGCTTGCCTTGCACCAGAAAAGCCGAAGTAGGGATGGATCCTCGTGAAATGCGTTGGTTTGGTCTTAATAAAACAGAGTGTGGACTGCATACGGAAACGATGGATACAAAATGAACATACTAATAACAGGAGGAGCGGGGTATGTCGGAACGGAACTCGCTCACGTACTCGATGCACATAATGCCATCGATCAGGTTCTAATTTATGATAATCTATCCCGGGGAAATTACAATCTGTTTATGGAGGGTAATTTTAGAAGAGGAAAAATATCCTTTATTCAGGGAGATATACTGGATGAGCGTAGTCTGTCTAAGGCGCTTCAAGGGGTGGATTTGGTGTATCACCTGGCTGCAAAAGTGACCACCCCTTATTTTGATCGAGATTTACACCACTACGAGCAGGTAAATCACTGGGGAACCACGGAATTGGTTTCCTGTATTCGAGCACATAATACCAAAGCAAAAGTGAAAGGCGGGAGGACCGTGCAAAAGCTGATTTACTTAAGCTCGGCAGCGGTGTACGGGTTTTCAGAGGAGAACTGTCACGAAGATTCACCGTTACATCCAGTGAGTCATTATGGAATAACAAAATTGCGGGCCGAAAAGGAACTAGACCTACTCAGAGATACTTGCCAAGTGCATATCGTTCGAAGTGCCAATATTTTTGGATACAGCCGCTCTATGCGATTCGATTCGGTCATAAATAAGTTCATGTTTCACGCGCACTTTAAAAAAACCATTCAACTCTTTGGCGATGGTAGGCAGCAACGCTCATTCATTAGCATTCAATATTTGGTGTATCTACTGTCTTTAGGAGCGGTTCAAGCTAATTTTCCAGCCTTGTTAAACGCGTTTCAATTCAATTACAGCATTAACGAAATTGCCTTTGAGTTCATTAAAACGTTAATCCCAGAGCTCGATATTCTCTATGTGAACAATGGATTTTCGACCAAGGGGATTACCTTGGAAAGCCGCCAAGGTTTATCCAGCATGCCTCCAGTACACCCCAAAGATTTACTGCAGTACTTGCGGGAATTTGAGCAGGCCTTTTCTTTTTAGCCTAAAATCTTATACCCAAAACAAAATTGTGGTATATTTCTAGCAATACATCACAAAATATGTCAAATGGGCTTTGAAGGTATAGCAGTACTGGCGGTTATAGGTATCATCTTGGTACTGCTTATAACGACCCAGTTATCGGTCGACTTAATTCTACTTGCCGGGCTTACGACCCTGTTGGTGTTCGGAATTATTGATACCGAAGTGGCCCTGGCCGGCTTTTCCAATGAGGGTATGTTGACCGTTGCGGCGTTGTACGTGGTGGCTGCCGGGCTAAAAGAAACCGGCGCGATTCAGCGAATTACCCAACGACTGCTGGGCAACACCGAAAATGTGCGCACCGCGCAGGCTAAAATTATGGCTCCGGTTATGGTGCTCAGCGCATTTATGAACAATACTCCCATCGTGGCCTCATTTATTCCTGCATTAGAGCAATGGTCGAGGAAAACCAACATTCCACTATCCAAATTACTTATTCCACTTAGTTACGCCGCCATTCTTGGAGGAAGTTGTACCCTTATTGGGACCTCCACTAACCTTATTTTGAATGGTCTGCTTATCCAAGAGCCAAGCACGCAGTCGTTGGGATTATTTGAACCGGCTTTAATCGGCATCCCTGCAGCCATCGTGGGCTTCTTGTACCTGTATTTCATAGGGCATCGACTACTCCCCATCCGAGGAGAAGCCTATTCCAGCTTCAGTGACCCCCGAGAGTACACCATGGAAATGTTACTCCAAGCGGGCAGTCCGATGGTGGGAAAATCCGTGCAAGAAGCTGGGCTAAGGCAGTTGAATGGGGGCTTTTTAATTGAAATTCACCGGGATCAAGACATCATTTCCGCGGTAAGTCCAGAGCAAATTCTACGGGCCAATGATCGCCTTATTTTTACCGGGGTGGTAGATTCCATGATTGAGCTCCAGCAAATGGAAGGCCTGCAACCCGCCACCGAACAGGTGTTTAAACTCGATGAAGCCCGTCATAGTCGAAGCCTGTTGGAAGCGGTGGTATCGGCTACCCATCCACTCAGAGGAAAATCCATAAAGGAGGGAGGCTTTCGAAACCGATATAATGCGGTCGTGTTGGCAGTATCTAGAAGCGGCTCTCGATTAAATGACAAAGTGGGAGATATTGTGCTGCGCACCGGCGATACCCTGCTTATTGAGGCCTCTAACGCGTTTTTGCGACGCTACCGCAATGCCTCCGATTACTACCTTATTAGTCCCATTCAAGGAGCTCAACTTCCAAATACCTCACGATCCTCCCTAAGTTTGGCTATCCTTATTGGGATGGTGGTATTAGCAGGTACCGGTCTATTATCCATGCTGCAAGCAGCCTTTTTAGCCGCCGGCATTATGATTGTACTACGAGTGATTGGCTACAGTACCGGGATAGATGCCATAGACTGGAGAATACTTCTTGCCATTGCGGCCTCCCTAGGCTTGGGTGGAGCGTTACAGGCAACGGGAGTGGCGGAACTGATCGCGGAAAGAGGCTTCAGTTCCACTGTAACCCAGCCCTATCTGGCTCTGGTGATCACCTATTTTATTACCTGGGGACTGACCGAGCTTATTACCAATAATGCTGCCGCTGTTCTCATTTTCCCTCTGGCCCTAGCCATTTCTCAGCAACTGGGAGTTGATTTTGCCCCCTTTGCTTTTACTATTATGATGGCTGCCTCGGCCAGTTTTTCGACCCCCATGGGATACCAAACCAATCTCATGATCTATGGGCCAGGGAATTACCATTATACTGATTTTCTGAAGGTTGGTTTACCGTTGAACCTAATTGTAGCCGCCTTAACCTTATTTTTAGTACCAAAAATATGGCCATTTTAATGAGAGATAGAATTAAGACGGACCACACAGACTATTCCATGGTATCATCAGAATTAAA
>JAGYJQ010000034.1 GCA_018401935.1 Balneolaceae bacterium
TACAGGTAGGTTTGTAACGGATTTTATTGTGAAATCATTCCATTACTGAATAATGATCATACGATTTACCCATTCCATCCATCGCTTGGCCGGTGTCGACAGAAGGCTTACCAACCTATACGAAGGGCTGGGTATATGGGGTGGTATTTATGCTTTCAGAATGCAGTATTGATTTATGGGAAGAGATTTAGCCTTAATATTAATTTAAAATAATATGATTAAAAATACACTTATGAAAATTATATTTAAAAAAAACATATTTTCATTAAAAAGTATAATTAATAAAGTAGTTATTCTTCTGCTTCTTTTTATTTCCTTCAGTGCTTATGCCCAAATCCCCAAAATCTTACGAAAAGATTATCCGACAACCAATGGTCGAGTCTATGATATTGTCGCTTTTGATGACTACGTATACATGGGTGGAGACTTTACGGAGGTGTATACGATCGATCCAACCACGTTGGAGTATGACAAGACACTAAATAGGCCATATTTGATCCGTTTCGATCGATTGACGGGTGTTATTGACGAGAACTGGAATCCACAGCTTAATGGGACCGTAAGGACGTTGGCTAGTAATACAAACCACCTGTATGCAGGGGGAGAATTTACTTCTGTTGGTGGAACTTCGATGGGGCGGATTGCCCGCTTTTCTTTAGCTGATGGAACGCTAGATACAAGCTGGAATCCGGATTTTGATGGTGGGAATGTTCACGATATTGAAGTACTGGATAACAGTCAAGTGCTAGTAGGTGGATCCTTCACATCCATGAAGGGAGAGGGTAGAAATAAATACTTCGTGATACTCAAGACTAATCCTGTCTCCCCATCTACTCAATTTACTGAGGATGATTATGGTTTTTTTAAAGATAGTCAAGAAGGTGCCGCAGGTACTCCGCCTAACAGTGCAGATGAGGAGTATCTTGTGCAGCAATACTGGTATAATTCAGATAATAATAATTTTGGTACATATGATGAGTATATTATTAATGCTTATTATGATTTGGATGGCCCTGTTGATCATATCTCGGTTACAGGATGGAATTCCCTTTTCTACCAATATAATTTTATTCCCATATCCGTACCAGATCCTGCTGTTGAAGAGGTTAGAGTAAGATCTCACAAATACATCTACCTGGCAGGAAGTTTTACCTCCTTGAAGAAAAATGGGGTAAACGTTTCCGGTTCAGAAGTAGCACTCGAAACGGTTACAACTGATGGTTTGGCCAGAATATTTGTCGATTATAATGATTACCGTGTAAAAGAATCTGATGGTATATTACCAGAAACCTCATTTCCCTCTGGGCAATTCAACTTCCGTAATCAATTTATGGTGGATGATGGATTTACCTATGACCTTTCTTCCATTTCGGCTATGAAACCGGTTGATTACGAGGATGAAATAGCTGATGAAACTTACAGTGATTATCAATTTGGAACCGTAATTTTTGCCACGGAAAACGATGGAATACAGGTTGCTAATCAAAGGATAGTTAACTTTGGCCCGGCTACTACTCAAGTATCAACACTTCAAAGTGGAGATATAATCACATCAATTACTTCTGATAATGTGGTTTTTGGTGAGGAAGCTCTAACACGTGGCCTGAGACAAATAACCAATATAGTACCCAATGTGGTTGTAGATAAGGATTTTTCTAATTCATCCATAGAATGGTCTTTTTCATCCACAGGTGAACTTAGAAGTGTGAGTTCTTCGCCGAATATTGAGTCGGTAGAAGCAACCGGTGCTGGTAATCTATACAACTTTAAGGTAATTAGATTCGACGACAACTCAGGCTATAATTACCTATTCGGTGGTTCATTTAAGCGAACGGATTTGGATGATGAAGATGCTCCATTACTAAATTCAGGTGGTTTTGCCTTTTCAGGATATTGTATGCCTTCCACCATTCAGGTTGACTGGTCATCGAATACGAATTTGATTTACGAATCTTTTGATGGGGGTGACCCAGGACCGACCTTAAGTATCACACAATTCACCCCCGGTGTTCCTTATGATAAAATTGACGAATATGCTTGGTCCCGAACCCCATCATTTTCTGCTAGTTCAGGAACGGTAAGTTTAGGGAGATCACAGGAGAATACGCTCACAGTTGATACGCGTTTACCCGCAGGGAAGTACAGAATTAATGCAAGAACTTATACAGACCTGAATTGTTCTGACCTGGCGCAGTACTATTATTTTGAAATAAATCCTGTTGTACCAGAAGCTCCAACGATTACTGCTGCCCAAAATCAGTACACGCGATCAATCATTTCATTTGATGCGCCGCCTTATGATGGTGGTTCTGTCATCACTGGATATGAGTATAGGTTGAATGGAGGTACATGGACCGCTTTTGATCCGACAACTACAACGGGGCCTGGACTAGTTGAAGGAATCCCACATGGTGATGGATTACATGATGTAGAAATAAGAGCGATAAATAGCGTCGGACCAGGTGCTGCATCTCCTGTTTTTCAAGTTCAATCTGTCTTTTCTGTCCCAGATCCCCCTTCTTCATTGAGCGCAACACCACTATCTGAAAGCGCAGAGATTTCTTTTACTCCGCCAGTAAATGACGGTGGAACCCCAATAACAAACTATGAATATAGTTTCGATAATGGTGATAATTATACCACACTCGACCCTGCCGATGGAGAATCGCCCATCACCATCACTGGATTGGAAAATGGGGAAACATACCGTGTTAATCTACGTGCGGTAAATGCGCAAGGGGTGGGGCCCACTACGCTATGGGGGGTAGATTTCCCAGAACGTGTGTCGGTGGAACCAGTGGGTCTTCCGGGTGTTCCAACATTAGTTAGTTCGACCGATGTGTCAACTTCAGGATTTAAACTGAATTTTGAGTTCGATGATGTTGGTCATAAATATAGAGATGTCCAGAGCATAACTTTTTATTATAGCACCGATGGAGAAAGTTGGACGCCGATCTATTCGGGTGAAAGTTTAAATCCTTCCAGAGTGACTTCTGGGGATGTCATAACAGCAATTTTCGATGGTTTGGATAGTGATACCCCGTACACCTACTATTTTAGAGGTGAGAACGCGCAAGGTACGGGACCCTCAATAGGGCCAATCCAAATCTATACTCTTCCTGAAAAGGTCAGTCTTTTAGCACCAGATGCAGACGCTACAGGTATTAATCTTCCATTGGAGGTAACATGGACTCCATTATTTAAGGCGCCAACGGATGGGTACGAATATCAAATATCGACGACGAATTCCTTTGGGGACGATGATATTTTATACTCGAGTACAGCATTTACTGGAACCTCAATCGAACTTGATTATCCAACGGATTTTGAAAGGGCAACCACCTATTATTGGCGTGTAAGAGCGAATAATCCGCAGTACAGTAGTGAATGGAGTGATATCAGGGCATTCACGACTGGAGATTGGAAGCAGTTTGCTGTTGCGACGAACAAACCCGGCTCTTCATTCTCGGTATTCAATAATCCTTTTTATATCAATCTGAATACCACTAGCCCATCAAGTGTAACAGTGCAAGAAGTTATTGCTGGTATTGACATTCTGCATGATCCAGGTGCTGTTACGATCAGAAATGCCTCTGGTACAGCAAAAACCAACGAACAGACGATTGAGGCGGGGGACTATCTTGAGCTTATTGCACAAGATGACCTAACAGATTTCAGGTACGATATCTTCGGTATTCGTCCTGCCATGGCTTTGGGGAATAATCAAACTATACTTCTAAATGAGTCCGGGGAAGTTTTTGTGACAGGCTTTAGTAGCAGAAACAGTGATAGTTTTAGTGCAATTGGTCTTGATAACTCGAATCCGAGCATTATTACATCAAGTTTTAATGAATACTATGTAAACAGACCCGTAAAATTAAAATCTTCTGTTCTTGATGGAAAAAAGATTGTGCAGGTGGCTAGTTCATTGAACAGTTCTTATTTGTTAGATGCAGATGGTAAACTATATGCCTTTGGTGAGATCAATGAAGAAATTGAACCCACTGTTATTGCAAGTTCCCAGCGGTTTGTAGAAATAGCTTCCGGAGGTTTGTCAAAATCTGCGGTTTTACTAAGAGACGACCAAGGTCATGTTTATGCTTATGGATCTAATGGGTCAGCTGTATTAGGATTAGGCAGTACAGCGAGCGTGGCAGTCCCTACGCGTGTTGCTGGTGATTCGGATGTATTGCTAAGCAAGAGGGCTTTGTCCATCTCCGTCGGAGGCTATGCCTCATTTATCGTTGATACAGACGGTAAGGTATATGGTGCAGGTAATCAGAATGCTATTAATAGT
>JAGYJQ010000035.1 GCA_018401935.1 Balneolaceae bacterium
CTTCCAGCCCAGTACTCCAGGCCCGGTGGACGAGGGATATGTGGTCGGAGCGGACGATGAGTTACGATTAACTGTATGGGGAGCTACCGAGTTTCAGTACGAATTACGGGTGGACAACGAAGGCCGCACCAACATCCCGAATATTGGACTGGTGACCGTGGCTGGGAAAACGTTAAAAGAGTTGCGCAGTTCTTTGAAGTTACGATTGGCTCAGAGTTATGCGGGCTTGGTAAAAAGCCCACCGACTATCTTTATGGACTTGACCGTTACTCGATTTAAGCCCATCGAAATTTTTGTATTGGGAGAGGTATCCAATCCTGGCGCCTATACGGTGAGCTCGAACTCCACCTTGTTCAATGTACTCTACGCTGTTGGTGGGCCCACTACCCAAGGGTCGCTGCGGGATGTACGTATTATCCGAAATGGGCGAGTGATTTCTTCGGTCGATTTCTATGATTTATTTTTGGACGGAGTGTTGGGAGAAAATGTGCCCTTGTTAAATAATGATCGCATTTTTATTCCACCACGTACTAACGAAATTCGGATTCAAGGCCCTGTACGCCGAGCGGCTATTTATGAACTCAAAGAGGGCGAAACCCTGCAAGATCTTGTTGAATTTGCCGGTGGATTGCGCCCAGAGACCTACTCCGACCGGATGCAGATTAATCGAATTATTCCCATGTCTGAGCGAAGTGATCCTTCCAGAGCTCGTGAAGTATTGGACGTGCGTCTTACGGAGGCTTTATCGGGTGATGCGCCTCTAAACCTAAAGGATGGCGATCGCATTCAACTCTTTTCTATTACCGATATTAACGATAATGTGGTCGAAATCAACGGGGCAGTGGACCAACCTGGGAACTTCGAATTAAGCCCAGAGCTTCAAACCATTCGGGATTTGGTGTTGGCCGCTGACAGCCTGCGAGAAAATGCTTATATAGGACAGGCAGAGCTCATACGAACCAACGAAGATCTTAGCCAGACTTACTTGACAATCGATTTGGAAGCGGCGCTAGCAGGTAATCCCGATGAAAACCTATTGCTACAAAAACAAGATCAGCTCACTATTTATACTCTTAACGACATTCGCCAGTTTGGCTCGGTGAGTATTGGGGGAGCGGTTCGGAATCCGTCGAGTTATCCTTGGCGCGATAGCATGCAGGTTTTTGATCTGCTTTTTAAAGCCGGCGGTCTTTTCGATGCTGAGTACCTTGAGCAGGTGCATCTGGAACGAGCGGATCTTATTCGTCGAAATGCCGATGGACGAACCACCGAGGTGATTCCATTCAATTTAGAGGAAGCCCTGCGAGGCGAAGGCTTTGGTCAAGAGCAGATTCAGCCCTATGACAACATTCGTATTTACCCGAATACCGTTCAGCTCATAACCGGGAAGTATGTTGTAATTGAAGGGGCGGTAAAAAATCCGGGGAGATATTCCTTCGATGAAGGAATGAGCTTGGAAGATTTACTACTAAAGGCACAGGGTTTTAACGAGAATGCCTTTATTGGTCGGGTTGAAATTACCCGTACCGAGGAGCCCCTAACCGATGAGCAAAAGGCACGCTTTTTGATTCACAACTTAATTCCAAACCCTGCCGAGCACCGTCAATTTTATTCCAATGATCTGTTTTGGTCCCTAATGGACAATGCCGACCGATTCCGTTTGGAGCATATGGATCGGGTATATGTGCGAACCAACCCAGATTTTGAGGCGCAACAAACTGTTCAGATCAGTGGAGAAGTAGAATTCCCGGGCCGTTACACCATTCTAAATTCCAACGAACCCATACGAAGCATTGTAGAGCGTGCTGGAGGATTAACCGATGAGGCTTATGCTAAAGGTGCACGAATTACTCGAAATGGTGAGCAAGTCATCATCGATTTTGAGGATAACTTACAGGGTGGAACTAATGATTTCTTGGTTCGAGCGGGGGATCAAATTAGTGTACCTCAAAAACCAGGGGTTGTTTTGGTGACGGGGAATGTGGCACTGGATGGATTTATAGAACATGAGCCCGGTAAACGGTTGAAGTATTATTTAGAGCGTGCTGGGGGATTGCAGCCCAACACGGCGAAATATTTTCAGCTTACCCAAGCTAATGGTGCCACTTTCCGAGTCAAACGAAAAGGGCTACTCAAAGAAAATCCAGTCGTGGATGAAGGGGCTATCATTCGTGCCATTTTCGAACTAGAACGTGAACGTGAACCTTTCGATATGCGTGAGGTATTAGTAGAATTGACCAGTATTACTACTTCGGCCTTAACGCTGTATTTCTTGATCGATCGAATTACGACGCAGTAACCCTGTAAGGTTCCCTTTTCAACTGGCTCTACTGAGTATTGAGCTCCCTAAAACTTTTTATTTATGAACCTGCAGGATTTATTAAAAAAAATTGAAGAAAAAACCTATACCGTAGGCATCATAGGCCTAGGCTACGTAGGTTTACCTCTTATGTATACCTTCCACAAAGAAGGTATGCCCGTACTCGGTTTCGACATCGACAAATCCAAAGTTTCCAACATCCAGTCCGGTACCCCGTACATCAAACACCTTGGGCAGGAAATGATGCAGAGTTTGTCGCAATCTGATCGCTGCGCTGCCACTACCGACTTTTCGCGGCTCACAGAAGCCGATGCGGTGCTCCTTTGTGTGCCTACTCCGCTGAATCAGTACCGTGAACCGGACATGAGTTACGTGATTAGCACGACCGAAACGGTGGCGCATCACCTCAGAGAAGGGCAGTTGGTCATTTTAGAATCCACCACCTACCCAGGAACGACCGAAGAAGTGATGATCCCGCTGCTCGAAAAGCACTCGGGGCTTATTGCAGGTATAGACTTTTATGTGGCCTACAGTCCTGAGAGGGAAGATCCGGGCAATCCTAATTTTAATACCGCCAAGATTCCCAAGGTAGTGGGGGGACATGGAGAAGACGCGTTACAACTGGCCCAAGCCTTATACGATACGGCTATTGTGCAGACCGTGCCGGTGAGCGATACCAAAACGGCTGAAGCGGTCAAGATTACCGAGAATGTTTTCCGCGCGGTGAATATTGCCTTGGTGAACGAGCTTAAGGTGGTCTATGCGAAAATGGGCATTGATGTACACGAGGTGCTCGATGCGGCCGATACCAAACCCTTCGGGTTCATGAAATTCACCCCAGGCCCGGGCCTTGGCGGCCATTGCATCCCTATTGATCCGTTTTATCTGACTTGGAAAGCGCGAGAGTTTCAGGAAAACACCCGCTTTATTGAACTCGCGGGGGAAATCAACACCCACATGCCGCAGTACGTGGTAGAGCAGACCACCAAAGCGCTTAATACGCACAAAAAAGCGGTCAATGGGTCTAAAGTCCTTCTAGTGGGCCTGGCCTATAAGCCCAATGTGGACGATATGCGCGAATCGCCGACCTTCGAACTGTTTCATTTGCTCGAAGAGCTGGGCGCGGACATCGCGTATTACGATCCGTACATACCCACCATTCCACCCACCCGGGAGCATGCCCACTATACCGGCAAACAATCCATCGAGTGGAATCAGGAAACGGTGGCTGGCTTCGATGCGGTGCTCATTTCTACTGATCACTCCGATATCGATTACGCGCAGCTAGCCGAGTGGTCGGACTGCATAATCGACACCCGAAACGCCATGAAATCCGTCACTCCTAAAAACGGGCAGCATATCTTCAAAGCCTAGTATGATCACCCGCCTACTACAGCCCTCCCCATTGCGTAGCTTTGCGCTAAAAGCATTGGGAATCTTTTTGCTGTGGTATGTGCTCTACGAATTATGGCTACTGCCCGATGGGCGCTTGGATCACTGGGTAGCACTCCGGGTCATCGATGGAGCCGCCTTGGTCACCCGACTCTTTGGTTTTGAGGTTTGGATGCAAGACCGAGTGGTCACCATCGCAGGCAACAACGGCATCGAAATGGTGGACGGCTGCACGGGCATTTCCGCCATTGGGCTTTTCCTCGGCTTTGTTTGGGCCTATCCCGGTCAAAACCGTTCCCGCCTGTACTTCTCGCTCCTGGGTATCGCAATTATTTATCTGGTCAATATTCTGCGCATAGCCACCCTTATGCTCATGCAAGAATGGGCGCCCCAATTTTTTGACTTCACCCACGATTATTCCACCACCACCATTTTCTACCTGGTCATTTTCTTGCTTTGGATGCTATGGGTACGTATCGCCGAAGGATTTGATGGTTCAATGGCACAAAATACCATTCAAGACTCAAAA
>JAGYJQ010000036.1 GCA_018401935.1 Balneolaceae bacterium
AGATCATGGGGATCCAGTGCAGTTTCGGAATATTTGGATTCGCGAGCTTTAGTAGCGGAATTTTTGTAATAATCGATCTCTCGTAATTACGAGTCTTGCACGCTGCTATAGCGGGATTTTTACATCACAGCTAGTTAAATCACACCTAGGCCGAAATGGCTCAGCACCCACTGTTGAAAATTCTGCTGAAATTCTTGTGAATACGCAGGCTTTTTTGGGCTGAATTCATCGGGTTGTTCTGGTGCAGTTGCTGCGTCGGTACAAACATCTGCTGTCGGTCGAAAATCATGGTCTAGCCCGGGGAATACCTGTATGGTTGGCGTGGAGGTGTTTGATGCTGCTTTTGGAGCAAAGTCTGGAGCAAAATCTGGATCTAAATCTGCCTTTTCTGTTGCTTGTTCAAGTGCTTCCACACCCCATTCCGCGGAAACAAAATAATCAAGCTCCGGAAAAGCGAAATAGGCGGGCAGTTGAAGCTGGGCCAAATGAGGGGCAGGATTAAAGTCACTTAGTTCGCTTAGATGGCGCCAAGTTTTGGTGAGTGGAAAGGCATTCACCCAGTTCAAATCAGAAATGGCTTTCTTTTGAGCCTTGTCCAAAGCAATATCCTGTGGTTCTCCCGAGCAGTGATACATATTGTAATACTCATGGGTAAGTCGGCGCTGGGTGTCATACGTCGGGGCGGCTAGGGAAGCGATAAATGCTAGGGAATCCCCATAAAGATGGCCCAAGATTTGCGCAACACTCCCGCCTTGAGAATGTCCTACCACCCCAATGCGATCTGGGTCAATACCAGGTTGTTGGCGTAAAAACTGTACCGCGGATCGGGCATCATCGGCCCGTTCGTATAAGTCTGTGCGATGCCAGCGCCCTTCCGACAAACCTACCCCCCGTTTGTCAAAATACATCAAAGCCACCCCGTGTTGCAGGAATAATTGTTCCAGATTTTCGCGAACAAAATCGGCGTACAAAGCAGTATGAGTGGAATTGGGGCCGCTGCCTACTAAAAAAACGATGGCGGGGTGGAGTTGGGTGTTTTGGTCGAGGGAAGCCTCACCATTGGATTCGCCAGAGGGCTTAGGCCAAACTAATTCCCCATGCAGTTCGTAGATCGTATCTTCGTATTTGCGCTTGGCTTGGCGGGGGCGCAGGGTAGTGTCTTCTAAGGCCAACTGCCGACTGAGTACATTACTCGACTGAAACCAGATGTCTTGGCGCTGTTGAGCCTGGAGTTCGCTGTTTGAGGCGTTAAAGGTGCTTGGTAGTAATCCTAGCGTTAGTAGCAGGGTTAATCCTAATGCAAAAACCCCCGCATGCGAAGCTAGATAGCTTGATAGATACCGTGATATGTTACTGCCTAAGCGCTGCAAAACAAATTAATTCGACTCTATTGCATCGTTCGCATCGGGCGTCGAATCACCGCTGTTTGCATCGTTCGCATCGTTCGCATCGGGCGTCGAACCCCCACTGTTTGCATCAGCCTGTTTGGCCTGAATTTGGACCCGCAAATCGGTGAAATAATCCATGATCACTTGTCGCTGGTCGTCGGTCAATTGGGCTTCTTTGTGCATTAAGCGGTAAGACCAGAGGGGCATTTCGCCGTTTTCGGTGTACTCAATGACCTCTTCGGCCTTATGATCGGCGCGGCTAAGCGAATAATTGCCCCATTCCGAGAAATTCAGATACTCTTGGGAGTGATCTATGTGATAATCAATCATCCAGGCAACGGGTTGTATGTTGGTATACCAAGGATATTCCGATTCAAAGGAGTGGCAGTCGTAACACGCGCTGCGCAACAGGTTTTCCACCTCCATCGGGGGCTTCTCCAGGCTTATAAAATCGAGGGTTGGATCGACAGGAGGCTGGTTTTTATCGATTCGAAAAAACTGAATAATGATAAGTACGGCGCCAAGGCCAAGTGCTATGTTTTTAATCATGGTAGTTGGATTGGTTAGTTTCCTTTTGGAGTAAAGGCCTGAATTCCGGTGATTTCACGACCTAGGATGAGACCGTGGATATCATAGGTCCCCTCGTAGGTGTTCACCGATTCCAAATTTACCATGTGATGGATAACCCGATAATCGCCTGTAATTCCATTTCCGCCGTGCATATCCCGGGCAATGCGGGCAATTTCCAAGGCTTTTCCGCAGTTATGACGTTTGGCTAAAGAGGTCATCCCGGGATGATGTCGCTCCGAATCCTTTAATTCGCCCAGGCGAAGTGCCAAGAGTTGCATAGCGGTAATATCGGTGAGCATGTTCGCCAATTTGGTCTGTATAAGCTGATTGGCTGCCAATGGATGGCCAAATTGCTTGCGATCCAGTACGTACTGCCGTGCACGTTGATAACAAAATTCAGCGGCTCCCACGGTTCCCCAAGCAATTCCGTAGCGAGCAGAGTTCAGGCACATAAACGGACCTTTAAGTCCTGTAACTTCAGGAAACATATTTTCATCGGGTACAAACACGTCGTCAAACACCAGCTCGCCGGTTTCGCTGGCTCGCAAACTCATCTTAAATTTGGTATGCGGTGCGCTGTAGCCTTTCATTTCTTTTTCGAGGATAAAACCACGAATTACGCCGGGGTCGTCTTTATGCTCTTTGGCCTTTGCCCACACAACGGCCACATCGGCAATGGGGGAATTGGTAATCCACATTTTGGCCCCGTTTATAATCCATCCACCGTCTGTTTTCATGGCCGTGGTCACCATTCCGCCTGGGTCGGAGCCGTGATCGGGTTCGGTAAGGCCAAAACAGCCGATAATTTCGCCGCTGGCTAGGCGAGGAATGTATTTATGCTTTTGCTCTTCGGTTCCAAAGATAGAAATAGGATACATGACCAGCGATGACTGAACGCTCATGAACGATCGGTAGCCTGAATCCACACGCTCTACTTCACGAGCTACCAAGCCATAAGCGGTATATGACGCGCCAGCGCCCCCATATTCTTCGGGAATGTTTACTCCAAGCAGCCCCATTTCACCCATTTCTTGGGCAATTGAAATGTCGAAAAATTCTTCGGTATTGCCTTTTAATGCACGCGGTTCGAGAGAGGACTGAGCATAGTCCCGAGCCGTCTCCATGATCAGGCGATCTTCCTCACCTAGTTCGGATTCGAAAAGTAGAGCATCATCAATGTTAAATAGGGTCTTAGGCATAACAGACTAGATTTTTTTTGACAAAATACATTTGCTAACATAAAGGAGTGAGTATTCGAAATGTAGCAAAAAAGAAGGGAAAAAGTGGGTCAATTGGGCAAAATATTTGGGGGCGGAAATATGCTTTTACGATTGAGCAGTTTAGTCTCAAATTTTAGTGGCGATAAGGTATATAAACATATATGAATAAATAATATTTCCTTTTAGTGTGTGTTTTCACGATTTTGTTCGTACACAATACGAGCGTATATATAAAACGCACGACATAATAGGGTAAGACCTTAATTCTAAGGAGTCACACACCTATACGATTAGGGAATAAAACACAATTACGACGAGGTTACGCATGCGAACGACGATAGATCTATCGGACGATTTAATGAAAAAGGCGAAAATTCACGCTATTAAAGAAGGGATCACCCTAAAGGAACTATTCACCAGGCTACTTGAGAAAGAAGTCGGAGCGGATTCCGAAAAAGCTCAGAAAGCGCGCATCATAAAGGAAATGACGGAAAAACTGCGCACTGGAGACAAAGATTTGGATAAAGAAATTGAAGACATGACCCAAACAATGTGGAAGCGATTAGAAGGATAGATCAGATCGGGTTAACCTGGTCCATTCTTTAATCGCGACCTCTTGGGTGTTGGGGTAGTTTCGATAGCTTCACTAGACGTCATAATTGCTTTATATCGTTCAGCTGCTTTTTTCAGTTTATCATTGGGTTCGCTATCACCAAAAACAGCACTACCCAAAATTCCAGTTCACCCCGCGACCAATCTCTGGATCTGGAAAATTCCAATCCACCGCACCCTGATCGCAGGCGTACAT
>JAGYJQ010000037.1 GCA_018401935.1 Balneolaceae bacterium
TGGGATTTCTGAAACGCTTAATGGTTAGGGTAACTAGCCCTTGCTCGTCATTCTCGATGATCATCCGATTCACAAGGCCGTGGTGACCAAGAATGCGTGGAGCTTTCCGATGGCATGCTCAAACTGATCTATATGCCGCCGTGCTCACCGCACTTGAGTCCGGCTAAAACCGTCGGGGCTTTTGCAAAACAGGATGTTTCTAGCAGGCTGGTGGAAAACAAAGAGCACACAAAGCAATTGGCGTTATCGGTTTTATGTCGTCTTCAGGAATTAATAACCCTGATAAGGTCCTTTTTAAGGCAGTCCGAATGTCGGTATGTTATGGACTGACATTACTTTCGAAAAATTAGTACAACTTGCTGTGTTAACCGTAGATTCTGTGGGTATTAAATTCTGTTTTAACCCGACTCGTAAGCTTACCGGTTTAGTAGACAGATCATAAGTGTAGAGATCCACCGTTAAATTCCCTTCGCATGTACTGAGGTGGACCCTATCGTCAAGACCGAATTTGTCCGGGTTTAAGCTAAGTCCATCTCTTTAACCGCAGCGGAACAGCGCTGCCCTGTTTGCTCTTGGGGTGTATCCCCCGTGGAGCGTAGCGACACAGGGGATACACCCCGCGCATCGCTGAAGTAATCCGGGATGCTCGCGCCACCGCCTTGGCGGGTTGCATAAACATCGTCCGGTTTCTTGTTACCAATACCTTGATGAGGCCGATCACTGTTGTAGAAGGCGAAGTATTCAGCCGCTATATTTCATTGTCAGCCTCCGTCAGCTAAGTGATTTTTGTCCAAACTCACTTTTACTGCGACTGCGTGTAGTACGCAGGGAGGTTGGCTAGATGATTTTCGCTACTGATTGTGCTTTTCTTTAAAGTGCATCATAAATACTTTTAAGCTTAATTGATTGAGTTATCCAGCCATAATCGATTATGATCTTAGCACGAGCCTCTGGCGAGATCTGAAAGCTGTCTCGTTTGGTTAGGATCTCCTTAATCGTTTGTGCAATGGACAATGGGCAAGCTTCGTCCATGACTAGACCACAAGCGTGGATATCAACAAATTTCCTTAGCTCATGTAAATTGGCAACAGCTACTGGGACACCGGCAAATGTACTTTCAAGTAACTTATTCGGCATGCAGTAGTAGTAACTTAAACATACATTTTGAATTGCCAAAACACTAACATCCGCATCAACCAAGTAGGGAACAACTTCGTTTGGCTTCACAGGAGGTAGAAAAAACAACCTATCGGCCACATCAATACTGCAAGCAATATCTTCAAGATCTTTTCTTGTTTGAGCACGAATAGGACCTACCGTCGCGAAATGCAATCCTGGGTAAAAAGACAATGCGTTCACGATATTCTCGAGACCACGATTTATGGTTACACTACCGACATAGATTGCCAGAGGAGTATCTACTCGCAGTTTTAAGTCCTGCCGAACAGTCCTTGAAAACTTCTGATCGGTTCGAAAATCTGGTGAGTTCAAAACAACATATGGCCTTACAATTCCATAATCGCTGGCTAAGTAGTCTGCAATGCTATCTGAAACTGTAATGACTGCATCAGCGCGACGAATACCAACAGACTCAAGCTTACGACGTTTCCGCCAAACTCTTTTTGTGTATTGGGCATTCCGATGCATTTCTAACTCGTGAGAGTCATAAACCAACTTACACCGGTAACATTCGGCTAGTGCAACACCTGTTGGAAGTGTAGAAAGATCATGACAGTGTACAACGTCAAACTTCATCTTCCGTAAAATAGGAAGACTCATTCTCTTGAACTCATTATCTTCATTTAACCAATACACAACTTTAGCCGGGAAAGCCAAAAGTCTCTTGGTCGTCTTAAGGGCAAGCACAATTCGAATACGAATGCCACTCGGACATAAAGCTCTAGTATTATTAGAGGCATGCTTAGCCGACAAAAAGCTATTTTTATCATTATGAGCAGGTAAATTGATCGCAACGACCTTGCTGTGAAAACTCTTTTGTCGCTTATTTGTAATCCAAGCTCTCAAATCACTCAATTTCGTTGGAGACGGTTGAATCCTGATGTAGGTCACACCGTTTATAACTTCCGAGACCAGTAAGTTAGCAGCATACCGACAAATAACGGTAACTTGCCATCCAAACTCAACAAGAGCTTCAGCAGATTTAATAACGCGACTATCATTCACACATGGGTTGTTCACCAACATTACTACGTGCCGCGGAAGTCGAACACTAACCCCGTTATCACTCGACTGCGACATAGACAAGAAGTGAGTATTCAATTTGCTTGTATTCATGCATTCTGAAATATAGGAACCAACACACTTCTCCATGTCCTGATGACTTTAAAAAATCTTATCGAAATTGGGTTGTAAGAGCGCATAGAAATTTTACTCAAAGGAAAACTAAAGATTTGGGAAACCCATTGCTTGAGACATAAGAAATTTTGATTTCCAAGTCTATTTTAGGTGGACATTTGTACAAGAATAAAAGACGCATTGTCAATTAGTATACAAAAATACAATAAAGAGAATATTTAATTTAATGCTTGTAACAAGCAGCACAAAACGCTTAAAGGCATTTTTAATCAATCTTAGACAGCAACAATGAATAAGCGTTTAGCAAATTAGAATCAAAAGAACAGCTTACTTGAGCACCAAATGCGTAATTATTATCTGAAGATGATAGCCATCCTTTAATCGTCTCAGTCGGTGACACAACCACCGCAGGAATTCCGACTGCACAAGCAATCTCCATTAGGTTATTTTGAGGAACAACTGCGCCATCTAAGCAGGAAAACAGGGCCACTAGTGACTCAAAGTCATCATAAAGGTCTATTTTTAAATTGACAATTGATGCCGCATGCAACCTTAATAATTCGATAGAACTAGAGGCATCAATATTAATTAATGTACCAATGCGATTTCTCTCAACGCTAGCTAAAGATTCGATGTCACTCGTCATCTTTTTTCGAACAGAGGTGGTGTGTGTAGTTCCAATTGCAATTCCAATGAGTGGTCGAGGAAGCTCACTTAATAGGTTGTTAATTTTCGCTTTTATCAACTCATTAGGAACTAGCCATCCTTCGCGACGGGCCTGAACACTAAGAAAAGAGTTATACAAATCAACATATGGTACACGAGCGACCAACCGGTTCTTAATAGTAGTATACGCTCTACTATCCAAAAAGCGCCGTAACATTTGAGGCACTGAGTTGCTTAAATTTGGATCAGACCTTATTTTCCTTACCGACGATTGCCCGTGGAATCGAAATTTAGGAAAACTACGTTCAAATATAGGTTTTAGTCGAGAATCACACACGCAACACAACGAATATCCGGCATTGTGCAAAACTGACCAAAAAAAACTTTCCTGGATTTCTCCAGCCAAAGTCGATGGAATAACAAGCACTGGATTTGAGTCAACATCTCCGAGCTTGCCAGGGAAGAGTGTCTGCAGGCTAGAGTATCGAAATAAAGCTAATGCAGACACACAGTCCTGTTTAGCAAAGTAATGATACGGCAAGACCTTTTCATACTTGAATATACAGGCATAGAGATATAACAGTTTTAGGAGACCTAACCACATCAAAGATCGTGACACCGACACCGACAGAGATTCCCATTGTTGTTCGGTCATGCAATCCTTCTTGTTCAAATAACATTCGATCAGCAGGTCCACATAGTTTTTGCAGTGAGGCTTGTAAAGTATAAGCACATCAGAAATTAGCTTGTTTAGCTCAAAAGAGAAATGATAGACTAGCTCAGCTTGGATTTCCTCCCAGGTGGGAAGAAGTTTTTCATCAATTTGATCCGATGCAACCAAATAAAGAGAAGCAAGCAATTTTAATCTAGCGTTTGATGTTGAGCCCCAGAGATCAAAAACAAGACCCGCATTCCCAGCACGATCAA
>JAGYJQ010000038.1 GCA_018401935.1 Balneolaceae bacterium
AGCCGCCACGACAGCTACTACGGCGCTCGCAAGCGCCAGCTCATGAACACCTTCCTTCGTAAGGCGAAGAAAGGAGGAGGAAGAAAAGAATCCTCATCCGAACCGCGCCGCTGAAATGCCGCGCCGACAGATTCAAATGCATTTATCTCCGGCAGGGTGCCCGAGATTGTTTGTTTACCTGACATGGACCTGGATTTGGATCCAGATGAGATGTCCTTGTCCGATATGGAGTGGTTTTTTGAACCTCCATTAGATAACAACGATAAAGATAATATTGATGTTGAAAACAATATTAAAAATACTAATAGCGTTGAAAGTATTAGTAATTTAAATGAACTAACAAACAAATTAGACAAAATGCAAATAGAGTACGATGATGACTCTTATATTTTTTCTAACCGCACAGCAACGACAGCTGAAGCTGGTTCCTCCGATGAATCTGTTGGGAACGCATCCATTGATACTGAGGATGAATGTTTTAAAATTGAGGCAGATACACCTCAATTTAACTACCGTGGACCAAAGGTAGTACCAAAGCGTCATGAGACGCCAGTCACTATACTTACCTCCAATACAATTGGAGCTGTAAAAAGTAGACGTATTTTCAGAGTTTTGCTTGACTCTGGATCAACATGCTCTTTAATAAAAAGATCATGCCTGCCAAAAGATTGCAAGCCCAAAGCAATGGCCGAAGGTAGAAATGTTAGTACCTTAGCTGGAAAAATTTCAACTTCTGAAGTCGTAACGATGCGAGATATACGACTGCCTGAGTTTGATAAAAACAGGCGCATTGACCAACATACGTGTATGGTCTTTGATAATGATCGTTGTAAGTACGACATCATTTTAGGTACAAATTTTTTGACCAAAACCGGCATAAAGTTAGACTATGCCGAAGAAGAAATGAAGTGGTTTGATACAACCCTTCCTTTAAGACCAACTGGTGGCCTCAACAGTGATGACTTTGACGCCATGGTTGATGCATTCCACATTCAAGTGGAAAACGAGCTTTTTGGAGAAGACTGGCTCAATTGTTTCGCTACTGCGATGTTAGACGCAAAGTACGAATACACAAGTGTGAGACAAGTTGTTGACAAACTTGAACACCTCAACATGCATCAAAAAGCTGACTTGTTAAAAGTGCTTGAGGCTAATCAAAAAATGTTTGATGGTAGCCTAGGTGTTTATCCACACAAAAAGTTCCATATTGACATTGACAAAAATGCCAAACCGGTACACGCAAGACCATATCCGGTACCGAGGATTCATCTCCAAACTTTTAAAAAGGAACTTGACCACTTAGTTGAGTTAGGTGTTTTAGCACCTCAAGGTGAAAGTGAATGGGCTTCACCCACTTTCATTACTCCTAAGAAGGACGGCAGAGTACGCTGGGTTAGCGACTTAAGGGAACTTAACAAAGTTGTTAAGAGAAAAGTTTATCCCTTGCCGATTATCAATGACATATTGCGTAAACGCAAAGGTTTCGAATTTTTTACAAAACTCGACATTAGTATGCAATATTATACTTTTGAACTTGACGAGGAAAGTCAAGACCTCTGCACAATTGTCACTCCATTTGGCAAATACAAATATTTACGTTTGCCAATGGGCCTAAAATGCTCACCAGACATTGCTCAGTCTGTGATGGAAAATGTCCTACGTGGCATTGAAGACATTGAAGTCTACATAGACGACATTGGTGCTTTCTCTGAAAGTTGGGATAAGCACGTAGAGTTGCTTGGAGTTGTACTCCAACGCATCCGTGACAATGGTTTCACGATTAACCCGCTTAAATGCGAATGGGCCGTCAAGGAAACTGACTGGCTTGGTTACTGGCTTACACCAAGAGGTTTAAAACCTTGGCGTAAAAAAATCGATGCCATTCTACACATGGATCGTCCCCGTACACCCAAAGAACTGCGTATGTTCATTGGCTGTGTCAATTATTACCGAGACATGTGGCCAAGCAGAGCACATGTACTCAAACCCTTGACTGATAAAGCAGGGTTAAAGAAGGGCGAGAAGCTCAACTGGACAGATGATATGCAAACTGCATTCGATAAAATGCGTTTGATCATTGCTGCTGATGCTCTGGCTGCTTACCCAGACCATAACAAGCGTTTTGACATCTACACTGACTCTTCTGATTTTCAGATGGGTGCTTGCATTATGCAAGATGGTCGTCCAGTTGCCTACTTTAGTAGAAAATTAAGTAGTGCCCAAAAGAATTACATAACAATGGAAAAAGAAATGCTTTCCATTGTGGCAACTCTCGAAGAGTTTCGAAGTATGCTTTTAGGTGCAGAGATACATGTCTTTACAGATCATAAAAATCTCACCTTTAACAATGACATTAAAACGCAAAGAGTTTTGCGTTGGCGTACAAAAATTGAAGAATTTTCGCCTTATCTCCATTACATAAAAGGGGAGAAAAATGTCCTAGCAGACAACCTGTCTCGCTTACACCGTCTCCCTGAACCGGCTTCGCTCGCGAAGGGGAAGAAACTCGTAGAACCTACAGTAGTTTCTGATGACGAACAAGAAAGTGATGACGAAGCTTTCTTTTTAGAACAAGAGTTCTCTGGTCTTTATGACGAGACCATTTGGGAATGCATTGAGTGCTACCTCAACTTCCCCGATTCTGAGACTCCTGAGGAGAATCCCTTGAGTTATGCTCACATTAGAGAGCAACAACAACAGGATCAAAAACTACTGGCTCTACTTGACAAGTATCCAGATAATTACTATTATGAGAATCTTGACGATGATGTGAACGACATTATCTGTTATAAGAAGTACCAGGACAATGACGATTGGAAAATCGCTTTGCCTGACTCAATGGTACCAGAGGTAATTGGCTGGTTCCACCAAGTCTTAGGACACCCTGGTCAAACAAGATTAAGAGATACTTTGCAACAAAGGTATTATCACCCTCAACTGAGAAGACAAATTGACGCTTTCAGATGCGAATACTGTCAGCGATATAAGCTCGCCGGTAAAGGTTACGGCTTACTGCCAGAGCGTCAAGTGCGAGTTGCACCTTGGGAAGAGGTTGCTATTGATCTAATAGGACCTTGGAAAGTCAAAGTAAACGGCAAATTATGCGAGTTTAGTGCATTAACTTGTATTGACACTGCCTCTAACTTAGTCGAATTAGTTAGAATTGACAATAAAACAGCAGAACACATTCGAGACAAGTTTGTGCAAAATTGGCTGTGTAGGTATCCAAGACCTATTCGTTGTGTACACGATAAAGGCGGTGAATTCATAGGTAAAGAATTCCAGTGGCTTCTTGAATTGTTCAGCATCAAGGATGTTTGTTCAACAAGTAAAAATCCTCAGTCCAATGCTATCTGTGAGAGAATGCATCAAACTGTTGAAAATGTGTTAAGAACTTTAATACATGGTAATCCTCCTAAAAACATGTCTAAGGCAAAAGACATTGTTGATGACGCATTGGCGACTGCAATGCATGCAATGCGAACAACGGTTGCTACGACCCTTGGAAGTGCCCCGGGTTCCCTCGCATTTGCTAGAGATATGTTTCTCAATGTCCCGCTAGTTGCTGACTGGCAAACGATTGCACGAAAACGGGAACAACACGTAAACGAGAATTTACGGCGTGCTAATCAGAAAAGACGACAATATGACTATGTCGCAGGCGAACAAGTTCTGAAGAAAGTGCACAACCCGACTTCGTTGGGAGTAAGAACTGCTGGGCCTTACACAATAGAGCGTGTACATGTAAATGGTAATCTCACCATCAGACTACGTCCAGGTGTCACTGAACGTATCAACA
>JAGYJQ010000039.1 GCA_018401935.1 Balneolaceae bacterium
TGTTTGTCGAATTGAATTGCTTTTTGGGTTTTGGGGTGAGAAATAACAGCTGCTTAATCCGTAAGCTTACCGGTTTAGTAGACAGTTCATAAGTGTAGAGATCCACCGTTAAATTCCCTTGGCATATACTGCACAGGCGGTACGTTGCCCAGGGACTCATGCGTTCGAAACTGATTGTAGTCAGTTACCCATTCGTCAGCAGCGGCCTGAACCTCTGAGACGGAATTGAATAAATTGGCGTCTAGCACTTCGGTTCTGAAACTGCGATTGAATCGTTCGATATAAGCGTTCTGATTGGGTTTGCCCGGTTGAATGAAGCGCAGCTCGATCTCATTGTCCTTGGCCCAATCCATGAAGTGGTGAGAGGTCATTTCCGGGCCATTGTCCAGCCGTATGGCGCTGGGTTTGCCATAGACTTCTACCAGTTCGCTCATGACCCGGGTTAACCGGTGGCCAGAAATAGAAGTGCCACACTCAATTCTCAAAGCCTCACGGTTGCCCTCGTCAATGACGTTTAAGGTCCTAAACGGCCTGCCGTCATACAAGGCATCGCGCATGAAATCCAGAGTCCAGATGTCGTTGAGCATGTTGGGCGCCACCATAGGCTGGCGCTCTCGTGTGATCTTGCGTTTCTTGGTTCGTCTGGTCAGATTCAGTTTCATGTTGCAGTACACCCGATGCACACGCTTGAAATTCCAGCCACGGCCATCAGCACGCAAGCGCCAATAGCATTTCCAAAACCCCCAGCGAGTGCGCTTGGTCACGATTTCATTCAGTGCGGCAATAACCGGCGCATCTCGCGTGCTCCAGTCCACCCTGGCCTTGTATAACGCCGACCGATCTCGCCATAAAGGGTGTCTTCTTTGGCGTGCTCCAAAGGCTTGGGGCCACGCTTAGTAGCAAAGACGCTGCCCGCATTGTCCAGGAACTCCTTTTTCCACTGCCGAACCATCATCGGGTGAACTTCGAACTTCTGCGCAACCTCGTTGATCGTCATCACGCCACGTACGGCTTCCAATCCCACCTTGGCCTTAAAATCGGCACTGTGAACCTTGCGTTTCTTAACTTATGCCATACTACTCTCCTCTAGAACAGTAGCTTAAACCCCTGTCTAAAATTCGGGATCCACTTTATTTTTTGAACTCAACTACTATAAATAATGTAATTGTGCATCGAAGTATAGGGCCCTAGACTTTAGCTCACAAATTTTTTAATAATCTGAAAAAAATCCTAAAATTCATTTTCAATTTCAATTTTTTTGCGTAGCTCAGTTGTAAAACGTAATATATCTTTGTAACCGTCCTTTCCATTTGGATCTTTAAGAATACGCTCCCTTATTTGGTTTAGAGCCGATTCAACGATGTCAATCTTTTCTTCTGTTTCAGCAGCCTTTTTTACTCTCTCAACTAATGCAGTCTGGTACATTTTTTCAGAGAAGTATTTTTGCAGGAATCTTAATAATACGTTTAATTCATGTTGTATGAAATTGTCACCAAAACGGCCGTAGGAAATTTCCGTTGACAGATTAAGCCAACGCTTTTCGTTTATTCCTAGGAAAATATTTAAAATTTCCCTCCCCTTTTCATGCTTTGATCTTGTTATTGGGGCAGCTCCTCCCAAAGTAATACCACCAAAAAGATCA
Organism: Balneolaceae bacterium; assembly: GCA_018401935.1. Taxonomy (GTDB): domain Bacteria; phylum Bacteroidota; class Rhodothermia; order Balneolales; family Balneolaceae; genus UBA1275. The sequence continues at coordinate 1,643 of JAGYJQ010000039.1, forward strand.
ACATTTTTGTGAGCGGTCACGAAAATGGTGCTACTACTACTTTTACGATCAATAACCTTACTTGATTGATCATATTTCCAATCAACAAAATCAGTTATTGGTATGTTGATACCCGAAACATCAAGATAAATATCATCAACTGAGGTTATTTTCTTTTCAATTTTTAAACTAATGCTGTCTTCATCGTCCCAATCGCTATCGATACTGTGCCAAATTAAAATTGCTTTCGCTGGCTCTGGATCAAAATCGCTTGCTAAGATTACATCAAAATTAATCTTTTGCTTCCCTTTTTGTTTAAGTTTCTGATACTTTTCCTCAAGCGCTAATTTATTAGCCTCCTCCTCCTGCCGTTTAACAACCTGTTCTTTAGCTGCTGCTTCAGCAGCTCTTATTTCGTCTTGGGCCTTTATCTCTGCCACCCGCATCAGTTTTTGACTTTGTAATTTAGAAATTACAAAATCATCAACATCCTGGGATATTAGTTGAGCTGTTGACTCCTCACAAAAAAGGTTCGATTTTTTTCCTTCAAATAGCAGCATATGACCATAGGTTATTCGTATTTTTTTTAATTTTGATCGAGCACGTAATGCTCTGATTGGAACATATATTACAAGACCAATAGCACCAATTATTAATAAAAGTACTCCAAGCTCGACCTTCATTATAATTAATCCAAGGCCAATAACAAATAAAATAAGCCATACTAATATCTTATAGGGTTTATATTCTTGCGTGACAATATTGCCGTCAAATAAATATAAAATTTTCTTACTAATATTTTTAGCATCCTTCATCAGCATTTTAGAAACTCCGTTGATGATATTAAATTTTAATGTGGCTCAGAAAGAAAAGGAAAAAATAAATTTGTATATGAATGCATAATCAATAAAAATCATAAAAATTATTGTTGTTGAGTTCAAAAATGAAGTGCAACACTCACCTTGAGGTACTGTGTTGCGATGTAAAATAAATATAAGCATCTTAATTGCGAAGAGCGAATTTTGATTCAGCTGATCCTTGAGAAAGGATGCACCATTCGGGCCATTGCGCGTAGCTTTGACCGAAGCGCGAGTTCGGTGAGCAGACAGCTTGCACAAGCGAATTTATGGCCGCACCGCCGCCAGGCGATGCAGAACATAACACCTGACCAAGTGAGTTTTTCACACACTGCCCAGGTCCTGTCTGCACTTGCCCCAACGAGTTGACCGCCGCCCCACCACCAGGATTAGTGGCACAGATGACTTGGCCAAGAGAGCTCTTTGCACAGCCACCAGGCCCAGTTACAACTTGGCCTAGACTGTTGGTCGCGGCACCTCCACCGGGGGGCGCACATATGACCTGCCCAAGCGAGTTAACAGCACACCCTTGTTGAGCTGACCCTACGTGCGGCAGAAAAGCGAGAGCGCTTACCATTAGGAGCGATAGAAACAGAGGTTTTTTCATCACTAGCTCCTCGACCCTTTTAACTTATACTCAGACTACCTTATTTTGTCTAAAAAAAGCAAATATGACTCTATGCCATCGAATAGCAGTTTGATATTTCATGTCGCAAGGCCATTAGCCTAGTAGAGCCAACAATGCTACTGCTGACCGACAGCAATAGCAGGACTATTAAGTCCTGAGTCTTTAGCTTTGACTCAATTAGCGAACCATCTTTAGCGGAATTGTTCGCTAATTCACCCATCGAAAATTCGCCACACAAGTTCTCCAATAACGACTTTGTTCCTCACCAACGTCAAAGGAGTATTCAATGTCCTTATTGAATTGCTTTTTTTGGTCTTGGGGGGGTGAAAAAAAACAGCGGTTCAATCAAGTCAAGGTTGTGCTGAAAAAACTAGTACTCACTGGGCAGCATGATGATCCAGTTCGTGCCATCCCAGCAGGCATAAAGTGTCAGGGTTGCGAGTGGAAAGTCCGTGTACGGAATGCACTGTCTGGCGTGCTCGTGGCCATTGCCAT
>JAGYJQ010000004.1 GCA_018401935.1 Balneolaceae bacterium
GGTGCAATTCCCAATGGTACCTGCGCCGCCTCAATGATATCTGCCTCTTGATTAAACCAAATACCGGATACTCGTAGGGTATCCACTTTCAACGTTTGTTGCCAATAAAAACCAGCTACTACCCCTAGACCAACCAATAAGAGCACCGCCGTAAGGAGTGTCGGTCGTGGGACAAAGGATGTGCTATGGGTTGACTTCGAACTCATTATTCAAATACTTTAGTTACTTCCAACCATTCGGCAAACTCATCACCCATACGGTAGATATCGCCTGCTCCCATGGTTATAATGATATCTCCGGCTTGCACAATCTTTTTGAGCTCATTGGTTATAGCCTGCTTATCTTCTACATAGTGTACGTTCTTATGGCCATATTGCTCCGCGGTATTCGCAATTAAGGCTCCGGTAATTCCTTCGATGGGTTTCTCTCGTGAGGGATATACATCGGTGACGACCAAGACTTCCGCATCGAAAAAAGAAAGCCCAAATTCTTTGTATAACTCCTGAGTTCTAGAATACAAATGAGGTTGAAATACCGCAATAACCCGTCTATCTGGCCATCCGTGGTGGGCTGCTTGTAATGTCGCTTGAACCTCCGTGGGATGGTGTGCATAGTCATCGATCAGCATAACCCCATTTGAGTATTTCTTTTGAAACCGCCGATATACCCCTTCGAAGCGTTCCAAACCACGTTTAATGGTTTTAAACTCCATTCCCATTTCCAAACCACAGGCAATTGCGGCTAAGGCATTCTTTACATTGTGTTCGCCGGGGGCTTGAAGACTCACAACGCCTAATTTTTCTCCTTTATACACTACTGTAAAGGTAGAGGTAAATTCAGAGGCGTGGATGTTGGTAGCTCGAAGTTGTGCCTGAGGCGTGAGCCCATAGCTGATAATCCTGCGTTCGAGATCGGGAAGAATGCTGCGCACATTTTCGTCATCCAGACATACAATAACGGAGCCGTAAAAAGGAACCTTATTGGCATAGTCGATGAATGCTTGTTTCACGTCGGCTAGATCATCATAAATATCCAGATGCTCGGCCTCAATATTCGTAATCACGGCTACAGAAGGAGTGAGACGTAAAAAGGTTCGGTCAAATTCGTCTGCTTCAACAATAATAATATCCCCTTTACCGACTACGGCATTGGTTTTGTCAAAACTATGAACTTTACCTCCTACCATAATAGTAGGGTCAAAATTCCCTTCTTGAATAACCAAGCCCGTCATCGTAGTCGTGGTAGTTTTACCATGCGTGCCAGCAATACCAATTCCATACTTCATTCGCATGAGTTCGGCCAGCATTTCAGCACGCTTTATGGTGGGAATACGCTGCTCCATAGCGGCTTTGGTTTCTTCATTTTCATGAGCCTGTACCGCAGAGGTATACACTACCACATCAGCTCCCTCTATATGATCGGAATGATGCCCTTCATAAATGGTTGCTCCTAATTCCTGAAGTCGCTGAGTTGTTTCTCCTAGCTGCCCATCGGAACCAGACACTTTGTAGCCGCGATGAAGTAGTATTTCAGCCATGCCACTCATTCCAATCCCTCCAATACCCACCATATGGATATGCCGAGTTCGTCCAAAGCTGGGTTGTTGTTCAAGGCCAAGTGCTTGAGAAGAGGTATGGTCGGTAGACTTAGTCATGGCTTCGTTCTATTTCATGTAAAATTTCTTCAGCAATATGTTCGGCGGCAAAGGGCTTAGCCATCGCTAAGGCCGCGTCGTTCATCCGTCGCAGTTGTTCCTGATCGGCAAGTAGACGTGTGACAAGTTCCGTCAGAGTATCTTTTGCCTCATCATCGGATAGCATTTCAGCGGCACCTTGTTCTTGCATAGAGCGGGCGTTCATGGTTTGGTGATCTCCAGCAACATTAGGGGAGGGAATGAGCACGCTTGGTGTGCCAGTGACCATAAGCTCAGAACAGGAACTCGCTCCAGCGCGGCTCACTACCAAATCAGCTGCAGCATAGGCAGCGGGCATATCATCCAGATAAGCCTTTAGCCGAAGTCTGGGATACTCTTCCAAATCAATTTTCTTGGTCAGTGCATCGATATAGCGTTTGCCACATTGCCATATTATATACAATCCGGCATGATCGTGCAGCGTCTCTAAACTATGCAACAAAGCTTCGTTAATACTTTTCGCACCCAAACTTCCTCCTAACACTAACAGTACGGCTCGGTCTTCCGTAATAGTAAATGATGCTCGCGCTTTTGAAGGGTTTGTATGGACTAGGTTTTTTCGGGTCGGATTGCCTACCATTCGAACTTTGTGGGCAGGGAAATAGTCCTCTGCGTCAGGGAAGGCGGTAAAAATTCGCTTGGCAGAGGAGCCGAGCATACGATTGGTTACTCCCGGATATGAATTTTGCTCTTGAATCATCACTGGAATTCCAAAACGACTGGCCATCCATCCCACAGGCCCTGCTACATAACCCCCACACGAAACCATAACAGCAGGTTTTAAGCGCTGCAATAACCAAAAAGATTGAACCAACGACACTATTAATTTTAACGGAAACAATAGATTTGACAGGGTAATTCGCCGTTGCAATCCACTTACCCAGATGGGATAGATCCGGTAGCCTGCCTTAGGCACTGCTGTCCACTCCATGTGGTTCTTGGTTCCCACGAAAGCAATTTCGATATGCTCCATTTTTGCGCTCAAGGCATCCGCTATAGATATAGCCGGATACACATGGCCACCTGTTCCACCTGCTGCAATGATCACCCGATATGTTGCTTTTTTGCTAGGCATAGAACAAGGGTCTCCGATCTTTTTTATGCTTGGAAATATTGAGCAGTAAACCCACTACGGCTCCCGCAAATAATAAATTGGTACCGCCATAGCTCACAAAAGGCATCGGTAAGCCAGTAACTGGAAATAAACCACTGGCAACAGCTGCGTTGACAAAACCATAGAGGCACAGGTACAAGGTGCAGCCTAAAGCCAACAGAGTACCTAAATAATCTTCGGCATTCCGCGCAACGAAAGCCACCCCTCGAATCAGTAAAAACACAAACAATGCAATGAGGGTGGTCGCACCCAGCAGTCCATATTCTTCGGCAATAATGGCAAAAATAAAATCATTATACGGCGTTGGTAAAAAATCGCGCTGAGTACTTTTACCTATTCCCACCCCAGTTATCTCCCCTTGGGCAATAGCAATATGAGCCTGCTGCGCCTGTCTTCCGGTTCCATCGAGTAAACGCTCGGTTTCGATCTGTTTAATTTGGCCTAGATACTGTTCAATCCGGTCCTGCCGAGTAGCCGACTGGTTAATGAGTAAAAAGCCACCAAAAACTGCAAGCAATACCATCGTGCCCAGTTGCACGACACTAATCCGGCCGACAAACATAAGAATGAGGCAGATACCCATGAGCAAGCCTGCCGTAGAAAAATCTTCGACACCGATAAGAGCACAGGTGATAAATACCCAAATCATAATGGGCATAAAAGCCCGTTGAAAGTCTTTAATGTACTCTTGTTTTTCGGTTAAGAGCACACTTACATGAATGATGAGCGAAACGGCGGCCACCGTAGAAGGCTGGAATCCAAATCCTCCAATCGAAAGCCATCGTTTGGCCCCAAATTGCTCCTCACCAAATACCAACACCATGACCAGCATTAACAAGCTAACCACCATGAACGGCCTAGAGAGCTTGGCAATGGTATGATAGTTTACTTTGGATCCAAGCAGAATAACCACTACCGCAATACCAATTTTAACCAAATGACGAGAAATCATCTCCAAGGCGGAGGTGTCATTATTTTGAGCAAAAAATGCGATCGAAGAATACACCGCCAACGAGCCAAAACTAAGTAGCATAATAACCACCATAAGAATATAGCGGTCGCTGCCTTGGACGCGTGTATCTATTTCTTCTGGGGTAGTAGTGCCAAGAATTTGGTGAAGGTTTCTATTTGGACTGGTGTGAATCAATGAGTTTTGCTTGGTTTTGCTTAGGTTATTTTAACTGGTTCATTTAACTGGTTCATTTAGCTCAGGTGCTGAACACATTCCTTAAATTCCCGCCCACGATGCTCATAACTATCGAACATGTCGAAAGAAGAGCAGGCAGGACTCAGCAAGACCACTTCGCCACGCTTGGCTTGCTTTTGTGCGGCTCGAACGGCCCCTCGCATATCATCGGCGGTTATAAAATGCGGTACCATATCCCCAATTTGCTCCTGGATACGATCCCGTGATTCACCGATAGCAATAACCGTGTGTACTTTTTCGATGAGTTGATCGCGTAGCTCGGTGTAATCGTTGCCTTTGTCACGTCCACCTAGGATCAGCGTCATCGGGGTTTTAATACTATCCAAAGCAAACCAAACCGCATTCACGTTTGTGGCTTTACTGTCGTTAATGTATTTGATACCCTCCAATTCACGCACTACCTCCAGGCGATGCTCTACGCCCGTAAAACGAGAAAGGCTCTCGCGAATAACCTCATTCTTAATTTCGCAAGCTCGGGCAGCGAGTGCTGTTGCAAGGCCATTTTGCAGATTATGTTGTCCTTGTAGTCCTAATTCAAAGGGTGACATGAGTATTTCCTCGTGGTTATTAAGTCGGAAGATGATTTGGTTATTGTGCAAAAAAGCGCCCTCAACGACCGCTTCCTGGGTCGAAAATGCCCAAAGTCGCGGGGCATTAGATTGGCCCAAAAGCTGCTGGGCATGCGAGCGCACCCGCAGATCGTCATAATTGTAGATAAAGGTCTGTCCCGCAGACTGCTGCTGGGTAATTCTAAACTTCGAAGCGGCATAGTCATCCATTGAATGATTGTACCGGTCCAAATGATCCGGGGTAATATTCAGCAGTACACTAACATCGGGGCTAAACGTGTGAATATGATCCAATTGGAAACTACTCACTTCTAAAATCCAGTAATACTCTCCTCGGGTTAATGTAGACCCCGCCCCACCATTAGAATCATCTTGGCCGGTGCCGGTACCCGAACTAGACTGATTTGTTAGGTCGGAATGGGATGCGCCAGATTGGACTAATCCAAGCTTGGTGCACTGTTCACTAAAAGCCATGCCTATGTTACCCGCCAATTGATGAGGTCGCCCTGCGCGGGCAAAACAATCCTGTATCCATGAGCTCACGGTCGTTTTTCCATTGCTGCCTGTGATAGCAACTATAGGGGAAGAGCTAAACCAGCTCGCCAATTCTATTTCAGAAACCACTGCTTTGTGAGTGTGGAGGTATTCTTGCACTAAAGCCGCTTGGGTGGGTACACCGGGACTGAGTACAGCAAAGGCTCCATCTGAGGCGGCCGCGGAATGCCCGCCTTCCTCGAAGGCGATTCCGCGTGTTTGTAAGCGCTCTTTCATCGGTTCTGCAATAGAGCCATGGTCGCTTACAAACACTGCTGCTCCAGCTTCGTGGAGCAGCTCGGCCGCCCCCACGCCGCTCCGGGCAGCGCCAATAACAACGACCTTAGTACCGGGTAGGTGCTGCTTTAGCTGGGTTATATGCGTTGAGTTCAATAACATATCAGCGAATTTTCAGAGTTAATAAGCTGATTAACGCCATAAGTATGGCTACAATCCAAAACCGAACTACAATTTTACTCTCGCTCCAGCCTTTTTTCTCAAAATGATGGTGGATGGGCGCCATCAAGAAAAACCGCTGGCCCTCTCCCGTAGTCCACTTGGTATATTTGAAATAACTGGTTTGTATAATGACCGAAACAGTCTCAAAGAAAAACACTCCACAAATAAATGGAAGTAACAGTTCTTTATGTAGCATTAACGCTAAAGCTCCGAATGCTCCGCCAAGAGCAAGAGAACCGGTATCTCCCATAAATACACTAGCTGGATGGGTATTGTACCACAGAAACCCCATACAAGCGCCCACTAAAGCTGCCGCGAATACCGTCAACTCACCGGCGCCTGGTAAGTACATGATATCCAAGAAGCCAGAAAAATCAATTCGACCAGATACATAGGCAAAAATAGCAAACACGATACCGCAGATGGCAGAAATACCAGTGGCCAATCCATCTAATCCATCGGTAAGGTTGGTTGCATTACTCACCGCGGTAATGATAAAAATGGACACCCCTAAATAAATAAACCAACCCATTGTTTCACCGAAATAGGCATAATCGATCGTTAAATTCTTCGCAAAAGGAACGGTGCTTAAGGTATTCACGGCTTCAAAGTTCGGATGAGAGTACAAGACCAATCCTAATACCAGTCCTACGGTTACCTGTCCGGCAATCTTAAATCTACCGGCAAGACCACTTTTATTTTTCTTGACCACTTTTATGTAGTCATCAATAAACCCAACTAAGCCCAACGTTAGCATGACAAAAAAGATGAGCCAACCATAAACACTATCCATTCGAACAAACAAAAGGGAAGGGATGAGCGTAGATAATAAGATAATTACCCCTCCCATCGTGGGGGTTCCCTGCTTACTTTGATGATCCAATCCAATGTCGTCTCGAACCACTTCACCCAATTGCATTCGTCGTAACCAAGCGATAATGCGCTTGCCAATAAATAAACTAATGAGCAAGGAACTCACCGCTGCTAAGCCTGTTCGCGTAGAGATAAAGGCCATAGCGGTGGCGCCTGGAAAGGCAAAGGTTTGTTCTAGCCAGTTAAATAATTCGTAGAGCATTAGCTTGCCTCCTTCCATGTTTTAAGTAGCTCTAAGGCTACTTTCCGGTCATCAAAAGGATACTTTACGCCCTCTATTTCCTGATAGTCCTCGTGTCCTTTACCGGCGATGACGACGATATCATTCGTGGTAGCTACCTCTAGAGCCAAGGCAATGGCTTTCGCTCGATCGACTTCCTTGCGAGCCTGATTCGTTCTAAACGCTTCACTGAAGCCCGAACAAATGGCCTCAATAATAGACTCTGGTGATTCAGATCGAGGATTATCCGTAGTTACAATGCCTATATCACACCATTTCTCACACGTTTGAGCCATTAAGGGGCGCTTGGCCGCATCCCGATCGCCACCTGCCCCAAAGACAACCAACAACTTTTGATGGGGTTCTTTTAATTCAGCCAAGGTGGAACAAATATTTTCTAAAGCATCAGGTGTATGGGCATAATCGACAAATACGCAAGGATAAGGCTCGCTATCTTCGATTTCCACTCGTTCCAATCTTCCAGGAGCGCCTCGTAATCCCCTACTATGCTTTTCTAGTTCAGTCGAGTCAATACCCAATAATTGTGCTGCGGTTATTGCCTGAAGGGCGTTATACGCATTAAACAAACCAACCAACGGAAACTCCCATCGTGTGTTGGTAGTTATTTCTGATAAACTGGTACCGCCTAAGCCCAATTTTCCTATTGTGTACCTACGTCCCTGAGCCCACGAAGGTAGGGGGGGATAGGTTGATATGGGCTGTTTTACGGAAGGGGTTGCTCGTTTCGATAGATCGCCCTCGGTATCCATCAACCCGATGGAAAAAATTTGGGCGTCGGTATCTTGAATCATAAACCCACTATGAGGATCATCAGCGTTGATAATAGCCCAAGACCCCGGCTTTAAATCGTCGAACAATTTCTTTTTTGCCGTCATGTAGGATTCAAAATCACCATGGTAGTCTAAATGATCATGGGTGATATTGGTGAATATGGCTATGGTAAAGGGAATTCCTTGCACTCTGTACTGGTCCAGCGCGTGCGAAGAAACTTCCATGACCAAATGGGTGCTACCTGCATTCACCATGGCTTGCATGTCATTGGCCAGCTCAATGGGGTCTGATGTTGTAAGTGAGGAGGGGATTTCCTCATTTAAAATACGCTTGGACACCGTGCCCAATAAACTCACTGCTTTACCTGAACGCGATAATAGTTCGTACAACAAGGTAGCTGTAGTGGTTTTTCCATTGGTGCCGGTTATGCCAATAATCTGTAATCGTTGCCACGGATCACCGGCGAAGGCTTGAGCTAGGGGTCCCAGAATTTCACGTGTATTAGCTACTTGCATGTAATTATCCACCTCAGGATAGCTCTCAGGAGACTCTTCACCAATAATGAGTAGATTGGGTATGCCCGCTAGTGCACTAATGAAGGTATGGCCATCCACTTTGGTGCCTCGCACGGCTATAAACACCCCTGAGGAGCTCACTTTTCTGGAATCCTGGCTAAGGTGGGTGTAGACCGCCTCGGAATGCGTAATGCGCTTAACAAGGGGTTGACAAACTACTTGAATGTCTTGGGTGCTCAACGAGCGTGAGACTAAAGGAGAGCTAGCTGATGGCGTGTGACTCACTGCTGCCTCCCTGTTTTTTCACTAATTTGTTCGAATGAGCGTGCCTTACCCCGAAGTGTTACCGTTCTTCCGGGACGAGTGTACTCACCGGCAAGTGGGAACTGTGCGTAGATAGTTCCCGAACCAATACGTTGTGTCTTAAGACCTAGCTCAGCCAACATGCTATGAGCGGTTCGCATGCTCATTCCGCGCACATCGGGAAGTGCAATGCGTTCAATCTCTTCGGTAGTAGTTTCATTCAAGGCTATTTTTGGATCCTTATGAGGATTTAACAGGCTTGATTTAGTCTGAGCATTAAGGCGTAATCGGGTTTTCGCAAAAAGAGTGTCCCCAGGGGCTGGCTGCTGATCCACGATCCAGTCGCCATCACCCTCCATCTCAAAAGGAATGTACAAGGATTCCAACAGTTCTTCGGCTCGATCGGGTGATAAGCCTAACAAGGATGGAGCAATGGCAAAGGTATTTCTTTTATTCTCTTGTTCAACCAATTGTTGTTGTAGGTCTTGGTCCAAACCGGCAATACGCAGGGCTACCTGCTTAAAAATTGGACCCGCAGTGTATCCACCATAGCCAACGGGTTTTGGCTCGTCTAACATGATATAGATAACATATTTGGGAGCCTCTACAGGGAAAAAGCCGACAAAAGAACCTCTGTACCGATTGGAGTACACCCCATTGACCACTTTCTTCGCTGTTCCTGTTTTACCTGCAATACGTAGACCTGGTATTTGGGCTAAATCCCCAGTGCCTGAATCACTAACAACACTCTCAAAAACGGGATAAAGTTCATCCAGCGTTGTAGCTTTGGCTACCTTACGAATTCGGGTTGGTTGGAATTGTTCAACGATTTTTCCATTTGAATTCGTTATTTCCTTCACCAAATAAGGACGCATCAAATCACCCCGATTAGCAAAAGAAGCGTAGGCTTGAGTAGTTTGCATAGGGGTTGCAAGAAGCTCATAACCATGAGACATCCAAGGCAGACTTACCAAACTCCATTCAAATGGTTTTGCCATGCGTCCACTTTCTTCCCCTGCAATATCCACATGAGTGGGAGTTCCAAAACCTAAATTACGCGCATATTGGTAGAAGGTATCGTTATCCAATCGCATGGCTATTTCAGCAGTAGCCACGTTGGACGATTGTTGAATCACCTCCTCAAAATTCATAGTCCCAAGTGGATCGTGATCTCGTAAGGTAAGCCCATGAAGTTGAACAGTCCCGTCTTCGGGTGTTTCGAAAAGTTCTCCTTCCTTAATCACCCCCTGTTCTACGGCTGCAATGGCGGTAACTAATTTAAAGGTAGAACCCGGTTCTACCATATCTGCTATGGCAAAATTTCGCCGATTTTCTTCGTTAATATCTCCAGGAACATTGGGATCATAGCTTGGGTAATTAGCCATAGCCAAGATTTCCCCTGTGGTAGGGTCCATGATTATTCCCGTACCGTAGTTGGCCTTAAATCGCTGAACCCCAACCTGTAATTCGTCCTCTAAAATAGCTTGGATGGAAGCGTCAATCGTAGTGTGCAAATCATAGCCTTCGATGGGTAGTTTTTTGGGCGCTCCAACATATTCAAATACACGTTGAAGTGCATCTTTGCGCACTTGTTGCACTCCATCAACCCCTCTTAGTTCTTTATCGTAATAAGACTCGAGGCCAATGCGTCCTTTCATTTCATGATTTACGAAGCCCATGGTATGAGCGGCAAGTGAGCCAAAGGTATAGCTGCGGCGATAGTTTTCTTCTAAAATAACCCCTCGTATTCCAAGAGTAGCTAGTTGCTCCTTTTGCGAGCCATTCATGTTTTTCTCCATCACTACATAACGGGACCGAGCAGGGGCCTCGTTTAGAATACCTTGGTAATAGGTTTTGCCTTTACCAGTAGTTCGGCCCAATGTTACTAATACCGTGTCTATGTGCGCCTGTGTTATCCCGGGTACTTTGGGGTCTAAGGCCATTTTGTAGTCTACGGTGTTGGTAGCTAGCAGGGTGCCATTTCGGTCGTAAATATTACCACGTTCTGCAGGTATAGGCATTTCGGTGATGGCTTGCTTGTTCCAGAGTTGACGAAGCCCTTCGCCTTCAATGAAATTAATCCTTACCAATTGAACCAATAATGCCGCTGGTAATAGGAATAGAATTCCTAGCATAACAAACATTCGACCCATTATGGCACCTCTAAATTCCTGCACTTAGCGGCCCTCCAATATTTGGTCGGCCGGTCCAGCATTAATAAAGCCCAATTCCCTTGCTTTGCGATAAATATTTGCAGGACCTGTCATCCGATCGTATCGAAGTTTTAGCTCATCATGCACTTGCTGGGTCTGTTCGTAGTCTCTTTGGAGCTGTTGAACCTGTCCAAGGAGCTCTTGAGTAGCGAATACATGCGTTAGATAAATAAAACCAAAAAATGCCGCCACCAAGGTGAAGGCAATAATTTTGGTAGGTTTGAAGGCCGATAACTTGATTCCAGTTCCTTGACCAACTTTTTTACTGGTTTTTTGAGATGGAGAGGGTATGGAATCAGTGGAATTGACTTTTCGGAGGTTTGGCTTCACGTTCTGCCTATGCAGGGGGGACGATACCATCATGAGCCAGGGTCTCCTACTTTTTCAGCTACTCTAAGTTTGGCACTACGAGAGGCTGGGTTTCGATCAATTTCCTGATCGTTCGGGGTAATTACCTGCCGGTTGATGGGCGTTAGGGGACAGACAGGGTTTCCATAAAAATCTTTTTCGATAAGCCCTTCAAAATTTCCACTCTTCATGAAGTTTTTAACCAACCGATCTTCGAGTGAGTGATAGCTCATAACCACCATTCTCCCACCTGGGGCCAATAGCTCAAGTCCTTGTTGTAAGACTTGCTTTAGTACCTCTAATTCTTGATTCACCTCAATACGAATAGCCTGAAATACTCTAGCCAAGCTTTTTATTCTAAACTTAGGGGGTACTTGTTCACTAATAATAGTGGAGAGCTCTTGAGTACTTTCTATTGGACGGGCATCAATGATACTTTGGGCAATTTTCCGACTACCGCGCTCTTCTCCATAATGAAATATGAGATCTCTTAGTCGTTCGTAATCGTAGGTATTCACTACATCATACGCGGTTAGGCCCGTGTAGGCTCCCATTCTCATGTCAAGGGGACCTTCTTGCTGAAAACTAAATCCTCTTTTAGCTTCTTTGAGTTGATGCGTGGAAACTCCTAAATCCAAAAGGATTCCGGCTACCTGACCTCTAAAGGGGGGAGGTAAAAGAGTGGACAGGTAGCCGAAGTTTCCTTTTAAAATCGTGCATCTGGGGTCTTCCCCAATACGCTGGCTTGCTGCATCAATAGCTTGTTGGTCTTGATCTACTCCAAAAACCCTCGCTTGTGGACCTAATTTCTCCAATATAGCTAAGGTATGGCCACCACCACCCAAGGTCGCATCAATGTAGGTGCCGTTAGGGTCGGTAATTAAATGCTCAATACACTCTTGGAGCATTACCGGTGTATGTTCATAATATGTAGTCATATTATTCACCATCGGAACCGGTTCCGCCTCCCATTACTTGTTCAAAAATAGCTTCAAAAGCATCGGGATCTAAATCGGCATCCACTTTTGCGAGGACGTCGGGGGACCAAATCTCGATGTATTGCCCCATACCAATGAAAATAGCTTTTCCATCGATTTGGGCATAGTTGGTATGCTCAGTGGGGAGAGCAATACGATGTTGTTTGTCCAAAGCGGCGTCTTCGGCGTAGCGTAAGAAGTTCCGTTTGGCAATTCGGCCAGCTCGGGTAAAGTTGTTGGCCTTAGAGAGGGCGTCTTCCACGTCACGCCACTCGTTTTCGGGGTATAAATAAAGACAGGTTTCTAATCCACGCACCACCACGAAGCGTTCTTGAGCGTCTGGGCTCAGCACTTTACGCATTTTAGCCGGGAAGGCTATGCGGCCTTTTGCATCTATACTATGCTCGTATTGACCTTTGAAACTATGCAAGGTGACTAAACGTGGAATTATGATTGCTTTTTTTTGGGTGAGAGAAAGTCCCCACTATCTCCCACTTTACCCCACAATGTACCCCAAAATTCCCCAATCTGTCAAGAAAAAAACACTGAGAAGTAAAAAAATACCAAACCGATGTAATTAGGCCCTATATATAAGGTGTATTTTTTGGTGGGAGAATATGGTGAGAAATCTGTTGGTTGGTCTATTATTGATTATTTCTCGATGGTTTTCATTGAAAAGGAAAAGGCTGAAAAGGCTGAGGTCAAATAACTCAGGTGAAAAAGTAGGGAGGGGTTATCGGTAAAAAAATGAGACAACTATGGATGCATGAATCCGAGAATTTACCAGCGAATTCTTGTATAACCGTTCAGCAAAAATATACCTACTTAGGTAGTCGCTAGAAAACGGGATAATATGTGGGTGAGCTGATCAAATTCGATTAAAAAGGCATCGTGACCATAGGGGGATTCCAGTGCCGTAAATTGAGCGTTGGGTAGGAGCTGGGCCAGATCCTTTTGCTCTGAAATAGGATACAAAGCGTCGGATAGTATACCAACTACATGAATGGGGATAGCTAGCTGCTTGGCCACTTCTTTAAAACTACCACGATCTCTGGATATATCATGGGTATCCATAGATCGAGTGAGTCGCTCATAACTAAGAGCATCGAATCGTTTGTTAAGTTTTTGCCCTTGATAGTCTAGGTAGGATTCGACCTGATAGTAGGGGTGATCCGTTGTTTCACGGATTTCTCTGCCGAACTTGGTCTCATAGTCTTCTGGAGAGCGGTAAGTCATCATGCCAATTTGTCGCGCCAAAGAAAGCCCCTGAATTGGAGGTGCATCGTTGGTGTACCCGCCTCCCTTCCAGTTTGGATCTTGGTAAATAGCCTGCCGTTGCAAATGACTTAGGCCGATGGACCAGGCCGTGTGAGCTTTGCCCATTGCCATCAGGAAAGCTCGTTGAATTCTAGGGTCTATGAAGGCAAATTCTAGAGCAATCATCCCGCCCATAGATCCTCCAATAGCACATTGAATGGAATTAATCTGGAGGTGATTCAGTAGATGTTGTTCCATTCGAACGATATCTCTTATGCTTAGCACAGGGAAATCGGGACCATAGGCTTTTTGGGTTTGAGGGTTCCGACTTTGAGGTCCGGTAGAGCCATAACAACTACCCGGGGTATTGATGCATAGAACATAGTGCTGATCTAAATCAATAGGACTTTCCTGGGTAAAAAAACCGTGAAACCAATCCTCAGCGTTGCTATCTCCCGTTAACGCATGAAAAATGAGCACCACATTATCTCGATTCTTGTTTAAGGTACCCCAACTATGGTAGCTGAGTTCAAACTCCTTAAATACAAAACCAGACTCGGTTGTGTATGTTTCGGAAACAAGCAATGTTTTTGGGGTACTCATTTTTTTGCGTCTGTGTAGAAAGCCAAAGGGGCTGTTTTAAATAAGTGGAATTAAATCTTCGCTAACGCTAAATCAAAGTCCTCTTTTATGTCGTCAATGTGCTCGATTCCTACGGATACTCTAATGAGATCAGAGCTAACTCCACTGGCTTCTTGCTCGGCTTCGCTCAGTTGCTGGTGGGTAGTGGAGGATGGGTGAATAACCAAGGTTTTAGCATCCCCAACATTAGCTAGGTGACTGGCTAATTGTACCTCATTTATGAAGGTTTTGGCCGCTTCATAACCGCCTTTTACACCAAAGGTGAACAGTGTTCCAAACTGGCCATTTTTAAGATACTTTTTTGCTCGTTCATGGTAAGGGTGGTCTTCTAATCCGTTATAATTTACCCAAGCAATTTTATCGTGATCTTGCAGGAATCTAGCCAGAGCCAGCGCATTTGAGGTGTGTCGTTCTACTCTTAAGGATAAGGTTTCCAAGCCTTGCAATAGTAGAAAACTATTAAAAGGAGACAGGGCAGGACCAACATCTCGTAGTCCTTCTACCCGTGCGCGGATGGCAAGCGCTATGTTCCCAAAAGGACCGTCCGAGCCAAATATTTCCCAGAAATTGATTCCATGGTACCCTGGAGCTGGATCAGTGAACAAAGGATAGCGACCATTCCCCCAATTAAAATTACCTGCATCTACTATTACTCCACCAACAGAGGTGCCGTGACCTCCAATCCATTTGGTAGCTGACTCAGTTACAATATTGGCTCCATGGGCAATAGGTTGTACCAGGGCCCCGCCAGCACCAAAGGTATTATCAACAACCAAAGCGATACCGTATTTTTGCCCTAGCTGTGCAAGTCCTTCAAAGTCGGCCACATTTCCTCTAGGGTTTCCTATAGATTCCACATAGATGGCCTTGGTATCGTCATCGATTAATTGTTCAAAGGCTTCTACGGTATCTTCTTCAGCAAAACGGACTTGAATGCCTAAGCGTGGAAGGGTAACCTTGAACTGATTGTAGGTTCCACCATAAAGATTTTGGGTAGATAAAATGTTATCCCCAGCTTGGGCTATGGTGGTGATAGCTAAAAACTGAGCTGATTGGCCAGAGGCCGTAGCCACAACCGCAGCCCCGCCTTCCAATGCTGCAATTCTTTGCTCAAATACATCGGTGGTGGGATTCATAATTCGGGTATAAATATTCCCGAATTCTTTTAGTCCAAACAGATTGGCTGCATGATCGGTATCCTTAAAGGTATACGAGGTAGTTTGGTAGATGGGAACCGCCCGCGAACCGGTGGTTGGATCGGGCTGTTGTCCAGCGTGTAATTGTTTGGTTTCGAAACGTAAATTACGTTCTGATAAAGTACTCATAGTTATTCGTATTAGTTAAATGAATGTTATTAGTGAGTCATTAACATCGTGTATGAAACGAAAAAAGCCTTGCTCGGATGAATTCGAACAAGGCCTAACTATAAGCGGATCGAACTCATCTTTCTTTGGATTGAACAATTCAATCACAAAGCAGGATGTGGCACCTTGTCTATACATGTGCTCGCCGTCGAGTGACATATATAGCCGGTTGCCAAGGCTTCACAGGGCCTGATCCCTCCGCCTTTCGTAATGAGAAGCTAAACTTTTAAAGAACATACAAGCTTAATGAGCTTGAATACCAATACTAACACTGTTCTACTTTTGATGCAAGAGCAAATAAAAAAAATTATTCTCTGTATCCTAAATTACGGACCATGTGCTCTTTTTCTCGCCATTTTTCACGTACTTTCACATGCAATTCAAGGTGGACTTGCTTGCCTATAAAGGATTCTATACTTGCTCGTGATTGTATGCCAAGTTGTTTTATGGCCGCCCCTTTTTTACCTATGATCATTCCTTTTTGAGAGTTTCTGTTGACCACTATATCGGCCATAATTCGATCTATATCAGGGGATTCCTGATATTCTAAAATTTCAACAGTGGCCGAATAGGGTAATTCCTCATGATAGTTTAAGAAGAGCTGTTCACGAATGAATTCTGATACAAAAAATCGGACTGGGTGCTCACTGAGTTCATCCTTAGGGTAAAAGGCAGGGCCTTTGGGCAGTTTGGTTTTGAGTTGATCGATTAAGGCCGGAATACCATGCTGTTCGAGCGCTGATATGGCTTGAATCCCTGCAAAAGTGAAGGCCTCTTCATACGCTTCTTGCACTTTTTTTAGCCACTCTTCGGACACCGTATCCATCTTGTTCAATACCAATATAACGGGTTTGTGCTGAGATCGGACGTGTCCTAATAATTCGTGATCAACCAATTCAGTAGGAGCGTTTGGGGCATTTTTTCTGTCCCGTTCCTGCTGTATAAAACTCCGCTTAAGATCAACCAATAAGAGCATGACATCCGCTTCTTTTTCGGCCTTTTCAACAAAACGCATCATCGCTTTTTGGAGTTCGTATTTGGGCTGGATAATGCCAGGAGTATCTAAAAAAATGATTTGGCAATCTTCCTCACTATAGATCCCCATGATTTGATGGCGGGTGGTCTGTGCTTTATGTGTGGCGATGGAAAGTTTACTTCCAAGGAGAGCATTCATCAGGGTGGACTTACCAGCATTAGGTCGTCCTAGAATAGCGGCGTATCCAGAAAAATGAGTGGAACTCATTAACGCTGCTCCTCAGTTACCTGTTCTATAATGGTCATATAGGCCTGAACTGTGCTGGCTAAGCCGTGATAAACAGCTTCGCTTATGAGTGCATGTCCTATGCTGATATCGGCTAGATGTGGGACGGCGCGAAGAAAGGGGGCTAGGTTTTTTTGGTTTAGGCCATGCCCGGCGTTAACTTTTAGCCCGGCAGCGTGCGCCATTTTAGCGGCCGTTGCTAGGCGGTGTAGTTCTGCCTGTGCGGCGGATGGGGAGGAGGCATTGGCGTAGATTCCGGTGTGGAGCTCAATGGCGTCACTGCCTAGTTCTATAGCCCCTTTTATGTCGTCTGGATTGGGGTCTACGAATAAACTTATTTCAACCTTTGAACCGGCAGCACCGTCACGAATGGCTGGAAATACACGATTTTTGAAGTCCTCGAAGACCGATGCTAAATTCAATCCGCCTTCGGTGGTTAGTTCTTCCCGACCTTCTGGAACCAAGGTGCATATATCGGGTTGTATCTGATGCAGTAAGGCGATCATTTCCTCAGTAGCGGCCATTTCAAAATCCAATACCCCTTGTACCGCTTTCTTGAGTTCAGGTAGATCGTGATCCATGATATGACGACGATCTCCCCTCAAGTGAAAGACGATTCCAGCAGCGCCTGCTTGTTCGCAAATTCGGGCGGCCTGTGCAGGTACTGGATAGCCTTCCCCCCGAGCATTTCGGAGTGTAGCAATATGATCAATATTCACTAAGAGTTGAATGGGCATAGTCTGTTTCAGAAATTAGGTTATACAAATAATTTACTAAATTAGTACATCATCTACTGTTAACCCAAATATCGTACTAAATCGTTTGAAGTTTTCTGCATTACATGGTGTAGTATTCATAAGCCTTTTTTTAGGTGCATGCGGTGGCACCAAAAGTATATCGGTATCATCGCCAACCAAAGAAGATAAACCTGGCTTTATTCCCACTATGAGCCGGTCGGCAGGTTTAGGAGAAGTACGGACCTTCAACCGGTTGAAACGAGCATACACAGAATGGAGAGGGACCCCTTATCAATGGGGTGGAACCACCCTTAAAGGAATTGATTGTTCTGCTTTTATGCAGGTGATTTTTGATGAGTATTTGGGCGAAAAACTGCCTCGTACAACCTTGGAACAGATGAAGGTGGGAAAAAAAGTACGGCGCAAGCGAGTGGATTTAGGAGATTTGGTTTTCTTTAAGACTGGACCAACCACCTATCATGTGGGCGTAATGGTAGATCGACGGCACTTTTTGCATGCAGGTACGACCGGTGGGGTCATGATATCCAATCTTAATGCACGTTACTGGAGCGTGCGTTATTTGTCAGCTAGGCGAGTGCTTTAACCATTATTCAGCGTGGCCTGATCAAACAGGTGCTTCATCATGTTTTGGTAGCCTGCTTCAAACTCAATATCACGCCTAGCCATCATCGCCTTTATGGCTTCCATGGCTTTATCAAAGCGATAGGTACTATTTCCAGCATCTGTGAGCCAACTAAAGGATGGAATGTGTTTAGGAGTAAATTGTGACAAAAAGATATTTGAGCACACACCACACATGGTTCCAGTATTTAACATGGCATTAATGGCCGTTTTGGAATGATCACCTAATACTGAACCAAAGAATTGGAAACCGATATCATAGGCTTGTCGGGTATTCCAATCTTCTAAATATATGAGCCCATAATTGGTTTTTAGATTGGATGTATTACTGTCAGCACCCATATTGCACCATTGCCCAACCAAGGAATTACCCATGTATCCATCATGCGCCTTATTGGAATACGAATGAAAGATGGTATTGGATACCTCTCCACCTACTTTACTCACGGGCCCTATCGTAGTACCTCCATATATTCGACACCCCATTTTTGTAACGGCACCCTCACAAATAGCTAGCGGTCCTTTTAAAATACTACCGGCTTCAATCGTTGCTCCTGCACCAATATAAATAGGTCCATCTTCGGCCACCAAAATAACTCCAGGTTCCAAATGGGCCGATGGATGCACAAAAATCCGGTCGGGATGCATGACATGGAGGTTGGACCTTAGGTCATGTTCTTCAACAGTTGGTAGGGAGATTAGTCCAAGATCGGCTATAATTTCGCTGCTATTGAATTGCAATAAATCCCATAAATAATCTAGTTTTTTAGCTTTCCCCGAGTATTTTTTTGAACTTTCTGAGGCGCTCAGTAGTGTCTGAACCCAGTGTGCAGGATCATTGATACCTTCACATTCCAATAAGCAATCGAGGCTTTGTTGTCCTGACAACATAACCGCAACAAGTTCGGTGCTTTCAGCCTCTGTACCATCTTGATTGGTAGTTGGATTCATGAGGGCTTGATCCCTTTGGAGCTCTCTCAGCTGCTCAGTAAGCGAATGATCGGGTAAAAAACGGGCGTTAACCCACAGACAATCTTGATCTGGTTGAATGGTGCTGTCGTTATATAAAGGTGTTAGATAAGGCCTAGCTATTCGAGCTTTGGTGGTTAGATGTAACCACTTCTCCCATTTTTCTTGAACGGTTAAGATACCAACCCGCAAGTCTTCTACTGGACGCGTAAGTGTTAAAGGATCGAACCGCTGGCCTTCCATATCGGAAAAAAAACACAGCTGCATAGTCTCTTTTTATCTTTATTGTGTCATTAATTACTATTTAACCATAATAGTCATATTTTAGGCTAAATTGCTAAATTACTGGTATTAATAAATAAATCTAAAGCTTTATGTGTGGAATAGTTGGGTACATTGGTGCGCGGAGCGCCCAAGATGTGGTGGTCAAAGGATTAAAACGCCTTGAGTATAGAGGCTACGATTCAGCTGGGGTTGCCGTCATTCGTGATGCATTGAAGGTTACTAAATGTAAGGGCAAGGTCGCCAAGTTAGAGGCTATGCTTTCAAAATCCGATAAGGCCGAAATAGGTATAGGGCATACTAGATGGGCTACCCACGGAGAGCCCAATGATGTTAATTCTCATCCGCATACCTCTACCAATGGTAAAATAGCCGTTGTGCATAATGGGATTATTGAAAATTACACGGCATTAAAGGTGCAACTTCAATCCCAAGGTCATGTTTTTTACTCGGAGACGGATACGGAAATCATGGCTAAATTAATCGAACAGTTTTACAAAGATTCAGAAGTACTAAGCTTAGAAAAAGCGGTTCAATTGGCGACACAGCAGGTAAATGGAACCTATGGATTAGCGGTACTGCATGAAGATTTCCCAGATTTAATGGTGGTAGCCAGACGAGGTTCGCCTTTGTTATTGGGGGTTGGAGACGACGAAATGATTGTTGCCAGTGACGCTTCTGCGGTCGCAGAATATACCGATAAGGTGGTCTATTTAGATGATAATGAGACGGCAGTAATTAGGCGAGATAGCTACGAAGTACAAGATAATTCTTACGTGTTAATGGATAAAAAAGTGCACGAGCTTCAAATGAGTCTAGAAGAAATAGAAAAGGGTGGATATCCTTTCTTCATGCTTAAAGAAATTTTTGAACAGCCAAAAACCATCGGTGATTCACTTCGAGGGCGGATTCAACCCGAGGAGGGAAAAATAGTGTTGGGCGGTTTAACCGAGGTTATGGACAAATTACTCGGAGCACGCCGCATTATTATCGCCGCCTGTGGTACTTCCTGGCATTCGGGTCTTGTGGCCGAGTATTTGTTTGAAGATTTAGCTCAAATACCCGTAGAGGTAGAATATGCTTCGGAGTTTCGGTATAAAAACCCACTGATCTATCCCGATGATATTGTGATTGTAATCTCACAAAGTGGGGAAACAGCCGACACCCTTGCGGCTTTACGGGAAGCAAAATCAAAAGGAGCTACCGTACTTGGTGTGGTAAATGTAGTGGGCTCTACTATAGCAAGAGAAACCGATGCAGGTGTATACTTACACACAGGGCCTGAAATCGGTGTCGCTTCTACTAAAGCTTTTACTGGGCAAGTTACCGTGTTAACTATGATGGCCATACAGCTAGCTCAGTATCGGGAAACCATCACGGCTAAGAAAGCTGATGAGCTTATCAAAGCGCTAAGTCAAATACCCATTAAAATCCAAGAGATTTTGGATCAACACGAGGAAATAGAACACATTGCTCAGCTCTTTACCTATGCTCCTAACTTCCTGTATCTGGGACGATCCTATAGTTTTCCTGTCGCATTGGAAGGGGCACTGAAGCTCAAAGAGATCTCCTACATACACGCCGAAGGCTACCCAGCAGCAGAAATGAAACACGGACCTATTGCCTTAATTGATGAAATGATGCCTGTGCTCGTCATTTCCGCGACCAATCATACCAACGACAAAATGGTGAGTAACATAGAGGAAGTGAAGGCGCGCAAAGGTCGGATCATTGCGGTGGTTAATCCCTCCCATGAAGAAGTGAAAAATCTTGCTGAATTTGTGATTGAGATACCCGAAACACTAGATGAATTAAGTCCGTTGTTAAGCGTTATTCCACTTCAATTGTTATCCTACTATATCGCAGTGAATAGAGGATGTGATGTGGATCAGCCAAGGAATTTAGCCAAGTCAGTGACCGTGGAGTAGAGTTGTTTAATCATTGCAAAACTAATCACCCGTAACGCTGAAGGAATCCCTCCAAGGTTTGCATCATCCCGGTATTTCCACAGTAAAATGGTACTCGTTCATGCAGTGAGGTAGGTTGAATATCGAGGGTATCGGTGAACCCATCGCTCGATTTACCTCCGGCTTGTTCGGCTAAAAAAGCGATTGGATTGCATTCATAGAGTAAGCGCAACTTACCCTTGGGATTTTTAGACGTACTGGGATACAAATAAATACCCCCTTTGATTAAATTCCTGTGGAAATCAGACACCAATGAACCAATATAGCGAGAGGTATAGGGCCGGTCTTCTTCTTCTTTTTGACAATACTTAATGTAGTCCTTTACACCCTGAGGGAAATGAATGTAATTCCCTTCATTAACCGAATAAATGCCTCCTTTTTCAGGAAATTTCATTTGGGGATGGGACAAATAAAAAGTGCCAATGGCTGGATTAAGTGTAAAGCCGTTCACGCCCTTCCCTGTTGTATAAACTATCATTGTAGAGGTACCATAAATCACATATCCTGCGGCTACCTGCTGCCTACCCTTTTGTAAAAAATCATCTATAGTGACGGGCCCACCAACAGGAGTCACTCGGCGATAGATGGAAAAAATAGTTCCCACAGATGAATTAACATCTATATTAGAAGATCCATCCAATGGGTCCATTAGAACGACATATTTGTTAGAATGGGCGTTGTTTTGACTATTGACGGCTATAAAGTCATCTTCTTCTTCGCTGGCAATCCCACACACAATATTTCTGTTTATCAGGGTTTGTATAAATTTTTCATTGGCGTAGATGTCTAGCTTTTGCTGGTCTTCCCCCTGAATGTTTTCGGTATTGGCATTCCCTAAAATATCCACCAAACCTGCTTTATTGACTTCGTGGTTCACCACTTTGGCAGCTAGCCTAATGGAGTTAAATAATCTGGAGAGTTCTCCTTCTGCATATTGGAATTCACTTTGTTTTTCAATGATGAATTCACCAAGGGTAGAGGGTCTTGACATAATACTATGTTTTTAATGATACCGTATTAGTTAGGCGATACTTAGCTAATTAATTTAGGTCAAGGTAAAAAATTATTGGTTTTATTTAAGGTAAGTTGGATGGATTATTTTTTCACATTTATCTGCTTTATTATTGATTGAAGCGTTATTTTATCTATGTTTAGTGGTGTTATAAGCTTAGCAATTTTTATATGTTTCTACTTTTACTCTATCTCACTTTAGCACTAACGGTGTCGTTTTTGTGTTCTATTTTAGAATCAGTGCTATTGACAACTCCTTTGTCTCATACCAAATTAATGGAGGATAAAGGAGCTAAATGGGCACCACGACTAATGCGCTTTAAACAGGAGATTGATCGGCCACTATCTGCCATACTCTCGATGAATACCGTCGCCCATACGGTAGGTGCTGCTGGGGTTGGGGCGCAGGCAGTTTCTGTATTTGGAGAGGCCTATTTTGGGGTAATTTCTGCTGTTTTAACCTTGTTAATACTGGTCTTCACTGAAATCATTCCAAAAACGATAGGAGCCCTTTATTGGAAGGGTTTAGGGGCTTTTACGGCCTATACTATTCAACTATTTATCGTAATAAGCTATCCGTTGGTATATTTGTCAGCCTTTATTACTCGGTCCATTACCAACGGGAAAAAAGAACAATACACCTCTAGAGAGGAAATTGCTTTTCTTGCTGTTTTAGGTGAATCCGAGGGGGTAATTACCGATACCGAAGCTAGAGTAGTCCAAAATATACTAGGGCTTAAAAAATTAAAAATTACTGAAGTCATGACGCCACGGGTGGTGGTTCAAACCGCTCATATAGACCTAGATCCTCAAGCGTTTTTGCAAGAAGATAAGTTTCAAAGTTATTCCAGAATACCCGTATTCAAAGACGGGGAAGAGGAAATAATAGGCTATTTATACCGGCCAGATGTACTCGAAGGCTTGGCTAGCGGGAAGCCGGTGCACAGCTTGGAGCCTTATTTACGCTCTATCTTAATTTTTCCCAAACAAGCTAGTCTACTATTGGTTTGGGAACAAATGCTCGAAAGAAAAGAACATATTGCCTTGATAGTTGATGAGTACGGTGGGGTAGAAGGGATTATTACGATGGAGGATATCATTGAATCCCTACTTGGCTTAGAAATTGTTGATGAGCGTGATACAGTGGTAGATCTACAACATTACGCTCGTAACCGGTGGTACAAAAGAAACAATCGATCCTAGTGATTTGACGCTTGAAGGCTTAGCAAGCTGCTTAATTGTACTTTTTTAGCGATAATCGATAGGTGTCCTGCATACCCAAGCCAGCCAATATGTGAGATCGATACTTGTCTATTCTATTGAGTCGAGTCTGAGACTGTTTGGCTTGGCTAAAGAAAATGATATAACCCCGCTGCCTGCCAGGTGTTAGGGTATAAAAGGCTTCTTCGAAGGGCGGATCTTCCTTAAAAGCAGCTTGTAATTCAGCTGGAACATCTGAAATGGGTGGACTTGGTGAAACCTGTAAACCCGCCTTTTCGACGCGAATAGCTTCTGCCAAGTACTCCATAATTACATCACGATCCTTATTTATCTGAACCAGCGAAGTCCACCGTAGCTGTCGCCCATGGCGCGAATGCTCACCTGGGCATATGAGCCGGGTTTCCAGATCCTTCATCAAGGAGCCTTTAAAAAAAGCAAGGCAGGCAAAATCTTTGAAGGCAGTGAGAATGACTACATTTTTTCCATTTAAGGTATAACAAGGTTGAGACCATTTGAATTCTTCGGTAAGCCCAGATTCCAAAAGATATTCACGGAGCTGCACAAGTAGGCCGAACCATGGATGCACCTTACATGCGGGTGTCTGATAGTGTGGACAGCGACCGCAACCATTAATTAAGTAATGATCTACCTTAGGATTCATCTAAGAACTCCAATTTCATATGGATGTGTGGAATGTTATCTACTGGGTAAACTGAGCCTAAAGCAACGAAGCCAAATTGCTCATAATAGGTTTGTAGTGGGTACTGGGCTTCGATGGAAATGGCTTGATTGGGATAGATTTTTCGGCATTGGTGTATTCCTGTTCGTATAAGCTCAGGCCCCAGATTCCCACCCCGTTTTTCTGGAGTCACTATAATTCTCCCCAATGCAGGCTCCTTAAAATGATGTCCAGGGGGAACTATTCTAAGATACGAAATAAGCTGTTTTTCCTGCATCCCTAGAAGGTGCAAACAAGAAGGGTCTGCGCCATCAATATCGGCGTATAAACATTCTTGCTCCAGCATAAATACCTGTTGGCGAAGCTGGTAGACACGCATGCTTTCTATAGCAGAGAGTTCTTGGAATGCTTTAAGTAGATAATTCAACGCAGGTTCTAGTTTATTAAGGTCTATTCCTAGTTTATATTTAAGCCATTAACGATCATTCAGAATGTAGTGAAAAAACGTTAATTCTCTGCTAATCCAAATTTGTGCAACTCAGTCCGATAACACTCCAACAAAAGCCGTACTCTTTCGTATACTCTATAAACAAAAAGAGGAAATATCATGGTAAACTTTCTAGTTCTTAGCGTAGCCGTATTTATATCCGCTCGTCTCTTAGATGGAGTTGAAATCCGCAGTTATTGGACTGCCTTGGGCGTTGCCTTAGGTCTATCACTCGTTAATGTACTGCTAAAACCCATTTTAGTCGTGCTAAGCATCCCTTTCATCGTATTGACTCTAGGTTTGTTTATGCTCGTTATTAACGCAGCCCTAATCATGCTTATTGACAAACTGGTTGATGGGCTTCGGATTCGGAATTTTACTTGGGCTGCAATATTTAGCCTGCTTATATCGCTTATTAATACAGGGCTTAACGCACTACTTTAAAGATTATCAATCACCGCCTGGGTGAAGGTCTGAGTAGTACCCTTACCGCCAATATCTGGGGTACAATACACTTTCTTTTCTACAAGAGTTTTGTAAATAGCCTTACTAATATTATTTGCAATATTTTTTTGTCCGATATGCTCTAAAAGCATGAGTGAAGAGAATAATAAAGCCATTGGATTAGCTTTTCCTTGACCCGCTATATCTGGTGCAGAACCATGGACAGCTTCGAACATCGCCTGTTCATCCCCCATATTCGCTGCTCCAGTAACACCTAAACCACCCACCAAACCCGAAGCCAAATCAGAAAGAATATCACCGAACAAGTTGGTGGTAACCACCACATCGAATCGTTCCGGCCTCATCACCATTTGCATGGCCATATTATCGACGATCAAGTCCTCAAATTCTATGCTATTATAGTCCTTAGCTACCCGCCTACCTACCTCCAAAAACAAGCCGGTGGTGAACTTTAGAATGTTAGCCTTGTGTACCAAACTTACTTTTTGGCGATCATGGGTGAGGGCGTACTCAAAAGCGGCGCGAATAATGCGTTCACTTGCTTGTTCGGTCACGACAGCTACACTCTCGGCATGGGTTTTTTCAGCATTGACCCAATGCTCTTTCCCTATGTATAATCCTTGAGTGTTTTCCCGAAAGATAACCATATCAACCTGCTTAAAGGGACTGTCAATACTAGGTAAGGTGCGAGCAGGACGGATATTTGCATATAAGTCGAAATGCTGTCGTAGAGCTACGTTTACTGAGCGAAAGCCAGTGCCTACTGGAGTCGTTAGCGGACCTTTCAATAGTACTTTGTGCTCTCGTATTGCAGCAACGGTTTCGTCAGGTAATGGACTTCCTAACTCTTCAAAAGCTCCTAAACCTGCTTTGGCGTCGATCCATTGTATGTGAGCCTCTGCCTGTTCTAAAATGGTACTTACTGCTTCTGTTATTTCAACTCCGATACCGTCTCCGGCAATTCGTACGACTTTTTGCATAATTTTTTTTTTTAAAGATAAGGACTACGGGAACAACCTGTGCATGCTTCTCGTTTTGGTATGTAAAGAAATTATAATGTGCAAAGAATCTCGTTTTTTCTAGTCACAACCTGACCGCGTAACACTGACCAGCTATGAGTACTACTACATCACAAAACCCGATCTTTGTTTGGTTTCGAAACGATCTCCGAATCCACGATAATCCATGTTTAAACGCCGCCATCCAACAAGGTGTCGTTCAACCTATCTACCTGTTAGATCCAAGAACATATCAGGCTACCTCTTTCGGCTTAGCTAGAATGGGGACCCATCGGCGACGATTTTTACGTGAATCATTGGAAGATCTACGCACACAATTACAGAGTATCGGCTTAGATTTACTCATCTTAAATGCAAAGCCGGAAGAATTATTTCCGAAGTTGCTAAAGGCCCTACCAACTGCTAAGCTCTTTTTTTCGTATGAATATGCGTATGAGGAAACAAAAATCGAGACTTCTCTAGCCTACGAACTTTCCTCGAGTCGTTGGGAAGGGTTTTGGTCGGGCACGTTAATGGATCCGGAAAATCTACCTTTTGCATTGGATAAGCTGCCAAATGGCTTTAGTTCCTTTCGAAATAAGGTTGAAAAGTACGCGCACATACCCGAGCCTGTCCCCACTCCTAATAAAGCCGTTGGGTTTCAGAAACCCGATTGGGGGGAGGAGCCATTTGCTCTTTCGGTTTTTGCAGAACGTGAACATACAGACCAACAACTGCAAGGAATAGAAACCATGGGGCTTGCTCCTATTAATCCATTGGCAGATCTAGCGGGCGAGCTCGAAATGCATGGATCCGAATGGGAACAGTTATTCAAAGGTGGGGAAGAGGCAGGTTTAGCAAGGTTGGAGTACTATTTGTGGCAAACCGATTTGGTGGCCGAGTATAAAAAAACTAGGAATGGCTTGGTAGGGACGGATTACTCGACCAAATTTTCGCCTTGGTTGGCAAACGGAAGCCTGTCTGCGCGCATGATTGCCAGCGAAATACATAGGTATGAACGACAACGCACCAAGAATGACTCAACCTATTGGGTTATTTTTGAGTTGTTATGGAGAGATTTCTTTCGGTTTGCCGCTTTAAAATACGGATCACAATGGTTTGCCAAAGGCGGGATACAATCCAATGTTCGAGAATATCAAAACAATAAGGATTATTTTGAAGCTTGGATTTCCGGACGAACTGGATTTTCATTTGTGGATGCCAACATGCGGGAATTGGCTACCACGGGTTTCATGAGCAATCGAGGTCGCCAAAATGTGGCTAGTTTTTTCACGCAAAATCTGAATATGGATTGGCGTTGGGGAGCAGAATATTTTGAGTCCATGTTACTGGATTATGATCCGGCATCTAATTACGGGAATTGGATGTATAATGCCACACTGGGGCATGACCCACGAAATAGATTTTTTAACATTGAATTACAGGCAGAACGTTACGATTCTTCCGGAGAATATGTTATGTTGTGGTGTAGGGAACTAAACACGGTGCCTTTATCATTACGTCATAAGCCCTATATACACAACCAATCAATGTTTGCGGCACCCATTATAGATTTAGAAAAGAGTTATGAAAAAATCAGAAAGAGAGCATAAGTTGTATTTGATTCCTGGGAAAAAACCAAAATTGGAACATCCTTTGGATTATAAAAGCGTGAAATCAAACATTTCAGATATTACCAGAAGTTTGTTTTCAGATACCTGGCGTACCTACTTAGACGAGGTGTATATGGTTGCAAAACATGTGAATGAAAACCGGATTAAAACCTTAAATAAGCGTGATCTCGCTAAAATGAAAATTAGTGCACGTAAAAAGCAGCAAGACCACGAAGACTAATTTTTCTCGGGTTGAAGAAATCAGAACTACCAACCAAGATTTGTCCGGTTTGTGAACGGCCGTTCACCTGGCGAAAGAAGTGGAAAAAAGACTGGGAGCAAGTTAGATATTGTAGTGAGCGTTGTCGACGTTCTAAAAAGACAGTCGATTCCAAATAAAATAGGGAATCAAATCGGCAAGCTCCGCCATAAGACGCCATCGTTTAGTGATGTAGATTCGCTTTTTCTTCTTTTCTATGCCTTTAATCATCATCTCAACCGCCCTTTGAGTAGAAGCCATCCAAAAAGTATGAGGATTATCTTGGGTCATTTCTGAGACCACGTATCCTGGTCGTATATCCGTTATGTCCAGATTCATATCCAGTGCGTTGGCTTTCATACGAAATCCAGTCATATAATTTGATACGAAGTGTTTGCTTGCTGTATACACGGGAGCATGCCCAGAGGCTAGGTGAGATGCGATGGACGACATACCCACAATATGGCCGTGGCCTTGCTTTTGGAAGTGTGAAAAAGCCCAATGAAGACCATGTGCAAAAGCGCGTACATTTATATCAATGGTTTGAGCGTCGGATTCCCATGGAGCTTTAAGGTCATCTCGACCTACACCAGCATTCAAAATTATGCCATCGAGCCCGCCCATGTCGGACCGTAGTTTGGTATATGCTTGCGTACTTTCTGCCTCATCAGAAAGGTCTACGGCGTAAATGAACACTTTTCCAACTTTGTATTTGAGTTCCTGTTTTAGCGCAATTAAGCGTTCCTTTCTACGTGCAATCAAGCCTATGGTATAGCCTTTTTCGGCAAGTTGGCGAGCTAATTCTTCCCCTATGCCAGAGCTAGCGCCAGTGATAAGGTACCTGGGAGGTTGTAGGGATGACATGATTACTTAGGCTTAAGTGAAATTAGTACGATTCAGCATCCAACCAATCTATCATGGGTTCTTTTGATAGAAGTCCTGTGCTACTTAAATAACCAATATAGCTTTTGACCAGTTCAATATACCACTGTTGGTCAATTTCTTTCCAATCCAGTTGCATCTCCTGCCATTCAAGACCTTTTAGGGGTTCATAATCATCTAATGTTTGAAGGGTTTGCTGCATTTCTTGAAGGTTCATTTGGGCATAGAGATGTTGTAACTCTAGGTACTTTTCTAAAAGAAGCTGCACATGAGATTTCCAGTAGTATTCTTCTAGTGTCGACTGATTCTGCTGGGTTATCAACTCTAGACTACGCTCTTTTTCTTCTAGGGATAAATCCATTAATTCGGCCCGGTCTCGGTGAAATAAGGGTAGAGAAATACCCGCTGAAATTCCCACTAAACTCTTGTTTGTTCTATTTGGGAAATATTCGGTTTGGATAAACCCCACATCAAAATTAACCCGTTCAATATCCTGCTCTATTTGTGTTTCTTGAAGGGCTAGTTGGGCTAAATAGACCTGAAGGGGTTGCGAGAGAGATTCCTCTGATGGGTTGAGTACATGAGATTGTATATCTTGAGCACGTAGATTGTTGCGTTGTTCCCATGATATGATATAATCGCTAGAAGCATTACCGCCTACTTTCGCCCGAATAGAGCGGTAGAGATCATCGATTTTGAGTTCTAAATCGGTCTTTTTACTCCACAGCTTTAACACATCCGCATGGGCCTCAGTAAAGTTTTCGGCATCGAAAAAGTCGGCTCCAGGATATTCTTTTAACCAGCTAATACGCTGCTGGTTAATGGAAATTCGTTCTTCTACAAGGCTCAGAGCATGTTGGGTTTCTATCCAAGCAATAATGAGCTCATAGCGTTCCAAAACCTCTTCTTCTAAGGCTTTTGAAGCATCAGCCTGGAGCTGTAATTTTCGGTTTTTATAGAGTTCTTCCGTTCTTTTTCTTATTAGGGGATTTGTCGGGCGAAATCGAAGATCATAGCGCTGATCTTGGGGTTGAAACTCATCATTTGAGACGCGAAACTCAATTTCCTCCACTAATGCTGGTCGTGCTTTTGATGGTTTAAGAAGGGTAGCTTGTGCTTGGAAGGTTTGTATGGATTGGTGTTCCAAAGAAAGACGAATAAATCGGAGACGATCTAGGGTATCTAAAGGGTTAATGCGGGTAGCTTCTGTCTGGATCGAAAGGCCATACGTCTGCACACGGGCGTTTGAAGGTGTATGCGTTAAGGTGGGGGTACTATTTGCTAGGAGTATGGATCCAATAAGTAATACGATACCTTTCATACTACTCAATGATTACTTTTTCGCCGACGGGTAATGGATTATCCTCTGGAATTTCAACGAATATCTCTAGTCCAAACGTAGTTATTGAGCTTGAGTTTTGAAGAATGGCAGGGAGGGCAACAACGGAACCAAATCCTGTAATAACCCCAGTACTGATTAAAGTAGACTGCTCAGAAGAACGTACAAGAACGGTATCACCAAGCTGCTTATTTCTATCTTTTTGACCAACAAGATAACCTACAATGGAGGTTGGATGACGAGGATTTAATGACAACAGGGGGGTGAATGAATCTACCTGTTCCTGCGGCTTTACATACACTCGTTCAACAACTCCGTTGGCTTGAGCTACACGGGTTAAATTATCCACCATGCGTTCTTTCCAGTCCAACTCTTGCTGAGCTAATTCTTGGCGAGCACGGATTTGAGATACATCAAACAGATGTTCTTGGGTCACATCATTCAACCGTATGTCAATAGCCTGTAATTCTAAGGAGAGTTGTTGTTTTAGCGATTCAATTTGGAGCTGTAATTCGTTGGTTTGATAGGATTCATCAGAGGAGCTTATTTCATTGCCGCTGAGTTTCTTTTGTAGGGCTAAGCGTTGAGTTAACATGTTTATTTCTGCACTGAATTCTTGCTCTCTTTGTTGCTTTTCGGAATCAAATAAAGCGAGTTCTGATTCAAGTAATTCACTCTTTTCCTCGACTTCAGACTCCATTAGAAGGAGCTCTTTACGAAGTTTTTCGATGTCCAGTTCTAATTCAGGGCTGTATAGAGTAATTAAGGTGTCGCCGAGGGTGACTGTTTTACCCGGAGATACATAGGTTTTGATGACCGTAGCGGCACGTTCAGAATTAATGGTGTAGGCATCGGAATAACTAACCCCTAAAAAAGACGTGTTGCCTTTAAAAAATTGGGTGTTTACGAGAAGAAGAGAGCCTAGAAGTATTCCTGCAAACCAATAAAAAGAGTGTTTATGTTTCATATAACCCTCCTATATCTCTTCCATGGATTCATTATAAGAAATGGATACACGATCTACACCGTCTAACGCCCGAAGAGATTCCAATAGTGGGAAATGGTCGTTTGGATAGGGTAGTACTATTGAAAAGCGTGCCATGATGCGTTCATCACGTAGTGTAGTACCTTTTTCATGATACTGCTGGGTTAATGACTGTAAGGTCGACCGGACATTCGAGCGAGCTCCTGCATGCTGCATTCGTATTACCAGGTCTGCCTTGATTTGTCCTCGAGTAGTGAAGGTGGTAAAGTGTAGGACTAGTGCCATCCCACAAAATAAAATGGTCCCCGCAAAAGCAATGGTGAATCCATACACCCCTACTGCAAGGCCACTACTTAGAGAGGCAAATATGAACAATATGTTCCTTGGATCTGAAATTCTAGTTCGGAAGCGAATCATGGCAAGGGCACCAAAGGCGCCTAGTCCACGAGCTAAACTGTCACCTATCGCCATCATAACCATTGCTGCAACGATTGAACCAAGCGCTAGCGAATGAAATAAGTGTTTTGGGTATTCCGGGCCTGTATAGGTGATACGATGGGTGATCGCAATAAGGGAGGACAGGGCAAAGGCCCATATTAAAGAATAGCCTACATTTATAAGCGTAGGATAGTCGTACACCGGCTGATCAGGGAATAACTCAAACATGTAGTAAATTTAAAAAAAAATGGAATTAGGCGGTTTTTTCGCCCCAAGACCAAGAATAAGATGAACGTCTAGCCCATTCCATAAGACCAAAGAAAGCTCCTGAGTACAATAAATCACTGGCTACGGTGCTGCGGAAGAAAGGGATGGCCATTTCGTAGCAAAGAACTAAACCGCTCCAGGTAAGTGGATAAACTGGGTCAGATAGCCAAACACCAAAATTGGAAATGATAAAAAATAGTACGGAAGCTCCCACGGCGCCACCAAGTACTCTAGGTACAGAAACTTTATGTAGAATGATAGAACCTAGGACTATGATTGCGGCAAAACTTAAATACAACCATTCAAATCCTGGGGTAAACAAGACAAAACCATTGTAAAATTCAGCATATATGATGTTATTGACCAATAAATCGCTGATCCAATAAATCCCTAATGGTGCTAAAAATCCCCATACATTGCGTCCAAAGTACGCCCCCGAAGCGAGAGCCATGGCACCGATCGGAGCGAAATTTAAGGGATGTGGGAAGAGTCGAGTAACGGCTGCTACTACGAGCAAGAATAATAAAATGAGATACTTTTTGTTCATGATGAAAAGTACAATTTTCCGATTAATAAAAAAAAGGCACTGCTAGTGCAATGCCTTAAAATAATGGGTTATCTCCACTAAGTTGAAAATTATTTCAAAAAACTTAGTTTTTTTGGGTATTTACCTCGACATCAATCATCACTTTGATTTCATCACCAACGACCGCATCAGAAATCCAGTCGCCTGTACCCACGTTATAATCGTTGCGTAGTAGTGAAAACTCAGATTCAAATCCAGCTATTAAGGTGTTTTCCTGCCATGGACTGTCCATTATACCTAGTAAAGTAAAAGGCATAACAAAATCGGTGCTCACATCTTTAATAGTAAGTGTGCCATGAGCTTCAAAATTACTGTCCCCAGTGGAGACAATTTTATCACTAGAAAAGGTGATGTGAGGATAGGCATCGGATTGGAAAAAATCAGCCGATTGTAAATGGCCATCGCGACGCTCATTTTTGGTGTTAATGGAGCTTACATCAATTTGTACGTTGATGCTAGATTCTTCTAAGTTTTCAGGATCAAAGTTTACCTCTGCCTCATAGCTTTCGAAAGCACCTGGGACATTAGTGAAAAAGTGTTTGGCCTCAAAGGTAATAGAGGTATGTGATTTATCTACGGTCCAAGATATTGCTGCGTAACGGGTAGCGGCAAAACTTGCGGCGCCAAGAATGAGTAGGGTGAAAATAAAAAGATGGTTCTTTTTCATTGTGAATCGATTTTTAATGAATAGGTTTGTGAATCAGTTGTAAGGTTCATATGTGGAAAAATTGAAAGCATGCCAATAGTTAATGGTGGATACAATCGCATAATTCTAAGCGAACCTATTACTATAACACGTATTGCGTTATAGCGTTCACTCAAGATAAAAAATAGTTTAATATTAAACTATTTAGTAACGATCAATTTTTGCTCGTAATAATATTGCGCTAAGTACAAATAAAATAGATAGGTAGAAAACCCACAGTGCCAGAACAATGATGACCGTGTAGCCTTGATATACGAATTCATAGCGCGACATGGCATAACTTAGATAGAGGCTTAATAGTAGTTTAGCACTTAAAAAGAGCACGGTGAACAAGGCGGCCCCTTGCAATGCATCGGATATGGATATTTCCCGTTCACTCATGAAACGGAAGATTACAAAGGCGAGCATATAGGTGAATAATAAGGGCAGTAATATGTCGAGTACTTCATACACCCATGGTAGTTCGATGACAATCTCGGTCAATGGAATGGCAATGGTGCGCAGTTCGAATAATGAAACAAAAGAGACTAAGAGACTGAAAAACAAAAACACGGTGCCTAGTAGTCCAAGCCCCAAAAAATTTGCCAATATACTTTTAAGTGGATGACTTCTCCTTTGTATATCAAAAATATTAAAAAGGACAAGTTTGAGGCTGTGAAATAAACTTTGGGTGAAAAAAAGCATAATTATGATACCCGTGATACCTAGTACATTCCTGCCTTGAATCAATGGTGCTAACAATGCCTGTACGATACGTTCACTTTCAACCGTAACGGAATTAGTTTGTTCGTAGGTAATATCTGGGAGTAGTTCGGTGCCGTATCGCACTAGCTCCGCATAGGCTGCATCAATAGAGAGTACATATCCAATGATTGATATGAGAATAAGGGTGAAGGGGATTGCGCAAATAAATAAATTAAACGTAACGGCAGAAGCATTAAAGATGACATCAACCTGTTTAACTAGTTCTATAACTCTGCTCCAATATGCGCGTAAACCATTTTTTGACATGGTACAACCTAGAATTCAATGTATGTGATACTAAAGTAGTATTAAAGCCTTTAAAAGTCATCACGCTTCCTAGTCAGACATAAAAATAGAGTATGCTTACTGTGTTTTTAAGTCTTGGGTTTGGTATGTTTCACCGATAGCTTGGAACCAATTTGTTGAATAGATTTTGTTAGCCCCCCCATGAGCGCTAAAAAGCAAACGCCTTTAATGAGGCAATACAATCAGATTAAAGAAGAACATCCTGAAACCATTTTGTTGTTTCGGGTTGGGGATTTTTATGAGACGTTTGGATCAGACGCGGAGTTGGTTAGCAGAGAACTTGGGATTACTTTGACCAAACGCAATAATGGTGGAGATCAGACCCCATTAGCGGGTTTTCCGTTTCATGCACTCGATTCTTATTTACCCAAATTGGTAAACAAAGGGCATAAAGTGGCTATTTGTGAGCAAACTGAAGACCCCGAAAGTGCTAAAAAGGCAGGTCGTAAAATTGTAGAGCGTGAAGTTACCGAAGTCACCACCCCTGGGCTGAGTTTATCAGAAAAGGTGTTGAATCATAATCGTAACAACTACATTTTTTCCATTTATAAAGAAGGAACAAAATTAGGCTGCGCTTTTGCCGATATATCTACCGGAGAATTTGGAGCGCTGGAGTGTGAGGATCAAGAAATCGACGCTATCTTATCGATGTTCGAACCTTCCGAGCTAGTCGTTGCAGCCTCTCAAAAAAAATGGGCAAATGAGCGGTTTACACCCCTTAAAATTAGTTTGGCTGATTCCTGGATGTATGAGGGGGAGTATGCCAGAGAACAACTCTTGGCTCATTTCAACACCCATTCCCTTAAAGGCTTTGGTGTTGAAACAATGCCCTTAGCCCAACGGGCAGCAGGCGTGCTATTGCACTATATAAAAGATAATCAAAAGCGGGTTATGGGGCATATCCGCAGAATGTATCGATATGAGCAGAGTGATTACATGAGTTTGGATTCCTCTACTAAAAGAAACCTCGAGCTTAGTGCGTCTATGCACGAAGGAAAACTGGAAGGCTCGTTAATTTCTGTTTTGGATCAAACAATAACCCCCATGGGTGGACGATTGCTAAGGCGCTGGTTAACTCACCCACTTAAACAATTAACTCCTATTCAAGAGCGACTTAAACGCGTAGAAGTACTCTACAAACAACGCATGATTCGAAACGATATACGAGAATCCCTAAACCATTTAGGAGATCTTGAAAGGCTAATTTCGAGAATTTGCGTCGGACGGTGTAATGCCCGGGATATACGTCAGTTAGGTCAGTCTCTTCAGGTGATTCCAGAGTTAATAGAGCATACTGGAGAATTGGAATCCGATATGATTCATCAAGAGCTCCAAAGGTTACCAGACACTACAGAGTGGGTCAATTATATACATCAACATATTGCCGATGAACCACCTGCAACTATTCGAGACGGAGGGATTATTAAAGCAGGTTGGAATAACGAGTTGGACGAACTCCGAGATATTGCGAAGAACGGGAAGAAATATATAGCGAAAATAAAGGATGCACTCACTCAAGAGGCAGGCATTGCCTCCTTAAAAATCGGGTACAATAAGGTATTTGGGTATTATATTGAAATTACTAACGCCCATAAAGATAAAGTGCCGGATCATTTTATCCGCAAACAAACCTTAGTCAATGCCGAACGCTATATAACGCCAGAACTAAAAGAGATTGAGGAAAAGATTCTTTCGGCAGAAGATAAAAGTAAAGCTCTAGAAGCTGATTTATTTGAACAAGTTAGAGAGTATATAGCACAATTTGCGGATGGCATCCAACTCATAGCTGCAGCCATATCAACCCTGGATGTGTACCAGTCATTGGCACAGATTGCTTTCGCCAATGGATATGTAAAACCTGAATTGGATCAAGGTAGTACACTCGAAATTATCAAAGGCCGGCATCCTGTGGTGGAACGAAGCCTGCCTGTGGGGGAACCTTTTATTCCCAACGATATTCGTTTGGATCAGCAAGAAGAACAAATTATGATCATTACCGGGCCTAATATGGCAGGTAAAAGTATCATTCTCCGTCAAACGGGACTCATTGTTTTGTTAGCTCAAATTGGGAGCTATGTGCCTGCTGAACGTGCTCGAATTGGTTTGGTTGATAAGATTTTTACTAGGGTCGGCGCCTCGGACAATTTAGCGGCAGGTGAAAGTACCTTCCTGGTCGAGATGAACGAGGCGGCCAACATACTAAATAATGCTACTGAGCACTCCCTCATACTGCTTGATGAAGTGGGAAGAGGAACCAGTACCTTTGATGGATTAAGTATTGCATGGGCCTTGGCCGAGTACCTTCATAATCATGTTCCGGTGGCAGCAAAGACCTTATTTGCCACTCACTATCATGAATTAAATGCCCTTGAGTCGATGTATGAGCGTATTGTCAATTATAATGTTCAGGTGCGCGAGCATGAGGGTAAAGTAGTTTTTTTGCGAAAACTCGTTCGTGGGGGGGCTGATCACAGTTACGGAATTCAAGTGGCCAACATGGCTGGGCTTCCCAAGGAATTAATACAGAGAGCTCAGGTCATTTTGGAGGAATTGGAAGGACAGCGCTTGGAGATTCAAGACAGCTCAGAAAATATTGCCCAAACTAAGGTAAGGAAAGACGCTGGAAAGCATCTATCTAACAAGGTTCAGCCTTTGGCAGAAACCGATCAAATGAGTTTGTTTGCTGTTGCAACAGATCCGGTTCTGGAAGAATTACGCAACAAATTAGAGGCCATTGATCCAAATAAACTCAGTCCAATGCAGGCTTTATTGCTCATTGATGAATGGAAAAAGCTGTTAGACCAATAAACCATTAGACCAATAAACTCTGCCAGCAAAATATGGGCTATCGTTCTGTGTTACTACCATGAAAAACTCAGCTAAATACATTGCCGATCGTATCAGGTTAATGATTGCAACCAAGCAGTTTCAAGTTGGGGAGGCTTTGCCATCTACCCGAGAATTGGGTCGGCAGTTAGAGGCTAGTTTTCATACCGTTCGCAAAGCCTATCACTCCTTGGCTGAGGAAGGACTACTGAAAAGTGAGAAAGGAAAAGGCTTTTTGGTGATGCGCCAGCGAACACTATTGGACAAGGAACAGCGATTAGAAGTAGGAGGTGCCAAAGTACAATCACTGGTTGAGGAGTTGGTGGGTTATGGCTTGGATGATGCCGAGATTGAGTTGTTATTTCAGGAGCAGTTGGACTACATGGATTGGCCCGATCGGATACAAAGCTGTGCATGTGTGGGGGAAAATGCCGAAATGGCTTCGATGCTCTCCACGGCCATTCGTGCTCAAGTGGGGGTGAAAAGTGAACAGGTTCTGGTCAGTGAGTATGAAAAAGCAGCTACCTATGACGCGATTTTTATTCCTATACGGTTTATGAGTCAGTTTCGTCCTTTGCAGGAACATACCTTGGTTATACCGATTATTTACCATTATGACCCTGAACTTATTTTATCCGTAACCGAACGGGCAAGTCTACAAACCATAGGTCTTGTGACCGCACAGGAGGATAGCATCCCAAAGATCATCAATGAGCTTAAACCCACCTTAGCCTTTGATGGCTCATTTGTCGCGGGGAGCATATACGGGAAATCACTTCCATTATTTGTGCGGGATACCGATTTAATCTTATATACCCCTGAGAGTGCCCGTCTTGTTGAACAAAAAATTCCGGAAAAAAACCGTCTTAAATTGGCTTATAGATTAAGTGATCGAAGTGCTGAGATGATTCGTAACGAACTTTGGGAGCAATAAAAGATATGCCCAAAGCGCATAAAGACCTCAGTAACGTAATACAACAAGCCTTAGAAGCGATCGATAGCGAGTTAGAAGCAGTTCGGTCCCTGCCTTCTAGAGAGTGGCTTTACAATGGCCAGAAAAAAACAGATCGAGGGCAGTATGTCTACGGATTTGAGACCAATCAACTAGGCCTGCGTTTTGCTGATCAGGTCAAAGCGCGATTTCAAGGTCAAAACAAGGGTAGCTCAGCTGAGCAAGACAAAGAGGGGTGGAAAGCCGTTGAAATTTTAGAGTTCAAAGAGGGTGTCATTTGGATAGAATTTGATAAGGATTTCGGTGTAGAAATCGATCGGGTAGAAGTTGAATGGGAGAATGATTTTGTTTGGATAAAACTTCGAGAGCAATTGGAACTACTACAGGAGCAGCAGGCTAGTAGTAAGAAAAACGAACAAAGTATTGCCTTGTTGGAACAAATGTTGGATTTGGATAAGGGACCGCTTCACGAAGAAGAACCTATTCAGACAGCTGATTTAGGGCGGTTTAATCCTTCACAGAGGCAGGCCATACAATTGGCTATGCGAGAGCCCATACTTTATATCTGGGGCCCACCTGGAACTGGGAAGACGGCAAGTATAGGTAGAATGGTGGC
Source organism: Balneolaceae bacterium (assembly GCA_018401935.1). Classification (GTDB taxonomy): domain Bacteria; phylum Bacteroidota; class Rhodothermia; order Balneolales; family Balneolaceae; genus UBA1275. The sequence goes on from JAGYJQ010000004.1 coordinate 38,319, forward strand.
GGAATACCTTAGGCAGGGCAAAAAAGTACTCATGGTATCGAATACCAACAGGGCTGTAGACGTAAGTTTATTAAGTGTGCTACAGTCCATCAAGGAAATTGGCTTACACCAACACTCTACGTCCGTTTCGCGGTTTGGAGATCCTTGGTTGGATGACGAGCGTTTAGAGGAACATTCTTTTGAAGCTCAAATGGAAAAAGAGTTGGAGCAGCGTAAACTTCGAGCCGCACAGTGGGATTCATTATTACGCCGTTATGAGAAAGCCCAAGATGCGGTGGATCATTTGATGGATAAGGATGAACCTATACCCAATGCATTAGAGCAAGAGTGCCAAGAGTTAGGCAAGCGGGTTGATGATGTTGGGGGGGTAGCATTTTTAGAACAGGAAGTTGAACGACTCTCAACGGTGAATGAGCGACACGAACTAAAAAAAAGAAACTTGGTGGCGACTACCTTGGCTAAAGTATGCACCTCGGAGTTATTTTTCGGGCTAAAATTTGATGCGGTAGTCGTGGATGAGGCATCCATGGCGAACATGGCATTTTTGCTTGTCATGGCGTCAAAAGCAAAATCTCATGTGGTTATTACTGGAGACCCGATGCAATTACCACCCATAGCGATCACTGAAGATATAGAGGCACGTACCTTTCTAGAACAAGATATATTCACCTGGGTTGCAGACGCCAAAGACAGCTCTCAACTTTTTGATTGGCACGATCAGTATCCAAACAACACCGCTTTTTTTGATACACAGTATCGACTTCAATCAGATTTGGCAGGGGTCATCTCAAAGGTATTTTACGAGGGTAGACTTAAAAGTGAAGAGCTTGACCTACAACCAGAGAATTCAGGTGAATCGGATGCGTGGTTTCAAGCTTCTGTAGCGCTAGTAAACACGGGTAAATATAGTCCTGAGCTCATACAAGACAAAAGTGAGCGCGGGTTTAGGCCAGCTAATGAGGTTCATCAACGCGTTATGATGGAGTCAGTGGAACGGTTACTGAAAAAATATGATGCCTCACAAATTGGCTTAATAGTACCGTTCCGATATTCCGTATATCAGTATCGTACGGCACTCAGGGAAAGTATTTTATCCGGGGCACTTGGTATAGAGGTGGGGACTATTCATACCTTTCAGGGTAGGGAGAAAGAGGCCATTATTTTAGATACCATTATGACTGCAGAAATTCAATATGGGAGAAGGCGTGATTATAGCGTGCGTCCTTTTGACGAAACAAAGAATGGGATGGCAGTGCCCCGACTATTAAACGTGGCTTGTACACGGAGTAAGAAGCTTTTAGTGGTCATTGCTGATATGAACCATATGAAAAAAGTTTACCGAGGTAAATTTATGGCCCGATTTTTAGATGCCCTTTCTGAAATTTCTTTGTAAAAAATGATTTGCTCAAGAGGTGCAGATGGCCTTATATTTGTAATCCTTCTGAGGAAGGTTTAGCGGGAATAGCTCAGTGGTAGAGCATCCCGATAAATCGGGACCAAGGTTGGGTTGGACAAAGCTCATACTTTTTTCCATATTGACATATTAGTTTAGCGGGAATAGCTCAGTGGTAGAGCATCCCGATAAATCGGGACCAAGGTTGGGTTGGACAAAGCTCATACTTTTTTCCATATTGACATATTAGTTTAGCGGGAATAGCTCAGTGGTAGAGCATCCCGATAAATCGGGACCAAGGTTGGGTTGGACAAAGCTCATACTTTTTCCATATTGACATATTAGTTTAGCGGGAATAGCTCAGTGGTAGAGCATCCCGATAAATCACCAAGGTTGGGTTGACAAAGCTCATACTTTTCCATATTGACATATTAGTTTAGCGGGAATAGCTCAGTGGTAGAGCAATAACCTTGCTGCGGTTAGTCGCGAGTTCGAATCTCGTTTCCCGCTCAATAAAGCGGGCGAATCAGCGAAAATCTGGTTGCCCTTTTTATTCTGATTGCCGAAGATGAGTTGGGGTCGTCCCGCGTGCGGGAAATCTCGTTTCCTGCTCAATAAAGGGCAATCAGCGAAAATCTGGTTGCCCTTTTTGTTCTGATTGCCGAAGATGAGTTGGGGTCAAACCCGCGCGTAAGTGGAAATCTCGTTTCCGCTCAGAAATAAAGGGCAATCAGCGAAAATCTGGTTGCCCTTTTGTTCTGATTGCCAGCGATGAGTTGGGGGTCGTCCCGCGTGCGGGAAACTTCGTTTCCCGCTCAGAATAAAGGGCAATCAGCGAAAATCTGGTTGCCCTTTTTTGTTCTGGATTGCCGAAGACAGTTGGGGTCGTTCCGCGTGCGGGAAATCTCGTTTCCCGCTCGAAATAAAGGGCAATCAGCGAAATCTGGTTGCCCTTTTTGTTCTGATTGCTGAAGATGAGTTGGGGTCGTCCCTGCGTGCGGGAAATCTCGTTTCCCGCCTGAAATAAAGGGCAATCAGCGAAAATCTGTTGCCCTTTATTCTGATTGCCGAAGATGAGTTGGGGTCGTCCTGCGTGCGGGAAATCTCGCTTCGCTCAAAATAAAAGGGCAATCAGCGAAAATCTGGCTTGCCCTTTTTATTCTAAGATTGCCGAAGATGAGTTGGGGTCAAACCGCGTGCGGGAAATCTCGTTTCCCGCTCAAATAAAGGGCAATCAGCGAAAATCTGGTTGCCCTTTTTTGTTCTGATTGCCGAAGATGAGTTGGGGGTCGTCCCGCGTGCGGGAAATCTCGTTTCCCGCTCAAATAAAGGGCAATCAGCGAAAATCTGGTTGCCCTTTTTTATTCTGATTGCCGAAGATGAGTTGGGGGTCGTCCCGCGTGCGGGAAATCTCGTTTCCCGCTCAAATAAAGGGCAATCAGCGAAAATCTGGTTGCCCTTTTTTGTTCTGATTGCCGAAGATGAGTTGGGGTCGTCCCGCGTGCGGGAAATCTCGTTTCCCGCTCAAATAAAGGGCAATCAGCGAAAATCTGGTTGCCCTTTTTTTTATCCCCCATAAAACCCATGCTTCGATACAATATCATAGCTGGGATATCCTACCGAAGCTCAGAAGGCTTATTTCAATGGACCAGACTGACCTACTTCAATAGTAAGAGTTTACGTACTAACATCTGTCCATCAAAGTCTAGACGGTATAAATACATACCACTAGAGTAGTTTGATGCATTAAACCGGAGGCTGTGAGAACCAGCTCCCCGTTGCTCGTTGACAAGTACCTCCACTTGCTGCCCCAACATATTGTACATGGCTAATTTCACATGCCCACTATTTGGCAAACTAAAATCAATTTGAGTGCTTGGATTAAACGGATTGGGGTAGTTCTGGGCTAAGTGAAAATCCGAGGGTACTTGTGACTCTACTTCATTATTGACTTGAAGGACTTCGGTATCCGGAATCAAGGATTTTGAAGGAATTACATTCGTTGGATTTGACCCACTCCATCGAAGAAACATGCCTGCTTGGCCCGCAGTATGTTCGTATTCCACCTTTATCTTGTTAGTTGAGTTTGCCGTCAAATTAATGTTACCGGTCTGGGTTGAATTCTCGTCGATTATCATCTCGTCATTTAACCATACGCGCGCTTTACCGTTTATGGGATCGCTGTAGAATCGGTAAAAACCAAACGTTTCAACCTTTAGCTCACCTTCCCAACGCACACTAAAGCCAGTGGCAGGAATATCCGAATCAGGACCACGAGTTCCCCAATTAAAAGCGATCATGGGATCTTTGCGAACGATCTGGTCTCCAGTAAAATCATTGTTCGAGAAATAGGTCGCTGCCAATCCACGCAGTGAATCCTGATGGCTTTGAGCAATGCCCTTCCCATGAAAATCTATCCAGTTTATATTCCCAAGCCCACTACTGCCAGCGTTACTTTTAAATACAACATACACATCTCTTGCACCTCCTGGGTTGTTTAACTTCCCTGTAAAATAGTCGTAGCTTTGCCAACCACCTGTTATTTGGGTCCCCACAGTAGCAATTAAGGGTCCATCTACAGCATCTACACGAACTTCTAAATTGGCTGCGGTTTGTTGAGCGGCATATCGCATGGTAATGAAATCAATCCCCTCAAAATTCATAGGACCAAATTTTAGAGCTGAATTTTGGTTAGCAAACCCTATGTTCAATCCACCGCCTAAAAAGTCACCGGTATTTTCGGTTTGCAGGTCAACAAATTCAACGGCATGTTGTGCTTGTTTGCGCTTTAAATTGAGCACCACCACATCGCTACCTCGTAGAGGAGCGCCAAGGCCTGCGCCATCATCTTCGAAGGAAGCTCCCAATACATAAAATACGTTATCAGGACCATCTCCATGTGTTTCGGCTTCGAAGCTGCCTAGACAGCCATTTCTGGGGCCGGTTCCATGAGCATGGTCATCATGTCCAATCGATGGTTCAACCACCACGTCTTCACAAGCAATGCCGTCCCCAATGCTCCCTTGTTCGGCGTCTTCTACCTGAACTTCATATTCAATTATGTCGAAATCTTCGTAGAACCCCCCATTCAAAGGTTTAACAATAGTCACTTCGGGTGCACTATTACCTACCACAATTTCAACTTGTGCAACCGAAGAAGCACCATCTTGATCGCTAACGGTCAAGGTAGCCAAATAATCTCCGTTCTCGGTATAGGTATAACTGGCATTCGCTGTTGCCGCATCTTCGGTCTGGTCTCCATCAAAATCCCAAGAATACTGTAAAGCGTCCCCGTCTGGATCCGATGAATCTTCCCCTCTAAATTCAACGGTTAATGGGGCCATTCCACTTTGGATATTAGACGTCGCTCGCGCAGTAGGGGTACGATTAGCAAGATTTTGAGCGAATTCTATTTTGATGATACGATCATCTGGGTTATCCTCGAAAAATCCAGTACCCCACTCTATTATATACATGGCACCATCAGGGCCGATCTGCATGTCAATGGGGCGAATGAGTGGCTCACTTTGGAAAAATGGATTAATCTGGAAAAGTTCACCTTCCTCATTAAATCGGATTTCTTTCACCCAGTTTCGAGTCCATTCTAAAATAAAGAGGGAACCATCATAGTATTCGGGTAAACTTCCTGTTTCGACCAAGGTGGAGTCATAATAAAAATAATCCCCAGCAATCGCGGTACGTTGCCCACTACCAAGTTCAGGCCATTTTTCTGTAAACCCATAGGTATAGGCAATCCAAGCGGGTAAGGCAGGCGGTAAGCTATCCACCCCTGTGTTGTTTGGGGAGTTATTAATAGGTTCTGCACAATTATAGGCAGGACCTGAGCTTCCTGTGGCAAAATCGTATTCGCGGTACGGTAGATTTTCAGCAATACAAAAGGGCCATCCAAAGTTACCTGCAGTAGTGGTGCGGTTAAATTCGTCATATCCCTTTGGGCCTCTTGCCCCATTATCACCGCTGGCATCAGGACCTACATCACCCCATACGAGTTCACCAGTACGCTTATTTACAGCCATTCGAAACGGATTTCGAGTACCCATCACGTACACTTCAGGTAAGCCCTCTTCTTCGGTGGCAAACAGATTTCCCTCAGGAATAGTGTAACTACCATCTTCTTGCGGGCGGATACGCAAGATTTTCCCTCTAAGATCGTGCGTATTCCCAGAGGTGGCTTGCGCGTCAAAATAAGCTCTTCCTGGACGCTCATCAATTGGAGCGAAACCGTCGGCCTCAAATGGATTGACATTATCGCCTGTGGTAATATATAAATCCCCATTGGGCCCAAATTCTAAATCACCACCTGAATGACAGCATTGATCACGTTGAGTTGGGATTCGGAGCATAATAATCTCGGAATTCATATTCAGTGTTTCCCCATCAAATGTAAATCGAGAAACTCGTTGTTCACTCACGCTGCGAGGGGAATAAAACACATAAACATAACTGTTGGTCTGGAAATCTGGATCTAATACGATACCCAAAAGCCCATCTTCACGACCACTATCCACATCAAATTCGGCCGCAATACTATTTAACCCGGTAGATTTTTTCCATAATTTCATTTTCCCACCTCGTTCAATATAGAGCACATCAAAATTAGGAAGTACGGCCAGTGCCATTGGAAAGGAGGGTTTTCCATCGATGACCGTAACTTGATACTGCCGGTCATTCGTCGCATCAAATTCACCTTTGATATCCCCGGAGGCATACATAATTCCGCCCAAGATATGCTTCAAGAAATCAGACTCAGAATAAGACTCGTCGGTATGTCCCCCGCCGGTATACCAAGAGCGACCCCCATCAAATTCATGCATCCAAGCTATGGGGTGATCGTAGCCCATATTTCCACCAGAATAACTACTCTCATCCAGCGTAGCCAAGACATGTACCTTGCCCCTAGGATTTTCGGTGTAGTTATACCATTCGTCGGTGCGCTCCCAATATTCTGGAAGGTGCTTGGTAGAAGGATGAATTCTATCCGCAACCTCGATAGTAGCGGTTTGAATGGCTGGGTGGCTATCGAAATAAGCCCCTACTAATTCCCCATACCATGGCCAATTGTATTCGGTATCGGAAGCGGAGTGTATGCCAACAAAACCACCACCATTTCGGATATAACGTTCAAATGCATCTTGTTGATTGCGATTTAGAACATCACCTGTGGTGCTTAGAAAGATAATAGCTTCGTATTGTTGAAGATTTTCAAAGGTGAAGGCCGAAGCATCTTCTGTAGCTTCAACAATGAAGCCATTTTCGTTACCTAATTGCTCAATAGCCGCAATACCGGCAGGTATGGAACTATGCCGGAATCCTTCGGTTTTTGAAAACACCAATACTTTAAAGGTGTGAGCAAAGCTTGATGCACTAAAAAGTACGATTAGTGAAAGTAGAGAGAATAGTCGTAATCCAGTTTTCATGGAAATGAATAGTTTTTGTGTTGAATAATTTAGATTGGGATTGAACCCATTCTTTGGATGTGTGAATATGACTTGGACGAATCTTAGTCTATGGTAATCATACTGAAATTGAATCCGCCCTGAAGAACCTCGACCCGAATCAGCGCCTGACCCGCCTCAAAATCCTCCTCACCAAATGTAATCTGGCCCCAGCTCTGATACCCACCGGTATCTGGAATATCCATATCCGAACCAATGGGTTTATCATTCACCTTAATGCGCATTTTCCCACTACCGGTTGATGCAATTCGAGCTCGAACGGTATAGGTGCCCGCTTGAGTAACATTTACGGTATATTCGAGCCATTCGCCGGTTTCAATCCATCCGATGTTATAATCAACCGAAGGGTCAGAGCAGGCTTCAATATCGACCCCATCATTTCTAAAGGACCAACCACGATTACCCACATTTTGATTATCATCGCTGCTCACTTGTTTGTACTCAGTGTCGTAATAGGAAACCCCCTGATTTCCTATGTCGTAGTGTACGGCAAAGATATTGCCGGGAACATTTATTTCGGTATAAGGCACATTTTTAACATTGAAATCGGGTGAAAACCAAGCGGCTAACACATCGGGTCGTAGAGTGGTTTTGTCAATAGCTAAGTCCCGGGCCATTTGAAACAGTCCTTGTTCCGCTTCCTGAGCAGTCGGGCGTGGCCCATTTCCTTTCCAATAATTGACTACTTTTTCGTAATTGGGATTAGTTGGAGATGATAGAGGAGAGGTAACGGTTTCAAGTTTTTTATGGGTCCACTTGTTCCATCCAATATTCAAACTTTCCACTAATTCCTTGGTTTCAAAAAACCAAACATTAGAATTCTCTCCGGTTTCTCCAAGCCATAAAGGCGTATCATATTGATCTCGAATATTGAGTAAGTATTGAATGGTTCCCTGATCGGTTTCGTTCCAATATTTATGGAAGGCATATACCATATTGTCGTCAAAGGGTGGATACAAATAATCAAAGGTGGTGGCGTAATAGTTTCCTTCGATAAAGAGAATATGATTCTTGTCTATAGCCCTAATAGCAGGGACTATTTTACCATAGAAACGAGCTAAATCCTTACCATCATACCCATCTGGAGTCACTGGTTCATTGATAATATCATAGCCCATCACAATGGTTTCGTCCTTATAACGACGGGCAATTTCTTCCCATACTTTAATTGTGATGGGCCAATAGGTTTCACTTTCGGTAAAAAATCGAGCTTCACCATCACTATCCGAGATTTCACTTGCACTTTGAGCCCCCGGAGCCGCATGCATATCAAAAATAACATCTATGCGGTGACGCTTACACCATACCAATAAATTATCGATGCGCTCAAAACCCGATTCCTTAAAGGCACCCGTTTCTAAATCATAGAAAATATCATAGTGAAAGGGTACCCGGATATGATCCACCCCCCATTCTTTCATAGCGATGATATCGTCTTCGGTTACATAGTTATCCCTAAATTCTTTAAACCATTGTTCTGCTTTGGCTGCACCAATAAGTTCGGTGATTTCATTTCGAACATCGGTTGCGCCAAAGCCCCCAGGCATTTTGAACATATAACCCTCAGGAAGTAACCAGCCACCAAGGCCAAAACCTTTGATCACTACAGGATCGCCTTGCCGGTTTAGAATCTCTTTTCCATCGACCCGAAAAAAGGTTTTGTCGTTGTATCCATTCAAATCTTGGTCATCAACCGAAGGTGCTGTTGGATTTTTACATGCACTTAGCAACCCCATGCTAAGTATCAATAGAAGGGTGAAATTGATTAAATTAGAGCGCATATCTTTAGTTAGAAAAGTTGAGTTGAGTATTGAGTTGAGAGTTGAGAAGAAAATCTATTTTATAAGCACCATTTTTTTGGTTTCTAATGAAATACCATCTACAACGATACTATATAAATAGACCCCGCTAGGTAATTGAGAGGCGTTAAATTGGGTAGAATGAATACCAGCAGATCTATTTTTTTGATCCAACACGGCTACTTGTCTACCCAACACATCCACAATTTCTATTTGAACTTGAGCTGCACGATCTAGCTCATAACCAATTTGCGTACTTGGGTTAAATGGATTGGGATAGTTTTGATACAGTCTAATGGTACTAGGCTTGGCATCGGTGCTACCCAAATCCTCAGTGGAGGTAGGGATTCTTAGAAGATTCGCGGATCCCTGACCATTGAGAGAATAGAGGCGAACATAATCCACGTACATTTTTGATGGCATTTCAACGCTTACTTGATTGGCCGAAGCTGCATCGGTGAAATCTCCCCCTACTGCCATATTCATAATCAAAAAGTAAGGCTTATTAAAGGCTGCACGAAGTTCCGTATTGTTTGTGCCGAAAGGTGCTGTATATAGGAAATGCTCTTTGCCTTGATCTACGATCGCATACCGAATTTCGTTGGAGGTCCAATAGAGCCGGTAGGTTACAAAACGATTGTTTAACCCGTTAGCCGGCACATAGGGTGAGTTGTAGTTCACATCATTCGATATAGAAGCTGCACAGGTTGGATTAGCTGCTGAACACGCCGCTTGAGCATACCATATGGCATTTGAACTCACAAAATTATTAGCACTACTGTTTGCAAAACCTTGTGCCGAACGGAAAGCTGCCTTATGCCCCATTTCCATGAGGTCCATCTCACCCGAACGAGGCCAGCCTACTGCTTCATGATCGTTACCAAGAAACCAGACTGCAGGCCATAGACCGGTCTCTACATTAGGTACCATCATTCGCACTTCGAACATGCCGTATTGTAACTCAACTTTGTTTTGCGTTTGTACTCGACCTGACCTAAACGAACCGGAATTTGGAGAATCGGCTGTAATGACTAATGCTGTGTTTCGTTCGTCGCCTGGTATTTCTTCAATCCCCACGTTATTTCGAGAGTAGGTTTGGAGCTCATTATTGCCCCAGCCACAAAGATTCTGCCCATCCTCACATCCATTGCCTTCATCATAACTCCAAAACTGAGCATTCAACTGAGGTCGGGTAAATTCATCCCACCACAATAGATTTTCTGGATGGAAAAAAACGGAATACAAACTCGAATCTGACTCATCTTCCGAGATTACTTTAACAAAGCTACTTCCTGGAATGGTATTTGAGTTGAATATTTCGACAGTAGCCGATGAATTAGTGGGGATTACTTCTAAGTTGGGAACCTGACTTATTCCAGGTGAAAGGGCATAGTCATAATGCATTTGATGGGCTAGAAAATTCTCAATCTCATTACCATCTATACGAATAGATGCTAAACTAGGATCTGAAAGGGCTGAAACTATGCCAAAGTCAATTTCATAACGTTGCGCAGTCTCGCCATCCTCGGCAACAACATCAACCATGGTCGTCCCAGGTACACCTGAGGCCGGTGAGACGGTGTAGCTAGCTGCAGTATCTGTTAGGAAAACTTGTACCTCTGGTACACTGGTTGCGTTCGATGCCAGGACGTAGTAATACTCTAGACGTTCTGGTGTGAATTCTGAAAGCGCTTCACCATCAATGTAGATGTCGCTTAAGGTCGCATCTGTCCCAACATTTTCTTCCCCTTTGTAGAAGTATAAATTGTCTATATATATGGTGGGTTTATCTCCTCTCCCAGCGTCATCAAACTTAAATTGGAAGACTTCATTTAAATTGACTACTCGTGAATAAGAACTCAGTGGTATGTCATAACTGCGCCAAGTACTCTTTACAATAGGCAAGGCTACCGGTGTTTCTAGAGGGCCAGGACTAATTATAGAAAGATTTATGCCACTTGCATCAGGGGTCCAAAGGTCCACATGAAGAAAATCCATGTTCGAAACATTCACGCTGCCGCTTAATTCGGTGCCTTGATAATTAAAATCATCGTACTTCAGGACGAGCTCTTCACCAATAGCGTATTCGGTGACTTTCGTACTTTGACTCCAATTCGGATTAAAGTTGGTGCCCGCCTTATCTGAATACGCCCTACTATAAATAGATAGTACATCATTTTGGTTTCTAACGGGTGGGGTAGGTGCTGGCTCTTGTGGTACAGAAACCGTTACAAAATTTACGGTATACCTTCGGGTCAATGTACTATCGGTTGCTAAGGTTTCAATCACTGCCTGCCCAGGTATTTGGGATGCTTGTTGAATGGTGATTTGTGCCTCTTTATTACTTAAGCTAGCGGAAATTTGGGGTATATAACTAAGATTTCCAGGTAGCTCAACCTCATATGTATAGCTGTTTGGATCAAAATTAACCAATGTAGTACCATCCACTTTAATATCAACCAGATAAGCATCTAAGCTGTCAGGGGTTTCGGCCCGGTAGAAATAAATATTGTCCAAGTAAAATGTAGGTGAGCTACCGGATCCACCATTATTGAAGGCCATCTGAAATAATTCACTCAGGTCAGTGTTCGAAGAAAATTCACTCAGTGGGATATCAAAACTAGACCATTCATTCGGTGTGATTGCTAAGGCGCGTGAGGCTATTTCAGGTCCAGGTGAAAGTAGCTGTAGTTCTAACGCGCTTCCATTGGCCGTCCAAACATCGATGTGCAGATATTCCATGTGCGTTAGGTCCACCGTTCTACCTAATTCGATACCTTGATAATTAAATCCAGCATATTTTAGTACCTCATTCGAGTCGATCTCAATCACACTGACTTGAGTAGCCTGATTCCAATTGGCAAAAAAGTTGGTGTTAGCCACATTTCTAAAGCTGTCACTGAAAACCGAGAGTACATCTATCTGCTTATGATCGGGGGTGGAGGCGGTACTGTCGGGTTGTTGGGCAAATGCACTGGAATGGAATGCAACAAGCTGCAACACAAACCAAGTTATAACCGTAGCAGATTTAAGGAACGGTTGGAAGCCCTTTTTTAGTTTATTAATGTGGATTGTAAAGGTCATAGATGGATAAATTTACTGACTGTATGCCCCGAAAATCCTTGTTTAGGTGCATTAAATATCAGAGTGTAGGTATAAAAGCGAAGATTGAGGTAAAATTTAAGTCGATATATCGTTGTCTGATTAGGATAATACACAGTTTTGTGCAAATTTGTGCAAATCTATTTCAATATTTGCAACATTTATTACAAACATATAATTTATGTAAGCGTTTTTATTTAGCACCACTGTGTCGAGTGCTTCGCGGTATAACATTCTAGATATGGCTTAGGTCACGATTAGATTTAAAACAATAATTAACATTCAATACTTATGAATAAAGCTACAATTAAACAAATAACGGCAGGACTATTTTCTATGCTGTTAATGATTGGTTTTGCTGTGGATTCGTCTGCGCAATACAAAAGCTATGGAGAAAACATCATTTTCAATGGTGATTTCTCAATGGGGGATTCACTTTGGGCTGTTGAAGGATTTAGAGGAACAGTCACCCATAATGACACTCTTATTTTTACCATCACTGAAGCAGGTAGCCCATGGGAGTTGCAATCATACCAAGTGCTAAGTGCTGATCAGATTGCTGCACTAGCCACTGGTGGCACTTGGGAGCTTAGTTTTGATGCAATGACCACAGATTCAGCTAAAAACTTCCATGCATTTTTAGGTCATAATGGTGGTGGATGGGAGCGCTACTGGGCAACTGACAATGGTAATGGAACCGGTGATGTTGCGATCGATGACACTATGAGAACATACACGTTGACCACCGATATTACCGAAACATGGGAATCCATGAAAATAGGATTTGAAGTGGCAGGGGATGCTTCAGATTTGTACATGGACAATCTAATGTTACGTAAGGTGACGGATAACCTGATATTCAACGGCGATTTCAGTTATGGAGATTCAACCTGGGTGTTAAGTCCGGGCGCAGCCACTGTTGGTGTGGTTGACGGAGAGATGGTTTTCTCCAACATTCCAGGAACAGGAAATACCTATGATGTTCAAGCAATGCATCGTCTAAGTGCAGAATCGTTAGATTCGCTAAAACCCGGACCCTATCAAGTGACCTTTGACGCAAGAACAAGCGAGGGAACTCAGGAAGTACACTTATTCTTTGGTGAAGTTGGTGGTGGTTGGGCTCGTTACTTCCCTGAGGCCGGTTCTGGTCGTATCACCGTTGATACAGAAATGAAGACCTATACCCTCGAGACTGCCATTGAAACTACCTATGAGACAATGCAAATCGGTTTCGAAGCGAACTATGCTGCAGGTGATTTTATCTTTGACAATTTAGCAGTCACTCGTATTACGGACATAGTTCCTGATGCACCTGAAGTAGCTCTTAGTACAGAAAACGGAGTTGTAACTATATCAGTAACGAACAACGGTGTACTTCTTATGATGTGTTCTTTGCCGACACTGCGTTTACAAGCGGTAAAGGTGGTTCATTAGTTGCCACTCTTAATGCTGAGAATAACTTCACAGCAACCCATACAACCATGGCCCCTCATCCAGATTTAGTAACTAGCTTTGATGCTTATTACGGTGTGGTTGGGCGTTCAGACAAAGGTACCGCGAGTGAAATGACCGCTGACATGATTAATGCAGAGATGTCGGTTCGTGAAAACTACATCGTTGAATTAAGCGAGGATGCTGTAAATGCTGTTGCTGGAGCTCTAGAAACAGGTATAGTGCCGGATGCATCTGTATTAGGCGGTTTTTTCCCTGCTGATTACAAGCCATTTGAAATTACTACTGACAATATCCGTACGGAAGGTTCTGGTGGAGATTCAAATGAAGATATTTCAGCTAAGTTCTGGGTGGGTTTTGAAACCTTCACAGGCGGTGACTTAATAGTATTTTATGCTGAAATCATGGATGATGTGGTTATTCCTACTCCTGAAGCATCAGGTGTTGGTGGTGGATGGAACTTCGATTCATGGGAAGGTGGTATCGGAACCTACGAGCCTGCCTCACTGGTGACGGGTTCGGATCACGAGAGTTTTGAATCGGGTGACGAGCCTGACTACCAATTACGTGCTGGTTTCATGGGTGGTAGAGCACCTTATATTATGGCTTGGGATGGAGATTCTGGAGATCCGGGGTATAATCAGGAAGTTGGTAACTCTGCAACTATTGGTGATAGCTCGCAGGCAGGTATGTACCGCTTATTGACCGTCCTTAGTACTATTGAATTTAGTGGAGTTAACACTGGAGCAAAAGATTTTGACTTCCCTACTGGTACTGGCGTAACTACTGTTCCTTTCCAGTTAGCCATTAATGACAATGATGGTACAGGGCGTGACGCGCAGTATGCATGGTCATCTAAGAGTACTTCTCAATGGTGGAATACTCCATCACAATGGGAAGTTGTCGCTTTGGTCGGTGCCGATGCAACCTATTCAGTATCTAATGAAGAGGAAATCGCTGGTCAGCCTACTAACTACAAGCTCGAGCAAAACTATCCTAACCCATTTAACCCAAGTACGACCATTCAATTCAGCTTGGCTGCTGCACAGGATGTGACTCTTGAGGTGTACAACATGTTAGGACAGAAAGTAGCTACTCTTATACAAGGCGAAACGCTATCTGCAGGTAATCATACCCAGAAGTTTGATGCATCAGCCTTATCGTCTGGTATGTATGTGTACAGAATTAGCACGCCTAACTTTGTACAATCACGAACTATGATGCTAATCAAATAAAATTAGCTAGTTAATTATTTAATATGTAGGGTGCAGCTGATGTGCAATTCAGATGCACCCTATTTTTAATCCTTACATCTATGTGCAAAAGATTATTAAGCTGGTTAAGCGTAGTAGCAGTTTTCCTTTTTATTGGAAGTACGTCATTACAAGCAGGAACAAAAGGTAAAATATCGGGTACGGTTATTGATGAATTTGGGGAAACCCTCGTGGGAGTACAGGTCTTTGTAGAAGGGACTACAAAGGGTACAGTTACCGATGTAAATGGTAAATACTCCATTATAAATTTAGATCCTGGTACCTATACTGTTGTATTTCGATATATCGGTTTCGCTACAGTAAAAGTGGAAAAAGTACAGGTTATTGTTGATAAGACCACAACGGTCGATGCTACCTTAGTAGAAGAAGCCATAGAAGGGCAAGAAATTATCGTTACTGCCAAGCGTCCTATTGTTGAGAGGGACAGAACGACCACTACCTCATATGTGACCGCAGAGCAATTAGAAAATCTTCCTTTGGTTAGTTTATCAGAGGCGATTAACCAGCAGGCAGGTATTGTAGATGGACACTTTAGAGGAGGAAGACAGGGAGAGGTATCTTATTTAGTGAACGGTGTTCCTATAAATAATGCATTTAATAACAGCGCCTCTTTTGACGTGGAACAAAACATGGTATCCTCATTAGAAGTTATTAGTGGGGTATTCAACGCAGAGTATGGACAGGCGCTCAGTGGGGTCGTAAATATCGTAACCAAAGGTGTGAGCCCTAGCTGGTCGGGTAGTTTTTTAGGCTATGCAGGTAGAATCGCAAGTAATCGAGAATTAGAATTCGTAACGCGCAACACCGATCAAACCATTTTTCTAAGCGATAGTGATTTTTCAAATCAAAAATTTTCCTACTCCGAAGCTGCTCCTACTATAGGTGACCAAGACTACCAGGTTTCTCTAGGTGGGCCAATTATAAAAGATAAACTCAGTATTCAAAGCACTTTACGGTTTGTTAAATACGATGGGCATCTAATTGGACGAGATTTGTTCCGACCTAGTGATGTTCAAAGCCCGAATATACGTACTGGAGCTAATCCAAATTCATGGTTAATCCAAGCATCTGGAGATGGTGAGTTCGAATCGTTAAATCGTCAAGAAAGATTGTCTTTGAACAGTTCATTTGTGTATGAAATAAACAGTCGTTTAAAACTGGATTATAATTTGTTCTATCAATTTGGTGATGGCAAAAGCTATAATCACGGGTACAAGTACAATCCTGCAGGTATAAATCAACACTATTTCTCTAACCAAACTCATATTGTTGGGCTGAGATATACTATAGGTGATAATGCATTTGCCTTTATCCTACAGTTATTTAGATGATCAGAGTGAGAGCTATTTATACGACGATGTCTCAGCACAGGGTGATCTGGATGAACATTATGTACAGCCATCTCAGGGTTCTCAGCAGGGCGCTTATGCCTTTGCTATAGGTGGGGGAAATGATTTGTATTCGATTAAGAAATTACCAAGTCTCAGACCATTGTAGCTGATTATACAGGTAACTTAACAATACTGTTTTGTGGAAATCAGGGGTAAGTGCTCGTTTCCACAGCCTAGATAATGAGAGCTTTGGTATTAGTGTAAATCAGGCAACTCAACGAGAGCTTTTGAATCTACCGATCCTTCGGTAAACAATGATTTAGAAGTTAACCCGTGGGAAGTTGCTGGATATTCCAAACAAAACTGGAATTTGATAACCTGATTGTTAATGCTGGTTTGATTTGACTACTTTGAACCAGATTTTTGTGGTGCCAGTGGATTTATCCCAGTTTAACGAACTAGAAATATTGGATACTGAGACTGGCCAAATGGTATCGAATCGTAGGGAAGCCGATCCGACCTACCAGATTAGTCCTAGACTGGGGTCGCTTTCCCGATTTCAAACAGGAGTTATGCGATTCTCCCGCAGGTTATTTTCCAGACCCCACAGCTAAATTTATTGTATACAAATAATGAGTTTGACCGGCCTGATGCGGCGAGTTACACCCTAGGGAAATGCTAATCTTGAACCCGAGCGCACCTTACAATTTGAAGTGGGCCTTCAGCAGGGATATCTGAGAGCATGGTATTGATTTGACCGTCTTTTCAAAAAGA
This sequence comes from Balneolaceae bacterium, assembly GCA_018401935.1. GTDB lineage: Bacteria > Bacteroidota > Rhodothermia > Balneolales > Balneolaceae > UBA1275. Next base: position 54,921 of record JAGYJQ010000004.1, read on the forward strand.
TATCCGAGAGTTATCGGGTCAAACGGCTGTACGGGGAAGTATTGGAACACCCATAGGACGTTTAGAAAATATTGATTACGGAACCGTTAAGGATTTACTCTGTCACTTTTGAGCGGGGTAAAGGCCAGTTATCATAGTTCATAGATTACACTGCCCACAATTTGCTAGCGGTTCAGCTTCTAATCCGGCTGAGCGGTTTAACGTTTTGTTACTAACTCTGAAAGAAATTGTTAGCATTAACCGACTAAGGCGGGATCGTAGAAACGTATTAAACAACTCGTTTACTTGGAATAGCGATTTTGGTTTAACTCTGTCTGCAATTAACAGTTTGCAATCAGGCAACCGTATACATCTGAGCGTAATAACATTACCTCATTGACACTAATAATGAGATACCCCAACTTGGTTTAATTCAGTTTACGAGCATACTACAAACCACCACAATTGGTACATAATATCGAGTTTTTGTACAGGTTGATAATGTGTTCGACTCAGCTCCTCATTATATGGTATTTATGTCGACACGGGTCAGCTAATGGAGTCTACTGAGTTGCAACGACTTCTCCAATGCAGGTACTAGACCTGGGGGTTGAACACCCTTAACGAGTGATATATAGATCAATCTCGTAGAGGAGCTCCTCGATCCGTGCAAAATTGGATTAAGTTATAAATTTAAAATGAGCTGAACAGTAATTAAGCGGTTTTTAAAACAGCAGTATGTTTATTGCTTTTCTTAGCACCCTCTAGTGGGCTTTTGCACAACAGACAATTCCGATTCTCTAAACGGTGTGAGGTTTATCGAGGAGCTTTTGATAATATTGCCGTGGGTAATTGATGGTAACCTAATTGAAACCAATTTCGAAACCACGGGGAGCTTTCAGATGGAATGATTTACCTTGGGAGTGTGGCCTAGAGGAGTAGGTGGGCGACATATTGATGGTATTGGAGTGGTAGTTTCAGCTTATGTGGACGGGGTTAGTGCTGACCGGGTAGAAACCTTACAGATTACATCGATATCATCAATGACCCTAATTTTGAACCAGATACCACTCTTAATCCGGTTATTATCAATTATCGGCAGGTGCACGCACCAGTCCTTACAATGGAGATTTATGGGGATGGTTACCCTTACCAGGTTTCAATAATGCCAATCGTATAGATCCTCGTACTTTAGCCTCAGCGCCCGTGCCAGCACTTTCCAATGATACAGAGAGTTGGCCAGATTTTTGGCCTGATCGTTTAGGTGAGGATGCTGCTGGATGGCCTGGTACTTGGAATGGTCGAGATGGCCGTTTTCCAAGTTCCGATTTGGAGTCCTACTATGTGATGGATGATTTTTCAGATTATGAGTACGCGGTAGGTATAGAAACCGATGGTCCGCATTCAGGTTTTGGGGTATACTACCCAAGCCCTGAGGAAGACCCAACGATGGGTGGTTTGGGATTACAAACCCAAATCAGGCTTTTCCAATGGGCCAATATACTCGCCGAGGATGCCATGTTTATCATCTACCGGATAACCAACAAAAGTGAAAAAGATCAAACAAGATTATTTTTCTCTCAAATTGTGGATTACGGTTTAGGACAAGATGAGCAGGATGATAATGCCACCTATGATCCCTTTCTGGATGTGGTGTACGGTTGGGATAGCGATGGATTAGCCGATCCAACCAACCCGGGTGAGTCGCGCTACGAGCTAGGTTATGCTGGCTTTGCTTTCTTGGAATCCCCAGCGAATGATGCCAACGGACTGGATGATGATCAGGATGGTATAGTAGATGAATCCAGATTCTTAGAAAACTATCTGGTACTGACCAGTCAGGAAGAAATAGATACTTACGTGGCTGCAAATTACGATGCAGCTCAGTTCGAATTGTTCTACGGTGAGAGCTATGATCAACGTCCGGCCTATAAAGCAGGTATCTGGTATACGTCCGATGAAAATTTGGATTGGGTCGGTTTCAAAGACAACAACAATAATGGTATTTGGGATATTGGGGAACCGTTGAATAACGATGTTGGGGCCGATGGACTTGGTCCCTTCGATTTAAATTATCCTGGACCGGATGCCGGAGAAGGGGATGGTATACCCACCAATGGAGAGCCGAATTATAATGAACTTGATGTTGATGAATCGGATCAAATCGGTTTAACGGGTTTTGATTTGAATACCCGACCGTTCTATGAGAGTGGGGATAATCTACGTGATGACACTTGGTTATTTACTCGAATTGCAGCCACCTTATTTTCAAATCCTGACTATGAAGAACCTTCAACTGTCGTGGCTAATGAACCCTTTATACTATTTACTTCGGGTGAGGTGGAATTGTTCTCAGAAAACAAAGTAGATGCTAAATCCACCGATTTCTTTTCTACCGCTTGGATATTTGGAAATGATGAAGGGGATTTCTTCAAAAACCGTAAAACCGTCCAGAATATTTATAACTCTGATTATAATTTTGCACAACCACCTATTATGCCCACCTTAACCGCAGTGACAGGTGACGAACAGGTAGTACTTTCCTGGGATACTCTTTCAGTGAACAGTTTTGATCGGTTTTTACAAGATTTTGATTTTGAGGGCTATAAGCTTTACAAAGGAACCAATAACCTACTTAGCGACTCTCGAACGATATCCGATGTCAATGGGACACCTACCTTTTACCAACCTATCGCCCAGTGGGATTTAGATAATGATGTGTCTGGAACCATTCGAGTATTAGAAGGGGATGCCGTATACAACTTGGGTAGTAATACGGGATTAGAATTTTATTATGTAGATAACGATGTGACCAACGGAAAACTCTACTATTACGCTCTAGTGGCATATGATCGAGGTATTTCTTCTTCTGGAGGAGACGATCCAGGCATAGATCCTCAAGAGAATACTTTCCGTATTTCCTTGAACGGTGCAGGTGCCGTAGTAGGAACCTCTATAAATGCTGCTGCTGTGATTCCCACCACCAACCCAGCAGGCTTTGTTGGAGGAGGAACGGACTCAGACTTATCAAAGGTAACCGAAGGTACGGGTACGGGATCTGCATCCATTAGTGTAGCGGTAGAAGAATTGGTAGATGATACTAAACTGTATGAGGTGGTATTCTCAGATTCTGCCTCTGATATCGGTATTCAACGTGTAACCACTACGTATGAAATTCGAGAAGTAGGTAGTGATGCACTGGTAAGTTCTACACCTTTTTCTTCCTCTTCCAAAATAGTCGATGGTTTTATTATAAACTTTGACAATGACAATCCCGGAAATATTATCCGAAACAAAACAGGTTGGGTTGCCAATGAGGGGCAGGAGAATGAATTATTTAATGAAGATCCAAGTGAATTAGATGGTATTTCTACTAACTGGGAACTTGCCATTACACCGGATAGAAATGGTGATTTAACTAACTTTGTTCGGACAGATCATGATTACGAAGTTTACTTCGTAAATCCAGAAGACAGTACCTACCGTCCGCCGCTTCTTTTTGGAGCGGGCTTCAGTCGCTTCGATATACCAATCTTCGCTCGTAATTTAATTACGGGAAAACAAGCGGACCTATTCATTTCTGACACGGATGAGAACGGTGAGTTAAATTCTGGCGACGTTCTATTTTTGGCCGAAAGGGACGAGCGTAATCGGGTAAAGTATCGATTTATGATCACTATTCTAGATAACGGAGGTACCGAAGATATTGCACCCTCACCCGGTGATAAATTTAGAATATCTACTACCCGACCATTTGGTAGAGATGATAAATTCCAATTCACTATGAGAAAGCAGACTGTCGATACTGAACTCGCAAAAGAATCACTGAAAGATATATTTGTGGCTCCGAATCCATATCTAGGGGCTGCTTCTTGGGAGCGAAAAAGCGGATCTATAGGTCGAGGGGAGCGAAAAATTGAGTTCTTCAATTTACCGAAGAGTGCGACCATCCGAATCTTTAATGTTCGTGGGGAGCTTGTTCGTACGTTGCAGCATAATCCTAATGCTAGTAATTGTACAAGTAACACTGAGGACAAATACGACGGATCAATATCTTGGGACTTACGTTCTAACGATAGTGAAGACATAGCGTATGGTATTTATTTCTACCATGTAGAGGCACCATGTATTGGTGAGTACGTCGATAAATTTGCGATAATTAAGTAGAGGTAGCTAAACGAAACGATCATGAATAAAAAAATCATACTTACTCTTACGGTCTTAGTATTCACAGCAAGCAGTCTATTTGCCCAATCAGGACAAGAAAGTCGAGTAGCTACTACCGCAGCGCCATTTTTGACCTTAGGGGTTGGCGCAAAAGGAGCTGCTTTAGGAAACGCTAACTCAGTGTACGTCTCAGGTGCCGAAGCTTTGTTTTGGAATCCAGCTGGTATTTCCATTCAAAACCCTGGTGACTCATATAGTTCTAGCTTTATTAGTGTAAACCAGTACTTCGTAGATGTTGATATCTATGGTACGGGTATCGTTATTCCCGTTGGTAAGAAAAATGGGCAAAGCATTGGAATAGGCTTAAACTATGTAGACTACGGACGGATGGACGTTAGAACCGTAGAAATGCAAGAAGGGACAGGCGCAACTTTTGGTGCGCATGATCTAAGTCTTGGCATAACTTATGCTCAAAACCTAACCGAGTCATTCCATTTTGGTACATCTGTCAAACTTGTTCAACAGAAAATTTACGATATGGTAGCCGAAGCGATTGCCATAGATATGGGTTTTCTGCTAAAAACAGATTATTTGAATGGGTTAACGATTGGTGCTTCTATCACTAATTTTGGTCGAGATATGACCATGGCCGGTATTAACACAGAAACCTATGTCGATTTAGATACCCAGAGCGAAGGCAATAACGACGGTATCATAGGAAACATTAAACTTGATAACTGGGAATTACCCTTATCGTTCAAATTTGGTGTTATGGTCCCAGCCATTAAGCGAAAAAACCTTGAATTATTGCTTCTAAGCGAAGTGCAACAAACCAATGATAATCAGATTAATTTAGATTCAGGTTCTGAATTGAGTTATCTATCAAATACGGTGAAGTTTCATGTAAGAGCTGGGTATAAAGATCTATTTTTGGGAAATAATGTGGATTCACACTTTACCTATGGAACTGGCTTTACCTTAAAAACCTCAACGGGTATTTCAATTGGGGTAGACTTTGCTCAAGTTCCTTTTGAATACTTAGGAAATACATCTATAATTGATGTAAAACTCTACTATTAAATGGTATACCCCGTTAACCCGAACAATTGTTCGGGCGAGCAAAAGACGACAAATCAACGCATTAGTAGCAGAAATTATGTAGGTTTCTGCTTGCTTATGCTTCTCGGACTCACTGCGTGTGGTAAAGAAGAAGCTCATAGAGACTTCAAGGTTCTCTTTACTGTAAATGGGGTAGAACGCACCGTTTTCGATTTTGAAAGCGCCTATGTGGAACATCTAATCCTAACAGGTAAAAATGACACTCGAGCGGAGAGGGAAGTTTTCCTGACAAAATTGATAGATGACATTTTATTGGCTGAATCTGCGACCAATAAAGGATTGACCGAGCATCCAACCTATCAAGCAGCTGCAGCCTATCAGCAAAGAAAATCCATGATAGATACCTACTTTGTGGATGCTATGGAAGAAGTAATTGAGCCGTTAACTGATGACGAGATTCGATTAGCTTACGCGAAAAGACAACGCAAGGTATATGTGCGGCAACTGTATTCAAAAGACCCATCAGAGATTGAGCAGGCGCACGAAGCCTTAGAATCGGGAGAGGATTTTGTAGATCTTGCCAATCGATTTTATCAATTGCCCAGTTATGATTCATTGGCAGGCTACTTAGGGCCGATGAGTTATTTTGGAGTGGAAGATGTAGTTGCAGAGGCAGTGTACTCCACCAACGAAGGGGAGTATTCAGAGCCTGTGAGAAGTAGTTTAGGGTATCACATACTCTACGTTGAGTACATAGAATTCCCAGCTATGCTAGCCGAGGATGAGTATCAATACCGTAAAAAAGGAGTGGAGAGTCAGCTAAGGCTACGTCGACAACGCTTGATTTCCAACGACTATATTTTTGAATTGATGAGTGGGCTGAATGTGCAAACCAATAATGATAATTTACTGCAGCTTCAGGAAGTAATACGAAATTTAGATGGTGAGGGGATAATCGAACAACCCACCACCGCCGAAAGTGCTGAAGCGTTATGGACCGATGAACGAGTAGAACGGTTGGCTAATTCATTTGATCGTAATGCGGTATTGGCTACCTATGATTTGGATGGTCAGACTCAGGTATTTAGTTTTGGGGAGTATTTGAATTGGCTACCTTATTTATCGTTTCAGGAATCTAAAGTTCGTTTGGGAGCTTCTGTTGGTCGTGGTATGCGCAATCAAGTACTTTTTGAACTTGCATCACAGCAAGAGTATGACAGAGACGAAAGAGTTCAAAAAAAGGTATCCAAACGTGCTATTGAAATTCTTTCTGAGTTAAACCAGTATGAAATGACCATGAAAGCTGTACAAGATACGGGTACGGTTGAGGTCCCGGAGTCGTTTAGGGATCGGTTAATATCATCCAGAGAACTATTAGTACAGGCGGATTATTGGAAAATACCTGCGAACAACTTACAGGATGCTCGTCGAATAAAGCAAGAAATTGAACAAGGGAATAAGCCTTTGGAGTACCAAGGTTTTAACATGGTAACATATTCTGCTATAGATGCGAAGGAAAACGACTATGATCTTGTACGTAAGAGTTTAATTAATACCCCCGTAATCGCGCAGACTAGTGAACAAGGTTGGATGGTATTGCAAGTAAATAGGCGTGATATATCGGAGATTGCTACTCAAACAAAAGTAGATGATTTGCAACGATCGTTTAAGGTGTATAATACGATTAAAACCGAAGTGGATTCACTTCGTGCACTGGCAAAAATCGAAATAGATACCGAATTATTTGAAGAGATCTCGAAGCTTTGGTCTCCATCAAACAGGTAAAACAGCCCTAATCCCGGCGTTGACTTTGCACAAACTGCTGAAAATACTCTTGAGCTTTGAGAGTATCCCCTTCAAGTAGATAATATCGTGAGTAATTATAGAACAGCCTAGGTGCATTTGGAGTCATTCGCTCGGTTTCTTGTAACCAGTAAAGGGCTTGCTTGGTCTGCTCCTCTAACAGATATAAGGAGGCAAGTAGGTCAACATATCTTGGGTCAAGATTCCCATCATTAATGATTTGGTGCAACATGTTGATTAAATAGCCCTGGTCATCGCCGCTGTTCAAAGTAAATTCAATACTTGTTTCAATTAGGTTACGCGATCGAAGTTGCCATTTAAGCAGATCGTAGGAGTGCTGAACTACAGCCAGTGTATCCTTTCTTTTGCGCGCCTGAGCAAGCACTTCAGTCAGTGCCAAAGGAACAAAAACTTGCTGTTTGGAGGCGACCGCTGCTATGGAGTCTATATAGCTGGTATTCAAATAAGATCGATAAATTCGCTCAAAGGCCTGTAATTCTTCATCGATGGGAACATTTTTTTCAAAGGGATACCCCACTAAGAGTCGTGCAATACTGACCTCTGCAAATGCTTTTTCAAAGGTGCTGATCTCCGAAGGTGGGCCAATTGGATTCGGATTTAAGTAGTTTTGTAGTTTAGGCAGGGACAAAATAGCCTCAAAAAAAGTATTCGCCATAATTTTATGGCCCCGATCGTTTGGATGCAAATGATCTATAAACAAGCTTGCATCTTCTATTTTACTGGTTGATGCGTTTCGTAGCACAGCTTGAATAGGTACCAACTCGGCCGACGTTTCTTGGGTAATAGTTGTAAGAATACGGTTCATTTCATCAGGAGCACGAAAACGGGTGCCATCAAGCTCTTTGGCTTGCAGAAATAAGGTAGCAGCTTCATCAAAAAGTCCCTCTTGATAGGTAGATTGGGCTTGCTCATACAAAGCCAAAGCCTCTGGATTATCACTCAAAGGAGCTTGATCCTTAAGATTGGATGCTACTGTGCCTAAGAAAACAGGTACCCTATTTTTATCAAAGCGTTCTACCAGGTTACTCATATTCGAACGATATTGCTGGATCCCATGACGATAAATGTCAGAGTCTACTGGAATATCCGATTCACTGATCACCTTCGCCATCATGGTACGACGTTCGCCAGTATCCTGATTTGTGCCACCTATTTGTAGCGTGTTCTCAAGGAATTGATAAATCCGCCAGTCTTTAAGCCATAAAATTAATCGCTTTAGTCCGATCGAATTGCTAAAACCAAACTGTGTGGTGGCCGCTCCAAAAGATCCATAATATTCATTATGTCCTGCGTAGATAATCACCGCGTCTGGTTCATAGGGGAGGACTCGTTTGGATAAATCACGAATCACATACGAGTTAACCGCGGTCATGCCCAGGTTAATTACTTCTACCGGCAACCCTTGCGTATTTAGTAAAAGTTGCTGTTCCAGCTGATCTGCAAAGCCGGTATAAAAATTATAGGGAAAACCTTCCGCACTCGATCCACCAAAAACAAATATCCGAAAGGAATTAGGGAGCTTCTCTTTTCGAAACGCATTTGGGGCAATTTCAGGGACAAACGAAGGAAAGTAGCGTTCGATGAATTTTGCATTTGCAATTAAATAATCCGGCGTGTTGGGTGCCTCTACGAATAGTTCCTGTTTTTCTTGTTCATACCCACCAATTCTAAGGGCTATTTCTACACCCAAAAAAAGAAGGAATGGAATTAATAAGGTTATGAACCAAAATGCCGCATTTTTGGCTTTTTCATGCATATTAAAGGTATTTTCTCGGGTTAATGTGAACTAAATGTACTCGAATTTTATACCAATAAAAAAGCCCCAAGTAATAATTGACTTGAGGCTTCTGATTCGAATTCTTGGTTTAAAGCTACCGATTACTGCTCAATAGGTGGAGCATCCGTCTGCTCCAATGCAGTTTGCAAGCCCGGCATAACTTCCGATGCAAAACGTTCAAGCTCAGCCTCAACCGATACAAACTCTTTTTTTCCGATTTCGAGCATGTCTTTGTGCATCTGAGTTGGGGCATGGGTCGATGTGAATAGCCCTCTCATACCTATAAACATACGGTCGTTTGGAGTAGGAGGATTTTTCTCACCGATTTCATTCTTAGCTTCACTTCCCTCTACCAATTCTTGTAGTTCAAGCATTTGCATATGGGCTTCGTGTAATTCCCTCTCTAGCTCAGCAGAAGGGCGAAGGGCAAGACCATGTGCCGTTTGCATGGCTTGTAAATGGGTCATGTGTTTTTGAAGCTTTTGGCCAAACTGGGTCAATTCTCGTTGGAACGACGTGAGTTCGTTTTGGAAAGCCAGCATTTCGTCAAAGCTTGGACCAGGAATGCTGGCCTCACGTAGAGGAACCACCTCAAATTCAATAGGTTCGTCTAAGGGGGTAACCACGCCCTCTTTAACTTTGGCTAAATGCGCCGTATAGGTGCCTGGTACCGCCATGAAACCGCCACCGAACCATCCACCTCCGCCGCCACGTCGAGCGAGAGAAACCACATTTTGTGAGGCCAATCGAAGGTTCCATGTGGCTCTATTAAGCCCTTTTCTGGCTGAACCTTTTACGGTTTGAATCACATTTCCGTCCGCATCGGCTATGCTGATACGAATGTATGGGGCGGTTTCTCGCATTTCTTCTTCCAGTGCATCCCAACCTGGGAATGGAATGTCTTGATCGGCTGCAATGGCCCGCTCGGATTTCATTCTATCAGATTTTTTGCTGCTCAATCCTTCTTTTAAGTAGTAGGTGAAAGTGGCGCCAAATTCGGGGTTTTTAGCGGTAAAGAAAGAAGCTCCAGGATCAATTTCTACCGCACGTGGCATAAACCATTTAGCCGGACGTGTTGGGAATAAGTCAGCGTCTTTTGCCAGGGTTTCCTTCGAGATTTCCCGCAGTGGACTTATGTCATCTACGATATAATACCCTCGACCAAAGGTAGCAGCAACTAAGTCGTTCTCTCGTCGTTGTATGGTGATATCACGCACCGATATGGTCGGTAGACCCGCGTTAAATTCTATCCATTCTTTCCCACCATCAACGGTGAAAAACACCCCGAATTCCGTGGCTGCAAATAAAAGATTAGGGGCTACATGATCCTGAACTACTCTCCAAACAAGGTGGCGCTCTGGTAAATCACTAGAAATTACAGACCAAGATTTCCCACGATTGGTACTTTTAATAAGATAGGGAGTAAAGTCTCCATATTTATGATTATCCAGGGCAGCATATACGGTGTTGACATCGTGTAAATCGGCCCGAATATCATTAATAAAAGCAGTTGCTGGGATACCCTTTATGCTACCTACTTCAATTTTGTTCCAATTTCCCCCACCGTCTTCGCTTACTTGAATAATTCCATCATCGGTTCCTACGTAAAGTAATCCCTCCTGTAAGGGTGATTCTCCCAAAGAGGTGATGGTATTGTAGTTTGACATGGCGTTCACATCCCAGGCATTATCCCAGCTTTGTGTGCGTCCCATAATCGGGAGGCTTATGCGCTCTTGATCGCGAGTAAGATCGCCTGATATCGGTGTCCAGGAGTCTCCTCGGTCATCGGAGCGCCAAACACGGTGAGAAGCAAAGTACAGTCTGGTTGGGCTGTGTGGACTCACTAGGATAGGAGCATCCCAGTTGTAGCGTTCATAATCTTCCCCTTCCAGAGGTTGTGGCTGGATAAATGTGACGGTTCCGGTTGCACGATCGATACGATGTAGACCACCTTCCTGAGTTTCTCCATACACAATGTTGGGATTTCCAGGCTCGGTTGCTGTGTCATGGCCATCGGCAAATAGTATGTGTTTCCAGTCTGCATTTCGAATACCCTCGCGTAAATCTGTGGCGGAAGGCCCTTCATGAGTCCCGTTATCCTGAGTTCCCCCGTATAGGTTATAGAAGGGGAGTTCGTCATCTACGGCTATTTTGTAGTATTGGGTGAGTGGTAAATTTTCAATATATCGCCAGTTATCTCCATGATCAAAGGTTTCGTACACCCCACCATCAGAGCCAATGAGTAAATAGTCAGGATCGTCGGCGCGGAACGCCAATGCATGGTTATCTGAATGCTTGTTTCGTTCGGGTAAGTTACTGTAAGTACGACCGTGGTCATTGGAAACTATTGTGCGAACATTCATGAGATAAATGCGCCCAAAATGGTGGGGCGATGCATAGAGCTCCTGATAGTAATGAGGCCCGGTTCCACCTGAAACCATGTCCGACATTTTTTTCCAACTTGCCCCCCTATCTTCAGACATGTACAGTCCACCTTTGGTTCGGTCCAATTCTATAGCAGCGTATACTATGTCAGGTTGTTGAGGAGAGATGGCCAGCCCTATTTTACCTTTGTTGGATCCAGGAATGCCTTTTTTGAGTTCCATCCAAGTTTCACCTCCATCGGTAGATTTGTGAATGCCAGTACCTGGCCCACCACCCATGTAGGCTGCTACTGTTCTATGACGTTGCCATGTAGCAGCATAAAGCACATCAGGGTCTCTGGGGTCCATGACCATATCAGTGACCCCTACCCATTCCTCATCGCCTAATACTTTGGTCCAAGTCGTTCCGCCATCGGTTGTTTTGTATAAACCTCGCTCTCCTCCCGAACTCCATAGGGGGCCTTGTGCGGCCACCCAGACCACATCGGAGTTTTCAGGATGAACCACCACTTTTGATATATGCTCGGAGGCTTTTAAGCCCATGTTGGTCCAGGAAGCTCCAGCGTCCGTACTTTTGTATACCCCATCACCAAAGCCAACATGCCGGCCACCAACATTTTCTCCGGTTCCAACCCATATGATGTTAGGATTGTTCGGGTCAATGGTTACGCTCCCTATGGAATAGGAAGATTCTCGATCAAAAATGGGAGTCCAAGTGATACCGGCGTTTTCTGTTTTCCAAACGCCCCCAGAGCCAACGGCTACGTACCATAGATTTTCGTCCTCGGGATGAATAGCGATGTCTGATATTCGTCCCGATGCGAAACCGGTGCTTACGCCCCTCCAGCTTAGGGCTGAGTAATTTAGTTCAGTGGCGTCAGGGCCTACTTGTGCAAAAGTGGAAGGAGTGAGCAGGAAGAGTAGTAAAACCCAACTCAATATCCACATTGATGTTTTTCGTATCATAAATTATCCGTGTTAGTGTTACGTTAGTGGACGTTTAACGGCTTAAATAAGCAATTTAGCAGCTAATGTGGAGACCATTTAACCGTATTTAGTTAACAGCCTCTAGTCCGATTTAGATTCATCGTACCAAATTATCGCAATCTTATAAATAAGCAAGGTGACTTAACGTAATTTTTCAATAATGGTGAATTGGTTTGCGCAAAAACAGAGTTGGTATAAATAACTAAAGCGATAGTAAAAATCCGATGTAGCCAAAAACGAATGAGGAAAGGAATACTCAATATTTCTAGCATGGCATACATCAACCAGAAGGAGTGCTGGTAAAAGTGGTGATATCTTGTGGATAATTTGATGCGAGTAACTCCATAAGTTTGGTTATCTTTAGTCAACTTAGAATCAGTTGGAGAAACGATGAGCGATAAGCCACGTGAATACTGTGGTATTTTTGGAATAGCCGATCACCCAGAGGCAGCTTTACTTAGTTATTACGGTCTGCATTCCTTGCAGCATCGAGGTCAGGAATCGGCAGGGATAGTTACCTCGTATTTTGATGAGGAAAAAGGGCGAAAAGTCATGCCCACCTACAAAGATTTTGGTTTGGTTTTAAGTGTGTTTGATAAACCCAAAATTTTCAAAAAAATCCTTAAAGGACGCTCGGCCATTGGGCATAACCGGTATTCTACTTCGGGTTCGTCCAAAAATCCGGCCAATATTCAGCCATTTAGAGTACATTATCGTTCCGGAAATATTGCCATTGGGCATAATGGAAATCTCTCGAATGCGAAACAAATAAGAGAAAAATTCACCAAAAATGGCGTGTTGTTCCAGAGTACATCTGACACCGAACTCATTCTGCATCTGATCGCACAAAGCAAGAAAGAGCAGCAAATGGATCAAATCTTAGATGCTTTAGGACAGATTGAAGGAGCCTTTTGCTTGGTCATACTTACCGATGAGGCCTTGGTTGCCGTACGAGACCCGAATGGGTTTCGGCCTCTAGCTCTAGGAGTTAAAGATGGGGCCTATTGTGTAGCCTCTGAGACCTGCGCCTTCGATATCATAGGGGCTAAGTATGTGCGAGATGTTAAGGCAGGGGAAGTGTTGGTTATTCCTCATGACGCCGCAGAGAAAGGGCTAAGCCCTTCAGAGTTAATTTCCTTTCACATTTCACCTAAAGATGGGACTGCAACCTCACAGTGTATTTTTGAGTATGTGTATTTTTCCCGACCCGACAGTATGATTTTTGGCGAGATGGTGGATAAGATTCGTCGGAATCTAGGAAAAGCCCTAGCAAAGGAACATCCTATTCATGAAGTAGTCCAAAAAGAGACCGGTAGTAAACCTGTTATTATTTCTGTTCCTGATTCGTCCAACACTGCTGCTATAGGCTATGCTAGTGAAAACCAAAAAATGGGCTTCGACTGTAAATATGATATAGGCCTTATTCGAAATCATTATGTGGGCAGAACCTTTATTTCGCCCGGGCAAAAGTCACGAGAGCAAAAAGTTCGAACAAAATTTAACCCGGTGAAGGGTGTGATAGAAGGGCGTTCGGTTATTATTGTGGACGACAGTATAGTTAGGGGTACCACCTCTCAGTATTTGGTGAACATGATTAGAGAATGTAATCCTGCAGAAATTCATTTTCTGGTGAGCTCGCCACCCATCATTAGTCCCTGCTATTATGGGATGGATTTTCCTTCGCCTGAAGAACTCATTGCCAATCGTTTTGACCGAGACATTGTTAAAATAGCCGAAGAGATTGGAGTGGATAGTCTTCGATATTTATCACCGGATGGACTAGTGAACGCAGTAAAGGAGGCCAATCCCTCAGAGAATGAGTACTGCACCGCTTGCTTTACCTCTAAGTATCCGGTTCCAGTTAATTTTGGAGCTGAAAAAGAAGAAAATGAGCTTGTATAACAGGTTTAGCAGGACTACTTGCCATGTTTAATGATCCCGCAACATTTATTACTAGCGCACCGCGATTAGAAGACTGCCCACCAATGGACTTACCCGAGTTTTGTTTTGCCGGTAGGTCTAATGTGGGGAAGTCATCGTTAATTAACGCGTTGCTCAAAAGAAAAAACTTGGCTCGTACTTCCAATGTGCCAGGTAAAACCCAGCAGATGAACTATTATAAAGTGGGTGAGACCTGCTATCTGGTAGATTTACCAGGCTATGGGTACGCTAAAGTACCCAAAAAAGAACGAGAACGTTGGGGGGAAAACATACGTGTCTATTTAACTAAGCGAGAAACGCTTCGTTTAGTTCTTCACGTAATAGATGCAAGACACCCACCCTCTGCATTGGACGAAGATTTTTTTTACTGGTTAGCTACCGAACAGATTCCCTTTTCTGTGGTGCTTTCAAAAGCAGACAAAATCTCAAAGAACAAGGTTCAACAAGCCAGGACGAACCTTAAAAAACTACTATATAACATGAATATCGAGGTTCCTATTCTTTCATATTCTGCTGAGAATAAAGATGGAATTGCCGATATTAAAGAACTTATTAGGGAATTTGTCGATTAATGAATGTGTTCATTAGCCATGATGCATGTTCCCTTATCAAACCGTATTATTTCATTTATTTTTTTTACAACCATAACTCTCACGAAGCCTCATCATGTCATTTTCTGTACTCCTCCTCGATAATGTAGACCCTGTTTGTAAACACGTTTTTGAACAGCGTGGTATTAAAGCGGTACAACCCGGTACCCTCACACTTGAAGAATTGAATGCATGTATTGGTGAGTATGATGGATTAGTCGTCCGAAGTGCTACCAGGGTTACTCCTGAACTTCTGCAACATGCCCCAAAACTCAAGGTAATTGGTCGCGCAGGGGTAGGGGTCGATAATATTGACATCCCTGCGTCTACTGCAAAAGGCGTACTGGTTATGAATACTCCTGATGGAAATACCATTTCAACGGCAGAACACACCTGTGGGTTAATCATTGCGATGTCACGAAATATCCCAGAAGCCGTGCAAACGGTAAAAGGAGGAGGTTGGAATCGAAAAGCATATATGGGGATCGAAGTTCATGGAAAGACGTTGGGGGTAGTGGGCTTGGGCAAAATTGGATCCGAGGTTGCTAGGAGAATGAAGGTTTTTGGGATGGAGATTATATCGTATGATCCATTTTCTACCGAGGAACATGCTCAAAACTTAGGGGTGAAGTTAGTGGAGCTTGAAGAACTTCTCTCCACAAGTGATTATGTAACCGTTCATACTCCACTTACCGAGAAAACCAAGGGGCTAGTTTCACTCGCTAACAAAGAAGGTCTTAAAAAGGGTATACGTTTAGTTAACTGTGCTCGCGGTGGTATTTACGAGGAAGCTGACTTGGCACAATTATTAGACGAGGGA
Organism: Balneolaceae bacterium; assembly: GCA_018401935.1. Classification (GTDB taxonomy): domain Bacteria; phylum Bacteroidota; class Rhodothermia; order Balneolales; family Balneolaceae; genus UBA1275. Next base: position 70,449 of record JAGYJQ010000004.1, read on the forward strand.
GTGTTAGGCGGTGTTGCTTTGGATGTGTATTCAACAGAACCACCCACCGAAGAAATTTATCAGATGTTAGCTCATCCAAAGGTCATTTGTACACCACACTTGGGAGCATCTACGGAGGAAGCTCAGGAAAAAGTAGCGGAACAAATAGCTGTTCAAATGGCTGATGCGCTCGAAAATACCAATTATAAAGGAAGTATAAACGGTAAATCAATTGCGCTCTTAACTAACAAAGAGGTCCAGCCATATCTAATTCTTGCAGAGAAACTAGGTAAAGCTATGGTGCAATTATCACCTGAACAAACAAGCGAGTTAGAATTTGAATACGCTGGGGAATGCACCAAATACGCCGATGTACTTACCGATGGTATACTCAAGGGCATAGTAGGCGAGTACGTAAATGATTCCATTAATTTAATTAACGCACGTGTTTACGCGGATGAGCGTGGGTTTGAAATTAAAGAAGTAACCTCAAACAAAACCAAAACCTTCTCGGACTTGATCACGATTCGAATGCCTAAGAACGAAGATTACAAAAGTATTTCTGCCACTCTTTTTGGTGAAGGAGACTATCGAGTAGTCGACATCGATGGCTATGGCTTGGAAATGCGACTGGAAGGCGATCTATTACTTTATCAAAACGAAGATAAACCAGGTATGTTGGCTTCGGTAAGTGGTGCTTTGGCCAAGGAATCCATCAATATTGGGGCGCTTAGTTTGGGAAGAGCATCCAAAGGCTCAAACGCGATTACTGCGGTAGCCGTCGATCGCAAGCTAACCGAAGAAGAAACCCAAAATATTCAAGGCATGGATGGCGTAAAAGCCCTGCGATTTATTTCTTTGAGTTAGTTCTTACTCAGATCCATTCTCCTGCATTCCAACGCTCGGTTAAGCGTTGGTGGTCACAGGCTTTTAACTGCTGGTCTTGGAGGACTGCATTGGGCAGTTCTTCCAAACTAGCTATAGTCATTTCCCTTTTTCCAAGGGCTCCCGTGGCTTTGTACACTTGCCAGCCTGCAACTGCCATAGCCGCGCGAACTTGAGTGGCAGCAGCGTAGGTGCTTAATTTTGCTTGAGAACAGCCCCATTTCTTGTATCGCTCAAAAATGCTTGGCTCCCAGCATTCTGGATTCTGTTGAATGGAAAAAGGATCATGAAAATAGAAATTGATACCTTGATTCAGAGGACTTAGTTCGGTGATGTCTTGAATATTACCCCAATACAAATGCAAGAAAACAGGAAGATCCTCTTCTGGTTGATAGTGATTCCACCCCTTCTTGAGCCCATTAAGGCTCGAGGAAATCCACTCTGTCATAGTGCCTTTTTGCCAATCTATGGGATAGTGAAACGTTGCTGCTAATTCAGTAGAGATGGGATTGGCTTCGACCGAATAAAAATGCAATGCTGCAGCATCTTTATCCATTAGGTTGTGGTATGACGTCAAAAACGCTTGGGCGGCCAACAAGAAATTGAGTCCTGTGCCAAAGCCCATTTCAAAAATTTTAAGTTCCCCATTCTGTGCCTTAAGATGTGCGGCAATGTTCAGTCGCTCAATGAATACGGTCTGACTCTCTGATAAGGCTCCGTTTGGATTGTGATAGTATTGGTTATACCTTTTGGAATAGAGGGTAGAAGACCCATCTTGGGTTACAAAAGGGTCCACGTTCATCGTCCTATACTATTCAAATTCGGTGGTAATGGTGCCAAGTTCTGCGGATAAGGTAACCACAGGTAATACTCCAAAACTCCCAAAAGAAGGACGCCCCGGAGCATTAAGATCCATGGTGTTTAATAAGCTTTGTAAATCGCTGGAATATGCGTCGAGTTTATCTTGTGGATATATAAAACCTGTAAATGCACCAAAAAGATTTCCAGTAATGGCTGAATTGCTAAAATCTATTCCTGCATTAGCGTTCATGGTACAGAAGTAGGGTTTGGTTTCCGAGCTTGATAGGCGAATATTTCCTGCTTCGGTGGTCAAGGTAATTTCATCACCTGCCTTCGCAATAGAAACCGTAATATTTCCGCCTTTCGTTAGTGCCCATATACTCCCTTCCAACTCCTCTACGTCTATGTGCCCCCCTTTTGTGGTAGCCTTAATATTACCAGATACATTTTCTAGGGTAATATGGCCTCCTTCGGTGTATACACTGAGGTCTCCTTCCATATCCGAAAGATCTATGTGGCCACCTCCCGATTCAACCTCTAAGGAGCCTTTTACCTCCATAACCTCGACATGTCCACCCTTAGTGCCCAAAGAATGCTTACCGGCTACATTAGCCAATTCAATATGTCCCCTCTGCGTTGTGGCATAGACGTTGGTTTCTTCGGGTACAATCAACTTAGCTTGGAGTTGAAAATTTGAGGTTTCTTTGCCCGATTTACTTACAAAAACACTCACTCCTTTGTCTGTATTTGAATCGGTAATACTCAATTGGTTTTGCAGCCAGTATGCATCGTCGATTTTTCCAGAGGCAGACAAAATAAGGACAGGCTTCTCATTGCTTTCGCCACTAAATTCCAAACTACCAAAAGGAATGTTGATCCTTAGGGTTTCCTTATTATTTAGTGAGAGTATGGACGAATAGGTGTACAATGCAGGGGATGATTCGATCCATTGATTTAATCGTTCTTCTGAGGTATAAGGGGGGTCCTGGGTGTCTGTTTTTGATTGATTAGGAATGGGTTGAGCACTCTGTAAGGGAGGGAGTTGTTCCGTTGTACTCTCTTTAATTTTCTGTTCTATTTGTCGGGCTTTTTGCTCTATTTTCGATTCAATGCTTTGTGCCTTAGACACTAAACGTGCCTTCCTATCCTGTCCCGCCTCACTGGTTGATGTTGCCGCAGCTTTGCTACTTGCTTCTACGGCTTGGTTAGCCACTTCTACGGCTTCATTAGCGGCCTTTATGGTTTTCTCTATGGTATGAGCAATACTTTTTTCTAGTATTACCGAAGGTCGAGCTTCTTGTCGATCCCGCTTTTCTTCTGCCTCTTTTTCATTGCTCACTAGTATAGCCACAAAAAAAAGTAGAATAGCCCCAACAAAGATTTCCCAAGAAAATGAACGCATAGTTTTCCTACATTATAGGTGTATTCGAACATACGAAGAACTCATACGAAAGTTACAGCTTATTCAACTCACATAGTAATTACCCGATGGACATTCAACAGTGGTGTGCTCCTTATCTACAACAAGCCAATGAAGAAAGGGAATATTTGCATCGTTTTCCCGAACTAAGTTATCAGGAATTTGAAACAACCAACTATATTGAGCAGCAATTGAAGAAGCTTGGGTTGGTTGTTGAAAGACCTTTGGACACAGGTTGTGTAGCAATAATTGAGGGCGATATTGCGTCGGACAGAGTAGTTGCTTTGCGGGCAGATATCGACGCGCTGCCCATACAGGAGGAGGGTGAGGCTAAAGCTGATTTCTTTTCAACGCGACCAGGGATAGCCCACTGTTGCGGTCATGATGCGCATACAGCCAATTTATTGGGAGTTGCACGAGTATTGGCAAAGCACACTTCCCATTTATCGGGAAAGGTGCTATTAATTTTTCAACCCGGTGAAGAAACACTGCCAGGTGGCGGGCGCTTACTTTGTGAGACAGGATGGTTACAAAAGTATCCCATTCAGCAGATATTCGGTCTGCATACCTCTCCGTCACATAAAGTGGGAACCATTGCCACTCGCCCTGGGGAATTAATGGCGGCTCCGGATGAGTTTCACGTGACTATTCGCGGGGTTGGTGGACATGCGGCGCGCCCTCATGAAGCCATTGATCCTGTGGTAATTGCGGCTGAATGTATCTCCGCCTTTCAGACTATTGTAAGTCGAAGCGTTGATCCAACAGAATCGGCAGTAGTAACGATTGGCAGAATAGAGGGAGGTACGGCCCACAATATAATTCCGGAAAAGCTTCAATTATGGGGAACTATACGAAGCTTTTCTAGCGCTACGGCCCAACGTATTGAGCAGAGAATGCACCAAATCTGTACAGGTATCGCTCAAGCCCATGAAGCTGAAATTTCCTTGAACATAAATAAAGGGTATCCTGCCGTGATCAACGATGAGAGGGCAGCGAAACAAGTACTCAATCATGCACAGAACTTATTTACGTCTGATAAGGTAGTGGAAATGGAACGTCCTATCATGGCAGGAGAGGATTTTTCGTTTTATCAGCAATTTTTTCCAGGTGCTTTTTTCTTCGTCGGAAGCGGAGCTCAAGAAAGTGATTCAACCTATGTTTGGCATCATCCAAAATACAATGTGGATCCTGGGTTTTTTGAAGCTGCAATGCCCTTAATGGTATCATTAGCTATTGGCGCCTCAGGTGACACAGATAAAGGATAAGCCCGAGGTGATGAGTGTGCAAAAATCCGTTCATCGTCCTAACCATGCGCAATGGTCATACTGGGAAAGAGAGTTGGGATGGGATCGAGCATTAACCGGTTATCTGGCGTACAAACCCTTGGAAAAAAACTATGATTTTGTTGTAGTTGGGGCAGGGTTTACAGGCCTTTCAGCAGCCTATCACTTAGCTAAAATGCATCCAACCGCCAAAATTGCTCTTATTGATCGTCACCTTCCTCCATTGGGGGCGAGTACTAGAAATGCAGGCTTTGCTTGCATTGGTACGATAGGGGAATTTATCGCGGACAGCCAGTTAGAACGGCCGGAGCGCGTATGGGATCGAATGCATGAACGCTGGCAGGGTTTATCCTTACTAAGAAGTATTCTGGGTGATGCAGCCATAGGATATGAACCTTTGGGTGGGCACGAACTGTTTACTGATAAGACAGAATTTGAGAGGGTGTTGACTTATCTGGCTCATTGTAATACAGCTCTAAAGAAAAGAACCGGTCTAGATCATTGGTACAAACCAACAACCATTAATGATTACTCGGCTATTTTTATGCCGAGAGAGGGACAACTTCAACCAGCAAAGGCATGGTCTGGATTTGCACAATTGTGTGAGCAGATGGGGATAAGCTTGGCTTGGGGGCAGAGTTTGGTAAATGTGTCGAAGAAAGCGAATGGCGTATGTTTAACAGTAGAAGATCCTAGCCATCAGAGTCAACAGGTTCATTGCTCATCCGTCATTCTGGCAACTAATGCGTTTTCCACGTCACTGGATCAAGATATTTCGGTGAGCCCTGGGCGAGGTTTGGTGCTGCTTACCAAAGTTTTAGATTCTCAGCCATGGCAAGGAACCTTTCATGCTCACCAAGGATACATCTATTTTCGAAATGTTGGGGCACATCGGTTGTTGTTGGGGGGAGCTAGGCATGTGGATGTTACCGGTGAAAACACCACTCAATTTGGTATTAACAAAGCAATTAAATCTTTCCTATTTGGGTATATGAACGAGGTGTTAGGGATTGATCCTGACAGTGTAGAATATGAGTGGTCGGGTATTATGGGTTTCACTCCTGAAAAAAATCCGATTATCAGAACGGAACCGTCCCAGAATATGGTTTGGGCAGTAGGGTTGAGTGGGATGGGAGTGGCATTGAGTACTGGACTGGGTAAGCAAGCGGCAGAATTAGTTAGTTAGTTTATCCTAACCGTTCTTATTCGCAGTCAGTGTTTGATAAAAGCGTAGCCATTCTGCTGTAATCATAGCGGTAGCTCCCCACAAAGGGACTCGATGTATATAGTAAAAGGGTACATTGTAGATTTGATTACGAAGGGTCCATTGTTCCATTTTTATTCGTTTTGTGTCCAGCAGCTGCTCATGGGGTACTCGAATGATTTCATCCACCTCATTGGGGCATGCATTCATACTTTCTATATCATGTAACCATGCGATAAAAGGAGTTATCTTGTGTTTACTATGATGCAAATAAAAGGTTGGGAGTTCTCCAATGAGCTCAACCGTTTCGGCTTTAATGGATAGTTCTTCTTCTATCTCTCTAGCCACCGCTTGCTCAGATTTTTCATTCGGGTCAAGGCGCCCACCAGGAAAACTGATTTGCCCGCCATGGCTTAGGTGCTGTTTTCGTAAGGTATAGATGAGCTCAAGCTTGGCATTCTCGAACAATGGGGTCGGTCCTTCGTGGTTGGATGGTGCCTGATAAAGCGGTATGCACACGGCACTTTCGGTATAAAGGACTCCTTTAAGGGGCTTTTGGGGACTTAGGTCTGGGTTCTGGTTTGTGCCATGGTCTGGGTTCTGGTTTGTGCCATAGGTCCGAATTTGTGAGGCAATGGTATCCCTGGGGGTAGGATGCATTTCACAGTAGTAGGGTTCTTCTGGACTATAGCCTTCGGCCATCCGTTTGAAGTGCTGTATCAAGGAAGTATATGACATGGTAGAATATAGAGAGTCTAAGGAAAGATTTTTTATGAATCTCTAGCCTGCTTACCTTATTGGTGTACCATCACATTGATTACACAAGACCGATGGTTATTCAACATTCGGTTTGTCCTAACATTTTGTACCAACATTCGGTTTGTCCTAACATTTTGTACCAACATAAATAGCATGAAAAAATATAATGTATATGGGGTTGGAAATGCCCTTGTCGATTTGGAATGTAAGATTTCCACTGAATTTTTAGAAGAACAGCAAGTGGCTAAAGGACTAATGACACTGGTTGATGAAGCAACCCAACAGCGTCTGTTAGAGGCAATGCTACGTCATGAGTATGAACGTAAGTCAGGGGGTTCAGCTGCAAATACCATGATTGCTATTAGCCAATTAGGAGGTAATGCCTACTATTCTTGCAAAGTTGCAGCCGATGAATTTGGAGATTTCTACTTGGACGATATGGCAACTGCAGGAGTTGAAACAAATTTAGATGGTCAGGCTAGGCAAGCAGGGACAACGGGTAAATGTCTGGTGATGGTTTCAGAGGACTCCGACCGAACAATGAATACTTTCCTAGGAATAAGTTCAGAGTTGTCCGTACAAGAATTATCACCTTTAGCTATACAATCATCAGAGTATGTGTATGTAGAAGGCTATTTAGTTGCAACCGAAGATGGTTTTGATGCAATGAAAAAAACCTTTTCTATTGCAGAAGAACATGGAGTACGAAGTTCTATTACCCTTTCCGACCCTTCTATAGTTCAAGCGTTTAGGCCTAAATTTCAGGATGTCATTGGTGCATCGGTCGATCTGTTATTTTGCAATGAAGAGGAAGCAAAAGCGTATACGGGGGCATCGGATTTACTAGAAGCTCGTGAAGCATTAAAAAAAGATGCTAAACGCTTTGTTATTACGATGGGTAAGAATGGCGCTATGATTTTTGATGGAGACACCTTTATCGATTTGGAGCCTTTTCCGGTTAAAGCAGTAGATACCAATGGAGCTGGTGATATGTTTGCAGGTAGTTTTTTATATGGCATAACCAATGGATTAGGCTATGCTGCGTCAGGTAAGTTAGCGACCAAAGCTGCCTCAAAAGTAGTTGGGCAATATGGCCCGAGGCTGAGTTGGCACCAAATGCAAGAATTATTGAAATAATATGAACGAGATTGTGTTAGCTTCCCGAAATCCCAATAAAATTGAAGAACTCAGAGCATTACTTTCATTGCCTGATGTTCGCATTCTGTCTACTACGGACTTTCCAGAACTAGAAGAAGTGGAAGAGGATGCATTAACTTTAGAAGGAAATGCTTTGAAAAAAGCTCATTATGTTGCTATGGTAACCGGCTTACCTAGCTTGGCCGATGATACGGGCTTGGAGGTATCTGCTTTGAATGGAGCACCAGGGGTCTATTCTGCTCGGTATGCTGGAGAACAGGCGAGCTACGAAGATAATGTTGAGAAGGTACTCTCGGAAATGAGTCAGACCAACGAGCGTAAAGCTCAATTTCGAACGGTAGTTGCCTTTGTTGATGCAGACAAACAGTGGATTTTTGAAGGTGTTTGCACGGGGCAAATTTCTAGACATAGGAAAGGAGCAGGAGGCTTTGGTTATGACCCTATTTTCGTGCCAGATGGTTTTGACAAAAGTTTTGCAGAAATGAATCCTACACAAAAAAATGCCATTAGCCATAGAGGTTTAGCGATGAAAAAGGCGGTGGCATTTTTACAAGAATGGGCATAGAAATGGAGAGTGGAGTAACAGGATTTGGCTGGTTGGATTATGTGGTATGGATAGTCTATATGGTCTTTGTGGCCTATTTTGGGTTAAAAGCCTCGGGTAAACAACATAACGCAAGGGATTATTTCTTGGGTGGAAAAGGTCTGCCGTGGTGGGCGGTGTTATTCTCTGTAGTTGCCACAGAGACCTCCACCTTAACCTTTATTAGTATTCCTGCAGTTGCCTACGGTGGTAACCTTACCTTTTTACAAATTACTATTGGGTATTTTATTGGGAGAGTGATTGTCGCACTGGTATTTTTACCTCGATATTTTGAGGGTGAAATGTTTACAGCCTACACTTTTTTAGAACGCCGTTTTGGCCCTTCCATGCGAAATGCCACCTCGATTACCTTCATGTTTACACGCCTACTTGCCGATGGGGTCCGTTTATTTGCCACGGCCATCCCTTTGGCTGTATTGATACGCTTTGGGGGGGCATTCGGAGGATGGAGTGATTTTCAACTATATGTAATGGCTATAATGGTGATCACCTTGGTCACACTGTTGTATACATTTTTAGGAGGAATTAAGGCGGTGGTATGGATGGATGTGATTCAACTGGGAGTATACCTTGGAGGTGCTATTCTCGCAGGGCTGCTTTTGGTTCAAGCCCTGCCCGATGGTTGGCAATCGTTTCATCAGGCGGTGGTAGCTTCTGGTAAAACACAATGGTTTGATTGGGGATGGGAGGGAAGTTGGAAAAGCTATTTGGAGCAACCCTATGTCTTTGGAATTTCTTTAATTGGTGGGGCAGTCTTTTCCTTGGCTTCTCATGGCACCGATCATTTGCTTGTACAACGTCTATTGGCAACAGGATCCTTAGGTTCTGGTCAAAAAGCACTTATTGGAAGTGGTATTGTGGTAATTCTACAATTTTCATTATTTCTATTTATTGGACTACTGCTCTATACCTTTTATGAAGGGGCGGATGTGGCTGCTCTTGGGCTACGAACCCAGGATGAAATATTCGCCAAGTATATTGTAGAACAAATGCCCGTAGGTGTCTCTGGCCTTATTGTAGCCGCTTTATTTGCCGCTGCAATGAGTAGTTTAAGCTCTTCATTAAATGCCTTAGCCTCTACCACATTATATGATGTGATTATTCCTTATCGGAAAAAAGTATTAAGCGCGGTAGAAGAACTTAGTTTGTCGAGGGGCATTACCCTTGTATGGGGAATTGTGTTAAGTGTTTCCGCCCTTATTTTCGCCTCCCTTCAACTTCAAGCTGGAGAACGACCAACGGTAGTCGAATTGGGTCTAGGTATAGCATCCTATACCTATGGTGGATTGCTGGGAGCTTTTTTGTTGGGTTTGATGAGTAAAAAAGCCCAATCTAAAGATGCTCTAATGGGTTTCTTCTCCGGGTTGATAGGTCTGCTGTTCATGGTTAATGGCCCGGTCCAAAATCTACTACCCGGTGAACCTCTGGCTCTAGCATGGCCACTTTACACCGCTGTTGGTGCCGCTATCGTTGTGCTGGTAGGAGAAGGATCGGCCCTAATACGAAATAATACTAAAACTACCGAATAATGGTTTCGTTTCGCTTGGGTCCTGTAGAAATAATTTTAAAAGGAACACCCAAATAATCTTCAATGAAGCGAATGTATTCTTGAGCTGAGCTAGGTAGTTCATTCCAGGTGGTAATGCCTGATATATCTTGATCCCAACCTCGCAGTTCCGTGTAGACAGGTTCCACTTTCTCTAGTTTTTTAAGTCCCAAAGGGAACACCTTGGTTTCTACCTCATCAATTCGGTAGGATGTACAGACTTTAATAGTGTCAAAGCCATCCATCACATCCATTTTGGTTAGCGTTAACTCATTAAGTCCATTAATCCGGCATGCATACTTTAAGGCCACCAAGTCCAACCAACCACACCGGCGTGGACGCCCGGTAGTAGCGCCAAACTCATGTCCTTTTTTGCGAAGTAACTCACCGGTCTCTTCAAGAAGTTCAGTTGGAAAGGGGCCATTTCCAACTCGAGTACAATAGGCTTTGGTAATTCCCATTGCTTGGGTAATGGCTAAAGGTGGAATCCCGCTGCCCGTACATGCTCCTCCAGAGGTTGGAGATGAGGAGGTTACGTAGGGGTAGGTACCATGGTCAACATCTAGTAGGCATCCCTGAGCCCCTTCTAATAATATATTTTCATCCCTCTCAAGCGCTTCATGCAACATATGCGTAGTGTTACAAATGTAAGGGCTCAATTTAGCAATGGCGCCTTCAAGCTCATTAATTAGTTCTTGGGCATCGATAGTTGGTTCTTCATAAATATTTTCAAGAGCTCGGTTTATGTCTTCAATATTTTGAATGAGCTTTTGATGAAGTACCTCCGTATCTAACAAATCAATCATCCGGATCCCAATTCTCGCTACCTTACTCACATAAGCAGGCCCAATGCCACGCCCTGTAGTACCAATAGCTTTGGCGCCTTTATTTTTTTCCTTCATTTGGTCAAGAATCTTGTGATAAGGAAGGATTACATGGGCTGTTTCTGAAATGAAGAATCGGTTCTCTAGGCTAAAGCCCATTGAGTGAACTTGATCGATTTCTTCTAGCAGAGCGATGGGGTCGATGACAACACCATTCCCAATAATACAGATCCCATCTCCATTAAATATACCAGATGGGATGAGATGGAGTACTACTTCTTTATCATCAAATTTAAGGGTATGACCGGCATTTGCACCTCCTTGGAATCGTACTATATATCGAGATTCTTTACTAAGAAGGTCAACTATTTTACCTTTTCCTTCATCGCCCCACTGGGCGCCAATTACTACTCTAGTAGACATAAATGATTGCTTAATGATCAATAAATATAGATAAACAATAAAAAAGGGGTGTAATAAGCTACACCCCTTAATAAGACTAATGATAAGCCTGAGGAGTTAGGCATCTTCTTTGTATGATGCTACCGCGTCATCCACCGAACGAAAATGTTTAAATACGGTGATAAGTTTGGTTACCACCAAAAGGCTTTCGATTTTATCGGTTGCATTGGCAATTCGTAGATCGCCTCCCGCTTTTCTCATCGTGGTGAGTCCGCCTATAAGCATGCCTAAACCCGAAGAATTCATAAACTTTACCTTAGCTAAATCAACAATTACGTTGGTCTTATTTACATCGATTAAGGCGTGTAATTCTTCGTTCAAACTGACCGCATCGGGTCCTCCCATAACATTGCCTTTAAATTCTATGACAACGCAGTTGTAACGTTCTGACGTTTGATAACTCATGATAATACTAAGGTTTATTTAGTGGTTTTTTTTGTATCTAATTCAAGTACAAGAGGGCTAGCTACAAAAAGTGAGCTATAGGTACCTAAAATTACACCTATTATAAGTGCAAATGACAAACCTTTCAAGACCTCTCCACCGAATATAAACAGAATAGTTACCACAAAGAAGGTAGTTAATGAAGTAATTACTGTTCGGCTGAGCGTATCGTTTAGACTTTTGTTGAACATTTCAATAGTGTCCATGCCTTTATGAACCAATTTATTCTCTCGAATCCTGTCAAATACAACCACCGTATCATTTAAGGAGTAACCAACAATGGTTAGAAAGGCAGCAATGATATTTTGATCGATTAATAAATTGAATGAAACTACATCGCTCAGCAAGGTGAATATACCTAGTGTGATCACCACATCATGAAGCAATGCAGCAACAGCTCCCGCTGAAAACGTCCATTTTCGGAATCGAATGAGGATGTAAAGGAAGATGATGACAATCGCGTAAATGACGGATTGAGCAGCTGCTCCTTTTAAATCCTCCGCAAATCGGGGACCGATGGAATCGCTCTTTTCCATGCTGAAGGTAGCGCCACTGATGTTGGCGCTAATGGCATCTTCAATTACATTTTGAACTTCATCGGTGCTAAGCTCATTATCGGTTCGGATAAGAATTTCACTGTCCGAGCCAAAGAGTTTGACTTCCGGTGTGGATCCCAAAGGCTCGGTTAAGAACGATCGAACATCCTGTGTATTTACTGGGGTGTCGAATACATAAACGAATTCTTTTCCCCCTCGGAAGTCAATTCCATATTGTAGACCTTTTGTAAATATAATCGCTAGAGATGCTACAAATAATATAATAGAAAGGGTGTAGGCAACTTTACGCTTGCCTAAAAAATCAAAAGTGGGTGTTTCAAACCATCTCATAAGAAGTACCTTTTATGTTAAATTTTTTATTAACCGAAGCTAACCGCTTCTGTGTTGTTGCGGGTTAAGTAGTCTATGACTACGCGAGTGATAACGATGGCACTAAAGAGTGAACAAGCAATACCCGCAAGCAGAGTAACAGCAAAACCTTTGATAGGTCCTACTCCAAAACTCATTAGGATTAAGGCCACAAAACCTGTGGTTACGTTAGCATCAATGATGGCACTCATCGCATTGGCATAACCTGCCGAAATCGCCGCTTTCATGGTTTTACCACCTCGTTGTTCTTCACGAATTCGATCAAATATTAGCACATTGGCATCGACCGCCATACCGATGGTTAATACGATACCGGCCATACCTGGTAAGGTTAAAGTCGCTTTGAATCCTGCCAGAATACCGAGGATAAAAATGATATTTAGTAGAAGGGCTAAATCGGCAACTCCACCACCAGTCCGGTAATATACAATCATGAAGATTGCCACGATAGATAGCCCAAAAAGTACCGATCGAAAGCCTGCTTGAATGGAACTTTCACCTAAGCTGGCACCTACTGTTCTCTCCTCCATAATTCGGAGTGGAGCCGGTAGGGCGCCTGATAGTAAAATGTTTACTAAATCCTCTGCCTCTGCAACATTTTCTAGGCCAGTAATACTCGAGTTTCCACCGGTTATTTTGGTAGATACATTTGGATAGGAAACTACATATCCGTCAAGTACAATGGCTATAGGCTTGCCAATATTGGCTCCGGTTATCCGGCTCCACACTCTAGCTCCCTCGCTGTTCATCCCCATAGATACTTCAGGAACATTGGTGGTTGGATCGAATTGTATAGAAGCTTCTTCAATAACTTCCCCGGTAAGTTCTGCATTATCCCGTACCCCGTACAGAGCAAACTGTTCAACGCCCCCTTCAAAATTAAGGGATCTAGAGCCCCATAAAATTACGGTATTTCTAGGCATTAAACGTTGAATGTCTGAAGTACTAAGCAAATCCATAATTGCTGCTGTATCCTCCGCCATGGCATAGCCAAAAACGTAGGGGCTTTGGGTTTGAATGAAAGACATTCGCTCCAAAAGAACATTGGAGGGACCACTTAGGTTTAGGCTGTCAGAACTATCCGCTTCCACGTTGTAAAATTCGATGGCACGGTTTCTGAAATTAGAGAAATCTTGGGCATCTGCACCTGTTCGGAATTCTAGACGCGCGGTACCTTTTAATAAATTTCGCACTCGTTCTTCGTCATCCACACCAGGTAACTCTACTATAATACGGCTCTGTCCCTGTTTTACAATGGATGGTTCAGTTACACCAAAGCGGTCGACCCGAGTTCGAATAATTTCAATAGCTCGGTTGAGTGCGGCATCCCGTTGTATTTTAAGAAAAGCTACAATCTCGTCATTGGTAGAACGGCGAGTGATGTCTTGAGATTCGCTTCGATAATACCGACTTAATCGAGCATCTGGGTCTCTTCTTTCAAACTCGAGCTGCATTTCATCAATGAAATCAGTGTCGTTTTCCTCTGCTACTTCTTGAGCTAGCTGAACAACTTCGTCGAGATCGTTGTCGCGGTTACTCCCTGCTAGTTCTAGAATGAGCTGCGGAGTACCAACCTCAAGAGTAACATGCATCCCGCCCTGTAAGTCTAAGCCTAATGAAAGTATATTTTCTTTTAGGTTGGAAAGCTTTTCAGCGTTATCCATTTCATATTGAGTACGCTCTTCTTCTGTGAAGGTACTCATTTGTCGTTGTTCCAAGTTCCAAATAATGGTTGGATACAAATAGTATAGCGTAAGGGCTAAAAAAGCCGCGATTACACCTAGTTTAAATCCGTTTCCTTGCATGATAATAGTGTTTTATTGTTAGTAAAAAATGATGGGAGGGTTCGCTTTATTCGAACCTAAAAAGAAAAAGCTAAGTGATGGGAGCTAGGGAGCACCAATGGCTATTCCACTACTCATGGGCCCTTCTTCCGTGGTAGAAGGGTAGATTGGGCTTAGTAGGGTAGTGTAGGAAAGGTATTGGGTCTTATGGGTAACAGCTGCGACTACATGTGCAGGGCCCGTAAGCTTGGTTGATTTCGAATGCGCCTGATTATTGAGTGCGTACACTCTTGGCTCCTTAAGTAAAGCCATGTGCTGATGCTGATCCATATGATCCAGCATGTTCCACTCTTCAAGAAGTTCTTGATCTAAATTTTTTTGTTCTAGATAGGCTTTAACCGCACTCCTCCACTGATCAATATTCTCGCTTTCATTCCATAGTTTTTGGAGGTGAAGGCGTACCGTTTCAAGGCTTTCTGGATCCGAGAGCTCAGGATACTGATTTGCAGTCAGTGAGCGATCAAAGTGTTTGTTGAGCCATTGGGTAAACCGCTGGTTATCGAGTTCATTTTCGAGCAAGGGTATACTCTGAATTATGAACGCGCAAAGCAGGAAGCTAAAGCTGACTTTTTTAAGAATATGTGTGCGGAAAAAATTCATATCTGAATCTTCAAGATAGTAAGCCTAGAGCTTTCCTACAACGGTAGATAGTCGTTCTAATTCTTGTTTCAAAAACTGCCCTGTGTGTGAATTCAGAACTTCAGAAATACTTTTAGGGCTTCCTTGTGCTACTATTTGACCACCGGCCTTACCTCCTTCTGGTCCTAAGTCTATTACCCAGTCGGCGGCCTTAATCACATCTAAGTTGTGCTCGATGACCATGACGGTGTTTCCTTTATCCACTAGCTGCTGTATTACGGTCACCAACAGTCGTACATCTTGAAAGTGTAAGCCCGTAGTGGGTTCATCCATGACATAAAGCGTATTACCCGTTCCTATTTTCGAGAGTTCTCGGGCTAGTTTTATCCGCTGTGCTTCTCCGCCGGAAAGGGTGGTACTGGATTGACCAAGAGTAAGGTACCCCAACCCAACGGATGTGAGCGTTTGGAGTATCCTCGAGATAGCCGGTTGTGAGCTGAAAAATTCAACTCCTTCCGATATAGGCATTTCTAAAACTTCAGAAATATTTTTTTTCCGGAAATAAATTTCCAGTGTTTCTCGGTTATACCGGCGTCCTTGACAGGTTTCGCAGGATACGTACACATCAGGCAGAAAATTCATTTCTATTTTACGTACACCATCACCCTTACAGGTCTCGCAACGCCCCCCTTTTACATTGAATGAAAACCGGCCTTGATCATAGCCGCGTATCTTAGATTCGGGCAATTCCGCAAAGAGTCTTCTAACATGATCAAACACCTTGGTGTAGGTCCCAGGATTGGAACGAGGCGTTCTACCTATAGGACTTTGGTCAATAGATATGATTTTGTCCACGTTATCCAGCCCTTGAACCTCATCGTAGGGTAAAGGAACCGCTTTCGATTTATAAAAATGGTTCGACAGAATAGGAACTAATGTCTGGTTGATGAGTGAGCTTTTTCCGGAACCACTCACCCCTGTTACGGCAATAAAGGTACCTAAGGGAAACTCCAAATCTACCGACCGAAGATTATGCCCTCGAGCATTAGTAATACGGATTTTTTTTGAATTCCCTTTTCTGGGGGCTTCTGCAACCGTTACTTGTTCTTGGTCTCGTAAAAAACGGGCGGTCATCGATTCTGGGTCCAATTCATCTGGTTTACCCTGGGTTACAATATGCCCTCCATATGCGCCTGCACCAGGACCCATATCAATTACATAGTCAGCTTTCTCGATGGTATCGCGGTCATGCTCTACCACGATAACGCTATTTCCAAGGTCACGGAGGGTTTCAAGAGATTGAATAAGTTTCTTATTATCTCGTTGATGGAGGCCAATACTGGGTTCATCGAGTATGTAGAGAACTCCAACGAGCTGCGTTCCAATTTGGGTAGCTAGTCGAATTCGTTGAGCCTCGCCTCCACTCAGCGTTTGTGCCTCTCGATTAAGACTTAGGTAATTGAGACCTACATTCAACAAAAAATCGAGTCTATCTCTGATTTCTTTGAGAATTTGATGCCCTATTTGTTGTTGCCGATCGCTTAGGTGTATATTATATAAGGTATCCCTGAGTTCCTGGATGTCCATTTGTACTAAATCCTGAACACCAAAGGTATCCAGCTTGTAGGAAAGTGCTTCTTTGTTTAATCGCCCGCCACCGCAGTCTGGGCAGCTAACTTTAGACATAAACGCCTTTGCTTTCTCACGTTGCTTAGGGGATTTAGATTGTTCGTATTGTTCAATTATCGTATCACGAAGCCCTTTGTAGCTGTGTTGATAAGTGACCTTATCGGAGCGAAATTCGTAGGTAACCGCATATTTTTGGGTACCACTTCCCGTCATAATCGTACGAATGAGTTCATTTGAGTACTCAGCAATGGGGGAGTTAAAATCCTCTCCAAAGTGAGCCAAAACGGCTTCCAACTGTTTAAAGGCAAAGATATCTCTTGGCTTTCCAAGAAAGCGAATACCTCCATCCTCCACACTTTGTTGTGGATTAGGTACCAAGAGTTCCCAACTAACATCGTAGGCATGACCTAAACCATCACAAGTGGGACATGCCCCGAAAGGAGAGTTAAAGGAAAATAAATTAGGTGCTGGGTCTTCATAAGCAACACCCGCTTCTGGATCGAATAATTTTTGCGAAAATAAGCGGTCTTCCCAGCCATCTTTTGATTTAATTGCCAAAACAACGGTTCCATCGGCCATTTCAAGAGCGGTTCTTACACTGTCAGCGATCCGTTTTTCACTCTTGGAGCTAACCACAAAACGGTCAACAACAATTTCTATGGTATGGGTTTTGTACCGGTCTAGCATGAGTCCAGTTTCCAACTCAATAATTTCCCCATCTACCCGAGCTTGTAAATAGCCCTGTTTGACCATTTGCTCGAAGAGCTCTCGATAATGTCCTTTTCGTCCTCTAATTACCGGTGCTAGGCAGTAGGCCTTAGTACCTTCTTCAAGGCCAAGAATGGAAGATACCACTTGGTCTGCCGTTTGTTTTTCCATTTTTATTCCCGTTGCATAGGAGTAGGGAATTGCGACCCTAGCATATAACAAGCGAAGAAAGTCATAGATTTCGGTCACCGTACCCACGGTAGAACGAGGATTTCGATTGGTTGTTTTTTGATCGATAGAAATTACAGGGGATAGGCCATCGATAAAGTCCACTGCAGGGCGTTCCATCATGCCTAAGAACTGACGTGCATAGGCCGATAAAGATTCTAAAAAACGGCGTTGGCCTTCGGCGTAAATGGTATCGAAGGCTAAGGAAGATTTGCCAGAGCCAGATAAACCGGTGATTACCACGAGTGCATCTCTAGGGATGGTTACATCAATGTTTTTGAGATTGTGTTCGCGAGCTCCACGAATAACAATAGACTCTTGCATACAACTTCCTTGATAGGGTTTGGCCGGCCAAATAAAACAAAAGGCTAAATTACCAAACATCTAAAGCAAATTCTTCTATTTGGACTCCTTTTTTTACGTAGCTTTCCAAAAAATACTGTATGTTAATTGCCCTCATAATCTTATCGAAATTGTAAACCTGAGTTATTATGTCTTTACGTACCGCTGAATGGAGTCCAACTAGTTGGAGAGAATTTCCAATTCAACAACTTCCTGATTATCCTGATAAGGAAGAACTTGAACGCTCTTACGCTGAGTTACAAACCTTACCTCCATTAGTTACTTCTTGGGAGATCGAATCCTTAAAGGATAAACTCGCCGCAGTAAGCGCAGGAAAAGCTTTTTTATTTCAGGCAGGTGATTGTGCCGAAAGTTTTGATTTAACCCGTTCATCTAAGATTGTCAATTTGGTAAAGGTACTTTTACAGACCAGTTTTATCATGATACATGAAATGGGGGTGCCCGTAATTAGGGTTGGAAGAATGGCTGGACAATATGCAAAGCCTCGTTCCTCTGCTTTTGAAATCGTGGATGGGGTTGAAATGCACAATTATCGTGGAGATCTAATTAATGGTTTTGAAAAAGACCAAGCTAAGCGAGTGCCTGATCCGAAACGTTTGTTGGAAGGGTACCATAAGGCGGGATTGACCTTGAATTTTATTCGCGCACTGGGTGATGAAGGCTTTGCTGATTTACATTATCCCGAACAATGGGAGCTAGATTTCATGCAGAATAACCCCTATCACCAAGAATATGAGTCTATGGTGAGATCTATTACCCAGGCGGTAAAATTTATGGATGCGGTCTCCGAGCGTAGATTACAACAATCGCAAAAGGTGGATTTTTATACTTCACACGAAGCGCTTAATCTGTTTTATGATTCCGCTCAAACCAGAAAAGTGCCAAGAAAAGAGGGTTATTTTAATTTAAGTGCCCATATGGTATGGTTAGGAAACAGAACCCGTGATTTAGATGAAGCTCACGTAGAATATTTACGCGGAATAGAAAACCCAATCGGAATAAAAATAGGCCCGCCTTATACCCTTGATGCTACGTTAAAACTAATAGAGAAATTGAACCCCTCTCATGAGGCCGGAAAAATCGTACTTATAACCCGGTTTGGTAAAGATCAGGTTCAAGAAGGCCTACCAGGACTTATCCAAGCAGTACGTAGAGAGGGATTTCCTGTGGTTTGGAGTTCGGATCCAATGCATGGCAACACTTTTTCATCTACAAATGACTATAAAACACGCAATTTTGATCATATAATGGAAGAGTTAACTCATGCTTTTGCCATTCATAGATCGGAGGGTAGTTATTTAGGAAGTGTCCACTTGGAACTGACTGGGGATGATGTTACCGAATGCGTAGGGGGTGCAAAAGGGTTGGATGAAAATGGACTAAATGTGAATTACGAAACTTTTTGTGATCCGCGACTGAATTATGAGCAATCCTTAGAATTAGCTTTCCTCATATCTAAGGAATGGAAGAAAAGCTACGGTTAGTGACAGTTTTTCTTGGTAGATGACGTACTTTCAGATGGCATCTGCCTCTTTTACGTAGTCTACTGACAATCTATTCTATTGCGCTGAAATCCCGTCATACCCTACCTAGGATACAAAAGAGGGCTGTCAGTAATAGATGTGGGGCTTGCCTAATGGCATACCTTTTGTGTTTATCTGTTCAAACGAAACGTAAAACGATAAACAATATTGAGGTACCAATTATGGCACTAGTACGATATACCCGACCTAATTACCGACATCTATCAAAGAGCTTTAACGAGCTAATGGATGAATTTTTTGAGCCAATGAATGCTCGAACTCCGAATAGCTTTACCCCTAAGGTAGACATTCATGAAAACGAGCAGGAATTTGAGTTCCTTCTAGAGCTACCTGGAGTGCGCAAAGAAGACATGCAGATAGAGGTAGATCAGGATGTACTTTATGTTTCTGGCGAGCGTAAAGCGGCGAAAGAAACAAAAGAAACCAACGTGCACAGAATGGAACAATTTTATGGTTCCTTTCATCGAAGTTTTCACCTCCCTCAAGGGCTAGACAAGGAAACCATTGCTGCCCAATATCAGGATGGTATACTTCGATTGACGATTAAAAAACTCGAAAAAGCGATAAAAAAGCAGATAGTAATTCAGTAGTAAAGATCCAATACTCATTTTAAATGGAGTTTGGATGATTCGATCTTGGGCGGCCACTATGTATTCCCACAAATACATACGACAGGGCGCCCTTGCTTCGTTATGAGAACAAATTTTTAAAACCATTAAAAATACATCTTATGAAGCTTATGAAGCGTACATCAACCACCACTTTTGCGTTACTTGTATCCTTATTCATTCCAATTGCACTATTCTTTCTCGCAGCTGACCGGGGAGCTAACACCGAAACGGCCTCGAGCAAAACTCACGAGGTAGGAGTAATGGATTCCTTAGAGTCTTCAGAGGATCGCTACGATTCACTGCCTAGTTCTGAGATGCTTGATAAACCTGTAATGCGGCTTAAGGATTTCAACGATGCCATTGTAGAGATTGCTGAAAATTCGAACCCATCGGTGGTAACTATTACCACTCAAAGAACACGTGAAGTGCGTGTAATGGATCCATTTTCGATGTTTTTTGGTAATCCAAACACCCGTGAAAATACGCGTGAGTATGTACAAAGGGGCTTGGGTTCAGGAGTGGTAGTCTCCGATGAAGGTTATATCCTAACCAATAATCATGTAATTGAGAATACCGATCAAATAATGGTTCGATTATATGACGGACAAGAGCTAGAGGCTACATTAGTTGGAACGGATCCCATGACTGATATCGCTGTGTTACAAATTCAGGAAGGGGCGGCTCCAGCTTTACCTTTGGGTAATAGTGATGAAGCTAAGGTAGGCTCCTTTGTGTTGGCTATTGGTAGTCCACTTAGTGAAAATCTTGCACATACGGTATCTTTTGGTATCGTAAGTGCTCGCGGGCGTTCCTTAAATCTAACGGCGTACGGGGACTACATTCAAACCGATGCGGCGATCAATCCTGGTAATTCAGGTGGAGCCCTGGTAGATTTGAACGGCACCTTGGTAGGAATAAATTCCGCCATCGCCTCACGCTCGGGTGGAAATGATGGGATTGGTTTTGCCATCCCTGTTAAATTAGCTAAACGTATTATGGACGACCTCATTGAAGATGGTTCTGTGAGCAGGGGCTACTTAGGCATGTATACTGCGGGAGAACTAGATCCTACCATGGCCGACGCCCTGGGTTTAGAGGTGTCAAAAGGTGTTATTGTAGGCCGTGTTGAGGCCAAAGGTCCTGCCGATAAAGGAGGGCTAAAGGAAGAGGATATTATTGTTGGCCTAAATGGGGAGTCTGTTGAAAGTTGGGATTCATTTCGAACAGATATTGCGAGTCTAAAACCTGGTGAGAAAATTCAAGTGCAGGTAGTAAGGGATGGCAAACCAGTTAAATTAACTATTACTATTGGAGAGCGTCCAGGTGAGGAGACACTTGCTTCGAACTCCGCGACCACCAAAAATATGGTTGAAGATTTAGGGTTTAGTGTTCGAACTTTGACAGAGACCTTGCGATCGGAGCTTCGGTTAAGTGACGAGCTTAAAGGGGTACTGGTACAGGGTCTCAATGAATCAAGTGAAGCCTACCAAAGAGGCCTCAGAAATGGGGATATTATCTCAGCGGTTAAGCGAAAATCCGTAGACAATGCTGAGGAATTCTACACAGAGGTAAATCGTAGCCTTGAAGCAGGCGATAAGGCGCTATTACTGACGGTAGAGCGAGATAATCTAAAACAATTCATTGCATTTAGGATGTAATATACCTTGAGAAATAAAACCTGCAAATAAGGCAGACTTTCCTTAGATAGCGCCATTAGTGGCACGGTTTTGGTAGTTTAAAGAGCGAGGGTTGTCGTTGAAAGACGTTCAATACCTCGCTTTTTGATTTAAAAAAAGGAGAGACCATGAATTTGAACAGTTTTACATTAAAGGCGCAACAAGCCATACAAGCATCTCTAGACCTGGCCCAAGATGCCGCTCATCAAGCAGTAGAGGCAGTTCATATTGCAAAGGCCTTATTGGAAGGAGAACAGGATACTATCCACTCCATTCTATTAAAATTAGGGGTTCAAAAAGAACAGCTAAGAGCCATTGTAGACAAAGAGCTAACTACACGGCCGAGGGTATCGGGTGCATCGGTATCGGGTCCTTATTTAGGGGCTACTGCAAAGAGTATGCTGGATCAGGCAAAGGTAGAAGCTCGTGATATGGGCGATGAATATATTAGCACCGAGCATGTGCTCATGGCCATATCCAAGGTAGACGAAACATGGGCGAAGGATTGGCAGGGGCTAGGGCTTAAAAAAGAAGCTATTCAGCAAGTACTTAAAGAAACACGTGGTGGACAAAAAGTCGATGACCCGAACGCAGAGAGCCGCTTTGCTGCACTAAAAAAATATGCAAGAGATTTAAATGAATGGGCAGAAAAAAACAAGTTAGACCCTGTCATTGGAAGAGATGCTGAAATCCGTAGAGTGATGCAAATCCTGTCCAGGAGAACCAAAAATAATCCGGTATTGATCGGAGAACCTGGAGTGGGTAAAACAGCTATTGCTGAGGGTATGGCATTACGTATTGTTCGTGGTGATGTTCCTGAAGGCCTTAAACAGAAGCGAGTTTTGGCTTTAGACATGGGGGCATTAATTGCTGGGACTAAATTCCGGGGTGAATTTGAAGAACGTTTAAAAGCGGTGGTTAAGGAAGTAACAGACTCAGATGGAGAGATCATTCTTTTTATTGATGAGATACATACCCTTGTTGGAGCGGGAGCCACCGATGGAGCCATGGATGCGGCTAACATTCTAAAACCAGCTTTGGCTAGAGGGGAAATGCATGCTATTGGGGCGACCACCTTGGATGAGTACCGGAAATACATTGAGAAAGACAAGGCATTGGAACGGCGCTTGCAAACGGTAGTGGTGGGTGAGCCGAGTGTGGAAGATACGGTCTCCATTTTAAGAGGGTTACAAGAGCGTTACGAACTCCATCATGGTGTTCGAATAACCGATGCCGCCATTGTGGCCGCTGCTGAATTATCTCATCGATACATTGCAGACCGATTTTTGCCAGATAAGGCCATCGATTTGATTGACGAGGCTGCTTCTCGTTTACGCCTACAAATAGACTCCCTGCCAGAAGAACTAGATGCCTTGGAGCGACAAATTCGGCAACTTGAAATAGAGCGAGAAGCCCTAAAGCGGGAACAAGATTCCACTACAAAAAAACAAGTAGAGAAAGAGTCTGCTAAACTTAATCAACTCGAAAAAGAACTTGCAGATTTAATCGAGAAGCGAACAGGTATGCGTACTCAATGGGATCAAGAGCGGTCGGTCATTCAACAAGTACGAGATCTCAAACAGGCTATAGAAACCACACGTAATCAGTCAGACAAGGCTGAGCGAAAGGGAGAATATGAACGAGTAGCCGAGCTTCGCTATGGTACCTTGGTGCAGCTTGAAAAGGAGTTACAACTAGCTCACGAGCATGCACAGCGATTACAAGAAGGAACTACCCTGCTAAAAGAAGAAGTGGTAGCGGAAGATATTGCCGACATTGTGGCGCGCTGGACCGGCATACCCGTCAGTAAAATGGTGCAATCTGACAGGGAAAAACTGTTGATGCTTGAAGAAGAGTTGCATAAGCGTGTAATTGGGCAAAATAATGCCATTGAAGCCGTCGCTAATGCCGTACGACGATCTAGAGCGGGCTTA
Organism: Balneolaceae bacterium; assembly: GCA_018401935.1. Lineage (GTDB taxonomy): Bacteria > Bacteroidota > Rhodothermia > Balneolales > Balneolaceae > UBA1275. Next base: position 93,860 of record JAGYJQ010000004.1, read on the forward strand.
CAGGATCAAGATCGTCCTATAGGTTCCTTTTTCTTTTTGGGTTCTACTGGGGTTGGTAAAACGGAATTGGCTCGTACGTTAGCTGAGTTTTTGTTTAATGATGCTCAAGCCATGATTCGTATAGATATGAGTGAATACATGGAAAAACACTCCGTGAGTCGTCTCGTTGGTGCCCCTCCGGGATATATTGGACATGATGAGGGCGGCCAGCTTACCGAGGCGGTTCGCCGGAGACCGTATTCAGTATTGTTGTTGGATGAGGTGGAAAAAGCACATCCCGATGTGTTTAATATTTTACTACAAGTTCTCGATGAGGGGCGCTTAACTGATAGCAAAGGTACAACGGTCGACTTTACGAATACCATCATCATAATGACTTCCAATCTTGGTTCCTCCTTAATTATGGAAGAAATGGAGCGAAACAAAGGGCCATGGGATCAATCGCAGTATACCAGAATGCAAGAGCAGTTGATTGATTTGTTGAAGAAGAGTATTCGTCCTGAGTTTTTAAACAGAGTGGACGATATCATTGTGTTCCATCCATTAGAAGCTCGTCATATTCGCTCTATTGTAGATATTCAACTCCAGAGGTTACATCATGTGTTAGCTAAACAACAGGTTGTGCTTCAGATACCAGAAGAAGTTAAAAATTGGCTGGCTGAACGAGGATTTGATCCTGTATTCGGTGCGAGACCATTAAAGAGAATGATTCAGCAGCATTTGGTTAATAATATGGCCACCGAATTATTGAAAAAGGAACTCAGTGGGGCAATAGAATTTGAAGCTCAGGTTTCCGAACAAGGGGATACCATTCTATTTGCAGAGATTTTACATGATCCACAAGAATGGGCTAAAGAAGAGTCTTAGCGTCTGATGCTATCCGGGAAAGTAAGTCCTCAATGGTATACTCTTGCTCGGGCTTCATAAGTACACTTCTGAGTAGAACTACATCGCTGCTATCCACCGGGATTTCAGGGAATCTCTGGCTAAAATCTCGTGAACTTACCGTATAGAGTGAAATAAAATACTGGTGACTAGGATCCTTGTGGGCCATACCTTGTTGGAACAGTTTTTTGGACAAATTACTAATGGTTGATGTAGACCTTAGCGAATTTTTGTCCCCAGCAAAGTAAGTGATTATGTCGAGTTCAGGCGGTATATAAGCCGTTAATACCTCGCTTTTGTTAAGGTAATTGAAGGCCTTGATAGCTGCATGGTGACAAGCGGTGAGTATAGGCCCAAATCCAAGATCTGACTGCAATGGAAAACACTGTAAAGTAGCCCAAAATGCTGCTGCTGCTGCGCCTGCCCGAGAACATTCTAAGCTAATTTCACCTAGATGCAACTCTTTAGAACTGAAGTAAGTGTAGGGAGAATCATGTTTGTAGAATACACCAACTTCTGGATTTTTAAATAGCACGCAGCCACATCCATAGGGTTGTAACCCATGCTTATGTGGATCGATTACAATACTATCGGCCTCATGCATCCGGTCCCAATGGGCGACAGAACCAGGGAGCAGGTCCGAAATCGTTTTAAAAAAACCACCGTAAGCGGCATCGATATGAATTCGAATACCCCTGGAGTGAGCCCAATCGAGTATATGGGCAAGGGGTTCAACTTTCCCCAAGCCAGTAGTACCCATCGTGACGATTAACGTACCAATAGAATCGAACGGGAGTGCATCAAGATGTTCAGTAATGGAATGCTCAGAATCTAGCTGATCAGTACTTAGCTGAAAAGAATGAGCTTCCATGCCTAGGACTTGAGCCATCCGGCCATGAGTGTAGTGGGCTTCACTTGAATAGGCAATCCCTTTCTTTGGGTGTATACTCCGGGCAACCCAAAGAGCTTCTAGATTGGCAATGGTTCCACTTGAACTCAGATGCCCTAAATAAGGATGATGATAACCGAACAAATTGGCCAAAGCGTGGATACACTCTTTTTCCATTTCAGAACTAGGTGGTCCTCCGTCTAAAGCGTGATTATTTGGGTTTAACCCCATCGTTAATGAATAGGCTAGCGCAGCAATAGGATGGGGCGGCTTGAGCATTTGACCTGCATAACTGGGATGATGAAAAGGATAATTCCCAGTAAGTCGTTCACTTAGGGTACGTAGAGTTTCTTGAATGATTGAATCTTCGACTACTAAGCTAGGGTGCGTAGTAGATGGCCCATAGGAGTCTTTCCACTCTTGAAGTTGTTCTAGAGAAGCTTGGATGGTCTGAAATGTTGAGAGATCCATTATCCAAACAGTGATTTAGAATAAATCCATTGATACACCCGCACTCAGTACTTGTTTAAGCTGAATATCCGTTGAAAAATCATGATCATATCGCAGTTCAAACTGCAATGAAGTTCGTAGAGTTGAATTAATTTTACCTATAAATTCGTTAGTCCAGTACACATCGGTTTCGTTTATAGGGTGCAATAAATTGGTGAAGGTTTCAATATCTGTATTGTACTGTACATTTTTGAGCACCTCTTTTTGGAAGGTAACCCCCGTTGTAAGGCCACCCTCAAACCGATAATTATCCCCTTGCTTAAGTCCGTAGTTAGGGGCTAAATCCTCTCTCATGATAATAGTTTGTTTTAAACCAAGTCCTGCTTCCATTTGAAAACTTTTTTCGACATTAAAACTTATCCCTACCCCCTCGGTTAGGTAAGCTGGAGCAAAGAAACCAGAAATCAGAGAGTCAGCACCTGCTGGGTTAGTTTTGGCATTGTACTCGAAACCGTCGCGAAACTGTGTGCGTAACATAACCGTACCATAGGCAGAAAGTCGTGTGCGGTCGGAGAATCCAAAGGTACTTCGTGTCCGAATGGTCAATAAATCATCTGATTTACGGGTATCCCCATTAAAACGAGCTTGACCGTACCTGCCATTAATTCGAATCCCAAAGGCAAATAAATCACTTCTGTAAATCTTGGAATAATTAGTCGAAAAAGTACCACTAATGGTGTTTACACCTCCTTCACTCCAGTTGTCAAAGCTTGCCTGAGCACCATTAAGGTTAACCACCCAATTATCTTCCCATCCTTTTAATGTGTCTGGGATAACAATAGTTTGGGCTATGGTATATCCACCAAATAATAGAAATAAAATAAAGGAAAGTAGCGCCGTTAGGCGTGAGTACGTTGGCCTCATGCTGATCAATTTATGAGTTTTTAAATAATACCACTGCTTCTAAGTGGTTTGCGTTTAATAATACCTCTACGTGCTCTCCAACTTTGGTTGGGATGTGTTCGCCAACAATATTGGCCAATATTGGGTAGCGCCTGTGTCCACGGTCAATTAAGGATACAATTTCGATGGCCCCAGGTTCTTGTGAGTGAAACAGTACGGAAAGCGCTTGGAATAAGGTCCGCCCAGAGAATACCACATCATCTACAATAAGAACTTGTTGGTCATTTAAATCGGGTATGGCTTGATTACCTTTGCTGAACACGTCTAAATTATACATGACATCACCCTGGTCGGGTCTGAGCTGTTTGAGTTCGGAAACCAGCTCCTCGGCCAAGGCATACCCCCGTTCGTTCAATCCAATTACGTGGAGTGGATCATTCGCCGGGAAGCGTTCGTAAATCTGTATAGCCATTCTCTTAATGCATCGAGAAATTCGGGCTCGATGCATGAGTGTAAGTTGATGCCCCATGAGCTCTGAACGTTGTTTTGGGATGTGATACAATGGAATAAAGATACGATTTTAGCCCTATTATTTAGTGTGTTTTTTTGGGTAAAGCTTTTGCATGTTTCACCAATGGTAAAAAAATAGATGGGTTCAGTCTTGATTAGGGATTCGTAGCTCCCTATCTTTAAAGTCTGTTAACGACTTTTTATGCCCGGTCGTCTAATGGCAGGACACCTGGTTTTGGTCCAGTATGTGGGGGTTCGAGTCCTCCCCGGGCAACAACACTCGATGGATGTCAAGGTTAAGAGTCCATCGTTTTATGTAATCCTGAACATTTCAGTGCTAGCAAAATAACACAACCTTGGACAGTCCACTCGCTATATTCTCTGGTACCAGTAACCCAGCTTTGGCTCGTGCTATAGCAAAGGAATACGGAACCAAATTAGGTAAAATTACCATCAAACAGTTCTCAGATGGTGAAATTTATGTCAAATACGAACAAAGCATTCGTGGAGAGGATATATTCATTGTCCAACCAACTCCCCCATCAGGCGACAACATTATTGAGTTATTACTCATGTTGGATGCTGCCAAGCGTGCCTCTGTCAAACGTGTAACAGCCGTTATTCCTTACTTTGGATATGCGCGGCAAGATCGTAAAGACCAGCCTAGAGTGTCCATTGGGTCAAAGTTGATGGCAAATCTACTGGTCGAAGCAGGCGCGGATCGCATACTAACGATGGACCTGCACGCAGCACAGATTCAAGGATTTTTTGATATTCCTCTAGATCATCTTTATGCTTCCCGAGTATTTATTGATCATATGACCAAGCATCCTATCGACAATTTGGTGGTTGTTGCACCCGATGTCGGTAGTTTGAAAACGGCACGATCCTATTCAAAAAAGCTTGGTGCTTCCCTGGCCTTCATTGATAAGCGCAGACCCAAGCAAAATGAATCAGAGATAATGAACATTATTGGTGAAGTAGAGGGTAAGAATGTACTAATTGTTGACGATTTAATTGATACAGCTGGTACGTTGACCAATGCTGCAGCTGCTATGAAGGAGCGTGGAGCGCTAGATATACGAGCTATGTGTTCGCACCCCATACTTTCAGGGCCGGCATTTCAAAGAATCGAAGACTCACCCATTGATGAACTATTGGTAACCGACACCATTCCATTGCGTCAGCCATCTGAAAAAATTAAGGTGCTCAGTGTAGCAAATATTTTTGCTGAAGCAATTGAACGGATTCATACCAATGACACCATCAGTGCATTGTTTGATAATTAAAAAGTAGAATAGGAAAAAAATGGCAAAGCCAGAATACGTTAAACTTGAGGGAATTCCTCGAGAAACCAATAAAAAAGCAAACCGTGAGCTGCGAGCAGCTAAACGTGTACCTGCTGTATTATATGGTCCTGAAGTTCAGGAAAACACACATTTTTCAATAGACGAGTTAGCACTAGAGAAGATTTTGAGTCGAGCTCAAACGAAAGTGCAAGAGCTTACCATCGACGGGAAAGTGTACAATACACTACTAAAGCGAACAGAATTTGACCCGGTTACGGATCGCCCTATTCATGCCGATTTTTACGTGTTAAGTGATAAGCATAAAGTGACGCTTCGAGTGCCTATTGGCATCAAGGGAACCGCACGTGGAGTGGTAGAAGGGGGTGGACGTTTATTCCAGCCCATGAAATTCCTTCGCATACGAGTGTTACCAGAGAACATTGTTGCTGAATTTGAAGTGGATGTGACTCCATTAAAAATTGGGCAATCGTTTCATGTATCTGATTTAGAGTTGGATGGTATTATTCCATTAGATTCTCTAAATAGAACAATTGTTACTATTCGACCACCAAAAGGACAACTATTGAAAGATGTCATTGATGATGAGGATGGTGATGATGCTGAAGGAACAGAAAATTCCTCAGAAGAAACTTCTGAAGAATAAGTAAAAGGGTACCCGTGGCGCTGTTAGTTGGACTTGGAAATATAGGCGCAGAGTATGAGGGTACTCGACATAACATTGGTTTTGAGATTGTGGATAGACTTGCTCATAAATTGGGCAGTTCTTTTCAGCCAGGTGAAGGCCCCTTTGTCGTCGCTCAAGCACGATTTAAGGGCCAGAACTTGTTTTTAATTAAACCAACCAATTACATGAATAACAGCGGTTCTTCCGTAACCAAAGCCATGGCACAGTTCAATCAAAAGACAGACCAAAGCTTAATCATCTATGATGATTTACATTTGGCCTTAGGAGATTTGAAGTTGCGACCCAAGGGAAGCGATGGTGGACACAATGGAATCGCGGATGTTCATGAGAAGATAGGTTCTCAAGCCATACCTCGCTTACGAATAGGCATAGGAAATGATTTTACTAGGGGCAGACAAGTTGAATTTGTGTTGTCACCATTTAGATTTGAAGAACTAGAAACGGTAAATCAAGTGATTGATCATGCTGTTCAAGCAAGCTTAGATTTTGTTGGCTTAGGACTAAACAGAGCAATGAATTTACATAACTAAGATACCTCTTTTTTCGGGTGCAGAGTCACCTAGTTAATTACCATATAAAACATAGATCGCAGAATTATGCAAACCATACTATACTTAATACCAATTGCAGGACTTATAGCACTGCTTTTCACGTTTATGAAGTCATCATGGGTTTCCAAGCAAGAAGTTGGAACCGAACGGATGGGGCGAATAAGCGAAAGCATCGCAGCTGGTGCAATGGCTTTCTTAAAAGCTGAATACCGAGTACTTGCAATTTTTGTTTTTGCAGTAGCCATCCTTCTTGGAGTCAGCGCTAACCCCGAGACATCTAGTTGGATGGTAGCCATTTCCTTTGTGGTGGGTGCTATTTGTTCTGGACTTGCCGGATTTATCGGAATGCGTGTTGCGACCAAAGCAAACGTCCGAACCACAAATGCAGCCCGCACAAGTCTAGCTAAAGGCTTAGAAGTTGCTTTTGCGGGTGGTTCGGTTATGGGACTCGGAGTAGTAGGACTAGGTGTACTGGGACTTAGTCTTCTGTTGTACATTTTTGGAACTATATTTGGTCTTGAGGGCGCTAGTGCGGTAAACAAAGTATTGGCTATTGTAACAGGCTTTTCTTTCGGTGCATCATCTATAGCTCTGTTCGCTCGAGTGGGTGGTGGTATTTACACGAAAGCAGCGGATGTCGGCGCCGATTTGGTTGGTAAAGTGGAAGCTGGTATTCCAGAAGATCACCCATTAAATCCTGCTACAATTGCCGATAATGTGGGCGATAATGTGGGTGATGTTGCCGGAATGGGGGCCGATTTATTTGAGTCTTATGTAGGCTCTATTATTGGTACAATGGTATTGGGTGCTGCTTTTATGACGATTCCATCTTGGTCAGATAATTTTGAAGGCCTCTCTGCTGTCTTACTACCGTTAGTACTAGCGGCTACAGGAATCCTAACCTCTATTGCGGGTACTTTTTTAGTACGTGTAAAAGAAGGTGGAGACCCACAAAAAGCACTTAATTTTGGAGAGTTATTCTCTGGTGTGGTTATGTTAATCGCTTCTTATTTTATCATTACCTGGATGCTACCAGAGAGTTGGACATTCACTGGCATTGAATATACGAGCACAGGTGTTTTCATTGCGACCATTTTTGGTTTACTCTCTGGTTTAGCGATTGGTTTCGTGACCGAACATTATACGGGTACTGGGACAAAACCAGTTCTTTCGATCGTAAAGCAATCCGTTACTGGGTCTGCTACAAATATTATTGCTGGTTTAGGTGTCGGAATGATTTCTACGGCGATTCCTATCCTAATCATTGCTGTTGCCATTATTGGTGCTTTTAGCTTTGCTGGATTGTACGGTATAGCTATTGCAGCAGTTGGTATGTTGGCAAACACGGGCATCCAATTGGCTGTAGATGCGTACGGACCTATTTCTGATAATGCTGGTGGTATTGCTGAAATGGCGGAACTAGAACCAGAAGTTCGTGAGCGTACCGATAAATTGGACGCGGTAGGTAACACCACAGCGGCTATTGGTAAAGGTTTTGCAATTGGTTCTGCTGCCTTAACGGCCTTGGCTTTATTCGCTGCATTTATTACTGCTTATGAAGCGGTTAATCCAGGCCTAGAAGTAGTTATTAACGTTACTAATCCGTATGTGATGGCTGCATTATTCGTAGGTGCAATGTTGCCCTTCCTATTCTCTGCTCTTTCCATGAACGCAGTAGGACGTGCTGCTATGAGTATGATTGAAGAAGTACGCCGTCAGTTTAAGGATATTCCTGAGCTTCGTGCGGCCCTTGACGTGATGAACAGTAATGACGGAAAAGAGTTTGCCGACTGGTCAAAAGAAGATCAAGCAACTTTTGAAGCTGCTGATGGTAAAGCTGAATATGAGAAATGTGTGGAGATTTCTACCGCAGCTTCTATTCGTGAGATGGTTTTACCAGGTTTATTAGCAGTGATTGTACCTGTGTTATTCGGCTTCGTGCCAGGCTTTATTAGTGACGATCCAACCTTAGGTGCAAAAATGCTGGGTGGACTTCTCGCTGGTGTTACATCTGCTGGTGTTCTAATGGCTCTTTTTCAATCAAATGCTGGTGGTGCATGGGATAATGCCAAAAAGATGATTGAAGAAGGGGTTATTATTGACGGTGTTGAATACAAAAAAGGCAGTGAGCCACACAAAGCCGCAGTTGTAGGAGATACGGTAGGTGATCCGTTCAAGGATACTTCAGGTCCATCTCTGAATATCTTATTAAAACTTATGTCCGTAGTGGCATTGGTTATAGCAACAATGATTTAAAAATTATTTTCCAACCGATTTTCTTAGGAAAATAATGTCAACAAATCAATTACTTAAACTAGTGTTCTTCCATGATCAGCGCATGGAAGAACTTACTAGTTCAAGTTCAGATTCTATTAAGGTTGACAACGATATACTTTCGTTATTTACCAAGCCTGATCCGACCTATTCTCGGTTATTTTTTATGGGAAGCGATCTAGCGAATAATCGTTACGGGATTAATTTATTAGATGCCTATCCTTCCGTAGCTACCATTATTGAAAAACTTTATACCTTACCTTCAAAGCTAGAATGGTCAAATGAGCATGGAATAGGTGATTGGATGCAAAATGCTCCAATGGATGCCTACCTCAGGTTAGTTCGAAAATCTAAAGACACCATACAGCCATCACGTACTGACTTGGATACTTCTTTGGCTAAAGATATTCCAACCACAGATAAAAAGAATCTAGAACAGGCTTGGGGGTATGAAATAGAATCCTCTGTGTTACACAAATTGTTAATGAAAGAAGAGGTTGTTTTAGTTAAACGTGCAGCAATGGATGGTTTTGATATAGATTTATATAGTAAACGGAATCCCTACATCGATTTTTTCTATCCTTTACAGTCTTTATTGCCGGATGCGTTTAGATTTTTTTCCATTAACGGTAAGCGGGTGTATTCTAAAGAGGCATTGTATTTTGAACAAACGCGTCTACATAAACCACCTCATGGTTTTGAAGAAGTTCATCCAGAGTCCGTGCTGTAAACGGCTGGTCCCGATACTCTATTAGATAGAACTGAATTCTTTTTAAATAGTGGAATATTTCAGTACAAAATAAGCCAACAAATATTTATCTTATTTAGACTATATTTAAATAAGGATGATTATACCACTTACCACTACTAAAATAGGCGAACAAGTTCGAGTCAGCTGTCTAAACTGCACGAGTGAAGACACGTGCCGGTTACAAGAGCTTGGTTGTGTAGAGGGTGCAACAGGAACCGTTGTCTCAAATCAGAAAAACATTATACTTCAAGTCGGTGAATGCCGATTGGCGATAACGCACCCATTGGCCATGAATATTTTAGTTGAACCGGTCTCCAAAAAAAAATAACCCTAACCTAAAGAGACGTAACCTATGTTGCTTTCTGACGCACGTGTTCAGCAAAAATATGAAGTGAAGCAGATTCAAGGGGAAGAACTTGTTAGAATAATGGAGATGGGTCTTACGCCAGGAAGTGTGTGTGAAGTCATCAGAAGGGCCCCAATGGGATATCCAATAGAGATAAAAATACGCGGGTATCTGCTTAGCTTACGGAAAAAAGAGTCCGATGCAGTTGAGGTGAGCCCAATATGAATAACCAGACCTTGAATATTCAGAAAGACCTATTACGACAGCCTAGTACTATCGCACTGGTAGGGAATCCAAATACGGGTAAATCTACCATCTTTAATGCCCTTACCGGTTTGCGTCAGAAGATAGCGAATTATCCGGGCATCACCGTTGAACGTAAAATGGGGACTACCATCATCAATGGAGTACTTCATAAGGTTATTGATTTACCTGGTGCGTACAGCCTAAATCATAAGAAAGCGGACGAGCGTATCACCTATGAAACGCTTATAGGGAGTTTTGACCACGAAGAAAAACCAGATATGCTGTTGATGGTGGTCGATGCAAGTAATCTTGAGCGTAATCTATTCTTGGCCTCTCAGGTCATGGATTTGCAGATTCCTATGCTCATGGTTCTGACCATGAGCGATATCGCTGATGAACGTGGTATTCAGATTCAATCCCAACAGTTATCTGATACATGGGGTGTGCCTGTTATCTCAATAAATGCCCGAACTAAACAGTGCGATACGCAAATTAAACAAGCATTGATCGAACAAGGTGTCGCTACCCCCAAACCTTTTCAATGGAAACCTTCCACACCACTTAGACAGGCCGTTGAACGATTGGATAAGGAGTGGCTATCCAAGCATACTCAATTGCCGGAGCGTGCTCGTCCTATAGAAGCTTTACGACTTCTTGCAGAAGGTAGTCTTGAGGATAGTTTTTATCAGTATTCAGAGGAAGGGAAAGCCAAGAAACTAATTGAGGAATTGCAAAACTTTTTAGAAGATCAGGGCGAGAATCCAACGGCTGCCGAAGTAGTTCAACGCTATCGTTTTATTGGCGATAGCTCGGAGAGTAGTGTTACCAAAGAGGTTCGGGAGCAGCAGACTTGGACCGATCGATTAGATAATGTGTTGACACACAGAGTGGCTGGGCCAGTAACCTTTATATTGGTTTTATTGATCATGTTTCAGTCTATTTTCAGCTGGGCCACTCCCTTTATGGACATGATTGATATGCTCTTTATTGAATTGGGTGCATTTGTCGGTAATCAACTTCCAGCCGGACTATTAAACAGCCTACTGGTTGATGGGGTTATTGCCGGTTTGGGCGGGGTGGTTATCTTTCTGCCCCAGATTATTTTTCTTTTTCTGTTTATTTACTTCCTAGAAGGCACTGGGTACATGGCTAGGGCTGCGTTTGTTATGGATGGTTTTATGACGAAGGTGGGATTGCATGGACGTTCGGTGGTCCCTTTGATGTCGGGTTTTGCTTGTGCTATTCCTGGAATAATGGCTACAAGAACCATAGAAAACTGGCGAGACCGGCTTATCACTATCATGGTGTTACCCTTCATGGCCTGTTCAGCTCGACTACCTGTATATGCAGTGATGATTGCAGCATTTGTGCCTGATAATCGCGTGATTGGTTTTTTAACGCTGCAAGGGGTAGTTTTTTTCGGCTTATATTTGTTCGGTATACTGATGGCGGTCGGATCCGCTGCGGTGATGAAGCGTATTTTTCCAACGGGGAAACCCACCCCTTTTTTAATGGAATTGCCACCGTATAAGTGGCCTAATGTTAGCTCGGTCGTAATCCAATCCTTAGAACGAGGTAAGATTTTTGTTACGGAGGCGGGAAAAATTATCGTAGCTATTTCTATTGTGTTATGGTTTTTAGCTTCTTTTCCGACTTATGACCCTACTGGTAGTGATCTAGCAGCTGTAGACGCGAACGAGCAGATGAGCGAGCAGATGTTATCGACTTTACAGTTGAATCAAAGCTATGCAGGTACCTTTGGGCAGTGGATTGAGCCTGCTATTGAGCCACTCGGATTTGATTGGAAAATTGGTATTGGCTTGTTGACTTCTTTCGCTGCCCGTGAAGTAATGGTGGGTACTCTAAACACGATTTATAGTATTGAAGAAACAGAGGAACAGCTTGGATTAATAGAGCGTCTAAGGAGTGAGAAAGATCCGGAAACCGGACTTCCTAAATATACGCTGGCAACGGCTCTTTCCTTGATGATATTTTTTGCCATAGCCATGCAATGTATGAGCACCTTGGCCATTGTTAAGCGAGAAACAAATAGTTGGAAATGGCCTCTGGTTATGTTCGGTTACATGACTGTTTTAGCCTATTTTAGTGCATGGATAACCTATGAATGGGCCAACGCCTTTTTACTGGGCTAAGCTTATATAGTGCTTAGAACGCTATTTTTGATTCGCAATTAATACGGTAAAAAGAGATATTTGGCAGATGAAATTTTTAACCAAATTAGCTAACTCAATACGCGAATCTTCATCGGTATTGTGTATAGGACTTGATCCGAATCTACCTCGCTTGCCTGAGCAGCTTCGTGCTTTTTCTGAAGATCCGGTTGAACAGGTAGTATATTTTTGCCATCAGGTCATTCAGGCTACCGAGAAACATTGCGCAGCCTTTAAACCTAATGTAGCCTTTTTTGAAGCCTTAGGTCCCCAGGGTTTGGATGCATTTAAGCGTGTTATCTCTGCTATTCCCAGTCGTCATATAATTATAGCCGATGCCAAAAGAGGGGATATTAGCACCACGGCAGAGCATTATAAGAAAGCATTTTTCGATCAATTCAAGGTAGATGCGATTACCCTAAATCCATTAATGGGAATGGAAACTTTAGAGGCTTTTAATGGCGATAGTAGTAAAGCGGTTTATGCACTGGCGCTGACGTCCAATGCCGGTGCACAGGATTTTCTATTGGCGAGGAGTGGTAACTTTGAGAGTCTTTCGGCTCATATAGCCCATCAACTAGCCAATGCCCAGAAGTACTCTGAGACTCATCTTGGCATGGTCATCGGGGCCACTCAAAGCCAAGTGGCGCAACAGGTCTTAGCTCTACATCCAAAGGCAGCCTTATTAATTCCTGGGTTTGGTGCACAAGGGGGAGATATCGAAGCATTAGCAACCTTATTAGCAACCCACCCTGGACTACCCCTAATTAATTCTAGTAGAGGAATTCTGTTTGATGTGAACGACCACACAGATAACGATCCAACCCCTGAAAGTTGGCAGGATAGAGTTCTTGCTCGAACCCTTATTGCAAATCAACGATTGCTTCCCATTTTTGAACAAATAGAGCTCAATTAGAAAAATTATGAGTATCTCAGAAGTCATTATTTATACCGACGGTGCGTGCAGCGGCAATCCCGGACCAGGAGGTTGGGGGGCTTTGTTGCGACATAATGGGAAAGAAAAAGAACTCTCAGGTGGAGAAGCTCACACCACCAATAATCGAATGGAAATGATGGCGGTGATCGAAGCAATAAGAGCCATAAAAAAGCCCTGTTTACTTAAGATTCATAGCGATAGTGCGTTAATTATCAATGCGATGACGAAGGGCTGGATAGAGTCATGGCAGGCAAAAGGGTGGAAGAAGGCAGACAAAAAGCCAGTGGAAAATCAGGATTTGTGGTTGGAATTGTTGGAGGTGATCGGGGCTCATCAGGTGGAGTGGATAAAAGTGAAGGGGCATTCGGGTATTCCAGATAATGAGCGAGTGGATCAATTAGCGGTGCAGGCGGCCAAACAATTTATGTGAATTTTTTTGTAGCTTCGGAACTGGACGTTTATCACGAATCTCTAAATTAAATCACCATGGAAGAAAACAACGATTTTGCTCCTTTTCACCTCGCTTTTCCAGTCAAAGACTTAGCCGAAACGCATCAGTTTTACACCCAAGTACTGGGTTGTAGTACAGGAAGAAGCTCTGATCACTGGATAGACTTTAATATGTGGGGACATCAGGTGGTTGCTCATTTAAGTCCAGATGAGGCAAAAGAATCTTCCAAGAATGCCGTTGATGGGCATGGAGTCCCCGTTCGCCATTTTGGTGTAATTTTGAGTATGGAAGAGTGGGAAGCTTTGGCCGAACGTGTGAAAACTGCCGGTGTCCGTTTTATTATTGAGCCTTATATCCGTTTCAAAGGTGAGGCAGGTGAGCAGGCAACCATGTTCTTTTTGGATCCAAGCGGAAATGCATTGGAGTTCAAGGCCTTTGCCGATAAAAGCCAAATATTTGCTACCTAAGACAGTGGTGTCTCATGTGAATAGGATCAGGTAGTCAGTAAAGCGTCTTGCTCGAAGAAGACTCACTTAAGCGTCTTGCTCAAATTCAGCTTCTAAGTGTTCCACTCGTTGTTGATATTCCTCCCACTGAAACATGAGCTCGGTTAATTCTTGCTTAATCTTTTCATATTCGATGCTGGTTTCTTTTACTTGAAGGGGATCCTCATAAAAATCGACTTCAGCCATAGTAGCCTCAATAGTACGTAATCTGGTTTCGCAGGTCTCTATAGCCGTCTCTACTTTAGCAATTTTTTGCTTTAGTGGCCCCATTCGCTTACTAAGTGCATTTCGACGTTCTGCTTCTAGGCGTTTTTTTTCTTTTTTTGAGAAAGAATCCGAGTCCTCAGTATCGATTTTTTTGAAGATTTCTTTCCCTTTTTGGGGGGATTGCGCTAATTCGGCTTCCTCTTTCTTTTTTTCCAAATAATAGCTGACATTACCTAGGAAAAGTCTAACCGAACCGGGTTGAATCTCCAAGACTTTGTTTACGATGGGGTCTAAGAATGCTCTATCATGAGAAACAATCATGCAGGTACCTTCATATTGTTGAAGAGCTTGTTGCAGAACGGCTTTACTACTCATATCCAAGTGATTCGTAGGCTCGTCAAAGATGAGAAAATTTGCTGGTGATAACAGCATTTTAGCTAAGGCAAGACGAGATTTTTCACCGCCAGAGAGTACTTTTACTCTTTTGAAGACATCGTCACCAGTGAACAAAAAGCTTCCAAGAATAGACCGTAAACGACTCTCTTTTTCACCGGATCCTGCCCCCATCATAATACCCAGTGGATCTTCGGTTTCATCGAGTTCATCTGCTTGATGCTGTGCAAAATAGGCATGTTGTACTTTGTGGCCTAGTTTTTGGGTTCCATTTTGAATGGGTTCAAGTCCACTCATAATCCGGATGAGAGTGGATTTACCTGCCCCATTAGGACCAACTACCGCTATTTTATCTTCTCGTTCTATTTCTAAATCAATGCCATCGAATACAGTGTGTTCTCCGTACCGCTTAACTACTTGGTCTAATTGAACGACCACTTGCCCTGTTCGTTCTGGTGTAGGGAAGCGAAAAGATACGGTATCAAGTTCGGATTCGACCTCTATTTGATCAAGTTTTTCAAGTTGTTTAACTCGGCTCTGTACTTGTCGGGCTTTACTGGCTTTATATCGAAAACGGTCTATGAACTCCTGAGTATCTTTAATTTGCTTCTCTTGGTTACGCTGCGCATTTATGAGTAATTCTCTCTCTTCTGCCCATTTGCGCTCGTAAAAACTATAGTTTCCAGCATAATCCTGGAGTTTTCCTTGCCGTATGGCAAGCGTTCGATTGGTCAGGCTATCCAAAAAGTATTGGTCATGGGAAACCACAATAACCGCTCCATTATATTGAACTAAAAATTGTTCTAACCACTGCAGCGACTCAATATCTAAGTGATTGGTAGGTTCATCCAGTAGTAAATAAGTTGGGTCTTGCAGTAAAAGCTTAGCTAGGGCCATTCGCATGAGCCAACCACCACTGAATTCACTCGTGGTTCGGCTAAAATCATCCGAGCTAAAACCAAGACCCGTCAGCACTTTTTCCACTTTGGAACGGATGCTATAAATGCCAGATTGTTCTAACTCGGTTTGAAGTGAACCAAGTTGATCTAGATAGCTGTCATACGTAGAGGAGTTAGGGTCTAATTCTCCAAGTTTATGTTGCATTTCTTGGACCTCTTTTTCTAGATCAAATATGTGTTGAAAGACACTTTCCACTTCTTCTACAACGTTGAGGGAAAAATTAGGCTCTACCCCATCTTGTGGTAGGTAACCTAAGCTTTCGGTTTTACCCATACTCACCGAACCTTTATCAACTTCTTGAAGCCCCATAATCACCTTAAGTAAGGTAGACTTACCCGCTCCATTTGGGCCCACCAATCCAATTCGATCCCCTGGATTGATAATTACCGACATGTCATCGAGTAAGGCCCGATCACCGAGAGAGAGGCTAATATTAGCACATTGTAGCATAGTCTCTAGGAGGTAAATTCAATGGATTTTGCTTCAAGTGCACCCGCAATGAGCCGAGCCGTAATATCTAAGCCATCTGGGCCTAGTTGGGACATCGATTTTTCCTGACTAATACCGTATCCACCACCCATGATTGGAGTAAAGCCATTTTCTATGAGGGTTTCAAGCGAGCCGCAGTGCTGGTATACGCTCATTGTATTGGGGTTTGCTTGCCCATATTCATTATCGGTTTTTATGAGCTTGGTGGCTTCTACATATTGCGTAAGAATTCCCCAAGATAGGGCCGTTTGGCTTAGTACAAATGCAGCCATTTGATCTCCAATAGGAAGGATAGAATCCACCCATCTGTCTTGATGAGCGCGCATTTTATCGGCATAACCCAGAAGTTTTTTTAGCCGAAATGAATATTCTTCTAATTTTTTATCGGTTGTTTCTAGTATGAGGGTATTTTTAGGATTTGGATGGCCTTCAAGTGCCTGCCGGATCAGATCATAATACAGATCGTAGATTTCATCACAAAGGGCATGAGCGGCATCTAAATTGCCTGATACAGCGGTGTCCGTAATGGCTAATAACTTATTGCGGGTCTGATCAAATGCAGTTACGACAATGATGGCTCGATCGTATTGTTGAATATAGGTAACTGCATCAACCAGATTGGAGACATTCGTGATACTTTGACCTTCAAAACTTAATACATGTATATCCTTCATAGTTGTAGCTATTCTGTATCAATTGTTGTGTGGTTTAGTTCATCGGAATAGAGCACAGGAAAATCGGGTCTTAGATTGTACCGGCTTTTCATGACCTGGCCATACGCCCCTGCACTACGAATAGCTAATAGATCGCCTCGTTGGAGCTTATTAAGTGGATGATCTGTGATGAAGGTGTCGGAACTCTCACAAATGGGACCAACTACGTCGTAATTTGTTATTGGTGCATTAGAATCGTTCAGGCTCAAGACTTGAATTTTATGGGTTGCTTGGTAGAGTGCAGGCCGAATTAGTTCGGTCATGCCTGCATCGACTACCGCAAAATTTTTTGTTGAACGCTCCTTTATGTAGAGAACCCGTGTGAGCAGACTACCTGCTTGGGCAATGATTGACCGGCCAAGTTCAAAATGGACTTCTTGGTCTTGACGGTAATTTAAATGGGTGTCAAATACCTCAAAAAAGGATTTTAAGTCAGGAATAGGTTCTGAATCAGGGTCCTCGTAGTTGACTCCAAAGCCTCCACCCATGTTTAGGACTTTGACAGAAAAACCACGGTTTTCTATTTGCGTAACATAATCATTGGCTTTATGACATAATTCAACAAATGGTTCAAGGCTAGTAATTTGAGAGCCAATATGAAAATGAATACCTAAGAATTGAATATGCGAGAGATCAGCTAAGGCGTCTAAAACTAAGAGTAGCTCCTCATCAGTTATACCAAATTTGTTTTCGTGTAAGCCCGTTGTGATGTATTTGTGGGTATTTACCTGCACATTGGGATTGAGTCGCAGAGCGATTGGAGCTTGAGTGTTTTTTCTTTTAGCGATTTCGTTAATCACGATAAGCTCTTGTAGCGATTCCACATTAAAGCAAAAAATTCCCTTTTCCAGTCCTAATTCGATCTCGGCGTCTGACTTTCCAACTCCGGCAAAGGCAATATGCTTTGGATCAAAGTGGCAATCGATGGCTTGTTGCACTTCACCACCACTTACACAATCGGCCCCAAGCCCCGCCTGTTGAATTCGTTGTAATATGGTAGGTTCATGATTCGCTTTTAATGCAAAATGAACATGATAGCCCTTAGCTAAGCCATACTTTTTGACTAGATCTAAGGTCTGATTTAACAAGGCAATATCGTAATAATAGCAAGGAGTAGAGCGATGCTCTGCGGCCGCAATTATGTCACTAGCATTCATAGGTGTTTACTGAAAATTGGTATATGAGCGTGATGTAAATCTAAAGATAACCGTACAGGCTAAGAAACGGATTCTAAATGTGACGAATAAGGTATTAAACCAAGATCATTACTTGGTTCATATTCGTCCTTATAAAAGATAATAATTAAATCGCCCAATTGGGTAGTTGGTGGGTTATCTAATGAATTAGCTAGTAAATTGTCATCCCCATTCAAAACCGCAACAATTAATCCATTTTTCCCCAATTTTTGACTGAAATTCTTTAGGTTAAATCCATCGGTAATTCGATACAGACCTAAATGATTTGGGTTGGACATAAAATCATCAATAGCTGAATGATTCCATTCATTTGAAAACAGAATTCGACCGCCTAAGGCTTCGGTAGTTTCGCTTTCTTTGTGAATGGATATAGCTGATTGGGGTAACTGAAAAACATTAGAGCTGCCGAAAATTTCAGAAAATCGTATGGATGCGAGTGCATTTACTTCATCATTTGGGGTTAAGGCAAAAAGCTTACCTATCCCATCAAAATTCATTTCTTCCATGGCAAATTCTGAAAGGATATTCCCGTAATAGGTTTCTAAGTTTCGTTTTCTAGCCTTTGAAATATTTTCCCAGTTTGAATCCGCAACCATGACTTTTAATCCTAATTCTTGTAATTGGCAGGCCAATTCCAAACTCCAACTGTGAGCACCTAAAAATAACACTCCTTTTGGCTGGGGTTTGGCTACCTTCAATAAACGCGCAACAGGATTCGCAGATAGTCCGTAGACGGTAACCGTGGCTATGATTACCACAAAGGTATAAGGGACCAATTTTTCTGCATCTGCAACACCTTCTTGCTCTAATCGCAAAGCAAATATAGCCGATATAGCTGCTGCTACAATTCCTCTAGGTGCCATCCATGCTAGGAATGTTTTTTCTTGAAGACTCAGTTTAGATCCCCATGTTGCCACGTAGATAGATACAGGGCGTACTACAAGCATTAAGGCTAAGATGAAGAGTCCACTTTGAACATTAAAATAAGCCAAATCGGATACCTGTAGTCTAGAGGCCAATAAAATAAATAACGCTGAGATTAATAGAACCTGAAGGTTTTCTTTAAACTCGATAATATGTTTGACTCGTACACTTTTTTGATTTGCTAGTAGTATTCCCATAATGGTTACCGCCATTAAACCCGATTCGTGCTGTAGTAGGTTGGAGGCGGTGAAGGCAGCGATGACCAACATTAACGTAACAGGATTCTGCAAAAAGTCTGGAATCCAATGTTTTTTCAGCATGATGTATAATATTCCAGCACCCAAAGCTCCAAAAAAGCTACCATCCACAATCGTAGTTACAATGACAAGAGCAGAGCGGCCATCCATATTGGTAAAACCTCCAGCCAAGATTATTTCAAATACTAACACGGCCATCATAGCTCCAATAGGGTCATTTACAATGCCTTCCCACTTTAGTACCGAACCAGCGGTTTCAGTGGGCCGCACTTGACGCAGAAGTGGAATGATTACTGTGGGACCAGTTACAATCAAAATAGCGCCAAAGAGTACTGCAATTTCAATGCTTAGTCCCAATAGATAATACGCAGCTAAGGCAGCTAAAAACCAAGTTATAGCGATTCCAACGGTAATTAGCTTAATAACTACGCCACCAATTTTGCGAAACTCACTCATTCGTAAGCTGAGCCCTCCCTCGAACAAAATGATGGCAACCGAAAAGGATACAAAAGGGCTTAGAATATCACCTAGCAGTTCATCAGGATTAATCCAACCGGTTACCGGACCTGCTATAATTCCGAAAATTAATAAGACCAATATAGCAGGTAATTTGGTCCTCCATGCAAACCACTGCGCTGAAATCCCGAGTGCAACCACGGCACTTAGCCCCACTAAAATGTGTTCATCCATAAATTATGTTCTTATATTAAAAGCCCTATAAAGAAAAAAGTGTATATTCTTCGTATTGAATTAAGTATCTCTTTTCATAAGGGGGGGTAACTTACAAAACTATCTGCGCATTGTCATTGCAGGAATAACTTCTAGACCAAAAGATTATGGCCAAGAAAGAACGTCTATCAAAGAAATTGACTCTATTTGATGTATATGCGGTAAGTACAGGCGCAATGTTTAGTTCAGGCTTTTTTCTGTTACCAGGTATTGCGGCAATGGAGACAGGGAACAGTGTATATTTGAGTTACTTAGTTGCTGGTTTTTTAATCCTGCCCTCTATGTTGACGGTTGCAGAACTAGCAACCGCTATGCCCAGAGCGGGTGGAGCTTATTACTTTTTAGACCGTAGCCTTGGGCCATTGGTTGGTACCATTGGAGGATTGGGTTCATGGATTGCACTCATTTTTAAAAGTGCATTTGCTCTGATTGGGATGGGTGCTTATTTGAGTCTGTACATTGACCTCCCAATGCTTCCCTTGGCCCTCGTTTTAACTGTTGTATTTGGTCTGTTAAATATATTTGGTGCCAAGGAAACAGCCTTTTTACAACGCTTATTGGTATCGGCGTTAGTGTTGATTATGGGGTATTTCTTGATTGAGGGGGTGGAATATCTTACAGGTAATGCGGTGCTCCCTGAAATGCAAGAAAGTAATTTTCTGACCAATGGCATGAACGGATTTATCTCCACGGTTGGCTTAGTATTTGTATCCTATGCGGGTCTAACCAAAGTGGCAAGTATAGCCGAGGAAGTTCAAAATCCAGATAAAGCTATTCCATTAGGCATGACCCTATCGCTTTTAACGGCTAGCATAGTGTATGTGTTAGGGGTATTTATTATGGTTAAAGTACTACCAGCCGCAACCTTGTTTTCTAGTCTAACACCGGTCACGGATGCGGGCTCTGTGGTAATTACTTGGATCCCAGAGTCAATAGGAATACTTCTGATTGTTATCGCCGCCATCGCCGCTTTTGCATCAACCGGTAATGCAGGTATTATGTCCGCCTCTCGCTACCCTTTGGCGATGAGTCGGGATGGGTTAATGCCACAGTTTTTTGGGAAAATTGGACGATTTAAAACTCCCCATATTTCGGTGTTAAGTACCACCTTTGTGATGATTCTGGTTTTACTACTGTTTGATGTTGAAGCGGTTGCTAAATTGGCTAGTGCATTCCAGCTACTCTTATTTTTCTTGTTGAATTTGGCGGTTATTGTTATGCGTGAGAGTAAAATAGAGGCGTATAAGCCTGGTTTTAATTCGCCTTTTTACCCTTGGGTTCAAATTCTAGGGATGATAATTTCTTTATGGTTAGTAGCTGAGATGGGTTTATTAGCCGTTGGACTGACCGGGACTTTAATCATTCTTTGTATTGCTTGGTACTTCTATTATGCACATGGGAAGGTTAAACGTCAGGGGGCTATTTATCATGTACATGCTAGGCTTGGGCAAATGCGTTATGAGGCGCTTGAACATGAGCTAATGACTATTATTAATGAAAAGAATTTAGATTCTTCCATGACCTATGAAGAGGTAATTGCTCGCTCGGAAATAATACGGGCACAGTCAGCTGACAAAGACCTAGATATACTGTCCAACAAAGCTGTCAAGAGCTTGGAACAGCGTCTGCAAAAGGAAACCAACTTGGAATCGGGTTGGGCTACGGCATTGACCGATATGGCTACTCAAGCTACTCGATTAAAACAAGGGGTATACTTTAAATATGTGCAACTAGAAGGCCTTCGCATGCCAGAAATGGTTGCAATACAATGTAAGGGTGGATTGACCATGCCTGCCTTTGGCGAAGAAAAAATTCATGCCCTTATCTTTCTCGTTACCCCTGAAGAACAGCCGTTGTTACATATGCGGATCATTGGACATATGGCAGAGTTGATAGAAGCCGAAGAGTTTTTAGATCGATGGATAGCTGCTACCGATGAACGTACCCTTAAAGAAGTATTGCTGAGTGATGAACGCCTCGTTCATGTACGTCTTCAACAGCATACTCCTTCTGAAGCGTGGATAGATAAAGAAATTATGGAAATTGAGCTACCTGGAGAATGTTTGGTCACCATTATAGAGCGGAACAACGAAATAATTATACCGAAGGGAAGAACCAAACTTCATTCTGGTGATGTTTTATCAATATTAGGCTATCCAAAAGATATCCAAGAATTACGACAGTGGCTTGGTAAGTAGCGAAACAAGTTCGTCTAGACTCCCTTTAGTCTCGGTACTTTGCTCCATATCTCTTAACACAAATTGTTCGTCCTGAAGTTCTTGTTCTCCCGCAATTAAGGTGAACCTAGCAAGTTCGCGATTTGCTTCTTTCATTTGAGCCTTCATTGAACGTCCAGAATAATCCATACTGGCGGACAAGCCATGAGCGCGTAAAGTTGGAAGACAGCCCAAGGCCCACTGCCGAGCGGCATTTCCTAGACTCACGACATACACGTCAAGTTTAGTTGGGTCAGTTAACGATATATTTAATTCTTCACATGCGATGAGTAAGCGCTCCATCCCAGCAGCAAAACCAACGGCAGGGGTAGGTTTGCCACCAATTTCTTCCACCAGTAAGTCATATCGGCCACCACCAGCTAAAGCATCTTGTGATCCTAAATCTGGGCTGCTTAATTCAAATGCCGTACGAGTGTAATAGTCCATGCCACGCACTAAATAGGGATCGAGGATATAGGATATTCCGAGTGTATTAAGCCCATTTTTTACCTGTTCAAAATGAAGAGAGGATTCTTCATTTAAGAAATCCTGAATAATAGGCGCTTTGGTTATGAACTCTTGGTCTTCAGGTTCTTTTGAATCCAAAATACGCATTGGATTCTTGTCTAATCGTTGTTGTGAGAGTTCACTTAGTTGAGCTCTATGTGGCTCCAAATATTCTTTAAGTACATTCTTATAACGTTCCCGGCTTTCTGGATCACCGACAGAATTGAGCTTGAGGGTGAAATTTTTTATGCCAATTCGCTCGTAAATCCGCATCATGAAAGCGATGGTTTCTATATCTGCAATGGGATCTGCGCTTCCAATAACCTCTAATCCAAATTGATGAAACTGTCGTTGCCTTCCCTTTTGGGGTCGTTCGGCTCTAAACATGGGTCCAATATAGTAGAGTTTCTGAACACCTCCTCGCTGGTCTAGGTGATGTTGTACGAAAGAGCGAACAACGGGTGCGGTTAGTTCTGGTCGAAGTACGTAGTGTGTATCTCCTTTTTTAAAAGCAAAGATTTCTTTAGTTACAATATCGGTAAGTTGTCCGACACCTCGCCTGATGAGCTCGGTGGGTTCCAAAATAGGGGTTCGAATTTCCTGAAAATTAAATTTGGCGGCTTCTTCGTGGATAATTTGTTCCAATGCTCTCCACGATGGAGTTTCTTCCGGTAGAATATCTACCATGCCAAGTGGGGTGCTGAATGAAGGCTTAGCCATAGAGTAGGATTTTAATTGTCTTTAAGATATGTTTATTAACGACTTGAAAATAGCAGGTATTTCGTAAAACTGCTTAATAAGCCTTTTATTTTTTCAGCTTTAGAAACATATCTGCTACCTCCCTCATAATTCTGAAACTATACAATAAGCCAAAATAGAGAGCTATGATCATTATGTTACGATAGCTGATGTCCATGAATGTGTTTGATAGGGTAGGTAAATTATTATTTAGAATATATAAAGATAGAGTTATCAAGAATGTTACTAGATGTTTCCATTTGAAAGGTTGAATTCCGATTTGATACCACAGATAAATTATCTTTATAAGGTTGTATATAAATATTGTTAGTGCTGTTGCAATGGCAGCACCAGTAATTCCATATATTGGAATAAGTATTAGATTACTCGAAATACTTAATACGATTAGCAGAATATTTGCAATAAAATCAAATTGATAGAATTTAGACATTCTAATAATACCGCCATTTAATCCACTAGCCATGTCAAATACCTTAGCTAGTCCAATTATGATAATTATATTTTTTGCTGCCATATAATTTGTGGGAAGTAGGCTTAAAATATAAGGTGTGTTTATTGTTATAAGTAACAATATGAATGTCCCCATTATCAACTGTATAAATGCAGATTTTTTATATATGATCTCGACATTTTTATAGTCTTTAGTCTTAATTGATGAGGAAATAATAGGAACTGCAATTTGGAAAATGGATTTTTGAGGTATACCAATAACAGAAGAAAAGTAGAAGGCAACAGCATAAACTGAAACATCGGATAAATTTGAAAATGCCCCTAACATTACAATATCAATCCTGCCAATAATTACTGAAGTGATGCCTCCGAGAGTAGAAAATAAAGAATAGCGTATGATACTTGAGAGTAATAATGGGCGGAAAATAGTACTTGAAATTTTAAGATTCCATTGTCTTAGTTTGACTAGATAAAGGAATAACAAAAAAGGTGTTAGTACATGCGACAATACAAAAAACAATATGAAATTTTCAAAATTGATGTAACCTAATGCATATACTATAATTGAGGCTATTATTGCAACTCTTTGTATAATTTCATGACTTGCAATTGAAAATACAGTGTGTTTAAGCCCTTTTAGGTATGACGTGAATAATTCATAGTAACTTCTTGCAATAATTAACAATACAATTAGAAGGTAGTAGTCAACCAGTAATGTATTATTTGATTGTGAAGATGAAATAATCCAAGGTTTCGCTAATAAAAAGATGATACTTACGAATAATGTACCTGCCAGGGTTATATAAAAT
Source organism: Balneolaceae bacterium (assembly GCA_018401935.1). Classification (GTDB taxonomy): domain Bacteria; phylum Bacteroidota; class Rhodothermia; order Balneolales; family Balneolaceae; genus UBA1275. The sequence continues at coordinate 118,334 of JAGYJQ010000004.1, forward strand.
GACATACCCAACAAGCCACTATTTAGAATATTATTTTCACGGTTAAAAAATGGAAAATACCGTACTACTACACTTCTCATCCCAAGTGTACCAAACGTTGATGCTAATGCTCCATAACTGATCAGAATACGGGTCAAACCATATTCATTCGGTGTTAAGTAATTTGGGAAAATAAATATTGTCAAAATAGCGCCTAGTGCTGTACCACCATATAGTACTATTGAGTTAGAAACGCTTTTTTTTAAGATAATTCCCATATTATGATAGATTAAGTATATTCTGAGACTTATGTCGAAGCATGAAAAATTGAGTAATATTATATTAATTGGCCCTCCAAGATCGGGCAGTTCCTGGATATCTAGTGTTTTGAGTCAATCATTAAACATGAAATTAATCCATGAACCTGATAACGAAAGGCATAATATTGTAGCTTGGATATTAAAAAAAAATAATCCAAGATTTCCCTCATCAACTTGTATAAATTCTTCAGTACAATTACGAAACCTCTATGATTTAAGTTATTCGGGATGCCCTTTTAACCAGAAAAATTTACTTAACAGAATATTTAAACAAACGATAGGTTTTAGTGAATCAAAAGTTGAAAATACATTAAAAAAATATCAATTAGCAGATAGCCAAGATATTTTCACACTAAATAGAAAAGAAAAAATTATCCTAAAAATAAGCTTAGCAATACAAAGATTACATGGCTTTATCCTTAGAGATAAGAGACTGCTTATAAAAAGTGTACATGCTATTCACGGGTTTGACTACTTCCTAGGGCGAACTGATTTAGAGTCATTAATACTATTACGACATCCCGCTGCATTAGTTAATAGTTACCTTAGAATGAATTTATCTGATGCTAATAGAGTGTTATTTTCTTACTATGATATAAAGCAAGAAGATTCTCTGAAGATAAAAAAAAGATTAGATGAATTAGATGACCCAATAATTAGAGCATCTGCTCAGATATCTTACTTTTATCACAAAATTTCATTTTCTAAACAACTTAAAAATAACCAAATATTGTTTTTTGAAGATTTTAGTAAAAATGCTCTAAATGAATTTGAGAAACTGCATCAAAGGTTAAATTTAGAGTGGGGTGAAGAAATTGAACAATACATTACAGAGACGAATACTGAGGGTTCTGGATTCAGTATAAATAGAAAAATTGAGTGCCAAGCTGATAAGTGGCGAAATGAATTAAATGAAGAAAAAATTGATAAGATTAGAGAAGGATATTCAATGTATCAATCAAAATTTTACCAAGATTTTTTGGCTTGATGACTAGAATAATGATAGTAGGTTTGGCTCGTTCTGGTACCACCTTGTTACAAAAATTAATAGGATCTTTTGCCAATGTACATACAATTCCAGAATCACATTATTTTGATTACCATTATCAAAACTACGATTTATTTGGCTTTAATTATTTTAAACAGAAAAGATATTATGATCCAAAAACATTAAAAAAAAATATTGATGATTCACTGGTAGGCGTAAAAAATTTACATCCTAAGACTAAACAAGAATTTGTAGCTCAGTTTTTATTAATCTTAGATAATATTGCAACTCGGCATGGTAAAGAAATATGGCTGGAAAAAACCCCAAGTCATTTAGAGTTTATACCGCTGATTGAATCATTTACTAAGGAAGTTGATTTTATACACTTAATAAGGAATCCAATAGACAATGTCTCATCACTTGTTAGAGCATCAAGGCTATATCCAGATTACTTTAAACATCAAGATCTATATAAAGCTATAAAAAGATACAGAAAATATTTAGCCGTCAGTTTAAAACACAGTATTAATAAAAAGCATCATTTAGTTAAATATGAAGATTTGTGTGATGATACTGAAAAATATCTAACACACTTCCAACATTTATTTGAACTAAAAAAAGCGGAAATATCATGCCCAGAGAACATCGTGCAAGGACATGAAGAATGGAAGAACCAGAGTCTTAGTAATAATGTTGAAAAGCAAACAAATAAATTTGAAACATTAACAAAAAAAGAAATCAAATTGCTCAAAGATGTTATGCAAAAAGATTTGATTCAGTATAAAAAAATAGAAGATGGTATCAACTAGGAAAGTCAACAAGATTGGTATTATTGAACTGGACTATCATTTGGAATGCCTACAAAGCAGTATTCATCTATTTGATAAAAGTGATATAGAATTGCACGTTTTTACTAAGAAAGAATTTTTCAATGAATTATCACCTACTTGTAGTAATCATAATGTGAAGTGGCATATACCAATTAATGATAACCCAAAAGCAGTAAATGACTTTTTAAACGACCAAAAAAAACTGCTTGAAAGCATGAACATGGTCCTATTCAACACTTTAGAATCTAATTTCAAATTTTTTGTAAAATTCAAATTGTCTACCCATGTTGTTCTTAGGGTTCACAATGCATTTACATTTTTGGATCCTTTAGGGAATATAAAGTGGCCATCTGATATTTTTAGCTTTTATAAGTTTATCTCTTACATTTTCAGAGAAGAAATAATAAAGCAACGAACATACTGGGCAAATCGATTTCTCTCGGAGGTTAATTACATAATGTTTCCTAACGTAAACATTACAGAATTTACCTCAAAAAATATTACAAATGCTTACAAAACTAAATTACTTAGCCCTTTGCCAATGGCATATCCAAAGCAAGTTAAGATAAAGCTAAAACATCAGTTAAATAAAGAATTAACCATAGTGCTGCCAGGATCAGTTGATCCAAAGCGAAGAAACTACAGTGAAATATACGAGGCATTTAAGAGTTTAAGTGTGAAATCTAAAAAAAAAATTAAAGTAATTTTTTTAGGGAAATCCAATTTATTTGGTGCGAATTATTTAAAGAAATCTTTTAAAAATATTAGCTCAGAAAAACTTGAAGTTATGTTTTTTGAGAAGCGAATTCCTATGGCTGAGTATGAAAACTATATGAATTCATGTGATGTAATGTTAAATCCTATCAAGATCAACACAAGCTATCATATATTCAAAGAGATCTATGGTAAAACAAAAGTCAGTGGTGCAGTTACTGATATAGTCAGATATGGTAGACCACTAATTTTACCGAATACCTATGATATTGATATGGATTTGAAAAGTTGTTGTCTTACTTATAGTAATAAGGATGATTTAATTACCACAATCATGAACTTAACAGATAATAGGTACTTAAACAGCTTGAATGATTCAGTCAATAGCACCTTGCTGAAAATTAAAAAAAACAACTATCTTGGTGTTATGCTAAATGAAATAACCTAAATTAACCCTATGCAAAGCATTCAATCAGTACTTATTCTAGCTCCTCATACCGACGATGCAGAGTTGGGCTGTGGTGGAACCATAGCACGCTTTTTAGAGGAGGGTAAGAAGATTTATGTAGCCGCTTTTTCAACGGCCAGAGCATCCCTACCTGAAGGTGCCAATCCAGATCAACTAAGGGATGAATTCCATGCGTCTATGGATATTCTAGGTATCCCAAAAGAGCAGTTATTTGTCTATGATTATCAGGTGAGAATGCTGTCCTATCACCGGCAAGAAGTTCTTGAAGAATTAGTAAAGTTACGCCAGCAAATCAAACCAGATTTAGTACTAGTTCCCTCTGGTAGTGATCTGCATCAGGATCATCAAGTAGTTCATAATGAAGGATTGCGAGCGTTTAAGCAGGTTAGTATCTGGGGATATGAACTTCCATGGAATCACATCAGCTTTGACACTCAGGCGTTTGTACCACTAGAGCAACGGCACCTAGATCTAAAGTGGAAGATGATGCAAGCCTACGATTCACAGTTCGAGAAACAACGTCCTTATTTTACAAAAGAATTTATTGAGGGCTTAGCCCGGGTTCGTGGCGTACAAGTCAATGAGGCTTTTGCTGAGGCTTTTGAAGTCAAAAGACTTAAATTATAAGTGCTTTTTCTATCCTAACCTGAGTTTCTATATCTATGGCCAATAAACAGCCTTTTTTCTTGGATAACCTATTAGATGTACTGCGCGGAGCCTACAGCCGTGAGGGTTTGGCTGATAATCATCAATTACACATCGTGGCTTCCATAGACGATAAAAAATACGATCCTGGCAAGAAAGCCATTACATGGTGTCATCCTAATGCAAATAACAAACAAGAGATGGTTGAACAAACTCAAGCAACTGTTATTGTGTGTGATGAGAGCATAGTGTTGAGTTCGAAAGGTCAATCCACAAAGACACTGATTAAGGTGGTGGATCCGAAACTTGCCTTTACCAGGATGATTCGATCAATCACTGTTGACCAGAATGAACCTGGAGTACATCCTAGTTGCGTAGTGCATCCGGAAGCAGAGATAGATCCATCGGCTAGTATAGGACCTAATTGCACTATTGGAAAGTGCGTAATTGGAGCTAGAACCAATATTCATGGTAATTGTTTCCTCTACGATGGGGTGGAAATTGGAGAGGAGGTAGTCATTGAAGCAGGTGTCGTTTTAGGTGCTGAAGGCTTCGGATTGGCAAAAACTTCTGAAGGGGCATGGGAGCGATTTCCTCATCTTGGTGGGGTGCGATTATCCAATCGGGTTGAGGTAGGAGCCGGTAGTACCATTGACCGAGGCGCGATTCAGGATACGGTGATCGGTGAAGGAACTAAAATTTCCAAAGCGGTACACATCTCACATAATGTGAAAATAGGGAAGCATTGCCTAATTACTGGGGCAGTTTCTATCGCTGGTTCTACCACTATTGGGGATCATGTTTGGCTTAGCCCTGGAGTAACTATTTTGAATAAACTTAGTATTGGGGATCATGCTTTTGTTGCAATTGGTGCAACGGTAACCCAATCTATTCCTGATCACTACCAAGCAATTGGGCGAAAAATTATTCCTAAAACCTAACAACGGTAATGAACAACATAGAAGAACTGATTCGACAAACACTCATGTTGTCAGCAGATACACAAATTAACGACCAAACTACTCCTCAAGACATACCGGCATGGGACTCCCTAGGTCATATCAATATTATAACCGCTATCGAAGATGAATACGATATTGAAATTACCCCTGAACAAATAGCTAAGCTTGAATCGGTAGCTCATTTCAAAGAACTAATCGAAGAATTATCCTAAGCGGAATGTCAACGCCCAATTCCATTATTCGGCTTTTTTTTCAAGTAGTTGAAGAAAACCCGAATAAAACAGCCATTATTTGGAAGGAGGATTCGCTAAGCTATACACAACTTGCGAAGTGGGTGGTAGCATATGCCAACTTTTTTACAGCTAAAGGGGTTAAACGGGGAGATAGAATATTATTTCATGGGCAAACATCCTTACGCTTTCCAGCTATTTATTTAGCCTGCCATCGAATAGGGGCTGTTGCTGTACCTGTTGATGCGAGGATGACACCAGCAGAACGAAATGAATTATTTAATCAAATTGAACCAGCGATAGCATTATTCCCAGGCTCCATAGAAGCTCATTTCGCCTTTGAAGAGCTGGATCAGGATATTGATACGCATCAACCAGAAGTAATAAACCCTTTTCCTGAAGGCAATGAGATTGCAGATATTTTATTTACCACAGGTACGACGGGTTCTCGAAAAGGGGTACAGCTTACCCATGAAAATATCTTTGCCGGGGCTGCCAACTCAAACGAGTTCATAAGGAATACCGCTCACGATAAAGAAATAATCCCACTACCACTACATCATGCCTTTGGACTTCGAAGGTTACGGGTAAACTTGATGATGGGTGCGACAGCTATTTTAGAAGAAGGGTTTATGTTTCCCCAGCGTTTTTTTGATCATATTTCAAAAGGGGCTACTGGTTTATGTATGGTACCCACCGGATTTCAAGTGGTGAAAAAATTGATGAAAGATCGTTACGTACCTTATTTTCAGAAGTTACATTATATTGAATTTGGTAGCATGCCCATGCCAGCTGAGCAGAAGCGAGAATTGGCGGAACAGCTTCCATCCACTCGCATTTGTATGCATTATGGGTTGACGGAGGTCGCGGCCAGTATTTTTACCGAATTTCATGACGATGCAGCCCATTTGGATACCTTGGGTAAGCCGTCGCCTAATGTAGATGTTGCTGTTATGGATGCATCGATGAGCCCTGTATCCGTTGGGGAGCTAGGTGAAATTGCGGTACGTGGATCCATACAAACCCCCGGATATTGGAATAACCCGGAGCGAAGTCGGCAGGTTCTGGTAGAGGGATGGTTTAGAACGGGAGATCTTGCGGTTCTAACCCACAGCGGGCACATTCAAATGAAAGGTAGGAACGATGATGTTATCAATATTGGGGGTAAAAAAGTATTCCCTCAGGAGATTGAACAACATCTTATGAGCCACCCAACTGTCCTGGATTGTGCTTGTTGCTCGGTGGCGAATGAACTACTGGGGGAACAAATACAGGCATTTATCGTATCTAATGATAAAAAGCTCAGCAAACAGGAGTGGGTTAATATTTTGCGTGAATCGCTCGATTCGTATAAAATTCCAACGCAATTTGAATATGTTGATAGCATACCCTATACCAATACTGGTAAGAAAAAAAGAGAGGCGTTGGTTAACGAAAGGGCTCGCAAAAAGCCATAAACTAGCTAATAAGCTCCTTCATAGTCGAATCTAATTGCTGAGTTAGCTCAGTGAAGCTGTATTTCTGCATAGATTCGTTTCTGATATTAAATACCGATTCATTGCGAACGAACGCCTCAAAACAGCTGAGTAAATACGTGTATACACCTTCTGTATCGGCTCTATCAAAAAATTGACCAATGCCCGTAGTGGTAACCACCTCCGCAGCGGCGCCTTGGCTAGGGCCAATGCCAAGAACTTTAGAGCCAGAAATCATGTATTCAAATACTTTAGTTGATAAGGCATAACTACTGTTTTTCGAATTTCCTATGGATAAGAGTAACAGATCACTCTTTGGTAGTAAGGCCATCATATCTGAGTGCTGAATGAATTCGTTCTTTTTAAAGGTGATATTATCACAAATCGACTCTATTTCTGCTTCTACATCAGAATCCAAACTCCCAAAGAATTCGAAACGTATTCGATGTGCCATTTCAGGAGTTTCATTTTCGATTCGGCTTAAGGCTTCTAAAAAAGCAGTGGGTTTCTGGTTTATTTTTAGACTTCCAAAATATCGAATCGTAAAGGCTTCGTTTCGGTGAGGTATATTTTCTTGAGCCTGTATATGATCCGGATCATACCCATTGGTTATTCGCTTCATTTTGGCCCTTACAGAATCGGGTAATTCATCAAAAAAACCATGATTTACCACCGTGATCCTATCGGCAGAGCGAAGAACTTTTTTTTCTAATCGCTTATTTTTTTTCGCCGCTAATGGACCCAAAGGTGTTTGATCATAGTAGTATATATTGGTCCATGGATCTCTAAAATCAGCTAACCATGGGATGGCACTCCAAGAAGCCAGTTGTTGCGCTATTCGATGAGTGGTGGGAGGTGGTGAGGTGGAAAAAATGATATCGGGAGCTTCTTGCTTGATTACCTTTTTTCCTAAAGGAACAGCGAACCATTTCCACGTTAGTTTGGCATCTGGGATGAGAATATTTAACCGCAACCAAACAGCTATTTTGGCAAGTAATCCTTTATGTTTAGCGTAAAATATAGAAGGGTTGTGAGTAATACTAGCTTTGCCAGAATTCTTACTTGAAAGTAATTGAGTTGGCTCAATGATGGACGATCGATATACCTTCACGCGAGCAAGTAATGGGTCATCTGGATCTGCCCGTTGCCCGGATGAGGCTTTTTTTGCAGTTAAAACTACTACTTCCCAGCCAAGGCGTTGAAGATATTTTACAAATCTAGAAACTCGGTAGGTACCCACGCCCGCATAGGGATACCAGTAATAGCTAATGACTAAGACCTTGGGCTTTTTTTCCATCTACGTTTCTTTGGTTCGGAACCACATAATTCCCACCCAAAGTCCTACTAGCAATTGAAAACCAACTGAGAGCCAGGAAATCAGAGTCCCCTGACTAAATGAATCTGGTTGGAAATCTAGTATGAGCTCATGATTACCAGGCGGTATGATTAAACCGCGTAAAAAGTAATTTGTTTTATAAATTTGTATTTCCTCTCCATTCAAAAAGGCTTTCCAACCCGCCGGATAGTAGATTTCATTTATGACCAAAAAACCTGGTGATGAGCGCCGTATACTAACTTCAAGCTCTGCGCCAGTGTACCTAGTAACGGTTGCGAGGCTGGTTGAATCAACCAGGGAAGAGCTGGTTAATCCGTTGATTCTTTCGGTGGCTTGATCTTTCCATAGGTCTACTTGTTCTACTAAAGCAATGGATGAGAAGTCAATTCTAGCTGGATTTTTTAAATAGTCAAATGCTTCTGGGCCGCTGTTAACAAGCTGGACGGAATCCACAAAAAATGCTTTTGGCAGGATATCTTGAACTTCATAGACCGATCCCTGTTCAGAGGAATACACGGGAATTACTCCTGGAACATTTAAGCCTTCACCATAGGTGATGTATTTGGTGTTGAAGAGTCGTAAAAGGTCTAGGTTGATACCCAAAGGTCCATCAAACAGCGCAGCATTGTTGGACATAAAAACGTCCTGAAATAAACTCAGTTTTGCCCCACTATACCCTCCAATGGTAGGGTAAAAATAGGATGGTAGCGCGTTATTGAATGGGTTGTCAAGAAGAGGTAGAACCCGCTGCTCATAGACACCATTTTCGTCGTATATATTTTGCTGGATGAACCGGTCAAGTGGCCGTGCTTGCCGTTCCATTGATGCTGCATCATAGGGGTTTTGGCGTGTAAAACCCGACTCGGGAACAAATCTCATACCTACTTGTATTAGGTCGTAGCCCTGTAAACCAAACAAAAGTAGTAACACTACGGTGTAGGAAAGTTTAGCGCTGAAATAGGCATAAAGCAGTCCAAGCAGAACAACACTGAGTAGTCCGAACCGTATAAAGTCGGCTCTTGCTAGGTCTTCCCGTTCGGGTACCAATCGTTGTTGTACAAAATTAGTGGCTTGGCTACGGACTTGCGCATTCGAAGGGCTAACTTGATTTTGTTGAGCAATCTGGTTGGCAATTCGGTCAACTTCTTGGGGATTTGTATAGTCTAGGCTATTATAACTTAAAAATACAAAGCCAAATACACCCGCAATCACTAACGTCGGGACGCGTATTTTGGCTATACTGAATTTTTCTGGTTTAAATTTGGGAAGTGCCTCCAGACCGTAGGCTACTAAAATGGACGCGCAGAATGAGGTGATGACTAGCCAGGTCTCGGGCGCTCTAAATTTGTCAAAAAATGGGATGGTGTTAAAAGCAAGATTATTGAGTGCTGAGAAGTTTTCCCCCCAAGAAAAGAATAGGGCAAGAATGCCAATGGAGAGAAAAGCAAAGGGAGTATAATCCCTGCGTTTAATAAGACCGAAGAGGATGAAAGAAAGTGCGAGAAAGCCGAGATAATGAGGGCCACTGGTGAACGATTTAGGGCCCCAATAGTTTGGGGAAGATCCACCAAAAGCGTTTGGAAGCAGTAGGGTTAAACTTTCTTTAATGCCCTGCGACCAGGCAAATGCATAGGATTTATCCAGGCCGGTTGTTTCGGAAATGTCAGATCCTCCACGGATACTGTATTGGGCATATTCTTGTAAGGGTAGTAACTTTTCCGCATTACCAGCGACTCCAATGAGTCCCCCCACAAGTAGTACTAGGGTTAGTTTGATCCATTTTTGCTGTTCCTTAGTTTTTAGCCCATTCCACACATCAAACAGCCAAACAAAGAGAAGAACAAATAAAAAATAATAGGTAATTTGAGGATGCCCGGCTCTGAATTCTAGACTGACCGCAATCGAAAAGACCAGTAGACCCCGCAAAAGATGGGGGCTCCTAGTTATGATCCAGTATCCAACTAACATCCAAGGGGCTAGCGCTAGAGCGAAAAATTTGGAGGTATGACCCGCCATAATAATAATGGGGAAATAGGTGGTTAAGCCATAGATTATGCTGCCAGTTACGGCTATCCATGGACGGAATCCCATTAGAGTGAGCAACACATACATCCCTGCTAGCAACACCCAATATTCTAAAGCAGGATACCACTTGCTAAAAAAAGGTTTTATGATCGTATCTAAATGAGGAACTTGTCGAGCGGTAGAGATAACAAACGAAGGCATACCCCCAAACATGTTTTTTGACCACAAAGGCTCTTCACCAAATTCTTCTCGATAATCAATAATGGATTCCGCACCAGCTCGCCACTGAGTAATATCGTGGCGCTCCATTTCCTTTCCTCCTATAGTTGAAGGGAAAAATAAAATCAGAGGCACTAAAAATAATAGGCCTAGGGCAATGAGATGCTGTGTTCGGGAGGAAAGAGAATCGAGCATGGTAACTTATTCTATGACTTTTGGCACTCTGAAGTAGTCTGAATCTGCATCCGGAGCATTTTCTAAGGCCTTTTCATGAGCTAAGGGCTCGTCAGCCTGGTCTGGACGATAGGTTTTGCCCAGATCGATGACATGTTCTAATGGCTTTACGTCGGAGGTATCAAGCTTGTTTAAGCGTTCCATATAACCTAGAATAGCATTCATATCTCTGGATAGAATGCTAATTTCGTCCTCGCTTAAATGTAACTTGGCAAGGCCTGCGACATACTGCACTTCTTCTTTACTAACAGACATGATGCTCACTATTTTTTTGGGTTAGAATGCAAACAAACACGCATAAGGTACAAAAGAATAGCCAAAAGGGGTATGATGATTTAGCGGGAAATCTAAATCTACCTTTAGTTGATTTTGATTCAGAATGATAGAGCTAAATTATTGAGCCCCATACTTTCGAGTAGTATATTTACGCTAGAATGCTATATTCCCATACAGGAACATTAAATAAGTACTATGATTAGAAAAAAAGTAACGATCAAAAACTCATCTGGGCTACATGCTCGCCCATCAGCTGCGTTGGTTAAGCTAAGCAGCTCATTTAAATCGGACTTTTTTATACACATGTATGGTTATAGAGTAAATGGTAAGAGTATTCTAGGGGTGATGACACTTGCGGCTGAACAAGGCGCAGAAATGGAATTAGAGATAGATGGACCCGATGAGCAAGCCTGTTTGGAGGCGGTGGAAGAATTAATTGATCAAAAATTTGGAATGAAGGATGAATAAACTTGAAGGTCTAACAGCCTCGGACGGTTCGGCTGTTGGCCCCCTATTTATTCGAGAACAATCTAGCTATGAGACTTCTTCTAAGCAGGTAACGTTAGGCGAAGTTCCGCAAGAGATAAGGCACTATCAGCGTGCATTAGAAGCATATGAGCATGAACTTGAGCAATTACTCGTTAAGTTAAAAGGAACGGCGTCCGAAATAATTAAATCACAAAGCTTAATTTTACAAGATGAGCAGATAAAGGCGGAAATTATTAACTGCATCCGGACAAATGTAGTCTCAGCGTCCTATGCGATAGATCAAATTTACGAGCTTTATATAGGTCGACTACGGGATAGTGCCTCTAATTTATTTCGTCAGCGTATTATTGACTTAATTACGATCAAAGACCGATTGGTTAAGTTGGCTGCTGCATACTCCGAACATGCTAGGTCGGATCATCAAGAAGGCATTAGCCCAGAACTACCCGTTTCGGTGGACGCTACCCCTCAGATTAAAGGATGTATTGTGGTCGCACGGGATCTATCACCCACCGAGGTGGTGCAACTTTCAGAGTCTAAGGCGGTGGGAATAATATTGGAAAAAGGCGGCCTTACAGCGCATGCTGCTATTGTTGCACAGTCCTTGAATATTCCGTGTTTGGTCCAAATCGGAAGTCAAATTCATGATATACCCTCCGGAAAGATAGGGATCATTGACGGAGAGGAAGGGGTACTATTGGTCGATCCAAGCCCGGAAATAATCCGGCAGTATAATACAACGATTTCTGATGCCCAGGCAGCTAAGAAAAAAATTAAGCCAAGTCGTCTTCCCGCCGTTACCAAAGATGGTGTGCGTGTGCAGATTCATGCCAACATAGAATTCATACAAGAGTTACCCATGGCCTCTAGTTACCGGGCCGAGGGAATAGGTTTGGTTCGAACAGAGGGATTGTTATATGGCGGGCTAACCCATAAAAGTGAAAAAGAGCAAGATGTGTACTACAGGCGTTTACTGGATGATTGTACTGGGCCTGTTGTTATACGTCTTTTTGATGTTGGAGGAGACAAGTTGTATGGCTTTACCACCGAAGAGTCCAATCCATTTTTAGGATGGCGTGGTATTCGTATGTTACTCGACGAAAAAGAGATGCTACATTCACAGCTGCGCTCGATTTTAAAGTGCACACACGATTACCCTGGTCGAATTCGTATTTTGGTCCCTATGGTGACTAACATTGAAGAGATACATCTGTTGAAGAAGGAGTTGAGCGTAGTTCAAAGTGAATTAGCAAAAGAGGGATTTTCTCCAGTTCAGGATGTTCCACTCGGGATTATGGTGGAGGTGCCTGCTGTAGCTGTAATGGCCGATAAATTTGCTAAAGAGGTCGATTTTTTTAGTATTGGAACCAACGATCTTACCCAATATACCTTGGCGGTGGATCGTACAAATGATCAAGTTGGGCGTCTTTTTGAACACGATCATCCAGCCATTTGGAAATTGGTTCAACAAATTCAGTTAGCCGCTCATAAAGCAGGTATTGGAGTGAGCGTATGCGGGGAATTAGCTAGCACTCTTCTAGGTGCGAGTGGGCTAATTGGTCTGGGTATTCGCAACTTAAGCATGAAGCCCTCGGCCATTTTGTCAATCAAAAAATGGATACAGTCCTATTCGGTATCCGAATTCCAATTATTTGGTTCAAAGATAGTTCAAGCACAAGACCGTGAACAGGTTCATCAGCTATTTTCTACTATATTTCACCGGGTCTAAACAGTAATTTATAATGTATTTTAGCCTTAATTCAGCATTTCTTAATGTTGAAATCGGTTCCAATAAAAAATATTTTATTCATTAACCTTATTCTGACTAAAAAAGTAATGCAAAAAAGATTTTATTAATAATAAATTAATATAAATTTCTTTATTTGATTAAATAATAATGTTATATTTCGTACATAAAATTAATTCATAGACAAACTTTTCAATATCATCCACATTATTATGCTTTCTAAAAAATTTACTCCTAAGCGAACAGTATGTAAGGTCACTTTTACCATGCCAGCGAATGTTGCAAAAGAACAAGTAGCCATTGCTGGTGACTTTAATGATTGGAATCCAGCTGAACATGTACTTCAAAAAAAGAAGGACATGTATCAAATCGAGCTTAGGTTAAAGCCCGAACAAAGCTATAGATTCAAATATCTAATCGATAATGAACTATGGGAGAATGATTATGCAGCAGATCAGTATATTCCTAATGAATTTGGGACAGAGGATTCTGTTGTAATCATAGGAAACTAAAACTGTGTGATAGATTTAGAGGTACTGGAGAGGCACCTAACGACAAAATGGGTGGGTAGAGATCGGTTACTCTTAGAGCAAACTGATTCTACAAACAACTATGCCAAAAACCCACCTCGTGAATTAATTAACGGTAGCTTAATACTTGCGAATTACCAATTGAACGGACGTGGTCAGTCGGGTAAAAGCTGGTTTGGGGATGCTCACAAGAACCTTTATTTCTCCATTTTTACAAAGCCCCTTAAAACGGAGGGGCTTTTTTTGCTTTCACTCATCTCGGCCCACTCTGTTGTAGAAAGCATTCGGTCTTATCAATTCGCTCATCCGTTAATGAACCAGATTAAGATTAAATGGCCGAACGATGTATATATCGGTGAACATAAAATTGCAGGAATTTTAACCGAAAATATCTTTCATGGCGGATTTCTCAAAGGCAGTGTGATCGGAACGGGATGGAATATTGATCAAGACCATTTCCCACATAATTTACAGCACAGAGCTAGCTCTTTACGATTATTATTTGCTAAGGATTGGGTGCGCGAAGAGTTATTGGCTCGTTATTTGAATTATTTTGAGTACTACTATTCTCTGTGGGAAACCGAGCCTTTGGAATTAGTAAAGGCTTTGAATACCCATTTATTGGGGTATAATACTTCGGTTCGTATTGTTGTGGATGGCTTGCAAGTACCAGGGAGATTTACCTGTCTTGGGGTGGATACCCGAGGATATTTACGTGTATTGAATAAGGAGAAGGAAGTCGATACTTTTACGTATGAACAAATCCGAATACACCCAGTCTAGTTTAGATGATTCTACATTGCTTGAAACACTGGAAGAATCTTTGAGGAGTCTTGAATTATGGGGTAAAAAGCTGATCATAGGGGTGAGTGGTGGGGTGGATTCAATGGCCCTGTTAACCGCCTTGCATGAACTAAAGCAACAGTTATTTGTAATCCACATAAATTACGGTTTAAGAGGGGTTGATAGTGATCAAGATCAGGAATTAGTAGAGCATATAGCTCAATTTTATGACTATGAAGTGGCCTCTTTCAGGGTGCACTATGTTCCCGAGTTCGGTAACCTCCAGGCTTGGGCACGCGATATGCGGTATCAAATTTTTAGGGAGATACGAAGGGAAGAATCCGCCGTTGCAGTCGTATTGGCCCATCATCGAGAAGATGTGTTAGAAACTGTTTTCCAAAAACTATTTCGCGGTTCTTCGCCCGTTCATTGGGATGGAATGAAGCTTTGGGAAGAAGAGCAAGCACTTTTTCGACCTTGGCTAAAGCACTCTAAAGCCGAGCTAATTGATTACGCAGGAACCAGAGCCGTACCTTATCGAGAGGATTCCACAAATGCCGAGTCGGCGTACAATCGTAACTGGCTACGCAACGAATGGGTGCCTATGCTACATCAACGATTTCCAGGTTGGGACGAACACCTACTAGATTTGGGTGAGTATGGACGCTTGTTACAGAGTTATCAGGACCAATGGGCAGCTAGATGTATTCGGGTTCATGGAGATTCTAACCAGCATAAAGTGGATCTCACTGAATTGGAGCCTTTTCCAGAAAGTGTGCAGCTAGACCGGTTAAAGATATTTGTAGAACAGCATCCATTATTTCGCAAGGAAGAACCTCTTAGTCGTGGTCAATTGAATCACTTGCGAGGGCTTATTAAGGCAGAGCCAGGAAAGAAAGTGTCTGTTAATGGACGGTTGATGGTATATAGGCAGCGTACGTGCTTACTGGCCATGCCAAACCAGGTTTCCACTCATGCTCCTCAGGTAGTTGAGCAACCTAGGGGTAATGAATTACTGCAAAAGGAACCTTATACCTTTCAAGTACTAAAGGGTATAAACCCCCTTGAATTAGCCAAAAACGGGCCAGAGTTGTATTTGGATGCACACACTTTATCTTGGCCATTACGAATTAGAGATTGGAAAGAAGGGGATCGATTTACCCCACTTGGTATGAAAGGATCTACAAAAATGTCAGACTATTTGATCAATCATAAGATCCCATTGGCCGAAAAATCGGGCTACAGAATTCTCGAAGATGGCAATAATTCAATAATTGCTGTACTATTCCCTCTAAATAAATCTAAGAACGTATCCCATTACGGTATTCCATCCGATCAGCAAAAGTGTACCCAAGCGACTACATTAGTCTTGCAAATTGGATTGAAATCCTCTATTAATTGAAAATATAGAATTATGTTTACCCCTGACAGTATAGAAGTGCAAGGAGAACGTTTCACTCCTTTTATTACCCAAGAACAAATTAGCACCCGAATTTCATTTATGGGTAAACAACTCGATAAGGATTTCGCTAACCTGAATCCAATCTTCATCGGTGTATTGAATGGGTCATTTATTTTTTTAGCGGATCTCATGCGGCACGTGCAAATACCTTGTGAGGTAGATTTCGTAAAACTAAGTAGCTATGGGGACAAAAAAGTATCCTCAGGAAATGTTACCACACTTAAAAAAGTCGACGCACGTTTAGAGGGACGCCATATCATATTAGTGGAAGATATTGTTGATACCGGACTTTCTATGAACTATATGCTTGACGAAATGCGAACCCATCATCCAGCCTCATTATCAGTGGTTACACTACTGCACAAAAAGGAGGCTACCGTTCACCCGGTGGATTTAGCGTACGTTGGTTTTGAAATTCCAAATGCCTTCGTGTTAGGCTATGGATTGGATTATGCACAGTATGGCAGGAATTTGGGGCAGATATATATAGTAGAAAATAAAAAATAAGCCAATCACACATTGCGTACTGCAGTTAAGGGCCGTATATTTGCAGTCCTTGAAAATGTTATTACTTGTTTAATTTCATTTCTATGGAGAGGTGGCTGAGTGGCTGAAAGCGCTCCCCTGCTAAGGGAGTTTATGTGGAAACACGTAACGAGGGTTCGAATCCCTCCCTCTCCGCATTAAAATTAGTTGAATTATGGCAGAACTTAAGCTACGCTTTCAATCGCATCACCTGCCTCTTGCGCATACCTTTACTTTAGCGCACAGTTCACGTACCCATACTCCTATTAGTTTCGTTCAACTACAATGGGGAGATTATGTTGGCTACGGAGAAGCGGCTATGCCACCCTATCTTGGTGAATCTGCTCAAACAGCTGAGTCATTTTTCTCAAGTCTAGATTTTTCCTGGGTATCTGAGCCAAGTGATGTAGAAAAGGTTCTGGGTTATGTTCAATCACACAGTCCAGGTAATCCTGCTGCAAAAGCTGCGATCGATATAGCCCTGCATGATCTTCATGCTAAGCGTTTGGGTGTGCCAGTATATCAACTTTTCGGGCTAAACCCAGGGGATGCACCACAGAGTTCATACACCATTGGTATACATCCTTTGGAAGTGGTGCATAGTTTACTCCCAAACACCGACCCATTTGGATTGATCAAGGTAAAACTAGGGGGAGACCATGATCGGGATACGATTGATTTAATTCGAAACTATACTGATAAGCCCATAAGTGTTGATGTAAATCAAGGGTGGACGCAAAAGGAGGAAGCACTTGATGAGATATACTGGCTAAAAGAACGTGGAATTGTGTATGTAGAGCAACCAATGCCAAAGGAAACCACTAAGGATATGGAATGGCTTAGCCAACATTCGCCACTGCCCACTATTGCTGATGAAGCTGTGCAGCGCCTTTCAGACCTATTTGAACTTAAAAACCGTTTTCATGGAGTTAATATCAAACTCATGAAGTGCACAGGTATTCGAGAGGGATACCTTATGGCTAAGGTAGCTAAATCACTTGGATTGAAAGTGATGATTGGTTGTATGACGGAAAGTTCGTGTGGAATTGCAGCAGCTGCCCAATTAGCTCCTTTAGCAGATTGGGTAGATTTAGACGGCCACTTCTTGCTAGCAGAAGATCCTTTTGAAGGCTTGGGCTTTGAAGATGGTGTTGTTCAATTAAGTCAACAAAATGGCTTAGGTGTGTTTCCTAAGCATCTTTCTTGGGCCGATCAATAACGGCAATAGTGCAACGAGATGTGCAGACCAGTCGCTCCTTTTGGTCGGTTATCTTGATTTCCCATACCTGAATAGTTCGCCCAACTTGAAGGGGAGTAGCGACAGCCGATACCTTTCCACCTTCCATAACAGGGCGATGATGATTGGCGTTGATTTCCACCCCTACAGCTGTCTTGTGTTCAGGTAAATGAAGCCAAGCGCCTACTGATGCAAGGGTTTCCGCCAATGCTACCGAAGCACCGCCATGTAGCATGCGAAAGGGTTGTACCGTTGCCTCATTCACAGGCATGGTGGCAATGCACTCATCTCTTGTAAGTTTTGAAAATTCTATGCCCATCATCGTGGCCATATTGGGTTGTAGTGAACCCAGTAAATGTTGGACACGTTCTTCTAAGCCGGATTCAATATACATAGGTAATGGATTAGGTCGTTGGATGATCAGAGCGATTGCTTTGAAATATAGGGATAAGCATTATTTATTGTATATTTTTGCCTAAGCGTATGATGATCTGCATTGAGGTGTAAAAAAACCAGCTTTTATAGATGTAAGAAAAGGTTTCAGCACACAAGAAAGCACCTTTTAGAGGTATTAACAACTACATTAAACGTCAGCGATATGAATGAGTCAGCAACTACCGTACCGATACTTTTTGAGCAAAATCTTGAAAAAAATATAACAGGAATAGCATGCGCTACCAAAAGAAAAGGTAGTTGGACCGCATTAGGTGTTGAGGAGTTTAAAGAACAGGTTCGATACCTATCACTTGGCTTGCACTCTCTAGGGGTAAAGAAAGGTGATGCGGTATCTATACATTCACCAAATAGTTCGCAGTGGGTGGTGAGTGATCAAGCTATACTATCCATTGGGGCCGTTAATGTAGCTATTTATACCACCCAGCCTACCGATCAAATCGTATATATTTTGAACGATTCGAAAACGGTCGTGCATTTTGTGTCTACCAAAGAACTGTTTGAGGGACTCTCAGAGCATCTATCGGAAGTGTCTACTCTTCAAAAAATTGTATTTATGGAAGAGGAGTCTAGTACGAATGATGCAGAACAATTCATGAGTTTTGATTCCCTCTTAGAACTAGGCAAGAAAGTTCACCAAGAACAGCCTGAATTGTTTGAATCATTACGTTCGAGTGTGAGTGCTCTAGATTTAGCTAATATAAATTATACCTCGGGAACTACAGGCGTCCCAAAAGGGGTGATGTTAAGCCATTTTAATCTCGTTTCTAACACCCTTTCATCCTTGGAACGCTTGCCATTTACTACCACAAGTGACTCGTCTGCTGTGTTGTCCTATTTACCACTGGCGCATATGATCGAACGAATTGGAGCCTATTTATATACCGGAGCTGGAGCGACCATTTATTATGTGGATGACCTGAAGGAAATCAAAGAGGATATGCAGCAAATTCAGCCTATCTTTTTTGCTACGGTACCTCGATTACTCGAGAAAATTCATACAGGACTAAAATCGAAAGGACAGGAATTATCGGGTGCAAAGAAGCATCTCTATTATTGGGCGTTGAAAATGGCGGAGTATTTTGACCCAGAAGTACCCTTGAAGGGCTTAGCAAAAATTAAATGGACTATCGCAGATACCCTAGTCTATAAAAAAATCAGAGAAGGTCTAGGAGGAAAGATCAAAGGGACAATATCTGCAGGTGCGGCTCTTCACCCTACCATAATGAGATTCTTCAATGGCATTGGGATTAAATGTGCCGTAGGTTATGGGCTTACAGAAACCTCACCCATTCTGACCGCAAGTTTGCCCGATAAAATTCGTATTGGGTCCGCAGGATTACCCATATCTGGTGTGTCCATCCGTATTGCTGAGGATGGTGAAGTACAAGCAATAGGGCCCAATATTATGCAAGGGTATTTCGGTAAACCAGAATGGACAAAGGAAGTTATGACCGAAGACGGATGGTTTTGTACCGGTGATATTGGTTATGTAGACTCCGATGGATGGCTTTTTATAACCGATAGGAAAAAGGATTTATTCAAGCTTTCTACTGGAAAATATGTAGCGCCACAACCCATAGAAAATGGACTTACTAAAAGTCCATACATTGACCAAGCTATAGTGGTTGGGATAGAGCGTAAGTTTTGCAGTTCGTTATTATATCCGGATGTTGCAAGAATTCAAGAGCATTTAGATCAGAAAAAAATACAGGTAGACCCAAACAATCTTCTACAGGAACCGCTTGTATTGACCTTAATACAGCAGGAAGTGGATAAGGTGAACGAGAACTTGCCACCCTGGGAGCAAATCAAAAAATACCAATTCCTCCCCGAACCATTATCCATTGAGCGGGGTGAACTAACTCCAAAAATGAGCGTAAAACGCCAGGTCATCACCAACAACTACGCAGAATTAATTAAAAAAATCTATTCGGAGTAAGCGTCTAAAGCTTGGATTGTATTTTTTCGAAATTACTAGCAAAGCGGAGGGCATCATAAGCAGAATAAACGACTTCTTTCTTAAGTTGGATGTTTTTTAAAAAATGAAGAGCTGCCTTTTCTGCTGTTTTGGTAGAGTCAAATTTTTTAGACTCAAATAATAGCCGTCCTTGCGTATCTAGAAAGCCATATTTAAGCTCTTGTTCGGACACCGAACACTCGATGAACGATTGCTTAGCAGATATGTATCTGGTGTGTTGCTCTAAAGCCGAACTTATTTGTAATTGAATAGATGCTGAGGCGCCACTGTCAAAACGTATTAGAAGATGAATAGCTTGTGGTTGTTCCGGTGACAAATAACTCTGTTTTACCTCGATAAGATGTATCCCACTATCTATCCATTTTAAACAAAGGGCTAATTCGTCGGTCCAAGCATTGATAAATGCATGTTCAGAGTGAGCTATTTTGGCCCGATTTATTTTCCTCTGAATCTGTATAAATTGGGGTTTGGAGATCTTGTCTTTCATCCATTGCGTCGACGGGGAAAGTGTGGGCCAGTGAGCTATTTGAACCTCTACACCCGCTTCTTTACTAGTTCGGTGAATGCGTTCAAGTTCTTTTGGTGGAATAAAGAAATCGCTGATAAAAAAGCAGGGAATACCTTCTTTTAGGGCGTCCAGAAGGTGTTCTGTTCGAGTGGAGGTTGTGTCCACGATAAAACATGCATCAACCCGATCTAAATCATGTACATGAGGTGCTAAGACGGTTTGTCGCACTATGTTATGTGGCCGTAAATGACTTTCCCAGGCTACCGCTCGTTCGGCGTCTCCAACAATTCCAATGATCATAGGTATTTTTTTTTGCTTAGGCTAAAATGCAAAGCATAGTCCATAAATACAACGGTCATACTAGCGCTAAATTAGGGAGCTAAGAGAGTGCCAAGGGTGAATTTTTTCGGCGGTCAGTGAAAGAAGCTTCTTGAATACGAGTCCAGCATTCTAGTCAGGCATTATGATGGCGAGTAATAAATACAAAACAACGGCAAAGCCATAGCTAAACCCTAAAATAACAAATAGTATTCGAACCAACGTCGGATCCCAGTTAAGGTATTCAGCTACACCACCGCAAACACCGGCCAGCATTTTGTGTTGTTTGGATTTTCGTAGTTTCGATTTCATGATGTTTAGGAATGGATTTTTGATTAAGTAGTCTTGGATATTTGGTAAGTGATTAGCTCTTCGGGTAAGTGATTAGCTCTTCGGGTTAATGTCGGACATGCCGTCGACTTTAATGTCAAATATAAACAATGATAAAACAATGTTAAGGTGTTCTTTATCTTCCTATACGCAGTAGAGAATTCCAGGTTTCAACTGCGGTGGTAGCATTTGAAGTGTTTTATTTGTTCTACTAGGTAGGTACTCCAGTGCCTAATTCCGGTGAATTTGTTTAGTTTTGGTCGGTTAAAAGGAACGTACTGACACCATTGATGTTTGGTACTATATGAATCGCACCTATTTATCCCAGTTAGACCAACAAATACAACCTATAGAACCACTCTCACATTCTAAGGTGTACTTAGTTTGGCATGACCAATTACAAATTCAACATTTTCCCGATTGGGTTATCGATGAAAAACCTTTGTTGCTCTTTATCGAATCCAATCATATGGCCAATTTTCTGCCATATCACAAGAAAAAGTTGGTCTTCGTAATTAGCGCCATGCGTCATTTTGCGTTGGATTGCCAGCAGCAAGGTTTTCCAGTGTTTTATCATCGTAGCAGTGACAATTATACCACTGCGTTAGCAGCCTTACTTTACAAGAATAATCACTGGAAGCTAAGCTATATGAGGCCAAGTGAATGGAATACTAGAAAGGCTATTGAGGAGCTTAAGGTCGAATATCCAACTATTCAAGAATTTCCTAACACCTATTTTTTGGCCCCATTGCAACCATATGTTTCTCGTATCGCTAAAGGCTGGCGTATGGAGTACTTTTATCGAGAAATGCGCAAACGTACTGGTTATTTGATAGATGGCCAAAAACCCCTGGGAGGGGAATGGAATTACGATAAGGAGAATAGGAAAAAACTACCAAAAAAGATGAATATCCCACAATCTTTTGCAGTGGAAGTGGACAAGATGACAGAGGAAGTGATGGAAATGGTAGAAGCATGGTACCCTAAGCATTTTGGGGATACCACGGAATTTAGCTATGGGGTAACCCGAACCCAAGCACTGGCGGCGTTGCAGTATTTTTTAGAAAACGGGTTAAAAGACTTTGGTCCTTTCGAAGATGCTATGACCGTTCGTGGATCAGTATTGTTTCATAGTCAGCTATCTATCTATTTAAATGCAGGACTTATTAGTCCGAAAGAGGTGTGTGACGCAGCCATTGATTACGCAGAACATAGCAACTCGGTTCCACTTTCTTCCATAGAAGGATTCATTCGCCAGATCATAGGTTGGCGAGAATTTATTCGAATTTATTATGAAGCAATGATGCCTGATGTACGTGAGGCCAATTACTTTGGATTTGACAAAAATTTACCCGCCGCTTATTGGACATCCAGAACCGATATGAAATGTTTGAGTGAATGTGTTCGCCCGGTTATTGAACAGGGCTATGTACATCATATACCTAGATTAATGATCTTAAGTAATTTTAGTAATCTCACAGGAACGGATCCAAGAGCATTGAACGAATGGTTTTGGCTGGGTTTCGTAGATGCCTACGAATGGGTGGTATTGCCCAATGTTCTTGGTATGAGTACGTTTGCTGATGGGGGTGTTCTTGCCTCAAAGCCCTATGTAGCTGGTGGGAATTATGTGAATAAAATGAGTGATTACTGCGAGAACTGTGCTTATTCTGTAAAGGAAAAAACGGGAGATAAGGCCTGCCCACTAAACTATTTATATTGGAATTTTATCGATGAACAACGCGATACCTTTCTTCAAAATGGGCGAGCTAACTTTATGGTCAATACCTTTGATAAGAAGAGCAACGAAGAAAAATTAGCCATTAAGGAATCTTCAGAAACGTTTTTAGCCAATTTACCCCGTTGGTCAAAAAAGGATTGGCTAGAAAAAGAGGCTTCCCCGTCGTAAATCGTAGCTTTTTAGGGGAAAAATTTTTAGGTGAAACTAAATGAAGGAACATATGATGCATAGTGGAGTTAAAAATATCAACAGTTATCGAAAGTTTGTACGCAATAAGGCCGATTGGAACCCAGATGGGGACTATGTAGTCTATTGGATGCAGGCTAACAGAAGATTAGAATATAATTATGCATTGGAATATGCGGTGGCGGTGGCCAATAACCTTCAAAAACCATTACTCATTTATGAAGGGCTCAATGTAGATTATCCTTGGGCTTGTGATCGTTTTCACCATTTTATTTTGGAAGGAATGCGAGAACATCGCGATTATTTTACCCAGGAAAAAAGGAAGGGAGTCCAGTATGTACCCTTTGTGGAGTCCAAAATAGGGCATGGCAAAGGCCTTATTTATACCTTAGCTGAACATGCATGCGGAATAATCAGCGATGAGTTTCCTGTATTCATTATTCGTGAGCATAATGAACGGGTAGCAAACAAAATATCTGTTCCCTTTATTACTATAGATTCTAATGGAATTATCCCCCTAGGTATAACGGATAAAGATCCTTATTCGGCGTATTTATTTAGGAAAGTAATGCAGAAACATGTGGTGGAGGCCCTAAGGTATCCTCCAATGAAACAGCCGCTGTTGGATCTGAAAGATTGGGGGCATTTTACCCTCCCACAAGGATTCACAGATCGATATGTATTTGATGAGCAACAACTAGATCATCTGGATGAATTTGTTTCGAGTTTACCAATAAATCATGAGGTTGTAAACGTACATCGGGTTGGAACTCGCGCCGAAGCATTAGAGCGGATGAATCATTTTGTGGAATTCAAATTAGCCCGATACGAAGAAGATAGAAATCACCCAGACCGGCAGGGGGGGAGCGGGTTAAGCCCATGGTTGCATTTTGGGAAAATTAGCTCATTTGAAATAGTAGAGCGGGTCTTGTCCAAGCAGCCTATAAATTGGAGATTGGAGGATTCGGAACCCAATGGAGGTAAAAATAGTGGTTTTTTTCGGGGACATAGTTACGTGGAATCTTTTTTGGATGAACTAATCACTTGGAGGGAAGTCGGATTTCAATTTGCACACCATCGCTCTGATTATGATCGATTCGATAGCTTACCGGATTGGGCAAAGAAAACGATGAACGAGCATGACCAAGATCCAAGAGAATATGTGTATAGCTTAGAAGAGTTAGCTCAATCAAAAACACATGATCCTATCTGGAATGCGGCACAAACTGAACTTCGGACCCAAGGAGTAATGCATAACTATTTACGTATGCTGTGGGGGAAAAAAATTATCGAATGGACAGGATCACACGAACAAGCATTGGATGTACTCATTGAATTAAATAATCGATATGCTCTGGATGGCCGAGACCCCAATAGTTACTCAGGTATATTTTGGTGTTTAGGTCGCTTTGATCGGGCGTGGCAAGAGCGGACAATTTTTGGTAAACTTCGCTACATGTCTAGTGATAGTACGAGTAAAAAAATAAACCTAAAGCAGTATCTGCAAACCTATGGATCTTTTCGTTCCTCCTCTTAAACAGCCGCTTGCCACTCGAATGCGACCCAAGGAATTGTCTCAATTTATTGGGCAAGAGCATCTGGTAGGTGAGGGTAAAATGATACGCAGGATTATTGAATCCAAGGTTCTGAGTTCGCTCATCTTCTATGGTCCAGCTTCGTCTGGAAAAACCACCTTAGCTCATGTAATTGCAAAAGAATTGGAGGTGCCGTTTGAACAGATAAATGCGGTTTTGGATGGGGTCAAGCAACTACGTGAGATCGTTGAAAAAGCCGAAAAAAGAAGAACCCTAAATGGACAACAAACCCTTTTGTTTGTCGATGAGATACATCGTTGGAATAAAGCACAGCAAGATGCCTTGCTACCGCATATTGAATCGGGCTTACTTTTACTCATTGGAGCTACGACGGAGAATCCTTATTACGCATTGGTATCACCGTTGTTATCCCGATGCCAACTTTTTGAGCTTTATGCATTAGACCAAGATCAGGTTCAGAAAGCTATAGAAACTGCGTTGAAGGATAGGTCAAATGGATTTGGTGAATGGGATATTGACGTGCATCCAGAAGCCATTCAACATTGGGCCTCTTTTGCAGCAGGTGATATTCGAAACGCGTTAAATGCGGTTGAAATGGCTGTTCTTTCAACGCCTAAATCGACCGATGGAAGGGTATACATTGATCGAGAAATTGCCGAAGAAAGTATTCAAAAGCGTCAACGAAGATACAGTGGGACAGGAGATGAACATTATCATTACGCATCCGCATTTATTAAATCTATGAGAGGGTCAGATCCAGATGCCGCCTTATATTGGCTAGCGGCTATGCTCGAAGGTGGTGAGGATCCATTATTTTTGTTTAGGCGTATGCTAATATTTGCCAGTGAAGATGTCGGCATGGCGGATCCCACAACCCTCATCGTTGTTGAATCAGCCGTTAAGGCGTTTCAACAGTGCGGTATGCCAGAAGGGCTCTATTTTTTGAGTCAAGCATGCCTACATTGTAGTTTAGCGCCTAAAAGTAATTCCACCAAAGCTATATTCAATGCTTTGACGTATATTCAGGAGCATGGAGTGGGGCTTGTACCAGGCCCCTTGAAGGATAAAACAGCAAGTAAACTAAAAGCGAAATATGAACAATCAGCGAATGAATCAGCCGATTATGCCTATCCCCACAACTATCCTCATCACTGGATAGAGGCCTCTTATATACCCGAAAATGTAGCCAAATTTTCTTTTTATAATCCTGGTACCGAAGGTCGAGAAAAGCGATATTGGGAACGTTTGGAACAAATTAAGAGTAACAGTAACGCGGGCAGAGATAACCAACGTTAAAATAGATCAGCAAATAAGGACCATGTTTACACTAGCCATCATTGTAGGTACCGATCGTCCAAATTCGAAGAGTCATCTTATGGCCGAATATGTACAAGGATTGTACAGCGAACGGGGAGTAGATGCCCAATTATTTTCAATGGCAGACTTTCCTTTAGGTAGCGTGGTTGGTGGCCCTTATGGTAAAGACCTACCAGAAATTGAAGCCTTCCAAAGGCCAATATTATCCTGTGACGCTATTTTGTTTGTGATACCGGAATACAATGGATCTTTTCCTGGAGTATTAAAGGTATTTATTGATTATTTACCTTTTCCAGAGGCATTTAAGGCAATGCCCATTGCTTATATAGGAATTTCTGCTGGAGCCTTTGGTTCCCTTCGTGCGGTTGAACAATTCCAAATGGTAGCCAACTACCGCAATGCCTTTAGTTATCCCGAGCGTGTATTTGTAAGCCGATTTAATTCAAATTTTTCGGCGGAAACAGGTTTAACCGTACCTCTTCAGCAAGAGTTACTTATAAGTCAAACCAATGGATTTATTGATTTTGTGCAGCGAATGCAATAATCCAGATTGAACCGATGAATCCATCAATGAAATGGTAGATAGCGATAAAAGCTAGACTAATAGGTCTTCAGAAGATACCCTACACCGTGCAAGGTGATCAAATGACGAGGTTCGTCGGGTTGGCTTTCAATTTTAGCCCTAAGCTTAGATATATGAACATCAACGGTTCTCGTGTTGGTACTGTATTCATATCGCCAAACTTTTTCTAATAATTCGTCCCGTGATACTGGTTCACCACCTGCCTGTAATAGGTAGCGAATGAGTTCGATTTCTCTAGCGGTCAGCTCATTGGTCTTACCATCAGCAAAGATAGCTTTCGATTCTAAAAGGTCTATCTTGGTGGTGCCTAATTGCAGGACCTCAATATTGTTAGAAGAAGAATAGGTCCCTGCTCTTCGTAGGCGCGCCTGAATTCTAGCGAGTAGCTCTTTCACTCCAAACGGTTTGGTGATGTAATCATCGGCGCCTATATCCAAGCCCTTCACTTTATCCAACTCTTGATCTTTTGCGGTAAGCATGATAATGGGAAAAGTAAACTTTAGGGATCGTATTTCCTGACAAATTTCGTACCCATTTTTACCGGGGAGCATAATATCTAAAATCATGATATCTGGTTTATGCTCCTGGACTAGACCCACCGCTTGTTCACCGTCCTCACTCACAATAACCTGATAGCCTTCGCTCTCAAGTGTATCACGTAGAGTAAAAATTAGACTAGGTTCATCTTCAACAAGTAATATTCGAATTTCTTTATTTGCCATAATTTAAATGATTGTCTCCGATTCGAGGGTGCTGGTTTCTCTGGTTGATGTCAATACTACCCCATTCTTTAGAGTGGGATTATTTGTTTCTGATGGATATAGCTTGTACTCTGGAAAAAATAAGGTAAATGTACTGCCTTTTTGCCATTCACTTTTTACGTCCACCGTACCCTTATTTAATTCCATAAGTCCTTGTACAATGCTAAGTCCTAGTCCGTGACCTTTGGTTTTAGCAGAAAGTGAATCTTCGACTCGGTAGAATTTTTTAAAAATATGTTTAATGTGAGATCGTGGGATACCAATGCCTTGATCCTTTACATGTAGGTTGAAACCATTATCAGTGGTGGCTAATTGTACGGTAATGGTAGAGGGTGCAGTGGAATATTTAACCGCATTGTCAATTAAATTGGTAAGAATAACGTTGATGTGCTCTGGATCAACCAAGACAACGGCATTATCTGAATCATAACTATAGCCAATAGAATGCCCTTTTTTCTTAACTAAAGGAAGTTGCTGTTGGATAATATGATTAACCAATAGATGGAGGTTATGAGGACTGGCATGAATAAGAGTAGTACCGTAATCAGAACGAGCAACATCTAAGAGCATTTCAATCATTTTGTTTAGACGAATAGACTCTTGATAAATGTGGGTGCCATATTCCTTTAACCGCTTAGGCTGAGTAACTCTTCCATCGGCAATATTTTCTCCCGCAGCTTGCATAACGGCTAAGGGTGTTTTTAGCTCATGGGTTACATTCGCTAAAAAGTCGGCTTGTTGCTGGAGTATACTACGCTCCTTTTGAGCAGTGTAAAAAATATAGAACAAAGCTCCAAGTAATAGAATAACCGAAAAGCCCAACACCACGATATTTTTGGTAAAGGTAGCGTGGTACAAACTGACGGAAGCATTATCTAGAAAGGCAATTTTTAGGTTCCAGTTTTCAAACATTCGCCCAAAATCGACACGCTCTTGAACCTCCTCTATTTGGAAGGGTATCTCATTGTTGTTGCTAGCCAATACCACGTCATTTGCCCAATCATGTAACCAAACTACCGATGTGGTTTTGCTAGAATCAAAATATTGTTGAATTTCAGGAGCAATCACTTCTTTTATGAGATAGTCCCTATCTATGGTTGCCGTTAGGTATCCAATTACTGAGTTTTCATGTAAATTAATAAATCCAATATTCATTGAACGATGGGCATCGAATTCGGTATTGGTATTCCAGCGATAATCAAAATTGTTCAGCTCGATTCTTGCCTTTGTTCGTACTAAACCTACGCCATCGCATAAATTCTGAGAATACTCATTGGTGAGATTTAGTAGGTATGATTCGCGATCTAACTCATACACCTGACTACCCTCAATGCAAGGGTCTACATTAGCGGGTGTATAATAAATCCCACTAAAAACAGGACTCTTGGCTACCTGTACTATTTTTTCTCGAACTTGTTCAGGAAATTGCCCACGTTCTTCAATACTTCCCTCAATGGGCTCTAATTCAAGGGTGTTAAATCCTCTATAGGGTCGGTAAATAGTTCTACGAACATTGAGTACTACTTCATCTAGAAGGGCAATTTGCTTCTTTTGCTCTCCCTGAATAAGGGTATCCCGTACATCGTACAACATATAAACATTCATGGCGGTTAGAGTTAGAATGGCAAGAACTCCAACAATCAATAAAAACCAACGAATAAATCGCTTATTTTTCCACATAATTTCATGATTTAATTCAATTTCCAATATAAATGGTAGCCCATTGGAATGCTATCTTTTGCCAGCATAAAAAAAGTAAAAAGTGCAGAGTACTATTTTCTTGCTCATGTTTAAGGTTGTTGGCCCTTGATCAAAAAGATAGCTAACCTACTTAATGATAGTTCATGCAACCCTATAACAAACTGTAAATCAGTACCTTAAAAAGATATAAGTAGTAACAGAATAACGGTATAAATAAAAATTTTAAAGACTCTCAAGGTTTTATAACTTAAGGTCAATAAGGTTACACACACATACTACGGCGCTAAAATCGCTAAGGGTTTTACACAATACTCAATGGAATTTCTATCTAAAGAAAATGAATCCGGGCTGTCTATATTCAAGAAGAAATATACATCAGACCGAGAAAAATCAGTTAGCTTTGAGCAAATAAGCAATTTGCAAAAAGTGGTAGTTAGACAAAATTTACATCAAATGGTCTCGCCGCTTAATGCTATTCAAGGATATTTAGAGTTATTAGATGCTTCGTCAGATGTCGAACCTAACGCAAAGCAGAAGTATTATAAAAAACAGATAGAAACTGGTTTAAATGAGTTGCACAACATTCTTAAACACATACATTCTTTGTATGAGGGTCAAGAATCCAATCCAATAAAAGCGGAGATAGAGAGTCCTAAAGACGCTGTAGTAGCTAGTAAATTAACCAGTTCCCAAAAAAGACCATCTAAGCATCTGCTTGATGTGGATGTGAATTGGGTTATTAGAGATGGCATTAAAAAGGTGAATAACAGTGAAACGTTTATGCGTTGTAATTTAGCTAATACCCATACGCATATTGAAGCCGATGTGTTGTTACTTCGGGTGGTCTTTCATGAGTTATTTTCCCTTTGTTCGAGATTATATACGTTACGAGGGATTACTACCAATGTATCCACCTATGATGAAGAGGGTAGGATTATAGTATGTTGTGAGCTTAGTGAACCCATTGGACTGGGAGATTGGTCTGTTGATGCGTCATTACCACTGAATCAGTATCATTGTTGGTTAGACTTAGCCAAATCGATAGGCATTCAAGCAGAAAGTACCAATAACCAATTTACCATGTCGTTTACAGCTATTTATGGAAAGCAGAGAGTGAAGTAAATATTTCCGCTACCGGGATCTGATTTGTGAACGATAGCACCACCAAATTGTTGAGCATGCAAGGTTGCTAATGTTAAGCCAATGCCAATATGATCGGCTTTGGAGGTTACAAACGGAGAAAAAAGATTCTTACTAACCCTCTCCGGGATTTCAGTTCCCTTGTTTACAACCTGTATAAACCGGTTTGCATATACGTGGATGTCGATAGGGGCCTGAGCTTCTACCTCGTGTTCCAATGCGTTATTAACCAATGACTGAACAATGGGTAGTATGTTGGTTCTTGGACCTTTGAATGATTGAGCCTTGCCGAAACCATGAACATGCACACGTGTTTGCTGCTTTGGATTAAGAGAGGAAAGTACTTCACTAAGAACTAAGTCTATGTTGGTTAGTTCAAAAGAGGTAGTAGGCAGATTGTCTATTTGGTAAATACTTTCCATTTCGTCCATAATTGCAAACATCCGATCTATCCCGCTATTTATACTGAGCAGTCTTCTATCTAGAGCAGGATCGGTATTCTCATCCTCCAACATAGTCAAAAATCCTTTTACTCCTGTTAGTGGAGAACGAAAGCGATGTAACATCACCGATATCATATTTTTCCATCCCTTAAGCACTTCTTGATTAGGTGATTGTGCTCGTGGTTTACACTCTACTTTTGTATAGATAACTTCGTCCCAAATAAAATCCGATTCATGTACAGTGAACCAGCCTTCTGGAATATGTACAATTGGTTCCTCGGATATTTCTTCGCCAAACACATGAAAGCATTCCTCGAATAAATGTCCTTTGAGTTCTTCTTTGCCAAAGGTGGCGGCAGAGCGGTTATGATGATGAATAGTACGAGTTGCTTGATCCAAAATAAGCACGGGATTAGCACTGTCTGATAAAAATGTTTGTAGGGTATCCATGTAGGTAATTTGCTCACTATCTCTTTGGTAATCAAGGGTTCTAGGTATTATTTCTAGATAGTGAGTAGGCGTCGATTGTTTTCGTTGAAGTGCTAACATGTTGAATTGGGCTAAGTTTACATCCTTTTAGAGCGTAAGCGCTAGGGTTAGGGTATGAAAGAATTTTCAGGTTACGTGAATTCGAAAACGTCTTCTTTCGAAGGGTTATCAGCCATCGGTTAAGTATTCTTAAGCCCCATACCGTAGTTTTCCTCTAGGTGGAAAAATTTACCTTGCTACGGGGAGTTAACCGTGTTAGTTACTGGGGGAACAGGCTGATTTCTGTTGATAATTTGCGTTTTAAGTCCTAGATGTGGTTTTGGCATAGCCCTTGCAATCA
This sequence comes from Balneolaceae bacterium, assembly GCA_018401935.1. Lineage (GTDB taxonomy): Bacteria > Bacteroidota > Rhodothermia > Balneolales > Balneolaceae > UBA1275. The sequence goes on from JAGYJQ010000004.1 coordinate 149,656, forward strand.
ACTATACACCTCACCAGCGTAATAGATGCGGCGAGTGTTACACAACATTTAGGGAAAAATTAGGGTAAACAAATGAATATTTCGGAAAATCCGCAGATAAAATTTCTGTCGAAAGCACTCGATGCATATATGTTACGGCAAAAAGTGACCGCAGGGAATATTGCCAACATCGATACCGAAGGCTACACCAAAAAAAGTGTAAAATTCGAAGAGCTTATGCGTAACGCCAGTAGTCATCAGGAGCGTCAACAGGTACTACCTTCTATTGAGTCGACTGGAGAACGGGTAGACTTAGATACCGAGATGATTGAAATGAGTGACACGCAAATGCGTGTTCAAATGGTTAGCCGTTTACTTCGGCATCAAATGGATATGGTTCGCATGGGGATAACGGGTAACAGCAATATTGGTAGTTAATATGCAGCTTAACTTCTTTTTTACCCACCTAAAATACAGGAGTTGTAATGGGACCAGGTAGATTGAGTTCAATGTTTCAAACCGCAGCCAGTGGTTTGGATGCACAAAAGAAACGTCTGGAAGTTGCAGCTCAGAATATTGCCAATTCAAGAGCTTCTGCAAAACCAGGTAGTGATGGAGCTTATAAAGTTCAATCGGTAGTATCAAAGGCTCCTAGTACCGATAACTTTGTGAATGCATTGGAGAGTCAAATGAATCCTTTGAAAACAACAGAATCCAATCACTTCCCATTTACTCAAAGTTTTAATGACAAGAGTCAGCAAGCCTCACTTGGCCCAGATACAACTGTGGTGAAGTCTGAAAAATTCAGATTCGAATACGATCCAAATCATCCCGATGCCGATGAAAACGGAATGGTGAAATACCCCGATGTAGATATGGTGAAGGAAATGGCAGCTATGGTGAGTGCAAACCGATTATATGAAGCTAATTTGAGTGTTATTGAAGCGGCTAAACAAATGATGAAACGATCAATGGAGATATAGTATGATACGACCTTTTGAACCCACAGCGTCTTTACCACCACTTAACCGTACCTCACTTAGAGAGGCCCTTCCGGTTGAGCAAAAGCTCCCAGAGCTGTCAAAGGATGAGCAAAGTGTTATCAAAGATTCATTTTCAACCAATAATGTATATACACAATACACATCCGGTGGTAACGAACAAACACAAGTTATTGCCAAAGGAAGAGTATTGGATATTAAGGGCTAACCAGGATATCCCAAATTGCTCTGAACAGCAGAAAACAAACATTTAATTATAGCCATATGATACAGAATAATCTTCCCATACAGCAGCTTAGTAGTCTTTCTGAGTTATCCTCTGCTACTCAAAAGTCCGACCAAGGTGACGGTAGTGCCTTCAATGACTTATTAACCAATTCCATTTCAGGACTGGATGCGAGCTTAAAAAGTTCCGAAGAACAAATGACCGCTTTTGTAGCCGGTGAAACGGACAACCTTCATCAAGTAATGATTTCCATGCAGGAAGCACATATCAATTTCCAGATGGTTACCGAAATACGAAATAAAGCGATAGAAGTATTTCAGGATCTAAGCAGAATGCAAATTTAACTCCTATAAGGATATTCAATGAGTACGTTTTCAGAGCAATTTGAACAATTTTTTGGACCATTAAGCAACGCACAACGGGTTATGTTTGTGCTGTTAATGGTGATTGTTTTATCGGTAACCGGAGGTATTTTTTATTGGTCACAACAACAAGAAGAGGTCCTTCTGTTTGCCGACTTAAACCCCCAAAGTGCGCAGGATATTATTTCTGCATTGGACGAACGAGGACTTAAATATTCGATAGAGGATAATGGAAGGGCCATTTACGTGGAGAGTGATAAAGTACACCAACTACGTCTCGAGATGGCGGCTTTTAGTGGGAGTGATACGGATATAAAAGGATATGAACTATTTGATTCTCAAACCTTGGGGATGACTGACTTTATGCAGGAGGTAAACCGCAAGCGTGCTTTGGAGGGTGAATTGGCCCGTTCCATAAGTAGCTTAGATCAAGTTGAGCAAACTCGTATTCATTTGGTGTTACCCGAACGATCTCCTTTTGCTCAAGCCTCTACTCAGGCAACTGCGTCGGTGATTATCACCCTAAAACCAGGTAATAAATTGAATACTGGACAAATAGAGGGAATTACATCATTAATAGCAGGTAGTGTAGATGGCTTGGATTCGAAAAGTGTAGTGGTATTGGATCAAGCAGGGAATCGATTGAGTACGGAGAATGCCTCTGATGAAGGGTTCGCGTTTGGGGGGTCTCAAATGCAGTTAAAGCAAAAAACCGAAGCCTATTTGACTAATCAAGGCCAAAGTATGTTAGATCGTGTACTGGGGGCGGGTAACAGTATACTTCGAGTTTCGGTTGAACACGACTTTGAGCGTATTGTGCGAGAGTCTGATTTGATTGACCCGGACTCCAGAACGGTTATCTCCGAGCAAAAAAGCACCCAATCCAACACCAATGAAGAAAGAACGCCCATCAATGCAACGGATTATACTCCAGTGGAACTTATGGGCGAAACTTTAGTAGTTGGGGCTAACACGAATGAAAGTTCCAACCAAACCAGGAACTATGAAGTCAATCGCACCAGAGAGGTTTATGAAAAAAATCAGGGAGAAATAAAACGTATTTCAGCATCCATTTTATTAAATCAAAAACTAGTATCTGAAACGGCAGAAGACGGATCGGTAACGATGGTAAATGAGCCATACTCGGATCAAGAGATTCAAGAGTTTCGTGAGGTGGTACAGCTAGCATTAGGAATGGATACTCAACGGGGCGATAATTTGACTATTTCACAAACTCAGTTCTTTGAACATCCGTATTCGCAAAGCGCGGGTTACCTTCAAGAACAACCCAGGTCTTGGACCAATATGATTCGATGGGTGATTATAGCATTAACATTTGGGCTGGTCGTATTTTTGGTAAATAACGTACGTAAAAAAGTATCGACAGGGTCTATGATGGTGCCATCTACGGAAGGAACTAACCCCACGATGCAAACTAGGAGTATGTATCAGCATAATTCCAACGAATTAGGCGGATTACCCAATATCAATGCCCTGCCTTCACAAGATCAAAGTCTATCACCAGAGCTAGAACAACTAACAGAAGACCCATTAAGTAGCTCACAGAATAAAGAGCTATTGAATAAGAAAGAAGATGTAAAGGATTTCTTTGAACTAAAACCCATGCAGGCAGCGGACATTGTGCGTATGATGTTCGACACCAGTTTAATTAGTAAGCTCTAAGCAATGAAAGATATTTCTAGACTCTCTGGTATCGAAAAAGCAGCCATATTGATAATGAGTATTGGCTTGAAATCCAGTGAAACGGTGCTAAAGTCATTAAAATCTAAGGAAATCGAAAAAATAACTATGGAAGTGGCCCGTATGGGTCCCGTTGAGCCGTACTTGGTGGATGCGGTGATACGAGAATACCATGCCCTTATGAATACCCAAAGTAACATGGTTAATGGGGGGGCCGATCAAGCTCAGGAAATCCTAAAGTCACTAGGTGATTACCCGGATGCGGAGAGAATTGCAAAAAAAATTCGTACAACTAGCGTCAGTACGGTATTCGATGAATTTCAAGAAGTTAAAGTATCACATATAGCCAACTTTTTACGTAATGAACATCCCCAAGTGGTGGCGTTAATCTTTTCTCAATTACGAGTCGAAAAATCCGCCGAATTACTCACTCACCTAGAAGAAGAAACACAGTCTGAAGTTATGCATCGCTTAGCCATAATGGAAGAGATTTCACCGGATGTAATCACCGAAATTGAGGATGTGATCAAAGATAATTTTGGAGGTATGAGTACCCAAGGGGAGGGAGCTAGGACGGGAACATCGATTGTGGCTCAAATATTAAACGGAGCTGATGCTGCGGTTGAGAAAAATGTTCTAGACAGTATCTCCAAACGGGATGAAGTCATGGCGAATCAAATTAAAGAGCAAATGTTCTTATTCGAAGATATCCTCTTACTGGATGATCGAACGATGCAGACCATTAATCTTGAATTGGACAAAAATGATCTCATTGTTGGTTTAAAAGGTTCATCAGATGAACTAATGACTAAGTTTTTCTCCAATATGTCTGGCAGAGCAGCGGAGATGTTGCAAGAAGATATGGATGCTTTGGGCCCTGTGCCTTTAGCTGAAGTGAAAGAAGCCCAACAGAAAATCTTAAAAAAGATTAAGGATATGGATGAAGAAGGTAAAATCAGTATGAAAATCTTAAGTGAAGATGAGCTGGTACAATAGATATGCAAACCCTTTCTCGAATTTCAACATCCAATACCTCGAAGACACCTAATATGGCTATTCTCAACTATCAAACAATGTTTGAGGAGTCTCTAAAAGAAGAGGATTTTGAGGCAGTAAAAAAAGATGAACGTGTGGCTGTACTTCTCAAGCGAGAAGAACAACAATGGGCTCAAAAAGTTGAATTAGCCAAGCGGGAAGCATTTGAAGAGGGGTATAATCAAGCCAGGTCAGAGGCAGAGCGACAATTTGAAAGTGAAATAAAGGAAAACACGGCATTTTACCAACGTATCATACGCCGAATGGGAAGTTTTTGGCTGGAGCAGAAAGAAGAACTTATGCAAGCGCTTATGACTACGGGTTTCGAAGTGGCAAAAGAAATTATTGAGCATGTACATGTTTCGGACGAATTTATCGAACAGCAGCACCGAAAAATAATAGAGTTGTTGTATAAAGTTGAAGCTCATTCCAAACCTGTATTGCTGGTATCTGAGGAGGATGAGTCCCGTATTCTAGAGTTGGTAAAAGGTTCAAACCTTCCCATTCAAGTCTCCATTGAACCCGAGCAAGGATTTAGTAAAGGTGAATTTATTTTAGATACCGAACATGAGCGTTGGGTAGGGGTTCGTAGACTCATTACCAATCATTTTCAATCACATATTCACCGAGCTTAGGTATGGAAACTTTATTAGCAAATCTAGTGGAAAATAACAAGGAGACCAGTGATAAAGTGACCAGTGTAAAAACACTATCCAAGAGTTTTAATCAGTATAAACAGAATTTTTTCCATCATGTGCCTCAAGCCATTTCTACCACACTTAAAGTGGGGAAACTAAGTTCAATGATGGGCAACATTCTTGAATGCACAGGTTTGAAAGGAAGTATTGGTGATTTATTTGGTATTGAGGTAGCCAATGGGCATTTGGTAACCGCAGAGGTGGTCGGGGTTAAAGATGGCAGAACCCTGCTTATGCCTTTTGATAAAACAGTTGGCTTAAAAGCGGGTTGTCTGGTCCATCCTTTAGGATCTTCTTCTAGCATTCCGGTAGGTGATGACCTGCTGGGGAGGGTATTAGACGCGAATGCTAAACCAATTGACGAAAAAGCTAAGCTGCATAGTATCCATAGACAAGATATTTACAGTCCACCACCTTCCCCAATGCAACGAGCTCATATTGACGATATTTTTTACACGGGTATACGTGCTATCGATGCGTATACAACTCTAGGAGAGGGACAGCGGGTAGGGTTATTTGCTGGATCAGGGGTTGGTAAGAGTGTTTTACTCGGGATGATCGCTAAACAGTCCTCTGCGGATGTAAATGTAATTGCATTGATTGGTGAACGAGGACGGGAAGTGCATGAATTTATTGCAGACACTTTGGGCGAAGAAGGTATGAAAAAATCGGTGATCGTAGCCTCGACCTCAGACACAGTAGCCATGAGTCGTATCAAAGCAGCCTTTACCGCAACAGCTATTGCAGAATACTACAGAGATCAGGGGAAGAAAGTACTCTTGATGATGGATTCAGTTACACGAGTGGCCATGGCGCAGCGTGAAATTGGTTTAGCATCCGGTGAACCCCCTACAACCAAAGGCTATACTCCAAGTGTATTCACTTTATTACCTACTCTTCTAGAACGCCCCGGAAAAACAAAAAAAGGTAGTATTACGGCTATTTATACCGTTTTAGTGGATAACGATGACATGAATGAGCCCATTGCCGATGCTGTGCGATCTATTTTGGATGGGCATATTGTATTATCCCGACGTTTAGCTCATAAAAATCATTATCCCGCCATTGATGTACTGGAAAGTATTTCCAGGGTTATGGCAAAAATTGTACGTCCGGAAGATCGAAAGATAACTATGAAGGCTAAAGAGTTGATGGCTATTTATAAAGAAGCCGAGGATTTAATCAACATAGGGGCCTATGTGGCGGGCTCAAACAAGAAAATTGACGAATCCATTGAGAAAATGGAACAATTGGAATCATTTTTGATACAAGATATGCAGGAGAGCTCCGAACCAGGTGAACTGTGGAGCCGATTAGAACAAATAGTTAACAATTAGGGAAAATCATGGGATTCAAATTTAAGCTTGAACCTCTACACAAATACAAAAAGCAGATGGTTGATTTAGAGCAGCAAAAATTTGCTCAGCTCACTCAAAGGCTTGTGCAGATAGATAGAGAAATTGAGACTATCACCGATCAGTTGAAAAAGCACATAGATCAAAACAGTCAAATGAATACACCTAATGATTCGACTAGCCTTTGTTACGTGCCTAATATTCAAAGCTTACAGCAGCGAGAATCTCAAATGCGAATGATTCATACCGGATTGAAAGAATTACGAGAGCAAAAAGCATTGGTACTTCGCGAGTTCAATCAACAGAAAGAAATTCTCAATACAGCCCATAAAGAAAGGAAGATGATGGACAAATCGAAGGAAAAAGCCCTTGTCGCTTTTCAAGAAAGTCTTCAAAGAAAGGCAGAAAAAATGCTTAATGAGCAATCTATTCAGCGATATCAACGAGCATAAATTCAAGTACTATGAGTGCAGCAAAGAAAAATACCCTACTTTTTTTATTGGTTTTAATTATACCTCCAGTGGTCTTATTACCAGCCATGTTTTTCTTGTACCCCTATATCCAATCCGATAAACACGCTTCGGTCGTAGAGCAAGTTCGGGCCAGGTGGGGAATGGAAGTAGATTCAACCCAAGCGCATACATCACCACTAGATCGGTTGAAAAATACTCGAAAAGAAGAGATTCAAGGGCTTACCGAGACAACAGAAGCATATAAACGAATACAGGTTGAACTTGAGAACTTGCAACAAAAATATATTCTAAACGACCAAAAGCATATAGAGTCTACCGATTCCTTAAAGGCTAAAATTGCACAATTAAATCAAGTCATTAAACGAATGGAGGATGAATCCTCTCTAAATACAGTCAATAATATAGGGGTAGGAGATATGTTTGCAGAGCGTGCAAAAAGTTTGTTTAATCTCGAGGATGAGGAATTAACTCCTATCATAAATCAGATGAGTAATGACTTACTCTTGCAACTTTATGATGTGGGATCGACGATGCAACGTCAAAAATTACTGCGCTGCTTACCTTCAGACAAAGCCGCTAAAATAGTCACGCTAGCACTATGAGTCTATCTGAATTAATCGCAACAAAAGCAGGGGGATCGACCCATGCTCAATCCTTGAAAAGTGGGGTTTTTGGAAGTAAAAGTGCGTTTGTCGAATCCGGAGTACCTTCAGAGCAGACTACCTTCAAAAAATTGATTTCAGCAACAGAAACCGTAGAGTCTATTGTAGAACATACTAAGAACGGTCAGGGACAAGCATCTGAAGACGGTCATAACCAATTGGATGGCAGCCAGGCTTCGGCTATTCTTGCTCATTTAACCAATAAGCCCGTTATTGACAATTCTAAATCCTCCTTAGAACATATTGACAAAGGTTCTAATAGTGCAGGCTCTGAGCTCTTATCTAAAGAGCAGGAAGGTATTTACAATCATGCACAAGTCATAGAAATTGGGGTTGTATCCCCAAAAGTAATGGATGAAACAACAGGGTTAAATCACGTAGGGGACCAAGAAAAGACACCAATATCAACCCAAAATAATGGACGGGATGTAACGCAAATTCAAGGACTGATTCAGAACCAAGAGCAGGGTGCTCAGATTCAGGTTCAATCTAGTATGCAGGCCCAGATTGGTGAGCAGGCCCAGATTGGTGAGCAGGCCCAGATTGGTGAGCAGGCCCACGCCACGGAGCTAACACAAGTTGTTATACAGAAACAAAGGAGTACTTATTCAGGAGAATCACAGCAGGCCAACTTGGCTTCTAGACCGAAGAGTTCAGATGTATTGCAGTATACCTCAATTTTTAAGACGTCCAGTGAACATTCTTTGATTAAAAATACCTCAAAGAGCATGCTAAAAGTGGCAGAAAGCTCAGGTTCGCTGGTACATTCAACTGAAATCAATTCGGTAGTCTCGCGTATTATGAGTCCACTAGAATCAAGTGAAGCTCAAATGATACAGCAAAAGGTGGTGTTGCCAGTTTCAGTAGCAGAAGCAAATCTCCCCTTATCCAAGCAGCATGGGCTGTCAAGGATGTTTGAAAAATCCTTAGAAATACCGCTTAGTTCTCTACAGAAGGTACAAAGTCAAATGACTAGACTCACCCAAACGGTGCAAGAATCACTCGGAAAAGCATTACCTTCGACTTTTGAAGCTGTACAAACAACCGAACGTACCAATACCACTCAGGTTGCTGAGCCTAATCAAGGATTTTCATCTTCGTTACGTACTAACCAAGAAATAATTCAATCACCTCTGAAAAGCTCAAAAATTGTCCAAGGGGAGGTAAATCAACAGCCGGAGAAACAGCCACAACTTGGCCAGCAAGTTATTTTACCTGAGAGAACAAAACTAGGGGCAGAAACACAATCCATACGCAGTCAAGTAACAAATAAAGAAGGAGTTGTGGATTGGGTTAGTAAAATTACCAAACCTCTTGAAGCTGAAAGCACGCTTAGCCAAAAAGGAACCTCCACAGAAAAGGGTGCTCAGATACATCAACCAGAGAGGATACAAATGGGAAGCACAATTAATTTCAGTGTTGCTCCAGAAATGGTGGTACCGAATGGACAAAAGGATGAATGGACGGGCGAACAAAATATTGAGGAATGGTTGTCCTCTAGCACGCAGACAAATGGTAAAACGCCGGAGGTAGAGCTAGCTGCCGCTCAAAAGCGCAGTGCTTCGCCCATTTTTTTGCAGCAAATGAGAAAAATTGTTGAGCAGAAGGAAATGGGGCAGGGCTTGTGGACTAAGCATTCATTTGCTCTTGAAGATGGGGAACAAGTACAGATATCGACCCGAAAAGTGGACGGGCAGGTGCAAATAAAGGTATTGGCATCTCAAAACGAACTCCAACGAGTATTGTTTCAGCAGAGTGGTCAATTGAGGGACTTATTGCAAAAAGATTATAACGTTGAAGTCGAATTTGAATTTAGCGGTCAACAGTCCTTTGCCGAGCAAGAAGCATCTGATTTTAGGGAGCAATCCTCCAATGGTCGATCTAGATCTTTTGAAAGAATACAGTCAGGGGAGAGCGGAGCGGCAGAGCAAGTACAATCTAGCCCTAAAAAAGGCTTTAACAATAATGAATGGAGGGGTTAATATGAATATAGATGGAATTTCTTCCCAAATGATCGGCACACCAGCCGCAAAAGGGAATTCAGAAATGGGTAAGCAGGAGTTTTTGCAGCTTCTAGTGGCACAGATGAAAAATCAAGATCCAATTAATCCAATGGATGGATCTCAAATGGCCAGTCAATTAGCTCAGTTTAATTCGGTAGAGCAGCTCATTAATGTGAATGATGGCTTGGCTGATCTTAAAGAAAGTCAACAAATCATGAGTATGGGCTTAACCAATTCTCTAGCTGCAGCACTGACTGGTAAGCAGGTTAAAGCCCTATCCAATCAGATTCAACTACCGGAAAGTGGAACGGCAGATTTTGAGTTCAAATTGGCGGCCTCCGCCGAAGAGGTGGATGTGATCATTCGATCAGAATCAGGATCAGAGGTTTACCGTACCACGATGAAATCGGTTATGGCTGGGGAGCATGAATTTAGTTGGGATGGGAAAAATAATGCAGGAAAGGATATGGAAAAAGGGGTCTATAGTGTGGAGGTTGTTCCGAAAAATGGTGATTCAACCGGTCAAGCACTCACCTTTATAACAGGAGTGGCGCAAAGAGTACAATTTTCAGCTGATGGGGTTTATCTAATGCTGGATGATGTATCCGTTGCCATTGGAAACATTGAAGAAGTGGGGAGTGTAGAGGGTGATTAGTCTTAACAGTAGATGTTGAGTGTGATGAGTCAAACTAATCGCATGAACCAGAAGGTCAATGCAAAGAATAAAAGGGTGTATAACAACAATAAAACAAACAAAACAATGAACAAAGGGTAAACTAAATCCCTTTGAAAAGGAGAACACAATGTCGTTAGTAAAATCATTGAATGCGGGGGTTAGCGGCCTTAATGCATTCCAAAAAAAGATGGATGTCATTGGTAATAACATTGCCAATGTAGGAACCGTAGGGTTTAAATCGTCTAACATATCATTTTCAGAAATGATGAGTAGTAATAGTTCTAGAACCGGCGCCGGTTCCGGAAATCCGCAAATGACCAATCAGGTTGGATTGGGTGTGCGAGTGGGTACGATTACCAAAGATTTTTCACAAGGTTCGCTACAATCCACAGGGAGAAGTACCGATTTAGCGTTACAAGGTGATGGCTTTTTTGTGGTAAAAAGTGGGGGAGAAAATCTCTATACACGAGCAGGTAATTTCGTATTTAACCAAAATGGAAACTTGGTTGATGGAGAGGGCCGATCTGTTCAGGGCTACTTGGCCGATGCTAGTGGGAATGTAATTGGGGGGAGTATGTTGAATGACGTTCAAATTAATTATGATGATGTAATTCCACCAAAGAAGACAGAAAATGTATATTTATCGGGTAATTTAAATGCTAGTACCAGCACTACACGAAGTTATCAAGCTCAAAGTGGTTTACAAGCTAGTGGGAATTCGGCGAGTCCTTCGACGGAATTAAATAGTCTAGATCAAACTCTGACAGAATTAGTCACAGGAGATACAATTAGCTTTGATATTGCACTGAACGATGGGTCACCAGCTACCGTCAATTATACCTATGGGGCGGGAGATACCGTTGCTGACATGATGGACTATTTTAATGCAAATGTGCCAGGTAGCCAAGCTAAACTATCTATGGTGGACGGTATGTTCAGATTACAATCAACTCAGATTGGTGATTCTGATCTTTCGATCAATGATATTAGTGTTAGTGGAATGGGGGATATTAACTTTCCATCCTTTTCTTTACAAGAAGAAGGCGTTACTGGCTCACAAAGTATTAGTTCTATCATTTATGATGAGCTAGGGAATCCCCATTCGCTTATTCTTAACCTTACTCAGGTTAATGAAAATGAATGGACCTATGAAGCAAGTTTTCTGAACGGCGAAACCATTACAAGTGGTAATAACGGAACGGTTCAATTTAACGAGAAAGGGGAATTGGTTTCAGCTGACTCTCTCAATATCACTTTTGAGCCAGGAATGGGCGCCGAAGCTACTACCACTAGAATCAATCTAGGGAATAAAGAAGAGGGTGCTTTTTTTACCCAGTATACAGGTGATACTACGGCTAGTACGGCATCACAGGACGGGTATGCTCAGGGTCGCTTAATGGATGTAAATATTTCTGCTGATGGTCAAATCCAAGGTAGTTATGACAATGGAAATGTAAAAACATTGGCCTATCTAGCTTTAGGGGATGTAATTAATCAAAATGGGTTGGAATCGGTTGGAAGTGGATTATATCGCGCAAGTATAGCTGCGGGTGAGGTAACCATTGCTTCGGCTGACAAGATGACCAACACCAGTATATCGACCGGATATTTGGAAGGATCTAATGTAGATTTAGCCAAAGAGTTCACCGAGATGATCACCTCTCAAAGAGCCTATCAGTCTAATGCTAGAGTCATTACTACCTCAGATGAAATGCTAAATGAAGCCGTAAATCTGAAGCGGTAATCCTCCAAGTAAGCCAATAAACGTGAACCTTAAATGAGCTTCTAGTTGAACACTTTCAATTAGTGTAGTTAGGTTAAAGAAGTAGATACAATCACCTTGTCTGGAGAAAGGCAAGGTGATTTTTTTTCGAAAAAATTTAGCCGATAGACTTAATTCCTACATGTTTAAGACGATAAGTAATTCATGCTAAGGTTAACAAATACACAAGATTTTACGCATGCTAGATAAGAATTCTATAATTGGTTTTGTATTGGGATTCGCATTGGTTATTGGCGCGATCGTAACCCAAGGGAGTCTGCTATTATTTGCTAGCTTTTCATCGGTGCTTATTGTAGCAGGAGGTGTTTTTTCGGCTACATTGGTCAATTATAGTATGAAAAACATTAAAATTAGTTTCACGACTACGTTGAAACTGATGAAAATTACGAACGTAGATCTTCGCACCGATATGGAAGTGCTTGGTCTATTCGCACGTCGAGTTCGAACCAAAGGTTTATTGGTCTTGGACGATGATATTCAGCATTTAGAGGATGAATATCTTCGTAATGGGTTGCAATTAGCTATTGATGGGTTTAAAACAGAAAGTCTAGATAGTATCCTTACCGATCAAATATCTAGCCAGGAAAAACAAGCCGAGATTTCAATCAATGTACTGACGTCTATGTCAGGTTACGCGCCGGCCTTCGGGATGATTGGTACCGTAATTGGGATGGTACTTATGCTGCAGAATATCTCAGATCCTGAGGCTTTGGGTGCGGGTTTATCAGTAGCCCTATTGACCACCTTATATGGCAGTATATTTTCAAACATGATATTTACACCACTGGCTGGCAAGCTGGAATTCTTGAACGAATTAGACCTCAATCGTAAAAGACTTTTCAAAGTGGCTATTCTATCTATGGTAGAAAAGGAAAACCCAAGGATTATGGAGAAAAAAATGCTGGTATACATCGAACCAAAAGACCGAGCAGAATACCTGAAGCATCATGAAGAATTAAAGATTATAAAACAACGGGACGAAAAGTTCTATGAACTCTGGAAAGATCAACAAAGCCAAGAATGGGAAAGCCTAAAAAAGATTCTGGAACCTGGTTAATGACCTATGCGGATTTAGTGACTGCGTTAATGGCCTTCTTTGTTCTGTTGTATACCCTTACTCCAGGTGTAGAAGACAAGGCTTTTAATACCTTCATTGAGTATTTCCAAAAGCACTCTGGTATTTTGGATGCCTCCAACACGTCACCACAATCCGAGTCAAATGTCGTGAATCCGGAGAAAATACAGGAATATACCAACGAGCAAGCGAGTCAGTGGCAGGCTTTTACAGACTACCTGGAAGAGGAGCAAATACAAAATGATGTAGAGATTAGCATGGTATCAGATGGGGTACTTATCACCCTGAGCGATTCACTCACGTTTAAAAGTGGTTCGGCTGAATTACTCCCCCAAGCACAGGTGATTCTGAACTTAATGGGAAAGACCATAAACAAATCCATTGCTGAAGTTGAAGTGCAAGGGCATACAGATAATGTGCCAATTAACGAAAGTTCGGGATATAGATCGAATTGGTATTTGGGCGCTGCTAGAGCGGTAGCGGTAGTTGAGTATTTGCAAATCATTGCTGATATAGAAGCCGATCAATTTAAAGCTACTAGTTTTGGTGAATACAGACCTGTTAGTACAAACCTAACACGGGAGGGAAGGAGGTCTAATCGTAGAGTAGAAATTTATTTACGCCAAAAGGATATGATTGGCGAAATACTTAGAGAAGAAATTTTTGGTGAAGCATCATTACAATAAATAAGCAATAACATGGAAGAAGAAGTAATAGATAATAATGAACAGGACATGGGCGAGGTGCCCAAAGAAAAAAAGGGATCCAAAGTTGCCTCAATAGGAAAATATTTCCTAATTCTAGTGCTAATTACGGCTCAAGGTGTAGGAACATATTATTTAATCGATCTCTTTTACCCTAAAGTGTATGCAAAAATGAATGCGGAACCACCAGTCGAACAAAGCTACGGTATGTACGATTTGGGATCCATTGTCGTGAATCCGGCGAATACGAATGGCAAACGAATTTTGATGGTTGAAATCAGCTTTGAGTTAAATAAAGAGGGTTTGTATCCAATACTAGAGGGCTTAGAACCAAAGATAAAACAGCAAATCAACGACTATCTGTCGGCTATGAACACCCAGCAGTTAATCAATGTTTATGATCGGGATGTCATTCGCGCAAACTTAAAAGACTTAGTTAATTCGGTAGTGGGTGAAAATTCGGTACGAGATTTGTTCTTCGTACGGTATGTAATGCAGTAAACAAAGTATGTTTGCTGCACTTAAGGGTTTAACGCAGCAAAAACACATGAATACCGTTCAGGAAGCCTATGAAAGGCTTAATAAATCTAGTGCTAGGATAAAAGAGTACGACTTCCGCCAACCAAAGGTGGTCTTTAGTAAAGACATTATTCGAGTACTCAACGAAATTCACGAAGAGTTAACAAAAAATCTGGGTCGATTCGTAAGTTCAGAGACCCGCGTTAAAGCGGAGGTATCTAAAATTGAAATCAAAGAATATTCAAGTGCTCAGTTTTTGGAAAGTTTAAGCGTCCCACAGGTATTGTATCAGAATTATGTGACCGATGTGGATGGGAACCTGATTATCCAATTACCCAGAGAATTTTGCATGAATTTCATTGAAAAGCAAAGCGGTGGTGCCGGTAAATTTAAAATGCCCGAAAGACCATTAACGATGATCGAGGAGAAAATTATCTCTCGATTTATTTCGGGTCTTAAATTTCAATTATTGAATGCATGGCAATCATATGCTTCTTTTGAAATAGAACGTAGTATATATGAGAGTAAACCTGAGCTATTGACCCTGAATCCAAACGATACGTTGGTCATTATAAACTTCGAAATAAATTTTGGTGAAACGGTAGAAAATATAGTTTTAGCCTATACGTCTACGCTTTTAAAGGGGATTTTAACAGATAGTCTTAACCATCGGGGGGAATTCAACTCTAGAATTGAAGAATTAAACCCAGCAGTCAAAGAAGGATACCATCAAACCTTACTTCAGACGCCTGTCTCCCTAAAAGTACTATTAGGAAGTACAAAAATTAAGCTATCGAAATTAATGAGCTTGTCGGTTGGGGATATCATAAGTCTTCGCCAAAAGAAATCAGAACCCTTGGATATACGTACTCAAAACAAAGTCAAAATGCGTGGGTATCCAGGAGTACGAGATGGGTTTAAGGCCATTAAAATAGTAGAAGTAAATAAAGAGCTCAAAGAGAAAGAAATTGTATAACTAAGAAATCTCAAAGGAGATAGCAGTATGACTAAAGAAGAGCAAATCATTGAACAAAGCGAACAAGATGTGGACAATAAAACAGATAATGTCCAGGACAATGTTCAAACAGACAATCAAAATCCTAAGCATGCCGAACATCAAACAGATAATGTCCAACAGGTTGAATTTGACCGATTTCCTAATGATGGAGCCGCTCACATTCCTACCCATGGGGATCCATCCTTGGACATCTTAAAGGACATTGAGGTAGAGGTTTCTGTTGAATTAGGTCGAATAACCATGTCTATAGGCAAGGTACTGCAACTGGTCAAGGGGTCAGTGGTAGAGCTTGAAAATTTAGCCGGTGAACCTATTGATGTGATGGTGAACGGTCTAAAAATAGCCCAAGGGGAAGTGGTGGTTATTGATGAACATTTCGGTGTTCGTATCACTAAAATGATTACCACTAAAGCCATTATGACGGCAGTAGGGTAATATGTTTAACTCACAACAAAAGAAAGCTGAGAACACAAGTACTCCTTCCAATGGGATGCTAAAAAAAGTAGCACTATTTGGTTTATTAATGATGGCTATTTGGGTGTACGTAGTATATCAGTTGGACATAAGTGTCGGTGACGCTAAATCAGATAGTACCTGGGGTGCCATTGATCCAGGAGTTTTGATCACTTTCTTTGGAATTGTTGGAGTGCTGGTTTTCATTTACATAAAAGCCTCAAAGAAACCATCCGATTTCTCTGAGCAAAAGGTTCAAAATTGGGTGAGGCGTAAAGGAACATTTGCACTTAAACCGGGTGTTGAGTTGCAGCTTCTCGAATGCAACAATGAATTATTACTCCTAAGCGTAAGCGACAGCTCGGCGAGTTTAGTTCACAAAATCCCGAAGGTAGAATGGGAAGAAACTCTGGAAGTTGAAAATCTCCAGAGTTCTCAAGAGTCTTTTTCGGGTATGATACACCAGTATTTTAAAACACCGCTGAATTAATTGATCTAATTCACGAATCGTAGTATATAAACAAGGGTCTAACACAATGAAGAGTTTTTGGGTAAAATTTATCCTGCTTACCGGTATGCTTTGGTTAGGGGTTGACACTTTCAACTCTACCCAAACAGCACTAGCACAGTTGCCTCCTGTAAGTGTGCAATTGGGGGGGGATTCAGGAGAAGAGGGCACACTCTCTTTAGCACTACAAGCCCTACTTATCGTGACCGTCCTATCGTTTGGGACGGCGCTAGTCACGATGATGACTAGTTTTACCAGGATAGTTGTTGTCTTTTTCTTTCTTCGTATGGGTTTAGGAACCCAGCAGTCTCCACCTAACCAAGTCCTAATTGGAATTGCATTATTCCTAACTATTTTTATCATGAAACCGACCTTTGATAGGATTAATGAGGAAGCATTACAACCCTATCAACAAGAGAATATGACACAAATGGAGGCCTTAGCTGCTGCTGCTGGGCCGTTGAAGGAATTTATGGTAGCCCAGACGAGCGAAGATGATTTATTGTATTTCATGGATATGGCAGGAGTTAGCCCGGTTTCTACTATTGAGGAGATACCCATACATATTGTGGTGCCAGCATTTACCTTATCTGAGTTAAGAATAGCGTTTCAGATTGGTTTTATGATTTATCTCCCATTCATGGTCATTGATTTAGTCGTAGCTTCGATTTTACTCTCAGTCGGCATCATGTTTTTACCACCTGTGATGGTCTCATTGCCATTTAAAATCTTGGTATTTGTACTCACCGATGGATGGTTTTTGTTGGTAGAATCATTAGTTCAAAGTTTTGATAGAGGGGTATAGATGGGCATAGAAACCTCATTGTATTGGATTCAGGAAATGTTGCAGGCGGTAGTAGTTTTAACTGCGCCAGCCATGATTGCGGCTTTAATTGTAGGTTTGGCAGTGGCGATATTTCAAGCGGCCACATCCATCCAAGAGATGACTCTTAGTTATATCCCAAAAATGGCGGCGGTTGTACTGGTTCTCTTTTTTGGCTTTGCTTTTATGCTGCAATTCATAATTGATTTTACAGTACGAATTTTCGAGGCCATTCCTAATATAATTGGGTAATCGTAACGATATAAATAATGGAAAACATCAATATAGATGTATTATTTACTGGCTATCTTATTTTCCTCAGAGTCACGGGTTTGGTTATTGTAGCACCGTTTTTTAGCCTAGGAGCCATACCCAGGACAGTAAAGATTTTCGTATCGATTATTTGTTCCCTTCTGCTATTTAACGCTATTCCTGCCAATGCGGGAGTGGGTGCTGAGGCCTTAGAAGGGCCTATGCTGATCGTCCTAAGTCTTAAAGAGGTATTGGTGGGGGTTGCTATGGGTTTGGTGGCGCAAATAGTTTTTGCCGGCCTCGAAATGGCCGGTGCGCTCATCAGTTTACAAACGGCCTTAAGTTTTGCCAATATGGTAGACGCTAGTTCACAGAATCAGAGTTCTATTTTGTCCACCCTGTTTAATATGCTTGGGGTACTTCTTTTTCTGAGTATTGGCGGAGATAAAATGTTGCTTAGTAGCTTAGCTAAAAGCTATGAAATTATACCTATTGGGGAAGCGAACGTAGCAATGGCTGGTCCATACATGCTCGAAGTGGCTACCTATTTATTTATTGTGGGGGTACAATTAACCACCCCTTTTATCATCGTTATTTTTCTGATTGATGTTGCTCTGGCCATTTTTGCACGAATTATGCCTCAAGCAAATCTAATGTTTATCGCGTTGCCCATAAAATTTGGGGTAGGTTTGCTCATTCTAATGGTCATGTTACCCTATTTTCCCACGGTCTTTAGTACCATTTTTACCCACATTGTTGATTTTATTCAAGGGGTTATGCAAGTCCTAGCTTAAATTACGTAATCCAGTGTTCTACCAGTGGGGCTCGGTTTTATTTTACTGGTTTGAATAGCGTCCCTTTCCTGCAGTTGTTTGGCTAGGGGTAGTAGCGAACTTTTACCTTTAGAGTATTGGATTTGCTCGTCACAGCTTAAACTTGATTGAGAAAGTGAATTCACATGGGAGGCTTGTTTGTTTTGCCCTCGTGGGTAATGCTCTACTTGTTCTTCTTCTTGATATAATGTAGAATTAGACCTTCCCTGAAAGTTATTTACTAAGTTTTCTTTTGGTTTATTTTCTCTTTCCCAACTCTGTCCACCCTTCTCTTGATCCTCAGAATAAGACTCTCTACGATACCCCTCAGTGTCATCTCTGAGTAAGTCTCGTAGTTTTACTGGATATCGATACAAACGTTCTATGCGTGTCGTTAGATTCATAAGAAGGATACATTATTACCTTACAAAGGTATCGACACAAAAAAAGAATACTTAAGCGGAAAAAGTTAAAATTCTAATTTTTCTCCTTGAAGTTCCGATCTTAGCTTAATCAATAACTTACCAATGATTTGTGAGATTCTTGCCTCTGTTAAATCCATTAGGATGGCAATCTCACCCATAGTCATATCCTCATAAAAATAGAGCATGAGAATCATGCGTTCACGATCCTTGAGCGCATTTATTTTAGATAATATGATGTTTTTTTGTTCATCATGTTCAATTTTTTGGTCGGGTAGTTCGCTGTCTGGGTCCACCTCTTTTTCATAACCCGACTGCGATTCTTCGTCACCGACGGGTGAGTCTAGAGATAATAAGTGACGCTGCTGAACACTGTGAAGAATTTTATAGTACTCTTCAATGGGGACATCTATTCGCTCTGCAACTTCATGGTCCGTGGGCTCACGTCCTAATTCCTGACCCAGTCGTTCAATCGCCTGTTGAACTTCACCGTAATCTTTTCGACGCTTTCTAGGAAGCTGATCTATGCTTCTCAAATAATCAATCACGCTACCTCGGATCCGGTAGTAGGCAAAGGTGTTGAATTGAATGTCTCGAGAACAATCATAACTATCTAATGCCTGAATAAGACCCATAAGAGCCGCGCTTTCGACGTCTTCGTATTGAGATAGCACCATATCGGGTCGGTTAACTTTTCCGATAATACTACGAACCAGGGGCATTGATTTTGTTATGATAGCATTCCTGATTCCTATACTAGATTCATCACAATACAGCTCGATGAGCTCCTGTAGCGTTCTATTTTCCATCAATGATGACTTTCTATTTATGTGTCTACTCGTTTTAGTCGTAACCCTATACCCTAAATGAGTCAGACCCTCTATTTTGTTTTATAAGATTCGCCATAAATATGGAAAAATAGAGAACAGCAAACAAGAGCATAAATAAAAGAATACTTCTATAAAGAGCTATTTCTATTGTAAAACCTGATAAAAGTAATAACATAAATGTAATAAGTGTAACTATGCTAATAAGTGTTAGTAACATAATGTCTCCTAAACGATATTTTTGTTAATCCTAATGGCTCGTGTCGTATCTAACAGAATAGTTTGTTCGGCTAGTTTTATTAGAGCTAATTTTGAGGTAGTGTTCTGATGAGATTTGAAAAGCGGAAGCTGTTGCTGAATAGCATTACTTACTGCTTTGTCACGTTCTATTCCACCTAAATAAGGAAGACTATAATCCTGGAAGGTGTTCATGATTTCATTGAAACGCTCGTAAACGCGTTTGGCATGATCTGCCGATTCGGCCATATTAACGATGGCACAAAACGGATATTGGGGTGATACTTGAAGCACATATTTACTCAATTTGTAGATATCCGAAATGGCAGACGGTTCGTCAATGAGAATTAGATGTGCGTAATCAGCACTATCAAGCGCCCAAAAAACCATTGATCCAGTACCTGCTGGGGAATCTATAAGTATATAGTCATGACTGCTACGTAATTCATCCACAATTTGATCTAGGGCATTCAATAACAGATATTGATCAACATTATTATGCATGAGGTCATGCGAAACGGTAACCAAAGTGAAATAAGGACTTTTTTGATATACATCCGTTAAATCTGCTCGCCCTTTGATCCAGTCTACAACGCTGAATGGAGTGTCTTGATTGATCATGGTAGCCACGTTTGAAAGTCCCATATCGGCATCTATTACGGCTACTTTTTTCCCTTTACGGCCAAGTTCACTAGCTAAGTTTACCGTGATAAAACTTTTACCAACCCCACCTTTGCCACTAATAATACTGCTTACAATGCCTTCCTTTCGTTGTTCATTCATCGTTTTATACCTGATTTAATAATTTTCCTACAAACCATCTCGGATTAAATTCCCTGAGTTGTTCTGCACCGTTACTGTTCGTTCTTAGCAATCGTGTGTGAGTGGGGAGTTGCTTCATAAATACCAGCATTGGCCCCCATTTGTCCACCATATCTAAGTGTGTAAAGCATAAATAATGGGGCTTTAGCTCCGTATTTATCCACTGTGTAGGCACCACAGGCGTTACACAATCAAGGGCATTTTGCACCCAATGCCTATCTATAGAAGGATGGGTTGTCATCCAAGTTTGTATCTCTTTGAATTCTTCAATAGAGTTTGAATGAGTCCGTTGAATGGACGGTGTGTCGAACAATACCAACTCTTTGGTTTGCCACTGCAATTGCAATGCGTCAAATTCTTGTTGGCTGCTCACCTTTCGATACTCTATGCCCAAGTCTAGAGCAAATGCCTCCAGAATTGTGTAATAAGGTTCATTGCTCCGTGTTGGTTTCAACGTGCATAAACCAATTTCTTGCAAGCGGTCGGCATCACCAGCGTGTTGAGAGATGTATTCTCGGGCCAGCTGCATAATTAAGGATGTTTTACCAGCTGAACTACTCCCAAAATAGACATTTTGTTTTCCATGTAGAGAAGTGGAAGCCTGACCAACCGCATGTACAATGAGTTGAGAAATTCGTTTCATCATGAAAAGTTCATCACGATCCGACTGCAGTGAATCATCCCCAATGGTCAAAAACCATTGCATAACCGTTTTTACTGGCACACCAGAAGCCACCAGCTGTTTGAATACAGGATGTTGCGCATATTCTAGTTCATAATTTGACAAAGAAGCTTTGAATAAATGCTCGAGAGCCTCAAGCCGATCGTTATCTTGGCGAGTATGTTGCTCGATTTCTGTAGCGATTTCGGGCTTGAAGGTAGGAAGGGGCTTTTTAGGTTGTAGTTTTTCACTTAATGCCGGTTCCATTCCCATAGCAATTTGCCGAAGTTTTGACAACGACGAACTGGTTGATGTAGCTGAAGATGCTGCTGACGTAGAGGTAGCTGAAGACGCTGCTGACGTAGAGGTTGACGTAGTGGTAGTCGTACTCGTAGATCTAGACTCTTGGGGTACTTCAGGTGGAGTACTTTGGGGTTCTAATATAATGGATACCCTAACTAAACCACCTTCTTGAGTTGGTTCGGTAATTTTTAATACCACAAAATTATCCCCATACTGCTCCTGAGCCTGCTGTATGGCTTCGTCTTGGGTATATCCGTAAAATTGTTTTAGTGTCATGGTCGTTGTGATCTGCTAATCATCGTTAATTTCTTATTGGGGCTTCGCTTTGCAACACCGTAGGTTCTGCACTCATAGATAAATCTAAGCCAATGGGTTCTGATTCGGGTAGGGATTCTTGAGCAATGCTAATTCTATCAACCGTTTTAAACTGAACACGTGGAGAAATGTCATTGTAGGATAAAACCACGACTTCGGGTAATATGGCTCCAAAGAATTCATAGAGTGTAAAGCGAAGTAAGGGGGAAGTAAGCAGGAGGGGTTCAAATCCATTTTGGAGCATTTTGCTAAAACATTCCGAAGCACTTTTGTAGAGTTTTTCAACATTTGAAGAGGTTAAGCTTAGTGTGCCCCGATCTAATTTCCCCTCTTGAGCTTGCGTTAACAGATGCGATTCGAGCGCGGCATCCAACATAATTACTTGAATTTCGTTGTTTTCATTGCTGAATTTCTTGGTGATGGTATCCGATAAGGCCACACGGCAATATTCATTAAGTACATCGGTATTTTTAGTTTGATGACAATGATCGGCTAAAGTTTCCATGATAGTAACCAAGTCTCGAATAGGAATACCTTCTTTGAGCAGACGCTTTAAAACTTTTTGAACATCACCCAGTTTCAATCCTTCAGGTATAAGTTCCTCAACGACCGCAGGGGCTTGCTCTTTTGCATTTTCGACCAGTTTTTGAACCATTTGACGGTCCACCAATTTGTAGGCATTCTTTTTGAGTATTTCCATTAAGTGAGTGGTTAGCACCGCACCGGATTCGATAACGGAGAGTCCATATTTTTCTGCTTGAGCTTTGTTTTTGGTACTCACCCACATAGCATCCATACCAAAGGTGGGATCTTTGGTAGGTATACCCTGAATGTCGGGCTTCATATCGGCTGGTAACAACACTAAATGGTATCCAGGCAACAACTCACCTTGGGCTTGTACAATCCCGCGCATTTTAATAGTATAGGCGTTGGCATTGAGTTGCACATTATCTCTTATACGAATGGAGGGAATGATAATACCAAGCTCGGTCGCCATCTGTTTACGTAGCGATTTCATCCGATCTAACACGTCCCCACCTTGCTCTTTTTCCACCATAGGGATGAGGCTATACCCTATTTCTAACTCCAAAGTATCCATGAGCAAGTATTGCTCGGGTTTATCCTCTTCTTCTGCTTTGGTTTGGGCTTCCCCTTCTTCTTCAAGGGCTAATTTTTCGGTCTCCTCATCCTCAGCTTTAAAATTTTTGTAAGCCATGTAGATTAGGCCACCAGCTATACTCCAAAACGGTAATACCGGCAAACCTGGAACTAGTCCCAATAAAAAGATAAATACCGCAGCTATGGAGATGGTTTTTGGATTTCCTAAAAGCTGCTGTGTCAGTTCATTACTTAAATTACCCTCCGATGCTGCCCGCGATACAATCATACCCGATGCGGTAGACACTAAAAGTGCGGGGATTTGTGATACCAATCCATCACCAACAGTCATTAAGGTATACTTGCCAGCAGCTTCGGCAATGGACATATCCAGTTGAACAGTCCCAATAATAAGCCCCCCAACTATATTGATCACTGTAATAAGCAAGCCCGCAATTACATCGCCCCGAACAAATTTACTTGCCCCATCCATAGCCCCATAGAAATCAGCTTCTCGGGCAATATCCTCCCGTTTCTTTTTGGCTTCTTGATCCGTTAATAAGCCAGCAGCCAAATCAGCATCAATAGACATCTGCTTACCCGGCATCGCATCCAAGGTAAACCGTGCAGCAACTTCTGCAATTCGTGAGGCTCCTTTGGTAATTACAATAAAGTTGATGATGATTAGGACCGCAAATATGATGATACCGATGACATAATTTCCCTGAACAATGAAGCCCCCGAAAGACTCAATGATAGCTCCAGCATACCCTTCACTAAGTATGAGGCGGGTAGTCCCCACGTTCAACGCTAAACGAAACAGCGTCAAAATAAGGAGCATCCCTGGGAAAACGGCAAATTGCAGAGGTTTTAGGGCATAGAAGGCGACCAGTAGTACAATTAAGGAGAGGGAGATATTAACAGCGAGAAAAAAGTCCATAGCCACTGAAGGCACTGGCAAAATCATGATGAGTAGAATCATGATAATTCCTGAGGAAATAAGTACGTCCTTCTGGAAAAATGTTCCCTTCAGCCCCTTAGTACTTAGGTTGCTATTCGCCATGTTTATTGTGTTTAGACCTATTTTTTTGTTTGAATACGTAGGCTAATATCTCTGCAACGGCTTTGAAAAGGTCATTTGGAATAATATCTCCTTCTTCTGCCGTAGCGAACAATGCCCGCGCTACTGGTTTATTCTCAACAATTGGTGTGCCATACTCTTTGGCTAATTCTTTAATGCGAAGGGCACGTAATCGCTGCCCCTTAACCAAAACGGTTGGGGCATCACTTTTCTCGGGATCGTATTGGAGACATACCGCATAATGGGTAGGGTTGGTAATTACCACATCTGCAGCAAGTACGGCATGATCTAGGCGAGGGCGGTTTCGGAGTTTTAGTCCAAATTGGCGTCGTTGTGATTTTAGGCGAGGATCCCCTTCCATTTCTTTGAACTCATCCTTGACCTCCTGCTTGGTCATCCGTAACTCTTTTCTGTGCTGAAAGCGTTGAAAGGCGGCATCAGCAATTGACAATATAAATAAGGCCCCTAAAATCTTCCCAATAAAGGCAACCACATGAGAGCCGATCTCGACCATGGTGTATTCAAGCGGTTGTACAATAAAAGCAACAAAAAAGTCCAGATTGGATTTAACCGAGAAATACCCAATGAATCCAACAATAGCCAATTTTAATAGTCCTTTGATCAATTCCACCAAACCCTTGAGCGAAAAAATCTTTTTTAAGCCACTAATTGGATTCATCTTACTAGGCTTAAGCTGTAATGATTTTAAGGAAAACAAGGCATTTGTTTGGCCCAAGTTTACCACCAGTACGGTGATCATGAGGATCCCTAGAAAAGGGATGAGCATCCCAAATCCAGTTAACAGACTCTCCTTAAATAAAGCGTTAGCATCTTCAACGTTTTCCACCAAACTTGCCGATCGTATAAAATAGCGCCGGAACTCACCCTGCATGGTTAGGGCAATCGTTTTACCAATCGCTAAAAAGCTCAACATTGAAGCAACGAGAACCATTAGAGAGGAGATCTCTTTACTAATACTCACATTTCCATCTTCACGAGCTTTCTCAAGTTTCCTCGCGGATGGTTCTTCGGTTTTATCTTGGTCGCTATTTTGATCTGCCATGCCTATGACCTATCAAATATGATACCATCCTGCACCTGCATTCAACTACGACTACCATACCTATTCTCCCTTGGGTTAGGACGATTTCTTCGGGTAAATGAGTGAGTCGATGCGGAAAAAAATTCTCTTTGCCGGCAAAATATGTTCCACTTAGTGTTAGGAAGAGCATTGGGAGGCTGGATCAGCACTTATCCATAAAACACCTAAATAAGCCATCCAAAAGGGCTTTTAGTAAGGTATAAAACGCACAAAACATACCAAGCTGTGTACATGGCATGCAATTTGAACTAAAGATAAATGTCGAGCGTGGAGTTTCCTTCCGTAACTGTTATCGGCACCTAAACAAAAGACTTAAATTTTTTTTTCATGGTTGATCAAATATATACGCAGATGAGAGCGATGCAAATGCTCACCAAGTCTCAGGAGATTACTGCCGACAATTTGGCCAATCTAAACACTCCTGGTTACAAGGGGAGTAAGGTCTTTTATCAGATGATGAACGAAGAGATGGGTGGAAAAACAGTTTCAATGAGTACCCCAAAAACCCAGATTGATTTAACCCAAGGTGTGCTAGAATCAACAGGTAATCCATTTGATTTGGCGGTAGATGGAGAAGGATTTTTTTCCGTTCAACAAGAAGGTCAGACTCTTTTGACAAGAAATGGGCGCTTCTATTTAAATGATGCAGGCACCTTAGTGGACCAGCAGGGTAGCTTAGTAATGGGGGAAGGTGGCCCCATAAACTTGAGTGAACTAATGAGCCAAGAACTCTCGGCCGCAGAATTGAACTTGGAGGTCCAATCCGACGGGACGTTAACGATTAATGGGGAGTCTAAAGGCAAGCTTCAAATCACCACCCCACAAAGCGCAGCAGATTTACAGAGAAAGGGAGCTGGGTACTTCACCTTAGAAGGACCCAGTAAAGATGCGGCTGGAGCCAATACCCGTATAGTACAAGGTTTTTTTGAGAAAGGTAATGTAGAGCCACTCAACGAAATGGTCGATATGATGCAAACCATGCAATTATTTGAATCGCAGCAAAAAGCTATGCGGACAACCGACGAAATTTTAACAAAAGTAACGGGTCAACTCGGCCGTTTTTAAAGGAGTCAAGATATGTTTAGAGCACTAAGTACCGCGGCATTAGGGATGAGCGCCCAACAGCGTTCGGTCGATAATATTGCCAATAACCTAGCAAACGTGAGTACCACAGGATACAAAAGGAGTACAATCGCCTTTCAGGATCTATTTTACGAAAACATGGTACAATCTAAACAAGGCAACTCCAACGATGGCGCGGGAAACGGTCCAAGCCTTCAAATTGGCCATGGTTCTAGGGCTGTTGCAACCATTCGAAATTTTATGCAGGGCTCTGTGGCTGAAACCGGTAATGCACTGGATTTAGCTATTAGTGGAGTTGGATTTTTTCAAGTAGAAATGCCCGACGGTAGTACGGCTTACACCAGAGATGGGAATTTCAATCTAAATGCTGATGGGCTGTTAGTGAATAATTCAGGATTACCCCTAGCCTCACAAATTGAAGTACCCAGCGACGCTGTGGCGGTTGAAATTTCACAAGACGGAGTTGTTCGTGCGTTATTGGATGACTCTACAACTAAAGTCGAACTAGGACAAATTGAATTAGCCAAATTTGCAAATCCTGGAGGGTTAAATGCTCTTGGAGACAATTTATTTGGTGCCACTGAGTCGTCAGGTATGCCTTTTTATGGCCAAGCCGGGGATAGTGGCTTTGGGGTAGTTAGGCAAGGATTTTTGGAGCAATCAAATGTTGATGTAGTCACCGAAATGGTACGACTAATAGAAGCTCAACGCGCGTACGAAACCAATTCTAAGATGGTTCAATCCGCTGAAGATATGATGTCAGTAACCAATTCCATTAAACGATAAAAGGTGAAAATTATGACCATTACCCTTGGCAAAAAGCTTTATACGATTTGTGTGTTTGTGTTCATTATTGGATGCAATGTGTTATCAACTGGTGTACACCTAAAGGCTCAATCTGTTGTTTCGGATCATTTGATTCAGATGGCAGAAGAGTCTTTAGGTACCCAGTATGATTCAAAAATATTTGAGTTTAAACTAGGTGAAAAATGGATACCTGAAGCGATAAAAACACTAGGAAAAGACGAAATAGTGGAGGTGAGGTTGAATGGCCCACTTCGAAAATTCAGTAATTTTAGAGTGAGTTATATAGAAGCCGCAAGGGGTACCATGCAGCATCGATTTGTACAACTCGAAGTCACTGGTAGGATTAAAACCTATACTACTCAGGAAAAATTAACCCAGGGTAAAAAACTCACAAAAGACCGGATTCACCCTCTTTGGATTCCTTTCGAAGCCAATTACAACCAATTTGTGTTGGATGAGCAAGATCTATTAGGCAATGAGGCCGACAAGCTATTGATTCCGGGTAAGCCAATCAAAATTAATGAAGTTAAAATTCCATCCATCTTAGAAGCTGGCGCAGAGGTTTCACTACTCTTCAAAAATGGAGCACTGGTCCTTTCCTTGCAATGCGAATCTCTTGACGATGCTGCCTTAGGGCAGAAAGTTCCCATCTACTGTAAAGAACAACGGACAAAATACATGGGTGTTGTCGAAAGTGCTACAGTCGCTAGTTGGTCCAAAACACTGTAACTCAGTGAACACACAAATAGTTGATGCACTTATGAAAACATTAAATAACACAATAAAGGGGATCCTATTTCTTCTGCTTTGGGCAGGAATAATGGGTCAACATAGTCACGCACAACATTCGCTGTATAGTGATGTCAAAGCCAAGCGTATTGGTGATATCATTACCGTGGTATTAAAGGAGAATACACAAGGGAGCTCTACCACCGATAATCGAAGCTCTTCTATGGGGCGAACCAATGCAAATGGATCGGTAAGTGGAAATTTCATGCCATTTGAACCCCTTTTTGGGGCCGATGTACAAGTTCAAAATGGTGCTGAAGCATCAAACCTAGCTACTCAACGACAGCTTTTAGAAGGTTTTTTAAGTGTTCAAATTGTAGAGGTTACCCCATACGGTGATTTAATTGTCAAAGGCAACAGAACAACCGAGGTCAATGGGGAGGTTCACGAGATGAGTATTAGTGGGACAGTCCGACAAAATGATATTGATGGAAACAATCAGATTCTATCCTATCGTATTGCAAATGCAGCCATTTCATACCAAAAAATGGGTGGAATCAGCGATAGAACACGGGCCAAGCGATTAGGAACAAAAATATTAACCGTGGGCCTTACAGCTGGATTAGCTGCGGTAGCCACTCTTAGAGCATTGGAACTTTAATGAAACGAATCCAGATACTTTTTACTGCATGTATTGGGGTATTTATTTGTTCCTTGGCTAGTGGAATAAACAGTCCAGCGATGGCCCAACAAGCGTCAAAAATACAAGATCTTGTCTATGTTAAGAATGCAGAACCACTCGAATTAATTGGATACGGCTTGGTCACCGGTTTAGACCGAAGTGGAGACCGCTCACTTTCCAGTCAATCCGCATCTTTTACAGTACAATCCGTAGCAAATATGCTCGAAAACTTTGGTATTACGGTAGATGCTGAACAACTTAGAACCCGCAATGTAGCTGCGGTAATGGTAACGGCTAGATTGAGTCCTTATCAATCCCCTGGCAGCCGAATTGATGTTACGGTCTCTTCACTGGGTGATGCATCTAGTCTTCAAGGTGGGGTATTGTTAGTGACTCCATTGATGAATCCTGAAAATCAAAATATGTATGCTCGAGCACAAGGCCCATTACTAGTAGGTGGGGTGAATTCCGAAATACCCGGAGCTCGAATTCGGCGCAATCAAACGATGACGGCAACCATACCAAGTGGAGCGTTGGTCATTCAGAATCAGGAGGTTAAGATGTCGTTAGCAGAACCCCTCCGGTTAGCATTAAAAGAGCCGAATTTCAGCAACGCCCGTACAATGACAGAAGCGATAAATGCCCGGTTTGAGGAAGAAATAGCGAAAATTGCCCATGCCGGTCTGGTAGAAATTAATTGGCCAGATAATATCGGGGATAAAAGTATGATGAATATTTTCACTTCTTTGGTATTAGAAGAGGAAGTTTCGGTAATCAACGAGGCCAGAATTGTAATCAATGAGCGTACGGGGACCATTGTGGCTGGAGGAAGCGTACTCATTGATAATGTGATGATATCTCATGGAAATCTACAGGTTAGGACACAGCTTACTCCGGTGATTAGTCAACCCAACGCATTTTCAGGCGGTGAGACTCAGGTTCTAAACTTACCGCAAACCGAAATAAATGAAGAAATAGCACAGACGATTATACTTGAACCGGAAACAACCGTTCAAGAGCTCAGTGTATCGCTCAATACCTTAGGTCTAACCCCTCGGGATATTATCTCCATTTTTCAGGCTTTAGATAGGGCTGGAGTTCTTCGTGGTGAACTCATTGTGATGTAATTCGCCAACTCATAAAAATAAATAAGATCAAAAAATCGAAATCCAATGATAAATAACCCAGTATCTCTCCCTCAAAAAAATCCGATGAAGCAGGTGAATGCCGGATATCAAAAGCCAGAAATTAAGGATGTTGGTAAGGACTTTGAACTATTATTTGCAAAAAAATTAGTGGCTGAAATGACTAAAAATCAATTTCAGATGGGAGGAGAAGATTCGTTTATGTCCGCGGGTTCGGATTTATATAAGCATCACATAACCGATACACTTTCAAAGGAATTAGCCAATCAAGGAAGCTTAGGTATTGCTGAGCTTATTCAAAAGTACAAAAAGTAGGGTGGAATTATGAAAAAAGCAGGGTCTTACACATTGTTAATCGATCAACTTAGGGTCTTAGACCTTCACTTGGATCAAATGATTTCTATTATAGATACCTATAATAAGGTTTTATTGAATCTAGATATCCAGCAAGTGGATCAGGTAACAGATCAGTACCATAGTGCATCCTTAAAATACAGTACCATACAAAAAGATTTGGCTCAGGCACTACGACGGGTGCACCATCATCTGGAAGCAAAAGTCATTGGTGATACCCATGAATCCGTACACCCATCAATAAAAGATATAGAGGAACAAAAACAGCCTCGTTTATCCGGTCTTATTTCTTATTTAAAGGAAGATGGTTTCGAACAAGAAGTGAGTGAATTGTCTTCTTGGCGGTCGTTGCTTTCCCAAAAGGCTGCAGATATGGATAAAAAGCACGAAAAGCTTGTTAATCTATTATTGTTTGCCTCTAGCTGTAATAATCAATGGTTGCGTGATATGTACTCACTAGCTGACCAGGATTATAAACAGTACACTGCTGCGGGAAAAGAGTATAAATCACAGGTTGGAATTGGGGTCAACGAGCAGGTGTAACAACCGAAAAGTATTAAAAAGCAATGGGAGGCGTAATTAGGGATGAATAGTTTAATAGAAATATCTAGATCGGGTATTAAGGTAGCTCAAGAGGGACTCAATACCACTGCTCATAATATCACAAATGCCAATACTCCAGGTTATACTAGACGAAGATTAATCACCGTTCCTCAGCACCAAATAGGTGGTAAAGGATTACAGGGATTGGGAGTTAAATCGGCTGATTTCGAATATTTAAGGGAACTTAGGACAGAGTCTCTGATACAAACTAAACAACAAGAGCTTAGCTATTTAGAGGTTAAAAGTCAGACTTTTGCTCGCTTAGAAACCTCTTTTGTTTCCGATACAGGAGGAGATTTAGATGCTAGGACCCAATCATTTCTACAGTCTTTTGGGAATTTAGCTTCCTCACCTCAGTCACGTCCTGCTCGTAACCAAGTCATACAAGAGGCCGAGTTATTCATTGATGCGGTGAAAAACGTACATAGTGCAATTGAACAAGAACGAGAACTTACCCAGAATCATGTTCAAGAGTCAATTAGAAAGGTTAACAGACTCCTAGAAGATTTGGATGGGTTGAATAAGACTATTACATCTGCCTTAAATAGGGGAGAGCAAGCTTTAGCAGCGATGGATACCCAAGTGATGAAATTGCAAGAGTTATCCGAATATTTAGACATTAAAACAGTCCAGAGTGATAATGGTCAGGTCCGAATATCTGTTGGGGGCATGGAGGTATTGTCCCCTGATTTAATACAGCAGTTACAACTCACTAAAGATAGTGAATCGGAGCATTTAGATATTAGGTTGGCTAATAGTGGACAAGGTATTTCGGTTGAGTCAGGAAAATTGGGGGCGTTACTAGAACTTAATAACGATGATTTGGTTACCCTCTCCACTGATTTGGATGGTTTTGTATCCAATCTAGTTCAAAGAGTGAATTTTGAACACTCACAAGGATATGGGTTAGAGGATACTCAACCCAGAAATTTTTTTAGTGATATGGATGGTTCAGCGTCCACCCTTTCAATTGAAGAAGATTTAATCAATAACATAGATCACATTGCAGCTGAATCTATCTCAGGAGTTCAAGGTAATGGGGATATAGCGGAAGCAATAGCTGGGATTAAAGACAGTAAAATCATGTCGGGTTATGCCCCGGTTGAATTTGCCATTCATTTTATATCGAGTCCTGGTTCGAAGGTATCGGCACTTAACGAAGGGATAGATTTGCGCAATTCAGAAATGGAATTATTAACAGCCCAACAGCAACAGGTATCTGGGGTTAATATGGACGAAGAGCTCAGTAATATGATTCAGTATCAACAAGCCTATCAAGGAGCAGCGAAAGTACTAGAATCGGCTCAAATTATGTATCAAACCCTAATGTCAATTGTAGCGTAACGATGAGATTAACACAGAATATAATTTTTGATGGGTTTATGAAGCATATAAACCAAAATCGAATGGAATTGTCCAAGTTGCAAGAACACATTGCATCGGGTAGGAAAATTACCATGGCCTCGGATGCCCCTGTGAATTTTAAAAATGCTCGTGCATTAGAACAGCAGTTACGAGATAAGGAATTTTATCAGCAGCAAATAAATAAAGCAAAAACGACATCACAAACCGCCCAGCAGAGTCTGGATGAAATTGTTGATAGGCTTATCGAACTTAAAGGTATTGTTTTACGAGGCGGTAATAGTGCACAGGGGGCTCAGGCATATAAAGCCCTTACTCAAGAAGTAGAAACCATTCAGGAGCAGTTGATTAATTCCTTAAACTCAAAAGACGGAAGTGGATATATATTTTCTGGAACATCTAGTGACACAGTACCCTTTTCTATGGATGAATTAGGAGTAGGAGGAGTGAGTTTTAACGGGACAAATCAAGTAAACAAAACTCAGATTGAAGAAGGAATATTTGTTGAACCATCCGTTAGTGGACAGGCCATTCGTGAGGTAGGTGGGATTGACATGTTTGAAGCCATTGAACAGACGATTACAGCGTTATCAATGGGTGACTCAAGCAGCCTTTCGGCCCAGTTAGATGACTATGATTCCTTAATCAATCACCTTATAGATCAGTCTGCGACAGTAGCCTTTGAAATCAACAAAATGGATTTTGTTTTTGAGCGCCAAGAATCCCTCAAAAATACGATACAAGCGGAACTTAGCTCCTTGGTTGATACTGATTTTGCTGAAACTTTTTCACAGATTCAACAAACTGAATTAGCCTTCCAGTCGGCAATGACCGTTCATTCAAGCATTATGAATCAGTCCTTATTAGACTATCTATAAATAAATAAACACACAGTAAACACAGTAGTAGAAAAAGGGGTCCAAATGAATAAATTTCCAATAACGTTATACTTATACAATAAAAAACTCCAAACAGCTGAAGAGTTTGACTTAATTGAGAAGTATGAGTTCTATTTTGAACAAGTAGTGATTTTAAGTCCATCTGAATTAGACTATTTGTATCCAGATTCACCGTCAAAAACAAAACAGTGGAATCAAATTGTACGATCAACCCACACCCCATGGGCATTATTTTTAGATGGTGATGAAACCTTGGACTTGAATGAACTCAGTGCCTTAGAATACATAGATCACGAGAGTTGGCCATCGGTCTTGATTTCCTTAAATGGATTTGGGCAAACAGAGTTTTATTATCAGCTTAGGTTAGTTCCTACCGGCTCGGAAGAGGAGATTTTTAGAGGATTTCATATTCCAGATGCCTCTCGTTATGTTCAACAGAGAAACATTAAATTATTACCAAATGGATTGCAGATAGCTAGAAAAAGCTATTTGTGGCAAGATATTGATTTAGAGGTTGAACGTGCTCAAACTCCCTTACCGACAACCGTCCATTTATTTGAAGCTAGACATTTAATTAAATCTAACAAGTATGTTCAGGCCGCAGCTGAATATCGGCAGGTACTTAAAAAAGCGGATGTGTTACCCTATGATTATTTGGCAGCACTAAATGGTATTGCTAGGTGTCATGCAGAACAACATAAATGGACAAGAGCACTCGAATATACCGAGGAATCAATATCTCGTGAAGTACAGCAGTATATGCCCTATTTGATTCAGTTTAGAATTTATCAAATGAATAAGAACTGGAGTGCTGCATTAGCTGCATTACAGCACTATTGGCGAAATACAACCTTAGGCTCCAGAAGTAGCCATGAAACTAAATTGCCGAGCGCTGAAACCTTAATTCAATTAAGTAATTTATCCTTAAAAGCCGGCAAAAATGACCTGTCCTATGAATATTTGGCTAACTATATTGATCTTATGGGTGATAAACTAGATACTCAATATCAACATGCAGCTCTAACTCTTGCTATTGAGCTTTCGTTGAAAAAAGAAGCTTTAGCGCATTTATACAAACTGTATCCTAATCCTGTACTTTTTGAATTTACAGAGGAAGAAGAAGCGCGATTTCATGATTATTTGGAACTGTTCTTGAATCAATCATGGTATGAACCTGTACAGAAGATTTACACGGCCTTATACAATGCCCATCCAGATTCGGAGCATTATAAGAGGCGTTTGATCGTAACATTGATTAAGTCAGATCGATTAGATCAAGCTAAATCGTTACTTTATAGGGTTGCTTGATTCCATGATATAGGGTTTTTATATGAATCAGTCGTATAAAAACCTTTAATAATACCCTTTACACCATTGCGTCAAAAGGAGCCTTTGAGCTCCTGAGGCTTATTCTCTATTTTTTAGTTTATTTCTAATAGTCCGATCTGAAATCCCAAGAAGTTTAGCCGCTTGTTTTTGGTTGCCTTGGGTTTTATCTAGAGCTTTCTGAATTAATTGGAGTTCCATGTCTTCAATGGGCATAAGTGGAAACTCTCTATTTTGTTCCTGTAATTCGTCATCAACATTTGAGAATAAACTATTTTCGATGTGCTCTGGCTTTAATTCTTTGCTGTCCTGAGCGAAGATAATACCTCTGTGAATTTTATTATTTAATTCTCTCACATTACCGCGCCAATCGTTGGCCATAAGGTATTCAATAAGTTCCTCAGAACACTCAATGGGAGGGAAACCATATTTTTCACAATAACTTGTCACAAAATGACGAGCTAGGATTGGAATATCTGAGCTTCGATCGCGTAATGGAGGAATTTCGATAGGAAATACATTTAAGCGATAGTACAAATCTGCTCTAAATTCTTTGTCGCGTATGGCTGCACCAATATTCTTGTTGGAAGTAGCTAGTATTCGTACATCGGATTTGATTGGGGTCTGGCTACCCACTCTATAAAATTCGTTTTCCTGAAGTACTCGAAGCAGTTTAGCTTGAACTTGGATATCAATTTCGGTGATTTCGTCAAGTAAAAGTGTGCCTCCTTGTGCCGCATCAAAAGCGCCTTTTCGATCTGAAATGGCCCCGGTAAATGCTCCTTTTACGTGGCCAAATAAGGTGCTTTCCACCAATTCGGACGGTAAATTAGCACAATTTATTTTAATATATGGAGCTTTACTTCTATTGCTATGGACATGAACCTGACTAGCAAACACTTCTTTCCCTGTACCACTTTCTCCCTGTATAAGAACAGGTGCCGTGTTTTTTGCAATCTGAGGTAAAATCATCAATAAGCGCTTTATTTGAGGCGCCTGTCCAATAAAAGGGGATTCATCCTCATCCCCTTTAACGGGACTCACTCTATCTTCTTGGGTATCTTTTGCTAAAGTCTTACTCGAGTCTTCCGTAGAAACCGGTTTAGTTGAGGGTGATGTTGCTGTCCTATTACTTTCCGTGGGGGAGTCTGTTTTTTCCTTAGCTGGATTATCGGTACCGTGAGGTGATCTTTGAGTAGCAGTACCGACTATGCTTGGTTGTCCGGCTGCTAGGGAGGGTGATTCTCCATCGAAAAAACGTTTGACGCGAAACAGAATCTCTTTGGCCTTGAAAGGTTTTGTCACATAGTCAAAGGCACCTTTGTGTAAAGCTCGTACGGCATGGTTTATATTCCCAAAGCCGGTAATCATTATCAATCCTGTGGAAGGGTGATCAGATTGAACATGACTCAGTATTTCATCACCGGTCATTTCATTCATCTTGACATCGGTGATAACCAATCGGGTGGGATTTTTGTCCAGATATTCTATGGCTTTTACAGGAGATGAAAACGGAGTGACATCGTACCCTTCATTGCGTAAAATTTCATCCAAAAAGCCTAATAATAGTTCATCATCATCAACAACAAGTATTGTTTCTTTCATCTAATTGTATTTGTGTAAGCCTATTATTGAATGTAGTCAGGTGGTCATGACTACCTATTTCATTTGATTGTATAATAAGGCTTGATGACGAGGAATAAAAGAGCTTTGGAGTGAAGCTTACCCGCGTATTTTGTCAGCAATTTGGGACCATACATCCTGATCATTCATCATTGTATGAATGTCATTATTCTGGAGTTTGTCTAATTGATCAGATTTTAATTCTTCGTACTCTTGAATTTTTTGGCGGAATTCAGAGATATTTTCCATAGCCGTTTTGTTCAGTTTTTCCAATTCAACTTTAGCGAAACTAAGTTCATTTTTGTTGATTTGTGAAACTGATACTTTGTCAAGTTCGGTACTCTTTTCCAGTCTTTTAAGTTCACTGGAATTTACTTGATGTACTTCTTTGTGCGAATCCGCTGGTCCGTTGACTTTGTTGTTTGTGTAATTAGATACGTTTTTTATGTCCATAACAGATAAATTATGGTAGTAGTATAGTTAAATTAACTTACAGTTGAAACTTATAACTTTGGATGGCTTTTCTTTGCATCTGAACATGGGCTAGTTCTTCTCCTTTCGTTTTCACTAGACCAAATAGATGAGTCATAATAATGCCGTTCAACTTACTGAACATAATTTTAAGTTCTAACAGGCGTTCAGTTACAGTGACTGGAGCATCTAATTCGGGTGGCAACGATGAAAGTTGTTTAATTAGCGCTTCTCGTTCGTTTAGTTTTGCACTAATGCAATCCAAGTCTAAGTCATTATTAATAAGTAAATTAACAAGCTCTTGAGAGACTGTGTTAATCTTATTCATATTTTCAATTGTATATGTCATAATCTACTTATCGTCAAATTCCAGAATTACTTAAACTCATCATTACCTGGTTATACTGACTCATTCCCTGTTCGGTTAGCTGTTCTAATCTAGCAAAGATGGCTCTTTGCTGGTCCTCAAATTCTAATAGGTACTTTTCCTCTCGAGCAATACGTGTATCTAAACGCTGCGTCTTTTGCTCTACCCCTGTTTCTAGCGAATCTATTACTCCACCAGATTCAGTATAAGTATTCAGTATATTTTTCATCCCTGTTATAGAAGAGCTAGAGGCTGCAAAAAATTGATCTAGTTGTTCTGGGGTGTTGGTAAGTATCCCATCAAACAGCTCTTGATTCTCTATTTTCATAGTGCCGTCCTTATCGAAACCCACGCCTAATTCCGTGAGGTTACGTATCGTACTTTCAGCTGGATTGGCATCTAGAAGTGCGATTTGGCGAAGATTTAAACTTAAATTACGTATCGATCGAATACCCTGTAAAGGGCCTTTAGACCCTGTTTCAGCATTAATAAATGTTCTGGATCGTATCGTTTTATTAAGATCATTGAAGGCTTCCATGAAGGAATTAAAGTTGGAAGTTGCTTTCTCAGTATCCTGCAAAACCGTCATGGTAACCGGGTTGTTGGTAGTGGTGAGTAAGTCGAAATTTAACCCTGGGATGGTATCCGTAATGGAATTAGAAGAACGTTCGAATTGAATGCCATCGATCCTAAAACTAGCATTGAGCTCATTTTCAGGGGTTTGACGCGAGCTGTTGGTAAAAAATGAATCTAAGAAGCCACTGCTTCCCGAATATTGAACCCGTGCATCATATCCTACATTAGTACTACGAATGGACATTTGAAGTTGTCCTTCGGAAACTTGGTACACATTCGCTTGAACTGCATCTCCAAATTCGGCTTCTATTTGGGTTGAGAGTTCATCCAATAGTTCTTGGTTTGTTCTTTCGTTGCCAGGATTGGGGGGCAAGCCAGTAGCAATTGATATTGTTTTGGTAATATCCCCAATGGTTATAGTTACTTCACCAACGCCAAGATCATCCAATTCTGTACCGTTGGCACTATATGACTGAGAAATAATATGATCCTTGGAGGCAAGCCGATCCACTGAAATGGAAAACTCATCTATGTTCTCCATCCCTTCTGCACTGACTATTTTAACCACACTTTCATCGGAGCTTTTAGTGGTTAGAGAAGTAAAAGTTTTATTCTCTAAGAGTGTAAACTCTTTTAAATTATTCTCAAGAGTGGAAATTTTTGAGCTTATAGTACCTAATTCTTTATCTATTTTTACTTGATCAGATTTATCAGCTTCAAGCTGAACTTTTTTCTGTCCCTCTAACTGAACTAATTGTTGAATAAGTC
>JAGYJQ010000040.1 GCA_018401935.1 Balneolaceae bacterium
CGACTCTTGAACTAGAATTAATTGGAGAAAATAGACTTTCAGCTTTATTTAGCCTTGATTGTAGATTCTAGTCATTAAAGAATGATTGGCGCAATCTGGCAATGATTAAAAGGTTTATTCAATTTTTATAGTATGAAAAAGATATTCGCAGTAATAGTAGGTTTCGGCATTATGGCTTCCTGTAACCGAAATGCCAGTACAGATTTTCAAGGAAGCACTTTAAGTTCAGTGGAAGGTGGACTACAGCACTTTGAAGCATCTCAATTAGAAAGAGATTTTACTCCAATGATGGAGAGCACTAATTTAAGCGGTAAAACGGGTTCTCAGTTGAACTATACTTTTAGAGGATATGCAAATCCGGTGGAAATTGGCGGAGTTGATTTAGCAGCGAGCGCGGTTTTTCAAGTAGATGATATGATTTTTGTGGCTTGGCATACCAACGATTACGGTGCTATGGGTCCGCATGGCACAGGTACAGTGAAAGGATCTTTATCCGCCTACCGTTTAAGTGGTATCGGTCAATATGAGCTTAAGGATAGAGTGGATTTTGAACAGCATGATTTATATGGCTTATCGGCCTATCGCAATAACGAAACAGGAAACATTGAAGTGATGGTTACTGGACAGCGCAATACCGATGACTCACAGTACACCTTAGCAGGACATAAAGGTGCCATTGTAGCCAGAATCGACTATGATTATATTAACGATGAGTTTTGGGAAGGCTCCCTTATGGAATTACCATTAATTGGTGTGGCTGGAACTGGTATCGTAGCTTTAGGTGCCCAATATTTTGTTACTACTGGTGATGGTAGAGGTGGCTCCAATGGTGCAGGTGGCGTTTTTCAGGTCGACCGTTCGTTACGAAATGTGGTAGCCTATGATGCAGGAATCACCGACGCAATAGATATCGAAGTAGATCCGAGAACAGTTAGTGCTTCGGGTGGTGAATTTTATGTATTAGATCGCAATGCGGCTTTAGCGCCATTAACCAATATATTTATCAAAAAGTATCAATATTTTGGGGCTACCTTAAACAACCTTGGCATAATTTCTAGCAATGGAGATCACCGTTTCGATGGTGTATCTTGGCATAGAGATTTGAATAATGATATTGCGCCCGTAGATTACAGTAAAGGACATTTGGTTATTGCTCAAAGTAAACTAGGAGCTGGTGTTCCCAACGGGATTCAGAAATTGGATTCTATGTTAATTAATTACGGTGTGCCCAATGGCGGAAATGGATATATTCACAAAGCCAGAGGTGGACAAAATAATACGGGCGCTACTCCATCATCTCCAAGTTTAATGGATAGAGCGATACAAATGGGTAATTTCTCGGCGATTAGCTTTGATCCTGCTTTAGGCGTTCTTTACTGCGGAGGCGGTGATAATGGCGCGGGGCAAACACGCTTAAAAGTAATTGCCATGGGAGAGTATGCCGCCGATAAGGCCTTTGTTAATACTCATGATTTAGTAGGGGAATTAACTTTACCTTCTAGTGTATTTACCGTAGGAGGTGGAACCATAAATTTAAGCGATAAGAATATTAATGATATAACGATTTACCAAACGCGTCACATAGCCATATCTCTAGGTGATGACGGTTTAATGTTCATTCAAAAGAATCACTAACCTTGTTTTAGACAGTATAAGAAGCTGTCTCAAAACTGAGGCAGCTTTTTTTTTGATATAAGTTACTGATTTATTGGTGTTTAGGTGATAATTGATTATCTTTAAGTGCTGATAATCAAATAGATGAGTTACCGTTTCAAAGACTATGACCAGCAGCAAAACTGGTTGTTTCCTCCTTCTATAGAGGATTTTATCGCTAAGGATCATCCCGTTCGGATTGTGAACAATGTGATTGAGCAGATTAATATTGATTCTTTAATCCAGGCCTATCGCGTAACAGGTAAACCAGGTTATCATCCTAAGATGATGCTCAAGGTGATGGTCTACGCCTACATGGATAACATCTACTCGAGTCGTAAAATCGAGAAGGCCATGCGCGAGAACATCAACTTCATGTGGTTAGCCAATCGTCAAGTGGCCGACCATAATACCATTGCCCGATTTAGGAGTGAGAAGTTGCGTAGTGCCTTTAAAGATGTGTTCAAGCAAGTGGTGCTTCTACTGGCCCAGGAGGGTCTGGTCAGTTTAAAACAGGTATACACCGATGGTACCAAAATCGAGTCGGTGGCGGGGCGTTACACCTTTGTATGGGGTAATGCCATAAAGACCAATAAAAAGAAAATGGCCGAACAGTTAGAGCAGA
Source organism: Balneolaceae bacterium (assembly GCA_018401935.1). Lineage (GTDB taxonomy): Bacteria > Bacteroidota > Rhodothermia > Balneolales > Balneolaceae > UBA1275. The sequence goes on from JAGYJQ010000040.1 coordinate 2,279, forward strand.
TGTGGGACTACGCTCAACGTATTGCTGAAGATGAAGATAAAGACCCGGAGCCACCAGACTTTAAGCAACTAGATCCTGAGAAGGTCAAAGCCACCGCTCAGAAGATTAATAAAATCCTAAAGGGCAATGACAAGGCGAGTTCTAAAGCCAAGGCCAAGGGGCGTTATATCGCGCAGCACTTCCCGAAGAACCTTGAGGCCTACCAACAAAAAGAATCCATCTTGGGCGAGCGTAACAGCTATAGCAAAACTGATCCAGACGCGACTTTCATGCGTATGAAAGAAGACCACATGCTTAATGGTCAGTTAAAACCAGGCTACAACGTACAGATCAGTTCCGAGAATCAGTTTGTGGTCAACTATACCTTGCACCAACAAGCCAACGACTTACACACTTTAGCTCCTCACTTAGAGCAGTTCACCAAACTATACCAGAGTTATCCCGAAGAGCTTATCGCAGACGCGGGGTATGGCAGTCAAGAGAACTATGAATTACTAGAGCATAATAAAGTCAAAGCTTTCGTCAAGTATGGGAGCTTTGATAAGGAGCAAGCCAAGGTGAAAACCAAAAAGCGTAAGGGGGTGAAGCCTTTTGAACGGGATCAACTCTATTACAACCCTGAAAAAGACACCTATACTTGCCCGATGGGACAGACTATGAAAAACATAGGCACTAGATCCCGCAGAACAAAGTCGGGCTATCTACAACAGTACAGTGTTTATCAAGCCCAAAATTGCCAAGGATGCCCCTTGCGCGGTTCCTGTCATAAGGCTAAAACTAACCGACAAATAGAGCGCAACCATCAGCTGGAAGAATACCGTAAAAAGACTCGAGAACTACTCTGCTCTGAAGCTGGAAAACAAAGGCTAAAACGCAGAACAGCAGATGTAGAACCGGTTTTTGCCCATATCAAATCCAATCGGAACTTTAAACGATTTACCCATCGTGGGCTCGAAAAAGTAGATTTAGAGTTTGGTCTACATGCTCTTGCGCATAATATCAAAAAAATGAGTGCTTAGTAAAGGGGCACACCCCTTTTTTACGCGTAAAAAACCACTGAGCGCTAAACTCTATCAACCAAAAACCATATAAACCCAATCAACCAAAAAACCGCCTCGATAAAACTATCGAGACGGCTTCTTTTTTTTGTGTTCTAAGACATGCTCAAAAAGATTTAGTGTGGATAG
>JAGYJQ010000041.1 GCA_018401935.1 Balneolaceae bacterium
GGAACTGCAATCAACGGTACACGACGCTCGAATGACTGAAAGTGCCTGCAGAATTCAAAAACTTCTGCTGGGTCTTTTTTACGGCTATGAATCATGATGCCATCGGCACCGGCCTGAATGTAAGCCTTGGCCCGGGTCACGGCGTCGTCCATTCCCGCATCTAGAATCAAACTCTCTAGGCGGGCGATAATCATGAACTCATCGCCCACCTGCGCAGCTTTTCCAGCGCGAATTTTCGCCGAAAACGCTTCGATACTGTCTTGAGTCTGTGATACGTCGTTGCCAAACAACGAGTTCTTCTTCAGCCCGGTTTTGTCTTCAATGATCGCTGCCGACACACCCAAACGCTCCAGTGTGCGAACCGTAAAAGTAAAATGTTCTACCTTGCCACCGGTATCTGCGTCATAAATCAGCGGCTTAGTAGTGACTTCGATTATGTCATTCAAGGTCTGCATCCGGGCCGTGACATCCACCGCTTCAATGTCCGGTTTGCCTTTCGCCGTCGACTCTGTGAGGCTGCTTCCCCACATGCCATCAAACTCCTTGCGGCCCCCATCCGTGTCTTGACCAACATTTTCTACAATCAAAGCGGTCAACCCATTGTGGGCTTCTAAAAACCGAAGTAATGGCTTGGCCCTGAGCAGCCGTCGAAGCTTGTTCCGTCGAATATCCGGTGTCGTACCGATCTCTTTCAATGCCTGGTTGAATTGAGTAGAAGAAATACCGTGGGTATACGGAACCTCTATCAACTCCCCCCCCCATTCGCTCAACGTATCAATTACCCGTTGCCTAATACTTACCTGCATGCCGGTACGCCAATCATCACCATGTGCAACATAGTCAGGCTTATATTTCCTAAGGTTATCAACATAGTCTAACGTTTCTTGAGCAACAACCTGAGAAACACCTTTAATATTCTCAATAACTATCTTCCTTTGTTCAAAGCTCATGAAAGGCAGGGGCTTATAGCTGGAAATCGCAGAATCTGTAAGAAGACCGATGATTATCTCTCCATATTCCCGCGCCTTGTTTATCACATTTAAGTGCCCCGGATGAATGAGATCTACGCTCATCGCAACATAAACTTTTTTCATAAATTAACCCTTATGGTAGCATTGCATAGACCAAACCTTAAGCGAAATAAATCATGCAAAAACAATAACAAAATTGTAAGTAAGATCCAAAACCTTTGACTGAGAGAATCATTAACTTTGATACCACTGCTTATTCTCTTGAACAGCGCGACTGATACCCCCAGGGGGAAGTGATGAGAGTTCCAAAAGAGCATCACCAGAAATTTTCCCTGGCGCTCTCAACAGTAGTATTTTTGATAGCTGCGTACACTCAAAGCTGTGTTCGATCGCAGGCTTCATGACAAACGAGTCATCCGGCTGAAGTGTTTTTCTAAAAGTAGTTCCGTTATAGGTCCAAGAGATTTTCACTGGATTAGGGCCTAAAACATAGCCATATTGAAACAGTGATGTTCGGATTACGCCACCGGTTAACGCAGGATTAACAAGAACCTCGAATGCTCTAACTTTAGACATCGCTTTACTTGACGCTAACTGTTTAAAAAGGTAATCGTTGTAACCCCATTTGTCGCAATCATTACCCCTTAGAATTTCAACAACCTCCCTGTCTTGAGCGTCATAGGCCAACAGATCTTTGACGTCAATCTGCAATGAATGAGCAATCAAAATTAACTCATCGAAATTAAATTTATTTTTACATTGAAGAAATCCATCAATCTTTTCAAGTGGTATACCACACCTTGAGCTTAACTCCTTGGGGGTAACACACGAGTCTGTCATGTGAGACATCAATAGACTTTTAATGCCACCCTGCGAGGAAACGCTTGGTAATAACATTTTGCTAATCGTATCCTCACCTAAAGCACCCATTTCAGCTCGCGCGTCTCCACCAAGATCACTGCTGTATGTTAATGCTAAGATAAGCCCTCTTTGATTATCCCGGACTGTTCGATTAGTAAAAGTGTGTGGAATATAGGGTGAGATATACATTGAGTCCCCGGTATTCATTTGAGCTAGACATCTCTCGCTCCCCCGCATGAAGTAGAAGTTTACTGGTCCCATAAAATATGTAAACTGGTGAAGAAAATGGCCATTATTCCAACATACTCTCTCGTCATCAACATCGGTATTGTCAGTATCAACCAATTCCGCTATCCACTCAGGCCTGAAAGGTGCCATGCGTGACATAGCCGTATCACGATAAGCATAATAGGGCGTACCTTTTCGATGAAGGATCCTCTCGGTTAATTTAGATTCTTCTGCTGTTACAACTAATAAGCCCTCGGGTACATCATCAGTTATCGGCTCAAAGTCCCTACGATTCACCGGCCAAATTTCTGTTGCTTTTGAAAGTAGCTCATCCGGAATATTATCCTCCCCTCTGATCCATGATTGCAATTGCTTGAGAGTAACTCCAAGCTCCATCGCGGCGACCTCGTCGTTTCGCTTAAGGTCATTCATCATTGATAGAAGCGCACTTCCCTTTGAGTTTTTATTCATGCTTTTCTCTCATAAAAACTCTGTGCCCTTTGGTAGTCTTGATGAGTATCAATTTCCATCCACCCACCATCAATATAAATAGGCTGCACGTTATAACCTTGCTCAATGATTTCTTGTAAAAAATCTGTCAAATAAGCACTCTCAAATCGCTTCGCTCGTTGGAATTCATCGCCCATTCTGAATTTTTCCATTAATTTTTTATATTCTTTTCTAAAGATGATCGAACCATTTGCTGAAAGTTTCACCATTCCAATAAATTCTCCAGTAGCCTCAGGAGTTGACACAGAGTTTTTTCCTATTAATTTAACTGAGTCTTCATTAGATAATGCAAGTTCAGCTTCGGATATTGGGTGCTCATTTCTACCCTCGTAGATTTGTTGCCAATTTTTATCTATAACTATCCCAATACTACCGGAAAAGTTTTTGGCAGCTTCAACAACGTCGTCAGTAAATAGAATGTCTGAATAAGAAATAATGATTTCATCGCCAATAAAATCGTTTGCACAAAATAGGGAATGTAGAATATTGTTTCTTTCAAAGCTCGAGTTTTCATAGTATTCAACAGGCCCTTCAACATTAACTTTATTTGCACAATGCCCGCGGATCACTGCGATTCTCGATATTCCGTTTCTTAGGAGGGTGTCTACTGATCTTTGTAAAATACTCTTTCCATCAATCAGTAACATCGACTTTGGGCAATTGTCGGTTAATGGTTTAAGCCTTCTTCCCATTCCTGCTGCAATAATTATTGCTTTCATTAGAAAATTCGCCTATATAAAAACTATCGAGCCGTATCTATTCGCCTGAAAAAATTCATTTTCAGGCGATCCTCGGGTTTAGGTTGATGGGGTTTGTCTGGAATCGGGCTGCGATTTGCTTCAGAT
>JAGYJQ010000042.1 GCA_018401935.1 Balneolaceae bacterium
GTTCACCACTTCCTCCACGCTGCGGTCGTGCCCCAAATGGATCACCTCAACCCCCGTGGCCTGAATGATCCTCCGCATAATGTTGATGGCCGCATCGTGCCCGTCAAACAGACTGGCTGCGGTCACAATTCTGATCTTATTCTTCGGTTTATATGGCGCTACTTCCTGCATCTTCAATTCTTATTCCGCGAATTTACGATTTAGGCGTTGGGGTTTATTGATCCTTGCCCTGAGGCTCTCGAAGGGTAGGATGAGGGCGTTACCCCGCGTTGGCGTAGATTGAGGCTCTCGAAATCTACAGGAAAGGCCTGCGCTGTACCCTTCGAGGACCTCAGGGTACGCCTTCGCGCAGTACGTTGTATCGAAGGACAGCGAAGCCTACCAAACGCGGGGTCGGGCTTTCCGTTCCAATCTTTCTGCCGAAAAAGGCAGAAAGGATTTTCGCTTCAATCCCTAACGCTGGGGGAGGGCACTGCTTAATTGGATTGTCTTGAAACCAGTGCCACAAACTCTTTTTTGAATGCCATAACAACAGGGCTTAATTCATTGTGATATTTCATTACAGCGACAACGCCTATTGCATTTTTTAAGTCAGTTCCGTTCCGAATTATCCCTCCCTCTCCAATTTCGAGAGATTTGATGTTGTATTGAAAGATGTCTTGATGTCCTGAGCTTTTCCATTCGCCTTCTTTGGTGACATAGGCAGTCATCTCTCCGGCAATTTTCATAAACCTCTCATTGTTTGCATCTCCTTCGTGAATAACCTTTATCTCATAATCATCACCAATAGGGTATCCATATTCAGCGAAAAACAATCCCTTAAAATTCTTGATATGATGCGTTTCCATATCCTCGTTGCTAAAGTCTACTCCGATTACTCTGTCATTCTCATCCAAATGAAGTCGCTCTAACCCCCTTGGCTGTCTAAGTATTGATTTAACGGATTTTCGAGTTGCCTCATCCTTTTTTTTGTCGTCCTCATTCATTATTCCGATTGCGTCTCTTACCTGTTGGTCGGTTTTGGAGAACTCTTCATTGCACTTCCTGCAAGCAGGAACGGTCAAGAGGTTTTTCTTGTAGTACTCACTGTAACCCGCAAACAAGTTTTTTGCCGGTATGTGTTCTCGGGTTTTGTTTTGATCATTGAGTTCCGTTCCGCAGTTGTAACATTTGTTCATCTCTTTTAATCTTCGAGCAGTTTACACATGCAAAATTATCGTTTGACTGCTTCGCATTGAGTTGGTTTGTTGGGCAGCCAGCTAGTGGGTACATTTTATTCGTGTCGCACTGCAATATCTTGTTGAATAATTCCGATATGCTTGAATCGGATTGAGAGTAAAGGGAGATACCCAAGTCCCCGATTTATTACTGCATTCCTACACATGATATGCGATATTGCAATGCTCAAATCGGGATAACCTTGTTAAAATTTAGAATTCATTTGCATTTATTCGTACTACTGATGCGGAATCCTGTAATTATGCTTGAGTTATCTTAGTACCATTACTCAGTTACTCAGTTTACATTAGGATATGAATATATACGACCAGTTTTGCAGCGGTATCAAGATTGAGTACTTAGGGGTTCGCAAATCAACTATGCATGATGGTATTGAATTCATGCATCATGGCTATGACAAGGATGCTGAGACTATTCTTATTCAGGTCTTTAAACTGGAGAACAAATTGTATGACAAAACTGAAAGAGGTCTAGTACATACCGTCTACAATCTCAACCCAGGTTTGTTGGATAGACACGGAAACTTCTATCCATGCTCTATGGTACTTGATTTCGTTGAAGTGAAGAGCATAGAGCAGGAAGAAAGGACTTTTTTTAGTAGGAATTCAGAAATAAAAGCGACCGCGACCATAATTCTTCATGCAAAGGATTTGACGGAAAGCCGAGAAATGAGATTTACAATCAAGCGTAGCGGTGGGTATTTGTGGCTTGGTGGAGTTGTAAATTTCTTCAATAAGTATATTGAAAAGGGTTTTGATTTGAATGCCATTGATACAGAGAGAATAGGCAACATTCTAATTGCAGGAGGTTACTTGTCTCTTACTTCATTAAAAGAGTTCAAGGGTATTTCGAGGGGCGTTATTTCAACGTTAGTCGAGAGCTTAGTTATACAATACTTTGCTAATAGCATGACCCGTGTAGGAAAGGACAATTGGTTTTGGACGGAAGTAGAGATGTCCGATTTGCCCAGTGATCAATACCTGTTTGATTTATTATTAAATGCTGTAGAACTTGTTTACGGTCACGTTTCTCATAACGCAGAAAAGGGTATGTTAATGTTTCGGTCAGGTCGAACTGAAAGTGTATACACCGCATCTCACGAAAGGTGTCTTACAGAAGATGCTTCCAGCCTAGGTTTGCGAATTCGAATAGCAATGGCTATGCACAAGAGATACTCGGCCAAAAAGCACTATCAATCTTACCTTTCTACTGAATTTAAGAAAATACAAGTTGGTAGGCATGAAAATGAGTAACAATCAGACCCATATTAATTTGCGGTACGCAATTTCACAAGATTAGTTAATATCAGCGTGGATCGGTTTGAAGATTACTTGAATTCAGGTGCGGATTTTTCTAGGCAGAAAAATCAAGCAGCTAAGGGAAAGCCCCCTCCAGCATCCCATTCATAAACCTCCCATTCGAATCCAATTCAGCACGCAACTTCAAGCAATCATCCCATTTCGGGTAAACCAGTTTTAGATGGTCGTTTCCCACATTCAGGGTTGACACAGTTCGTTGAACAGACCCTCCATCCCCCTCATTTCCTGTCATAAAGTCCTCGTGTCGGCTCATATTTCATTCGTGTGAGGTCATATTTGGTTCGTGTCAGCACATGATCACCTCGTGTCAACCAATACGTGGCTCTGGTCTTCTCATATTTTGCTCGTGTCAGGCAATATTTCCCTCGTGTCAGGTCATACGTCCTTCGTGTTGATCAATACACGGTTCGTGTCCACTCATATGCTG
>JAGYJQ010000043.1 GCA_018401935.1 Balneolaceae bacterium
AGACCTGTCTGAAGTCGAATTCTACCGCAAGGTTGTCTTGCCAGCGTGCCTGTTCAGGAATTTGAGGATTTTTTCCGAGTACATCGTCGTTAATCTTATTTCCAAAGATGAACATAGGGGCGGCTGTACCGTGATCTGTTCCGTAAGACGCGTTTGACACTATAGTGCGTCCAAACTCAGAAAAGGTCATGGTTAAAACGCGGTCTGAATCGCCTGATTCGTCAAGACTTTTTATAAAGGCTGCTATCCCATCATTCAATTCTTTCAGGCGCATAGCGTGTTCTCCTTTAGTTGAATCTTGAAGATCAACTTGCCTGTCATGAGTGTCGTAACCCCCCATCTGAACCATATAAATGCGGGTGTTCAAGCCGCCTTTTATAAGTCTGCTTATTGTTTCAAATTGCCAACCGAGGTGATTACTTGGGAAAGAAGTAGCCCCCTGACCTTTAATAAAAGCATCTCGAACTTCCTCTCCATAAAGGTTAGATTGCTTGGCTATTAATTGGGCGTATTTAAGTCTGTCTCCTGTGTAGCTGTTTGGGTATTCATTGTCAAAATCATTTATGATTTCATCAAATTGTTCTGGATTGTTGGCTACAAAACTGGGAAAAGAATACACTCCGGTAAATGCGAGTGAAGCCTGCCATCCTAGCTCTATGGCAAGTGGGTGAGGGTATCTAGCATTTGGATATTGCTCAGGATATTCAGGATGATTTTGTTCAATAAACCGCCCTATCCACCCGGACGTCAGATATTGGTCAAAATCTGATCCAGATTGCCATATATCCATTGATCTGAAATGGGAGAAATCGGGGAGGTCATATCCTACGTTTTGGATCACCTTCATTCGGTTTTCGTCTGAAAGTATCTTCAGGTCAGCTAAGCTAGGGTGCAGTGCCAGATCGCTTTTTCGTAATTGAACAAGTTTACTCTCAGGCATGATCACGTGAGGTCTAACTTTGTTTAAATTACCGTATTGATCTAAAGGAATCACTGTATTTAAGCCGTCATTACCCCCTTGCAGCTGTACCAGAACTAAAATTTTTCCTTTCTCAGCCGTATTGTTTAGTAAACTGTATTTCTTATTCAGAAACCAATTGAAATTAAAATTTGGAGCAATAGCGCCTAATGCCGCTGCGTGAGAAATATCATGTAAAAAATCTCTTCTTCTCATTAGTGCACATGAATTTCGTTAAGTTGGAATGCTAGAAACATGAATTCTCTTATTTTATGATAAAGTGTGTGGTAATTTTGCCGTGATTGATTACCCTTGAATTGCAAAACCGCCTCAGTCCAATAACGTTCGTCTAGTTGGTCTCCTAAAACCACTTTTTTTATTCGTTCAAGAGCCTTTTCAGGTATTGGTGCACCAAAAAATCTAGCGGTCAATTCCTCTGCGAAAGCATTGATGCTTTCCGGTGAAACAAATGAATCTATGAATTTTTTAAGGTCGTATCTGAGATTGATGTTGTTATCCATGTACATGCCCCATTGAGCTAGGGCATCGGATATCTGCTTTTTCGATTTAATAGTAACTGAGTTTAGCCAGAACAGATCGTACACCGGTTCTTGATAGAAAGCAGGCCACCCAGAAACACTTGGGGGGTTCATTATTTGCATGCCTTGCTGAGAGCTAGACCATTGAATATGGTCAACGATTCTCTTGAACCTGTATTCTGGATCAAAGAATTTTTCTTCAAAGTAGAAGCGGTCCTCTGTAAAACGACTAGAGTATTCCTTTTGCTGGTCGTGATCCCATGCGGTAAGGTCGCCACTGATTAGATCAAATTCTTTGTGAAAACCAATACTAAAATCTATCGGTGGTTTGAACATAGAATTATATAATTCTTCTGCGTAGAAGTACTCGCTTTTTAACAAGGTTTTTAGCGTTTCAGCTAGGTTATAATTGTTCGAGCGCATTACTTCAGCTAATGGGGCTATAATCGTTTCTTCTACATAATCGCTTAGAATCGGATAGACAAAGTATTGGTAAAGTCTCCTAGATAAATAAATTGCAACCTCATCAGTGTCGAATAGCATATCAATAAACTCATTCAATTCTTCTCTTCCTGCTTGGCCCTCTTTGCCGCGAATGATGCGATTTCCATAGAAATCTGAGAATTGTTTATCTCCCGTGTCATGGTTCCATTCATGAAACAACGTATGAACTTCAGTTCCTTCATTCTGGTGCGTTTTACTCCAATCGTAGTCCCAGCCCACTAACAAACGTGCGGCAGACCGCACATCTTCTTCGGTGAATTTACTGAAAGGGCGCTTTCCTACTGTAAATAATTCTTGAACCTCGCGTGCATAATTTTCATCTGGCGTTTCTTTTCGGCTCAGCCTCAGATTGAGATAAGAAAGCATTGCCGGGTCTAGAGTTAGATCATAAATGAAGCCTTTATAACTCCTAAAAGCACCGTTGTACATCAACCTATGATATATAAATTGCGCCTTATGACTATGTGAAGACTCTACATTTACGGGGGTTAGATTGTGAAAGAAAATATAGAACTTCCATGCAATTGAAGTTGGTTGCTCGAGCATGCTTCTATAAATCCAACTTTCGATCGCTCGCTGACGTTCTTGACCAAACCTTTCGATTTGTCCAGTACCTTCATAGTTCTCTACATAGGGCCTTGATATAAAGGGCTCTCCAGGACCAACATCATCATTGCCGTATTTCTCTTTGTATTCTTCTGCAGAAAGTTCGAAGTAGTAATTATTAACCGGCTCCCCGAGTTCATGAAAAGTCATGATCTTATCAACTGCCTGCTCCATAGTGAGCCCTTCGAGGTCCTTAAGGTGGCGGCTGGCGTATCCGACCATGGTTCGTTTAAGCAGGTGCTTCTTTTGGGCGTCTCCGAATTCTCCAGTATAGGGCGCTAGGGATTTGTTAATCTCTTTGGTCAGCTTGCGCGAGTCCATGAGCGCCTTGA
>JAGYJQ010000044.1 GCA_018401935.1 Balneolaceae bacterium
CACGGAGTTGCTAGGAATAATAGAGATACTGTAGCAAGTCAGATGACACGAGAACAAATCGCCAAGGCACAGCAAATGGCGACGGATTGCGCAGCAAAGAACTATAAGGCTTGCTGACAGTGGCTGTTTATGTATGTGCAGTAAAAATCTTTAATACACGCGAAAGGAAGCCGTATGGAAAACACACAACCACAAGACCCACGCGACCTGCTGGTAAAGATGGAAGCAGTGGATTTGGCGTGAGAGGAGTTTGAAGTGGAACTTTTTATTCTCTGGCTTCTACTTGCAGTTGCAGTAGGCGTACTTGCTTCCAATCGCGGAAGAAATGGTTTCGGTTGGTTTTTGTTTTCTATGCTTTTGTCCCCTTTACTTGGAGTTATATTTTTACTTGTAAGTAAAGATTTAAAAAAAGATGATGGTGTTCGTGTACCGTGCCCAGCGTGCTCTGAAAAAGTTTTGATAACAGCAAGCATCTGTCCTCATTGTAGAAGTGAGATATCGAATAACACAGAGTTTATTGGTGAAGTCGACGCGGCGAAACGTAAACCAAGAGAAGACTCTATCAACCTACTTATAGGTGTTGGTGTTGTAGTTGGAGTAATTGTTCTGGCAAAAATCATTGACTCGATTTAGTTTAAAGAACGAGGTAATGTAAAAATCAGGTTGTTGAAACGTGAACGATGAAGTTAGTGAAAGTTGTAGTCATATTTGTTTAATGGATAACAAAAAGGAATGGTTTGGATGTTAAGGAATTTACAAAAAATTGCAGTTATGGCATTTTTCTGTTTGCCGGTAGTTGGCCAGGCTAAATGGATGGACAAATCAGAATTAGAAACTGTAGATATGGTTAGATGTACTGCTGCTGTAATGAGGGCTGGAATGGGGATTGAACTGTATAGGAAATGGACTAAAGCACTTGAACAAAGATACTCAAAGATGTACAAGTCAAAAACGGCAAAAGAAGTTGATGCTTATATAAGCGAGAGAATTTTAGATAAAAGAGCAGAATTACAAAGACAAGGCATGCAAACAACTGCCGCTTTAAAGAGATACTACGACCTCAATTGTAAAAACTTTCATCCTTGATTTTGATCGCAGGTGAAATGACAAACGAAGAACAAGACCCGCGCGATTTTTTGACGAGAGATTGCGCAGCAAAGAACTACAAGGGTTGCTGAGAATGCGTCATGCCGAACACAAAATAACAATCAATAGCGCTACTGTGCAAGCATATGATTGGGAGTTTTTTTGATGTTTGTATAAATCTACAAAACTCGACTTTGTTACGAATGCACAAGAAAAAAATAAAGTAATGCAATGGCGAAAATAGATGCTCGTCTTTCGCAACTTAAAGGAATGTCATATGGACTACTTGTTAGAGAGGAAAATTAGAGTCAGCGCAGACTCAGAGTACGAGAATCTTTACAGTTGGTCTTTATACGAAGTTGACGATAAGGGAGTTAAGATCGACGGCGATTGGGTCCCATTTGCGTGGAGCCAGTCGTTCACAGCGAAAAATATTGAGTTACACAAAAGGTTGTCTATTGAAGAAGAGACTGATGATAAAGATACTGACGCAGATGCTGATGAGAGGAAATATGTCTCGACCACAAAGAGAGTCATAAGTGGGACGCTTGTTTCTGGCTTCGTTCGCAACGGACGCGATATAGAAGATCAGGTGCGCTATTCGTTATTCGGGACAAGCAGGCAAGTTACTGAATTTCACCTGACAATAAATGAAGTAGAGAAAGGAGGGAAAGAGAGTTGCACCCTGCTTGCTATTCCAAGCTATGAGTCTGAAGGAAAAATAATGCTTACCGAGACAGAGCCAGACTATATTGGATTCGATGTTTACTTAGACCAAGATAGGTTTAATTGTCTTGTATCACTCATAGAAAAAAAGGCCATAACTAACTTGAGTCTGCTAGTTAGTCGTGTGTACGGGATTTATTCACACTGGACTCCGACTATTGCAACTTCAACAGCCAAAGTGTTATCTAAGGATTGTGATATTGAGAACGTAGGAGATGCGAATAACATAAAAATACCTTATGTCGGTAAGGTGAGTGCATTTCATGTTTCTTTTTCATCAAAAACCCACTTATATCAATCACAGCGTGATGATGATGTTGATCAAGACTATGGCAGTCCAGGAATACTAGAGTCTTTGCAAAATGTTCGGAGCAGTTTTGACGATGCAGCTCTTGGCAGGGAGTTGCGCTCACTCATGAACGAAGTTAAGGGTGTGAAAGTTTTGCTGTGGCTTATAGTTGCCGCACTACTATTGGCGCTGCTGAAGTGATTGGTTATAGCTCTTAGCATCTTGAACTGAGTATCCTAATCATTTCGTTGTCGTTAGAGGGTGTAGACTTTAGAGAGCGTGAGGAATGGGATATGCAGTTTGAGTGGTTAGCTACAGACTTGGAACGCTTTGACAGCACCTTTCGTAAAAGAATAAAAGCATTAAACTAAGCTCGAGCAGTGTCAATTAATTGATACTTTGTGTTTTGCAATTGTTAGGCAATAAGATTATGCACCCTGTAAAGCGCCTTTTTAAGCCATTCTACAGCTATATGTGGCAGTTCAAGCACTGTCACGGGGCGCTTGCCTAGGCGGGGCCTTTTTTCATCACCAGGACCCACCCGTCACGTCAATGCCCGCCAATGCCAGTTAATCTGCCCTATCCCAAGGCCGATGATCTCGTTGCCATTGAAGGGCTGCGGCTTGCCGCGGTTAGCGCGGGCATTCGCAAGGCCAATCGTCTGGACATGCTGCTTGTTCAGTTTGACCCGGCCACCACCATGGCCGGTGTCTTCACCCAGAACGCCTTTTGTGCGGCGCCGGTTGTTGTCTGCCGTCAGCACTTAAATGCGGGCCCTCTG
>JAGYJQ010000045.1 GCA_018401935.1 Balneolaceae bacterium
AAACTCAATTATGCCGATGAGCAAATGGAATGGTTTGATACAACCCTTCCTCTCAAACCAACTGGCGGTCTCACAAGTGAAGACTTTGACGCCATGGTTGATGCTTTCCATATGCAAATGGAAAATGAACTTTTTGGAGAAGACTGGCTTCAAAATTTTGCTACTACAATGTTAGATGCAAAGTATGAGTACGTCAATGTACGACACTACATTGACAATCTTACTCACCTCAATATGCACCAAAAAGCTGACTTGTTAAAAGTGCTTGACAGTAACCAAAAAATGTTTGATGGTACTTTAGGTGTATATCCGCATAAAAAATTTCATATTGACATTGATAAAAATGCCAAACCAGTACACGCCAGACCATATCCTGTACCAAGGATCCACCTAGCAACCTTTAAAAAGGAACTTGATCACTTAGTCAAACTAGGCGTACTGGCTCCTCAAGGTGAAAGCGAATGGGCTTCACCCACTTTCATAACTCCTAAAAAGGACGGCAGAGTACGCTGGGTAAGCGATCTCAGGGAACTCAACAAAGTTGTTAAGAGAAAAATATATCCCTTGCCGATAATTAATGACATTTTGCGTAAACGAAAAGGTTTCGAATTTTTTACAAAACTCGACATTAGTATGCAATACTATACTTTTGAACTTGACGAAGAAAGTCAAGACCTTTGCACAATTGTCACTCCATTTGGCAAATACAAGTATTTACGTCTGCCAATGGGCTTAAAATGCTCACCAGACATTGCTCAGTCTGTGATGGAGAATGTACTTCGTGGTATCGAAGACATTGAAGTATACATCGATGACATTGGCGCATTTTCCATGAATTGGGATAGCCATGTTAATCTAATAGAAAAAGTCCTACAACGACTTCGTGATAACGGCTTCACAATTAACCCACTTAAATGTGAATGGGCAGTCAAAGAAACTGACTGGCTAGGTTATTGGCTCACACCAAGAGGTTTAAAACCTTGGCGTAAAAAAATCGATGCCATTTTACACATGGATCGTCCTCGTACACCCAAAGAACTACGTATGTTCATTGGCTGTGTAAATTACTACCGTGACATGTGGCCAAGTAGAGCACATGTACTTAAACCTTTGACTGATAAAGCAGGGTTAAAGAAAGGTGAAAAACTCAACTGGACCGACGAAATGCAAACTGCATTTGACAAAATGCGTTTGATCATCGCTGCTGATGCTCTGGCTGCTTACCCAGACCACAACAAACGCTTTGATATTTATACTGACTCGTCTGATTTTCAAATGGGAGCTTGCATTATGCAAGAGGGTCGTCCAGTTGCCTATTTTAGCAGAAAATTAAATACTGCTCAAAAGAATTACATTACTATGGAAAAGGAAATGCTTTCCATTGTAGCTACTCTCGAAGAATTCCGAAGTATGCTTTTAGGTGCAGAGATACATGTGTATACTGACCATAAAAATCTCACCTTTAACAATGACATTAAAACGCAAAGAGTTTTGCGATGGCGTACAAAAATTGAAGAATTTTCGCCTTACATTCATTACATCAAAGGTGAAAAGAATGTACTAGCGGACAATTTGTCTCGCTTAAACCGCCTCCCAGAGCCGGCTTCGCTCGCGAAGGGGAAGAAACTCGTAGAACCTGCAACAGTTTCTGATGACGAAGGAGAAAGTGATGACGAAGCTTTCTTTCTAGAACAAGAGTTCTCTGGTTTGTATGACGAAACCATTTGGGAATGCATTGAGTGTTACCTCAACTTCCCCGACTCTGAGACTCCGGAAAATAACCCGTTGAGTTATGTTCACATTAGAGAACAACAACAACAGGATCAAAAACTGCTGGCTCTACTTAATAAGTACCCAGATAACTACTACTATGACAATTTAGATGACGATGTCAATGACGTCATTTGTTATAAAAAATACAAAGACAAAGACAATTGGAAAATTGCCTTACCAGATTCAATGGTACCAGAAGTGATTAACTGGTTCCATCAAGTCTTAGGACATCCTGGTCAAACAAGACTCAGAGATACCTTGCAACAAAGGTATTACCATCCTCAACTTAGACGACAAATTGAAGCGTTTAGATGTGAACACTGTCAACGCTATAAACTCGCCGGTAAAGGATACGGCCTGTTACCAGAAAGACAAGTAAGAGTCGCACCTTGGGAAGAGGTTGCAATCGATTTAATAGGACCTTGGAAAGTAAAGGTCAATGGCAAACTATGTGAATTTAGTGCTTTAACTTGCATCGACACTGCCTCAAATCTAGTCGAATTGGTTAGAATTGACAACAAAACTGCCGAACATATCAAAGACAAATTTGTACAAACTTGGCTCTGTAGGTACCCAAGACCTATTCGTTGTGTACACGATAAAGGAGGAGAATTCATAGGTAAAGAATTCCAATGGCTTCTTGAAATGTTCAGCATCAAGGATGTCTGTTCAACAAGTAAAAATCCTCAGTCCAATGCCATTTGTGAACGAATGCATCAGACTGTAGAAAATGTATTAAGAACATTAATACATGGTAATCCCCCTAAAAACATGTCTAAGGCAAAGGACATTGTAGATGATGCATTGGCAACAGCAATGCATGCAATGCGAACAACGGTTGCAACAACACTTGGTAGTGCTCCGGGTTCCCTCGCATTTGCTAGAGATATGTTTCTCAATGTACCCTTAGTAGCCGATTGGCAAACGATTGCACGTACACGGGAACAACACGTAAATGAGAATTTACGTCGTGCTAATCTTAAAAGACGGCAATACGACTACGCCGCAGGTGAACAAGTTCTGAAGAAAGTGCACAACCCAACCTCATTGGGAGTAAGAACTAATGGACCTTACACGATA
>JAGYJQ010000046.1 GCA_018401935.1 Balneolaceae bacterium
ATTTTCCGGATATAGACTTATCTCTAGACCGGCTAGACCGGCTCATGAGCCGCCACCCACATCTGCAAGCCCAAGTGTATTTTACACCCTAAGAGAACCGTTCTCTTCAGGTACTCCAGGTACCCAACCGGATTAGAAGGTATGTTAGGTACCCCAGCCGCCCTAGACCAGCCACAACAGCCACCGCGGTCCTGTAGGTACTACCAGACCTTCCACTACATCCACTAGGGAAACTCTTCCCTACTAACCCGATTACCGTATAATAGGGTTTCCGTGTCTAGAGCATGTAGCAGGCTGTTTAGGGCCTGTAGACCGGGTTTACCGGGCACTAGCGGTAGAGGGTGTAGTAGAGTGAGCTCTTGCCTTTTTGGTGGTTTTTGGGCAATGTAGGGTGGTAGAGGGCTAGAGAGGGGTAGAAGGGGTTTGTGTGGGATCGCCTTATATACCCTAATTCTTAGTAGTTGGGCCTTCTAGAAGGGATTGTGGTGGGTTTCTAGTGGATTGCATGAGCTACTACCGGCTAGAGGCCCGTATTTGGGCTATTTTGGGCATATTTTGGGTGAAAATAGTGTGTTTTTGGGCCCTCTAGATGAGGTAGTCTAGACCGGGTTCTAGATGAGGTTCTAGAAGTGCCCGAAATGTGCCTAAAAATGGGTGAAATTGCGGAAACTTGCTTCGCTACTACAGGGGATATCCTATCAAGCAATACTATTGTGACAAAAAAGGGACCGGTCGTAAACCAGTCCCTTGAATGAAGAGGGTACTAAACGGAAAAACCCTACTTCCTTTTATTTAGCAATAATATCTCCACGTACAAATTGAGCTTCTCTCTCAGTTAGTAGGGAACGATTAGCAAAGGGATCTACTTTAAGAAGACCTTCAGTATCAAATTGGTTTTTAGTAAGTATATTACCAGCAGTTACCATTAGGTTCCCCATTTTAGATTCTGCTATTTGGTAGCGTTGGTCATTAGATGCAAAATTAGTTAGTCCATTTACCATGTCCCATACACTCATTCCACTCTTAGCATTTTTTAATTGCATTTGTGTAAAAGTATTAGGGTCAGCACCAGCCTGTTCATAAGCTTTAGTTGCACGAGCAAGAGGAATATACCTTTGAATATAGTCGTAATCCACTCGTTCATCTGTACTAAGTAATGCAGAGGTGGCTCTTTGCATTTCAGCAAGTGAGGCATCTGTATTATGAGCTTTACGAATAGTATCAGCAAGACCAACTGGTTGGAACCCCGTAGCTGCCATTCGGATCATATGTTCATTAAATTCATTAATGTTTTTGTCGTTTAAGCTATGTAGACCATAGTTTTCAGCAAATGAAGTTGACGTTATACCATTTGTACAAATTAGGCGATTAAGGAATGGGCTAACCTCAAGGCCACGCGTTGGTGTATTACGGAAAGTAACACCGGTTTGGAATATTTCATCCTTCATTCCTGGTACCTGAAAAACTCCATTTTGAGATACACAATTAATTTGACTACCACCATAAGGAGATGAACTTACGTGAGTTACTCCCAAACTATACTGGTCAATATAACGAGTTGAAAAGTCAAAGAAACTTTCATTTGAAATAGATGCATATCCTGCAGGTAGAATATCAGTAATCTTACGAGTAGAGGGATCCACCAAAAGGGTAACAGTTTGGTCATTTGCAGAAACCTTTGCAGTTTTCATCATTTCAACTAATTGGCGAAGACCGTCGCTACCGAACCCTGCGGTGAAGCGTTTTGCGAATGCAGTTGGAATACGAAGGCGACCTAATAGTTTACCGAAAGCCTTATCAGTAACTTCAATTGCAATACCATCGATTTGAATGTGGTTATTGTCTATCACGTTAAATTCGGATAGATTGATTTCTTTGCGGATCAGTTGATTAGATACTGCCTCGGCCTTAGCCTTATTGTACTGTTCTGTTGAAAGGGTTGTAATACTTTTTGCCATTTGTTTGTTTTTATTTTATACTATAATTATAACAAGTTGTTTCAGATTCTGAAAGAGTTTTTCTCGCTAGGTGATGTTTTTCTCACTACCATATATTTATTCAATGATCTTTAACATTGTAGCTCCAATTGTCCACTTAGTGTTACTTCCATTGACTTCTCTACAGATAATGTTTTTAGGATTGATCTTTTCAATTCTAAATGTTTTTCCGTATGCTCTAGGGTGGTCTACCTTACAGATAGCACCTACATAAAGTTCAGATTTTGCGCGGTGGCGTTCTGTTGAATTACGATAGTTAATTTGATTAACAATGGCAGAGTGTAAAGATCTTAAGTCTTCCATTGTCATTGTACTTAATTCAGATTTGATGTTGTTAATTGTGGTCATAGTTTTCCGTTTTTTAATTATAGTATAAATATAAACAATTCTATTGGGATAAAAAAACTTTTTTAGAGTTATTTTCAAAAAATTATTAACAATATTCGGTTGGGTACTTTTCGATTAATCCACATACAGTGGATATTTTGGCAGCTAGCTCTGGATTAGCGTGAGTGATCACTGCAAGTTCATTAGAAAAGATTATCTTTTCGGTGGAATCATATCCATCAAAAAAGCCATACAGCATATTTTCAGTTGACTTTGTTGAAATTGCCAAGGAGGCTAGCTCGCATATAATTTGAAGTATTTCACTACGTACTTCTGAATTCATGTTTGCGTGGCGGTTAAATCTTCTAGTTTCCATTGTTTTCATTGTTTTCCGTTTTTTAATTATAGTATAAATATAATCAATTCTATTGGGATAAAAAAACTATTTAGAGACTTTTTTAGAAAAGTTATTAACAATTTAAAAAGGGCGACAAAGTCTAAAC
>JAGYJQ010000047.1 GCA_018401935.1 Balneolaceae bacterium
ATCACACTCAAAAATAGGGCTAAAATACTGAGTCCGGCCAGCCACCGACGAGCAATAAACCAGCGTAAAAACTGGGCGTAATGAATAGAAAAGCGGTCAATAATGGTCTCTCGGTGTTCTTTTTTACTGGGCTTCATACGTAAGGCCAACAGAGGTATCAGGGTCAGTGAAATTAACAGCGACGATATTAATGAGATCACAATGGGCATCCCAATAAAATACATATGCTGTTTGATCATACTTTCATTAACCATATTGGGTAAAAAAACTACAATCGATGTCAGTGTTCCTGCCGTCACTGCCATGCCAACCTCTTTTGCTCCCATTACAGCAGCTAAATTAGGACGTACTCCATTACGCAGGTGCCGTTGTATGTTTTCGGTAACTACAACGGCATTGTCCACCAACATCCCAATGGCAAGCATAAGTCCCATCATGGACAAAATGTTAAGTGACATATTCAAAAAGAACATAAATCCGAGAGTAACCACTAACGAAAAAGGAACCGCAAGGGCAACAATTAAGGTGGCACGAAGCCTACGCAAAAAGAAAAAGAGCATAAAAAGCGAAAGAAATGCCCCTAGAATTCCGGAATTGAATAATTCTTTCAAGGATGAAAGGATTCCCTCCGCTTCATTATTCATTTCAAATATCCGTATGCCTTGCATCTCGGGAAGGGTATCGATGTATGCTAACTCCTCGAGTATGGCATCCACAGTTTCCACAGTATTAGCCGAAGATTCTTTCACAATATCCAGACCAATAGCATACTCACGATCCAAATGGCGCGCATAATCGCGCTCTGGCTCCTGATAGGTGACGGTGGCCACATCTCGTAAACGAATGTTCGGGGGAGCTACGATTAAATTGGATAATTCCTCGGCATTGGTAATTTCACCTAAAGGACGAACGGTGTAGCGTATACCCGCCGAACTTATTTTACCTGCAGAGGTTGAAAAACTAGCTGCATTCAATTGATTGACCAGCTCATTGATACTTACATTATGCTTGAGCAGTCGATCGGTGGCCACCTCTATCTGTACCTGTTTTTTTTCTACCCCATATAAGGTTACCTGTCCTACCCCTGCTACTCGCTCAATCCGCTGCTTAACATTCCGGTTCAACAACTCATAAGCATTGGATAGGTCCCGTTCACTGGAAATGCGCAGTTGGAGGGTATTGCTACTTCCGTCAGCAAACTTATTGATCTGATAATATTGAAAATCGTCCGGTAGTAACCGGCGAACACTTTCTATTTTCTCCTTTATTTCAATGGCTTTCAGGTTTATATCATTGCCCTGTAAAAATGTGATGACAATACCCGCATTTCCTTCGCTTGAAAAAGAATTTATTTGTTCGACACTACTAATGGTGGCCAAAGCTTCTTCAATAGGACGAACAACTTGTTCCTCCACTTCTTTAGGGCTTGCGTTAGGGTATGGCACTTGTATAAAAGCTCCCGGGAAGGTGATCTCAGGCATGAATTCCAGAGGCACCATGCGCCATGCTATGGAGCCTACCACAAACATACTTAAGAACAGCATGATCGTAGTTATAGGCCGTTTAATGGCAATTTCTGTGATACTTCGCATGGTTAAATTTCTACTTTTTTATAGCTTTTTCGATCCAACAGTGCATACATGACCGGAATAACCACTAGAGTCAATAGAGTTGAAAACAACAATCCTCCAATTACGGTAATGCCCATCGGAGCCCGAAGTTCCGCCCCATCGCCAAAACCTAAGGCTAAGGGCAACAGTCCTAGGGTGGTCGTTAAGGTGGTCATGAGAATAGGGCGAAGTCGAGACTGTGCACCTTGAGTAATCGCTTCGTATTTCTCTAGTCCCTCGTAGCGTAACTGGTTTATCAAGTCAATTAACACGATGGCATTATTAACGACAATCCCCGCTAATAATATACCCCCGATAAATACGACTACACTTAGGGTGCTTCCTGTAATATATAAAGCCAACACCGCCCCAACCAAAGCTAGGGGAATGGTGAACAGTATTATAAATGGATGTAGCAAAGACTCAAACTGAGAGGCCATCACCAAATACACTAAAAAAATAGCTAAAGCTAAGGCAAACAAGAGAGACTGAAAAGAAGAGGCCAATTCTTCATTTTGTCCGGCTAGTTCAGCATAAATTCCGGTAGGCATAGGAGTAGCTCGCAAAATATCGTTGACTTCTTGAGCGGCAAGGCTCAAATCTCCTTGTTCAATGTTAGCGGACACCACTGCCACTCGTTGTTGAGATGAACGACGTATCTCCGAAGGACCAACGGAACTCTGAAGTGTTGCTATCGCACTTAGTGGTATGGGTCGATCGGATTCAGGATTGACAAATAAGGCTCCAATATCTTCGGCTGAGAGTCGATCATTTTCTTCAGAACGGACCAGTACGTCTATTTTACGATCTTGGTAAGAATACTGAGTGGCGACTTCTCCGCGTACTAGATTAACCACTCGGTCAGCTATTTCATTTACCTGTAGCCCATAACTTGCCGCCTTATCCCGGTCAAATATAATTTGAATTTCGGGGCTACCCAGCTCCATTGAATTGCTCACGTCAGCAAAACGTCCCGATTCGTTCATTTGCTGGGTAATTCGATCACTCACCCTTTTAAGTTCGGTTAAATTAAATCCTCGTATTTCAATTTCGATGGGCGTAGAGAAACTGAATAGGGTCGGCTTGTTGATTTCATAACGCAATCCGGGAATGCCCGACAAAAAATTTCGAGCCTGACGAATAGATCGCTCCTCCTCATCCGAAGTGGTGCCTGATGATAATCGTACATTAATTTCCCCAACT
>JAGYJQ010000048.1 GCA_018401935.1 Balneolaceae bacterium
ATCACGAACCTGGTAGGTGTGGATCATTCGAGCTATTACTGGGGCCAGGAGCAGTGGTTGTGTGGTGTTGAGAACACCCAGGGCATCCACCACTATGTATACGACCACGCGGGCGAGCGAGTCATGAAATCTTCGATCACCCAGACGACGGTACAGCTCAATGATGAGACGATCAACACGGTTACGACGTTGGAGCCTTATACGCTGTATGTGAATCCGTACTATGTGGTCACGTCCTTTAGCAATGCGGACCAGCGCTCGAAGCACTATTACATGGGCACTCAAAGGGTTGCCACGGACATCGGTGTGGATTATGGGGTGAGCCCCTCGCCGGAGCAGTTCTCGGGTGCGCGCAGCGGCGATGATGCGGCGACGGCGGGTGAAACCACCCAAGGGTTGGAGACGGATCAGTCCCCTACCCAGAGCCTGGGCTATGAAAAGGACCTGGAAAGGGTGCTTTTGGGCCTAAGCGGGGAGATCGGGGTTGAGGATCTAAGTGAGGCTTTGGTGCCGATTGAGCGTTTTTACCCGGACTTGAGCAACCCGGTGAATTCAGGGGAAGGGATAGAGTCGGAGCTCCCGTTGTATATAGGCACGCGGATTATGTATTGGTACCATCCGGATTATGTGAGCAATGTGGATATGGTGACCGATAGGTCGGGAGAGGCCTATGAGCTGTTCTTATACAACGCCTGGGGGGAGAGTTTACACCATTGGGCAAGCAGCAGCACCAACAGCTGGAGTTCACCGTACCGGTTGAATTCTAAGGAATTGGATTCAGAGACGGGGATGCACTACTACGGAGCGCGGTACCACCATCCCAAGTTAAGCGTATGGATGAGTGTGGATCCACTGGCAATGGAAGGTCATAATATTACTATGACGCCTTATCATTTCTCGTCTAATAATCCTGTAATGCGGATTGATCCTGATGGGCTGACGGACTGGGATTATAATAAAGAAACTGGAAAATTGACAGTTGTAGACGGCACTCAAGATGATGGGCCGGATAGGATTATTAGGGACAAAGGCAAATTCCTTTGGTTAGATTTAGGTGAAGATGTAGTTGAACTTGAAGGGAAAATCGAAAACATGGAAAATGACCGAGGGGTTGATCAAGATGGTTCATACAATTATCAGACTTATTCTTTTTCTAACTCAGGAGATGCAGATAAAGCTTATGGTTTTATGGCAGGAAAAACAGATGTTGAAATTAATAAGTGGGATTTTGAATTAGGAGACGGGACAAAACAAACAAGGTTCTACACTTCTGGAGATGAAAAATATGTAAGAGGTGGAGTAATGTACCTTAATAACTTAAAGAAAGGTGACAGTGGTTTGAAATTGTTACAGGCAATGCATAACCACGGGAATCCATCAAATTCACCAGGAATGAGAGGCGGTACTTACGGGCCATCACCAGGGGATCAAGATGTAGTAAGGTATTTGAAAGACAATGTGTTTATAAATCAAAAACCCGAGACGAAATTCTATATATGGAGATGGGGAACCAAAACACCATATAACGAAAACGGAAAAATAAAGAAATGACCAGGTTTTTGACTTTAATATGTTTTGGTCTGTTATTGGCTTGCCAGACGCATAAAAATGCTGGCTTAAGTAGAGATCAAGCAAATGAGATACCTTCAATTACAGGTATGATACCTGTTTATAAATGCGAATCTGTGCATTTAGAGGAAATGGTTAGGATAATTAGGGATAGTAGTGCTGCGCGGTATGATTGTGAAGACTTAAAGCGTTTGACATTAACATACATAAAGCTAGATGATGGTGTAAATGTTTTGCGCGTAGATCCGGACTACTACTATTATAACGCTATTTATAAACATCAGGGTCAACTAGATTCTTTGGATGCTGTGCTTGTAAAAATAGATTCAACCGATGTGTTTACTAAAAGTAGTATAGTAAAACGACTTGAGAGTATTGGAAGGTTTGAATATGTAGGCAATAAGGAATACGAATTAAAGTATGAGGACTTTGATTTTTGTTTGAATCGAAAAGGAATCAATTTTTTAATTGACTTTAATTATGACCCTTACATGAAATCAGTTTCAATATTTAATTATGGTGAATACCTGCCAAGACAACAGTAAGTGAAACTTCTGCAAAAACGAAACACCAAACCCCCGCATTTTGCGGGGTGGATATTTCGTTCCTAATGGGGCCATTAGCAGGGCGCTTACGGAGCTAATCCCGAGCGTGAGAAGGATTACTAGCGATTGGCTGGAGCGGCTTGCGGCGTTTTTTCACATTATGATTAAGTCTATTGACGCGAGAGAATGATAGTTTCCCAAAAAGTGTGTCTGCAAAAAAAGTGAAAACCAGCTTGTGTTAGTTTTAGAGTGTTCCCGCCCCTCAAAGCAACTTCGCCAGATCCTTTTGAAGGCTCACCTTAATTAGTAACACTTAAAAGTAGTGCTTTCCATTGGTATTGTTGGTCAGGCAGCAGCGAAGAAGGAGCGGAGCTCCGAAGTCGCTGCTGTGCAAAGGTTATGGGCGGCTGGTATCCCAATGACTTGTGCGGTCTTTCATTGTTATAGATCCATGCCCAGGCTTGTGATAGAGCATTGGCCTCTTTGATGCGCGTAAAAGAGAAGGCATCTAAGACTTCCTCACTGTAACTCTTGTTGAAGCGTTCTACATATCCGTTTTGATAGGGACTTCCAGGCTGGATGA
>JAGYJQ010000049.1 GCA_018401935.1 Balneolaceae bacterium
AGAGCCTACGAAGATATCGGCACAGCGCGCGCTTCGCTGAGGCGACATTTTGAGTTTTACAACACTGAAGGACGACGTCACTTGACCGACAGACACCAGACAATGTCAACTCTTAATGCGTCGCCAAGATGGCGGCATAACCCCGAGGGGCATTTATCGCACTGTCCAATTTATGGGGTCCATTTTTGATCTAATGCGCAAAGCCTTGATAATGCTCACAATAGTGTTAAAATCGGGTGTTCTACATAACCAGTTACCAGTTTCTCGCGAGAAATAGACATGACCATTTTTAGCGCATTTGAGGGGGCAGTTGCAGCGCACCAAGCCGAGGAACTAACGGAGTGAATAGTGCGCCGTATTAGAGATTTAATCGTAATGTACCATTCCGTGGGCTCAGATGTTAAACCGGCCGTCGTGGGCAGCAACCCAATTCACCTTGACCGATTTAAACGGCAAATGTTGCTCTTCGATGCGGCCGGTTATCGCTTTGCTTCTATCCGAGAGCTCGATGCGCGAATAGATAATAGTGATCGAGTATTTATTACCTCGGATGATGGTACAAGCGATTGGGCTACTAATGTTTTGCCGTGGTGTGAAGTGAATAGTATACCAACCCACACTGGCATAATTAGTGGCCCCCTGAGAGATAAACCGACCTATCCGCTAGCTCACCTTGTGCAGCTTTTGTTGGCGAGCAAAACAAATGAAGAACTGACAAGACTATGTGAGTCACTCCAGGCCAAGCTTACATCAACAGAACTAGACTTCGTTAATCAGACATATAACTACGAAACTGACCAAAACCGCCGGATAATTAAAGGGGCACTGAACCTTATTTTCCCTCAAAATGTGGCAATGGAACAGCTAAGCCCATTCATGTCAGATGCAGATTTCACTAACATGACCATACGATTCCAGAACCTAGAGTTTTACCGAAATTTCAGCTACGCAACTTTAGGAAATCACACAGAAAATCATACTGCGTTGGGGCAGGATTTTTCGATGTACTTTCAGCACGAGGTCGAGCCCTGTAAAGAGTTTCTAAAGGATCACCCAAATAATATAGGAGATATTTTCACACTACCCTTGAAACCGAGAGCGACTGCTGAAAAATCAGCTTTTTATGAGCTACTGCAAAAAAACGGCTTTAAACATTGCTTAACTTCATTCGCTGGTATCTGGGATGGTCAGAGCTTCGAAATACCCAGGATTGATGCGCAAGATGTTGAAGGTATTCTTGAAGCGTCTGGGCTTGCTTGATAAAACGAAATCGTATGCTTGAGTAGCCTCAATCTAAATCACAACGGTTAGATAACATCGCAGTCAGGGCAAAACACTATGGCTCTAGGTTGTCGCAGCCTCTGGCAGCCTTCTGGGATCTTAGGGAGTCGGGTCTAATTATGTCTAAACATTTTGCTGATCACTACACATTCGAAGTTCCAACCGCTGATCGATATCAAGAGATTCAAGATTTTTATGGCAGTGTATGGAATCAGAATCATATACTGGTCAGGAACAGCTCCGTTTTTTTTTATGAGTTTCTGAATCGTAAGCATCAACTAAATTTTGTTGTTGCGCGCAGTAAATCAACAGGTAGAATCGAAGCGTCAACCGGATTCATTGAGTATGGTAGGGGCAATCCAAATCAGACTGTTTGCGGAGTCATGACCGCAGCTGTCAAAAATACTAAAGTGCCTTTTGTTGGACTTGAAACGAATAGATTAGTGAAGATTACTGTTAACGCAAAGTACTATGCAGGAATAGGTACCAACCCAGAAACTATGCTACCTTTAGTAAAAAAAGTATTGCGACGAAAGACGGGGATAATGTCGCACTATTTTAGACCAAACACGAATATTCAGCCGTCTGACTATAGAATCATCAAAACTAGAAACTATTTATTAGGGGCACCGAGAGCCGACATCCTCCAGCCAAGAAATAGCTTGACTATACAACGAGTTGATTCAATAACTGACTCAATAATCCAAGATTGTTCATTGCATACAGGAAGGAAAACCCCATATAAATCAGTTGAATATTTGCAGAAGCGTTATTTTTTGCACCCTTACTATAAGTATGATGTGTGGGTTCCATCACTCAAAGGTAAACTAATAAACATTCTATTGATAACTCGGAAGGTGTTTAATGGCGACCGTGCGTTATTGAGGTTAGTTGATCTAGTAGGCGATTTGGATTCCCTCGAGAGTATTGACGTCTCGCATGCTTTAGATTCTCTTATGGACGCCCATACGGAAGCGGTCGATTTTTTCATATCGTCGACAAGTTCGGGAGTCCCAGAAAAACTCGGATTGAGGCTTAAAAGTACAGAAGATGAAATTGTGCCGACCTTATTTGAGCCATTTTATCAGAAAAATGTCAAAACCTATTTTGAAACAGACAGTGAGTATCTATTTTTCAAAGCTGACGGAGACTTTGACAGAGTAAATTTAGTACCTAGTTAGTAGAGCCTGAATATTTCGGTTTTGACACCATTGCATGTGAAGTGCTCACGAAATAGGGCTCCCATTGTAAACCTCCCCTAGAATAGGG
>JAGYJQ010000005.1 GCA_018401935.1 Balneolaceae bacterium
CTTCCAGCGTTTCATTGGGTTTTCATTGCGCGCGATAAAGCGTCGTTTTTGCTCTTTGTCACTAATCGAAAACCAGTACTTAACCAGAATAACCCCCGAATTTTGTAGCATTTGCTCGAACAGTGGAGCACTCCTCAAAAACTCGGCATGTTCCTGCTCGGTACAAAAACCCATCACCTTCTCGACCCCTGCCCGGTTGTACCAACTCCGATCAAAAAGCACCATTTCCCCCGCCGCGGGCAACTCCTTGACATACCGCTGAAAATACCACTGTGTTTTTTCCCGCTCAGTGGGTTTAGGCAAAGCGGCCACTCGCACCACCCTCGGGCTCAAGGGCTCCACGATTCGCTTAATCACCCCACCCTTTCCAGCCGCATCCCGACCCTCAAACAGTACCGCCACTTTCAAGCCTTGCTCCTTAATCCAATACTGCAATTTTACCAGCTCTTGTTGAAGCTTAAACAACTCTTCCTCATACCTTGTGCGATCCATTTCCATACGAGTTCCTCAGATTTTTTAACTCTTTACTCCCATAGAATAGGATTGTTTTTGCACATCATCCAATTTTATTGTTATTTCGGAATTGATTTTACTCACACTAAGCTGGAAAAACGCTAAACTTTCATATTCACACTAAGCTGGAAAAACGCTAAACTTTCATATTCACACTAAGCTGGAAAAACGCTCATGAATTACCGCACACTCGGAAAAACTGGATTTAATGTATCCGAACTATCCCTAGGAACTTGGCAGTTAGGTGGAGTTTGGGGCACTGGTTTTGACCATGCTTCTGCCCAACGCCTGCTCGATGCCTCCTACGATGAGGGAGTGAATTTTTTTGATACGGCCGATGTGTATGAGGACGGAGAAAGCGAGAAAGCGGTAGGGGCATTTTTAGCAAAAAAGGGCTCTTCGGCCAATATCAAAGTAGCTACCAAGTGCGGAAAAAGAATAAACCCTTTCACCAATGAACACTTTAGCCCTGAGGTCTTACGCGGACATGTGGAAGATTCTCTGCAGCGACTCGGGGTGGAAACCATCGACCTTATCCAACTACATTGCCCACCCACTGAGGTATATTACCGACCCGAAATATTTGGCTTGTTTGACCGGCTAAAAGAAGAAGGCAAAATTCAACATCTAGGAGTGAGTGTTGAGAAAATAGAAGAAGGCGTAAAAGCTATTCAGTTCGAAAATGTAACCACCGTACAAATCATCTATAACCTGTTCCGGCAACGACCCGATGATTATTTCTTCGACATGGCAAAAGAAAAAAACATCGGAATCATCGCCCGCGTCCCATTAGCAAGCGGGCTATTGAGTGGTAAAATGACACGCCAATCAACCTTTAATCCTAATGATCACCGGCACGGAAATCGCAACGGTGAGTGGTTTGATAAGGGCGAAACCTTTGCAGGAGTTCCTTTTGAAACCGGACTTGAAGCAGTGGAAAAACTGAGGGAGATTTTCAGCGGGTACGATTCATTAGCGCAGGTCGCTTTGAAATGGATTTTACTCAATCAAAAAATAAGCGTCATTATTCCAGGGGCTTCTAAGTTGCCTCACATCCCAAGTAATATGAGAGCCGGAAGCCTTCCTGATTTTACCCCGGATCAATTAACCGCCGCCCAACAGGTCTATGACTCCATGATTAAACATCATGTGCATGACTTGTGGTAAGGGTGGGAGAATCTTTTAGCTGTCCGTTTATTTTTCTTCTACCGAGGCGCCAACAATTTGTCTAATTAAATCTCTAGTGGGCTCTGATGGGGTTCGTTGGGTTTGCTTCATAAGAATACCAATGATTCCCAATTCGGGATCAGCATAATACTGGGTATTAAAATATCCGCCCCAATCAAAAGTGCCCATACTTCCTCGGCCTCCTTCAGCGAACCCTTGATCTGTAACCACTCCAAAGGCCAAACCGTAGTATTCCTTACCCCCACCAAAAAGATTCCCCGTTTGGTTGCTCATGATTAGATCAATGGTGGTTGGACTTAGTATTCGATACTCATTGAATACGCCCCCGTTCAAGTACATTTGGAGAAACCGTGCATAATCCTGGGCGGTGGAACTAAGACCTGCACCACCAGAAAAGAACCGTTTCGCTCCCTGTGTAGGGTACGCAGCATCGTAGTATCCATCTGGGTGGCCTTCGTAGATCACCCATTCCCCTTCGGAGTTTTTGGTCTGCACTGGAACCAAGCGCCGGTACTGCTCGGGGCGTAAATAAAATTGAGTATCCATCATCCCGAGTGGATCAAACAGATGTTCCTTTAAGAATTGGTCAAATTTTTGGCCTGAGAGTACCTGAACCAGATACCCTAGCACATCCAAACCCTCTGAATAGGTGAAGCGAGCACCTGGATCGTGATGTAAAGGCAGGCCAGCTAAACGTTGTACACTCTCGCCAATGCTCACGTCTTCGGTGCTATATAGGTCAACCACCCCCGCTTTTTGATAGATCTTTCGCATTCTATGGTCACCATCGATGATCCCATAGCCTAAGCCTGAGGTATGGGTGAGGAGGTGACGGATGGTGATGGCCCCTTCGGCAGGGCGCGTGGTATAGGAAGAATCGGCTTCATTGAAATCGACCAAAACCGTATGCGCACCAAATTCGGGCACATACTTCGATATGGGATCATCTAAGCGAAAGCGGCCTTGCTCCCAAAGCATCATCACCGCCGTTGCTGTAATCGCCTTTGTTTGAGAGGCAATTCGAAAAATTTGATCGGTCCGGTAAGCTTCCCTGGTCGTTGGATTCGCGGTGCCAAAAGCTTTTTCATACACTATATACCCATCGCGTACAATCAAGGCCACTGCTCCTGGAATTTGTTCCTGCTCTATCGCCTTTAGCAACATCGAATCTAGATAGGCTAATCGTTTGGACGACATACCTACCGATTCTGGCAAGCTTGTAGGCCAGACATGGGTCTCTGCTTCCCAATCTGTGACCTGTGCTGCGCCTCTTTCCCGAATCTGAGCGTCCAATTCCGTTGAAAAAGACGCTCCGAATACGGTCAAAAACCATAAACCTACTAGATATTTTGGTACATTTTTCATCATTTTTTTGTTTTACTTCGGGTTGATGTGTTTCGCGACCTGCATAATGATCTCACTTCGCTATGGTAAGCTTTTCTCTTCGCTATGGTAAGCTTTTCGACTCATTTGTTCAATTCCGACTCATTTGTTCAATTCCGACTCATTTGTTCTCGCAAAAGTCGCTGCGCTGTTTCCCAATCAAGCACGGAAGTCAATCCCCCTTTCATGTGTTTATCGACCAATTCTAAGGCAATTTGTGCCCCATCTATTAACCCGTCCTGATACGACTTTACCCCGGTTTTGACTCCTCCTATTTTCGACGGATTAGATACCCCTTGAGCTTGCCCTACCAAATACCCAAAAAGAAATGCCGTGCTCGCAACCGAAATTCCTACTAAAATCTCCATAAACCCTCCTATGATTATTTTGACTACCTGATTATAGGTTGATTTGACTTAATTATTTATTAGATTATACATAATTATACGTAGACTAATGCTCATATATAGATTAGTTAAGCATATCCATTAGTTAAGCGTATACATTAGTTCAGCGTATCCATTACCCTGATTATACACAATCACCCGTCTATTTCTATGGTATTAGCAACAAATCATGGCGTAAAACCCTTGTTTTTAGCGTTTTTTTGCTTAAGCATTCTATTTTTTTACGCCAAACAAACATTTGGACAGAACCCTCCTGCCAATACTGAAGTTTTTTTAGCCGACATAACCATTGTCAATGGTGAATTCAATTTGCACAGAGTCCAAAACATTTCTAATAACCCAGGATACGATAGTCAACCTTGGTTTTCATCGGATGGCACTACCTTATTATATGCCTCTGATCGCAATGGCGAAACAGATATCGTGTCAATGAGTGTATGGTCCTTAAATAAGATCTGGCTCACCAACACACCCAATCGAAGCGAATATTCCCCTCAATTCACCCCTGATGGTCAAGAACTAAGCTACATCACCCTTTCTCCGGACGGAATTCAAGACTTCAGAAGTATACCACTACTTGGTATTCAAGGCCAACAGAAGGTCGAAACAATTATCGAAAGTGAGGATATTATCGGGTACTATCATTGGGCGAGCGCTAGCCCCTTGTCGTATCTATGTTTTGTACTCCCAACCGAACAGGCACCCGCTACTTTACAATGGCATCAACTGGTAGATAGTCCTGGCGAGGATTCGACCGATTCCCCACGAACCAGTAAACAGATATTAGACGCGGCACCAGGTCGGTCTTTTTTGCCCATTCCAGACACTGAATTATTAAGCTTTATTGACAAGCAAACTGATCCCTGGCGCATTAAAAGCTTTAATCCCCTGACGGGTGAAATCCAATCCATAGCACCAACGCTTTCTGGATCAGAAGATTTTGCCTGGCTGCCCAATGGGTTTCCAATTATGGGAAGTGGTTCTGTGTTGCATTTTTTTAATGGTCAAGAGTGGTTAATGCTGTATGATTTCACCGAAGCAGGTATAAAAAACATTAGCCGAGTTGCGGTAAATGCTAAAGGCGAGAAAATTGCTATCGTCGGCGAATTAATGGACTAAGCTTACTCGGTGAGTTTAATTATGAGTCCATTAAAGATAAAGGCATGAAACGGAACTACGGCATACCAATACAATCGCCCAGAAAGTCCCAAGGGGCGAAAGGTGGCCGTTTGAACTAGCTCATCCCCCTGAACCGAAAACTCTAGCCATGCCTCCCCCGGCAGCTTCATCTCGGCAAATAGCAGCAACCGCCCTTGTTCCTTGTCTACTTCCATTACGCGCCAAAAATCTAAGGCATCACCCACGGATATGCTATCTTGATTGGTTCTTCCCCTTCTAAGGCCTACTCCGCCCCAAAGTTTGTCTAAAAATCCGCGAATCTGCCATAACCAATTCCCATAATACCACCCGTTTTTCCCTCCAATACTCCAAATTCGATGAATACATGTTTCACGATCCCGGAATACGGATCGCCTGACATCTTTAAAACAACCAAAACTAGGTACAGACCCATATTTTTCGATGGTGATGTTCGTCCCACTACTTGTGTAGGAATCTTTCCAGGACGATGCAATTTCGTCGTTGTTCACCTTGTTCATTGCACGAACCAGCGCCGCATGATAAGAAATAGGTTCAATACCAAGAATGTCTCGCAAGTTGTTTGGTCGGCACACAACTTCTATTTTCATACTATCGACCAGTGATCGGGCTAATAAATACGAAGTAGAGGTAACAAAATACAACCAATAGGAGGAGAGTTTGGGGGTCATTACTGGAACCGTGTAAATACGCCGCTGTAACCCACGCACCTCCGCAAAACCCATCAACATTTCCTTGTAGGTAAGCACATCATCACACCCAATATCATAGTGGTTCCCGTACGTTTGCTCATGAGCTAGGCAACCGGTCAAAAACAACAAAACATCAGAAATCCCAATGGGCTGAGTCTTGGTTTCCAACCATCTTGGCGCCACCATAATGGGTAATTTTTCTACCAAATCCCGGATAATTTCAAAGGACGCACTTCCTGATCCAACGATTATACCCGCTCGCAAAGTGGTCAACGCATAGCTCCCCTTAGAAAGCTCGTCTTCTACCCTCTTTCTAGACTGTAAATGCTCAGAAAGTTTTTCTTGGTTTACAATTCCACTCAGGTAAATAAGTTGCTTTGCCTGAGTCTGCGAAAACGCCTCACAAAAATTCTTAGCACATTCTAACTCCATAGCTGCATAATCAGCCGAGCTTGACATAGAGTGCACGAGATAATATCCAGCATCGATATCTTTTGGGATATTCTTTAACGATTCGGGATCAAGCAAATCAATTTCAAGTACATCTACAACGTCTTTAACATCCGTGGGTGGGTTAAATCGTTTGGCGTCCCTCACACAACAGGTCACCCTATGACCCGCCTCAACGAGCTCGGGTAAAAGTCGCTTTCCAATATATCCAGTAGAACCTGTTAATAGAATGTGCATGCTGGTAATATAGGAAGAAAACAGTCGTAAGCTAGCCTAGATGCAATCTAACCCTTGACAACTACTATATGTACCGATTAATCAGGTATTCCAGATACTCTTGTTTTCCACTCCTAAGCCCTATCCCAAAATTGTCTTTAGCCAATGTTCTTAAATCTTCTAGACTAAGCAGACCTTCTTCAAATTCTTTTCCCTTTCCCGTATCAAAACTAGCATATCGATCTTTTCGAAATGCGGTATAGGGTGATTCTTCTAAAATACGTTGGGCAATCAATAACGATCGAGCAAATGCATCCATACCTCCAATATGTGCATGAAATAAATCATCTAAATCAGTCGAATTTCGGCGCGTTTTAGCATCAAAGTTAATTCCTCCACCTTGAAATCCACCTCCCTCTAGTATTATGAGCATTGCCTGAGTTAATTCAAACAAATCAACCGGAAACTGATCAGTATCCCATCCATTTTGGTTATCACCCCTATTTGCGTCTATACTCCCTAGCATGCCCCTATCAACTGCTACCTGTAATTCATGTTCAAATGTATGCTGAGCAAGTGTGGCATGATTAACTTCGATGTTTAATTTGAAATCATCGGTTAACCCATAGTAATCTAGAAAACCTAGTACCGTTGCTGCATCATAATCATATTGATGTTTAGTAGGTTCACCGGGCTTAGGCTCAATAAAAAATGTACCCCTAAATCCTTGTGAACGAGCGTAATCTCTTGCCATGTGTAAAAATCTAGCAAGATGCTCTTGTTCCCGCTTCATATCGGTGTTAAGCAAGCTCATGTATCCTTCTCTACCTCCCCAAAATACGTAGTTTTCACCCCTTAACTTTATGGTTGCATCCAAAGCATTCTTTACCTGGGCTCCTGCTGCTGCTAACACATCAAATTCCGGGTTGGTTGCGGCACCATTCATGTACTTTGGGTGAGAAAAACAGTTCGCTGTACCCCAAAGTAATTTTATACCTGATTCATTTTGCTTTTCAAGCGCATAATCTGTGATGTACGCTAAGCGCCGCTCAGATTCTGCAAGGGTTTCAGCCTCATCAATCAAATCGAAATCATGAAAACAATAGTAAGGCATCCCCAATTTCGTTATAAATTCAAACGCCGCATCCATTTTATCCCTAGCTTGTTCGTAGGGATTGGTTTTTTCCAGCCAAGGAAACTGCTTAGGACCAACACCAAAAGGGTCGCCACCTGTGCCTGTGAGTGTATGCCAGTAGGCTATTGCAAACCGGAAATGCTCTTTCATGGTTTTCTTGCCCACCACTCGATCTTCATCGTAGAAGCGAAACGCCAACGGATTATCCGACTCCGTACCCTCAAATTCTATTTTGGTAATCCCTTTAAAGTATTCCTTGTCTCCTAAAACTATACTCATTATGACCTCTATTTTATTTCTACGAACTTGTTTAATGTTTGAATCCATTCCAAGTAGGACGATTGGTAATATTCTTGAAGTGCTGGATCAGGTTCCAAGCACTCAGTTTGCTCTAAAGAATCAAAAGCCTCTCTGGTCGATTGATAAAACCCATCACCCAACGCAGCCCCTCTGGCTGCACCTGCAGCTCCATCTGTATTATATATTTCAAGTCGTGTTCCAGTAACATTCACAAAAATTTCTCTAAAAACAGGACTTAAAAAAAGATTGGCTTGTCCAGCCCGTATGCTCGTGGGTTGGCCTCCTAATTCTTTAAAAACCTCTAGACCAGCATTCATTGCGTAGACTATACCTTCCAAACCCGAACGAATGATGTGCGATGTGGTGTGTACATTTAAGTTTATGTTTGAAAAATGAGAGCCTATTATTTGATTTTGAAAAATACGCTCTGCTCCATTTCCAAAAGGCATACACATTAACCCCTCACTTCCTGGTTCCACCTTACTAGCAAGGGAATTCATTTCCTCGTATTCCATGCCACAAGGCCCTTTTGTGAGTAGTCTCTTTAACCAACTATAAAGAATACCCGTCCCATTAACACAAATGAGTACCCCATTCCGAGGTTGAGTATCCGTATCATTTACATGAAGAAAGGTATTTATGCGAGACTTTTCATCAGAGATATTAGTATCTGTTACCGCATAAATTACACCAGAAGTACCTGCTGTTGCAGCAACCTCACCCGGCTCTAAAACATCTAGGGAAAATGCGTTATTCGGCTGATCTCCACATCGATAACTAAGGGTTAGTTGAGGACTAAGCCCAAGCATTTCAGCCATTTTAGGTTGTATTTTTATCTTAGCCCCAATTGCATTCACTTGTTCAGGAATGAGATCTTCCTCAATATCAAAGGCTTTTAACAGTGGATTACTGACGGATTTATTTGAAAAGTCCCAAAAAATTCCTTCTGATAATCCTG
The DNA here is from genome assembly GCA_018401935.1 of Balneolaceae bacterium. Classification (GTDB taxonomy): domain Bacteria; phylum Bacteroidota; class Rhodothermia; order Balneolales; family Balneolaceae; genus UBA1275. Next base: position 8,401 of record JAGYJQ010000005.1, read on the forward strand.
TGTTGGTTGTGGTTATTTTCCCAGTTAAACGCATTGCTAAATAGTCTCCCGGAAGCATTATTTTGTGAATCCTAGAATATATCTCGGGCTCAAACTCCTTTACCCATGCTAATTTTGATGCGGTAAAGTTACCAGGAGTATTCAACAAGTGGGTGGAACAATAATGGGTTCCCAGTGCGTTAAATGCCTCTTCCCCTTTAGCCACGGCCCGGCTATCGCACCAAATAATAGAGGGCCGAAGCACTTGTTTGTCTTTATCGACTAAAACCAAGCCATGCATTTGATACGAGATGCCAATACTCTTAAGATTTGTGAGCTTAAATCCCTTTTCTTTAAGTGACCGTAATCCTGCCATAAAATTATGCCACCACATCTCAGGATCTTGCTCAGCCCAACCCTCAAAGGGGGTAGAAATAGCTAACTCTGTTTCGGGATAGGTTACGGAAGCTATATATGTTTCACTTTGGGGATCAAAGAGGCTAAGCTTAAGGGAAGAGCTTCCTAAATCTATACCTAAATACATTGGCAATCCAACTTCACTGGGTTAGCATTAATTCGTTCTGACTATAAATGGAAAAAAGAAGATGGGCCTATATCATGCAAGTATATCTTGATAATCTAAGAAAGAATGATCAAAAAAAATACGGTTCACGTGTATTGCTTAAAAACCGAAATAATCAACTGCATTGGTGTAACAAATCCCTTCCACATAGGAGCGAAGTAAGTCTTTGTCATTTGGTATTAGACCTTTTTCTACATCCTGACCAAAGACATTGCAGAGGATTCGTCGAAAGTATTCATGACGTGAAAATGATAACAAGCTTCTAGAATCGGTGAGCATTCCAACAAATAGTCGTAACAAACCAAGATTCGAAAGAATATTTAAATGAACTTCAATCCCATCTTTTTGATCCTGATACCACCATGGAGCTCCCCACTGTATTTTTCCTACCAAGTCACCACTATTAAACGAACCCGCCATGGTAGCAAAAACTTCATTATACGACGGGTTCAAATTGTAAAGGATGGTTTTGGGCAAAGATTCTGCTTTCTCAAGACTATCTAAAAACCAAGCTAATCCTTCTGCTTGTGGGTAATCACCAACCGTATCAAACCCTGTATCAGCGCCCAAGATATCTACACGAGTTTGATTCGCATTTCTTAGTGCGCCCAAATGAAATTGTTGTACCCACCCTTTATCGTTATCCATTTTTGCCATCTCAAGAAGTAGGTAAGCTTGAATAGATTCAACTTCCTCTTCGCTGATGTCCTTTCCGGCAATAAATTCATTAAACGAACCACGTATGATGGTATCTTTCACTTTTGGAACGTTGAACTTGTTCAAACCGTGGTCCGAAAGTCGACACCCCATCTCATGAAAATATTCGTGTCTTATCTTAATGGCTTTTAAATAGCTGTCTATATCTTCAGTAATAATGCCTGTCAGCAATCCTAGTCGCTGTATTGTGGCGCGCATAGCACTTTGTTGATGGAATGCTAATAAGCTATCCGGTCTCCAAGTAGGTAGCACCTTAAAGCTAATTAGTGGATCCTCTTTAATCTGTTGATGATACTTCAAGTCATCGAATGGATCGTCTGTTGTGCAAATAACCTGCACATTCATGCGGTTTAATAACCCAACAGCAGAGTGCATCGGCATGGATAGTTGTTGATTAGCCTCTGCATAAATCGCGCGTGCATTTTGTGGACTAAGTAGTTCATCAATCCCAAAATATCGTTTAAGTTCTAGATGGGTCCAATGAAATAATGGATTTCTTAGAGTTGATGGAACAACTTCGGCCCATTTCAAAAACTTTTCTTCCGCAGTAGCATCTCCGGTTATATAACGTTCATCAATGCCCATTGCCCGCATTGCTCTCCATTTGTAATGATCTCCTGCAAGCCAAATATCCGTTATATTATCAAACTGTTTGTGGTCGGCAATATCTTTAGCTGAAAGATGATTATGGTAATCTATAATGGGTAAATGGGTGGCTACCTCATGATAAAGGTAGTTTGCCATGGGATTTTCTAATAAAAAATCATCTGCAATGAATGACATACTCTAACTCTTTAGACTTTTTTACCGAATGCAAATATCCGTTTTTTCCTCATAAAATGAAGAATTTTTTAGCAAAAGCTAGTAAAAGACTAAATAATTAATCTTTTTAACTCAATAAAATACCCCAATCCCCCTTTTACTCTAAGGAACTTAGATCGATGATCCACTGGTTATACCTTCATGATTAAAATTGCTTGGCATCCTTGCTATGTGCACCCAGTACCAGAGGGACATCGCTTTCCTATGGAAAAATATGAACTCCTACCCCAACGTTTGCACAGAGAGGGCCTAGCCCTTGAAGACGATTTTTTTGAACCCTCCGAGGGATTGCGCTATGATCTTGGGATTCATTGCCCAGATTATGTACATCGCCTGCTGAATCTCGAACTTAGCAAAAAAGAAGAGCGAGCTAGTGGATTTAGCCTAAGTCGAAGCTTGGTTGATCGCGAATTACGCATTACAAATGGCACGGTTGAAGGTGCCCTTTGGGCTCTTGAAAATGAATCAGCTGCCTTCAACATTGCAGGAGGAACGCATCATGCTTCGACTAATCGAGCCGAAGGATTTTGCCTGCTCAATGACCAAGCGGTAGCCGCCCATCACCTTCTGCATAATACCGAATGCCAAAAAATCTTAATTGTCGATCTAGATGTCCATCAGGGTAACGGTACCGCCCAGATATTTGCCCAAGAACCACGGGTATTCACCTTTAGTATGCACGGGGCCAATAATTATCCTTATCACAAACCACCATCGGATTTGGATATTGCACTCGACGACCACAGCACCGACCAAGTATATCTCGAATTGTTAGAACAACATCTGCCCGGACTCATCACCACCGAAAAACCTGACTTTATATTTTACCTCGCCGGGGTTGATGTGCTAGCACAGGACAAGCTGGGCCGACTGGGGTTGAGCCTAGAAGGTTGTAAAGCCCGAGATCAATTGGTCTTCGAATTAGCTAAACAGCATGAATTACCTATTATGACTACCATGGGAGGTGGCTATGCTCCCGATATCGCCCTCATCCTCGAAGCCCACTGCAATACCTACCGGGTTGCAAGTGATTTATTTCATTAAGGTAATTCGCCGCTCTTTTGATTCTTGGCCTGCCCAAACCCGTAACAAATACACCCCACTTGGCCAATCCTGTGCGTGCACTCGAAAGCTATGTCGCCCTGCCGACCTAATTCCTTCCTCGCGCTCAATCACTAAGCGGCCCATTGAATCCCAAATTTCTAAGCGAACTTCTGCTGCTGTACCTAATACCATGGAAACGGTGGTACTGGGGTTGAACGGATTGGGGTAAACTGGGTTAAGCTGTAGATTACCTTGTGCATAAGGATTGTCTATTGACTCTGCCTCATCGGAATTGTCTGTTGAATTTTGACTCACTTGTTCTAAAACCAAAAACTCCCAATCGGCTAAATCAAATTCATTATCCTGTGATAACCCAATAAGTTCGTCAGTGAATACATTCCGATATGTAGCCTCCGGAAACTCATCCGTCGCTTGAAAACTAACTGCATGGTTACTTAGGTTAAATAGCCCTACTACACGATCACCATCCTTCTCCCGTTTAAAGGCATAAATGGGAGAGTTCTGAGTCGTCTTAATTCGCTGGGCTTCATTTTCATCAAATCCATTCCAAAGAGCTGCGTTTCTTCGCTTGAGATCAAACAACCGGCGGTAGTTGTCGAACATTGGATAATCTCGCCAAGGTATTAGGTCCTTATCAAAGAAAGCTAGCTGCTTGTTCATCCCCGCCTCTTCTCCATTATACACCAAGGGCATTCCGTTGATTACATGGCTAAGCACTGAAAAATTTACCGCTCTAGGCCCAAACAATTGAAATGGAGTTCCTTCCCACGCATTTTCGTCGTGATTGGAGACAAAGTAAAGACGGTATTTTCCATTGGAATAATTGTTTTGCTCCCTATTCACAAAGGTTCTAAAGCTATTGGCATCGGCTACCCCCTGGGTAATGAGTGGCAAAATACCTCCACCGAAGCCATAAAAATCCCAACTATAGTTCATATCAAAGCCTAGGTCCATAAGATGTTCTCCCGGTCCTTCGGCTAAAAGAAATAGATCGGGCCGTGTCTGCTTTAACGCTGGAATGGCCTCCTCCCAAAAATCATCTGGAACAAAGTCGACCGCATCGAATCTAAATCCATCCACTCCCACGGAATCCACCCAAAATTGCATCGCCTCAATCATATAGTCTCTAAGACCTTGTTGGTCGAAATCTAATTCAATCACATCGGACCAGTTCGTGCCAGGTGGTGGTATAAACTCACCATTACTATTGGTAACATACCATTCGGGATTGGTTTCGGTGAGCACATTATCCCATGCTGTATGATTGGCAACCCAGTCAATAATGACATATTTATCTCTGCGCTGAATCTCAGAAACTAGGTCCTTAAATTCTTCTAAACTTCCGTAGTCGGGATTCACTGAGTAATAATCTTTAACCGAATAAGGGCTCCCTAAACTGCCAAGGCGGTTGAATTCGCCAATGGGGTGTACCGGCATAAACCAAATAATGCCAGGCCCCAGTGAATCAATTCGATCCAAATCTTTTTCAAATGCAGCAAAGCTACCCTCTTGGGAGTAATGCCTGAGATTGACTTCATACATCCCCAAATTATAGGACCATTGATGATGGCTTTGAGCCTCGCTTGGGCTTTGAGCCTCGCTTGGGCTTTGAGCCTCGCTTAGGCTTTGGGCGGACACATGACTCGATGGAATGATGTAAACTAAGCTCAACAAGCTCACAAAAATAGCCCATCTTGAAATAACGATATGTGTCATTTTTTGTGTCATAAATAAAGATACGAAGTCTAGACTCTCCTGTTTAACCCATATTTGTTATAAGTTGTAGCCCATAAAAACAACCTACTCGAATTATGATACGAAATCTTACTCCTGCCGATTTGGCTCTGGCACATGCGTGGAATCAGGCCAATACGCCTCATGTAAATAGCTTAGATTTTGCTGCTTTTTCGAAAGTTTATGGGATGAGTTCGCATCGCTACCTCATAGAATACAACGGTAGTCCAGCCGGTTTTAGCTGGTTGATGTATCCTGAGAGCCTCTACGAAAGTGTCAATTTTCGTTACTTTAAAGATCGGTTTACAAATTTTTTGTATCTGGATCGCATTGTAATTGCAGAGGAGTTTCGGGGAAAAGCATTAGCTACTAAATTATATGAGCACATTTTTGCTACCCATGCCCCCATTCCTATTTGCTGTGAGGTCAATAGCCATCCACCTAATGTGGCTTCTGCGGAGTTGCATAAAAAATTAGGGTTTAAATTAGTAGGTGAGCAATCAACCGATAAGGGTAAAAAAAGCGTACAATTACTGATATATAATCATACATAAAAAAATCTCGCAGGCTACTCACCTGCGAGATAATTGTGTAGTTAATGCTTCAATAAAGTACGACTGACCTGAATTACTTTATAAGCATCATTTTTCGGGTTTCGAAATAGTTACCTGCCCGCAGTTGATATAAATACACCCCAGATGACAGACCAGCTGCATCAAATTGCACGGAGTATTTGCCAGCAGCTTGTGTTGTATTCACTAACTCTGCCACTTTTTGTCCTAGCATATTGAATACCTCCAAGGTCACTGGCGAAGTTTCGGCAATGGTGTATTGAATGGACGTACTCGGATTAAAAGGATTCGGGTAGTTTTGTAGTAGCGCAAATACTTCTGGCTTCGTTTCGTCTTCCAAGGAAACCACATTATTTACCGTAACCTGCTGAGTAATTTGGGCATCTGCTCCGCCATTATCTGATACAGTAAGAGTAATGGAGTAACTACCTGTTTCGGTGTAATTGTGTACAGGGGAAGCCTCGTTACTGGAAGTGCCATCTCCAAAATCCCAATGGTAGGCTATAATAGCACCTTCTGGGTCTTTTGCGTCGTTAGAGGTGTTTGTAAAACTAAAGGTACTGCTTCCGTTATCCCCTTGTTTGAACTCAAATGAGGCCACAGGAGCATCATTCACTGGTGTAATGATAACAGAAACCTTCATGGAATCTAAGGGCAGACCCGCGTGACCTGCATAAAGCATCGCCTCTGTCTGTCCATAGAAATCCTCAGCTGCACTAAAGCTTAAACTATGAGTTCCTGGTTCATGATTAATCTGAACCTGATCATGCATGGACGTTCCCCACACCATCATATCTTTGTCCATTCCTCCGATACCAGCAGCCATGGTCATGGTGCTCAAATCAAGGCTATTATCTTCAAGGAATACAAACTGTTGGTTAGATCCCGTTTTGAAGCCAGGTTCAGCCATAATCATAATGTGAATAGTACCAGTTACATAAGCTATTCCATCGGTAGCCATGTACTCAATAGTATCCATTCCATCATAATTTAATGGAGCTACATAATAGGGCCATTCGTCTTCTACCGACAACCAACGATAATCGCCATAAACTGGATCTGCTACGTCTTCGATAAATAATCCATGCTTATCGAAATCATTTTGCAAGGCCATCATCGTCATATCAGCCATAGATATTCGGTCCCCAGATACCATCATGAGGGTATCATCGCGAACAATAGGCTCGTCATTTTCTAAGTTGAAATAGGTTTCTTGGGCATCAAATCCGGCCAGCATGAGTTCATCATTGTAGTATTCTAGGAAGGTAACCGAAGAATATTCCCCAGGTAGTAAATAATCCGCATTAATGATGACGTCTAGATTCGCAATAGCTGCAGAATCTAAGGTACCTATAGCTGGGGTAACATAATTCATTTTCTCGGTAGTATAAATCATGAAGTCATCCACCAGCGCCCAAACGGAAGAAACGGCTTCATCTGTTTCTACCACTGTAAACAAAGTGACTCGTTCATCTTTGAAATAATCAAGATTGAGCATTCCATAATGAAAGCCTCCATCGTTCATAAGAGGCATCCTCTGAACTGCAATATAGTAGATATTGTCAACGAAATTTTGATCATCCAAAACTACCGCATACATAGATGCAACATCATATCAGGTTCCAAATAGAAACTGTATCCGAATTCCAGATTTGGGAGGCGATTATCGGGTATCCCGGAGAGTCGATGGGTGAATATGCCTCCCGTGACCGTATTATCATAGATATGAAATATTCCATTGGGTCACCTACTGTTAAGGCGTAAAATGGAGCCTCGTCCGATCCGTAGTTTTGTACATTCCACTCATGGCCTAGGCCTAAACTATAGTCAGCGGTCATCCATGAATCGGGTAGAGTGCCCGCATCAAATCCCTCATAGTACAGGACTACTAAAGAGGGTTCTGCCATTATCATAGAGCGCTTGGCAGGTAGTTCTGTATTAGATTTAGCTTTAGAAGGAATTGACTCTGACAGCGTTGAGAAATCTTTTACTTTAAGCCCTCGCATCTGCTCTCTAATTCGGTCTTGCACTCCCTTTGCTTTTGTCTTTTTAGATATAGACTGTTTCATAGGGGGAACATCCATGTCCATATCCATATTACTACCCTCAACACTTCGAGAAATAATGTTATCCGCTAAGTAATCAGCTGCAACTAACCCCCCATTGGCTATCTCTAAAGAGTACGCAATGGATTCGGTATCCGAACTCAGACTACCCAAATCAACATAAGGCTCGGTGAAGTGCACATTCACCGTACTTGATTCAAATAACATATAATGGGTAGGATTTCCTAAGCTAATTGATTCAAGGCTATTATTAAATACCATTGTTTCTAATGCATATTCACCGTCGCCAATTAGATCAGTATTCACACTTACGGTAACTTGTTCGCTGGAACCCGCTTCCACTATTCCGTCCGTCTCTGAATAGAAAAATGGTGCTTCGTTGAGTACAATTCCTACATTGTCTACCAACACACCAATTCCATCTACGAATGAATCATCTGTTGCCATAATGAACCAGAACTCTACATCTTCTAAACCAGCGTATTCCATTAAATCTAAATAGGCCGTATTTTTCTGCCCATCATTGATAAGTTCACCTTCATCGGTAATATCCAAGGTAGCAAGACGCTCCCCGTTGGCAATCACATTTACATAAAAGAAATCATAACCTGCTTCCAGATCGGCTAAATAATCGAAGGTTATGTAGGAGGGCACATAAGAATCTCCTCCAATAACTAGGTCACTAAAGTTGAACATAGGTGAAACAGCCACCGCTATGGTATTGTTTTGATATCCTTGAGAAACATCCCCTGCAAAGAATGAATAATCACCGGGCGCAAGTACTTCTTCGAGTTTAAAAGTCTCACCTTCCCCCTCACCCTCACCAAAGGCTAAGGTAATCCAATCTTGAGCAACGGTTGTCGGATCATTTAAGTTATCAAACCACCCTAAAATAGGACCGTTTTCAAGATTATCTGGCGGGGTAATTTGAATGTTCTTCCGATTGCTACCCTCGATTTCTTGAGAAATACGGTACACCAATTCCGTATTTAGCGCCTCTCTGTCTACTTGTGATTTTGTGGTAGTTTCTCGCGGGACCGGTTCAAACGTACTCTTATTTTTCATCAGCTCAGTCATTTCCTGATCAAAAACAAAGAGACTCTGAGATAGCGAAAAGAATAGATCACCACCACCATCATTAACGATTTCAAAGGTACTTTCCGCTAGATTTCCAGTTGGAATAATACCTAAGTCCTCAACCTCAGGAAGTAGTTCGATGGATGGAAATACCTGCTCACGACCTATCATTGTAATCGCAGGCACACTACCACCGGTAACATCGAATGCTGCTTCGGATTGTAAGTCTCCTGTGACCATCGCATTATCGAACTGCACTGGTACACCAAACGATTCTCCCGAAGCTACCACTGCGGATTCAAACGGATACTTGAGAGCAAAGGCACCTTCAGCACCTGTAAATGTAACATCATTAACCGTTATCGGCTGATCGCTGTTGTTCACAAAACCAATAGTTTGCTCCGCAGGACCATCGATGTAGGTACGCTGAAAAAAAGCGGCGGCGTCATGACTTGATAAAACCGCCCCAGCTTTTTCCGCTTGATTTGGATCGATTGCAACATGAGCATTAAGTCGCTCACTCTCACCCACGGTAGAAAACGCAGGAACCAGATCTCCACTGGCTAAAATTCGAGCCATAATCGCATGCCCACCTTCCTCTGGGTTGGCCGCTTTGGCTAGAGCTATGGCACCAGTGACGTGAGGTGAGGCCATAGATGTTCCAGATAAGTACGCATACCCACCAGGGTAGGTAGATACAATATTAGACCCTGGCGCGGTAATATCTACTGTGAAATTACCGAAATCTGAAAACCCTGATAATTGGTCGGCATCATCGCTGCTGGCAACAGTGATTATATTCGATGACGGAATATTATTAGGTATAGAGTAAAAAGGAAGCTCGTCTCGGTTATAGGTACTGTTACCCGCTGAAACCACCCATAGTGCTTCATGAGAATCGTGGTGCAGTGCATAGTCAGTCATCACCTCAACAAAGCGTTCTGAGCCGCGATCACCGAATATTCGACCGCCACCCCAACTCTGGTTAATCGCCACAATATCTACTCCTTGTTCCAAAAGAATACTTATATAATAGTATCCACGTATAATTGCCAACGAATTAGTGCTTCCATTCTCATCAAAAATCATGACCGATATCATCGAGACATCCTGAGCCACTCCTGTAACGCCAATGCCATTACCCCCTTCGGCCCCAATGGTCCCAGCCACATGTGTACCATGGAAGCTTCCCGGGTTGATGAATGTATTATCGTCAAAAATGGCACTCCATCCCCAAAAGTCATCGACAAAACCATTTCCGTCGTCATCAATCCCATTCATCTCATCTTGGGTAATTATGCCGTCTCCATTCAAATCCTCCCCAGGATTTACCCAAGCCTGATTCGCTAAATCTGGATGAGTGAAATCCACCCCATCGTCATACACCACAACCACCACTTCATCGGAACCCGTAGTTGTTTGCCATGCGTCAAATGCAGATATATCCGCTCCAGGGACCGAATAACCTGGTGTAAAAAGGCCGTCATTGTATAAGCTATACTGGAGCTCAACTAACGCATCGTTCACAGGATATTGCTCAATAAGCATGTTATCCACAGCAAAAGACATGGTTTCACCTGGAATCGCACCTTCAACATACATACCAATCACAACCGTGTCCCCTACAAAAGAACTAATATCAAGCCATACTGGACCACTGATAGTAGACAAATCAAGTGCATTAACATCACTAAAATCGTTCAGGTTAATAATGAACAGCTCCTTGTCTTGGTCTGGGGAGTCATTATTGTAAAAATCCATCCGTAGTCGATAGCTGTAATTCGTACTGAGTCCTGAAAAATCGAGTACAGGCGAATACATTTCTGAAACTGTTTCAGTGCTATCGGTTCCCGTATTTGCTAATGCAATCATTTGAGATCCAAGTGAGCTGTCAAATATCCATGACGCATCTGGACCAGTGTTAGTTGTTACATAAAAATCCCAATTATCTATAACACTTGCGGCATTTTCAAAATCTTCGCTAAATACGGTCGCCAAGCCGTCAGTAGCCCCACTGACAATTGCGTTACGCTCTTTTAATAACAAATCATCTTTAATTTTCACTGAGGTTTGGTTTGAAACGGCCTCAGAGGGGATATTACTTGCCCAAGACCCACTTTGAATGGATGTTGCTTCCAGGTCGTCGCGCTTAAACACATAATTTGGAAATGCCTTTACCCCTGGTATCCCATTTAATTGGGTGAGCACCCTTTCATAATCTTCGGTATCCACCGTCCATTCCTCAAGGCCTTGACTCTCGTACTGTTTTGTAATCGAGATATTAAAATTCCGACGAATTTGATCGGCTTTTTCGGTGATTTGTGCAGGCTGAACCCCTTTTTGTGCCGTCTGCTCTTTAACAACAATAATGCTGTTTTCAACGACATCGAGACCTTGATATTGACTCATTTTCTGTGCCAATAGTGCCGTTGGCAGTAACAGTAACGAACACATCCATACAATTAGACTAAGACTTCTGTTTTTCATGATTTTCTCCATAACTAGCAGTTAAATAATTTGTTAATACATTAATAAAAAAATGTTTATTTGTCCATTTTTTATGCTTTTACAGATACTTTTTAAAAAAATAATTTTAGTATCGATAACAATGTGCGATAACAATGTTGCTCAATACGTTTTAGTATTGCTTGAAACTACCCCAGATAATTCTTTACACATAAACTATAATTTATTATATCTTTAACACCCCATGTATCGTACCATAATCATACCCGCATTATTCCTGCTCCTATTGTCTAGTTCTGTTTTTGGTCAGAACAATATTCAAGGCTTATCTCAATCGGCCACTGATTTTATCCCTATTTCACCCATTAGCTACGAATTCTATACCGAATCAGATACTTCAGAAAACACTGATTCTACCTTATCGAGTCATACGAACAAAGCAACCCATCGTGATGTCTTTGACTTGTCATTACTCCCAAATGAATCCGTTTCATATTATGTATCAAGAGCCAATGAAGCTGCGGGTACTGATAGTGAGGCTCAGAACACCGTTTCGTTTGGTTTAGCAGGCCCAGGTAACTACGTCGTCTATATTGATTATTCGAAGTTTACTGTCGTGCCTAAGGTCGAAGAAAATGGGTGCATGATACATCAAAAAGTTGGGGTTGGTACCCGAATCACTATGTACATTCAAGTGATGGATGGAGAATTAGCCCTTAGTAATTTAGTCGGATTAGGTATGGCGGCAGATCAAGGCCAGGTTTCTGGAACCATCCATACTAACGCTATGGGGATGTCTTCTGCATTCATCTCATCTTTAATGGGACTTCCTACTCAAATCAGCAGTAGTAGTATTCAACACATCTTGCAATCGGTGGGTATCATAAAATCACAATTATATATGAATGAAAGCACGTTAAGCCCTCAAATTATTGCCGTACAGAACCTAGGCTGTTCCTAACATGCCGTTCATAGCATTGTTTTTTTAACATTCTAAAGACCTGCTTACTTAGTAGGTCTTCATTTACTTTAACTATTGTTGATAACACAGCGCTACCTACTCAATCTGAGTAGGTACATAAACTCGATCGGGCTTGTACGGGGTACCAAGTCCGCATCGGGTTTTTTTTATGGGTTTTTGAGTCTATATTCTCGAATCGATCGATTCATTCCAAATTCCATCAATTGACTAACATCTTTTGTCTAAGAATTATCTGACTCTAAAACTATCTGATTCTAACTAACCGACGTTATTATGTTCACCGCCTTATTTTCTGCTACAAAAACTCTCCTAACCCAAACCTACATCCGGGACGTGCATTACCAAACCACTTTTCGAACATACCTAGGTATGATTGACCCATCCCGTAAAGCACTATTCTTTATAATCACAGCTTTTATTTGGGCAACAACCATAGGACTTACCCATGCCCAGCAGGTATCGGTCACTGCTCAAACCTTTCAGACTGGGCAAAAAGCCAATTTTGAATTAGCCGAACGATTTACCACACAAAAAATGGATAAGCTTATCGGTTCCACCAGCGTGTACCCCCGATGGATAAAAGACAGTGATGATTTTTGGTATACCTATGAAACAGCCGAAGGCAAACAATGGTATTATGTGCATACCGATGATCGCCGTCAGCGCCCTCTTTTTGATCGTGAGCGGTTGGCCGCAGAGCTTTCTGAAAGCTTTAAGCGCCCTTTCAACGCGACTGATTTAGACCTGAAAGGCTTCGATTATGATACCGATAAGCAGCGTTTCACCTTTCATGTAGATAGTGTTGAGTTTATTTATAATGTGGACAACAACACTTTGGTTAAAGGTGATTCTCTGCAAGCGGACAAGCAAGAACCCTGGCAGACCTATTCTCCCGACAGCACCTGGATTGCATACGCACAGAATCACAATCTTTTTGTAATGAGCGCCGATACCTCGGACAGTACCGTATTCCAACTAACCGAAGATGGGGAACGTTGGTTTTCGTATCAATGGGATCAAGGCTCCACCGATAGTACCGAAAAAATGAGAGCTCGAGTTCGCTGGTTTGACGACGAAAAAAAATTATATGTTCAACGAACAGACTATAGAGAGGTAGAAGAGCTTTGGGTGATCAACTATTTAAAGAAGCGACCCGAGCTCGAGACTTATAAATATGCCATGCCAGGGGAAGAAGAAATTGGCATCCAACATCTTGAGGTTTTTGATATTGAAAGCCAATCTCGGACTATTGTAGACACCGAAATGTGGGAAGATCAAAGCCTAGACGCCGATCCGGGGAGGCTAATTAAAGGTGACTATCGTGCCAATAGCTCTGATTATTTGTATTTCACTCGGTTGAATCGCGCCGCTAGCAAGGTTGAATTAGTTCGAGCAAACACCAGCACGGGAGAAAGTGAAGTTATTTTTGGTGAGGAAAGCAAACCTTACTGGAACTGGCGATTCATGGATGTGGCTATTATCGAAGAGGGTAAGGAATATATATGGTGGAGTGAGCGAACAGGTTGGGGACAGTTTTATCGGTACGACGCCAACGGTAAAATGATCAATGAGATAACGAAAGGAAATTTTGTGGCCGGAAATGTGGTAAAAATAGATACAGCCGCTCAAACCATGTTTTTTACGGCCTTTGGTCGAGAAGAGGGTGAGCATCCTTACTATCAACATCTTTATAGTGTACGATTCGATGGAAACCGGTTGCAGCACCTGAGCCCAGAGTCTGGGAACCATCAAATCTATGCATCGACCGAAGGGAATTACTTCGTGGACAATATCTCCACCGTTGATACTCCCACACGCTCGGTTCTTAGAGACGGATCTGGAAAGATTATTCTCGAGCTGCAGCAAGTCAATATAGATCGCGCCACCGAATTGGGCTGGGAAGTACCGGAAACCTTCACCGTAAAAGCAGCTGATGGAGCTACCGACCTGTATGGGGTCATGTGGAAACCCTTTGATTTTGATCCAAATAAGAAATACCCGATTGTTTCTTATGTATATCCAGGCCCTCAAACCGAGCCTTTCCCCATTACTTTTGGGGCTTCTCGTCACCAAGCACTCGCCCAAGTTGGTTTTATCGTTGTAGCTTTCGGAAATCGCGGAGGTAGCCCACTCCGCAGCCGCTATTATCATACCTATGGATATGGAGATTTGAGAGATTACCCATTGGCAGATAACCGGTATGGTTTAGAGCAGCTCATCGGGCGGCACAATTTTGTAGACGGTTCAAAAGTTGGGATTTACGGACACTCTGGTGGGGGCTTTATGTCTACTGCGGCTCTTCTGACCCATCCAGATTTTTATGATGTAGCTGTCTCTTCTGCAGGGAATCATGACAATAACGTCTACAATCGGTGGTGGAGTGAAACGCACAACGGAGTCGAAGAAACTACCAAAGTGATAAAGGAAATGGGCGAGGATAGTGTAGAAGTAGAAAAAACCATCACTACTTTTGATGGTCCCATTGAAACCAACGCCGCACTGGCTAAAAACCTTCAAGGAAAGTTACTTTTGGTGCATGGGAACATTGACAACAACGTTCATCCAGCCAATACCATCCGATTAGTGGACGCATTGGTTAAAGAAGGGAAACGATTTGATATGATGATTTTACCTGGTCGTCGTCACGGCTTTGGCCCGTATCAACCCTATTTTGAGCGGATGATGTGGTACTACTTCGCCGAACACCTACTGGGTGATTACCGAGGCTCAACGGTGGATTATCACATCCCTGAAGATCTGGATTAATCTTGGATGATGTATGCTCGATTGAGTGATGAACACCTGCTCGTTCGTTCGATTAATTGCTGATTCAGAACGACCGAACATTAACGACCGAACATTAACGCCGAACATAAACGCCGAACATTAAAAAGCCAATGACTAAATCATTGGCTTTTTTTATGCAGTTTACTTTAGCAAAATCATTTTATTGGTCAGTACCGATCCATTGAAACGAAGCTCATACACATAGACCCCACTTGCTAGGTCTGACGCATTAAACCGAATGGAGTGAGCACCTGCATTTCGCCGCTCATCAACCAAGACCGAAACCTGTTGACCTAACATATTAAACACGCGTAATTGTACTTGGCCCGCTTGGGGCAAGCTAAAATTAATTTGTGTGTTCGGGTTAAATGGGTTGGGATAGTTCTGAGCAAGTGAAAACTCATCGATAAATGCTACATCCTCTTCGTTCGAAATACTGGAAGTTTTGGTTACCACAGTTTTATCTAAACTAAATAGCCAGTTTTTCACCTCTGAATCATAGTCGGTATCGAACTCATAGCGCATGATATGTCTACCTGGAGAAAGTGCAACAGGATCTATTTGAATCGTTTTCCAATTGATAAAGCTACCCGTACCCGTGACCTGCTTTTTCCCACTAATATCTACATTATCTATGAATAGCCTGAAATTTCCAAATCCAGGTACCGTAGCAACATAGGGCGTGAACTTGTACGTCCCTTCTTCTTTCACCTCAAAAGTATACTCAATCCACTCGCCAGCAACAATCCAGTTCACATGAACTTGCCCACCATCACCACTTAGATCTACACCCTCACCCGATCGGTAAAATTGATTGTTTGCATCCACATCGCGATACGCAATTCCTTCTCCACCTACATCATAATGCTCCGCTTCTATTGTCCCAGGTACTTGTACAGGAGTTCCTTTGTATGGAGTCCCATTGGGTAGTACCTGCACTTGAAGACTGTCTGAACTAATGAGTCCATCGGTATTTTCAACATCCAAATAAATCTGATAGCTACCTGGTTCAATGAACACCACATTGGTATCAATCGCCGTAGAGGTTCCTAAGGTATCAAAGGTCCATAAATAGCTTAATGAAAGTTCGTTTCGGTCGAAGCTATTCGAGGCTTTAAATGACACAGTCATTGGGGACTTTCCTGATATTTTATCTGCCGTCATTAACACCACAGGAGCATTTGGATTACTCTGATCGGTACTCTCCGCGTGGGTAGTACGAGCAGGAACATTCATGCTGTATCCGTCAGAAAAATGTACGGTTCGCTCCACTGCTCCAGCATTATATGCTATATAAGTAGTATCCTGTCCCTGAGTAAAGACGGCATAAGTTGGGATATCTGCCGTGGTGCTTAGATCCACCCTCCCCATTCCTTTCATATTGTATAACCAGTGCATCGTATGCGCTCTGGACTCACCATCAAAAGGCTCATAAGTGGGATCTGCTAGATATAGACTTAGTGCACGATCTGCATCGGCAAGGGCGAGATATTGCCAAAAAATATCCTTCCATAATTCTGGCTCACCGTTACGTTCCTTCACTACTTCGTTATAGTTAGCCACAATATGATCAGGATGGCGGCCTAGATACAATGAAGCGCTAGTTACTGGAAGTAAATTAATGCCATGAATAAATTCGGGCTCTCCACCGAACCAAGTAGAATGAACTCCTTTAGCCCCCCAAACCATGGCGATTGAAACATAGGGATAGTCATCAGGGAATACTTCATTGTCGACATCGAACCAATATTGCTCAACCGCGGTCGTCTCTGTGGCATACAGGAAAATTCCCATATCGCGAATTTCTGTTTGTCCCGTCACTTCTCCCCACAAAATTACTGCAGACGAAAAATTCATAGACTCTGAACTCGACTCCTGATTATTTCCCTCAGCAAAATCTCCGTGGCCAGCGGCCCATGAGTGACCGGCATAAATATCATGCGAACGTAAAAATGGAAACATATCATCTTCCCGTGACCAATTATTCGCGTCTCGTATAAGCATGTTCACCATTTCTCCCCACTGCTCTTGTGAGGCCCAAGCCGAATCGTACTGAGCTATTGTAGCCGCACTAACTATGGCATAGGAAGTATGGAAGTGGTGGTCATTAATTTGATTATCGGCTCCAAAACCCGATGGGTAGCCCGTTAATACATCCCACTGGGCGTTGTACATATACTGTTGGGACCCCCCTGCAGTAAACCAATCTTCCAATCGCGTTTTCAACGCCGAAAGAAAATAATCCCGTTCTTCCGTCAAGCCTTGTTGATCCGCAATATGTACCAAATTGGCAAAACGAGCCATTGCTTTTCCATTTTCGTAGGTAGGTCCAACCCCCAAATTTTCCGTAGCTACCTCGGCCACTAACTCACTTAGCACATCGGGGTTATAATCACCTTGATCTGGTAGAGTGGGTAAAACCCCTTGAAAGGTCAGGGTAGTCGTGAATGTATTACCCGCAAAAACTTTCATTTCCCCTCTGGGTGATGCATAACTATAATCCGTTAAGGCTTCATTAATATTCAACCACTGGTGTCGATATAAAGCAGAAATAGTTTCATTCCTGTTTCCTTCGGCAGAATCCATTAAGACAGTTTCGTAGCGGTAGGTAGATTGCACCTTAGCTGTCGCTTCGTCATAGTCCCACTCCACCACACTGTTCGTCACAAAGGCATAAGCTCTGGACTTGAACTCTTGCAAGGTAGCTTGTGTATTATCTGGCAACAGAGCGACCGATAGATAATCCTTACCATTCAAATTGGAGCGGTAGGTACTACCCGTTTCCCAAGAAGATCCGGTAGGCGCAAAAACTCCGTAATGCCGCCCATCAACGGTTAATCCGAGTACTCCTGACTCATTATACCACACCGTTGGAGTTTGGTTAAAATTGAGTGTCGCAGCGCCGCCTATCACCTTGAAATACACAAACGGTAATCCATGGCCAAGCGTGGCATGTAAGCTTTGATCCGCATCTTTCCATTCAGCTGTAACCGTCCAATCATCGTAGCGCAGCGTGGTGGTCTTAGACGCATTCAGCCCTGCTACTCCAACGGTTAATTGCGCCGCATACGGATATAGGTGATCGGCAGCTGCAAAAATATGATTGGTGGTATATCCTAATTCCAACCCATTGTTCTTGGCTTGCATGGCCAAGGGGTGAGCAAATAATTTACCTGAATGTTGATTTCCAAAAAATGGAAAGAGCAAGCTGCTCCAAAAATCGTTGGTCTGAACAGGGCCTTCAAAGGCCTCGGAAATTTTGGGAGATATATTTTGACCCGTAAAGTTCTGTGGACCCACCGCTCCCGAAGGCAGTGTGGTGGTATAACTTCCAGCGCCAACTTGAACGATTTGAGCCATACTTTTTGGTGTTGTTAAGAAAAAAAAGAGGCTAAAAAAGACGCAAAATGAGTGGCTAAGGCTACCATTCAAGTAGCGGTTGAGTGAATTTGTGATAGGATGCACCAGTTTTTTAAATGGAAGATAAGTGTTTGGCACCGCATATTTAGCGCCGATGGACGAGCTGACTATTCAGCCCTTTTCGTTGCTACTTTTGTTTTGAGACAGGTGTTAGGAACGTAAGATCAAAAAATGTAACGTTAATTAAACGATTGTAGCATCACTTAGAAGGTAGCACAAAAAATAAATTACACAATTCCATATTGACTACAAAATGGAACTCGCTAAGCTATTCATTAGTTTTATTTATCTTACCATTGATTGTCACTCATTGATTAACACATGTTCATTGTCACATGTTCATTGTCACATGTTCATTGTCACTCACTGGCTAACACCTACTCTCTAACACCATCTATTCCAATAAAAACCTCTAAGTAGTTTTCTGCAAAAATGGCTCGTAAAAGCTTTGACATCCCCGATCAGTATCGTTCCCCGGTCATTCGCCAAGTGAAAGAGGCTACTAAAATACTGGACCCCACAAAAAAGGATCTCACTCCTACCCTGTTGGATTTTGGCCCTGTACAGTTTTATATCCCCCGATTTTTTGGCTTTTGTTACGGAGTAGAAAACGCCATCGATATTGCCTATAAAGCACTTCGAGAGCATCCCGACAAAAACATTTACTTGCTTAGCGAAATGATCCACAACCCCACGGTCAACGAAGATTTGCTCAAAAAAGGCATGCAGTTTCTTCAACACACCGATGGAAGCGAGCGCATTCCCATCGATTCCTTGAGCTCCGAGGACATCGTTATTGTACCCGCCTTTGGCACCACGGTAGAAATAGAAGAGCAACTAAAAGCAAAAGGAATTGACCCCTACGCCTTCAACACGACCTGCCCATTTGTAGAAAAAGTCTGGAAACGAGGGGCTCAACTTGGAAAAAAAGACTACTCCCTTGTAGTTCATGGGAAACACGAACACGAGGAAACCCGAGCCACCTTTTCGCACAGCTCTACCCACTCAAACGTAGTGGTCGTACTAAACCCTGAAGAAGCCCATATCTTAGCCGATTGCATGCTAGGAAACCGACCCAATGAGGACTTTGAGCATTATTTTGGTCATAAATGCACCCCTGGTTTTGATCCTCAAAAAGATCTGCAGCGTTTCGGGGTTATAAACCAGACCACGATGTTGGCAACCGAGACGCAAGAGGTCATGGATATTCTAAAAAAAGCGACCCTTCAATTGTTTAGCGAGTCCGATATTCAGCAACATTTTGCTGACACCAGCGACACCCTGTGTTACGCGACTAACGAAAATCAATCCGCTACCCTCGCTCTCTCTAAGGTAGAAGCCGATTTAGCCTTCGTTGTGGGTGGGTATAATTCCTCCAATACCATGCACCTGGTCGAAATTTTGGAACATTCGTTCCCTACTTACCACGTTCGAGATGCCGCAGAAATCATTGACCAAAGCCAGGTTCGGCACTTTAACCAGTGGCAAAAAGAAATACTGGAAACAACAGACTGGCTAGACCGCTCCCGAAACCCACTCAACATTGCTCTTACCTCCGGAGCATCATGTCCGGACGCACTGGTCGATGAAGTTCTGATGCGCTTACTTGAGTTTTTCCCAGGTCATCGCGACATCGAGGACGTGTTGGCGCCTTTTGAAGAAACAAGCTCTCTTTAGCGCCGACTACTCATCAATTAGACTCTCGCCAACGAATCTACTCATTAATCAGGCTAAAGAAACTGACCACACTAGGCCTGAAACTCTTTAATTCAATGGCAAGGTTTGCATCAACCAGTCGGATTTCAGGGGTCACAATTCCGGTGGTATTATTTCGAATAGCCTCATAGTCAACGTATGCTTCAAATGGTCTGGCTTTTTCGGCTTCGCTGTATTGTTCGATAGGCACGCGATATTGAACTGTGACCGTAGATGGAGAGAAATTAAACCGTTGATTTCTAGGCGCATTTTCGAGCCGCAGCACCAGGGTTAGTTCCCCCTCGGTAAATTCGGTTACCGTTTCATGATAGCTCACCAAGTTCTGATCGAAGCTAAGGGCAGGATCCGAAGAAATGATTGGGAGTTGCAGGGTAATGTTATCGCGAATATTGTTGAGTTTAACCGAATAATCAATGATCCAAGCTTCTAAGTTTTCCACTTTAGACACCGCCCCAGACACCCAAATACTATCCGGCTCCAAATAACCTGGCCCAACTCGGTCGTAGCGTTCGGCATAGTTAAACGTAGGCTCCCAAACAAGCGGCAGTTGTTTGGTCATCATGGGCTCTAGATCCAAGGATAAACGGGTAGGTAGTACGTTTAAAACCGAGACATCTTGTTCAGGGGCAAAGCGCTGCCGTACCTGACTAAAGACGTCAATCTCACCCGGACTAATATCTACCGGTACCGCTGGGGGATTGTTTTTCAGGCTGATTAGTTTCCAGCCCTCACCACTTATTTCGGCGGCTATGGTTTCAGGAATAGCATCTACCAACGCCATGCCTTCTGGAACAGAACCAACTGACAAAGGGACTTCGACGTCGATATTGTACGATCCGTTCAAGTTAACCACCATCCACAAGGTCATGGCAAGCACATAGGAAACAACAAAAACAGTGATTTTTTCCTCCCGCGAGGTATTTGAGGCTCCATTCTCTTTCCGCAACCCAATCAGGGCCGTATCAATGGCCCGAATCGCCTTTATGAAGGGGCTAAAAATGGTATTTGGGGTATTTTTTGGAGAGGTTTTTTTCATCGCTATGCAGTTTCCTTAAATATACTTTGGCCTATGCCTATTTCCAACCGCTGAGTCTGGCGTGGCATACCCTTACTTAGCCACTACTTTAAGCTCCTGCACTACCTTATGATCCACCGCATCATTCAGCCGCTTGGCAATATGAAATCTGTTCGCATAAATTTCATGTCGCCACACCGCATTTGAAACCACGCAGGTCAGTATGCTCCCCTGGAAATACAAATCGTGCGTTTGTTCCGCTATTTTTGGCCCAACAACTTCGGCCCACTTCGCTAAAACCATTCCCTGCCTCAGTTTTTTCTGATGGGGATAGCGGTCCAAAAACTGCTTTAATGCTTCCGATAATGATTTTGGCTTGTCTAATCGCATGGGAACCCAACTTAGTTAGTTTCGGCTACATTTCCATCCTTAATCGTGATACACAGATGATCCGGATGACCAAAATCCACAAAATCACTAAACGCCACCGGATGGGCCGCCGTAATAAAGCTCTGGCCTTGATGTGCTTTTAAATGTTCGAGTAGAATTCGCACTCGTTCCCCATCCAAGTCGCCAAACACATCGTCCAGAACCAAGAGCGGAGCGTCCTCTAATTCCTTCGTATAATAATCCAACTGCCCTAATTTTAAGGCAAGTGCAAACAACCGGTGCTGACCCTGCGAGCCGTATCGGCGCAGCTCTACCTTGTCCAAATAAAACACAATTTCGTCCCTATGAGGCCCGACTAGGCTTTGCCCTCGCTCCAATTCCTTATCAAATTGCTCGTTTAATGCTGCTTTGAAACAATTCTCGATCCGCTCTACTCGGGTTAATGTTGTTGGGGAGTCGGCCTCGGAGTCGGCCTCGGCATTGCCCTTGGCCTGATCTGAGTCTACGGTGACCTGCTCCTTTTTCTCCCATCCACGCACCATGGAATCGTAGCGCATTCCTGGCTGCATTTCTAAACCAGATATCTCGGTAAAATTGACCTGCACAAAACGCTCTAGTTGCTCTATAACGCTCGCTCGTTCATTCATTATTTTTGACCCGATTCGAACTAATTGCTCATTCCAAGGCTCTAAATAGCTTTGCATGAGGGTCTTATCAACCCGAAAAGATCCCCCCTCGGCATACTTTTGTAGTAATTTATTACGCTGGCGTCGAACCTGCCGGTATTCTAATAAATTTCGCAAGTACGATCGGGATAACTGGCTAATGAATGCATCAATAAATACCCGCCTTTCAACTGGCCCGCCTTTGGTTAGCTGCTCATCTTGTGGGCTCAATACCACCACAGGAACCATTCCTATGAGATCGGAGAGCTTGTCCAATGGACCTTCGTTCACGAAAATTTTCTTTCCATCCCCTCTAGAATAGCTTAGCGACAACTGAAATTGTGCCCGTATTTGACCTTGAAAATGCCCGCGAAGCAAAAATGATTTAGTGTCTTGCTTCACCACGTGAGAGTCTGAGCTGGTGACAAAACTTCGAGACATACACAGATAATGAATGGCATCTACTATGGAGGTCTTTCCCGCGCCATTTGGACCAATAAGTACGTTGATGTAGGGCGCCCAGGTCACCTTGGTATGCGTATGATTCCTGAAATGAAATAGTTCTATTTCGTGAATACGCATGAGCTACCCCGATTATTTAATCAAGGTCATTCTGCGGGTAAACGAAGCTTCTCCTGAGAGTTGTTCAAGTCTGTAATAGTACATGCCCGAAGGTAATTGCGTCGCATCGAAAGCAACGCGATGCCACCCAGCCGCTCGCTGACCATCTGCTAACACCGCAATACGCTGACCCAACATAGTAAAAATCGAAAGTCGAATGTGTTCAGGGCTCCTTAGCTCAAAAGAAATAGTCGTACTCGGGTTAAAGGGATTTGGGTAATTCTGCAGTAAACGAATTTCTTTTTGGCCCTGGTCAAAGTCCTGCTGCCTAGTATATTCTGCAGCCACGGCTTGTCCCCCAAAATAAGCCCGTTCCACTAGAGTAGAATCATGCACAAAAGGATTTCTATTTCCCTGTGCCTGTTCGGCCCCTAAGCTCCGGTTCCATTCCGCCTCATCTGCTGGATCCAGTTTATGCCAATCGTACAGCACGTCTTTCATCCCATTGAAAAAGCTCACATCGTCTTTTACCACCGCTCTGGTTTGATAAACCGACCAAAAATAAAAGATGGCCCGCGCAACATTCCCTTTAAAATCTTCCCGTGGCTCAAAGGCTCTACCATTGTCCAGTTCGCTGTGCAAATCAATATTCGCCGTGGGTATTCCACTCGATTCGCCCGATAAATAAAACCACTTATCGGCCTCATTGTCAGGTATCTCATCGAATGGATAGTTAGAACGAGCCGAATTTGCTTCTACTCGTGTGGGAAATAAATGATGAATGTCTCCCCGCATGGGTTCATCTCTGTCAAACAAACCTTGCGGCCAAACGTGCTCGGTATTAATGCCTTTATTGAATGCATCGGTTCTATTGTTACTGGTAATAGTATACCCGGTATACACCCCGATGATTTGCCCATTCACATTATCAATGGAGCCATACATCTGATCTCTGGCGCCGTTATAACCTAGGGGATTGCTTACTGCGTATTCCTGAAGAATGAATTGTTGCAGGTTTTCACCCGTTAGATTGGGTGCGATATATTCCTGCGGACGCTGCTGAGCCTGTAGCGAATTTGAACTTAGCCAACTTGAACTTAGCCAACTTGGACTTAGCAAACTTGAGCTTAGCCAATTTGAACTTAGCAAACTTAAACTCAGCGAACATCCCAGAAAAAAAACTACCCTTGAAAAAAAACGCATGCTTGACTCCTAGAGTCCAAATGCATCATGTCCAAGAAACAACGCCGAATCTCCGAGCTCTTCCTCGATTCGGATAAGCTGGTTGTATTTTGCAATACGGTCGGTACGTGACATCGATCCCGTTTTAATCTGCCCTGCATTGGTTGCCACGGACAAATCTGCAATAGTGACATCTTCGGTTTCACCCGAACGGTGCGATATAACAGCGGTGTAGGAATTCTTGTGGGCCATTTCGATGGCATCCAAGGTTTCGGTTAACGTACCAATCTGGTTCACTTTAATCAAAATAGAGTTGGCTATATTGCCTTCAATTCCTCGAGAAAGTCGCTCGGTATTGGTTACAAATAGATCATCTCCAACGAGTTGAACTTTATCTCCGATGGCATCGGTAAGTTTTTTCCATGCATCCCAGTCGTCTTCAGCCATTCCATCTTCAATAGAAATGATGGGGTATTTATCCACCCAGTTGCTCCAAAATTCAACCATCGCATCGGTGTCTTTTTTCGAGCCATCACTCCATCTAAATTCATACAAGCCAGTCTCTGCATTATAAAACTCTGAGGTAGCTGGATCCAAGGCGATTAACACATCATCCTTTGGCACATATCCTGCTTTTTCGATGGCTTCCATGATAACTTCCAGCGCCTCTTCATTAGACTTGAGATTCGGAGCAAATCCACCTTCATCACCCACAGCGGTGCTATATCCTTTAGCTGCTAGTACTTTCTTTAGCGTGTGAAAAATTTCTGCGCCCATTTGTAAGGCATGCGAAAAAGATTCCGCACCCGCGGGCATAATCATGAACTCCTGTAAATCAACGCTGTTATCAGCATGCGAGCCTCCGTTGATAATATTCATCATAGGCAGTGGCAATACTTTGGCGTTTACCCCACCTACGTATCTCCAAAGCGGTAAACCCACTTCATTTGCAGCGGCTTTGGCCAGAGCTAGGGAAACCCCTAAAATAGCATTCGCACCTAACTTAGCTTTATTCGGAGTGCCATCTAATTCGATGAGTAAGGCATCCAATTCAGTT
Organism: Balneolaceae bacterium; assembly: GCA_018401935.1. Taxonomy (GTDB): domain Bacteria; phylum Bacteroidota; class Rhodothermia; order Balneolales; family Balneolaceae; genus UBA1275. Next base: position 33,257 of record JAGYJQ010000005.1, read on the forward strand.
TGGTTGAAAACCGGCAGCCCCTGAAGTTCCTCTGCAATAATTGAATTCACGTTTTCTACCGCTTGCGCTACTCCCTTTCCAAGAAACACATCCGCATCTCCATCGCGCAATTCAACGGCTTCAAACTCGCCCGTAGAGGCTCCAGAGGGAACAGCTGCACGCCCCATATTTCCGGTATCCAGTATAACATCCACCTCTACAGTAGGGTTTCCGCGCGAATCAATGATCTGGCGGGCTATAATATCTTCAATAAAACTCATAATAACTCCTTTGGTTGGTTCGATAAGTGCATCTCTAAATGTACTAGGATTTACGCTTAGCATAAAGCGCGAATGCGAATAGTTTTCGTACCTTAACACCTGTGCATTCAAAATCCATGCGCATGCTCTCAAAAATCACTAATTTTTAGCAAAAACATAGTCATTTATGTCCCTTCACCCTTGGATTATTCTTTTCGATATCGACGGAACCCTCCTAACCGTAGACCGTACGTTCAACCGCCCCTTGCTCCGAAGCATCATCGATGAATTACATATCGACTACCCCGACATGGAAAAAGACCCCTTTTCTGGGAGAACGGACTTCGATATCATTTCATCCTTTTTAGTCCATCACGACAACCAAGAAGAGTTGTACCAAGAGTTCAAAGCTCTGTATCTAGAGCGTCTATCTGAGGAGATCCAAGAACATCATGTACTTCGGCACGACTATGTGGATGAGGCATTGGAATACTTTTCGGGCTCCACCTTCATCAGAGGGCTCCTCACCGGTAACTATCCAGATGCCGCCGTAACAAAATTGCGTGCAGCAAACATCCATCAAGAGTTTAGTTTTGGAGCTTTTGGCGAATTTCACTCCGACCGAAACATGCTACCTCAACTTGCGCTCGAGCACATTCAAGACTCGCTGGCCATCACACCCGATCCCCAGCGTTTCCTCATCATTGGGGACACACCGCGTGACGTAATTTGCGCAAAAAGCGCCCGCATGAAGTGCATAGCGGTCACTACCGGAAAGTTCTCGCGAGAAGAGTTAGCCGAGTATGAACCCGATCTCATCATCGATTCCCTGGCTCAACCAGCAGACTGGTTCCAAAGAATTACTACTGGTTGATGTACACCCAAATCGTGGCTGAGAACTCGCTTAATCCCGCGCCCACATCTTACCAAACACAAAAGTAATCTGAACAGAACCTAAGAAATTCACGGGATCGTTAGAACGCTCGTAAGCATCTGGAATTTGATCTTGATTCACATCTACAATAACTCCGTTTGAGCGTACTGGTTCAAAAGGCTCCATGATTTGTATCCCATTGGGCATGTAATAGAAGGTGTAGCCAAATTGAAAACTTTGAAGCTGTGCAAAGTTGTCTCCAAAATCAATCCCTAACACCCATTCACCTGTCATTGCAAGGGATGTTTCGAGCTCATTCCAACCTTCAAACACATCATTCACTGGTTCATAGACCAAGAACTCGTTTACATTTGCTTCGCGAAAACCGTTTTCATTGTAATCTTCAAAATAAGGCAACACAAACATCATAGCTCCGCCTAAGCTAACTGAACTGTGCACCCGAAAATTGTCGGTGATTTGATTCGGGAAAAATCGTTTCTTGAGCCCTAGGGTCAAGGGAGCACTTAAAACGCGCTTATATTTACTTGGCACTACTCGGTTACCAAAATAGTAATCTATGTACGTCTGTTCACTTGGGTCTCGCACTCCACTCAAGCTTAAACTTACTAAGGCTTCGGTGTAGGGTCGTAACGAACGTCGATACTGCGCTCCAAGTTGGAGGCCAAAATCATTTAACCCGATTCGAAAACCTAATCCTGAACGATAGCCTTCGTCAAACAAATTGCGAGAAACATTGATACCCTCCAATTCAGGCTCACCAAATACGTACTCCTGTCCATTTTGGTTTGTCTGGGTCTGAGCTAATGATTGTTGAGGCGCAAACACACTCAACAACAATCCTACAATACATACCCATAGCACAGTAAAAAGGATGGCGGAGAAACGTGTGTAAACTATTTTTGCTGCTAGCATTTCAAAAAATAGAGTTAGATGGTAATCAGGTAGCGAAAAAAAGCATGACCGGCTTTCATTTGTTTGTACTCAATTGTTTGTACTCAACTATTTGTACTCAACTGTTCGTACTTAACAAACACTCTTAACAAGGTAATAGTTTAAAAGATCAAAGAATAAACGAAAAAAAATAGATTTTCTTATTGCCTTAAATACAGAACATGTTATTTTCTAACGGAAAATAGGCAATAACCGTCGGCTACTTTATTTTAAGCTACAATTGGTTTATTCTACGCCATTGAAATACGCCATTGAAAAAAACAGCGTACGTTTATTGTCTTTCAGAAAACCCAGTGGAATGAATTCTCACACTACCTTTCTTATTTATGGCCCTTCGGCAACCTTACTCCGAATGGCTTCCAAATTATTTGAAGAGCACAAGCCTAAGTTTTTACATACTCGCAGCTTTGATGAACTCAAGCATACCCAATATGTCGCAGTTTACGAAGAGTATGAAAAACAAATCAACTCCAGTGTTACCCTAACATGCATTGTGGAAAGCAACCCAAAGCAAACCAAGATCATCCTAAAAAAAACCGGCGGTCGAATGGGCTTTAGAGGTAGCTCACTCTCCGAAGAGCGAAGTATGGATTCCCTAGTAAATGATTTCATATTTGATTTTGGAAAGCGCTACGGCTTAACTGTACAAGAAGAACGAGTTTCAGACGCTATCGGCGACGAATAATGCAAGATAGGTCATGGACGGTGCTCGGTTTATTGAATTGGGGCACGGAATACTTTAACCAGAAAGAGGTTCGTAATCCACGTTTTAGCATCGAGTGGTTGTTATCTCATGTGTTAGAAGTGAAACGCTTAGACCTTTATCTTCTTTTTGAACGTCCCCTCCACTCCGAGGAATTAGAGCGCTTACGCCCCATGGTTCAACGACGCGGAAAGCACGAACCACTGCAGTACATAACGGGGAAGGTGGATTTTTATGGGATCGAACTCTCGGTGGCTTCTGGGGTTTTAATCCCAAGGCCGGAGACCGAAGAACTAGTTGAATATATTCTAGCCTCGCATGATAAAGATGCCAAAAAAAAATTAATAGATATTGGAACTGGCTCTGGCTGCATTGCTTTAGCGATCAAAAAAGCACGCCCCAACTGGGAAGTATGGGCCACCGACCTCTCCGAATCCGCCTTGCGAGTCGCCCAACAAAATGGAAAAGAGCTTGGATTACAGGTGCATTGGTTTCAGGATAATGTATTTGCCCCAGAGTTATTGCGCCATCATCCCGAGCTTGCACACTCATATGATATTTTAGTTTCTAATCCTCCCTACATACTCAAAGAGGAACTGGAAGCCTTAGATCGAGAAGTGCGCGAGTTCGAGCCAGAGGAAGCTTTATTTTGTAGCTCTACCCATCGTATGTATTCCGCACTTGTTGAACACGCCAAGGGCCTACTCCATCCAACCCATTCTCAGGTGTACTTTGAAGTTCACGAAAAGTATGCCCATGAGGTTCAGAATATTTCAAAAGGCTACGGATTCAGCGCAGAAATTCATCGTGACTTAGCTGGTAAAGAACGGTTCGTCACCTGCTTGTATAATCAATCATAAAGAAGGTCAAATCGAAGAGGTAGTTTAGCTAAATCATATCCTTCACTAAGCGCCATAAATTACTCTCTAACAAAGGACTCAAAAATAATTTCATGATTTGCAAAAAAATGTGGATAACTTGTTGAAAAGTACTCGAAAAAAAATAAGTTCTGCCAAAAACTTTGAAAACAACCTTGTTAAGGCAATGTTACCTCAATATTACCCGTCTTACTAAGTCTACAAGTAGCTATGTATATAGCCTGTTTTATATTGCTTTAGGGCTAATTATAAACTGTGGATAACTTCTACAAGTACCAAGCGATTAGGTTTGACAAGTAGCTAAATTATCGTCATTTTCAATCCAAGAAAAAATCGCGCTAAATAGCCAAATGTGTGGATAACTCTAAAAAAAGCGCCCGCGAAGTAGATGAAACAAGGATTTATTGATGTATATAACGTGTAGGAGGTCGTAAGCATTGCAAACGGAATCGGCAGAGGTAACCTGGGAGAAGTGTCTCAGTATTATAAAGGACAATATTAGCTATCAAAAGTATAAATCTTGGTTTGAACCCATACGCGCTATAAGTCTATCAGAAAACACCCTAACTATTCAAGTACCTAGTCAGTTTTGGTATGAGTGGCTCGAAGAACATTACTATACTATGTTACGCTCGACCCTATCCAAAGTCATGGGCGAACACGGTAAGCTTGAATATTCTGTTGTCATGGAAAAATCAGATCAATATGAGCACAACAAATCGGTCCGATTACCTCAGCGACCCATGCCTCCTGTACAGGACCAACATGTTCAGAGCTACCCCGATTATTCCCCCGACCGAATAGAAAATCCCTTTGTCATTCCTGGGATTAGAAAAACCAAAATAGATTCCAACTTAAATGGGTCGTATGTATTTGAGCGTTACATTGAAGGTGACTGCAACCGCTTAGCCCGTTCTGCTGCTATGGCTATATCCGATAGCCCTGGAAGTAACTCATTTAATCCATTTTTTATTTATGGGCCTACTGGTCTTGGAAAAACCCACTTGGTCCAGAGTATAGGCAACCGAATTAAGCATAAATACGGGGACGAAAAATCAGTTCTCTATATCTCCTCTGAAGCATTTACCAATGAATTTGTGCATGCGATCCGAAACAACCGTGCCAGCGAATTCTCTATGTTTTACCGTAACATCGATGTACTCATTGTAGATGACATCCAGTTTTTTAGTGGTAAAGAAAAGACTCAAGAAGAATTCTTTCACATCTTCAATGCGCTCCACCAAGACGGCAAGCAGATTATTTTAAGTAGTGACCGTGCGCCTAAGGATGTTCCCGATATTGAAGAGCGACTTATTTCTCGATTTAGTTGGGGGCTAAGTGCGGATCTACAAATGCCGGAGTACGAAACACGCTATGCCATACTAGAGCGTAAAGCAAACGACAATGGTATTGAAATCCCTGGCGACATACTGGAATTCATAGCCCATAATTTCAAATCCAATGTCCGGGATCTAGAGGGAGCAATAATCAAGCTGTTGGCCCATGCGTCTCTGCAAAACCTCGATGAAATTGATCTAGCCATGGCTAAGCGCGTCCTCAAGGATATGGTCAAGGATTCACACACTCAGATTTCTATCGAGTCCATTCAAAATTATGTCTGTGATTATTTTGGAATTGACACCAATAAAGTGCGTGAAAAAACCAGAAAACAAGAAATTGTGGAAGCGCGTCAAATAGCTATGTACCTGTCTAAGCGTTTCACAAAATCCAGCCTTAAAACCATTGGCTTACACTTTGGGGGACGGGATCATTCCACGGTAATTCACGCTATTTCAACCGTAGAAGAACGAATGACCACCAGCCCTAAACACAAACGCATTCTAGAAGAGCTGCACCAACGAATCGAAGTCGCTAGCCTATAAAAACTAGGCCCAGCTGCCTCAAAGAGTTTAATCCAACGCCTCGGCTCATGGAGCATACCGACCTTCTTACGCTAAAAGCCTTACGCTATCATGCTTTTCACGGTGTGCATGCCATCGAACGTGAGCAGGGCAATACCTTTGAGGTGGATGTACTCTTCCGCGCAGAACTACGCCAGGCCGGCGCCCGTGACCAATTGGATCTAACCGTGGACTACGAAAAAGCCGAACAAATCATCAGTAGCGTCATGCTTGGCCCTTCCGTTCACTTAATCGAAAAACTCTGCGTGGACATCGGAGAGCAATTAATGAACACCTTCCTTCTGGTTGATGCGGTTCAGGTCGTGATTCGAAAACTTAACCCGCCTATTACGGTCCCCACCGCTTACTCCGAGATAAGTATGCAATGGCACCGAAACGGTGAGTAAGCATAAGTGATTAAACATGAGTGATTAAACATGAGTGATTAAACATGAGTGATTAAACATGATGAGTACGCATAAGTGAGTACACATAGCCCGCATAGCACTCCGGATAGCTTTAACGAAGCGCCGTTATCGGTGAACCCACGAGCGGAGGATGCTGCACAATCTGTTTTTATAGCTCTTGGGTCAAATGAAGGTGATTCCACTTCACACTTAGTTCAAGCTCGATTATTTCTACAAGACATTAGCAGCTCGCCTATACGAGCTTCCCGAGTCTATCAGACGGAACCCATTGGTCCTTCTGACAACGATTTTCTAAATGCGGTTATCCGAATAAGCTGGAATAGCAACCCAGAGGCACTGCTTAACCGGTTAAAAGAACAAGAACGAATACAAGGCCGCCCCTCTCGCTATCCCAAATGGACTTCCAGAACCTTGGATCTGGATATCATAGATTTCGGTGGGCTCATTCTGAACAATGACCGCTTACAACTCCCTCATCCAGCTGCAGCAGAACGATTATTTGTCCTACTTCCTCTTCACGATTTGGCTCCAGAATGGTATGATCCAGTGACGAAAAAAGCTATTTCTGAACTAATTAAGAAAGCTCCAGAAATGAGGATTGAAGTAGGTGCATGGCAATGGGAATAATGTTAGTTTAGGTCATGCAGGTAGAACCACGATTTATCGCAATAGAAGGGGTCATAGGCGCGGGTAAAACCACACTGGCACAGATGTTGGCCGAACGCCGAGAGGCACGGCTGGTGCTCGAAGAATTCGAAGAAAATCCCTTTTTACCTAAGTTTTACGAGGATCGGGAACGGTATGCTTTTCAAACACAACTGGCTTTTTTGGCCAGCCGTTTTCGCCAGCAACAAAACATGATGAGCCAGGATCTTTTTCATACGATGACGGTATCCGACTATATTTTTGAAAAAGACCGAATCTTTGCGCGCTTAAATCTAGATGCTGACGAATTGGCTCTTTATGATTCTATTTTCTCCATCATGACGGGAATCGCAGCTCAACCTGATTTGGTCGTATTTCTACAGGCCTCTGTCGATCGGTTATTGCACAACATTAACCAACGAGGACGAGAATATGAACAACACATTAGCTCTGATTATCTTCGGGATCTAAACGAGGCCTACAATCACTTTTTTTATCATTACCGTAGAAGCCCAGTGGTGTTTATTAATGTAAGCGAGGTAGATTTTGTTCAAAACCCCGAACATCTTTTGTATATTGAGGAGCAGTTGTTTGAGCGCCCTATTATAGATAATATGCACATACATCTATCATAAAATTTAGATTTTTAGCCATTTATGACCTTTAAGCTGCTACTTTTTTTATTTTTACTTTGGGTTTTCTTTCGATTTGTGGGAAGAATTTTTTTACCCCTAGCTATTTTTCGCAAAGCCGTAAAAAACGCCCAAAATCAACAACCCTTTGGTGATCATCCGTTTTCAGGGAGCCAAGGGCGTGGTGGTGGTGCGCAAAAAAAAGATTTTTCTGCCATTCAAGATGCAGAATTCGAGGATTTAAGTGAATCAGAACCCGCTGCTAAGGATAAGGATGCTGCCACGGGGGCGTCCACAGGAACCAGTGAAAAAAACTAATCGTACAACGACCTAAAAAGCATTGCCATGAATACTGAAGAAAAACTAAGCCGCGGCTTTGAACTCCTCCAAGAAAAAGACATTGACTATAGCTTAGATATTGCCAGGGAGGTCCAAAAAGAAGCGCCCGATACCCCGGAAGGGTACTATCTTGAGGCGCTGATTATGCAACAGCTAAATCAGATGGATGTTAGTTTTTCGTGCATTGAAAAAGCCATTGACCGATCCGATAATAACGGGGTTTATTTGAATCTGAGGGGTCATATCCACATGATGAAGGAAGATTTGGAGAAAGCGGAAGCAGATTTTGATTCGGCCATAGAGTCTAGTGATCTTGCAGCAGCTCACCGGAACAAAGTGATGATTATGTTAATGACCGACCGTGGAGCAGATGCCGTTAATTATTTGATTGGGCGGATAAAAGCCGAGCCAAGAGATGCGGAAAATTGGATACTGATGGGAGATATGATTATGAAGGGTGGGCAAAATGATAAAGCTCGCACGTATTATGAGCAGGCAATTAAAATCGATCCCGATAATGAGTATGCCCAACGGCAGTTGGAAGAAATAGACGGATAGGTTGTTGCCTCTTTTTTTGATTTTTGTCTTTTGGGGAATTTATTAGGGTAGAATTTATTAGGGGTAGAAGCTTTTACATGTGTAATAATACCATGGCAATGCTCTTGCCGTTTTCAGAGCATAACCCTTAATTAATTGAAAGACCATGTATAAACAACCCACTTTCCCATCTTATATTTCCTTTCGCTCAAGCTTTTTCATAGGCCTTTTTGGTTTATTTCTAGTGAGTAGCACAGCTTTGTTTGCCCAGGAAGAAAATTCGCGTACCTACCAACATGAAACTGAAGAAATGGTTCACAAGCGTGGTGAACGTGGTGAGCAGTCAGAGCGATCTATCCAAAATCGACGAGGGACGCAAAACCATCAAGGAAATAGACAGGATGATTCGAGCTTACCAAGACTAGAAAAATTTATGGAGCTTGAAACAGAGCTCATGGCCGAACGGCTTAAGCTAAGTGATGAACAGATTGAGTTGTTACACTCTCAACAAGATGCTTTAGTTGGAAAATATTCCGAGGCCCGTCTAGAAATTGAAAAAGAGGCGCAAGTCAAGCGGGAAGAAATGAATCTTCGGAGAGATTCCATGCGAAAAATTCACCAAGAAAACCCTGAAGCAAGGCCATCAAGAGAAGTTCGTGAAGCCATGCAAAAGGCGATGAAAAACGAACGTGAAAATCTTGAGAAGGACCTTAGAGAAGCAAATAGAGCAATGATGAACGAATTTCAAAAAGATCGTATGCTCATGCTATTCGACGTATTAAGCAATGAGCAATATCGTGGTTATTTAGAACAGCGCGCGTCTATGCGTAAAGAAATCCAGTCTAAGCGTTCTAGATAGTATTCGCATTTATCGAAGTACCATTGCAGTTTCTGCTAATAAAGCAGTATATTTGATGCCCTTGAAGCTCACGTGGCGGAATTGGTAGACGCGCACGCTTGAGGGGCGTGTGGCTTAACGGCCGTGATGGTTCGACTCCATTCGTGAGCACTTAATACTAAACCAGCTTTTGCGTTGTAAGGGCTGGTTTTTTTGTGCCGCCCCGTAGTTCCTAGCGAATGGAGGAGAAGCCTGTCCCGCCGATGCCGAATACCTTCGGCAGAGGGAAATGAGCAACGCGAATCGGGAACTCCATTCGTGAGCACTTTTTCATTGAAGTCTGTTTCTTTTAGAAACAGACTTCATACAATGGATAAAAAACACGGAAGATTGCAACTGGACACATCACTTTAACCTCAAGTCATGGCTTGAAAACGATAAGAAGTACAAGGATGTAAACGATGTGCATTCCTTTATGACCGTCATTTTGTGGGATGATAACATGACTAAGAGAGACCTATGGAAAGTTATAGATCTCTATAAGTTTTGGAAAGAAATGGAGATGTAATTCAATAAGTCTCGGCGATAAGCCGGGGTTTTCTTTTTGGGTTAATTTCAATTTTCTATAATAAGGTTCCATAACCCGCCCCCAGCATCCTGACCAGCTCTCCATACCCTAGGTTAAATTCGACACTGGGCTAAAACCGAAATAGACTCGGAATCGGGATCTCAGATTATTTTTATTCAATATTTTAGGCTGCCCTATATACGATTTCAGGCTAAAGAAGGTCGAGCCTTCTTATAACAGCCCTTCCTGTCGGAAAGATTTGGAGCATTTCAGAGGTAGGAAGTTCACTTTAAATGAGCTTCATGAAGGCGTTGATCTGGAGACGTTCATTGGCTCTCCCTGCAAACTGCTCATTTTTCATAATGAGACTGAGGAAAGGGTGTATGCAAACATCGAGTCAGTTGTTGCTGCCAGTGGCCAAGTAACCAAGAAAGCTAAAACTTCTTCTCGAAAGAATGAGACTGAGTTAAACGGAACTTTGTAGGCTTCGAAAGAGAAGGCAGGCCTTATATTTTAGGTTGATTATGAATAAGGATTTCAGTTAGATATTAAAATATTATTTATTCTTTAAATGCTCACTAATGAGTAAAATAATAATAGCGACTAAAATTAGAATCCCTATACTTAAGAATACTAGCTTTTAAGTTGGGCCAAATTGAATTAACATCATAGTTTTTTTACCTATTTAATTGCACTGTATGGAAATCGAAAGATATCACCCCGACCGATTCTATAGAAAAAGGTTGAATCAGCAATAGTAAAATCTAAGATACCTGATACTCCTTCCCCATTAAAAAAGGGTTTAATTTCTTTAATAGGGCTGTAATTTTCACCATCTAATATATAAATACCCTCACTCATTAATACAATTAAATGGTTATCAAAATATTCCATTTTGTAAATGTAAGGACGAGAAGAAGCCGAATGTTGAGGTCTTGAAATTTTATAAGGGTCGCCAATAGGATCGCTTTCACCTAATATGATCTCATTCTTAATAGTTCCACTATAGTCAACTATGAAGAATTTTCTATCCCCAACAAAAGAAACGGCGAATCCATTTGGTACAGATGCCATACTAAAAACTTGATTTCTTATAGCAGGCTCGTATCCGATTGGGACTCTTAAAGGTACACCCCCAACTATTGTACCTTTTTCTAAATCAATAATCCTTAGAATATTAGTAACTGCCCCCCCTCTCATTGGTTGTAACGAATAGGCCAAATATTTTGAACTTTGAGTTACAGAAAAACCCATTTGCGATATATTTTTATCCCTAAGTTTAAACTCCTTAGCATTGCCGATAGAATCAATACCAATAAATTTTTGAGCACTGCTTGAGAAGAACAATAGGCTTTCATCTAAATAATTCTTTCCACTCAGGCTAACATTTGGCATTTCTAGGGGCCCTTTACCCTCATTTAGTACACCTACTAGTTTTGCACAACACACATTGCTGAATTGGTCGTACTTTAATAACACATTTCCAGAATCAATAAAATTAGGCGTTATATACAAACCCGAGAGGTTTCCCTGAAGAAATGAATAATTCGAAATCGAAAAACCCTCAGGAAGTCTGATTTTTTCAACTGAGACCTCAATTGTTTCAACCCCATCAAATGATTTAATTGGGACATGGCTGCTTTGTCCTGAACAACCCAATATCGATATCAATACAAGAACAAATTTCTTCATAGCTATTAAAATAAAAGGCAGCCTAATCTGCCATGGGTTATTTAATGTTTTCTATGGCACAGTGTACCGCTATATACGCCCGTACCTTCCCAAGCATGCCAGCTTCCCCAGCCACTAGATCATAAGCATCTTATAGAAATTTTCAAAAAACTATAACCCCTGTATATTGCCGAAGTATAATAACACATTCAGAAGTTGTACAATATGTATCGTTGAAGCTATGAATATAATTTAATTGCCCTTATAGCAACGTAAATCACCCTAAACAGTTTTACTTTTGAACCCGATAGTTTTAATTATGATTACACCAAAATGCTTGGTTATTTTGCCACACCTCTGCTTACAGGCGGACTCGTTATTTTTTCTTTTCTGGTCGAAAGGCTGGGTAGCCATGACGGCACCTATAAGTTTGATCTTTTATGGGCTGGGACTTTTGCACGCAAGCCACTTCACGCTCACAGACATAAAATACTTAGGCATTATAGAAGTAATTCTGGGGCTTACAGCAATGTTGTGGATTCAATATAGTGTGTTTATCTGGGGATTTGGCTTTGGAATCGTACATATTGGATATGGTATGTATATCTATCTCCGATACGAACGAATCTCCTCACAAGCCTAAGCTTACAGAGCACCCTTACTATGAAGTCTCAACTCCTAAACATTAAAAAAGTTTTTGAAAATCGAATCCGTCTTGGGATAATGTCGGCACTATCAGTGAATGAGACCTTAGATTTTAATGCACTAAAAGAGTTGCTTGAACTCACCGACGGAAATTTGGCCACACACCTTAAAACTCTTCAAAAGCATAAGTACATTCAAACAAAAAAACAATTTATCGATAACAAGCCAAATACTCGATATATAATCACAGCTCTAGGTAAAAAAGACTTTACAGACCATATAACTGCTTTGGAAGGACTACTCCGTCAACTTAAATAATCTGCTCAGTAATGGTATTGAAACTCAGCCGGTTAATGGTCACATACAGTCATTTCCCTAAGACACCTTAAAATGTACGTTTTCACCGGATCTAAAGGAACGTTTAAAGGATGTTTTTTACTTTATTAGTTTGATGCATAATGTCAACATCTAAAAAATAATTGGACATGAAAACGTATCTTTTAGGGTTCTTACTAGCACTTGTTAGTATTGGAGGAATTGGATATTCAACCATTATTTCCAATGATACCTATACAAGCTTTTCAGCGGCACAATCAACTTTTTCATTAAACGAATCAAATACTTCTATGACAACACAACCCATACCCGATTCTCTCGAATTAGCTACCTTTGGCGCTGGTTGCTTTTGGTGCGTAGAGGCTATTTATGAATTGGTAGAAGGCATTCACCATGTAGAATCAGGATATTCTGGTGGTCATGTAGAAAACCCAAGCTATAAAGAAGTAACCACAGGACGCACCGGACACGCAGAAGTAGCTCGTATTCATTTTGATCCGAAAGTGATCAGCTATAAGGATTTGTTGCAGGTTCTGTGGCATACTCACAATCCTACCACATTGAACCGGCAAGGAAATGATGTGGGCACGCAATACCGAAGTGTTATCTACTACCATAACGATGAACAAAAAGCCATTGCAGAAGCGTCAAAAGAAGCGGTTGATGCGACTGATTTGTGGGACGATCCCATTGTAACTACCATAGAACCATTGACAAACTATTTTGTAGCAGAAAATTACCATCAGGACTATTTCGAGAACAATCCTACCGCAGGGTACTGTTCGTTCGTAATTGCTCCTAAAGTTCAAAAATTCAAAAAAGAATTTGCTCACTTGTTGAAAGAAAACAATTCATAATAGGGTCAAGAGACCATATCAATACACATAAACTCATAACTATTCATAATACATACCATGAAAAAAATCATTACATCCTTATTTTCAGTATTCGCACTTGCGGTGCTATTTACTTTTAGTTCAACTGCTGCTTTTGCACAGGAACGAGCAGAGGGAGTTCGTATAAGCCCTAATGCAGCGGTTAGTCAAAATATTGGCGCTACTGTAGTGGAGGTTACCTACGGGCGTCCAGGCCTAAAAGGACGCAGCTTAGAAAGTCTAGCTCCTGCTGGCCAAGTTTGGAGAACGGGCGCGAACGAATCAGCCGCTATTACTTTTTCTACCGACGTTATGCTTGGTGGCGAAATGGTAGAAGCCGGCACGTATGCCCTTTACACCATTCCTGGTGACAACTGGACCATTATTCTCAACAAAAAACTAAGTTGGGGAACCTCCTATGATGCAGCCGAAGACCTAATTCGCGTACCAGCGGCTGTTACCACGACCGAGGCAGCTCCAATGGAATGGTTCGCTATTTATTTTGATACACTTAGCGAAACCAAAGCCCATTTAAACTTACACTGGGGAACTACCTTAACAGCTATTCCCATAACGATCGAATAAGCTGCACCCCCTCTGTGACTAGGAGTTAGACTCTCCTTTTTTGTATCTTTAAGCAGGCCTACGGGTCTGCTTTTTTTATGCCTATATCCTTCAAACATGTCCCATTTAAGTCCACTAAAGTCCCCCATGAACGCTCTCAAACAATCTATTTTCATTTTTTCCGGGAGCATTGGACTGTTTTTACTCGTGAGTAACACTATGTTATTCGCCCAGTGGGCTCCGAGCCAAGATACTCGCTTCCCTTTTTCTAGTGAGTCCTTAGATCGCATAGACGTCGTAATTGATCAAGATTCATTGGACATTATTCTGCAGGATGGTAATCAACTAAGTGACTATGAATTCCCCGCTACTTTTATCTACACCTACCGAAATACCGACAGTCAGGTAGTACGCATAGATACGGTAGACCAAATAGGCTTTCGACTTCGTGGTAATACCTCCCGTAATTCTGCCAAAAAATCGTTCAAAGTTTCTTTTAATACCTACCAAGCCGGACGCCAATACCGGGGTTTGGACAAAATGAATCTCAATGGGGAACACAACGACCCCACGATGATGCGTGCCTTGCTAAGCTGGGACTTGTTGCGAAAAGTGGATCTACCCGCTCCATCAGCTAACCCGGTTCAATTGTACATTAACCAGGAGTACAAAGGTCTATACATTAACGTAGAGCATATAGACGATGAATTCGTGCAGCATCACTTTGGCAGTGATGCGGGAAATCTGTACAAGAATTTATATCCTGCCGACCTGAACTATCGCGGTTCCAATCCCGATGCGTACAAGTTCAGCCCCAGTTGGACCGACCGACGCACATATGAATTAAAAACCAACACTGAGGAAGATAACTATAGTGATCTTGCCACCTTAATTACTGTGTTAGAAAATACCCCAGACTCCAACTTACCCGAAGAATTGGAAGCCATTCTCAACGTAGATAATACCCTGCGTTGGATGGCGGTGGATATTGTCACCGGGAACTGGGACAATTATTGGTATAATAAAAATAATTTCTACCTCTACCGAAATCCCAGCTCCAATCGTTTTGAATTCATTCCCTACGACTACGATAATACTTTTGGCATTGATTTTATTGGCCCGGATTGGGGACGACGATCATGGGAAAACTGGGGACATCCTACCGAGTCGCGACCACTCACCGATCGCCTCATCGGCGTTCCAGAGTATCGCCAACGCCTAGATTTTTATCTTCGGGAATTGGTTGAAGGGCCCTTTCAACCCGATAGTTTATTCCCCGAAATCGACCGCTTTGCTTCGTTAATGCTGCAGCCCGCTCGGGACGATGTATACCGAAGCTATGACTGGGGTTTCTCCCCGGAAAGCTTTCTACTCTCACTGGATCAAGCGCTAGGCGGGCATGTAGCCTACGGGTTAAAACCCTACATCCAAACCCGCTTCGAACATACCAAAGCCCAGAATTCAGAAACTCAAATCCTCCCCGTTATCCGTAAAGAGTTGAGTCAGGTACAGTCATTTAGTAGCGACAGTCTAGCGTTCGAGATAGCGGTGGAATGGATGGACGACGATCCAAAAGAAATAAATTTAGAAGTGAATCTGGGGAATTATTCGGTGTTTATTCCATTAACTAAAGTCTTACAACGACCTGCTGAACTTTCAGCCACTCAGGAAAAGGTCTCTTTCGCTGATCCTCAATGGGCCGAGCTATCCCTAAGCATTCCATGGGTCGGGAATGAGCTGCGTTATGCCCTGCATGCTCGCTCTAATGATGGGGGCGTTAAGCGCTTCCCACGTGATACGGAAAACTACCGAACCCTTTCTGTACAGCAACCCAGCCAAAAGCTTCTTATAAATGAGCTAATGGCGGACAATGAGACCACTATACAGGATCCGTCTGGTGCTTTTGAAGACTGGGTGGAGCTGTATAATCCTGGGGCATCGGATGTACAGCTAAGCGGTTATTATCTAACAGACGATTTAAGCAATCCGGGGAAATGGGCGTTGCCCGATACCCAATTACAAGCAGGCGGATACCTGCTTATTTGGACCGATAATGACGATGAAGAAGGTAGCGTGCATACAAATTTTGCTCTTAGTAAAAATGGAGAAGAAGTAGGTCTATACTATAAGGACATTTTAGATTGGGTACCGGTAGATACCCTGCGATTCCCCGCTTTAGGTGAGGATCAGAGTTATGGGCGTTCGGCAGAACAGGGAAATGCCTTTAGCTTTTTGCGCTATCCAACCCCAGGCTCAGTTAACGCCCAGGCGGTGAACAGTGAACTGCAAGACGGCGAAGCATCTTCAGATACCCCCTCGACACTGGAATTACTCCCCAATTATCCAAATCCCTTTAACCCAAGCACTCAACTCCAATTTCGGCTAACCAAAGCCAGCTGGGTAAAGCTTAGCATCTACAACGCACAGGGGCAAAAGGTTCGTGAATGGCCCAGTAGGTACTTTGGGCCAGGACTTCACTCGGAAACATTCCATGGAGAAGATTTAGCCAGTGGCCTATATTTTCTTCGAGCCGCCATTTATGGCCAAGGAGAACAGGGAACAGGTAGCACGGAGCTTCAACACCGCTCCATGCTACTTATCCGATGAGTACAGCATGTAACACATACCGCAACGACGTTAGTTAGCCTCTGTTGGTCAGGATTTGTTGGTCAGGATCTGTTAGTTAGCTTCTCCTTATTTAGCTCAAAAAATTAAAAGCGAAAACGGGTACTTACCATAAGATTTCGCCCCGCATTAGCTAAGAATCCTGGCTCATCCATACTCCCGTTAAAGTCGACATCAACCGGACTCCCTGTAGAATAGTACTGTGCGTCGAGTAGATTATTGAAATCCATTCGAAGGTCGAACCGTGAACCCTTCCAGCTAATTTGCGCGTTTAGCAAGGTGTAGGCTGGTACCACGAAGCTTGGGTCATTGGTAAGCTCCATAAAAGATTCACTCACATATCGCCCTTCCAAACGAATCCCCCATCGGGTTAATGCATCCAGCACCAACGCCTGATTGATGATCCAATTGGGACTAAGAATCGCTTCTCGATCTACATAGCTTTGCCCATCGGGTGTGCTAAAAGCATCTATCTGACTCTGCATCCAAGCCAGACTCCCTTCCCAACTTAGGCTGCTACTTCTTGAAGGGGATCCTGTAGGCATTAAGGACGAAACCAACAGAGTATTCCATTCAAGCTCTGCCCCATAACGAGTACTTGAGGCTATATTTTCACGTTTTTGAACACCAAAAGCGAGCAGCTGACCAATGGGAGCAATTTCATCCACAAAATCCATATAAAATAGATTCCCTGATACGGCCATCTTGCTCCGGTTCCAACGAAGACCGGCTTCTAAGTTGTTTACAAATTCCGGGCCAAAACTAGTGTTTTCCGCCGATTCAAAGTTCTCCGGGACAAGGCTAAATCCACCAAATATATCTACTTTAGTCGGCTCACGACCCATTCGCCCTAGAGAAGCATAACTACTGAGAGAGGGAGAATGTACATAAGTTATTCCAACCCGAGGGTTAATGAAGGTCCAATCATAGAGTAAATCACCCTCCGAGGGTCTGCCTATAAAATCATAATCAGGTTCTACGGTCAAACGCATACTTCGAATTTGCAGGTCGGCTTGAACGTGAAGTTTGTCCGCCTGCCACTGCGCACGACCAAACCAACTGAGCTCATCTTTGTAGGATTGTTCATTGTAATAGGCCTGCTCAAAATTAGGAGTAATCGATTCTTCGTTTATTCGGTCAAAACGATAGGCATGCACGCCCGTACTAAGACTCCACTGCTCCTGCTCATAAAAATAGGTACTCATAAACCCGTAATGATCATTGAATAATGGATAATTAATCTGAGCAAGGCTCCCGCTTCCATCATCATAGGTATAAAAGAAATCTCCACCCGCACCCCCATAATACAGCGAGGATTGGAGCGAACTCCTCTGGTCAATAGTCATACTGTGTTGAAACTGCACTATTCGCTGCCTAAAATCATCTTTATCATTGGGGTCTAACAGGTTGATGCGAGGGTCGGCCTCCATTTGAGATTTAGTGGCAACCAAATAACCAAGACCATTCTTCGAACGGGCGTCAAAGGCATTCCATTTGAACAGATGGCGATCACCAATATAGGCCCCAGAAAAGAAAAAGGAGTAGGCGGTGGTAGCGGTGTAATCCCGAAATCCATCGGATTGCAAAGAGCTATAACTTCCATAGAGCGACCATCGATCATCGATGAGCCCAGAAGAAACACTCCCCGAAAGCCGGTAGGTATTGAAGGCCCCTACACCTACGTTCATTTCACCACCGCGTTCTCTGTCCTGGAGTCGAACCGTTTCAAAGTTCACACTTCCGGCGTAGGAAGCTACCCCATTGGGTGCAATACCCACCCCTCGCTGAATTTGTACCGATTCAAAATTAGCTCCCAAGTCCGTAAAATTAGAGAAAAATACACCATGATCTATCATGTCGTTTAGGGGGATTCCGTTTAAGGTTATGTTGATGCGTTCTTGGGCAATCCCTCTCAGACGCATACCCCCATAATTACCCATTCTGGTGCCAGATTCGCTAAACGAAATCACCGAAGGACTAAGGCCTTCCAATAAAAAAATAGGCTGCTGTCCGCGATAATTTTGCTCAAGTTGCGTCGGTGATAAGGTTGTTTGACTAACTGGATCGGAGCTTTTTGCCCGAACACCCTTAATAAGTAAGGCTTCCAGTTCATTATCTGCCTGCAAACGAATGACCCAAAGTTGATCCCCCGCTACTGCTCTAGCCTTCTCCATTTCCTGAAGAGCTGTTTCCAATGGAAAGTGTAATGAGGTATAGCCAACATAGCTAAAGTGTAGGTCCAGTTCAGCGTAGCCCTCAGCAAAAGCTTCTGACCAAATACCTCGAAATCGCCCGTTGGCATCAGAGCTAAATCCTTGAAGTACTTTTTCAGGTTCTCCTTTTGGACTTATCCAAATATTTGCCCCAATGAGTGCATCACCCTGGTTTAAATCGAGTATGATTCCGCTTAATTCAACCGCATTTTGCGCCGATCCAGCCGATTTTATTTGTGCCCAAGTAGATATTGGGGCTAGGATTGTGATGAGTATAATAATAGATCTTCTAAGGCTTCTACTGCGTTTAGATGCCGTATCTATTATTCTTTTTGATAGAATAGAATACATGATTCCTCCATTAATTGTTGATTAAGGAGGAGGTTAACAAGTCAAGATGTGAACAGGTTTTCCTCCGCCGGTATGATCCGGTTCAGGTTCAAGGGTATGATCTCAGTCCAATTTTGTAAGCCCGCGTAATGCCATTTAACATGGTGTAACTGAACTCACTCGGTTGGACACCCCTAACCGCGCCTAAAAATACAGTCTTTTATTAACCAGTAGCAAGTAGAATGTTTTTTAGATGAGTATTGTTGTATTTTTGTAATTCGCCAACAGTTCATTTATGCTTTTTTATATGTCTAATAGTTATATGTTCCATAAACCGTATTCCTTTTTTTTGGTAATTCTACTAAGTAGCCTGACTTGGTTGCAGTGCAGTCCCAGTGACTCATCTAGTAGGTCGGGGAGCACTTCGGGCTCTAATACTTTTAGTCCTGAGATTAGCGCTAGCGATATTTATTCGCACATTGAGTTTTTAGCCTCGGATTCTTTGCAAGGACGTGAGTCAGGCACTGAATTCGAAGCGTTGGCCTCGAACTACATCATCCAGAAATTTGAGGAGTTTGGAGTGCAACCTAAGGGTGATGATGGTACTTTTTTGCAGGCCTTCACGATCAATACCGCACGCTTAACCAATCCTCACGCCACCGATGATGCCGAAGGGGAACGTAGAGTGGCCAATAACGTGGTGGGTTGGATTCCAGGCCGTTCAACCACGAATGAGTATGTCATTATTGGGGCCCATTATGATCATTTGGGCTATGGCTCTTTTGGATCGCTGTACCGAGGAGATACCCCACGTATACACAATGGCGCGGACGATAATGCCTCGGGTACTGCGGGTTTATTAGAACTGGCTCATTATTTTTCCGAACATCCACCGGTGGATAATATCCTCCTTTTGGCTTTTTCCGGAGAAGAAATGGGACTCCTAGGCTCAGCTCATTTTGTTGAAGAACCAACCGTTGATTTATCTCAAGCCAAAGCCATGATTAATTTGGATATGATTGGGCGAATGAGCGAGAAAAACCTACTTATATTCGGAGTTGGTACCACTCCTAAATGGTCAGAATTAGCTATGGCCGTTAATGAAGATTCCCTGAGTTTAAACCTGGTTAAAGATGGTACGGGAGCCAGTGATCATACTAGTTTCTATTACAAAAATATTCCCGTACTCCACTATTTTACCGATACCCATTCAGATTATCATCGCCCTTCTGATGATCTTGCGTACATCGAAGTGGAAGGGCAGGAATTGGTCGTAAACCATGTGGCAAGAATGGTCGATACCCTTGGATCGGTTTCCAAAGATGAGCTCCCTTTTGTTGAAGCCCCAGGAGAACAGCGCCAAAGCATGACCTTAAACGGTCCTACTTTAGGTGTTTTACCTGATTATGGGTTTGAAGGAGTGGGAATGCGGATTACCGGAACTAATCCTGGGCAACCAGCCCAAAATGCTGGGCTGAAAAGTGGGGACATTATCGTTGCCTTAGGCGATACTCCTCTCGAAGATATTTATGGCTATATGGGTGCCTTAAACACCCTAGAAGTTGGCCAAAAAACCACCATCACCATTATTCGGGATGGAGTGGAACAAACCCTAGACCTTCAACTCTAATTCTACTTGTTTACGCATTATGCCTACCTATACTTATAAACGGGAAGATGGAACTACTTTCGACTTTCAACAAAAAATTAGTGCTGACGCCTTAACCTCCTGCCCTACCACCGGACAAGCTGTTAAACGGGTAATAACAGGTGGTGGTGGAGTTGTGTACAAAGGCGATGGCTGGTATGTAACCGATTACAAGAATAAAGGCGTCGCAACGTCTGGTGAATCATCCACTGCTGATACTAACGCCAAATCTAGCTCAGATTAATGAATCCGTTGGCGTATGCATTAACCCGAGGGAATAGGTCTTAGCAGGTATGGCAAAGCATTCTACTTCTTATCTGGCCGCACGTGATGAGTTTGTTCAGCTTTGGGGAGACATGGCGTCTTCCTGGGGGATCAATAAAACGATGTCACAGATTCACGCATTGTTGTACGCCGAAAGTGAGGCGCTTCATACCGATGAAATCATGTCTATTCTGGGTATTAGCCGGGGCAATGCCAACATGAATTTACGAAGATTGTTGGATTGGGAACTCATTCATAAAGTGCAGTTCAAGGGTGATCGTAAGGATTATTTTTCAGCAGAAACTGATGTTTGGAAGATTGTTAACACCATCATTCGCGAGCGCCAACAGCGAGAAATTGCGCCGATACGAGCTCGACTGGAAGAATGCGTTTCCTTATTGGAAGGAGATACAAAGCAGAGCGATGGATTAGATCCTGCAAGTCAAGAATTTAAGGAGCGTATTCAGAATTATAATGACTTTTTGGTCATGTTTGAACGGTTTACCGATGCCTTGCTTCCATTTATTACCAAGAAAAACTTAAACCTACTAAAACAATTGGTTCGCTTTGTGGAGGCAAAAGAACGCCTTAGCGAACTGCTTTCCCCCTCCTCTGAAGAAAAAAAGTAAGGCTTTCCTTTTTGAGGTCTCTTGTAAGTGCGAGGCTTAGAAGCGCAGGAAGCCTGGCTGCGAACTAGGCATGGGCGAATGAGGTTTAAGTGAGGCCTAGGTTTAGGTGAGGTTTAGGTGAGGCCTAGGAATGGAAATACTCCTAGTGAATATATACTCAGGATTGAACTAAGTAAGGGGTTGGATACGGGTTAATGAATACCGCCAAAAAAATGACTACAACGGAACTTGGCCGTCAGGCAGAGCAGATAGTGTGTCGCTATTTTGAGGACTTGGGTGCGGTCATTTTAGAACAGAATCTACGGGTGAAAAAGTATGAAATAGACCTTATTGTTGACTTGAAGGGACTTTTAGTAGTGGTTGAAGTTAAAATGAGACGCAGCAATCAATTTGGCAGACCAAGAGAGCATTTACATTCGGATCAATTTTATAGGATAGCTTCGGCTTATGAATGGTGGGCAAGAGGAAAAAAGTTTTGGGACAGAGAGGTGAGGTTCGATTTAATTGAGTATTATCCTCGAGACAATAGATTAGTACACCTAGAAGATGCTTTTCGCCCTTAATCGGCCTTAGTTGCTGTTAGTCGCCATTAGTCGCATTTAGTTGAAAATCCTATGACCGAAAATTTATCCTTTATCGATTACCTTAGAAGTATTCTAGGTATTCTACTCTTTATTGGCCTTTTTTCGCTGCTCATTCCCATCGTCAGTGTGCTTGTCGTGATCAGTTTAGGCAAATTGACTGACTGGATTTTGGAAAAAGTTGCACCCTTCCTATCAAGAATCGTTCTTCGGGCGCTGGGTATTACTTTTCGCACCGAATATCACCAAACGAAACTAGAAGATGATTCGATCTTAACAGGCAATGTCCAAACGCCTGCTATATATATAGTCAACCATGCTAGTACCTTAGATATATTAACTATTCTTGCACTGGGTATTAAACGAGTTCGCTTTGTGGCAAAATGGGAAATGCAATATTTCCCGTTCTTTTTTCTGTTGGGAAGATTAACTGGGCAGATATTTATTAAACGAGGGAATCGTGAAAAAGCCATTCAAACCCTCCAAAATAACTATGCGAGGGTGCATCGATATCGCCGCTCCATTTTAATTGCACCAGAAGGAACACGAAAGCATGAAATGCCCATAGGCCCTTTCAAAAAAGGTGCCTTTCGTATGGCTCTGGACTTAAGCTACCCTATCGTGCCTGTTTACTTTGAAGGAACGACCAAATTAAGCAAAGGAGGGTCACTAATTACCAAGGCAGGTAACATTACCGCCCATGTACATCCCTCAATATCAACAAACCAGTGGAACGAGACTACTTTAGAAAAAAACATTGAAGATATTCGTAATAAATATCTTCAATGGAGTACGGGTCTATGACCTACTTATCTCTATAAAAATAGATTTTTTTGTTGGTCGAATCTCTACGACTTTTTACAGTGTAATCTTTTTGACGGCAAAATTGATATACAGCCGTTCTCATTGAGTTTACAGACTTATCGTTACTGTAAGGTACTTCCGCTGCCTGCCCTCCTGGTTTTAACTTTTCAATAGCTTCTAATAATGGCTTAAACTTAGAAGAACGTTTTTTAGAGGATTTTACAACTGATCGTTTTACGAATTTTATTTCCATTTTATTGGTGATATTATAGTAATACATTATAAATAACTGATGTATTAATATATTTAAATTTTATTATTTATCAAAAAGTTTACCTATTAGGTTTATAATGATAGCACACACTATTTATAGATTAGTTCTTATAAATTTCTAGCAAAAGTATTCCATATTTTTAATTTTGATTCCTGTTTTTTTCACCAATCTGTACAAGTACGGGTGAATCCCATCCTATTAAAGGAAACTATTAGCTGATTTTGTCGAAAGCTATTTATGACGATTTATGGACTTAGAATATTTTTACAAGGCTTTTTCACCTACATCATTTATATTTATAGATTCATACTCTAGATAAATGACAGTGTTTTACTGTTACAATAAATTCCTGTATCTAAAAGCGAACTCTTATGCGAATTCATATCCTTCCTGTTGTAATACTGTTTTCGATCGGTATTACGGCTTGCTCTACCACAAACACCATGCAGAATAACAATCTAAATTCTGCGCCTTCATTGACTGAATCTGAGGAAAACACCTCTACATTAGTGGACAAAAGAGTGGGTAGAACTGATCTTAGTGAACTATTTTGGGCTCGCCAGGATAGTGCTAAAATGCAATTCACCCAGCCAGATGTTGACTTTATGGCGGGTATGATCGGGCATCATGCTCAAGCCCTTATCATGTCAAGCATGGCTAGTGTAAACAACGCAAGCCCTTCTGTTGTCACGTTGACCAAACGAATTATAAATGCCCAAAAAGATGAAATCGGTATCATGCAACGTTGGTTGCACGACCGAAACCAAATGGTACCTCAAGTTACCATAGACGGGCTTGAGCTTATTATTGAGCCAGGTAGTGAACCTTCATTGGTATTTGATTCGGCTCAAGTAGCGCATGCCGTTAAGCATTTTAATAAACACGGTAGCTATATGGATAATGATCACTATCAAATGGAGCATGGAAGCGAAATGAACCACGAAGGTATGAAACACGGCACTATGGATCATGGCGATACCGAAATGAGCCATGAAGGCATGGAACACGGCACTATGAACCACGAAGGTATGAAACACGGCACTATGGATCATGGCGATACCGAAATGAGCCATGAAGGCATGGATCATTCAGGCATGCACGATCATTCCAGTATGCCTGGTATGTTAACCCAAAAACAACTCGAAGAACTAGCCTTAGCAAAAGGAACGGAATTTGACCGGCTCTTTTTAACCTATATGATACAACATCATACCGGAGCCATTATCATGGTAAAAGATTTGGTTGAAACCGATGGAGCTGCACAGGAAATACAAATTGGCAAGCTTGCAGGTGAAATTAATGTTGACCAGAAAACCGAAATTGAACGCATGCGTCTCATGCTTATGGAAGTGGTTGGCTTGAGTAACTAAATAAGGGATCGGTAACTTTATCAAATTATAGAATCATATCATTGGCCATTAATCTGAATAGTTACTCCTTTTTTATACTTGTTCAAGAACCCGCACAACAGACTCACATACAATCCTCCACTCTGACTTTTTTAACTTTTATTTAAAACGAACGTTTAAAAACAACAATAACCAATCACAAATCACAAATAAATGACACTATTTATGAATAAAAACCGTGTTAGTTCAGCACTGTGGGTTTCTTTTATAGCAGTAGCTACTCTTATGAGTTGTAGCTCTTCTCAAGAAACCGCCATGGTTCCTGTTAATGCACCAGAAGTAGCACCGCTTGCAGAAGCAGTGGTACCTACTCCCGATCCTCGTGTTGGCTTAGATGCGGGTCTTTTTGATGCAGAAGAAGCCGTATGGAACTTAGAGGTTCTTTCGCAAACTCCTCCTCCAGAAAAGTTCATCGGTAAAACCAATTCTGATTTAGCTTTCAAGGGTAATTATGCCATTCAAGGAAATTATAATGGTGTAATCGTTTGGGATATCAGCGATCCAGCTAATCCTGTCCTTGTAAACGATTACGAATGTCCAGCCTCCCAGAGTGATGTTTCTGTGTATGGAAATCTACTTTTTGTGTCAGGCGAAGGACTTGAAGGAAGAATAGACTGTGGTACTGAAGGCGTTAGAGAGGCGGTCAGTGAAGTTCGACTTCGTGGGATTCGTATTTTTGACATTACCGACATTCAAAATCCTGAGTATGTTGCTAACGTACAAACTTGTCGTGGTTCTCACACTCACTCGGTATTAAAAGATCCCAATGACAATGAAAATATCTACGTCTATGTTTCTGGATCGTATGTAGTTCGTCCAGACGAAGAATTACCAGGTTGTTCTGACCTTCAACCCGAGGAAGATGCCAACTCGGCTTTATTCCGAATCGAGGTAATCAAAGTACCTTTAGACAGCCCTGAAGATGCGGCTATTGTTAGCTCTCCTCGTATATTCGAAGATCTTCAAGCTCCTCCAACTCACGGTTTAGCTCCTGCTGATCTTGCTGCGCTTGAAGCGGCCAAAGCTGCTGGTGCTTTCACTTACGTACGCGGCGGTACTGAGCGTGTACTTCCTGGTCGTTTTGTTCAAGGACTTTTAGCAAATGTAGTGGAAGAGCGTGGGGGCGAAGGTGCACCTACTGCAGAAGATTCAACCACACTTCGCGCTAATATTCAGTCCATTATAGATGAGATGTTTGGCGGTGGTGAGGAAGATGTTACGGCAAGAAGAGGCCCTGATCAATGCCATGATATCACCTTATACCCCGAATTAGGTTTAGCTGGTGGTGCATGCGAGGGATACGGACTGCTTTTAGATATTAGCGATCCTGCGAATCCTGTGCGTATTGATGCCGTAGCCGATTCAAATTTTGCTTACTGGCATTCGGCGACCTTCAGCAATGATGGTAACACCGTGATTTTCACCGACGAGTGGGGTGGTGGTGGTGCGCCTAAGTGCCGTGATACCGACCCAATGGAATGGGGAGCAAACGCCATATTCACCATAGAGAATGGCAAAATGGTATTCAAGGAATACTACAAAATCCCAGCTCCGCAAACAGTATATGAAAACTGTGTAGCCCATAATGGTTCCTTGATCCCTGTACCTGGTCGTGATATCATGGTACAATCGTGGTACCAGGGTGGTATTTCTATTTTTGATTTCACCGACCCTTCTAACCCAGTTGAAATTGCCTTTCATGATTACGGACCCGTTTCCGGTGAATCAATGGCAATGGGCGGAAGCTGGAGTGTGTACTGGTATAACGGAGTTATTGTAAACTCTGAAATTGCTCGTGGGTTAGATATGTTCAAACTCACTCCAAGCCCATTCATGACAGAGAATGAGATTGCTGCAGCGAACACGGTTCAATGGGAATACCTTAACGCTCAAGGTCAGCCTAAAATCTATTGGCCAGCCACCTTTCACCTAGCCAAAGCATATGTAGATCAGCTGGATCGTGACGGAGAACTGAACGACGCTGAGATAATGGAGATTCGCCAATCTATTGCTCGCGCGGAAATGGCGAATGAACGTAAGCAGGCAAGTATGCTAGAAGATTTATCGGAAAGCGTATCTGCTAAAGCAGCTAACTCTGCAAACCCAACTAAAGTGGCTGCCCTTGCGGAAGCGCTAAAGAACTTAGCTGGATAATTGCTAATTAGCTTTTAGTCTTTTCTAAAGCCTCAATCCATTCGGATTGGGGCTTTTTTTATGTACATTATGTCGATTGATTAGTGCACCCAATTAACAACAGATATGATGGCCTTACTATGTCGAGTAATGATCTTAGCGGTCCTGTTTCTAGTCTTCTTTGTAACGGCCAAGGATGGACTTGCACAGCTCCGTATAAATGAACTAAGCGCAAGTAATTCTTCGGTGCTACAAGACGAAGATGGGGACTTTAGCGATTGGATAGAGCTACATAATCCCACAACCGATACACTCTATTTGTCGAATCTATTTTTAAGTGACGATCATCAAGACCTGCAAAAATTCGCCCTACCTCCTGTATACATCCCGCCTTCGGGTTATCATGTTATATTCGCCTCTGACAAAAATCGTCTACCCTCCTTTAAAGCATGGGAAACCACTATAAAAGACGGTAGTGAGGTTCGTTACATCCTACCCAATGCCTTAACGTCTAGTCGATGGATAGAACCTGATTTTAACGATATTAGCTGGGCCCAAGGGGTATTCGGTTTGGGTTATGGCGATGACGATGACGCCACTGAAGTGCCTTCGGGCACTCTATCTGTATTTACCAGGAGTTCATTCACGATTTCAGATCCCTCCGCCATCATTGATATGATGCTCCATATCGATTATGATGACGCTTTTGTAGCCTATCTAAACGGCGTTGAAATTGCTAGAGCTAATATAACGGGAGAAGCCCCTCTTCCCTACAATGCACCCGCGGACAATTATACTGAGCCCCGCCTCCCCTATGGCAATCCACTCTGGTCAGCTTCGATGACGGAGCATCTATCTTTACTTAAAACCGGAGAAAACATCCTTGCCATACAAGTGCACAATTTTAATAGCACGAGCTCGGATCTTAGTCTTCGCCCATTTTTAAGCCTGGGTTATACCCAAGCTCCTTCCCCCTCTGTTGGCCCTGCCAATCTAGTCGAATTACCAAAAGAGGACATCGGATACATTCATACTAATTTCAAACTAAGTTCCTCTGGTGAAACCGTCTATCTTTCTACCGCCGAGGGAGCGTTTGTGGATAGCTTAGCCTTTCCACCCTTATTAGTCGACGAATCTTTTGGGCGAATTAGCAATGAAGCCGATGGGGTTATTTTCAACATTCCCACGCCTAACTACCCCAACGTAACCCAAGGCTACACCAAGCGTCTCACCTTTCCAGAATTAAGTCACTATGGTGGTTTTTATTCAGAAGCTATAGAACTCAAAGCCTTTTTTGGGGTTAATCCCACCGCTATCTACTACACCCTTGATGGTTCCACCCCTACCCAAAGTGACCAACGATTACCCTCCGACGGACTTAGCATAAACGAAACAACGGTTGTTCGTTTGAGGGCCATAGAGCCGAACGCTTTGCCCAGCCCAGTACATACCGAAACCTTTTTTATTAACGAACAACACAACTTACCCGTTGTGTCTGTTTCAACGGATCCCAAATATTTATGGAGTGATACCGAAGGAATTTATGTAGTAGGAACGAACGGAACAGGTGGAAATGGTCACGATAACGCCAATTGGAACCAAGACTGGGAAATTCCTATTGGCTTTGAGCTGTATGATCAAAATAAAGTGAAACAAATCGAAACCGGTGCTGGTGCCAAAATAATGGGAGGTTGGAGTCGCTTGAACCCCATGAAGTCACTATCTATTTTTTTCCGCTCGGAATATGGGCTTGGTGAAATTGAGTACAAGTTGTTCGAAAATAAAGATATTAGCCGTTTCGAGTCTATTGTCCTACGAAATGCCGGCAATGATTTTACTTCGCAAGGCAATGCCATGATGCGAGATGGACTCATGCAAACCCTTGTTCATAATACCGAAATAGATGGCTTGGGCTTTCAACCAGCAGTGGTTTACCTAAATGGAGAATACTGGGGAATACATAATATTCGCGAAAAAATTAATGAGCATTATGTCGAGAGTAATAGTGGCGTTGATTCCGATAACATTGACCTACTCTACAATGGCTCGGGACTCAATTACTTTGCAGCTTCTCATGGGACGGCCGAACAGTACGACGCACTTATCGAATATGTTCAACGGAGCAACCTGCTTTTTCCTGGCTTTTTTACCAAGGTGGAAGGGATGATGGATATGGATAATTATATCGATTATGTGGTCGCTCAAATCTATTATGCCAACACCGATTGGCCTGGTAACAACACTAAATTGTGGCGTGAACGAAGCCAAACAGGTAAGTGGCGCTGGATACTCTACGATACTGATTTTGGATTTAACTTAACCTATGGAGGGCAATCTTGGCACAACACCCTGGATTTCGCATTAGAACCCAACGGTCCCGGCTGGCCCAATCCACCCTGGTCCACCTTATTACTTCGTGAACTTTTTGACAGCGCCGAATTCAGAACACGTTTTGTTAATAGAACGGCCGATTTTATCAATACCTCTTTCAAACCTGATCATGTGCATGGGGTAATCGACTCTCTGGCAGGTCTAATGTATACCGAAATGCCTCGTCATATGGCCAATGTAACTCGAAGCGGTGCTTGGGGTGGCTCTATGAATGAATGGTATAACCAATTGACCAGCCTAAAAAACTTTGGATCAGATAGGCCTGCCTACATAGAGCAGTATTATACCCAAGCTCGCAATCAAGGAGGGCATTTAGAGGTTGGGCCACTCACGAGCACCAGCGTACAAATTAATGATCCGCAAAGAGGGCAAATTCAGTTAAATCGCCTATCAATAGAGCAAGCTCAATGGACCGGCGAATATTTTGGTGGAGTGGATATTCCGGTTCGAGCAATCCCTCGGAATGGCTTCGAGTTTTCTGGTTGGACGGGTGATATCGTTTCCTCTGAATCAGCTATTACCATTGAAGCAGGAATGAACATAACCGCACATTTTAGCCCTTCGACCGACACTCTAGGCTTGGTCATTAGTGAGATCATGTACAACGCTAACAACTCGCAGGATTCGGAAGATTGGATTGAACTATACAATGGGAAAAATAGCTCCTTAGATATAACTGACTGGGTAGTGAAAGACGAGGATAACAGCCATGAATTTCGTTTCGCGCCCGGCACTACCTTACAGGCAAATGAGTATGCCGTTATAGTACGAGATAGTGTCTTGTTTAAAAATATCTATACCCATCCGGTTAGAATGCTAGGACAAATGGATTATGGGCTAGCCGGTAGTGGCGATCAGGTCCGTCTATTTGACGCCTTCGGCTCACTCATTGACTCTGTTGAGTACGATGATGCTGCCCCTTGGCCATTAGCCGCTGACGGAGATGGGTACAGTCTGGAACTCATCGATCTAAGCTCGGATAATTCCCTTCCTCAGTCATGGAGAGCCTCCAATAATCTATTAGGTAGTCCTGGCCTACTCAATGGATTAGCTACCTCAAGCGAAGCTAATGCCCCTGATAAACCCATCCAATTCGAACTTAATCAAAACTATCCAAACCCGTTTAACCCAACAACAAACATAAACTATCAGCTTGCCGAGGCTGCAGAAGTTCGCTTACAGGTATTTGATATGTTGGGAAGAAATGTTGCAACGCTTGTGAACGAAAGGATGTCGTCAGGAAGTTACACAGCTACTTTTGATGCTTCTCAATTATCTTCAGGAATGTACATTTATAGATTAGAGGCAGGAAGTTTTGTACAGACTAGAAAGCTGATTTTGATAAAATAAATTTTTTGAACTTATAAAGTATTATTAATTATGCATTTGAATCAATTCATTTTTCTAGCGCTTTTTTTCTTTGTCCCATTCATTTGTAACGCCCAACAAAACAGTGAGGCAGTTGATGTCCAAACTCAATTAGATCCACCATATTCCGGTACAATTTTTATAGAATCTGATATTGTAAACTCTAATGACCCTACCACTTTCACAGAAATCACTTATGTAGGAAAGGCGAATAGAACAATGTTCGATAGACGAGTAAATAATTGGATTAATGTTGAAGCCTACTTATTCGATGTAACATTTGATGACGATTTGGTATCAGAAGTACAGGTAAATCCAGAGTTTGGAAGTGTAGAGCTTGCTGAAATTGAAGCAGAAAAATATGCCTGGTATATAGGTCAGCTGCCAACTGCGCTAAGACTTGATGTTGAAACTGTTTGGATACATAAAGGAACCCAACCTTTTGGAGGTGGAAATAACAATATTTTGATTCACACTGGCCAATCAGATATTTATTTACAAGATGGGATATTAGAGGAAACATTAATTCATGAAGCTGTTCATACTTCTCTTGATTCATATCACAAAGATGAATCAGGATGGATATTGGCCCAGCAAGAAGATCCAGATTACATATCTACTTATGCACGTGATTATCCAACTCGGGAGGATCTTGCAGAAAGTTTTTTGTTGTACGTTGCAGTAAAGTATAGAGAAGATAGAATCTCAGAGAATACATATGATACCGTGATGGAAACTATCCCTAACCGAATAGCTTATTTTGATAATCAAAACTTTGATATGTATCCTATCGGCTCCGTTGAAACTACATCTGAATATGAAGAAGGCAACTCAATTGATGACTTTTCTCTTAATCAAAACTATCCAAACCCGTTTAACCCCAACACGTGGATTAGCTTTAGCCTACCAGAGGCCACCACTGCCCGTATCGAAATCTACTCCAGTTTAGGGCAAAAAATAATGGATCTCGCCGAAGGGCATTATGCAGCTGGTTATCATCATATTCAATGGGATGCGGATCATTTTGCTAGCGGTGTCTATTTTTATCGACTGGTTACCTCCGAATTTAGCGATACCAAAAAAATGCTTTTGGTTAAATAAGCTCTGTTCTAAGACATGTCTATTTCACACACTTTTCTACATAAACAAACATCTTTCATCCTCTTTGGGTCCCTATGGGTGTTGTTCGTAATACTACTGAGCACAGGCTGTACCTCAAAGGTAGAGAGGAGCGGTTACTACATTCAACAGGATACCTTATATATAGACCGTGCCAGCTATTCCAATGCATTAGAAGGCTTTTGGTTAGCTACTTCGATTGGGAATTGGACTGGATTGGTCACCGAAATGGATAAAATTGGGAATATAGGAGAGATAAAAACAGGAGCCTTTTATACTCGCGAAGACTGGGGCAAGCCCGATGAACCCAATATTTGGGACGAGGGTCAGCCTAGTCCGTTATCGGAGACCATCGATTTTGTACTTCGATCTCCTGGACAACACTGGGGAGCCGATGACGATACCGACATCGAGTATATGTACCAGTATCTAATGCTTCAGCATAACACCGCCAGGTTAACACCACAGCAAATACAAAATGGCTGGCTTAGCCATATCGCAACTGAAGAAGAAAATTATCTGTGGGTATCGAATCAACGTGCGTTGGATTTAATGGTGCAAGGCTACGAACCGCCCCAGACTGGCAGTCCTGATCTCAATGAGCATACCGAGATGATTGATGCACAGCTTACCACCGAACTTTTTGGCTTGTTTGCACCTGGCCGGCCGGACATTGCCCGCGAGATTGCACGCCTACCCATACGCACGGTTGCCCGTGAGGAAACCGAAGAAATCGCCCTTTTTTACGTGACCATGTTTGCCCAAGCAGTCTTACCCTCAAATGAAGAGACCCCAAATAAGTTGAAACTCATGGCTTCTGTTGCTCGGGATTCACTAAGCGATGAACAGTACCCCGCGAAAATGTATGACTATGTTTTGAGGCTTTATCAAAGCGGGATTAGCTGGGAAGCTGCACGTGATTCGGTGTATGAAGCCTATCAGATTGAGCAGCGACATGGGTATGACCTGAGCTCGCAGAATCTCTACTGTAATGGTTGTTTTGCGGGTGGAATAAATTTTGCCGCCAGTCTTATCAGCCTTTTTTATGGGGAGGGGGATCTCTTAGAGACGATTCGAGTGGGTAGTTTGGCTGGTTGGGATTCAGACAACCCAACCGCTACCTGGGCCGGCTTATTGGGATTTATGATGGGTGCGGACGCCGTTGAAGCTGCTTTTGGTCAACCATTATCGCGTAGTTTTCACATCCATCGCACCCGGCAAGGCTTCCCCAACGACGGATACGACTCCTTCCCAAACATGGCTAAAAATGGCCTAAAAGTCATTGATATGGTCGTTTCCGACGAACTAGACGGACGGGTCGATGCGTTTCGAAATAGGTGGGCTATACCTCTGCCACCATCCACATCAACCCGGGCTGAATCCTACACCCGGTCCACCACAAGATGATAGGTTGGATCTTCCAACACATTCACATCGATGATTTTATCCGCATTTTTTAAAAGGGTTCTGCAATCTGGGCTCAAATGTTTAAGATGCACCGTTTTGCCTACCTTCAAATAGCGTTCTGTAATTTTGTTTAAGGCTTCGATGGCGGACATATCCACCACTCTACTTTCCTTAAAATCGATAATTACTTCGTCAGGGTCGTTCAGTACATCAAATTTTTCGTTAAAAACCGTGACCGAACCAAAGAACAGCGGCCCGTAAATCTCATAGTGTTTGGCCCCATTTTCGTCTATATGCTTACGGGCTCGAATTCTTTTCGCATTGTCCCATGCAAACACCAAAGCCGCAATAATGACCCCGACAAGTACGGCCACTGCTAAGTTATGCAGAATTGCCGTTATCAAGGTAACCACCACCATAACAAATAGATCGGAAGTGGGCATTCTATTAAATGTTCGAAGACTGGCCCACTCAAAGGTTCCAACCGATACCATAATCATGAGGCCTGTTAGTGCAGCCATGGGCATTTGCTCAATTAATCCCGCTCCAAACATTATAAAAACGAGCAACATGACCGAGGCGACAATTCCTGAAAGTCGCGCCCTAGCACCGGCAGATATATTAATTAGGCTTTGCCCAATCATCGCACAGCCACCCATTCCAGAAAACAAACCTGAAAGTATATTCGCAATCCCTTGCGCTGCGGCTTCTTTGTTACCTCGACCTCTGGTTTCGGTTATTTCATCAATTATATTTAAGGTGAGCAAACTTTCAATAAGTCCTACCCCCGCCATGATTGCAGCATAGGGAAAGATGATAACCAAGGTTTCTATACTGAAAGGAACACTGGGAATATGAAAGGGAGGGAAACCACCTGCGATTGAAGCGATATCTCCTACTGTTCTGGTTTCAATACCAAAAGCGGCTACGATACCGAATACACTGAGAATGGCCATGAGTGAAGCAGGTACAGCCTTGGTGATCTTAGGCAGTCCCCAGATAATAAGCATAGTCAAAAGCACAAAGCCAAGAAAAATGAACATTTCAGATCCAGTTAACCAAGCGCCTGTCGGGTCTTTAAATTGCGCCAACTGAGACATGAAAATAATGATGGCTAAGCCATTGACGAATCCAAAAATTACGGGATGAGGGACTAGTCGCATGAGCTTACCCATCCTTAGTGCACCCGTTATTACTTGTAGTACCCCTGCCAATATGACCGCTGCAAACACATACTCAACGCCATACTGCAGTGCAAGGGCTACCAATACAACGGCTACCGCACCGGTTGCCCCGGATATCATACCTGGGCGGCCGCCTAAAATAGATGTAACCAAACCCATCATAAATGCCGCATACAATCCAGTTAGAGGAGATAAGCCCGCAATGAGCGCAAAAGCTACTGCTTCTGGTATTAAAGCCATGGCCACCGTTATACCCGATAATACCTCGGTTTTATAATTGATATCTCGAGTCCCTTCAAAAAGGTTTATAAGCTTTTGCATTCTATCATATGAATTGGAGTTACAGCCTTATAAGTTACGGTTATTAATTGGTAGTATGTATTCGGGAGTCATTATCAAATTCATTTAAAGGATGTCGTTTGTAAGCGGTTTTCTTTTGCTTATGAAAGGTATTATTGGCAAATACCAAAAAGAAAAGATACATGAGGGTTAAAAAATTTCACCGCAAGTTACTCTGTTATGCGGATCTGAATTATGCGGATCTGAATTGTGCGGATCAATGATTAACGACTCACAGGAATTACCTTAGTTTATAAGTTTAGAGCATAATAATATTTGATGACGCTTTTTATGTACTACTTAGTATTTTGAAAAGAAAATGCTAAGAATATTACTCGTACTATTTCTGGGGATTGGTAATCTTTGGGCTCAGAACCCTACTACAGCCGATCTAAATAACTTTTGGCTTGAGGCTGAACGCCAAGTAGCTGAAGGTGATTTTAAAGCCTACGTCAACTCTTTTCATCCAGAAGCAATCTTGGTTAATGGAATGAACAAAACTAGCGTACCCATACAACGTGCGCTTGATGGATGGGAAGCTGGTTTTATGGATACCAAATCTGGTAAGATGAGCGCCTCTGTAACGTTTCGCTTTTCAGATCAATCAGTAGGGGATTCAACCGCTCACTTTACGGGTATTTTCCACTACGAATGGCAAAACTCGGGTCAACAATCTCAGATGGTCTATATTCATTTTGAGGCTTTACTCACTCGTTCAAATGGTCACTGGCAAATGCTTATGGAGTATCAAAAAGCGATGGCGACTACAGAAGAATGGGAAAAGCTAGTCCCTTTTGAACAATCGCTTAATCAAGGCCACTAACTAATCGAAAGGCTCGTAAATCTGGGGCCCCCTTTTGGATATGAAATCGGATTTTATGCTCCCCAGTAGATAATTCAATTCCATTTACGGTAGTGGTTGCCCACTCGCTGGGCGAATTTTCAGAGCCAGTGTTTATGGCAATATCATCATCCTTTATTTCGTCATTAATTTCCATTTTCAACCTGCTTGCCACTCCTTTCGTCTCAAGTTCGAGTTTAAATTCGCCTGCTACTGGCACTTGAATAGTGTACTGTAGCCACTCTCCAGGCTCTGTCCAGCTCACAAAATACCCCCCAACCGAACCCCCGATATCTACTCCATCGTTTCGATACTTCCGTCCCTCATTCCATACTTTCCACTGCCCCTGCTCATCATGAATGTTTTGGGACAATCGATCCTCATAAGCGTAGCCATCTCTACCCAAGTCATAGTCCACAAAGGATATCCATTGATCCACACCATGGTGCCGAAAGGCTTTTGTAGCCGTTGGATCTTCGTTGTTGAGTAGCGCATAAATCACATCGGGTGCAACGGTTGTGTTTTCGTGACGATGAGCTTTGGAATACTCCATCACCGCGTGGTAGGCTTGCTCTGCCGATAATGATTCTCCATTCTCCCATGCTTGCAGGAGTTGATAATAGGACTCAGGGGTGGTCACTTTAAAGATATTATTGGTTCGACTTTTCTTCACCGGCCACCAAGACCATCCTATATTATTGGATTCGAATAGGTGAATAGCATCTGCAAACCATTGATTTGAATTTTCACCCGACTCACTCATCCACAAAGGACGGTTATACTGCTCGCGCATATCAACGGCCCATTGAATAGATTCTTGATCATTATGGTTCCAGTATTTATGGAAGGTTATCACGGTGTTATCATCATAACTACTAAGTGGGTGGGCCTCAAAACTGTTATAATTGTTACCCCAACAGTTCCCTGATAGGTAGATAATATTGTTTGGGTCAATCTGCCGGATAGATTTGGTTAAGCGTAAATGCACATCCCAGAGTTCATCATTATTCTCTGTTCCGCAGCCATTTTCATTCCCTGAATCCCCCAGTCTCCAATTAGGTTCATTGATCAAATCATAGCCCCCAAACCAAGGATTATCCTTATAGCGCTGAGCCAATTTTATCCAAAGGGCCTCCAATTTATCCTTATTCGCCTCATCCTCGAATAAACTTGGGAGGGTTTCATCATAGTCGTTGATATTAGAATTTTTACCTTGTCCTCCAGGTGCCCCATGCATATCAAACATCACGTACATTTGGTTGGCGGCGGCCCACCCCATGAGTTCATCTAATTTTTCAAAGCCCGCATCCACCCAAGTGTGCTGCCCAGGCGCAGGCTCATCTTGAATAGGGAGCGTAAACCATTTATAGTGCAATGCCGGCCGTATGGCATTAAAACCCCACGCTTTCATGCTATCAAGATCGGCCTTAGTCATATGATTGTCTAGCCAGTCTTGATAAAACTCCGCCGTTCGCTCCTCCCCAATTTCCTGCTCTAACTTAGTACGAAACTGGGTGTGGGTTCCAATCCCGGCATCGGTAGATTGCATCATGTATCCCTCCTGAATCATCCAGTTTCCCGTTCCAATACTTTTGATTAGAAACGGTCCCTGATCATTAACAATCTCTTGCCCTTGCACACGCAACCGACCTAACTCATTTTCTACGGCACTACCACATGCCTGACTCAATAAGCCGGTCAGAATGCATCCTAAAACCATATAGTTCGTCCGTTTGTTGCGGTAATTCATATACTTTTCTCCTTTCTGGTTCAGACATATTTTACTGGTTGATTGGTATGGTCGCAACATGTCCAAATACCCCTATAAAGTCAACAAAGAAAATTTCTACTGAGGGTTGTTTTTTTGATGTTTTTTATGTATAGTCATAAATAAATTATATTATAACATTGGTATCATGTTAATAAAAAATAAATGGGTTCCTTCTTATATACTAGTCGTAGTACTATTTTTATTAATTAACTGCAATAAAAATTCAAATGTTTGTGCAGAATGTGAAGGAGATGCTGAACGTTTTGTACAACAAAAACTACCTACCAAACTCAGTAATGTTCAGCTTGCCGAATTAGATATTCCGGAGGGTACAGAAGCGACCTACCATAATCCAAATGAAGTCTTTTTTTCACTTCCAGATGGATATTATGTGGTGACTAAGAATGACGAGGATTATGCCCTCTCAAGTGGGGAAATGAGGTATCAATGCACATGTACCGGTTCGGGATGTAATGTTGTATTATTCCCTGGGGGAGATAGCCAACCGGATCAAATAGGTTGTTCTGCTTGCACATCTGCATGTACAGGAAAATGGATTGAACCAGAAAAAAATAAGGCAGATTCTTCTATAAAAGAATATATAGGAATTATCAATATGAACCTTGATATATCCATCATCGAGACTTCAAATAAACCTATTTCATGTGGTGCAAAATACAATGCTGATTGGTTGTTTAGCATACAAGATTTAAAAATGAAAATGAATGAATTTTTAGCAAAAAATGAATTAGAAATTTGGGACGGAGTTTCAGCAGACTATGTATCCTTACCTATACAAGCATTTGGGAAAACCATTGTTCTACGTTTTAACAATAATAATAGTGACGCGCTGAAGAATGCATATTCAGAATTGAGCACCTTACCTACTTGTAATTGTGATTCTGGAAATGAGGGATGTGAATACCAAGCAATTACACATAAGCCCTGTGCCATATGTCCCCCAATAACGATTGGACATCAATGTAACTCAGGTGTATGTACATCATGTTCAATGATTGTACCTGAATAAGACTCAAGACACGAATAACGGCACATCTAAGTTGAGGTATCTACACTAAGTTATTTATAGATAGATAGATAGATAGATAGATAGATAGATAGATAGATACTTTACACTAATGCCCATAAGATAAGTGGTAGAAATTGGATTAGTTTATTACATTCTATAGTTACCGGTTATGTAATCTATTTATTACCATGTGGACAAGAAAACAATTTATTCAGACAGGGCTATTAGGGTTAAGCACAATTGGCTTAGCACAGGTGATTCCGAAAACTAATAAGCTCACTAAACTACCTTCTGACTCTGCTCAATATAATCTAGATAAATGGTTCCCAAGGTACAAAGACTTTGCCCCGATGGTTCCCGTATGGAATGTTACACCAGATATTGATCGATGTATCCACCGCTTCCATTTATCTTCTCCTTTTAGTCCAAGTGGAAGATATTTAGGGCTAACAAGGCTTCTGCGTGAAGATCGCGCCCCAAAGCCAGGTGAAATTGCTGAAATTGTACTTGTTGATTTATTCAGTGGTAACCAAACAATCATTGCTCAAACAAAAGGATGGGACTCTCAACTTGGTGCCCAGGTTCAATGGGGATTAACTGATGAAGAATTATATTTCAATGATGTAAACACCTCAACTTGGACTCCATATGCTATCAAATTAAATCCTTTGACTGGTGAAAAAAAAATCTTAGACGGAGCTGTTTATGATGTATCACCCAATGGAAAATGGCTAGTTTCAACTGACTTAAAAAATATTGGTTATACACAGGCGGGCTATGGGGTAATTGTTCCAAAAGATCAGATTACATTTAATCAGGGGGCATCTGAAACCGATGGAGTATTTGTTACTAACACCCAAACAGGTCAGACAAGAATGATAGCTTCCTATAAAAAAATAGTCGATGAATGCTCACCTACGATTGATATTCACCGATATGGCCCTGGTGATTTTTATGGGTTTCATACTATGTGGAATTGGCAAAGCAATCGCATCATGCTAGTGCTACGATTTGTACCGCACAATGGTGATCGGGCAAAACCTATGCTCATAACCATGAACGAACATGGAGAAGATATTCATTTAGCAATCCCTACGAGCGAGTGGGCTGATAAGGGAGGTAATCACCCCAACTGGCATCCCGATGGGAATGATCTCATAATGAATTTGAATATCGATGGTACAGGAGAGCGTTTTGTTAAAGCACGCTATGATGGTAGTACCCTTGATAAGATGACAGAAGTTCCTGCAAATAGAGGGCACATATCAGTCCATCCAAACGGAAAATTACTACTAAACGATGCCTACCCACATAAAGATTATGCTTTCTTTGATACAACAGCACCTATTTGGTTAGTGGATATGGAGCGTCACTGGAAACATACATTAATACGATTTAAATCAGTAACTAAATATTTTGAAAATAATCCAAATGAAGCCCGAGAAATGAGGGTAGATCCCCACCCTGTTTGGGATACAAATACACATACTCATATTGCCTTTAATGGTGTTGAGAATGGAACTAGAAGAGTTTTTGTAGCTGATCTTTCTAGATTTGTTTACAGATAATGAATTAGAAATTTGGGACGGAGTTTCAGCAGACTATGTATCCTTACCTATACAAGCATTTGGGAAAACCATTGTTCTACGTTTTAACAATAATACTAGTGCCGCGCTGAAGAATGCACTTTAAACATTGATTTCCCTGCATGTAAATGTAATTCTGGTGTGTGTTTCTTATTCTATGACTATTCCAGAATAAAAACTCAATATGCGGTCAACTGTTCTTCCTAATCTTAGCACAATTTCTTCTTTTAAATACTAAATCCGCGATACTAAAGGAAGATGGTTGTTTTGTACATACCTCTCAGAAATTTCATTTCCCAAACCTAAAGACATAAAAAAAGCCTCCCCGCAATTAACGGAAAGGCTTTAAATGTGGGCGATGAGGGACTCGAACCCCCGACCCCCTCGGTGTAAACGAGGTGCTCTGACCAACTGAGCTAATCGCCCGATTTATATCAGGGCATCAAATATAAGACCTTTCACACTACGGACAAAGATTTTTTTTACCATGAAGAAAATATACCCTGCATTCTCACACTCCTAATTTGTACCGCGATTCAGGCTTCCCTATCTTTGAGTAAAATTAACCATTAGTAATTTAGTTTATGATTAGTTCCACATTCTTTTTGATGGCCGGAAACCCTCAAGATCCAAACGCTGGCATTATTAACCTGGTCTTTCTTGGTGCCATATTTTTAGTGTTCTATTTCTTCATTATTCGCCCACAAAGCAAAGCCCAAAAAGAAATCAAAGAAAAAGTGGAAAACATGAAAAAAGGCGACAAAATTGTCACCTCTTCTGGAATTATTGGAGTGCTACACACCATAGATGAAGATAGTGTACTGGTCGAGGTAGGAAGTAATGTGAAAATACGTTTTCTCAAATCTGCCATTAGCGATGTGAATCCGAATAAATCAAAGTAACCAGATGTCCTTTTCGAACTAATTCTATTTGGGCTTAGTTTTATACTAGTATAATCATCATTCACGAGTAGAGCGCTCATAAACCATGCAAGAAATCCACTTTAACACCATACCCGAAGCTATACGGGATATACGGGATGGTAAGATGATCATCGTTGTAGATGATGAGGATCGTGAAAATGAGGGAGATTTTTTGATGGCAGGTGAGATGGTCACCACCGAAGCCATTAATTTTATGGTCACCCATGGACGCGGATTAGTCTGTGCTCCTGTGAATAAAGAAGTAGCAAAGCGCTTTAATCTTAACCACATGGTGGTTGAGGGCGCAGACCCAGACGAAGCTAATTTTACTATATCAATTGATCATAAACGATTAACAACTACCGGTATTTCCGCGGCAGATAGAGCCAATACGATTCGAGAACTTACCAACCCGGACTCTAAACCCACAGACTTTCGTAGACCAGGCCATATTTTTCCTCTTCTTGGGGTTGAAGGTGGGGTTTTACGAAGAGCTGGACATACCGAAGCCGCTCTTGATCTAGCCAAGCTAGCTGGGCTTCAACCCGTTGGGATTATTTGCGAAATTATGCGAGAGGACGGGGAAATGGCACGAGTACCTGAACTAGCTCAAATGGCAAAAGATTTCGGGATGACCTTCATTACCATAAAGGATTTAATTGCTTACCGCAATGAAACTGAGAGTTTGGTTCGTAGGGTCATGCAAATGGAAATGCCTACGGTGTACGGTGATTTCACCCTTCATGCCTTTGAAGAGTCCATGACAGGAGATATTCACTTAGCCCTAACCAAAGGCACATGGAATGTGGGGGAGCCTATTCTAACCCGGGTCCACTCATCTGATCTAATTGGCGACATTTTTGGCAGCCGTAGTAAACAATCCGGCGATGTACTTCATAGTGCTATGGCACAAGTCGAAGAAGAGGGTCAGGGGGTTGTGCTCTATATGAACCGAAATCAACGCGGATCCATTTTAATGAGCCAATTACAAACCCTTAAAGCCATGCAAGAGGGACCCCTACAGGATTCAGAATTAGAGATAGATAATAGTCCAAAAAAGAGCGATGCCCGAGATTACGGAATTGGGGCGCAAATTTTACAAGCCCTGGATGTAACTAAACTCCGTTTGTTAACCAATAATCCAGTTAAGCGCATTGGTATTACGAGTTTTGGGCTAGAAATTGTAGAGCAAGTACCTATTCATTCCGAAAAAGCCTTATCTCAGCGCTGAAAGACTGTTCTAGCTCACTTTCCTCTAACAACCATATCTTCTAAAGAACAGATTCTACTTGTTAGAAAGCTCAGTTAGTTTACTCCTTAACAGTGTCTTCTTTTTCTGTGAGGTCTAGCGGCTCAGCCTTCGGTTCTTCGGGTAATAAATATTTACCAAAAATGAGTAGGGTGATAATAGAAACCGAAATAGCTATATCTGCAACATTAAAAATATAAGGAAAGACCGTCCAATCATTAATCCGGAGACTAAAATAGATAAAGTCCACTACGTGCCCATCCAATAATCCCCCATACCCTTCAATGTAGCCCATTATTAGTCGATCGGTGATGTTTCCTAATGCCCCACCTAGAACTAAGCCCATAAAAAATAAATATCCTAAACCAGCGTGTTTTAGCGTCCAAAGTAGATAGGCAAATATCCCAATAGTGGCCGCAATTGAAATCATGCTAATCACATGAGTTGGCAGGATATCAATACCCATAGCCATGCCCGAATTTTGAGTGTAGTAAAATTCCAACCAACCCTCAATAATTTCCCATCGGTGTAATTCAGGTGACGTGCGTACCAGCCATTTTGTATACTGATCCAAGGCTATTACTACAGCAGCAGGCAATAAAAGCGTACGTAATTTTATGTTCGTGGATTTCGACAAATCGTGTAACAAGCGGTTATGTTGGCAAGCCCAAAAGGGCTAAATAAAGTAACTTACTATAATTTATTTAACGTCGTTTTAGCTTGGCATCAATACTCAACTGAGTGTGAGGTACCGCTTCTAAACGTCCTTTGGCTATTTTTTTTCCCGTAACTTTACAAACCCCATAGGTTTTGTTATCGATGCGCTTCATGGCATCGTCCAAATATTTAATGAACTTACGGGTGCGATTAAATAGCATATAGGTTTTCTCTCTTTCCTGAGCATCGGTGCCCGCATCTGCCATATGAAAGGAGTACGCTGATTCATCCGAGCTGTTTTCCATATTGTCTCTTAGCGTCTTCTGCAGAGCTTCGAACTCTTCTTCTGCCGCATCGCGTTTTTTTAGAATAATCTCTCTAAAATATTCCAATTCTTCATCCGTATACGGAGAGATTCGCGCTTCACTATTGGTTTCTTTTTTTGCCATGTCTATCGATAATTTAAGTTCTACGAATAGAGATGATACATTCCTCATCTCCAATCTCCCATGTTTTTACGTAATCTGAAACCTTTAATTCTTCCTGCTCTAGGCTCTCTGATAGGGTTTCTTGTTGAATATATTCCGCCATATAGCTGATAGCGGCAGCTAACTTTTCATTCGCTTGCACTCCGGTTAGTATCCGGTCAGTTACCTCAAAGTTAGCTTCTTTTCGCATATTTTGCACCCTATTTACGAATTCTCGTGCCAAACCTTCTTTTTGCAGTTCTTCACTTAGTTCTGTATCAACTGCAACACTAAGGCCTGCTTCACTTTCCACTTGCCATCCTTCAAGTCCCGTACGAATGATTTCTATTTCCTTTTCTACCAGAACGATCTGAGTGCCATCATCCAGACGGACAGTTACCTGTCCCAACCGTTCAAACTCGGAGATTTGATCGGTGCTAAATGATTGTACTTGACCAGCCACTGCCTTCATATTGGGCCCTAATTTTTTACCTAATAATGGGTAATTAGGTTTGGCTGTTTTATGAACGATCCCTGAATCATCATCTACAAATTGAATTTCTTTTACATTTACTTCTTCTAGAATAATGTGCTGCACAGATAGTATGGCGTCTCGTTCTACCTCATCTTTGATGGGTAGGATAATTCTTGCCAATGGTTGACGAACATTCAAATCAATTTGATTTCGAATGCGTAAAACAATAGCCGAGATGAGTCTAGCCCGCTCCATT
This sequence comes from Balneolaceae bacterium, assembly GCA_018401935.1. Taxonomy (GTDB): domain Bacteria; phylum Bacteroidota; class Rhodothermia; order Balneolales; family Balneolaceae; genus UBA1275. Next base: position 76,875 of record JAGYJQ010000005.1, read on the forward strand.
TTATGCTCAAGAGCAGGTATTATTGCTGTTTCTTCCACCGTTGGGAAAAAAGATAAGTGAACAGACTCTTCAAAACCTACCAAGTCATTCGTTAATCGTTGGTACATCCATTCACTCAGAAATGGAGCGATAGGACTCATTAGTTGACTTACACTTAGCAAACATTGATGAAGTGTTTGGTAAGCAGCTGTCTTATCTAGTGTAGCCCCTGATTTCCAGAAACGACGTCTGTTTCTACGAACATACCAGTTGCTAAGTTCTTCCACAAAGGTTTCCATTTCCCGTGCAGCCCTAGTTGGTTCATACTCGTCAAAGTATTGTTCTACCTGTTTAATCGTAGTATTAAGTCGGGAAATAATCCAACGATCTATCTCCGGTCGGTGAGGTACGGGAATAGGTGCGGTATTAGCATTAAACTCATCAATATTTGCATACATGGCAAAAAAGGAATATGTGTTTACTAAGGTATTGAAGAATTTTCGCTGCGTTTCCTTTAGTCCGTCCTCGCTAAATTTTAAATTATCCCAAGGGGATGAATTACTCATCATATACCAACGAGTTGTATCCGCACCATAGGTTTTTAAAATTTCAAAAGGGTCTACCGTATTCCCTTTGGACTTACTCATTTTTTCGCCATTCTTGTCTAAAACAAGTCCATTCGATACCACATTTTTATAAGCGACCTGATCAAAAAGCATGGTTCCTAGGGCGTGTAGAGTATAAAACCATCCACGTGTTTGATCCACACCCTCAGCTATAAAGTCGGCAGGAAATCGATCCTTAAAATCCGCTTGGGTTTCCATGGGATAATGCCACTGGGCAAAAGGCATAGAACCAGAATCGAACCATACATCTAACAAATCGGGAACGCGTCTCATGGTCCCCCCTCCTGGTGCTGGCCATGTAAGTTCATCAATGTATGGCCGATGTAAATCAAGCTCGGTATCCTCTGGTATTCCTGCCTTCATTTTTAGTTCAGAAACACTTCCAATGCACTCAAATACATCTGGATTCTTATCACTCTGCCAAATAGGTAGTGGCGTACCCCAGAATCGTTGCCTAGATATAGCCCAGTCCACATTATTTTCCAGCCAAGTACCAAATCTTCCTGTACCCGTGCTACTTGGTTTCCAATTAATCGTTTTATTAAGCTCCACCATGCGATCTTTTACCGCGGTGGTTTTAATGAACCAAGATTCAACTGGATAACTCATCAACGGCGTTCCTTTACGCCAGTCAAATGGGTAGTTATGTTCATAAGTCTCATGTCGGAACATAAGCCCTTTCTCTTTTATTGCTTTAGCAATTCCTTTGTCAGCCTCCTTGAACCACTGTCCCTTGAATTCCGGCACCTGTTCGGTAAAGCATCCGTCTCGATCAATCGGGTTAAACATAGGTATTTGGGCCTTTGCGCATGCATCATAATCATCTGCTCCATATGCTGGGGCCGTATGTACAATACCCGTTCCATCATCGATGGTCACATAACTTGCAGGAATGATCTTCCAAGCCTGCTCTTCATTGAACTCTTGTCGGGCATAGTCAAAAATCGGCAGGTATCTGTTACCCAAGAGCTCCGAACCTTTAAACTCCTCTAATATGATCACTTCTTCACCGAATACACGCTCAACACATCCCTTAGCAACGATGTAATTTTTATGATGATGGGCTAATTTAACGTAATCCAATTCAGGGTTGATGGTCAAAGCCATATTAGAAATGGTTGTCCAGGGTGTAGTGGTCCATGCCAAATAATACGTTTCCTCCTCATCTGGTTTAGGAAACATGACATAGATACTGGGGTCCTGAGTATTTTTGTACCCTAGACTTACCTCATGAGAAGAAAGTACGGTTCCGTTACCCGGTGAATACCATTGAATCTTGTATCCTTTGTATAAGAGTCCCTTTTTATAGAGTTCACTGAGGGCCCACCAAACGGATTCAATATAGTCGTTTTCAAATGTGATGTAGGGATTCTCCTGATCTACCCAATAGCCCATTCGATCGGTCAATTCATCCCAGAGATCTTTGTATTTTAATACGCTAGACCTACATTCTGCATTATATTTAGCGATTCCATATTCCTCGACCTGAGATCTCCCTGTTAATCCTAAAGCTTTCTCAACTTCTATTTCTACAGGGAGTCCGTGTGTGTCCCAGCCCGCTTTTCGTTCAACCTTATACCCTTTCAACGTCTTATAACGGCAGAATAAATCCTTCACGGTCCGCGCCATTACATGATGGATACCTGGTTTACCATTGGCAGTGGGTGGTCCCTCATAAAAATTAAACGGGATGCCTTCATTACGGCTGCTTATGCTTTTTTCAAAAACCTGCTTTTCTTTCCATTCCCTTAGAATGTCCAGTTCGGTTTTTGGATAACTTAGGCTTTTTATTTCTTTGAACGATGGTGACATAAAGACTCTTGGGTTTCGTACTCCTAAAGAAGGAACAATATAAGCAATCTATGCCAAATGCTGAGATTTTATTGCTCATTTCATTCGACTTAGAAGGATATTATCTTACATCATGCATTAGTACCATGTAGGGTTACTGCCTGCATTAGTCGTTCATTATTGTAATAAACTCTTATTCCCATAAAGCTATGGAATTTCCATTTTATCGAAGTATTTCAAAAGAAAACCCCTATCGGATTTGTTTTGTATGTCTGGGCAATATATGTCGTAGCCCAACGGCTGAGGGTATATTTCAACATAAAGTTAAGGAGCGTGGTTTAGGTTCTTATTTTTATGTTGATTCTGCTGGGACTGGTGCCTATCACGTTGGAGAGAAGGCCAACGCCACCTCACGTAGCGTAGCGGAATCTCACGGAGTACCTCTTCTTTCCCGAGCTCGTCAATTTGACTCCGATGATTTCAACGAATTCGACCTTATTTTAGCAATGGATGCAAGTAATTATGCAAATATAATGGCACTTAAGTCAGGCACAACGACTGCTCAAGTAGAAATGATGCGTAGATTCGATCTACAAGGGACTGGTGAGGATGTGCCAGATCCGTATTATGGCGGATTAAATGGTTTTGAAGATGTGTTCTCCATTTTAGAACGATCTAGTGAAGAGCTTCTCCATCAGCTTACTCCTCATATTCTCACCGAATAAATATTGCAAACTTATTAGTAAATAAGTAATTTACTTCTAACGAACACAACGTTAGAAATTTAAAAAGTAATTTTTCTGAACTACTACTTACTTACTACTATATATGGCAACATCAACCCGGGAAAAAATAATTCAATTAGGAGATGATTTGTTACGGAAGCAGGGCTTCAATGCCTTTAGCTATGCCGACATCTCTAAGCCATTGCACATAAAAAACGCCGCTGTCCATTATCATTTTCCTTCGAAACAGGATTTGGCGGTGGCAATTGCTCAGTGGCACAAGGAGATATTTGACCGATTTAGCCAAAAAATGGCTACAAAAGAGCCCAAAGATAGGTTAAAGACGTTTTTAAATTTCTATCATTCGATTCATCTTAGTGAGAAAGTGGACATCATTGGCGCCTTTGCAACGGATTGGCACTCTCTAGAGCCTAAGGTACAGACGGAAGTGCAGGAATTCACTGAATTGGTTATTGGCTGGCTAAGTGAGTTAATTCAGGAGGGCCTTGATCTAGGACAGTTCCAAACCAACCAAAATGCTCGAACCACTGCCCTACGCATTTTAAGTTCTATATTTGCTTGTACTCAATTAGTTCGTATTACTGGCGATCATGATTTCACCCGGGTCAAGAATAGTATTTTAGAAGAATTAATCTACTGAGTAAGCATGAGTGAGCACCTTATCCCAGAGTCAATACAAGCCGAGGTTGAATCCGTATTATTTGCCCCGATTACCCAAGTAACATCGATACAGGGTGGAGATATTTCGGAGGCGTTTAAAATTGAATTAGAGGATGGGCAAGCTTTTTTTCTGAAATTTCACAAAGGGAATCTTAACGCAGCTAAATCGGTATTTACTCAAGAAGCAAAAGGACTAAATACACTACGCTCTGCCAACACTTCTTTAGTGATACCTGAAGTCATTTCATACTCAACCTCCTATTTGTTGCTGGAATACCTTGAAGAAGAAAAACAGGGTAATGATTTTCAATTTGGAGTGGATATTGCCAAATTGCATAAAAGCAGCAATGAATTATTCGGTTTTTCTGAGAATAATTACATTGGATCCATCGATCAGTCGAATCGCTATCATGCCGAATGGTTGGAATTCTTTATTAGAGAGCGAATTGAGCCATTGGCCAATAAGGCGATGGAAAATGGGTTACTTAGTAATAAGTATGGCCGTATTTTTGAACGTGTGTTTAATTATACCTATGTCATTTTCCCTGATGAACCTCCCGCTCTCTTACACGGAGATCTTTGGTCTGGTAATTATCTGTTTACCAAACAGGGCCAAGCGGCCATTTATGATCCAGCAGTATATTATGGGCATAGAGAAATGGAACTTGCAATGACTACCTTGTTTGGAGGCTTTAATCCAGCTTTCTATGATGGGTATCAAACGGAGTATCCTTTGCAATCTGGCTGGGAAGAACGACAAAAGCTATGTCAGCTTTATCCTTTACTTGTTCATGCCCTGTTGTTTGGTGGAAACTATGTACAGCAATCCAAAGCTCTTTTGGACCGTTTCTTTTAATCTTTATTCGCTAAGGGTAAAAGCAAGGAATGCTTACTCATTTCGCCTAAAAAGATTCTTTGCATAGGCTTTAGAAATAGCATCGGCTCGGTTTTTTGCATCTAACTTAGCATAGATACTGCGGATATGATAGCGCACTCCGTCCACCGATAGAAATATTTTTTTGGCCACCATCTTATAGGACAGACCCTCGGCTAATGCTTCCAATATAATGAGCTCTTGCTCGGTTAATTGAACAACTTTATTATCCTGTTGGAAGTTTTGAATTACTTTCCGAGCAATATTAGGGGACATAGGCGAGCCCCCATCAACGGCTATTTTAATGGATTCAATAAGCACTTGAGGATTCGTATTTTTGTTTAGATATCCTACCGCACCATTACGAAGAGCTGAAAATATATGATCATCGTCCTCATGAACAGTGATCATAATAGGCAATAATGATGGGTTAAGTTGTAATAGTTGGGTAACCCCTTTTATCCCACTAACTCCTGGTAACTCTATATCTAATAACAATACCTGGGTTTCTTTCACCGAATTTTCAGCCGCTAAAGCAGCTTCACAGCTTCCAAATAGGCCCACCACCACCATGTCATTTTGCACATTAATAACACTTTGCCAGCTCATCCCTAGTTGCCTATTGTCTTCTATAATAGATACTTTAATCATCCCTCAATAAACGGAACTTATAGAAAAATAAAACTACCTAAACGGGTAGTTTTAGCCCAAGGGAAAAGTCAATAACCACTTCGTACCATGCCCATTAACCGTTTGCAATTCTGCAGTTCCGTGTAACCGATGCATTCGCTCTTCAATATTTTTTAATCCATTTTCATGACTCAAATGTGATCGATCAAAACCTACCCCATTATCCGACAATTCTAAATGCACATTTTTACCAAAAGTATATAATTTTAACTCGATTTTAGTGGATTTTGAATGTCGTAATGCATTAGTAAAAACTTCCTTGAAGGCTAACCAAAAATCATAATTCTGCTCCTGTGACAGGCTAATATCGGTATTAGCCTCTATTTCTGCATCTAACTCTATATTTTTTGATTCACACAAATCTAGTGCCAATCGTCTGGTTTTTGAAGTAAATGTATTCCACTTAATACTTTTTAATTGGATGGCCCAAATTATATCGGATACTCTCTCAGCCGCATCACTTGATATTTCGGTAATTTGCTGTAGAAAGTTTTCGATATTTCCATTGGATTCACCCGATTTTAAGGCGCCCGCATAAAACGAGATACTGTTTAGACTGGCACTCAAATCATCATGTAAATCCTGAGAAATTCTGTTTCTCGTTTTTTCAATGCGTAACTGTGATTCTTTTTTAACTCGATAGATAACAAAGCCAATGACTACAAAAAGTACCGTGAAGCCTACTATACCTAATCGCTGCGTGGTACTTAGTTGGTTGGTGATTTGCTGTAATTCGGCATTTTTGGCCCTCATCTGAAACCGTACTTTAGCCATTTGCTCTTGTTGAATCTGCGCCCCTTGTAATGCTTCTAATTCATTGACTCGTATAGCACTCATCAGTGCATAAGCCTGATCATGTTGATCTAATTGGGCATAACTCTTAGCTAATTCGGCACGTAAGTCATTCAAAAGTATAATTCCCGGGGCGGCCGTTCGCTCCGCTATTCTTAACCCATTTTGCAGTAATTCTATGGCCTCTTGCTCCCTAGCCTGGCTGTTTAAGTACATGCCTTTTTCTTTAACATATAACAGTCTTGATGGTAACTGTACTAAGCGCTCAGGTATTTCATCCATTTTGCTGAACAATGGAGCTAATGAATCCTGAAGGCCCTGCTCCCGATATACCTGAATCAAGGTAAGATAGGTGTTGAAATCAACCCTACCCCCCATTTTCGACTCATTAAAAGCTAACTCTGCCCACTTTCTGCGTTCTTCAGGTTGCTCATTTAATCGTGCTAGATCACTTAAGGACCGATAAATTGCAATTTGAAGTCCATATCTAGGGTCTTCTGGACTAAGATCTTCAATTTCACTGCACTCCAGTAGCAGCTCTGCGGCTTTTTTGTATTCAAAATTTCTTTTATAAGAGTTACTTAAACTAAGCAAGTAACTACATTGCTCACTTAATTTGATTGACGGTTGCTGAGCCATAATTCGTTCATACTCACCTATGGCTAATTCAACCGCGCCCACCCGGACATAAAGATTCAATAATTCTGCTCGTAATTGCTCTGCTTGCTCTGCTACTGAACCAGTGCGCTCTGCTATACTCACAGCCTTATAATACAGTTCCTCTGCGGCTAAGTAGTCATTATTTCGTGCCAATAAACGGGCTTTTGAGATTATAACCCGAATTAGGTCGTTGTACTTGCCCAACTGTTCGTAGGCTTGTTCAGCTTCATCAAAAAATATTATAGCAGAATCTACATCTGAAACCTGATATAGTTGAGCATACAGATCAGCAATATAGCTTTGTTTTTCCAGCATGGTAATTCCATCTAGCTGGCTCACCCGATTAATAACCTCAGGTATAATGTTCGGTGCTGATCGCGACATCGACCTACCAAACATTAGATATGTATAGGCAATGGAATCAGGAGAAGTCATCAGCTGAACGCGCTGATCAATTTCAGAAAGGCTTGGAGGTCTCATTCTTACCCCTTGCACGTTCTGTGGACCAGGCTGGGCTTGGGTTCGAGTTACCCCTTGCACGTTCTGTGGCCTAAGTGAAGTAGATGCCTGATTATCTATCGTTTGTGCTTGAGCTATTAGCCCAGCTAACTCCCCCACCTGTTTTGCATTCAGAGAATTCCCATGTACAAACCCTACACTGTACGCAGTGAATAAAGTTAAAAGCCAAACCAATCTAGGTCCTTTATTGTTTTTTCCCATAAACACTCTAAATATTTATCCGTGTTGGCGCTAAGTGGAATTCCTATTAATAACACCCAATAACTGTAACCCCGTATATCAAATCATCCAATCGTGGCCAACAAACTCCGCTAAAAAATTAATTACCTAAATCTAGCCTAAAGAGCTCAATCATACAAACAATTGCATCAAATCTTTGAAGTTCTTTTGAATGCGATGATTCTCCAAATTTCCCAAACTACCCACAAGGCTGTGATTTAGATTTTTTGGCGGTATAAAGCTTCCATCATCCAGTTCTTTACCCACTTGAACATAGGCATCTCTAAAACTTAAGCCAGACATGACTAAGTCGTTCACTCGCTCAACAGAAAACAAAACGTCGTACTGTGAACCATCTAATAAATTTTGTACCGGTTTTATTTTGGGAATGGCATAGGTACACATATCCAACATGGCTTTAACATCGTCCACTGCAGGGAAAATAAGATCTTTCAATAATTGAAAATCGCGGTGGTAGCCTGAAGTTAAATTTCCTGTGAGCTGTGCAATGGATGCTGGGAGTGCCCTTATAACCGCGCTTTTCGCCCTCATTAATTCAAATACATCCGGATTTTTTTTATGCGGCATAATACTACTACCGGTAGTCAACTCATCCGGCAGGGTGATAAAGCCAAAGTTACCACTGTTATACAGGCAGATATCCGAAGATAATTTATTGATGGTTTGGGCCAGCGCAGCCAATGCAAAACTAACACTTTGCTCTACTTTGCCTCGCCCCATTTGCGCATACACAACATTCACGTTCATTCCCTTAAACTCCAGCAATTCAGTGGTGTACTCTCTATCTAGCGGAAAGGAAGAACCGTAACCAGCCGCAGACCCTAATGGATTTTGATTGGCTATATTATAACTCGCATAGAGTTGATGTGTGTCATCCACTAAAGCTTCGGCATAAGCCCCAAACCATAATCCAAAGCTCGACGGCATGGCCGCCTGCGTGTGGGTATAGCCCGGTAGTAGCACATTTTTGTGCTTTTCACTTTGCGCCAAAAGAGCTTCGAACAGAGCCTCTATTTGCTCCGTTAGATTCACTATTTCATCCCGGAAATACAGTTTCAAATCGACCAGTACTTGGTCATTTCTTGACCTACCCGCATGAATCTTCTTTCCTAACGACCCCAATTTCTCCGTTAGCATAAATTCAATTTGGGAGTGGATATCTTCTACTCCATCATTTATTACGAATTGACCAGTTTCGATATCTTCTTTCAATATTCGTACTAATTCCGCTACCAGAGTATCGCATTCCTGCTGAGATAATAGACCCACTTTTGCTAGCATCTTCACATGTGCGATACTTCCTTGTACATCATAAGGAGCAAGACGTAAGTCCCATTCATTGTCTTTGCCAATGGTAAACGCTTCTATTTTGTCATCGATAGGGAGACCTTTGTCCCATAGTTTTTTAGCCATATTCGTATCTATTTATTATCTCTGGGTTATGTAATGGGTTCCATTCTCACTGTATGTTTTTTATCCTACTCTCCAATGGGGAATTTCTAAACCATTTAGTAATTGAGCATAGCCCATTAGACCGCCTAGAATTTCATGAATATAAATGAATTCATTCGGAGTATGCGAACGATGGGTGTTACCTGGTCCTATTTTAACACTGGGAAATGGCATATGGGCTTGATCTGACATTGTTTTTGAGGAGACTCTTGGTACGCCAAGCTCTTTTGCTTTTAGAACAATAGGATGATGCTCCGCTATTCCGGAAGAATTTAAATGGAGCGATCGGGGCTCCACCAGTCCATCTATATGTTCACGAATAATATCGACTATTTCAGCGTTGGTATAACAGTCATTAGGTCGGACGTCCACCACAAAATGGCAACGGTCTGGAACTACGTTGTGCTGTGTTCCCGCTTCTATTTGCGTCACGTTCATACTGACTTTTCCAAGCTGTTCAGAAACCTGTTCAAATTCATAGCTTCTAAGCCATTTAATTGCATCCACCGCCTTATAGAGTGCATTAACTCCTTCCCCTCTAGCAGCATGGCCAGATTCGCCCAATGTGGTCACGTCCAATACAATTAATCCTCGTTCAGTAACAGCCAGTTCCATAGAAGTAGGTTCGCCAACCACCGCAAGATCTACTGCTCCCATCGCCTCCAAGGTTATGGGGACCCCATTTGTTCCGGAAGTTTCTTCCTCTGCAGAAGCTAAAAAAAGTAGATTATAAGGCTGTTTACGACTGTTAAGCCAGTAAAAAGTGTGCAACAAACAGACCAGTGGAGCCCCCGCATCATTGCTACCTAGTCCAAGTAATTTACCATCCAATTCAACCGGTTCAAATGGATCCGTGTCCCAATTTGATGTGGCACGAACCGTGTCATGATGGGAATTTAACAAAAGAACCGGCGCTCCTTTTACCCACTGTTTTCCACGAGCTAGTACATTGTTTTGAATGCGCTCAACTTCAAATCCGTGGGATTGCAGATGTTTTTCCAAAATTAACGCCGTTTCCTGCTCCTGACCGCTGTAGGATTTAGTGGCAATCAATTGTTTCAACAAATCCAAGGCTTTCTTTGCAGGTACCTTCCATTCGTCAATAGAGTGAGTTTGTGAGTTCATGAGTATGAGTTTTGGGTTCCAACACACTTTTGACATAGGTCCAATGAATTCGACCCCTAGTCTGATCGCAGATAGGTCCCCGAGTGTTGAGTGTATAAATCTTTTGGATGAACAATTCGAACGGGACTGACTCCTGCCTGAACAGCCATAAAACCTAGATCCAACTTAGGGATCATGCCCCCGTTGACCTGTCCATCCTTTTTTGCTTTCATAAAATCTTGCGGGCTAAAGTCCTCGCACAACTTCCCATCGATCATGACTCCATCTAAGTCAAAACATAGGTTCAAACTGACCTGAAATGAGCTGTTTTCAGCCAAAGCAATGGCAACATGTGCTGCAATGCTATCCGCATTCGTATTTAGCAACTGACCAGAGCCATCGGAACTCAATGGGGCCAAGACCGGAGTAATTCCCCTTCCTAGTAATACCAAAAGTTCTTCGGTATTGACCGATTCAATATCCCCTACCCATCCAAAATCAACAGGGTGCACCGGCCTCTTTACTGAACGAATAATCCCCATATCTGCGCCTGCTAAGCCCAATGCTTTTTGCCCTCGCGACTCTAACTGAGCTACCATTTTTTTGTTGATCAACCCACCATATACCATTATGGCAATATCCAACATGGCGGTGTCGGTGACCCTTCGCCCATCAATCATCTGGCTCTTAACAGAAAGCGCATCTGCCATGTTAGTCGCTTGTGCACCCCCTCCATGCACTAATATTACGGGATCGTGTAGCCCTGCCAATCCATCTAATACCAAGGCGAGCTGCTGCTCATCTTCTGCTACCTTTCCACCAATTTTGATCACAAGAATGGTATTAGTTAGCTGCTTAATATGGGAGACATTTGTGTTCATACGCTTTGTTACTCGCTACTCTTTTGCTCTAGAAGCATGGAAAGCACCGTTTGCATGGAAATTATACGATTCGCAGCTTGTTCAACTACTATACTCTTTTGGCTATCAATAACCTCATCACTCACAATCACATTTCTGCGCACAGGCAAACAATGCATAAAATACGCTTGATTCGTTAGAGCCATTTTTTTCTGATTTATAATCCAGGATGCGTCCTGATGCAGCACCTGCCCATAGTGCTGATAACTAGACCAGTTTTTAGCATAAATAAAATCCGCCCCTTCAAACGCCAAGGACTGGTTCGTCTCGACCCGGGCAGATCCAACAAATTTAGGGTCTAAATCATACCCTTCTGGGTGAGTAATCACCAGATCTACCGATGCGCTATTCATCCATTGGGCAAAGGAATTGGCTACGGCATGCGGCAGGGCCTTGGGGTGCGGAGCCCAGCTTAGCACCACTTTAGGGCGTTCGTTTTGTTTAAATTCGTCAATAGTGATTAGGTCAGCAAATGCTTGCAAAGGGTGTCCTGTGGAAGATTCCATGTTAATAATAGGTACGCCAGCGTATTTCATAAAAGCAGTCAAAACAGGTTCAGCATAATCTTGATCTCGATCTTCAAGTGTTGCAAATGCGCGTATGGCTAAAAAATCAAAGTAGGCCCCCATCACGGCCGCTGCCTCTTTAATATGCTCTGCGGAGGCTCCGTTCATTATGGTTCCGTCGGAAAATTCCAACTTCCAACTTTCTGAACCAACATCAAGGACCACCGCGTCCATCCCCAGATTTTGTGCCGCTCTTTGCGAGCTCAGTCGCGTGCGCAAACTGGGATTAAAAAATAAAAGTCCAATACTTTTTCCAATTCCATCTTTATACCCCTTTCGGGGATGGGCTTTAATAGATTGGGCTCTAGCCAATGCTAGTTCTAGAGACCCAATATCATCTACATCAAAAAAATGATTCATTCGATTAGGGTTGGATTACCTGTTCTAGCCCATCTAGAAAATAATCTATCTGAGCCTGTGTGATGTTAAGGGGTGGAAGCAATCGTATCGTATTTGGATTCGAGGAACTTCCGGTAAAAATAAATTGCTCATACAACAGTCTTTTTCGCATTTCGGCAACAGGCTCTTCAAACTCAAGACCTATCATGAGACCCTTGCCTCGAATTTCTTGAATAGTCGCATTCGAAGAGAGTTGCTCCATTATATAGGCTCCCATTTCTTGAGCATGCACCATTAGATTCTCCGATTCCAATACTTCTAACACAGCAAGGGAGGCTGCGCAGGCCAAATGATTTCCCCCATAGGTGGTGCCTAACATGCCTGGGAAGGCCTCTATTTCCGGGGCAATCAATATGCCCCCCACGGGGAACCCGTTTCCCATACCTTTAGCCATAGTAATGACATCTGGCCGAATGCTCGAATATTGATGAGCAAAAAAATACCCAGTGCGCCCAAAACCCGATTGTACCTCATCCAGTATAAGCTGGGTTCCTGTGTTGGTACATTCACTGCGCAAAAACCGTAAAAATTCATCCGAAGATTCAACAATACCACCCACACCTTGAATCCCTTCGATGATCACACAACACACTTCTTTTGTGGCTAGGTGCATAGCCACCTCTTCGCGGTTACCTAATTCACATCGAATAATATCGGCTCCTTCATTGACAGGGAAAACCAATTTTGGGTTATCCGTTGCCGCTACTGCCAAAGAGGTACGCCCGTGAAAAGCCTTATTGAAGGTTAAGATTTTTCTACGCCCATTAACCGAAGAGGCTACCTTAAATGCATTTTCAATAGCCTCGGCACCAGAATTACACAAGAACAACTGAAAATCATGATAGCAGCTCATTTGCCCTAGTTTTTGATCCAGTTCATGTTGTATCGCTATGGGTACTGAATTGGAATAAAAGGAAATCCGATCCATCTGATCTTTCATCCGTTTTATATAATGTGGATGCCTGTGACCAATGGAAATGACCGCATGACCTCCATAAAAATCGAGGTATCGCTGACCCTCTGCATCTATCACCCAAGCCCCCTCGGCACTTACTGGCTCAACATCAAATAGCGGATATACCGGAAACATACTCATGAGTCACCTATTGAACTAATTTTATCAAATGATTTTTTAAGCCCTTGAATAACAGCCGAACTCAATCCCTGATATTCCATCTCATTCAGTCCAGCAATGGTACAGCCCATGGGCGTAGTCACTTTATCGATTTCACTTTCAGGATGGCTACCCTGCACCATCAACAAAGAAGCCGCACCCTTGGCCGTGGCCGCTGCAATCTTTAGTGCTTCATCCGCCTCAAAACCTAATTCAATACCACCTTGAGTAGCCGCTCTTATATATCGTAAGAAGAAGGCAATTCCACTCGCTGCTAACACGGTCGCCGCTTTCATGTGTTCTTCCTCTATATGCATAACCTCGCCAACGGTTCCAAACCACTCTTGCACCTGTGCGATAGCTTGCGGGCTAGCCTGATCATTGGCACAGATACAGGTCATAGACTGTCCAATGGCCACCGCTGTATTTGGCATAGCGCGAATAATTGGAAATGGGTGCGGTAAAAGAGCCTGTATTCGATGACTATCCATCCCCGCTAAGGTGGAAATAAGCACATGCTTCTGTGCATCTAGGGTCGAGCTCAGTTCATTCAAAATCTCGGGTAGTTGCTGCGGCTGCACACAAAAAAACACATAGCTCGCCTCCAAGACCGCTTCTTTTATATTTGAGCTCAATCTAAACCCATCCTTAGCCAAGGATTCGATCTTAGATAAATGACGCCGGCACAGCCAAATGGATTCCGGCCCCATACTTGTGGCCAAGCCTTTGGCTATCGCCACACCCAAATTACCGGCACCTATGATGGCGACCTTTGGGGGCTTCTGTAGCTTATTTTTCTCGTTTGACATAGGTAATAGTGAGTAAGGTGATGATCAGTAAGTTGAATTGGAAAATTTCAGGTTTTAATTAAACAACATTGTTACGTCATTCTACTGCTTCATGCGAACTGGGTTAAAACACGCTGGGTTAAAACACGCTGGGTTTAAGTAAGAGCCCCATGCGTTCATCCCATCCCATCATAATATTCATATTTTGAACTGCCTGTCCTGAGGCTCCTTTTAATAGATTGTCAATAGCCACCGTAACTAAGACCAGATCCTCTACTTTTTCAAGGTGAATAAGGGCTTTATTGGTATTAACAACCTGTTTAACGCTAATAGGCTCATCCGATAGGTGGACAAAAGGTGCATCCGAATAGTATGCCTTAAACCACTCTTTAATTTCCTGTTCCGGTGCATCTATTTTTTGATAACAAGCAGCAAGTATTCCCCGAGTAAAGGCTCCCCTCATGGGGATAAAATGTATGTTGGGAACCGTCGATTGTAGGCTAGATATACTTGCCCTGATCTCCCCCAAATGCTGGTGAGTAAATGCTTTGTATACCGATGCATTATTAGAACGCCAAGAGAAATGGGTAGTAGTACTGGGTTTAGCCCCCGCACCAGTACTTCCAGTTATGGCGCTGATATGCACCTCTTCGTGCAGTTTACCCTGCTTTGCCAACGGCAATAATGCCAATTGAATAGCCGTAGCAAAACAACCTGGATTTGCCACAAAATCGGCTTTTTGAATAGTATTGGCCTGAAGTTCAGCTAAACCATAGACAAATTCCTTACCGCAACACAGATGTCGTTCCGTATGCTTTTGTTGGGTGAGTTCCCACCGTGCATCGGCACTTAAATCAATGACCTTAGCTTGGGTTGGTATCCAGCCCTGATCGAAAACCTCTTTGGTTTTTCCATGACCTGAACACAAGAAAACCACCCTGCAGGTGTCGGGTATTTTCTGAACAAAGCTACCGGAAAGCTCGCCAATTAAATCGGGGTGAGCCTTAGTTACATGTTGGCCAGCATGACTTTGACTTTGAATAAATAGCGTATCTACTTTGGGGTGAGTCGACAACAAACGAATCAATTCACCTGCGGTATAGCCCGCACCACCTATGATGCCTACATGAATATTATCTGAATCAATTGTATCCGAATGATTCGAATAAGTTTGACCTTCATGCTCAACAGCACCTTTACTTTCTAAGGTTGGTCTATTCATCTGATCACTCACCCGAGTCACTCTTATTATTATGGTGGTTGTTTAACGAAATATGCCCTTGCTCCATACTGTTATATATGGTAGCAGAATTGGATAAAATTTTGGTGAATCCTTTTACTTCTTCCCCAGTCCATCCTTGATTCATTTCACCATACTGACCTGCATCGGATTGTAAAAGATCAAAGGGTGACTCTATACCTTGAACCTCAAAATAGCCGGGATGCAGACGAACAAATACTTTCCCACTTACCCGCTTTTGGGTCGACTCTAGAAATTTTTCAATATCTCGCATCACAGGATCTAAATACTGCCCCTCGTGCATCATCATCCCGTACCATTCACCCATCTGGTCTTTCCAATACAATTGCCATTTAGCTAAACAATGCTTCTCTAAGGTGCGATGAGACTCTATTAACACCATAGGCGCTGCCGCCTCGAAGCCCACACGCCCTTTGATGCCAATGATTGTATCTCCCACATGATGATTACGACCAATTCCATAAGGAGAGGCTACAGCATCTAACTCTTTAATCAGTGTAACAGGGTCCATTCGCTCCCCATTTAGCCCTATGGGTTCGCCTTGCGAAAATTCTATTTCAATTCTGTTCGTTTCGGTTTTGGTAATAGGACTTGGCCAAACAAATTCAGGAAGTGGAAGATGAGAGGTTAAGGTTTCGGCCCCTCCAACCGACGTTCCCCAAAGACCTTTATTTATCGAATACTTGGCACGTTCCCATGACTTTTCAATCCCATGAACTTTAAGAAAATCCACCTCCTGTTCACGGCTTAGTTGCTGGTCTCGAATCGGTGTGATAATATCCATCTCAGGGGCCATAATTTGAAAGACCAGGTCGAATCGAACCTGATCATTTCCAGCACCTGTTGAGCCATGGGCAATAGCATCTGCTCCAATTTTTTTTGCATATTCAGCAATAGCTACCGCCTGAAACACCCTCTCGGCACTAACGCTTAAAGGGTACGCGTGGTTTTTTAACACATTACCAAAGAGTAAATAACGTATACCGTGATCATAAAATTTTTGCTGCACATCCAAGCAATGATGATGCTCAATACCTAATTCAACCGCTTTAGCTGCTAAATCCTCTACTTCTTCTGCATCAAAGCCACCGGTATTTACTGCTACAGAATGTACTTCATATCCAAGGTTTTTTGCTAAATAAATAGCACAATAACTGGTGTCTAAACCACCGCTGAATGCCAATACTACTTTTTTCATGATTTTATTTGCTTGGAGGGTTTAATGACTTTAAGAAACGACTGTTTTTTTAAGCGAACCCATCGGTAGAATGTTTCTAGATTTTGCTTTTTTTTCTCTTCCGACTGGGTATTGGGTTTTTTGGGATCGTACAACATGCCGGTACATAAACAGTTGCTGCGATTGTTCCTGGTTAATATATCATAATTTGGGCAGCTCTGGCAGCCTTTCCAGAATGTTTCATCCTGTGTTAACTCAGAAAAGGTAACCGGCTTGTATCCAAGGTCTGAATTTATTTTCATTACGGGAAGGGAGGTGGTAATCCCAAAGAGCTTCGCTTCTGGGTATTTTTTCTTCGATAATTCGAAGGCCTTGGCTTTAATCTTTTTTGCCAAACCATGACCTCTATAATCCCAATGTACGATAAGACCCGAATTAGCGACATATTTTTTGTTGTCCCATATCTCGATATAGCAAAATCCAGCCAACTGTTCTCCATCTAGGGCAATAACCGCGTTCCCATTGGTCATTTTCGTTTTAATGTATTCCGGTTCCCGTTTAGCAATACCGGTTCCTCGTTGTTTAGCCGCTGTTTCGATAAGTTCACATATAGCTACTGCATAGGGATGATGCGAAGAAGTACAATAATGTAGAGTAATAGGCATGAGTGAGTTAATAAGAGTGAAAAAATGAGAGTGAAAGTATACTTGCGGAAGGGTGAGCGATGCTTAATACACGCTCGAAACAAAGGCAATTACCGCCGTCGCCGAAAGATAGGCCGTACCGGGTTTCCCGGGATTGGAATTGGACGATATACTTTAGAGATTAGCATGTGTAGAAAGTACGCTTTTTGATATTTTAAATACAATTCTGACGTATCTTTTTTTTTATCTAATTAATAAACTTTTTAAGCGCTTGTTTATATTGAACTTTAATATCGTTATATCCCTCGTGGTTATTCTCTTAGCAAGTCTTAATCGACCGGCAAACGCGCAAATTCCCGCGCAGGGTGGCTCAATTGAAGGTCTATTTTCACCCAATTTAAGCGAACAAATTAGTCCACAAGCGCAGAAACTTTTTTTAGAAGGCCTACTCGCAATCAACGACGCATCCTTAGAAGAGGGCTTGGCCTTATTAATGCAAGCAGAAGAACTCGATCCTGATCAAAGCGGCATTACACATGCCATAGCAGATGCCTATTTCAATCTTAATGACTATGATAACGCTCTTTTTTACGCAGAAAATAGCCTTACAAAAGAACCCATGAATCCATGGTATCGAATTCATTTAGCTCAAATACTATATGCCAAAGGGTACTATCAATCGGCTGTTAAAGAAATCGAATTGGTGCTAAGTCAACATACCTATCAATGGGTTGCACTGACTTTTTTGATTCAGATGCATCGAGAAATGGGTTTTTTAGCGGATGCCAATGCCGTGATACGTGAGCACATATTGCGCCCTATACGTTCGAATGCTCCCGATTACTCCCCCAGCATGTCTCAACCAAATCAACTACCTGTTCAACCCTTCAGCGATGCACACAAAGATTGGTACAAACAACTTTATAGAAACTTTGAAGTACTTGGAAAGAGCGATTCAATGGTAGCTGTTGCCGGTGAAATGCATTATTTATTCCCTTATGATCAAGAAATCAGGGCCCTTGCATCCGAGAGTGACCATAAACCCGACTCTGCTAACACTGGCGTTACTCAAGTTGCCTCAACTCAAGCTGCCTCAACTCAAGTTGCCTCAACTAAAGCTGAAAAGTCATTACTATTACAAAAACTCCAGCAGGGTAGCACCCCCAAGAGTCCGGAGGAGGCCATTGAGTGGTTACAGCTATTGTCTAAGCAGGACGCAAGCGTAACTGATCGCCAAAACGTAGCTTTGGAATGGAATCAATTATTTCCTGAGCAAGGCGAGATTTTAAGTGAATTAGGCCGAATATCATTAGAATTAGACCGTCCAAGCGCAGCAAAAAGCTGGCTTGAACAAGCCGTTCGTAGTCCCGGGCGGCGTTCTCAAAAATCAGAATGGTACCGTCAACTTGGCGAACTACAAGCACAGGATGGGGATCTTGACCCCGCTGAGCA
Source organism: Balneolaceae bacterium (assembly GCA_018401935.1). Classification (GTDB taxonomy): domain Bacteria; phylum Bacteroidota; class Rhodothermia; order Balneolales; family Balneolaceae; genus UBA1275. The sequence continues at coordinate 95,329 of JAGYJQ010000005.1, forward strand.
GTCCTTTAGCTATGCGCTTCGTTACGACCCTAAAAACTCACATGGATGGGCTAGCTTAGCCTATTTTAACGCACGATATAAAAACAACAGTGCCGAGGCTGAGTCGAACATAGAACAAGCTCTTTCACTTAATCCAATGGATGCCGCTGTGGCAGAAATAAACGGAGATATGTACCATTTATTCGGTGAATCAGAGCAGGCGCTTATTTGGTGGGAAAAAGCCCTAGAATTAGGTGGGGCATCCCAACGATTACAGCAAAAGCTATCAGGAAACCATGAATAATTGGCAAAAGAACCTCTTTACTTTCGCGGTGTATATGTTCATGAGCATGTTATTCCTGCAAGGCTGTGGAAGCAGTGGTTTCATGTTGCATTCATCCAATGATCCGCTATATACCCCTTCAAGTATCTCAGTAACCGAGGTAACTGACCACCTTCAAACACAGTCCCCTCCAAGGTCATTTTCTGGCAAGGGCAAATTATATTACAGTGCCCCAGGTCAGAGTGAACGGGTGAGTTTTGAGTACGATGTTAGTCAAGACCGAGAAGTATATGACCTTAAAAATCGCATTGGTATTCCTGTGGCCACCATACAAATTGAAGGCGACTCCGTATTATTTTTAGACAGAATTGAGTCACGAGCAATGATATGGCACAAAAAAACGCCTCCTTTGAGTGTTCCAGGTCTCATACCCCCCATTCGTTTATATGAACTCATACACTATGAGCACTGGATTTTACAAGCGCAAGAGGTGGATCAATCAACCAGAGATATAAGGTTCACCATACCAGACTTTGGGTATGTGTATCTAGAATTTGATACCTATGCCCTTTCAGGGCTTTCTTATAATTCATTGTCCCAAAGCAGCATGGACGAAGTCTGGAAACTTCAAGTGAATGACAGAAAGAATTACAAAAATTCTCCAATTGCCCGTACCTTTAGTATCGAGAATGAAACGCGTCAATCACAATTATTTGTGCAACTGGTTGAACTACAATTTAACCAGTCCGTTATCCCGCCGCCGGTATCCATTCCCAGTAATTATACTCAAACCCGATACGTTGATTAATTCCTCTACATCATATTGCTTCCAAGAATCCCGACTAGGCTTCATAACCCTAGCTCTTTTCATGGTATTCATTGGTTTAGTGGTATTGGGTATGCTCAGCCCTAATGAGCTCTCGGCTCAAACCTATCAAGAACGAAGAGATGCCATACTAGACAAACAGAGCGAAACACGATCCGAGATTGAGGAATTATCGAGCCGAATTAGAGAATTTGAACAGCAAATAAACGCTAATGAAAACGAGTATAGTAAAGTATTTCAGCAGTATGAACAGCTGAATAAGATGATTGCTCTTCAAGACAACAAAATTCAACGCCTTGCAGGGGAACAGGATCAGATTGAAGAAGAGATCAATCTAATACAAGATCAAATAGCGTTACGGGAGAAGGAATTACAACAATCCTTGGACAACTATCGTGAGATTATGCGCTATACCTACATGAATGGGCGGCTGAATTCTATTGAGTTGTTAGCCACATCAGAGTCTGTGAATCAGATGATTAGGCGCGCTTATTACTTGAATAAACTAGAAGATTTTAAACGAACCAAACGAGATGAAATCGTAGCTAAGCAACAAGAACTTAGTGGTATGCAGGTTGATTTAGAAAGCAGCTTAGAAAAAAACAGCCTAGTCATTGACGAAATCGAGCAAGAAAAAACAAAACTCGACGGCCAAAGAAACCTCCAGCTTCGAAGCGCCGAACGACTTAAAGCTGAGAGTACCAGCTTACTGGATGAGCTCAGACAGGTTCAGGCTCAAAAAGAAAACCTTGAAACCGAATTCACAAGTCTCATAGCAGAAGAAGATCGAATACGTGAACTTGAAAATGAACGCCTCAGACGTCTAGAGGAAGCGCGTACTATTGCAGATGCTGCAAGGCGGGCAGAAGAGGTCGCAAAATACTCCACCCCTACCCGAGCCTCCTATGTTTCAGACGAAACCTTAAAAGCGTATGAGCAGAATTTCTCTGTATCTAAAGGTCAATTACCCTGGCCTGTAAGTTCCACAACTGTATCAAAGAAATTTGGTATCACTCGAAATCCTTTATACGGTACCAGAACGGAACACCCAGGAATTAATATTGTTACCCGCGCTGGGGAAGAAGTTCGTGTAGTTTCCGATGGGTATGTCTTCGCGATACAGCCTTTACCAGGATATGGTAACGTGGTCTTTGTTAAGCATGGCTCATACTACACTGTATATGGAAATTTGAGTGAGATTTACGTCAATAGTTCAACCATTCTACGGGCAGGAAGTCCCGTTGGGCGGGCGGGCACCGTAGAATCGGAAATGGGAGAAAGTATCTTTTTTGCCGTACGAAAAAACAGTACCAATTTGAATCCAGAAGAGTGGCTAACCAAATGATTGATACCGAGCAATTACCTCGAATGGCCTTCTATACCTCTGGTTTGTTGGTGGTTTCTGGAGCTTTTACTATTTTTTCATCAGAGTTATTTCCATATGTACTAACATCTTTACTGCATACCATTGGTATATTTCTTGGACTCGGTCTGGTTTATTTTAACATGATCCGGTTAAGTGCTCGCAGGTATATGCGCCGACTAGATGGACCCTCAAAGATGCCATGGGTTTTTGCGGTCTTAATTGGAGGGCTTCCCTTATTTTGGATTACTATCTATGATACAGGTTGGCCTTTAGCCACTCTTTTGATATATGCCGGAATAATCCTATTCTTTAGTTCCTTAGGTGCTCATTTAGGTCAAAAAGCAGGCCATAAAGCCCAACAACAATTTCGTGAGCAACTACAGGCCTATCTAGAAAAAGTTCACGCACAACAAACTGAAAACTCTCCAGGATTACCCGACCATGAATCAACTAATCGCTCAACTACGCCTTAGCACATTCTTTAGCCTTTTACTCATTACCTCAATTAGTTCTGGCTTTACATGGGCTCAAGACTCCTCTGATAATACCAATGTTTCAACATCTTGGACTCCAGAAGAGTTACATACTGTAGGTACTGCGGCCTCTGCTGAACAACTAGAATATTACATCCGCCAATTAGCGGGTTTCGGCACGCGTCACACCTTATCCGATACCGTTTCGAATACCCGAGGCATCGGTGCAGCTCGGCGTTGGATCAAAGCAGAGTTTGAAAAAATATCAGAGGAATGTGGCGGATGTTTAGAGGTCTTTTATGTTTCAGGAATCGTTGAACCCCAAAACCGGATACCAGAAGCTACTAATGTTGTGAATGTAGTAGCTATACAACGTGGCTATGCCGATCCCAACCGATTCGTGGTAATGAGTGGTGATATTGATTCTCGTGTTTCTGATCCAAACAATGGAACTTCAGACTCTCCAGGTGCCAATGATAATGCCTCAGGTATGGCAGGAGCTATTGAGGCAGCTCGTGTTCTTTCTAAATACCAATTTCCATCCTCCATCATTTATACCGGACTATCTGGAGAAGAGCAAGGATTACTAGGCGGCAAGATCTTAGCCGATTATGCCATCGAAAATGAATGGGATATTAAAGGTGTGTTAAATAATGATATGATTGGAAATATCAAGGGCATTAACGGAGTCATTGATAATACCACTGCGCGGGTATTTTCAGAGGGTACTCGGTATGTAGAAACCGAACGGGAGGCACGAATGCGAAGATTTACAGGCGGTGAGGTGGACTCCCCATCTCGAAATTTAGCCCGTTATGTAGATCTTATGGCGGACCGATACATTCCCAATTTGGATGTAATGATGATTTATCGCTTAGATCGTTTCGGTCGCGGGGGGCATCATAGGCCCTTTAATGAGGTCGGTTTTCCTGCCGTTCGCATCATGGAAACCAATGAAAATTATGTAATGCAGCATCAAGATATCCGAGAGGAAGACGGTATCAAGTATGGTGATACGATAGACGGAGTAGATTTTGATTATGCCGCTAAACTTACCAATCTAAATGCCGTTGTAATGGCCAGTATGGCTTGGGCTCCTGCACCCCCAGCGAATGTTCAAATTCAAGGGGCTGTTCAACCCAGCACTACCCTATCTTGGAAAGCCTTGGACCCAACAAAAAACCCTCAGCTAGCAGGGTATAAAATTTATTGGAGACTCACCGACTCCAATCAGTGGCAATGGAGTACCTTTGTGCCCGCTGATGTGATGAAACACACCCTCGAGAATGTGGTCATCGACAATTACTACTTTGGTGTCGCCGCTGTTTCTAAAGCTGGCTTTGAAAGTCCTGTAGTTTTCCCAGGGCCTGCGGGTTCGTTTGGTGATTAATCTGGTAGGTGACTATTCTGGCTGGTGATTAATCTGGTTGATGACTAGTCTGGTTGATGACTAGCTTGTCTACATAGCCACTATTTTAACCTTTCTTTTAAGTACTTCGGAAAGGAGATAGGATTTTCTCATGGCCCCCCAAATCTCAAGACTAGGCTCGTCAATGGTTTGAATATAAATCGCACAAGTCTTACTGTCTAGTTCAACTCTCAAGTCATGTACATTTTGATAATGACTACGATCTAAGCCGTCCGCTACGCGTAATAAACCCGATAACCGCATAATTTTTTTTCGTATATCTTTGGGTAGAGCGGCGAATTCTTCATGTCTTTTTTTAGGAGTAGACCGGCGGTGATACCGGGCTACATGCCCCATGATCGCAATTTCTTCTTCTTTGAATCCTTTTAAATCAGCGTTCAATATAAGATATAGGGCATGCTTATGATGCTTGGAATGAGAAATATGATACCCAATATCATGCATGAGCGATGCATACTCTAATAACTCTCTATCTTCGGCACGCAACTTTAATGAATCCTTCAGGGCATCAAATAATTTTAATGCCAAATTAGTGACTTGAGTAGAATGTTGTTCATGCCAGTTACACTTTCTAAGTAATTCAAAAACACTCCTACGGCGTGGATCAGACGCAGCGCCACCAGGCAACCCAATAAATTCTTTCTTTAAGTATCTAATAATCATTCCCTCTCTAAGGGCTTGGGTAGAAATACGAACAGACTTCAACCCAAATTCATCCATCAGGTATCGAACCAATATCATGCCTGTATTAATAAAATCGACTCGTTTTTCATCTAAACCAGGTATTCCTTGGCGTTCGATTCTATCTAACTTTATAAATGAGTTATAAAATCGTTTAAAGTCTTTACTACTAAAACTCCATTCATTTAGAGTAAACGATTCGATATCCAAACCCTGGTCAGCGGCCATCATTAACGCGATATTTTGCATTGTCCCGGACGAACCTATGATATGTTCCGTTGGCCATTGACTCAAGGCTTCTTGAACTGAAAGTAAACTTTGTTTGTAATACGCTTTAATTTGGTCAATCTGTTCTTCAGATATGGGATCGTCAGGATTAAACTGATCCGTCATTCTAGAAACCCCAATTTTAAGCGATTTTAAAAAGTGAAACTCATCCTTATTACCAAGGATAAACTCCACACTACCCCCTCCTATATCGACCATTAAAACAGGCTTATCCTCTAATCGGAGTCCATGCTGTACCGCATACCCAATAAGCTCGGCCTCCATACTTCCAGGAATTGCTCGAATTTTTATCCCCACATCATCAATGCTGCGTTGAATAAATTCCCCCCCATTCTCTGCCTCCCGAATAGCACTTGTTGCATAGGCCAATATTTCATCAACCTGATAGCTATCGCAGAGTATCTTAATTTTATGCAAAGCAGAAAGCCCTCTGTTTATGGCTTCAGGTGACAATCTACGACCAATACCCTCCTTAGCTAGGACCACCATTTCTTTAAGATCATCGATACGCCGGAAACTTCCATCGGACATTATTTCGACCACCACCACATGAAATGAGTTGGTTCCTAGGTCAATAGCGGCAATTTTTTTTAGAGAGCTGGGTTTGTTTATACTGAGTCCAATCATAGTCGCCTAAGCTACAAAAGTGTTCGCAATTGTACACCTTAGAATTTTTTATCTTTATATCTCTCATTAAGCACAAGATCACTATGGTTATAATCATTGGCGCAGGCCCTATTGGACTGGCAACCGGAATAGAATTAAAAAAACGAAACATACCTTTTATTATCATTGAGCGAGGTTGTTTGGTCCAATCCCTATATAACTATCCGGTAAACATGACCTTCTTTTCCACCTCAGACAAGCTCGAGATAGGGGGGATTCCCTTTATTTCCCATAGCTTTAAACCAACACGTAGCGAAGCTCTGGAGTATTATCGGCGCGCCGCCCAGCACTACGATTTGCCCGTTCGACTCTACGAATCTGTCGAAGGGCTAAGTGGAGATACTGGACAATACATCGTTCATACTACAAAAGGTGATTACGAAGCCTCTAAAATAGTGATTGCCACTGGTTTTTACGGAACTCCAAATAAGATGGGTATTCCCGGTGAAGACTTACCAAAGGTTCAGCATTATTTCAAAGAAGCCCATCCATATGCCTGGCAAAAAGTTTTGGTGGTTGGAGCGGGCAATTCAGGGGTAGATGTGGCGCTAGAATGTTACCGATCAGGCGCCGAGGTATCAATGGCCATTCGCTATCCTGAGGTTAAACCTACGGTCAAATATTGGGTGAAACCTGACATTGAAAATCGGATTCAAAAAGGTGAAATTACAGCCTATATGAACAGTGAATTGGTAGAAATAAGAGAGGGTGAAGTGGATCTTAGCACCCCGAATGGGATAATAACTATAGAGAACGATTTTGTGTTAGCAATGACAGGATATCGCCCCAATTACACCCTGTTAGATCTTTTGGGAATTGACTATTCCACCGACGAATTGTGTATCCCCGTGCATGATGAGCACCATTTAGAAACCAATAGGAAAGGAATCTATGTCGCTGGGGTGGTGTGTGCTGGGCTTCAGACCAGTAAACTGTTTATTGAAAATTCAAGGGTGCATGCGGAGCAGATTGCCTCGCATATAGAGCAGTCGATGGATTAGTGTGTTAGCCTAGAAAGCTCAATTCATGGACATAAAAAAAGGGCAAGCGACCCATATCACGTCGCTACGACCAGATTACCGCTGCTGCATTCCTGCCCTGACGGAGTTCAAAGGGAGCTGACTGTATGGGACTTGCCCGAATAGTTAAGATACGACCTTTTTAGGCGAAGTCTCAAGGAAAATTCCGACTATTTTATTTGCTCGTCATTACAAATACTCCATCCCAATCTGAAGATGGTGGATTTTGCATCATTGCCTGGCATCGTTCTATAAATAACTGGGATGGATTTTGAGCATTCCATTCTAATTGTTCTGATTGTTTGAACAAGCCAAGTGCGGTATTGAAATCTCCTCTAAAATATGCATCCATTCCCTGATGATAGGTGCCAATTGCATCAAGCTTGCGCTGGTCTGCATCGTCCCGAAGCCCCGCAATTTCATATACTTTGACAGGCTTAGTTCGACCTTTGACTATTATGTTGTCCAAGAGCCTAAAGACACACTCATCCCCGTATTGTTCTGCTTCCTGCTTCGTAGTCTCCGTTACCATGGTAAATACGTGATACGCTTTGGCTCCACTTTCACATCTAGCAGCCAAATTAACATTATCGCCCATCATGGTATAGTTAAACCTTCGCAGCGAACCCATATTCCCCGTAACCATATCACCGGTGTTAATACCCATCCGGTGTTGCATAGTATGCACAATATCCGGCCAGTTTTCTGTCGCCCATTTTGCTCGTAATTCGGCCAACTGCTTATCCATAAGTTGAGAGGTTAGACATGCTTTATAGGCATGATCGTTCATAGGCACTGGTGCCCCAAAAAATGCTACAATAGCATCTCCAATAAACTTATCCAGTGTTCCCCCTTGGTCATTTATTATATCGGTCATAGCTGTCAGATATTCATTGATGAGCAATACCAACTTTTTAGGCTCCAACTTTTCTGAAAAACTTGAGAAGGACACGATATCCGAAAAGAATGCCGAAATATAGCTATCCTCTCCCCCTAACTTAGGTTCTTCCCCCGAATCGATCATTTGATTCACCAAGGTAGGTGATACATAGGAAGAGAACATCCCTTGTATTCTACGCTTTTCTCGTTGCTCATTTACAAATTCATAGGCAACCGTACCAATCTGACCTACAAATACGGTAATCATGACCCCGGTGACATACAAGAAAAATTGTTGATGTAAGAAAAGCTGAAGCGCTACGAAGTAGTATCCCACCATTATTGTCACCATAAATGGGAAACCCAATGCTGGACCAAAACGACGATTAAAAAAAATGACCAGAATCGTAAGTAAAATCATTAGAACCACATTGGAACGATTAGTCTGCTTTTTTAAGTAATTTCCATCTAACATAGTCTGCAATGCATGGGCATGGATCTCGTATCCTGGCCTTGGCTGCTCGGCGGTGGAAAAAGGCGTTGGATGAAAATCCTGCAAGGTGGGCATAGTTGCCCCAACAATCACAATCTTATCTTTAAACACCTCATCATACAAAAGTCCCGTCTTTGTAAGTGGATCTTCAAACAAGTTTAGCTCAAAAGCCTCCGCCTCCATTACGGTAGTATATGAGGTGTCATCGATAACCTGTTCGTAATTTATGACTCGAAACAAACCCTCAGGCCCGTAATAATTAATAATGAAATGAGTAGGACTGGATTTTTCTACCTCATAAGGGCCTACCTGAAAATACGGCTCATTGGTAGCGATCAATGGATCTATGTAGGATGAATCGGTAAACACTCGAACACCTTCCAAAGCCAATGAATAGATACTTTGATCTCGGTAATTATTCCCAAAGGTATAATTTCGAATAAAGCCATCTAAATCGGGAGTAGTTTTTACAAGCGCAAATGGATTGGGATTATTGTTCCTAAGCAGGGGGATGGGAAATATCGGGTTAAATTGTACCGCATCATTTCGTTGAATGAGCTCTATGTCACCAGAAAGTACCACATTGCCATATTTTGACATAGCTGCTGCAAACAGGGAATCATTTTTAGGGGAATAGCTGTCATTTTGGGAGAAAATAACGTCGAATAGAATGGCTTTCGCTCCTGCCCGGTTAAGGTTGTGTACCAACCGAGCATGTAGATCTGAAGGCCAAGGCCATTTCTCTGGTATCTCAGAATCAGCCTTTTCACTTATGGCCACTAGCACAATGGGTGAATCTTCCACGGAGAGCGGACCCCTGATTTCAAAAAATTGATCCCGTAGAGAGAGTTCTATCCGCTGAACCGCAGGTAACATGGAGACACTTATTGACACCAACAAGGTTATAAAAAGGATAAATATGTATATCCAAATAGGTTTTTTCTTTTTGTTGGTTTGAGCCATACTCCAAGTTTTTTAAACGCAGCTGTTAATGTCTAATTAAAAAGTAGCAAAAAATGATTAGGGCTAGAACCTAAATAAATACTTTAACTGGGCATACCGATCTCCATGCCCTTCCAGATTACTAATGCTTATCAAGTTAGAGTCAAATCGGAGACTATGTTGATCGGTTAGTTTAAATTCAAAGCCCCCTACAAATGCATAGGTTTGATATTCATTTATCGTCAACTCCTCACTTAGGACATAATAGTCATCAAGTGGATTATCTTCATCACCTGCTTCTATTTCAATGGCTCTACTCTGAGAGCGATTATCCGAATAGGCCAGTCGTGTATTTAAACTAAATCGTGCATCGAACAAAAAGAGTGTGGCCCCAACATAGACACCTTGAATATCAAGGTCTAATTGGCCATTACCGCTTTGGGTTTCATTTAAACTATAGCCGAATTGAGTTTTTAGAGGCACTCTAGTGAACTGGGAGTTAATACTGACCGAATAAGACCTATTCTCAATGCTTCCATAGGCGAATACCTGATCATCCGTTTCGAGTGAGGACAGACTGAGGGTTGCATCAGAAACACCTTCACCCATCCGAAACCGTTGGGTTATGGAGGCGTTTAGATTTATTGTACTGTTTGCTCTAGGCACTGGGCTTACTAAGGTGTCACTTTCAGAAATGAGTAAATTTTGTACTGCTGCATTTTCAAAACCCACCGGAACTTCTGGATTGAATCTCTGTATCCCGTTATCCCTAGTTCTATATCGATATCCAACCGTTATTTTTGGGATAAATTGATTAACCGGATAATAACTAACACTTCCTTTGTAGGATGTTGTTTTTGTGGTCGCCTTCTTTGTCTGTGCAACATTATCCTGCAACTCTTCATAGCCAAGTGTTAAAAATACTTGTCGCGCGAATAATTGAATTCTGTCCGACACATTAAACCCACTTATATCTTTCTGTATCGTTGAATTGGCTAAAGAAACAAAATCAGGACCTACCCACCGATAACGGGCCGATATTGAATTAAAAGGCAACTGGGCAGTTAGCTCGGTATTAGAGCCTAAGATGGACGTGGGAAAGTAGGGAGTTACCTCAGCACTATCGGTTCCAACATTACTAAATCGAATGGGTAACACACTTATATTTTCATTTACAATCAAGATGGTGGCTAACTGATTTAGCAGATCATAAGTCGCGTTATCTATACCATCAAACCCAAGTTCTTCGGCTCGAGTTTGGTTAAGGGGTCCCCCATAAATATCCTCATTCAGAACCGATGCCACGGTCTCGGTTTTAAACTTAACCTTGTTCTGTGCCAAGGCAAATGCTAAATCAACCCCGAGTACAAAATTTCCTTTTGGTCGTGGGCTTCCGCCTTGAATTCTAAGTAAATCAGGCTCTGAGGCGAGTCTTTGCCGGTCTAACCCAGTTAAGTTGGCATACAAAGCCGATGGCCCAAGCAGCAGGTCTTCATAATCTAACACATTAAAGATAGAGCTTGTATCATCCTCTACTTTCATTGCTTGAATACCCAGCTGAGCATATTTTGCATTACCTAATCCAACTCGAGCCCCCATAATCTTGCGAGCAAATCCACCCCTACCCGAATTATCATAACTAAGGGTGTAGGTGGTATCTTGGGGTATGCCTCCTGCTTTCACTGTATCAACAGCAATTCCGGTGTATAAATTGGTCACCTTCCTATTAATTTCACCATAGAGTAACTCAATGTTGATATTCTCCCACAACAGATGTACTTCTGTATTTACCCCAAACATTCGACGCCCAGATATGGTAAAGTTTCCCATATCTGGATAAATATGTCCAGCATCTAGTGTCCACCACTTTCCAAGCTGCAGTTTAAGACCAAATCTATTTTGAGGCTGTAAACGAAGGTCTTCCTGTGTAGTATAATATCCATTCATGGAGTACTTCAACAAATTATACTCCCCTGAAACGGAAAAACGTCCGGAATAAGCCTCCGTTATATCTTCAGAAATCACTTGATTTCTGGCCGATAGTTCAAGATTAGCATTGGGTCGGTATGGGTTATCAAACTCTTCTACCTGCTCAATCTCTGCTTCTTCTTCACTGATTACATTAAAAGACCATTCTTGAACTAAAAAAGTATCTGCTTCGGTTAGATAATTGAGTTGAATATCGTGCGGACCTTCTAAAATAAAATCTGGATTATAGGATATATAATAGGCCGATGTGTCCGCAAGTTCGGTTATATCTTCTTCATCCAAAACCAATTGAAAGCTTCCTGGTTCAAGGTCTTCTGGATCATAAAACAAAGAAATAGCTATAAATGCATCATCCATCTGGACACCAATACCAGGCTTTGGAGACAGGATGGTAACATCTATGTCTTCGGTCTGCTGATAATTCGTTTGTTTTGACCCGGAATTATTGGAATAAGCAGTGGGATCGATTACCAATGGTACCTCAATGTAACCTGCCTTACCCATACCCTGAGCTGGATAAAGGATATCTTGTTCATGCTGTAACGTGCTAATTCGAACAAAATACTGTAATTGAGTCCCAGTGATCGTACTGGGTTCCAATTCAATACTAAGAAGCCCATTGGTAAGCTGCATTGTGCGTTGACGGAAGCCCATGTTCCCATCGGTTCGGTAAAAAAACTCCGCCTCGATTATTTCTGCAGGTCGAAGTCCTGGGACCTGAAATTCCAAGGATGCAGTCGCTTGTTGATTGATAAAAATGGGTATTTGATGCTCTATCCAATAGGGAGATATTGGATCAACCATAGAATCATCGCTATATATGCCCAAGCTATTTGGTAGTTGAAATGATTGTATTCCATTCAAAACATCATTTTGCCCCCCTTGTGCGTATAGCTCTGTCACTGTTGCTCCAAGAATTAAAGCAGCAAACAAATACTTCCCGATAATTATACCAAACACTTGCCGTGTAAACATAGAGAGTAATGACTCTTTAGGGCCCGAGAAAAATATTATTGGTCAGATTTTTCAAAAATAGTCAACGGTATTTCACGTACCTGACCATTTGCATCTCGGAATCGAACAATAACCGTACGCTCAATTAAATCTTCGTCCAGATCCTCGTAACCTTCTCCCAGATCCTGAAGTTGATCGTCGCTTAATGTTCCCGATTCCACCGAACTTCCAGCTTCATCGACCTCGGCATACATTTTCTCAAACAATGAAACTGTCTGACCCGAATTCAAAGCAGTCACGTTTACTTGCCCTTCTTCCACCCAAATAAACCCATCTGCATTGTTCCCAAATACCGTCCCTTTTACCGAAGCCAACGAACGAGAGGTTTGAACATCGAAACTACCCGATCCTACTGGTTCAACCTCAAGCCTAATTTCCCCTTTTTCTAAATCTATTCTACGATTCGAAAGACGAGAATTCGCTAAACTCTCACCACGAACAATAAGCATGGATTCCGGTTTAACCTTAGCTACACTATTATCAGAGGTAAAAATAACCAGCGCATACCCGGATAGCCCCGTTGCTAGCGTGTCTCCATCAAAAAGTGGTTCCCCTATATTCTCGCGAAGGTCCAAAATATAGGCCCCTCTGTCCTTTGACAATAGATCTACTTGAGGTTTAAATCTTCTCACAATGGCAATAGGCCTAACCTGGGCTTCTATACTCCCAACCTTGATTGCTTCAGTAGATGGTATGGCTGGTAAAGGATTGGCTTGTTTCCGATCTGGAAGTGCATCAGGGGCTAAACTAACAAATGATAATAAGAGAACAAAAAAGAGAGATTTCATAATGACGTTCTTTTTGAGTGATTAATTTCCTTCAATGACCAGATCGCCATTTTGAAATTTTTCGATGAGCTCCAGTATTTTTTGCACCCCTACTACACCCGTGTAGACCTGCCCATCAATTTCGATATTTTCAAAACTATAGCCCGTTTCTAACAGTAGATTATATGTATCTTGACCAATTAGTTGCACCAATGCCTGTACGGTTTCCTGATCCACCTCAACGACTGTCGATTCGGTACCTGGATCAATTAGCGTAAATTCCCAAATTTCAGAAACAATCTCATTGGTACCTAAAGCCGTATTCATCGATGTGACCACTTGCCAATAATAGGTTTGGCTAGGTACAAGGGCCTGCACACCACTGCTTGGATACTGTAAAGAATTACCTCGAATAGTTTGATCTAGATACTCAAATTGCAGTAAAGAACCTCCCTTATCTGTTGACTCTGAACTTTTCGCACTTTCTAAGAGTGACTCAGGGCTATCCGATCCATTAGCTGATACCACTAACACACGATACGTCAAAGATGCATTACCCTCCCAACTTAACTGGGGAATTGGATTGGTGATGGCTGACTCAGCGCCTACCAAATCACCTGGAGTTCTCAGTAAAATGGTTAACTCATCCACCACTCCCCCTTCTGATATATTACCTCCCAGTTGAATGGTCTCATTGGCCAAAAGTTCTCGTCGACCTTCTTCGGTTACCTGATAAATACGCACAGCAAAACTGTATTGGTCGTTTGGCAGGGTAGTTCCAGATAGATCTTCAACAAAATTTTCACCGGTTGATGTAAGCCCTCCATCGAACTTCATTCTATCGGATATACCCGGAATTTCTTCATTTTGGATGTCATTATTGGTGGCAAAAACAACCTGGCCTGGATTTAGGGAAAATGGATAGGCGGCCTGTTGACGAATCCGCGCTAAAACACCATAACTGGCCCCTTCTACATCAAATTCAAAATAAAGATTTTCTAAGCGTTCTGTTGTGTTATTAACTAATGACCCAGAAATAATTACTGGACCACCGCCCTCCGTATCTACTCCTAAACTAGATAGTCCTAGCACTTGTGCTTGTTCTAAGACAGGTGAAAGGGAGAACTCTAGGGTTACTTTATCGGATTGCGCCAAGCATATCGTCGTGGTAAAAACCCAAAAAAATACCATTAAAAACCCATTCCGTACTGCTTTTTTCATACATATCATATCCATAAATACCTCTTTTAATTGCATCTATATACCGTGCCATCGTGAAGGTTGCTCAATCAAATATAAATCAAAAGCTTGAGCACTTAAAATCATATCCAAAAAAAAAGCTCTTCCCTTAATTAGAAAGAGCTTTGTGGAGCTATGGGGATTCGAACCCCAGACCTTCGCGCTGCCAGCGCGACGCTCTAGCCAGCTGAGCTATAGCCCCAAAATAGATCGTAAATATAAGAGTGATGATAAATTAATCCTAGTTCATTTATATTTTTTGTTTGATAGACCCTAAAGGTTCACTATTTTCTTACAATCTACACAACTCTTTTAATCTCAATCAAACCTTCTGAATAGGAGTTTAACCTATATGAAACGAAGAATAAACCTACTCGTCCTTACACTATTTTTATCTGTTGGAGTTCTTAGCCAGTATGGCTGTAGCCCCAAAGAAGTAGTTCCACCTGTACCCGTTGACACTGATGGTGACGGAATTCCTGACTCCCAAGAACTTGAGCTTGGTCTCGACCCAAACAATGCTGACACCGACGGTGATGGCTTAAGTGACGGAGTTGAAGTAAATGAAACCAACACGGATCCACTCAATGCCGACACCGATGGCGATGGCCTAAGTGATGGCGATGAAGTAAATACGTACAACACCGATCCTAATAACACTGATACTGACGGCGACGGTCTTAGCGACTATGATGAAGTTATGACCTATAATACGGATCCAAATGACGCTAATGGCGACGCAGATGGTGATGGTCTTAGCGACGTAGATGAAATTACCGTTCACAATACCAATCCTACCAATGCTGACACCGATGGTGACGGGTTCAATGACGCGCAAGAAGTTGATATGGGTACCAATCCAAATGACGGGTCAGATCCTGCTTACATTGCTGAAGATCAGTTGACTACGATTACCTTTGATTTTGACCGCTCTACTGTAACAGATGCATCGGCACAAGCATTAGCTGAAAATGTACAGATGCTGATGAATGCACCTGCATTTAATGTTCGTGTTGACGCTTACACTGACCACGTGGGTGGCGATCAATATAACTTACGTTTGAGTTTACGTAGAGCTGCCTCTGTGGTAAGTTTCTATACCCAAAATGGAATTTCTGAAGATAGAATCGAATCTCGTGGATTGGGTAAAGCACCAGTAGAGTGTAGTGAAATGGAAAAAGAGAGCGGAACCAACGGTTGTGAGAAAAACCGTCGTGCTGAGTCTCATCCAGTAAGTACACTAAAGTATAATCCAGATATGTAATTGGATTTAAAATTGTTGATTAAACAGAGGGCCTTGTTAATTCAAGGCCCTTTTTTTATGCCATCAACTTTGTTTATCGATGGAACGAACCCTTTCTTATCCTTTCTTATCCTTCCTATCCCATCCAAACGTCGTAAGTGCCCTGCATCACGTACATTGATTTCCCTAGTTAAAACCTAGTTGTTCTCAAGCGGTACTTAAATTGCTTCTAAAAAAACCGTGACATGGAAATACCTGGATACAATCCGGGGGCATCTAATCGGTAGGCAAGATCTAGACGAACTAAACTAAAAATGTTGCTTAAGGAAACACCAATTTCAGAGTGTATCCCATTGGTACTCGGCAACAAATTACCTGGAAAATCTTGAATAAAAGCCGTTTGTTTAGAATTTTCCCACGTTTTACCTACCCCACCAAAGGCAATGATACTCAAGCCTTTTTTACCTGCCTCTTTCCAACCTACTGCTTCCAGTGGAATAGACCGAAAGTTGTGTTCCGCATACAAAGATGCATAACTCGCCCCCTCATAGGGGGTAAAAGTCTTCGTTTTAAACACCCCAAAAGGCCCATACACACCCAAAGCAGCATCTAAGGCTCCATTACGCTGAACAGGGATTTCCCCAATAAAACTACCCGCATTTATTTTCACATCTAGCACATTAGGAATGAGCCTACGCTTGTAAAAGGTTTTAAAGCGCTGATACAATTCAAACTCAAGTCTAGCAAAGTCCCAATCGCTTCCAAGCGCCTCATGCGATGTTTCTATACCTAAATATAGATTATTCGCTTCAACCACTCCTAGTGCCTCTTTTCCACTTCCACCCTCCATTTCAATAGTAATGGATGATAAACGACCATCATCTATAGGTGGATTCATCCGTGCATTATTGTCACTAGCCCTAAGGTCATAACTTGTTTTATAATCAATACTGCTATGATTTTCTATAGAATAATAAAGACGCGCATCCGAACGCCGCCCCAAAATGGCCCTTTTCATTCGATGTGTGAAACCAATTTTTGAGTACTCATTTCGGAAGTAATCATTGTAATCGTCAAAACCAAAAAGAATGGGAACAGCCTGTATTGTACTAGGATAGTAGGTATTGTTTAGACGCGGAGTGGTAATTTTACCGGAGTGCGCCCAAATTCTATTTCTCCGATTTTCTGGATCTAACACCCACTCTCCCTCAATTCTTGGGCTCCATTCTTTGTAACCAAAACTATATCCTACTACCCCTTTTAGCTCTAATCTATCTTTTTCAAGAAAACGTCGTTCCAAACCTAGACCTGCATATAAGGCATCTACACGATTATATCGTGCTTCTACTACCATATGTTGAGTTACTCTAGACCAAGCCTGCCCAAAAAAACTAGAATCTTTAGTGGTCTCTTGGCGTTCACCTTCCTCATCCATCGTTACAAACTTGGCCAAAAAGCCCGTGGGTTGGAAAGATTTTTCAAGACTAGCTGTGCTATCTAAATTGGCATATGCACTTTCTTCATTAATTGATAGAGGCACTACATCCAAACTGCGAACAAACAAAGAATCCGATGACTGAATTGATGTAGAATCTACACTAAAGGTGTTTTCTAACATAAATACTTGGTCTGGTACCCATTGATTAACCACGTAATCACTCAGCTTAGATATTTGTTTAAAGCCAATGGGTGGAAATTGTAGGCCTGGTAAACCAATCTCAATTTCTCCATCTAATCGAAAATCTACCGGCAACCAAAATTCCCCTCCAAAATTTGAATATTGTTGCTCGTAAAAAATATTGAACTCTTGTATAGGTGGAGGGAAAACCACTACTTCATTCGGTTTTAATCGAACACTTAATAGTGCAAAGGCCTCATCTAACACTTGTATAGTCCCCGTGAAAAGTGGTTGAAGTTCACGCTTAGGACGTACTTCAATCTCATACACAATTGCATCATCTATGCTATTATAATCCAGTAAGGTAAAGTGGTAATAGTCCAATGCTTCAGGGTGAGTAATGCCCACCATATTGAAGCCTGTTATATCCAAATTATCGTCATAAAAATTAGGGGTATAACTTACACCTGCAAAGTTACTTGCCTCATCTATATTGGCCGTCTGCCTCTTGGACTTTAATATTTCTCTAACTCCTTTCTCTCTATCCCAATAAAGCTCAGATAAACTCTCATTAATTGATACAATGGCCGTATCTCTTTTGATTTGTTGCCGAGTATATGCGTCCGCTTTATACCTATTCAAATTTGAGCGCCACTGCTGTTTACTTTCTATTACCTTCTCCATTATATAAACAGCTGGATCTTCTTCGGTAATGATAACGGCATCCATATTCACCACTGCAGGTTGCATCTGGATAATGAGTGTTTTTTGCTCATGTACGGTAATTTCCACGGATTCATAGCCAATGAATCTTGCCACTAGCGTCACGGGCAATGTGGGTGCTGTTATCTCAAACGCTCCATCAGCATTGGTAATAGTCCCTGTATACGTATCCTTAATTATAAGATGAGCAGCGGGTAACGCTTCACCTGTTTGAGCGTCTACAATAGTCCCTTCTAATTTGACTCTTTCCGATAGTGGAGAGGCATTAGTCCACTGGGTTAGGACTAGTAAGGTTATGAGTTGAGTAATAATGCCGGATAAAATAGCTTTTTTAAAGAGAATTGACATGCACAGATACGTTTAAAATCATGAATAGGTATAATCTAAGTATACCTATTTCAACACGAATAGTTTCACGTAAATATTCAATTCTCCCCAGTTAAACTAGCCTAATCCATACTATCAAATAGCCTATTTAGTTAGCACCCGAAAGGCAGGCACTACTAGCTTTTGAGAGGGATGATGCTACCCGCTCAGTAAACCAAGACGGATCATCCTGAATAGTAGCTACCCCTGTTTTCTCATTCTTTTGTACTCCTTCGTATTGCACTATACATCGCTGTACATCTGAGTCTAAACGTAGGATTTCGGTTTCATTTAAAGCGGTATGCTCCTGAATACGTGTATTAGCTTTCTCAAGTAAGTCCACACACTTGCAGTGAGTGGGAGAACAAGCTAGAGTGATCCAATACACAGATAAGAGCACTCCAAGGAGTCGCACTTTAGTGTTCATTTTGTTTCTGTTAAATCCCGATTTATGTGTCTATAAAGAAGAGGGGGGCTTATTTATTGATACCATACCCACTGTCTCCTTACACCTAATATGATTGAAAAAGGCGAATCATTCAAATTAAGAAGTAGCCCTCAATATTATGATTCGTGCACTATCTATTTTAAACCCAACAAAAATAGTGCTTTAAAAATATTTGTTAACATTAGCTTTACTTTTTGTTAACAATTTGGTAACATTAGAATAGCAATAACAAATCAGGAGCGATATGAAAAAAATAATAATTGGTTTTATAGCTCTATTCTTCACCAGCGCAATTAGCTTCGCTCAGACAGATGTAGAAATCTACCCAACCAACACCCAACTGACAAAGTTACCGGGCAATCTTTACTCAGCAACTATCACGGATTCCGAAGGGGATATTCTTCAAAAAGGAATGTTCACTCTCCAAGAAGATAAAATGATTCGACATGGACTATGGAAGCTCTATGACGCAAATACTCATGAATTGGTAACCAAAACCGAATTCGTTCTTGGAGAACAAACCTGGATAGAAACCTATATTGATGGAACGTTATTTCACTATAGCAAAGAAGAAATAACCATTAATCGATTGCATCAACGGCTCGCTAAGCTGGAGCAAAAAGTTAACTCTTAGTTAACCTTAGAAATACATATTAGGCTTATATTGGTTCATTTAGATGGTCAACATTTATATGAACCAATTTTATGTCCAACGCAGATCAGCCCGATAAGTCTTCACGTGAACAAAGCCTAGTTCAACAACTTATCCCCTACAGCTTTTATTCATTCATCAAAGAAGAGCGTATATTTATTGGCCTCCTGGGCATCTTCTTCTTTGCAGCCGGTATCTCTTTCCCTTATGCTCACATTGCCATGTGGGTTGGTTTCTTTTTTGCCGGTTATTCCGCCATAGCCAACGACAGTATCCAAACCATTGGTACTTTTTTAGCCTCTAACCAGGATAAACCGTGGTGGATGCTTTGGATATATATTGGTGGAATTTTCTTGGTCACAGTCACTGTAAGTTGGATTCTGTTCGATGGAGATGTTAGTTATCAGCGTCTCACCTCTAAAGGGTTTAATGAAACCCCAACCCAGTTTACTTTTTTACAAGTAGCGGCTCCTCTTTTTCTTCTCATTCTAACAAGACTAAGAATGCCGGTCTCTACCACTTTCTTGTTACTTAGCTGTTTCGCCGCATCGGCTTCTAGTATTACAGGGGTATTAGGCAAAAGTTTAAGTGGCTACTTTTTAGCGTTTGCCGCCGGGCTTACTGTTTGGTTGATTGTCACGAAAACACTTGAGAATAAATTCAAAAATTCAAGTCCTAGAAAATTTTGGACCCCGGTCCAATGGATTACCTCAGGTAGCTTATGGGCCGTCTGGGTAATGCAGGATGCAGCAAATGTGGCTGTTTATCTACCCCGCTCATTAAGTACTGGACAATTCCTCGTATTTGCTCTGTTTATTTTCTTTGGTTTAGGCATATTATTCTACTTAAAGGGGGATAAAATACAACGAATTGTTACAGAAAAATCTAGGGTTACCGATATTCGATCGGCTACCATTATTGATTTTATTTATGCGATTCTACTTATCTATAAACTCACTGTGAGTACCGTGCCCATGAGTACCACTTGGGTATTTTTGGGATTACTAGCTGGACGAGAAGTTGGTATGAGCTTGACAGGAAAAGGCGTTCATTTAGGGCACCCGATGCCTAAAGTATTAAAGATGGTATTCAAGGACCTTAGTTATGCTCTATTCGGGCTATTTATTTCTATTTTGCTGGCGGTTTCCATCAACGAAGACGTTCGTAGAGAAATTTTCGCGATGATTGGGTTATAAAAAAAACACGCCCGCATTACGAACACATTCTGATCAATCACGTAATTCCGTTTTCTTTTTAATTCTATTGCTTGCATATTCCCGAATCAATTAAGTAACACATCTGGAGTATGGTCTTACAAGCATTAGATTGGTGGATTATCGGGATATTCTTCATTATTCTTTTGGCTATAGGTTGGGTAGCCTCACAATCAGCCAGTAAAAACACGTCTGAGTATTTTCTTGGGGGACGTTCTATGCCATGGTGGTTGCTTGGGATATCCATGGTGGCCACCACTTTTTCAGCAGACACCCCAAATCTAGTGGCTGGATTAGTGCGTGAAGGTGGAGTGGCCAACAACTGGGCTTGGTGGGCATTTTTGATAACCGGTATGGTTACGGTGTTCATTTATGCAAAGTTATGGCGCCGATCGGAAGTTGTGACAGATTTAGGGTTGTATGAACTTCGCTATGGCGGTAAAGCAGCTTCGTTTCTTCGCGGTTTCCGGGCACTGTATTTAGGTATTTTCTTTAACTGCTTAATTATGGGGACCGTTACCTTAGCCGGAATTAAAATTGGTTCTATCATGCTGGGTTTAGAACCTTGGGTTATTGTACTTTCAATTTCTGTTATCGTAGTCCTTTATTCCTCTTTAGGGGGAATAAAAGGGGTTATTTGGGCTGATTTTTTCCAGTTTGGAATTGCTATGACGGGGGCTTTTTATGCCGCCTACATTGTATTACAAGAGCCAGAAATTGGGGGGTTACATGCCCTGATAACACATCCGGATGTGGTCCCAAAATTGAATCTTATTCCCGATCTTAGTGATACTTCATTACTGCTTACTTTATTTATCATCCCTATAGCCGTCCAATGGTGGGCAGTGTGGTATCCGGGCTCAGAACCAGGTGGTGGGGGCTATATTGCACAGCGAATGCTAGCCGCTAAAGATGAAGAAAATGCTATTGGCGCTAGTTTACTCTTTAACGTCGCCCATTATGCGCTTCGCCCATGGCCTTGGATTATTGTGGCCCTCGCATCTATCGTTATCTATCCAGATTTAGCCTCCATAAAATCAGAATTCCCTAACATAAAAGATCACTATCTGGGTGATGATATTGCCTACCCGGCTATGCTGACCAAGCTAGGCACGGGATGGTTAGGTCTGGTTGTTGCCTCACTTATAGCCGCCATTATGTCTACCCTAAGCACCCATTTAAATTGGGGCGCATCTTACTTAGTGAATGACTTTTACAAGCGCTTTATCCGGCCAGACTCCAGCGAGGAGCATTTGGTTGCTATGGGGCGCTGGGCCACCGCAGGCTTGATGATTTTATCGGCCATCATGGCGACGACCATCTTAGAAAATGCAACTCAAGCCTTTGACATACTTCTTTTATCTGGAGCAGGATCGGGTGCTATTTACTTGTTGCGCTGGTTTTGGTGGCGAATTAACGCTTGGACTGAAATTGTGGCGATGGCCTCGGCTACCATCATGGCTTTTGTGTTAGTCCTACTGGTTCCTGATGCGTGGGTAGAAACTTCTTTATTGGACGCTGCAGCGGTTAAACTGCTCATCGCCGTAAGCTTTACTAGCTTGGTATGGATTGCTACCACCTATCTGACTAAACCAGAAAGTATGGAAACCTTGATTCGATTTTACGAACAAGTGCAGCCAGGTGGGCCAGGTTGGAAAAAAGTGATAGATGCGGCGGAAAAACAAGGCATTCTATTTTCAGAAGAACAAAAAGGATGGGACTTACCCCAAAGTCTTCTAAGTGTAGCTTTGGGAACATTAGGTATTTATGCCGCCTTGTTTTCTACTGGTAACTTTATTTATGGGAAATGGGCTTGGGGCCTCGGGCTCATGTTCATTAGTTTGACCAGCAGTTTTTTAGTAATTCGGCTTTGGAGACAATTAAAAATTAACTAGTACAGTACGATGGATCGAAAAACCTTTATGAAAAAAAGTTCGCTTGCAGGACTCGCCGGGGTACTCGGCGGAGGTGCAACAACTGGGGCAGCAAACGCATCAACCAGTGGAGAGAGTACATCTAAGACGGTCAAAAAGGGCGTTAATGATCATATTCAAATTGGATTTATTGGAACAGGACTTCGTGGACGAAATCATGTAAATAACCTATTGGACCATCCGAAGGTGCAGTGCGTGGCTATTTGTGATATTGATCCGGATGCTATTGATCGAGCTTCGAAAATTATTGAGGCTAAGGGGCAGCCCAAACCCACCGTATATAGCGACCACGAACGAGCCTATGAGGATATGCTCGCGAAGGAGAATTTGGATGCGGTAGTCGTCGCAACCAATTGGAGATGGCATACGCCTATGTCACTAGCTGCTATGGAAGCGGGAGTGTACGTTGGGGTAGAAGTGTCTGGGGCATTTTCTGTGGACGAGTGCTGGGAGTTGGTGCGCACACATGAGCGTACGGGTACTCACCTAATGTTTATGGAAAATGTGAATTATCGAAGGGATGTAATGGCTGTACTAAACATGGTTCGGGATAATGTATTTGGGGAGTTACTGCATTTCCGGGGCGGATACCAGCATGATTTGCGTACCGTCAAGTTCAATGACGGTCAGGGTGGGCTGCTGTACGGGGAGGGATCCTACGGGGAAGCTCGTTGGCGTACCGAGCATTCGCTACAGCGTAACGGAGAATTGTACCCTACCCATGGGCTAGGACCGATAGCCACATGGATGGATATGAATAGAGGGAACAGACTCACAAGTTTGAGCTCGCATGCGACCAAGGCCCGGTCGCTTAAACATTTTGCGAAACAGCATCCCGATGGAGGGCCTAATCACCCTTATGCAACTAAGGAATGGAAACTGGGTGATGTTGTTACCTCCACCCTCACGACGGCCCGAGGAGAAACGATTATTCTAACCCATGACACCAATTTACCTCGACCCTATTCCCTTGGTTTTCGAATACAGGGAGTGCAAGGCTTGGCCGAATTTGACTATTATACCCAACGCGTTCACATCGAAGGCGTTTCAGAAAATCACCGCTGGGATGCGGGATCGGAATGGTTTGACAAGTACGATCATCCACTATGGAAGCAGTATGGCGAAGAAGCCGCAAATTCCGGGCATGGAGGAATGGATTTCTTCCTGGATAGAGCTTTTATAGAAGGGGTTCGCCGGCAGGAGCCCCCTGTAATTGATGTATATGATGGGGCTGTGATGCGGGTCATTACCCCATTATCCGAGCGTTCAATTGCCGAGGGCGGTGCTCCGCAGGAAATACCTGATTTCACTCAAGGTGCATGGATGCATCGCGCACCTGTATTTGGCCTAGGGGATCTCTAAACTTCCTATGCAATCCATCTCACTGGTCATACTTGCAGCAGGTTTAGGTAGCCGGTACGGAGGCCAAAAACAAACCGACGGCATGGGCCCGAATCAAGAAAGCTTGCTCGACTACGCAATTTATGACGGGTTAATGGCCGGTTTTACTAAGATCGTTTTTGTGGTTCGAGAATCGATGATGCCTAGCTTCAAAGAAGCACTGGAAACTAGATGGGGCAGCTATAGGAACAAGTACTATCCCGAAGCTTGTTTTGAGTGCGTATTACAAAAGATGGACGATCTACCAGAGGGTTGTGAACGTCCGGTGGAGCGTACAAAACCGTGGGGAACGGCACATGCTCTATGGGCTGCTCGCGAATGTATCCATGAACCCTTTGCCATGATTAATGCCGACGACTTTTATGGACGTGACGCTTTCCTTCGTATTGCCCAACACTTAACAACGCTAGACAATCATTCCTTGGGCGCCTGTTTGGTAGGATATCCGATCACTCGTACCCTTTCGAAAAATGGCTGCGTTTCTAGAGGTATTTGTGAAATTAGGCGCGGCAATCTAAGCCGAATCGTTGAGCGAACCCATATTGAAACCGATGGAAGCTCTATTTGGTACAAAGAAAACGGAACCGTTCAACTTTTAGATGGGACCGAAATTGTTTCAATGAACTTAATGGGATTTAGTTCAGCAATTTTTACGGTACTTGAAGATCTTTTAACCAATTTTTTCACCGAAAAAATTCAGGGGATGAATCCTCAGAAGCTCTCGGCGGAATGCTATATTCCCAGCGCCCTTCAGTCCTGTATCGAACGAGGTCTTTCGGTTCCGGTACTCGAGAGTAACTCTGTCTGGTTTGGAGTTACCTATCCGGATGATGCGCCCATTGTTCGTGATTCATTGCTCGATTTGGTAGAAAATGGGGCTTACCCAACGCCCCTTTGGACGCAATAAGCTATGTCAATTAAAAAAAAATCTTCCTCAGAGCTGATAAGGGTTATCACGTCTTTCCTACCTGAGATACTGGTTAATGAACTTGAGGTGCAGCAACTAGGACTTGGTCACATTCATGAAAGTTACCTCATTCAACAATCAGGCACACCAAACTGGATTCTTCAGAGAATGAACACCCAGGTTTTCACCAAGCCCCAACAGGTTGAAAAAAATCACCAAGCCCTAGTTCATTTATTCAAAAAGGAATCCATACATACCTTAGGGATTCAACTACCTGAAGTGGTACCCTACTCGGCTCAAAGCCTGTATTATTGGGATGCAGACCATCAGCCTTGGCGACTGTATACCTATTATGGTGAGCATATTTGTTATGAATATTGCCCTTCGCTTGAGATTGCTCGAAAGGCTGGTAAAGCCTTTGGTCGGTTTTCACGAGTGCTTAATAAAGCTGAGAATAACCATGAGAATGAACCGGTAAAGCATGATTCTGAAAGAGTAGAGGCTATTTCGGAGAAAATTTTGCGACCAACAACTGCCCGGATCGCTGAAGCATTCAAGCCTACAATCGACGCCTTCCACAGCATCCACCATCGAGCCCACCAACACCACGCCGCACGGGCAAGGTACCATGGGCCCCTACAATTAACGACCAAACAGGGATCTCACCTGCTACCATTTGACCTTGAGGCCTGGAATATCACCATCGAACAATACCTCCCTATGCTTATAGGCATGGAACATGCTCTTACCAACGATGAGGGTCACCGTTTTAATCGATTATCCCATAATGACGCCAAGTTGAATAACCTGCTCCTTCACCCAGAAAATGAACCCGCTGTCATACTTGATTTAGATACCGTGATGCCCGGATCCTTGTTGTTTGATTTAGGCGATGGCCTACGTAGTATTGCCACATCGGCTAAAGAAGACGAACCAGACCTAGCCCAAGTTCGCATACATTGGGAGTATTATCAGCAGTATAAAGACGCTTTTTTAGCCGAAGTCGATTCAATGCTAAACCAGGATGAACAGCGCTATATCTCCTTTGCTGGCCCTTATATGACCTTTATCATGGGTCTGCGATTCTATACTGATTTTCTAGACGGTAATCGCTACTACTCTTGCAACTACCCAGAACACAACTTGGTACGAGCCCGAAACCAATTCCACCTCTTCCACCAAATGATGGAAAAGGTGAACGGTTAAACGATACGCTTTGAGTGGCTCTAGTGGTAAATCCTACCAGAAGATAGCGTAAAGAACAGCCGTAATAATTAGCACGGTATACGCACCAATATTAAAGGATCGACTCGTTTTGAAGGTTTCCGAAGTGGTAATAATGGCTTTAGGGTCATCATCATTTGGATTGGTCGTCAAAGAAACACCTGCAATAATAACTATGGTAAGGATCAAGGTGTAATACATTTGAGTTAAAAACGGCAATTCCAACGACGGGACCTTTAACAATAATGCAATCACAATGGATGAAAGCACCCCATAAATAGCGGCTTTGGTAGTGGTTTTCTTCCAGAAAAGCCCCATGATAAAGACGGCTAAGATCCCTGGACTCACTAAGCCAGTATATTCTTGAATATATTGAAACATCTGAGGAATGTTGCTTAATTGAGGTGCAACTAGAACTGCAATAATCAAGGCTACAATAGCAGTTAAACGACCCACTGTTACGGTTTGTTTATCGGTAGCTTCTCTATTGAAATAGGGTTTGTAAATATCCATAGTAAAGATAGTGGCTACCGAGATTAAGCATGGAAGCTAAGAAGAGACAATAGCGGCTGCAAGTGCTGCTACCACCAAACCTTTGAATCCAGGCATCACAAATTCACTAATTAACCAAGGGTACGGCCTTATCGTTATCAAGTCCACCACCTGCTTTGGTAAAGGCTTCTACCACTCCAGGAATCGTATTGGTTCCCTCAGGCTGGGAAAACATCACATAGGCAACAATTCCAGGAATAACGACAATCAAAGGAATGATGAGCTTTAAAAATGCTGCAAAAACAATCCCCTTTTGAGACTCCTCGAGAGATTTAGCGGCTAATGTCCTCTGGATAATGTATTGGTTAAATCCCCAATAATATAAGTTAGCCACCCACATCCCGCCTACCAACACTGCAATTCCTGGGAGGTTATTAAACTCTGGATTATCTCGATCCAAAATCATATGAAATTTATCTCCGGCTACATCATAGATATGGTTAATTCCGCGTAACACACCACCATCTGGTGTAACTTGATCCAAGGCTATGAAGGTTGTTACTAGACCGCCTAAGACCAACAATACGACCTGTACAACATCGGTCCAAGCTACCGCAGATAATCCACCATAAATTGAGTAGGCTGCCGCAATTAATGCCAAACCAATGAGAGAGGCCCAAATTAGACTCCCATCACCGACCCCGAAAATGGTATCCAACGCTTTTGCACCCAAGAAAATGACCGTAGTCAGGTTTACAAACACAAATAAGGCAATCCAAAATACCGCCAAAATGGTTTTCAAGGTGGTATTAAATCGCTGCTCAACAAATTCGGGTATGGTGTATAATTTTTTCTCTATAAAAATAGGGAGAAACTTCCCAACAATTAAGAGGGTAATGGCAGCCATCCACTCATAGGTAGCAATGGCAAGACCGACCGCAAAGCCTGAGCCAGACATACCAATAATTTGTTCCGCCGAGATGTTTGCCGCGATTAGTGACGCCCCTATCGCCCACCATGGGAGCGATTTACCAGCTAAAAAGTAATCTTCTGCATTTTTCTGGTGCCCGTCTTTATCTCTAGAAACCCAAAGCCCAATTCCTACAATCAACATGATGTAGGCTACAAAAACAATAATATCAATGGTCTCAAATCCGCTCATAGGTGTATATTTTATTATGGTTAGTTCTGCGCTTAATAAAAGGAATTCTATAAACATTTAGAATACAGAAGTTCTTTTTTTACTTTACGGTATAAACTAACTAAAGAAAAACAGAATTACGTTTCTATTCTAATAGCGACAAAAACCCCAAATAAATTAGTACACTCATGAAAAAAGCATCTCTATTACTGTTTCTAATGGCATTTGCCATGATTGGATTCTCCTGCGGTGAATCCGAAGCAGATCGAATGGCCAGAGAACAAGCACGAATAGATTCTATTCGTGTCGCTGAACAAGCCGCACTTGAAGCGCGGATGCAAGCCGTAGAAGATAGTTTAGCTGCGGTAGAAGCCGTCCGATTAGCGGAAGAAGCTGCAAAAACAGCCTATACATTTGATGAAAATGGCAGTTATGTCATCCAAACCGGCGCATGGCGCTCTGAAGTAAAAGCAAATGCACTAGCTGCTCAATGGGCTAGTGAAGGTGTTTCTGCTGCTTACGTCGTCCAAACCGGCGATGAAACAACCGGTGATGTTTGGTTTCGAGTTCGACTTGGTTATTTCCCAAGCATGCAAGACGCCCAAAACTTTGGCACTGAAATGGGTCTGAGTTACTGGGTAACCACTAGAAACTAAGGTCTGGATAGCATTTCTATTGACTATTTGATCGTATCTAATGCGTGAAAAGGCTCATTAACATGCTAAAAAATATTTTAGTTGCTTATCTCGCAAGCAATTAGTTAATTGAGTCAACGCTCAAGTAGCGTCTCTCTTGATGAATAGTCAGGGCATTATATCGGAATGATGTAATGCCCTATTTTTTTGCATCAACTTATCTATATTATACGTATACGTTTAAAATACGTACTAACTTGCCCTATTATCCTATCGTCCTGAATACGCTGACTCACTAGTTATGATGAAACACTTTACGATTACCAAACGCCAAGAAGAGCATATTGCGATTCTTGAAATAAATGGAGAACTGGATGCTCATACTGCTTTCCAGCTTGAACAGCAGTTTAAAACCTTAATTGAAACAGAGGCTTACCACATAATAGTAAACTGTTCAAACTTAGAATATATAGCGAGTGCTGGGCTAGGTGTGTTCATGGCCTATATAGAAGATATTCGAAATCTTGGCGGGGATATTAAACTATCAAATATGACCGATGGTGTCTATCATGTCTTTGACTTATTGGGTTTCCCTAGTTTGTATGATATTCATAGAGATGAATCTGAGGCTCTTAACAGTTTCAACACCCAAAAGTAGTCCGGTTCAGTATCTTGAAAGCTTCCACATCGCATAGCATTAATGTATCCTCCTCTACTGAGCATCTGCGAGAAGTGCGCAACTTTGTTCAAAAATATGTCCAACAATTTGATGTGAATAAAAACGATTTAGACGAAATCATTTTAGCGGTTGACGAAGCTTATACCAACATCATAAAACACGCCTACAATAACGATCCCAATCAGACTGTAAAAATAGAATTAGGCACCTCTACCGACACATTATGGGTACAACTGAGCGATACTGGTTTTCATTTTAATGCGGATGAATATCAACCCCCGGATCTTCTAAAAAGAATTAAAAATAAACAACGTGGTGGCATGGGTGTTTATTTAATTAACAAACTTATGGATTCGGTGGAATATTCTAGCGCCGGTAAAACCAATACCATATTGATGCGAAAACGGATCTAACCAATGAATGGATCTAGTTCAAATGATCGAGCCCTTCAATTAGGGCGTTTTGAACAGCATACGCTCTTAGAGACTGGCCGGGATCTAATTGAGTCTCAAGATCCAGCATTCATTTTAAACAACTTACTTCTGATCAGCCTTGGGAAATTAAGAGTAAGTAGCGCCTGTATCATCGAACACAGACCGGGTGAAGACCGTTATGTCATCTCAAAAGGAAAAGGTCGTTTTTCCCATCTTGAAGGCCAAATGCTTACCCATGAGCCCGAAATCGGGAGTTTAAAAAAAGGGGTCTACCACTCCAGCGAACTCCCTGAACTTTTTGAGGGGCTAGAGCTCTCAAAGGATGCTGTGATGTTTCATTTGAGAACATCTACCCATCATATCGGATTTCTTTGTATTGAACCCACCTTTAGATCTGAGGCTATTACATCAGAGGAACAGGATTTCATTGAAAATTTATGCCTTATTACCTCGGCTACGCTTTCTAGCTCAAGAATGTTTGAAGAATTAAAAAAAATAAACCGACGGCTCGACAGAAAAGTCCATGATTTAGATTCGCTTTTTGAATTAAGTAAGGACTTTAACCAAATGCAGTCAATTGATGAGTTAAGTCGAACCATGAAGTTTGCTTTATTAGGACAACTGTTCGTAAATCGCTTCCTGTTTTTATTCAAAGAAGGGGGGCAGGCAAGAGTGTTGGTACAATCTGGACTTCAAATAAAAGCCCCGGAACATAATCCCTTAGTACTTTTTGACATACCAAGAGTAATGGCCGTCGAGACTATGGCTGAATATGGGGGTAATAGCTCCTCAAAAGATGAACTAGAAGCTTGGGCTACCTATTTAAGCCAACAAAAAATTCATTATGTATTGCCCGTTCAATCTCAAGGAGAAACTTTAGGGGTTATAGGCATAGGCAACAAAAGTACAGGACAGGCCCTAGCTGTTGATGAGCTTGATTTTGTTCTATCATTAGCCAATCTAGTTGTTCTTAACATTAAACGAATTCAATTACTGCAAGAGCAACTACTCAATCAACAATTTCAAAAAGAATTAGAACTAGCTCGAACCATTCAGGAGGGCTTACTACCAAAAAAATTACCCACTATAGAGGGTTTGGATGTAGCAGCCATCAATATTCCCTCAAAGCAAATAGGTGGCGACTATTTTGATTTATTCCGGTTGAATGATAGAGGACACCTATTAAGTATAGCCGATGTTACAGGTAAGGGTGTTCCTGCGGCTTTACTCATGGCTAATTTACAAGCTATGATTCACGCCTTAGCCTTGCAGGATACCACTCTCGAAGCTGCCACAGGGACCATAAACGATTTTATATACACAAATACCCCAGCAGATAAGTTCATTACCTTCTTTTGGACTAAAATTGAAGCTGACGGAAAAACCCTCAAGTATGTGAATGCTGGTCATGACCATCCCATTGTTTTTCGCAGAAAGAAAACTGACCCGATGGATGAACCTAACGCACAAGTTGAACAAATCGAATTGAATGAAGGAGGTTTACTCTTAGGCGCTCTTCCAACATTAGCCCCCTATACGGTTTCGTATTTTACCTTAGAAGCCAATGATGTAGTAATTTTCTTTACTGATGGAGTGACCGAGGCCATGCACCCTACAACTGAGGAGGAGTACAGTCTAAAACGGCTAAAAAAAGTAGTCTTGGGGCACTTAGATAAAACAGCGGAAGAAATAAAAAACGCCATTATATCCGAGGTCAACGAATTCTCAAATCACATACGGTTCGATGACTTAACCCTAATTGTGGTCAAGAAAGAATAGATAATTAACCCGCTATTTTTACGTTACTGAATCCTAAAATTCCTTTGGGTTCAGGCCTAGATTCCTGACTTAACACAATAATTGCCTTATAGGTATTATATCTATTTAAAATATTTTGGACGTATTGAACCGTCTCAATTCCTCTGGCATATCCGTGACGAGCTTGTTCATAATATTTTGGTTCCATCTTTTTTAATAAGGACGGTGCTACATCTGCCCATTTATTAGGATCTTTATTGTGATCCATGGCAATTCTTCGGGCATCGGCAACGTGTCCAGCCCCAGCGTTATAGCTAGCCAAAGCAAACGACCAGCTTTCCAATGAATCCATATAAGAATAATGGCGCAGATGCTCGGATAGAATACGGGCTCCTTCTCGAATATTGATTTCAGGAATAAGTAGCGAATCGGCGCTTTGTTCTGAATATTTAGGGATTACCTGCATAATGCCAACAGCACCTGCCCAACTCACCACCGTCGGATCAAATTTAGACTCTTGAGCAGCCACCGCAGTAAGCATAACCCAATCCAATCCAAATTCTGCGGCCACTTGTTGCATCAAGCTGTCATAAGGAGATAATGCCCCTATTTTTTGCTGATCTTTAACGGGATTAAAGTAATCGGCCATTTGCCGACTCCCTTCAAAATATTTTTTTCGTAGTACATTAAGAAACTCACTACGCTTCGGAGTTCCATGTTCATCAATCCACATATGCTGGGATAAAAAGGAATTTACCTGCTTTTCTAATATTGGCGCATTGGTACGTAATGCCCAGGCAATATCATCATTCCGAGTGAGAACAGGGCCTTCTATCAATCCGCTCATATACTTTTTTGACGCCTGTAATATATGATCATCCGCAACCGTAGCTAGAACTTCTCCCCGGGCTAAGTCCATAAGGATACTTTCAGTGGAACGCTCTTCTTCTATGACATTGAGTTCCAAATTCCATCCCATGTCCATTAATCGTAGCAATACGGGATAGTAGGAGCTATTTTTTTGGACAGTTATAGGAATACCTTCTAGCTCATTAACCTGATAGGGGGTATACCCTAATGCCGAGGATACAACAACTACCTGATTTACTTTATTATAGGAGCGCGAAAAACGTAGCCATTTCGAGCGTTCTTCGTTGATCGTAAGATTATCCGCAATGATATCTCCCTTCCCATTATTCAACAGTTCAATTGGTGATTGATTGGGCGCAGGTATTATGACTTCAACGCTAAGACCGTGAGATTTGGCAAAAGCCTGAACAAACTCATATTCAAAACCAGCCTGAATACCATGATCTAAAAAATAACTCCCCGAACTATAACGAGTGATCATCCTGAGGACCCCTTCTTCTTTTATCTGATCAAAATCTCTAGATATGGGAGCTGAAAACTTACTAGATATGGATTCAACAGCTTTATTCTCTTCTATTTTGCCACTACAAGAGAATAAAAGAAACGATCCTAAACCTAAGTATAGGGTTTGTTTATAGCGTTTCGATATGGTAAGAATAGGTGACATTCTTTTTAGCCTTGGCGGGAGATAAAATATTATTTTGCTCCTAAGGCATTGATAAATATACGGAATATTTTTGAATGATACTTACTAGTGGCTTTATCGTGATTTAAAGACTCACTGAAGCCTGATTATCGGGATTTTTTGGCCCATGTTAAGAGAATTCCTAGGAATATAACGCCCATCCCAACCAAGGACCAAAACAGGGGTATTTCACCAAAGAGAATAAAAGCAACAACCGAAGATAATACGGGTTCAAATAGAATAAGGGTCGATAATAAGGTTGGTGAAACAAACTTGACCGCGTAATTCAAGCTGCCATGCCCAATAATTTGGGGACCTAATGCTAAAGCCACTCCCACCCATAACAAGGAAGGATTTAAAAGCTCCCTAAGCCCTAGGCTCTCCCCACTAACCGAAGCTACGATTCCTTTCAAGAGCACGGAGTCGGATGCATTAATCCATCCCCATTGCGCTGCACCATACAGACCAAATAAAACGAAGATCGCGGTCGCAGCGGCCCATCCATATACTGGGACAACATACTCTATCCAGCTGGTTTGTTGCCGAATATGATTGCCTACTAAAAAGTATACCGCAAAAATTATGGCCGCTAGCACAGCAAGGGCATTCCCTAATACAGGATTTGGATACATACCCTCGGCAGCTTGATCACTAAAGCCTAAAATAATGGACCCGATAAATGCAATGAACACACCTACCCAAACAGTCCATTGAAATCGATACTTAAACGCTATTCGCTCAACCAAAATAAGCAGTATTGGATGAATAGTGACTAAAACCGAGGCAGAAGCTATAGAAGTATAATAGATGGAACTAATCCATGCAATCAAATGAAGGCCTAAGCTTGCGCCAGCTAGGACCATCCACCAAAATTGTTTCGATTTATCGCTTTCTTGTACACCCTTTAGTTCTCTGGTTGTGCCTTGTGTTTCCCTGAATTTTTTTCTCTTATACCAAAAATAAAAGGGTAACAAAATGATATAAGCGGTAAGGGTTCGGACGACCGCGAGCAAAAAAGGCGAACTATCCGAAGCAAAACGAACCAATACTGGAGAAAAGCCAATTGCCGAAAGGCCTATTCCCATGATTAGGAATACTCTCCACATGGGGATCTCTTGAGTGGGGTTACCGCTATGCATTTATTTGGGCTGCATTTCTATTTAGATTAACGCAGACGGTCCATAGATTTAACAAGTTCTTCATCGTTACGAACCCCACGAACAGCTAAAAACTGCACACCGAATGCGATGGTAACCAGGCCAGCACCGATTGCTTCGTCCCATAAATAGGTGCCTATTCCACCAAGTGAAAAGAGAATTCCAAAGGAACCACCCACTAACATTATTTGAAATAATTGGGCTATCCGAATGGTTTTCATCTGTTGTATTCGATTCGAATATTGGAAAATCGCCCACAAACTAACAAGCATAGAAAATGCTGCAACACCTATGAGCCCAATCCATATCCAATCTTGCGGCCCTTCCACTGCTCTTTTAAAGAGAGCCGTAGCAAACATGGATCCATTTAGTATAATACTACTTATTAAGTAGACGGTTTGAACACGTTGAATCATACGTCAATAATTTATTCCGTTATGGGTGAGCTTTCTTTTTGACCAAAAAACAGTTGCTGCATTGATTGTTTACCTCGCTCAATAACACTGTATAGCACAGGTACCAATATTAGAGTAAGGAAAGTAGAAAATAACAGTCCAACAATTACGGCTATAGCCATTGGTCCCCACCATGCTGCCTGCTCACCTCCCCAATAAATATATTCTCCTAGATGTGTGAAAAATTCGAGGGGGTTATTCACCAGTGTGATAAAATCAAAATTAAACCCTACGGCTAGCGGTACCAGGCCTAAGGTAGTAGTAATTGCCGTTAGGATTACAGGTCGAAAACGTACTTTACCTGCCTGTACCAAGGCCGAGCGTAAATCAAGACCGTCCCTGGTTCGTAAAATATCCACATAGTCGATAAGTACAATAGCGTTGTTTACTACTACCCCAGCTAATGAAATAAGCCCCAAAAAAGCCATCAGCCCAAAAGCCATCTGAAAGGTTACCAATCCGTAAAACACCCCTGCTGTTGACATGACAACCGAACTTAAAATGATTATAGGCTTCACTATCGAATTGAATTGAGATACCAAAATGAACGCAATTAAGAAAACAGCAATCAAAAAGGCTCTCCCTAAAAAAGCAAACGATTCGTCTTGTTCCTGCTGCTGACCCGTCCACTCATAATTATATCCTGGGGGTAAACCGCCCAGATACGTAGCCAATACTTGCTGAGCTTCTGCTAAGACTGCGTTGGATTGATAGCCAGAACGGACATCGGCACTCACCGTTATTACTCGCTCAGATTCTTTGTGCCGTATTCCACCGAAACCGTCACTAATCTCCCAGGAAGCTACTTCAGAAAGAGGTATTTGTACACCCTCATGAAACACAGTTAAGTCTGCCAAAGTACTTAAATCATCGCGATATTCTTGAGCAAGACGAACTACTATCTCATATTCTTCCTTACCGTCTCTAAATTTTGAGGCTTCTACTCCATTTATTGCTTGCCGAACGGTCATCCCAATCATATTGGTGTTCAGTTCATATAAACCTGCTTTTTCCCGATCTACTTCCACTCGTATTTCTGGTCGCGAATCCGGTAGATCTGTTTCTAAACCATCCATTTTTGCAAAAATTGAATCGGCTTCCAAGGTGCTTAACACGTTATTAGATATTCTCGTTAATTCCGTCATATCAGGACCAGAAATCTCTAAATTAATGGGGGGGCCGGTTGGGGGGCCATCTTGAGGTTTTTCAACGGTGATTTTAGCCCCTGCTATAACTCCATTAAGATCATTCCGCATATACTCCATCGCCTCAAAGATATCTCCCTGACGAAGTTCATAGTCGACAAAATTTATGGCTACCGTTCCTTTGTGAGTAGAATTACCACCCCCTCCAGCAGGGTCACTTGATATAGCAGCACCTGAAACCGCTAATATGGTATTAATATCACTCGCCTGTGGAATATTTTTTACGCGTTCGGCAACCTTATCTACAACAGAGCGGGTAAACTCTACGTCAGAGCCAATTGGGGTTTCAATCTGAACATAGACATCCCTCGGGGGTATATCTTCTGGAAAGAATTCTGTCCCAGGATTGAACACTCCTAAGACAACAAAGCTCATAACAAGCACAAAAAAGGCAATTCCAACCGTTTTAAGCCGGTTATTTAGGGCCCACACAAGTGAATTTTCATAGGTGCCTATGAATACATTCAACCCATCTGCTTGCCACCATTTCCCAGTTGGTGCTAAAACATATTTATTTAACAACCATAATAACAATCCAAGGACAATGAGCATAGTCCATGTAACAAAACTACTTAATACCAAGACTAGCAGCACCAAAGCCAACATACCATAAAGAATTTGTTTACCCCGTTTGGTCAACTGTGCTTTGTTGGTATCACCATCTATGGTCATGAATAAAGCACATATCACCGGGTTAATAATTAGTCCAACAAATAAAGAACTACTCAGGGTAATGATTAGTGTTTTTGGTAAGTACCCCATAAACTCTCCCACCGTACCAGGCCAAAAAATCATGGGGAAAAAAGCCGCAAGTGTGGTGGCCGTTCCCGCAATAATTGGCCCAGCAACCTCTCCTGTCCCTTTTTTTGCGGATTCAAAATTATCATACCCTTCTTCGAGATATCGATAAATGTTCTCTACAACTACGATAGCATTGTCCACCAACATTCCTAAGGCTAATATCAAAGAGAATAAAACAATCATATTCATAGTTATGCCGAGTGCACTTAGAATGATGAACGACAGAAACATAGAAAGCGGAATGGATATTCCTACAAAGGAAGCGTTACGGACTCCTAAGAAAAACAGCAGAACACCAATAACCAAAATAAGTCCAGAAATGATATTATTTTCCAAACTGCTTACCATATTCTTTACATCTTTGCTCTGATCGTTGGTAATTTTGTAGGTGGTTGTAGGGGGCAGAGTTGGTAAGGCGTCCTCTAAAATGGCACTTACCCGATCATAGGTTTCTAATATGTTTTCACCCGTACGTTTTTTTACACCTAGGGTAATTACTGGAGATTCATCCAAGGTTGAGTAGGTTTCTCTTTCTTTAAATCCAAAGGTCACGTTGGCAATATCTCGAAGATAAATTGGTTTGCCTTCGTTCACCTTTAACACCACATCCTCAATTGGAGCCGTCTCTTGATATTGACCTGGCACACGCAACAAAAAACTCTTGGTTCCAACCGATATATCTCCACCAGGGATGGTCACGTTTTCAGCACTAATCGCACCAATTATGTCACCAAAGCTAAGGTTATAATATTTTAATTTGGCCAAGTCTACATCAACCTGTACTTCTCGTTCTAACCCACCTGTAAGATCTACCCCTAAAACCGTTGGGATAGCCTCAATTTTATCTTGTAGGTCTTCGGCTATGTTTTTTAGAATTTCTAAGTCATAATCTCCCGATAAATTGATCTGCATAATGGGAAACTCACTCAAATTCACTTCTTGAACCAAGGGTTCCTCAGCATCTTCTGGGAGCTCGGCTTTTGCCAAATCTACCTTTTCCCGTACCTTTTGAAGGGCCTCTTCGATATCAATACCGGTATCAAACTCTAGAACTACACTGGAATAGCCTTCCGTCGAGGTGGAGGTCATCTCTTTGATTTCAGATATACTCCCTAATTCATCTTCTAACTTTCGAGTCACTAAACTTTCCATATCCTCAGGTGATACCCCAGGATAAAGCGTGACCACAAAAATATTGGGTACGGTAATATTTGGGAATGATTCTTTTGGGATGGTCAGATAGGAAACCGTTCCCATAATGGCTACTAGAGCCACCAAAACCATAACGCTTATTCGGTTATTAATGGCAAAAGTGGACAGCCAAAATTCTTTTCTGTTATCTGTATTTGTCGTAGACATAATCCTTACTTGAATAGTTTTTATTAGTCGAATGCAAGTACGGGACCCGTCGAATTAACCACATTAATGCGCACCCCATCATTTAAAAACGCCGAGCCAATGGTGATGATTTCGTCACCCGGCGCCAAGCCTCGTGTGATTACCGCCTCTGTTTTAAAGGAAGGACCTAGTTCCACTTTCCGCTCTAAGGCTATTTCTTTTCCATCCGAGTTAACCCCTTTTACGTACATGACATACCCATCATCTTTTGAGTACACAAATTCCTCACTAACCACTAACGCTTGGTCCAAGCTTAGTGTATTGAGTCGTAAATTAGCTATCATATCCACTTTATAATAACTCTGACCACTAGGAAGTCGAATATCTATTTTAAAGGTTCGATTCGAAGGATCAATACTGTTAGCCACATACACAATCGTTCCCGTTAAGGTATCTTGTACTTGAGTATCAAACCACACATCAACTGGGTCGCCCAAAGAAACCACATTGGCATACCGCGCCGGGACGCCTGCAGAAATAACAAATTGTTCAGCTCCAATTAAACGAATAGCAGGCATTCCTGGAGCAACCATCTCCCCTTCTTCCGCAAATATAGTTTCTACAACCCCATTAAAAGGAGCAATTATTTCGGTATTGTTTAGATCCACTAGCAAAGAAGCAAGAGCCGATTTATTTTGATCAAATGCATACTTAGCGGTCAAATAATCAATTTCAGACCCGATATTTTCTTCTTCATATAGTGTTTGAACACGATTCCAGGTCGTTTCGGCTTGTGCCACCATTGCCTCTAACCGGGCTACTTCTTGGCTTAATTTTGCGTCATCGATTCGTAAGATGGTCTGCCCTTTTCGAACTGGCTGGCCTTCACGTACTACATGCGTTAACACTCTTCCGCTAACTTCAGCAGAAAGCTGCACATCATCTGAGGTTTCAACCGTTCCAACTAAACGTAGAAAGCTGTTAAACGGCTCAGGGCTAAGTACTTCGGTTTCCACATTCACCATCTTGATAAGCTCTTCTGGTTCGGAACTTTCCATTTCACTGGAAGAACAATTTTGGAGACTTACAGAGAATAGCAGTAATAAAAGTAACAAACTCCATCGGGTTGATGGATTTGAGAATCGATATTCATTCATGATAGGGGTTCTGAGAGATGAGTTCATGGGTTGTTTACGAGTGATGGTGTTTCTAATGTTTGTGAGGAATATGTTCATGGTAGTTCAGAATATGAGATCGTCTATTTGTGTATGTGTGCTCAGTTTACCAAAGGCACCATTCCGATTGCTAAGTCATAATCGGCTTTTGCTGTTAAATAACTAAACACGGTCTGAGCATAATTTAATTCAGCCTCTCTAACTTGTATTAACGCCTCTGTTAACTCTAGAGTTGAACCTAAGCCGTTGTCTAGACGGATTTGAGCTCGGGTATAACCCTCCGTTGCCTGTTCTATAGCCTCTTTTCTGGCTTGGGCAATCTCAAAGGATTCATAGAGTTGTTCCATAGCCGTTTGCACCTGGTGAGAGGCGTTCTCCTGGGCTTGAAGCTGTTGTAGTACCAAGTCTTTTTTCGATATTTGTACCCGCTGAAGATTCGACATCCGTTCCCAACCAGAAAATAACGGCATGCTTACCCGTAAACCAATGGTTTGAAAACGAGCACTATTCTCAAAAAAAGTAGGCGAATCTGGCTCTGCAGCAGACCATTGTAAGTTGTAGTTAGCTGTAATTACAGGAAGAAAACGGGCTTTTTCTGCCTGAATCTCTTTATCTTTAAGGTCTAAAGATGCCTCTAAAAGTCGTAGATCACCTCTCTGATCGTCAAGCTCTAGCCCTATACCCACTTGCTGGCTTGGAAGTTGAGTCATTCGGTCTACTTGTTTTATCCCCGAATTTTCACTGCTAACCGCCTGTTCGCTATAAATGTCAAATTGGTTCAAGTCACCACGTATTTGATACTCCAATTGAACAGGAATTCCCATGATCAATGCCAATACTCGCTTGGTTTCGGCTATATCATATTCGGCCTCAATTAAAGATGGCCGCAGATTACTTAGCTGGACTTCCAGTCGCAAGACATCATAGTCGTCCAATAAGCCCAATTCCGCCCTTTTTTTGTTTTGAGATAGATTTTCCTCTAATCGATTAATTTGAGCAGCTTGTAAACGAGCAACTTCTTGAGAAATAAGCACGCGGTAGTAGGCTTGTCGAGCTTGCGTAACCACTGATTGAGCGGTTGCTCGGTAGTTTTCGGTTTGTACCGCTCTAAAAACTGTAGCCGTACTGACACCTACCAATGCAGGACCTTGGAAAATATTTTGCTCAACGGTAAATCCCCCCTGCCAGTTATTATCAGTTCCAAAAGCAATGGGTACTAACTTATTGGGATCGCCGTTAGGATCGAATACCGATTCAGGAATAAAATTAACTGGTATCTCCACGTTTCGCGTGTAATTCATGGAAGTAGAAATGTCCGGCACTAAATTAGAGTAGGCAATAAATACCAATCGCTCCGCATCTTCAACTGATAAGGTTGCACGACGTAAATCTGGATTATTCGCTAGAGCAATGGTTAATACATCCTCTAAATCCCACTGTGTATCGATAACATTTTTGTAAACAGATAGAGTGTCTAGCTGCGCGTTAATGGTACTGCTGGAA
This sequence comes from Balneolaceae bacterium, assembly GCA_018401935.1. Taxonomy (GTDB): domain Bacteria; phylum Bacteroidota; class Rhodothermia; order Balneolales; family Balneolaceae; genus UBA1275. The sequence goes on from JAGYJQ010000005.1 coordinate 135,720, forward strand.
ATAGACCATACAAGCAAAAATAAACTGATTGATGAGAATCTCTGGATTTTGTGGTTCATTGTTAACGTGAGTATTCGATTAATGGAGTTCATAAAAAATTCTGTTGTCCTTGTAAGATGGAAAATAACGGCACGCATCTATGAGGTTTTAGCAGCAATACCACAACCTAGAATGTGCATATAAGCGTTAAAAAGTTCATTTTCTTGCATCCCTATACGATCTAAAAGTTTAAAGTGTTCATAATTTTGATGCATGTAACTAATCGTGACTACCCCATGCGAGGTAGACCAAAAAAGTAGCGCGAGCTGTTCAGCTGGGAAATCATCTTTTATCGAACCGTCATCAATACCTCGTTGAATAGCCTCTACCATTAACCTGAAACCCTCTTGCCTATTTTGAGTGCAAAGTTCCAGATAATCACTTTCACCTCCAACCCCTGAGGAATGAAGATTATCCAAAAATTTCATTGAACTGTAATACTGTGGGTGATCTTTGACATAATTCAAATACCGTTCACCCAATTCACGTACAAGCATTAATCCCGATCGGTCAGAATGGAGGACTTCCTTAAAGGATTTATTCAACAGATGTGTTGCGCGATAACAAATACCCAACACCAAATCATTCTTATTCTGAAAGTATTGGTATAGTGATCCTTTACTTACCTCTGCTTTGTCGGCTACATCGTCCATACTTAAATGATCCAAACCCTTCTCTAAAAGAACAGCCTCAGCGGCATCAAGCATAAAGCTACGCTTTCGCTCTTTATCACGAATTCTACGCTCTGTAATACCCATAAGGATGGTGAGTGGTGAACAGGATTAGTTGAGATATCTGTTGATTCACCCATTCAGATGAATCACTGTATCGTTCAAGTACATGAACAATGGTTGTTTAATCGATAACGAGACTTTGTGTTCAAAAATGAACGTGAGTCACAAAATGACTAAAGTTCAAAAAATACGGACTTTTCAAAACGGGTCAAATAAATTTTTTGTTTTTTTTTGAACTAAACAATTAATAGCAGAACTTTCGCGGCCTCTATATCATTCGTTTTAGTTATGATTTTATTATTCCTAATAACCAGCACTTATTCTTGGCAAATTAATTGTCGTACCCTGTTTTATATAGCTATTGAAATGGGTCAATTATGATGCTGAGAAAATACATCCCTGATGTCCTACTCATTTTAATCGCCATCATCTGGGCGTTGAATTTCAGCGTGGTCAAGGTAAGCCTTCAAGAAATCGATTCTCTCAGTTTCAACGCATTGCGTTACATTCTAGCAGCTGGGTTACTCGCCTACACTGCGCGAGCTAGGGGGTATTCCTTACGGGTAGACCGCGAGGATTTCTGGCCCCTAGTAGGTATCGCTTTGGTGGGCAATGTACTTTACCAGCTATTCTTCATTATTGGCGTGGATTATACGTATTCGGCCAATGCCGCGGTTATACTAGGCACGATACCAGTGTGGGTAGCTCTCTTATCCCATCTATTTACCGATGAAAAACTAACTCGCTATAAATCCATTGGAATTGGGCTAGCTTTCACCGGTATTGTACTCATTGTTACAGGATCTAAAGCAGGTATTTCAATTGCTTCAAAGACCTTCCTAGGTGATGTGATCATCTTATGTGCCGCTATATCCTGGGGGGTGTATACTATTTTGGCCAAGCGTTTTCTTAAAAAATATCCCAGCACACAATTCACGGGCGTTATGTCTCTTATCGGGATGATTTTTTTGCTCATTATCGGCCTTCCTGGCCTAACGCAAGTTAATTGGGCTGGTATTTCACTCAAAGGATGGGGAGGAATCTTTTATAGTGGACTGCTTTCTATAGGGCTCGCCTACTTAATTTGGAACAATAGTGTATCTAAGATTGGAGCGGTACGAACGGCTGCTTACCAAAACTTAGTCCCTGTACTTGGTTTGATATTTGGGGTTGTGTTACTACAAGAAGCCTTAACTATACAACAATATGCTGGCTCGGCTTTGGTTATTGTAGGCATTATCTTCTCGCGATTTTAATTGTATGCACGTCTATCTAAATCGTATATTATAGAGAACTTCTACTGATAAAGATCTTTATGCATTTATTTTCTACTCACTTCCCTAGGCTACCCTTTTTTTGGCAATTAGTTTCGGTATACCTCTTGGGTGCTGTTCTTTTCTCCAGCGCTACGCATGCTCAAAATAATAGTGAGCAAAATCGCAGCAGCTACGGAAGTGAGTACACCAATAATTACTACGTAGATGAAGCAGGGCTTCAACTTGCGGTCAATGCAACTCCCCTCGATAATTTTTTAGATCCTAATACCTACGAATTAGGTCCTTATGATGTTATTAGCTTACAGGGTATTGGGTTAACTGAATTCAGCTATAGGGCGGTATTGGTTAACGCTTTAGGGGATATTGTAACTCCTATTGCTGGAAAAATAAACCTGAAGGGACTCACATTGTCTGAGGCTGAAACTAAGGTCAAAGAACATTTTTCTACCTATGTTTTAGATACCGAAGTATTTCTAACCCTCGATCGACCTAGACCCGTAAATATTCATGTGGGAGGAAATATACCCAACCCTGGTCGCTATGTGGTACCTGCCGGTACTCGCTATGACGCCCTCATTTCAGGCTTTGAAATAGGAGAAGAAGCTATTTCGCCCCTGGTAAATGTTGAGAATAAGCAACAAATCATATCGACCCGTCAAACCATTTCTGGCATTAATTTTGACCGGCTCTCGGCTACACAAAGCGAAGAGGGTGAAATTGCAGACTCAAGATTTAGACAATTAGCCCAAAAATACGATATGCGTTATGTCAAGGTCAGTTCAAAAAATGGCTCCGTACATTACGTAGATTTACATGCTTATTTCAACTCTGGCCAGGAAAAATTTGCACCATATATTACCGATGGCGATCAAGTCACATTTATAGACCATTCATTTGACCGACCGACTATTAGTATTTCAGGGGCTGTGAACACCCCATTTACGGGTAGCTATCGTAGCGACGATACCTTTGAAAAGTTGCTACTTATAGCCGGTGGTTACCACCCTCAGGCCGATTCGTCTCAACTCATTCGAGTGTACGAGCAAAATGGTGAAAAAATTCGGGAAGAACTTTCCCTGAGCTCAACCAATCTTACAGAGAAACTCGAAAGTGGGGATCAATTGATCATACCCTACAAAAAAACAAACCGAAATAAAGGTAATGTACAAATAGAGGGTATGGTTGCTATACCAGGGATATATACCATTGAGAATGGGGAAACAAGTCTATCTGAGGTGTTACAAATCGCTGGGGGTTTAGAGAACAATGCCCTAGCAACAGCAGCCTACCTTATTCGAGAATCGGCCAATCAACGGGGAGTCTCTTCGGTAACTGATATTAACATGACGCTTCTAAGTAAAAGTTACGATCAATTTTTAGAGGGCTTTGACTACCTAGAGTTGGAAGAAATTTTGTCCGCCAACCGTATGGCAATCGACTTGACCAATGACCAAACGCTGGCAGAAGTAACCCTTCAAGATGGCGATCGTATTTATGTTCCAAAGGATGACCGAAGTATTCGAATTATGGGTCAGGTGAATAATCCTGGTTTTTATGCCTATCAAGAAGATCAAAGTGTTGATGGCTACCTCCAAAAAGCCAACGGTATGACCATAGCAGCCGATAGAGAGCGCATTTTCATTATTAAGGCCGGCAGTAGAAGTTGGTATGAACCCCAGGAAACAAGCATTGAATCCGGTGACATTATATTTGTAGATCGTATTCCTTTCCAAGACGCAAATACAGGCCTACAATTTCAAATTAGCATGGAAGAATTAAAAACACGCAGAACCCAATTAATCATGACAGGGATAAGCGCACTCACTAGTATTGTCACGGCATATGTAGCCGTACGGCGATTAAACTAATCGTCAAAGTAGATAGATTTAGGTATGAATAAAACGGAAGAGACGCTTAAAATAGGGCTCATAACGCATCTATTTCCTTCTGAACGTGATCAGCATCGTGGGAAATTTATGTATGATCAATACAGAGCAATACGAGCTATTCCAGATATGAAACTACGGCTCATAGTACCCACACCTCGAGCTGTTCCTGGTACTCAACGCTGGAAAACGAATCATTCTCCATTGCATCAAGTGGCTCCCACCGATGAGCGTGTTTTTTACACCTCTCTCCCCAACCGTAAAAAACCTCTTTTTATCCAAAAGAATATTTCCAAAGCGCTACTCCAGAAATTAGCGTTGGAAAAACCCGATATACTACACATTCATTGGTTGTATCCAGATGGGCTAGCCATTCCCGCTCTTAAAGAGGCTGGATATCCAATATTGTTGACTATTCACGGAAGCGATTGGTATAAGAGTATACTATTTCCTGAACTAAAGCCTTTATTAATTAACGCACTTCAGAAAGTGGACCGTATTTTGTGTTCCGGTCCCCAATTAAAGGCTGATATTTTGCAAGAATTACCTGAACTTGAGGACAAAATTGAGGTGATATACAACTTCATCGATACCCAGATTTATACGGTGCCCTCTGCCTTTGAAAGCCTACGCGCTATGGAACAATTAGACTGGAAAGACCAGCAGGCCCATGCGCTATGCGTAGCTAATATTCGGCATGAAAAAGGTATTGATATACTGGTTGATGCAATTGATCAGCTCCAAAAAGACCCTACATTTGAAGAACTAAATCAGGGCCAACCTCTGTTGGTTCATGTGATCGGAATGCAGGAAAAGGGGGAGTATTTCGACTCTATCCAGGCAAGACTAGAAAACCAGCCCGAATTGCCCATTATCTTACATGAGCCTGTTTCGCCAGACCAGCTTAAGACGTACTATCAAGCAGCTGATTTTTTCATTCTACCTAGTCGTAGTGAGGGCTTCAATGTTTCCCTACTAGAAGCAAGTTCATGTGGTCTTCCCATCGTGGCGACAAAAGTCGGGGGAAATGACCTAGTGGTACGATCACATCACTCAGGAAAACTAGTCGAAGCTGGAAACCCAGACGCTTTGGGCAAGGCAATTATGAGTATACATAGTCGCTTAGATGGTTATAAACCCGAATCAATTCGGAAAAGAATTGTATCTGAATATGATTTAAGCGTACTGACTGAAAAACTACGCTCCCTCTATTCGCGATTGTATAGTGAATTTAGAAAGGCTAAAAATTAAGGCCACTAGCATCATAAAAAGGCTATTTAACATTAAGCCACTAATGAATTGTGAAAAAACCATATAGGAAACAAAACTAGCCAAAAATCCTAGCCCTACCGCCTGCATCCATTTGTTTTCATGAACATCCCCATTATCATGAACATCCCTAAACCAGCGCATACTTTCTAAAGCCTGTCGAAAAATTAGGTACATGATCACGGTGAACAAAATAAAACCGAGTAGACCTAATTCCGCAAAAACCATATAAAAGTCGTTATGCGGTTCAAAAATCCATTGCGTTTTTTGTGGCGGGTATAAATACTGAAAGTAAGTTGAGAAGCCTTGGAAGCCTACTCCTAGCAAATAACTATCAGCGATCATAGTCAATGCCCCCATTGCTAGTACCACTCTGAATTTTGTAGAATCATCTCCCCCTCCTACAAAAATTCCGACGATTCGGTCCCATAGAGAAAATACCAGATTTTGAACCGTTGGACTAATGAGCAAAACCATGAACAATGCGATAGTTCCGTATAAAAGAATTGGATTCTTTCTCTGAAACAATTGTATGGTCAAAATACCAACAAAAAGTGAAATCCAAGCGGACCTAGAATAACTAAGCAAAACCGATGCAAGCATTACCCCAGCGAGTCCGAATAATACCAAACGCAACCACTTCTTTGTGCTAACCCCCATCCAAGCCACACAAATGAGAATGGGTGTAAAAAAATTACTAGCAAAGACATTAGGATCATTTTCAGCACCAGTAGATCGGATGATTCGCACACCTTGTTTCAAATAGTTAAAGGCTAAAATTTCAGGATTCGCATAGATTTGATACAGGTTAATGAGTGCAACTACCACTCCACTACCAATAAAGGCATACACTCCTATACGAAGATGCTCTGGTTGTTGAATGAAATTATACACCAAGTAGGTCATCCCTAACAACACCGAAAAACGAACGGCATAAAATACCGCTTGTTGGCGCTCAGGAGTGTAGATGCAGGATAAAAAAATGAGTCCCAAAAATAAGGCATACCATTTTTCCATCCCGTACAATTCAATACTTGAATCAACACTCAAAAATTTAAGCAGTAAGAAGCCTCCAATTGAAACAAAAAGCGCTAGTTGAAATAAGGTAATAGGGATGACACTTTGCTCTGCCAAATAGAATAAACCAGAGGCGTAAGCCCCCATGATTAAGGGGGCTACAAAAAATAAGCTATGCAACCTTCGGTAGACCAATATCTAGCCTTTAACAAACGGAAGAGTTAGTAATTTATCATACAACTCCGGCTGTGTCTCTCGGATATGATCGACCCAATGTTCATACCACAAACGAAGCAACAATACGATAAAGCCCAAAAGAAAAAAGGCAATCACAATAAATGCCCGCTTTGGATAAAATTTATAGGTGGGAAGCGTAGGCTCATCAATTAACGACAATCCAGAATTAATTTCATTGAAATTGAGCTTTTGCTGCTCGTACTGTGGATATAATACCTTATAAATCTCCTGCTGTATTTCCACTTCCCGAAACAAACGATAATACTCAGCAAATAACGGTGGCATTTCACTAACCGATTTAAAAATATCGCCCTGTGACTCTAAGCTGCTTTCCTTGTTTAAATATCCATCATATAAACTAGCAAGCTCTTCGTAGGCTACTTGCGCTGTTTTATACCGAGAACTTTCCACTCCTAAAGTTTGCTTAAAAAGGGCCATCTCAATTTCCTTTTCAACCATTGCTGACTTGATTTCAGCAATATTTTCAACCATGGCCCTAGCCTGTTCTTCGACCTGCAATATTCCATTTGCTTCCTGAAATGCAATCAGTGAATCTTCGGCTTGTTCCATCTCCAACATATTTTGGTCCAACCGATTTTGGAGCATCAAATAACTGGACTCTATATTCTTTTTATTAATGGATAAGGCCACTGAGTCCAATAAACTGTAGAGATACTTCGTCATTTCAAAAGAGCGTTCCGGCGACTCATCGATTACCGAGAATGAAACGGCTATGATGGCATTAAAACCAATCCCACCTTCTCTCATTTCTTCAATCATGATGTTGTTGTCGAGTTTTTCCCGAACGTTCTCTAGTACATCAGAGGAGTACACTTCAAACAAATTAAACTCCTCAATCATTTTGTCCTTAATCTGATTACTACGTAACAAAACCAATGTCTGATCCGAGCTTACATTATCCCCACTTACCGATAGGTTGGCAAGCCCACTAAGTAGCCCCCCACTGGAAAAATTAATGGAATTACCTGAGTTAATAATATAGGTCAAATCCGTTTTGAATTTTTTTGGCCAAAGAAGAGCAACAGCTAAACCCAAAAGGGTAAACACCCCCATTATGGTGATCACTTTCTTCCATTTTTGAACCAGTACCAATACAATGTCCAATATATCTATTGTCTTATTTTCCGTCATGATGTTCTGATAACTCGTTATAAAGAGTAGTTAATTTTACTGCTTCGTGTTCCCACGAAAACTGTTTAGAGTGACGTAGGGCATTCTGAGCATAGTGCTGCCAAAGTGTTTGATCCCCTCTTAAGCGGTCTATAGCCGATACCAATTCCGCTGGTTTTTGTGGGTTTACAGCAATACCCACTCCCAGTGGATCCAATAATTTTTTCCATTCTGTAAAATCGGTGTAGATAATGGGAATACCAAACGCCATATACTCAAAAAACTTAGTAGGATATTTATATTTATAATGGTCACTGTAAGGGAAACCCCCCAGCCCAGCTAACCAATTTCGTTCGGCATAACGCTCCAGAATCCTTGAAAAAGGCACATAAGAATCCATCCCTTCCCAGTGAATTCGTTCCTCTATTCCTTTTTGAGCATCCAATGTTTTATCGAAAGTTCGTTGATAAGTACGTCCGATTAAGTGTAGATGTACGTTTGAAGTGCCTCGTATTCCCTCCATGTATTTTATCACACCTCGTTCAATTTCAACATTCCCAGTATACAATACGTGGGATTCCCCATTAGCATTTATTGGGCCCTGCTCTAGGGGTGCCGGATCCCGTGTTACTGGTATATTGTGATAGTTGGCCACGATAATGCCTTTAGGAAAACGATGCTGATAATACGCTTCAGCAAGAACAGTAGGCATTACCGAATGCGCGAGTCCTTCTATCCAGCCTACCAGAAACGAAAAAAGACCTTTTAAATAGCTAGGTATATAATTTCTATGGTGTATTACCGTTTTGTTGTCTTCATGAACATCATAAACTGTAGTATACCCCATCAATCGATGTACCAATGCCCAAGGGATTAGCTCTGGATCATGAAAATGAATCACATCCGGCTTCAACCTTCGTGCCATCTTAAACAGCTTCGCAGGTCGCATTAATTTGGCCAAGATGCTTTTTTTTAATTTTGCTGGATCTTGATTCCACACCCGATGCAATTGAACCCCTTCACGAACTTCATTTAAGGAGTCAGGTGTTAACAAATGTACATCAAACCCTTGCGCGGCCAGGGAACTGCATTGCTTTAAAAAGATTCTAGGATCTTTCCAGGGATGAACGGAAGAAATATGCACTATGCGCATGGGCATGCACTTAGACTACCAAGTATTCTTGGCAGAAAATAACCTTTTAAAAACTTGAAAAATAAAACCAGAAGAATGTCCAACCTGCATAATTATTAATGAACAGGCTGTATGTAAGATTTTGGAAAGCGTATTAGGCTGTTTCTGATCTGATTTCCAAATATTCTTACTAAAGTTGTATCGATTCACCCACACTACCCGAGTAGACTCTAACAGAACAAGTCCTAAAAAGAACAGACTAACTGGTATAGCCCACAAAGTTTGAGTAGTTAACACATCTGCTACAACGTAGCCAATGTAACTCAATAGGAATATGGTTGGTAGAAAACTGCGTAAAGGACTCGAGAAAGGATGCAATAATAAGGTAACAAATCGCCCACGACCGTATCTGAAATACTGGGTCAATAAGCCTTTAAAACTAGATCGAGGATAATACCAACACTTAATTTCCGAGCTAACTCGTATGCAAGATCCATACTCTTCTAGCAGTCGTAAATTTAGTTCCGAGTCCTGATTAGTTATGTTAATCTCACTAAACCCTCCCAACTTTTTTAAATCTTGTGTCCAAAAACATCCTAAAAATACCGTATCAGCAAAGCCGTTATAACTATCTTTCATGTACTTAGCCCCCCCATTACCCAAGATGCTTTTTACTGCTAAAGAAATACCCGTTTGAACGGGATTCTGGGCCAAATAACGCTGAGCACCCCCCACATTTCTGGCTGCATCCATTTTTAGAGCTTTAATGCATTGTTCCACGTAATCATTGGCGTAGAGACAATGTCCATCTGCTCGTAAAAAAACGTCTCCTTTGGCTTTTTTAATCATCTCATTTAACCCAAAAGACTGATACTTATTGGGGTTTTCAATTAAAATTACACGGGCGTCCTTTTCACTCCATTTGCGAATGAGCTCTCTGGTCTTGTCTATACTACCCCCATCAGCAATAAGAACTTCGACTATATTTGGGTAGGAAGAATGAAGAAAACTTGATAACAAACGATCCACGTGCTTTTCTTCATTGTAGAGAGGTATAGCTATAGTGACCGACGGCCATTGTTTTGCCGTTGTTTTGCTGTCGGATTCAGCCGCTGGGTCTAATTTTTGCTCAACAAAAAGTTCCTGCATCTAATCGATTGTTTAACCACATAGTGGTAGATAGTTATCTCGTAATTGGTATTGATTGTAGCTTTGTTTCTATAAAAGGCAGTTGTTGAGCTTTAAATTGAAAGTCAAACTACTTTATCGCATCGTAAAAGTCAATATAGAACGATAAAATACGACTATATAAGCTTAAATCCTTGTGCCCCCACTTAACAAATATAGTATGGCCATACGTACGGCAACCCCATTAGTGACTTGGTCTAATATAATAGCTCGTTCATGATCTGCAACTTCGCTTTCCATTTCAACCCCTCTGTTAATCGGACCAGGATGCATAATCATGAAATCGGGATAGCGTTCTAAATGTTCCAATTTTATCCCAAAGTTCTCATGATACTCCCTTAGGCTAGGAAAAAACTCCGTTCCTCTGTCCTGACGCTCAAGCTGAATACGCAGTGCCATAGCCATATCGCACCATGCTAAGCATTCTTCAAGGTTGTAGGAAATACCTACCCCCATTTGATCAATAAATTTAGGCATCAGTGTTTTGGGTCCGCATAATACGACTTCAGCCCCCAATTTCTTTAAACCAATAATATTAGAACGAACCACTCTACTATGAGTTATATCACCAATAATAGCAATCTTGGCTCCTTTTATACTTCCGTGTACTTGTTGAATGGTAAACAAATCAAGCAAGGCTTGGGTTGGATGTTCATGCGCCCCGTCGCCGGCATTTAAAATAGCTGCATCAACACACTGAGTTAAAAAGTGAGCAACACCAGGGCTTTCATGACGTACTACCACCATATCAATTTTCATCGAGGAGATATTCTGTATTGTGTCTTTTAAAGACTCCCCCTTTTTGGTACTTGAAGTACCTGCCGAAAAATTCACCACATCGGCTCCCATTCTACGCTGTGCTAACTCAAAAGATAATCGCGTTCTTGTAGAATTTTCATAAAACAAATTTACAATCGTTTTATCTCGAAGGGTGGGTACTTTAGGCACGGGGCGATTCAAAATTTCACGAAAAGAAACCGCCTGTTCCAAAACATACTGTATATCTTGTGCACTGTAATCCGCCAAGCCTAGTAAATGCTTTTGGCTAAATTGGTATCCACTTTGTGTGCTGGTATCGGTGGATTTTTTATTGATGCTTTGCTTACTCATAGTCTTAATTTACTCCTTCGAAGCGAGGGTATCGTTCTTTGCATCATCTCCATCTACCAGATAGACGGCATCCTCGCCATCTAGTTCTTTAACTCGAACCCGAACTTCCTCGGTGGCATACGTAGGAATTTGTACACCCACAAAATCTGGTGCTATAGGTAATTCGCGATGGCCACGATCAACCATACAGCAAAACTGAATTTTTCGCGGCCGCCCATATGCCATAAGTGCATCTAAAGCAGAGCGAACCGTTCTACCTGTATAGAGTACATCATCTATCAAAATAACATCCCGTTCATATAGATCAAAGGGAATCTCTGTCACCTTTACATCGGGCATTTTAAGCTTAGACCGAAAATCGTCTCTATAAAAAGTAACATCTAAGACTCCAAAATCAATATCAAAGCCCAACTCCTTCTCCATGACCGACTTAATCCGTCGACCCATATACACCCCTCGCGTTTGCATTCCCACTATGGCTAATTTTTTGGGATCATCATAGGATTCTAGGAATTGATGAGCAAATCGCAAGTAGGTGCGATTTAGATCCTCAGCATCCATGATTTTAGAAGTACTCACTTCGTAACAGCAATTGGAGGGTTAAGCGGATAAACCCGCAGGAACAACGTCCTAAATATACTAAGCTTTTTCGAGAATTCGATACGTCATTCTGAAGCCACTAAAAAATCAACTATTCGCTTTGCAGCCATTCCATCCCCATATGGATTTGGTTTTTGAGTCATATTCAAATAGGCCTCTTCATTTACCATCAATTCTCGCACCTCTTGCACAATGGCTTCTCTCTGGGTACCCATAAGTTTAACTGTCCCTGCTTCCACCGCCTCCTGCCTTTCGGTTTGCTCACGAAGTACCAACACTGGCTTATTCAAAGATGGAGCCTCCTCCTGCACACCACCACTATCGCTAATAATCAAAAATGACTTCGACATCAACCAGACAAAAGCTTCATAACCTAAAGGTTCGATCAAGAAAATTCCCTCTGTATTCCCCAAAGCATGTATCATGGGCTCTCGTACAGCAGGGTTCATATGAAGGGGATAAATTACTTGTACCTGTGTGTCAGAGGCTAATTCGCGCAAAGCCTCAATTAATTCTGAAAAGCCGGCTCCCATATTTTCTCTGCGATGACCTGTTACTAAGAGCAGTTTTTTCTCAGGGTCATATATACGCTGCAGCTTTTGAATCTCGGGGTTGGATTCAGGAACTACTTTTTTTTGACACATCATCAAAGCGTCTATAACCGTATTCCCTGTTACCACAATATCTTTATCAGCAATGCCCTCCTTGAGTAAGGCCTGTTTATTTTTTTCTGTGGGAGCAAAATGAATATCGGCAATTCGGCTGACCAATTGCCTGTTCAACTCCTCGGGAAAAGGAGCTGTTTTATCATAGGTTCTGAGCCCAGCCTCCACATGATATACTGGGATTTCACGCTGAAATGCTGCTAATGCTCCAGCTAAACAGCTGCTTGTATCTCCCTGTACTACCACACAGTCTGGGTTCACTTCGCTCAGTACCTTATCTAGTTCCCGAAGTAATTTGGATAGAAGTAGATTTAAACCTTGTCCAGATTTCATCACCGCAAGTTCACGATCGGGCACTATATTCCACTGCTCAAATGCGCTATCCAATAACTCCTTATGCTGCCCAGTCGAACACACAAATACCTCAAAACTACCTCTTTGTTGACACTCCAATATAATTGGAGCTAGCTTAATGGCCTCAGGTCGGGTTCCTATTACAAACAACACGTTCATTTGAGCTAATTTTAAGGTAATCTTTCTTTTATTTACCCTATAAACTAGCTATTTTTGCACACTTAAAGAATGCCACTGAAAACTATCTCCCAAGATTGTTTCGACCCGGGCTTATTTCAATCTTACTAATCGTCTACCAAACACTGTTCCTATGAAAATTCACGAGTATCAAGCCAAAGAAATTTTAGCCTCTTTCGGAGTTCCCGTTCCCAAAGGAATATCCACGACTACTGTCGAAGGTGCCGTTAAGGCTGCTGAAGAGCTGCAAGCAGAAGGAACTTCGCTATTTGTGGTTAAAGCACAAATACACGCGGGTGGTAGAGGAAAGGGCCGAACAAAAAAGAACAACGCCAAAGGAGTCATTCTTTGCAAAAGTGTAGAAGAAGTACAGCAAGCCGCAGAATCTCTTCTGGATGATGTATTAGTGACCATTCAAACAGGTCCATCTGGACAGTTAGTCCAACGATTGTATGTAACAGACGGTGTCGATATTGAACAAGAGTTTTATTTGGGCATTCTATTGGATCGCGCTGTATCCAAAAATGTGATCATGGTATCAACAGAAGGTGGGGTAGAAATTGAACAAGTAGCCGAAGAAACACCCGAGAAAATTATAAAAGCGTGGGTAGAGCCTGGTATGCCCCTACAAGTAAATCAGGCTCGGATGCTTGCATTTAGCCTAGGTTTAGAGGGCGCCGCACTAAAACAAGGCATCAAATTCATTATGGGGATCTACAATGCCTTTCTAAAAACAGATGCTGACATGATGGAAATAAACCCATTGATCCTAACGCCCAATCAAGAAATTATGGCACTCGATGCCAAAGTTACCTTCGACGGTAATGCATTATATCGTCATTCCGATATTGCCGAATTACGCGACGAATCCGAAGAAGATCCATTCGAATTAGAAGCCCAAAAATACAACCTGAACTATATCAAATTAGATGGCAATGTAGGGTGTATGGTGAATGGTGCGGGCTTAGCAATGGCTACTATGGACATTATTAAATTATCCGGTGGAGAGCCTGCAAATTTCCTTGATGTGGGTGGTGGAGCCAATGTAGAGACGGTTAAAAATGGTTTTCGAATTATCTTAGACGACCCAAATGTGAAAGCTATTTTGATCAACATTTTTGGTGGAATAGTACGCTGCGATCGAGTAGCAAACGGGGTTATTGAGGCCGTTAAAGATCCAGAGATTGCAGAAAAAGTAACCAACGTTCCTATTATTGTACGCCTTCAGGGTACCAATGCTGCAGAAGCCAAAGAAATCATTGATAATTCCGACTTAAACGTTATTTCTGCTGTACTGCTAAAAGAAGCCGCAGACGAGGTTTCAAAAGTACTCGCTTAAAAGGCGCCTCACTTAGCACTTCTAGATCGAACCTCTTCGTAGAAGTCCTCATATTGCCGTACTATTTGATCTTGGTTAAATAGCTTAGCTCGATTCCTTGCGTTCTTAGCTAAAGTGGCATGCAAGCTTGGTGTGCTTAAAACCTGAACAGCATAGTCAGCCATGCAATCCAAATCGTCTAATGGACATGCATACCCTGTTTCTCCATGAATATTTACTTCAGGTAGTCCACCAATATCCGAACTGATTACCGGTACCGAACAGCTCATTGCCTCTAGAGCAGCCAATCCAAAAGTTTCAGAACCCGAGGGTATCAGAAACAAATCCGCAATGGACAAAATCTCTTCCACTCGCTCCCATTTACCCATAAAATCTACGTGGTCACATATACCTAGACGGCGGCATTGCTGTTCGGCTAATTGTCGGTCTGGACCATCCCCTGCTAAAACCAATTTAGCCGGAATACCTTTTTCAAGGATTTTGGCAAATATCTTTATCACTGCAGGTACCCGTTTTACTTTTCTAAAATTAGAAACATGAACGACTATTTTTTCACCATTTGGTGCCAACTGCATTTTTAAATCGGTTTGGTCGGTCGCTTGAAAGCGATCTAAATCGATGAAATTTGGAATGACTTTAATGTCCTGTTTAATGTCAAAATTTTCGTAAGTCTCTCGCTTTAAATATTCCGAAACCGCCGTCACACCATCACTTTTATCAATGGAAAACTCAACCACATGCTTATAACTTGGGTCTTTCCCAACTAAGGTAATATCCGTGCCATGTAAGGTCGTAACAATAGGCACATGCAATCCCCGCTCGGCCATAATTTGCCGTGCCAAATAGGCACTCGTTGCATGAGGTAAGGCATAGTGAACGTGAAGCAAATCCAGCTGCTCAAATTCAATCAAATTGACCATTTGAGAAGCCAAAGCCAAGGCATAAGGTGGATATTCAAACAGTGGATAGGAGTTTATTGAAACCTCATGATAGAATATCCTTGTATTAAATTCTTCTAATCTAGCAGGGCGCGCATAACTTAATATATGCACTGTGTGTCCCTGCTGAGCTAAAATCTTAGCTAACTCTGTGGCTACTACTCCACTACCCCCAAAGGTAGGATAACAGACTATTCCAATATTCATAAGTATTCATATAAGTGAAACACAATAAACTCAAACAAAACTCAAACACCCAAGGATGGGTAAACAAAACTTTGCAAAGCAATGACAAAGCTGAGGCAAATAGCGTTCCAACTTACCATTTCTTTATATGATTGTTTACGCCAACATTCACCTTTTAAAAAATTTTCCGTAACCAAACCCACTCCTTCGGTGTTTTATAGCCCCCGACAAATCGCTATATTCAACCTTCTAAACAACTTTGACGCTTCACTAAGTACATAACCCGTATGGCAGGACATTCTAAATGGGCGAATATTCGCCACAAAAAAGCGAAAGAAGATGCAAAACGCTCTAAGGTGTTTACAAAAATCATCAAGGAACTTACCGTAGCAGCAAAGGAAGGGGGAGGTGATCCAACCGGAAATCCAAGACTTGCTTTGGCGATAGAAAATGCCAAAAGTTGTAACCTTCCTAAAGATAACATGGAACGCGCGATTAAACGTGGCACTGGTGAGTTAGACGACGGTTCCAGCTTTGAAGAAGTAAGTTTTGAAGGATACGGGCCTGGAGGTATTGCCTATTACATCGAGGCAACCACCGATAATAATAACAGGACGGTGAGTGAAGTTCGGCATATTTTCACTAAACATGGTGGGAACATGGGTACCAATGGATCTGTTTCTTTTTTATTTGAGCAAAAAGGGATGATTGGTGTGCCTTCTGAAGGAATAGATGAAGAAAACTTCCTCTTAGAAGCAATTGAAGCAGGCGCTGAAGATGTAATCGTAGAAGAAGGAGCCACTCTCTTTATGGTAATGACAGAGCGCACTCAACTCTTTCATGTCCGAAATAACTTAGAGGCTGCTGGGTATACGATAGAACAAGCAGAGCTCGTTAGGGAGGCTATGACGGAGACAAAAGTAGACGCCGAAGTAGCTCGTGCTAACTTTAGTATGATTGAAAAATTTGAAGAAAATGATGACGTAACCAATGTGTTTACAAATCTGCTCATGGATGATGAAACCATGAATGCACTTGATGAGTAGGTAATTTTAACAGACGCATGATCAATTAGACGAAAAAACGACCCATGGCGACATTTATTTGGACTATACTACTATTATTAGGATTAAGCATTAGCAATCCAGACGCTCGTAAGGGAAATAAATCTTATGAAAATGGAGACTATGAGAGCGCAAAAACTTGGTTTTATTCTGCCTTAGATCAAGACCCCAATAACGCCGAAATTTTGTTCAACTTAGGTAATACGTTAACTAAACTGGGTGACATCGAGGAAGCCATTAAGGTGTTCATGCAAGCAAAAAGTTACACAGAAGACGCCCACCTGAAAGCTTTGGCAGACTACAACATCGGAACAGTTTTAGCTGAAAATGAGCAATGGAAGCCGGCAATGAAGCACTTACGAGCTTCTTTACAAAAACTTCCGTCCGATAGCGAAGGCCAGTTTAATTATGAATATGCTTTGATGAAAGCTACTGAAGAAGAAGAAAACAACGAGCAGAATCAAGATCAAAATGAAAACCAGGAACCCCCACCTGAACCAAGTGTGTACGCTAAAGCGGTAAAAGAACAAGCCGATGCCCTCGTAAATGAATCCCGATATGCTTCCGCTTTTAATCTAATGCAAGAGGCTTTAGGAGTCGATGAAACGGTTAGATATTATGAGTCGTTTATGAATCGTATTGGTGCAGTGAACCAAATAGAACAAACTAACAATTAAACTGGTTAATGATTATTCGGCCACACACAATCACATCCATGATTTCTATGTTTAAACCCTCTTTTTTGCTGGTACTCAATTCAAATAATGAAGGCCGCAGCTTCATCTCTGCTCTGTGCTCCTTCGTTGTTATTTTGATGATTTGGTCCACACCCCAATCTCTATTTGGACAAACTCAAGCTAACATCCCACCTGCAGAAAGTTACTTTCATGAAGGTGCGCAACAATTCATCTACAACAACTTAGAGGCAGCCATTAGTGCTGTAGAGACTGGATTAGAACGTTATCCGGATGACCTGAAGCTCCAAAGTCTATATGAGCAGTTGAAGGAACAGCAGCAGCAACAGCAGGATCAGGATAGCCAGAATGAACAAGATAACGGGGATCAAAACGAAGAAAATTCTGAGCAGAATTCAGAACAACAAGAAAACGAAGAAAACTCAGAGCAAAACGAGCAAAACTCAGAAAGTGAAGAACAAAAGTCAGAAAATGAGGATCAGAGTCAAAGCCAAAATGAACAGGCTCCAGACGATTCCAATCAAAGTGAGCGTGCTCAAGCAGAAGAACTAAAAGATTTAAGCAAAGAAGAGGCCCAAAAAATCCTGCAGGCATTAGCTCAAAAAGAAAAAGAATTGTTAAAGGAATTCAAAAAAGCTAAAACCAAAGGCGGAAAGACACATGAAAAAGATTGGTAAATCTGTACCGTATCTACTTCTCTTTTTTCTTGCGAGTATTCCCAGCTTTACTTGGGCACAAAACTCCCCTATTCAGGTACAGGCCAAACTGTCTGAAACGAATATATACAATGGAGAATCGGTACTCCTAGAGTTCATCATCTCCGGTAGAAGTTTAAACAGCATTGATCGCCCAACCATCCTTGACGTACCTGGACTCCGATGGATCAGCGGATCGAATAGACAGGGGCAAAGTATTCAGTATGTAAACGGTCGCCCTAGTGTTACCTATACCTATGGGTACCAATTTGTCGCAAATCAGGTTGGCAATTATACCCTTCCTTCTTTTGATATTACCGTTAACGGTGAAGTTTACCGTACGGAACCTATTTCGTTTCGAGTGCTAGATCCCGCTAATACGCAACAAAACAGGGGGAGCAGTCCTGATATATTTGTTCGGTTAGAGCCCAACAAAACCACCGCCTTCTTGGGTGAGCAAATTGTTGTAGATGTCGTTTTGTATTTCAAAAATACCATTGAAGTTCGGTCCTATCAAGCAAGTCCAGGCTGGAAAGCAGAAGGTTTTTGGAAAGAAGAACTTGAAAATACCCAACAAACTCGTGCTACATCCACCATAGTTGAGGGAGAGCGATATCAACGAGCTAGACTTTTACAATACGCCCTTTTTCCAAGTAAACGAGGCAAGCTGGTTCTAAGCCCATTTGAGATTACTGTCTTAATTCAACAGCGCAACAGACGTCAAGATATCTTTAGCTTCGGTTTGGGTCAGGAGCGTAAAAATATCCAAACACCCCCCACCGAAATCACCATTAAACCGCTCCCCACCCATCAGAGCACAGAAAACAACCTCTTCCTTTCAGCCGTTGGAACATTCCAAATAGAGCGCCGTATCGAACCCACCGAAGCCCTTGTGGGAGAAAGTATTGAAATTACCACTCGCATATCGGGAGCCGGAAATCTTCCTCTAATTCAATCTCCTGACTATGCCTATCCTGCTGAATTTGAACAATACAATCCACAAGAGAGTAGTTCCATCCAACGAACCGGATCAACCATTTCCGGAACAAAAACCTTCACTGATATTGTAATTGCACGTAACGAAGGAAGCTACACCATTCCAGCTACTCAGCTCGTATATTTCGATCCAACCGCCCAAGAGTACAAAGCAATTGGTCTTCCAGCTCAGAGCCTTCGCGTTACTCGAGACGCTAACGAAGTCCGTTCTACCACTGAAATGCTACGATTCGACATTGAACCCGTGGCTGGATTAGTGGCCTGGAAACAACACTCACCAACCCGGTTAGCTGACCAACCCCTTTTACTACTTTTTTTATTTCTGCCCTTGGCTGGCCTGGTCATAGGATTCTTTGTAAAAAAACACCTGGATCGCCTACAAAACGACCATAATTTTGCTCGAAAGCGGGGTGCATTAAAGACGGCAAAAAGTGCTTTAAATGAGCTTCGTACTAATGCTGAACGACATAACAGAGACGATAAGAGTACTATAAAAGAATGCTATCACGAGCTCTATCACATCCTTAGCACCTACATAACCAGTCGTTGTGGAATGCATGCTGCTGGTTGGTCAACCCAAGAATTGCTAACAGGACTTGAAAAGCAGCTTAAAAGTAAGTCACCTGCAGCACTCGAGCGTTGCAAGGAGATCTTAACGAAATGTGATACCATATCCTATGCACCCATTAGTTCTACCTCGGATGTGTTAACGGATATTCAACTTGCTGAAGAGACTATTCTAGAACTTGAACGGGAGATAAATTGATGAATAGGGTTGCAAACTTATTTTATTGGATCACATTTCCAATGCAAAGGAACATATCTCCGTACCTAACCTTACTGCTGTTTAGCACTTATTTATTCACTTCTGAACCTAATGCAGCAACACCGGCGTTACTTCAAAATCCCGTAGAAATGATTCTTTCTGCCTCTCAAGCGCAATCTAGCTTTGAGGAAGCTACCTTAGATTTAGAACAGGCTCAATACAAAATAGCTCTGCAAAAATTCAAGCATATTGAACAAAGTGGATTTTATTCAGGGGGATTATTTTTAAATATGGCTATTGCTGCGGTTGAATTAGATTCCTTAGGCCTTGCAAAATTTTATCTCCAAAAAGCCGTAGAAGAACCCACCACTGAAGCCGCAGCCAATGAAGCATTGGCGTATGTAGAAAGTCAATTCAGCCGGCAAGCTGCTACCTTACCGCCACTACCATGGGAAACAGCTTTAGATTATATCGAACATAATTGGGGAAGTCTATGGTTGTTTTGGTCAGCCTTTGCTTTCTTATGTCTGTCGGTAGTTTTATTGTTGTTTCACTGGTTTGGAAACGCATCGAACCACAGAAAGAAATCACCTTCGAAGCGGCATAAACCGACGATTATGAAAGGCTCTTGGATTTCCTTGCTCTTCTTTTTTACCAGTTTAAGCATAGCCATGGGTACAGATTACCGCTCTGCAAGGTATAGTGAAGCCGTTATTATTGCGCAGGAAGTGGAGGTGAGGAATTCCCCTTCAGCTTCGGGTGAAGTGCTGGTCATGGGTTATGAAGGATATGACTGCCGGGTAGACTTTTCCGTTGACGCTATTCAAGGTTGGCGCTTTATCAGGCTCAGTAATGGCCAAACCGGATGGGTACTGGACCAAACACTCCGAATTCATTAGCTTTACAGACTTTAATTAGAGAATAAAGTCACATTAAACTACCTTTATACAGTGGCCATATAAGGGGCCTTTTGTATAAGGTATGCCATCCGTAAAACGCAATAATCCGAATGAACAATGACCACCAACGAATTTATTGAACACCATAAAGAGCACTTCCTAGAGGAGTTATTCACCTTCCTAAGGATACCAAGTGTAAGTACCGATTCTTCCCGAAAAATGGAGGTAGAGCAGGCCGCAGATTTTTTGCTAAGCCAACTTACTACGTTGAAGCTTTCACGAGTAGAGCGCTATGAAACCCAGGGGCACCCTATCGTATATGGGGAACATTGTCCTTTTGATGACCGGCCCACCGTGTTAATTTATGGACACTATGACGTTCAACCTTCCGATCCAGATCACCTATGGGATACCCCACCCTTTGAACCCACCATTAAAGAAGGTAAGATTTATGCTAGAGGCGCTAGTGACGACAAAGGGCAATCTTTCACGCACATAAAAGCCCTTCAATCACTCATCGAAGCTGACGGTGGTGTTCCGGTGAATATCAAGATTCTGTTGGAAGGTGAAGAGGAAATTGGATCACCCAATTTGGTCCCCTTTATTGAATCGCATAAGGACATGCTACAGTGTGATATGGTCCTTATTTCTGACACCTCCATGTTTGGACTCGATCAACCATCCATTACTTTTGGCCTTCGAGGCTTGGCTTACATGGAAGTTGAAGTGGTAGGTCCAAATAGAGATTTACATTCTGGGGTCTATGGAGGAGCGGTTGAAAATCCTCTGAATGTACTTTGTGAAATCATTGCTCAGCTGAAGGACAAAGATGGCGTTATTCAAATTCCCGGATTTTATGACAAAGTGGAGGCCTTAACACCAGAAGATCGCCAGGCAATGGCCGATTTACCCTTTGACGAAACAGCTTATAAAGCTTCCTTAGACGTGGAGGCTGTTCACGGCGAAAAAGGATATAGTACCCTTGAACGGGCTTCTGCCAGACCTACACTCGACGTGAACGGAATATGGGGTGGATACCAAGGAGAGGGGGCAAAGACAGTACTTCCCTCCAAAGCTAATGCCAAAATTAGTATGCGCCTAGTACCCAACCAAGATCCTCATGAAATTGCCCGTTTATTTGAACAACAGGTATTGTCCTTAGCTCCTGATACCGTAAAAGTGAGGGTAACGGAGCATCATGGTGGATATGCTTCACGCACTGACTTGAATTTTTACGGTTTAAAGGCAGCAGCATCAGCATTTGAAGAGGTCTACCAGACCCCGGTTCTTTTTTCCATGGAAGGCGGATCTATTCCCATTGTGGCCGATTTTAAACGGGTATTAGGAGCGGAATCCATCCTTATGGGATTTGGCGTAACCAGCGATGCTATTCATTCGCCCAATGAATCGTTTCATGTGAAAGATTTTTATAGGGGGATAAAAACCTCTGCTCGGTTTTTCCAATTGTTAGCAGAGGATGCTAAGGCTTAATTTTATTCAGAAAATGAACCTGTGTTTTCAGTAACATTAACCAGTTACATTAACCATTTACATCAACCAGTAAAAGCTGTCATGAAAAAAATTCTACTTCTATTATGCTCACTCATACCTATGGTATTGCATGCACAAATGCCCGATGCGCCCCAACGAAGCGAAGGTGGCGGCCCATATGATCGGCTCATTATTCGTGGAGTTCATCTTATTGATGGTACAGGCTCCCCTGCAACTGGCCCGGTAGATGTAGTGGTGGAAGGAAATGTAATAAGTAGTATCCGAACGGTTGGTTACCCAGGCTTACCGATTAATGATCGGCGCCGACCACAGGCCGATGAAAATACTGAGGTGATTGATGCAACTGGGATGTATATGCTACCCGGATTTTTTGATATGCATGCTCACACTGGAGGTGGTGCTCAGGGTACCACACCGGAATATGTGTACAAGCTTTGGTTGGCTCATGGCATTACCTCTATTCGGGAACCTGGTTCAGGTAATGGTATGGAATGGACACTTCGGCATAAGGAGCTTAGCGAAAAGAACCAGATCACGGCTCCGCGTATTTCTGCTTGGATTGGTTTTGGAAATGGCTTTGATCGGCCCATCATTACCCCAGAAGACGCACGTGAGTGGGTAAAAATGATTGACGATGCGGGAGCGGATGGGATTAAATTTTTTGGTGCCAGTCCTGAGGTGTACGCCGCGGCTATTGATGAAGCAAACCAACGAGGGCTAGGAACCATGACCCATCATGCTCAAACACGAGTGGTGTACAACAATGCCCTTCGTTCGGCCCAACTGGGTTTAACGAGCATGACCCATTGGTATGGACTTCCTGAGGCGCTTTTCGAAGATCGCATCATTCAAGATTATCCGCTCGATTATAATTATAACAATGAGCAGCATCGGTTTGAGGAAGCAGGGAAATTGTGGGCTCAAGCAGCTGAACCGTATTCGGAGAAATGGAATGCGGTGATGAATGAAATGCTTGAGTTAGATTTTACACTGAATCCTACCTTCACTATTTATGAAGCCAATCGAAGTTTAATGACTCAGCGCCGCGCAGAATGGCATGAGCGATACACTCTTCCTTCTTTATGGCGTTTTTACGAGCCCAGCCGGATTTCTCATGGTTCGTACTGGCTTGATTGGGGGACTGAACAGGAAATTGCATGGAAAGAAAACTTTCGTCTATGGATGGAATTTGTCAACGAATACAAGAACAGAGGTGGCCGTGTGACACTTGGTTCGGATGCAGGATATATCTATAAGTTGTATGGGTTTGGATATATACAGGAAATGGAGCTTATGCGAGAAGCTGGTTTCCATCCATTGGAGATATTCCAATCAGCTTCGCTAAAGGGAGCAGAAGTACTTGGAGTTGAGGATCAACTTGGTACTATAGAGGTGGGAAAGTTAGCCGACATGGTCATCGTAGATGCCAACCCGATGGCTAATTTAAAAGTCTTGTTTGGTACCGGTTCTATTTTAGTGAACGAAGATAATGAGGTTACGCGACATGGTGGAGTCGTTTACACCATCAAAGATGGTATTGTCTTCGACGCTAAAGCACTCTTAAAGGATGTAGAAGAGATAGTTAAGTCAGCTAAAGACGACGAAGGTACGGATATTACTCAGCCGGGCCTAGATTATTAACGCTTTGCTTATTGTACCGCTCAAAATTCAGTAGTATATAAAATGGGCTCATCTTGTTCGAAATCGTATAAGGTGAGCCTTCTTAAATTATAATACCCAGTCCAATACGAACGTAAGGCTTGAATGTAATTTCGTCGGGCACCATCTTTTTCATTCTGCGCAATAAACAGATTGGTTACATCGATTCGGCCTATCAAATACCGATTTTTAGATACATCGTACCGGCGTGTAGCTATTTCATCGGATATTCTGGCTAATTCGACCTGATCTCGAAGCTGTGGAAATTCTCTTACCGTACTTTTTATGCTAAGTTCAAACTGCCTTTTCTGGTAGGCAATGGTATTGGCCGTTTCCATTTGATCATTACGGGCCGATTTAATTTCAGCCATATTTTTACCCCAATTAAAAATCGGAACTTCAAAACCCAAGCTGAAAAATTGCCGATTTTGTGGGTCTTCATATAACTGTTCAAAATCTGGAGAGGTTTGATTTAATCCGAAACTAGCTTGTAGAGTAGCCGAAATTCCCGTGCTTTTTCTAGCTTGATCGTAGGTTTGGTCGGCAAGTAATTCATTTAACTCGAATTGAAGCGCGGTTGAATTATTCTCACGGGCGAGGTCGTAAGCCTGCTCAACATCCAAATCAAATGATGGGGCGACACTCGGAAGAATAATTTCCAAAATCTCGTCATCATCTAAACCCAGTAAAGCTTTAAACTCTTCTTCTATACGTAGATAATTGATTCCAGCGGTAGTCAAAGAATTTCGGGCATTTCGAAATTCTAGCTCACTTTGCAAGAGTTCGTTTTCTGCAATGCTACCTACTTGAAAGCGCCCTTGCGAAATATTGTATATAGAATCATTCACCGTTACGTTGAATTCAGCTACTTCAACATTTATTTTAGCAAGAAGGAGATCAAAATAGCTTTGAGTTACGGTAAAGGCTAGGTTCTCAAGATCCTCTACGTATTGCTTTTGGGCAATACGATATCGGAGGGGTTCCGTAATTGCCCTCCATTTGAGCGAATTAAACTGGTTCAAGGGTTGTCTATAACTAGCAACTAATGGGGTACTCTGCCATAGGTAGGTATTTTCACTTTGAAAAATCCCTAATCGAGTCAGTCCCGAAGATAAAGACAAACGCCCTCCTGTAGGCATTATATTCTGATCTATAGAAACTCCTAAAGACGCCTCAGACTGGGTCCGTGAAGAAAATGTCACCGTACCATCGTCCAGAGTATTGGAAAAAATAGACTTGTTGTAGTTAGGTGCATCACCGGTCAGGCTAATACTAGGCAGTAAATCAGCTCGGAAACTACGAAAACGCCACTTAGCTGATAATAGCGCATAGCGAGCCGCCCTAGACAAAGGGCTGTTCAACTTGGCATATTCAATACTTTGTTCCAAGCCAAAAACTCGTGTAGCTGATGCGTTATCAGCAATGGCTTGTTCTTGTGCGTGTACTGTTGGGGAAAATGTATGAGAAGTAGCCAACATACATCCAAAAAGAAAAAGGGTAACTATTCGTTTATTCATGGCGTAATGCGTGTACAGGGTCTTGTTGGGCAGCTCTTCGGGCGGGCATATAACCAAATATTACCCCTATTACCAAGGCTACTCCAAATGAAATGATGATAGAAAAGGGACTTACAATGGTTGCGATATCTGCGGTCCATTCAATGGCAAAGCTAAATACCACCCCTAAAAATATTCCTACCAAACCACCGCCTACACTTAAGGCTAGAGATTCGGTTAAAAACTGTAATTCAATGTCTTTCTTTTGAGCGCCTACAGCCAAACGTAGGCCAATTTCTTTGTAACGCTCCACAACCGATGCCAGCATGATATTCATGATACCAATCCCACCAACAATGAGAGAAATGGAGGCGATGGAAGACAGTACAATATTGAAAATACGCTTGGTTCGCTGCTCTTGTTGAAGCAACTGTTCTGGAACAATAATTTCATAATCTACCACTCCATTGTGACGACGCTTTAGCATTCTTGATAAGACTTCTGCTATGGAGACACTATACTCGGAGTCACTTACCCGAACGATGACCTTATCGAGTTGATGATAATT
>JAGYJQ010000050.1 GCA_018401935.1 Balneolaceae bacterium
CCTAAGGGCCATAAGGTCTTCCTGATTGTATAAAGCAGGCCTGGGCCCCACAAAGACCATCTCTCCCCGCACTATATTAATTAAATTGGGCAATTCATCTAAGGACAACTTCCTAAGCACCCCCCCCAAACCTAACAAATACTGCTTGGGATTCTCCAACAAATGCGTAGCCACATTAGGCGTATTTTTTTTCATGGTCCTAAACTTGTACATGGGGAAAAAACTATAGTCCTTTCCTACCCTTTTTTGCACAAAAAACACCGGTGCCCCATCTTCTAAAAAAATGGCCAACCCCACCATTATAAAAAGCGGAGACAGCAATACCAATAACAACAAGGCTAGTATTCTATTCATGTACAAAGGAATCAAAGGTTTTCTTAAAGCCCTCTAAGGTACGCAAAGGCAAAGACTTTATGCCCAAGGCCTTTAATATTGGACTGGCATCTATGATTGCATTCTCTGTAAGCTTCTCCAAGCGCTCACTGTTCAATGGCAAAGGCAACACATCTCCTAACTTGGCCAATAAATGTACCAGCCCTTTAGGTATTTTCCAAAAAGCCACTTTCTTTTGAAGAGCCTCGCCCGCCAAGGCTACCAACTGATTGGTACTCAGTGCCTCTTCATCTGCCACTTCATACACCCCAGAAGCCACGTTTTCATTTTCTATAAGCGCCTTGACTACAAAACAAAGATTCTCTACAGACACAAAAGACCTTTTATTCTCAAAAGCCGCCAAAGGCCAAATACCTAGACGCTTCACCACCCCAAACAACAAGTTCAAATTCCCTTTGTTCCCTGGACCATGCACCATCACGGGCCTTAAAATATACACCCGCTTTCCTGGGGAAACTTTTTGGGCTAAAATATACTCCTCCGCCTGGTACTTACTTTGGCTGTAAGCCGATACTCCAATCTCCTTCCCCTCCAACGCCTTTACCGTACTCATAAACACAAACACATGCGCCTCAGAAACCAAAAAAGTATCAAAAACTTTTTTAGTTAGCTCAGTATTCACCACAAAGTATTCTGAATTGGCCGACGTCTTTTTTACATCATGCGCCTTACCGGCTAGGTGCACCACCGCAGACCCTTTTTCAAAAACCAAGGGATCCTGGTTTCTTAAATTTACACCCACCACATGCTCTCCCAAATACTGAGATAAATTTTGGCCTATAAAGCCTGTAATACCGGTGATGTGGGTTAAAATTGACATGATTTTATTGAATAAATATCTCTTCTAAGCGCTTTAAAAGAAATTCACGATCAAACTCTTTTTCATAGTAAGCCCTTCCATTATTTCCCATTTGATTAAGGGTGGACTTGTCCAAAGTCATTAATTCTTTAATTATTCTGCTGAGTGCTAAAGAATCCTCTGCAGGTGATGTTAATCCGCATTTAGCATCATTAACTATTTTAGCACCCTCTCCATCAATAGAGGCAATAATAGGTTTGCCACATGCTAAATATGATTGAATTTTAGCAGGTATGGTGAGTGAGAAAATTTTGTCCTTTTTAAGAGAAACCAAAAGAGCGTCTGCATGTGAGAAAAATTTAGGCATTTCAGTAGGCGGGTAAGAGCCCAAAAAACTGAATATCTTTTCTAAGCCTAACTCCTTTATTTTAAGAAGGGCAGTTTCTTTATAGCGCCCATCTCCTAAAATCACAAACTTTACAGGAAGTTTCTTTAGTAAATTAGCCGCCTCTATAATGGTATGAAAGCTTTGTGCCTCTCCAATATTTCCAGCAAAAACAATATTGAAATGGTCTTTTGAAAAAAATGACCCATATTCGTCTTCATTTTCTAAGGGCTTATAAAATGCCTCTGTAGGGTTGGGATAAAAAACAATCTTATCTTTTGGAACGCCCTGGTTTAAAATATAATCTGTAAACCCTGGAGACTGAACCAATACTTTTCTACAATGACTGTAAATCCATTTGGTTAAGGAATTAAAGAAACCAAGCACAAACTTGTTTTTAACACCACCAGCCGCCACTAAACTCTCAGGCCAAAGATCTTGAGCCCAAAAAAAATGGGTGCCTTAAAACGCCTCTTTGCAAAGACTGCTGGAATACCAACCGTTATAGGAGAGGGTTCATAAACGAAAATAGCCTCAAACGGGCCTTTTATTTTTCTAAGCTTTAAAGATCCTAGAAACGCAAAAGAAAAATAGTTTAAGAATAGCCTTAAAGCTCCACCATGTCTTCTAGAAAAAAGATTAGCCCTATAAACGGGTATTCCATTTACAATTTCAAAATCATCACTTTTCCATCCGTAACCTTTAAAAAAATTAATTTTAGAATAGTTCGGTTTCCCGGTGAGAACAGTAATTTGGTGACCTCTGGCTTTTAATGAAAAAATAAGATCGTTTATTTTAAAATTTTCTGGGTAGAAATATTGGCTAATTAGTAATATTCTCAATTTTAAATAATTTCTTTTTTATTCAACTTAATCGTTTTTTATGAGATAGTTTTTCATTTCAGAAATCATCT
>JAGYJQ010000051.1 GCA_018401935.1 Balneolaceae bacterium
GGTTTTTAGACGATCTGATCCTAGAGCGGCAGCGACCTAAGACGATTATCTGCGACAACGGAACCGAATTCACCAGTAAGGCGATGTTCTTTTGGTCGCAAGAAACTGGTGTGAAGCTCGGCTTTATCCAACCAGGCAAGCCGACGCAAAATGCATTCGTTGAAAGCCTCAATGGCAAGTTCCGTAAAGAGTGCCTGAATGCACACTGGTTCAGATCGCTGGACGCAGCCCGAGACATAATTGATCAATGGCGTCACCACTATAACCACGAACGCCCACACAGCTCACTGAACTATTTACCGCCGGTTGAGTTTGCTCAACAAGCGGCTTAAACTTGCTACATCTCATCATCAAACTGGGACTAATGATGGGGAAAGGTCAATATCAGGACTAGGCTCTTTCGGGAGGGGTGGGTATCCGTAAGTTACCAGATAGGTGCCGCGATACTCTCTGCCCCACTCCACTAAACACTCTTTAAACACGTGTGTAGGATAGGAAGCTCAAGTGTTTCTGGTTCTGCAGGTGAGCCCCAAGTTCAGTAAGAACGGACTGTTAATCATTGGATCGCTACTTAGAGCCTAGCAGTCGGATCCAAAAAAAGGGCAGCACTATGTTCAGCATTGTTTTTGATGTGCTGAAATTTATAAACTTCTCCGTCTATATTTGATAGTGCTAACGGGACCTTAGCATCCTTAGCATTCCGCCCACTCCATATTTCGGACTTGGATCAAAGAAATGAGCCAATAAGGTAAGTCGGTAGCTTGAGCAGCCTAAAGATACTTGCTTATTTGTGTGAAGTGTGCGATTTCCAATAAATAGTAAAGGCTTGTAATCTTGAAAATCATCAGTGATCTGTTCGTGTCTGACCGAGAATTTTTCCATTCCTTGTTTAGATGCAAAACGCTTATGGTAAGCTTTTCCAATAAAATTACTAATTTCACTTCTCGGTGATTTTCTTGCGTTTGGAAAGTAAATAAGCTCTCCAATTGACCCGCCATCAGCCGATGTAGGTATCTTCACCGGCAGAACCATCGTAAACAAATGAGAGTCAAAATGAGCTCTATACATTTCCTTAGAATTTCCAGCTTCGACGCGTCTAGCTATATGATATTGGTTGGAGATATCTCCTTTGAAACCCAATTTTTTTCTGGCTATATCAAATAACTTGGGTGTTAAATACTCAGACATAGAAAGTTGGCTAATAAACTTGTCGTGGCTAGGGCACAATTCTGCAAATGTACTACCGCTCATATCGTTAGAAATCTTACTCGCCACACTCTCCAAACCAAAGTGTTTTAGAGAAGGGAGCTTTACAAAGCCATCTTTCATGAGATGTTCTAGCCTAAAGTCGATGTCCTCCCAATATTTTTGAACTTCCATCAATTTATCTCCTAAATGCTCAACACTAAAAATACCCAACGAACTGAAATGTTATCACGGTGACATTATTTAATAAAATATCTCTAGAACAAAAGTTTTTTCGAGTACTTCTCAATGATTTCCAATTGGAAATTAACAACTCTTTTTTCATCATAATGCTCAAGGGCGCGCTGCCTGCCGTTGGATCCTAGCTCCATTGCCCACTTAGGGCTACTGATGAACTTAATCATTGCTGCCGCCAGTAACCGAGGGGACCTAACCGGAACAAGTAATCCCGTTTGATTAGGGATAACTTCTTCTCGTGAACCACGTATATCCGTTGCTAAAACTGGTAATCCCATCATCATGGCTTCAATTATACTTCTTGGCATGCCCTCTCTCCAAGATGGTAGAACATACAAATCCATAGTACTTAACAACTGTGGAATATCAGACCGATATCCTGTCAAAATAAGATTTTTGCCTAGGCTTTTCTGGGAAAATCTTATAGATGCATCAACACCTTCAGCGTGATCATGCACCTGCCTTTCTCCAATTAATAGAAAATAGCAGTTTTCGTTCTCTGACTTAATTTCTCGTGCCGCTTCTAAAAACTCCTCTACTCCCTTTTCCTTTACTAATCTGCATATCATCCCAATTACGAAAGCATCATTGGGAATACCCAACGTTTCTCGTAAATGACCAGTATTATTTTCTTCCATTGGACTAAATGTTTTGACGTCCACCCCATTACCAATAGCATAAACATCATCTTTGGATGCTATTTTGAATCGCACCGCGCTCTGAGCATCCTCATCACATTGAGTGAACACTACATCAGTAATCAAGCCAAAACCAAATTCTAAAAAGACATAAAAAAACTTTTTTACAGGGGTCATATCATCATGAAAATAAAATCCATGAGCAGTATAAATAACCAGAGGAACGCGAGCCAAAAAAGCAGCTAACCGGCCAACCATCGCCGCTATAGGAGTGTGAACGTGCACAACATCAAATGAATTATTAT
>JAGYJQ010000052.1 GCA_018401935.1 Balneolaceae bacterium
GGTCACAGCCTTGGGAAGGATGCGCATATGAAGAACTACATGGCAGGATTGAAGCCACAGGCGCTGATTAAGGCTGTTGAGGCGATAGACTGGGACACTTGGGAGTGGCAGTAGCAGCTTTGATTAAAGAAGCGCAGCTTCGCTACTAAGCTGACCTGTGTGCGTTCTGAAGGCATAGTGACCGTTATAGAGTTACTAGCCCACGATAAATCGCTCCCCGCGAAAGGTTCGCCCCATCACACATTGGTAAATCATACACCTACACGATGTCTGAGCTTGCAAACAATGGCAGGTTATCTAGGGTAATGAGGCGAATTTCATTAAGATTTGCACGAAGATCGTCATCATACACGTGGCCTCCACGTACGATGAACAATGCGCCATCTCCATAAGGCGCCACATTGAATTGCACATTGCCAGTTGTGATGGGATTCACTCGGTCTTTAACGGAACCTGGGTCAATGAAGTCACTAGCATTTTTAAAAATAAAATCTCCAGTATTAATCCAAACGTTATCAATAAAATCAGGCCAATATGTATTACCAATCCAACCCGCGTTTACAACATCTAGCAAACCATCGGAATTTATGTCTATTAAAGTCGGCCCATCGCCACCAGGAAATCCAAACTCAGTTCTACTCAACTCCGTTGCAACAAAATGCTCCTTGAATTCCCCTCCACCTTGATTTTCCAAGATAAGGGTGGTCAAATAACTTGAGTTATAGAGCAATTTAAGGGCAATATCATCGTCACCATCACCATCGATATCAGCCATTGTTATTTTGTCTGCGTGAAGTGAAAACTTATCATAGTCTACACCTGTAACATCGGTTAAGTTGCCCAAACTTGTCTCATAGCGATATAACAATTCAACACCAGAACCGCGCCACCCATAAATCTGCATTAATTCAGGCGTCTCATTGTTGTGCGATTCTATTCTCGCAAATATTAATTCCTCTGCAGGTCCTTCCACAATATTACCAATCGCTACAACGCTTGAAACAAAATACTCTGTGTTCCGATAAATATTGAAATACTCACTTGGACGAAGCTCAATTTCATCAGGCAAATTAATTGCCGTAAAATTTCCTGAGCCATCATTGAGCCATACACGCGCCGAATAACCGACGTTTGGCCCACTAGAGATAACTCCCACAATATCTTGGTCACCATCGCCGTCGATATCACCGGCATCAGCGCCATGCCAAAATGCTTCGTCTTCGCTTACTGTAATGGTGTTAATTTGACTGGAGCCGCTAAAAGCTATCTTGATTGCTTCGCCAGGCCACATTTCAGGATTCGTGTTGACAAAGTTCGTCTCA
Source organism: Balneolaceae bacterium (assembly GCA_018401935.1). Lineage (GTDB taxonomy): Bacteria > Bacteroidota > Rhodothermia > Balneolales > Balneolaceae > UBA1275. The sequence goes on from JAGYJQ010000052.1 coordinate 1,323, forward strand.
CCATCAGAAAGCTCGCGACCATGGCCCGAAAAAAATAAATCAGGTAAACCATCTCCGTCGAAATCAACAACTTTAGTATCTTGCACCCATCCAGAGGTAAAAGCGCCCCTGATTTCGTTCAAAGATTTATTTTGAAATACTATCTTCGAAGCATCAAAACCATCAAAAAAGTATTCTATTTCATAATTTGCAACAATGCTCCCATCACGATTGATTTCAATTATTGCAATAGGATTCTGATCTGGCATATTTGGTGATCGTGTCGACGCAGGAAAGAAAACGACCTCGAGGTTTCCATCACGATCAAGATCAATTACTTCAGCAGATTCACCAATTGCCTGTACAGAGAATAACGACTGATAGAGCACGCTGACAACCGGCGCTAAACTTGTCCCAGGCGCACCGGCGCCACTTTCACTGCTATTTCCCGCATCACTATCTTCTTCGCCGCCACCGCATGCAGCGAGTGCGAGGGGTGACAACAGCATAGCTGTTCGTGTTGCAGCAAGCTGAGTGTTAGCTGTGCTCTGCGATTGGGAGCTTAGCGCTTGGTGAGTAGATTTTCTTTTGCGAGTTACATTCACAAAATCAGTGACAAATTGTGGTGCCGCACACATCAGGGCGCTATTGTTCAAATCAACTACCATGTTCTGCACCACCCACGCATTGTTTCAGTATCGCAGTATCATTTTGTGTATTTGGGTGCTTGTGTCAACAGCCTGGCAGCAGTGAAATGCCAGAAAATTTGATGGAAGACGTTGAGGCAATCCTCAAAGAAAACCCAAGCAAGTCTTGGGACCAAGCGGTTCGAGAAGTGGCGGGAAGAACCTTGGTGTGAAGTTAGAGATAGCTTGTTGAATGAGCTTCACACGGCATTATCAACTAACGGCCCCCAACTAATTTCTGGTCTCGGATATTTAGGGGGAAACCCTTGGGGGCAAAACCCCTATGCCAGAAAATAGGGGTCCCACGTCCTTTGCCGTGCGAGTCTAGCCGTTCAGTATCCTATGGACTGT
>JAGYJQ010000053.1 GCA_018401935.1 Balneolaceae bacterium
AGCAGGCTCAAGTCTTTGAACAGGACGAGCGCCCGGTCTGGTTGCAGGCTGTGTAGCAGGCGCTGGCTCTTCACCGGGTCGTGTAACACGTCCTGGCTCTGGCGCAGTCTCAGGTGCTGACTCTGGTGCCACCTCTTCACCTGGGCGCGGAGCAGGTGCAATCTCAGGGAGAACGCCTGGGCGCGGAGTTGGAGAAACCTCTGGCGCTGTTCCTGGTGTTACTTGCGGCGCTCTACCTGGAGTTACTCGGGTGCCTGGTAGGGGAGCAATATCAATTGTTGGCGGAGGTAACGTGCCAGGTTGCGCAGGAATATCAGTCAACGGATCGCCAATAAAGGGCAGCGTGGGCTGCGTTACGTCAACCAGTGGGATCGGTTGCTGCAATTGAATGGTTACGCGCTCAAGTTCACGTTGCACCGGAAATCCTTGACGCGAAAGATTTTCAAGGTCAGCCTGACGCTGCAATAATTGGTCACGGGCATTGGCTTGCTCTGCTACGCGCCCAGTCTCAACACTCTTTTGCTCAAGCCTTTGCAAGTTCTCGGGGTTGATGTTGTCAACCGTCTTTGCAATCTCGGAAGCATACCGATTCAAACGCGCAGTCTCAGCAGGCGATTCGTTAGGGATGCTAATTGGCTCCACGAACACGTCACCGGTTGTGCTAATCGTCATTGTCAAACCAGCAGCAGCAAGAAGTTGCTGTGTGTACGGGTTTGTCACCATGACTTGAGCAAACCGTGGATCGTTAGCCGCAAATTGAGCTACACGACGTACCACTAGCGGTGCTGCTGTACGTGCTGCGCTGATCGCTGCATTGGCTGCAACTGGAATTGCAAAAGCAGGAAGGGCAGCAACCTCTTCGCCACCGGCTACTGCCTCAGAAAACGCATCACGTGCGACTGCCTCTGCAAGCGCATCAATCTTTTGATCGGTTGTAAGCATTTCATCACCAGCCGCAATCTGGGCCAACTGAATCTGCTCGGCAAACGCAGGATTAATTTCAAGTTCGGCAGTAAGCGCCTCTTCTGCTTTAGTTACCTCATCAGAACCAGTCGATGTTGCAAACGCATCACGCAACAAGTCTGCAACCTCTCTTGAAGTAACGCCTTGTGCTGCGGTTTGTAACTCGCCCTCAACGTCACCCGTAATAGCTGCTCGGCCTAGTGCAGTGCCAATGTCAGCGCCAATGTCAGAAAAGCGGTTTACGCCAACATCTTGAGAAACTAATTGTCGGGACTGCTCACTAAATGCAGGCACGTCATATTCAGCGGCAGCAGCAAGTTCACGGCCTATTGAAGCGCCAGCACCACCAACCGCACCGAGAATGGCAGACTCTCCAACATCACCACCTTGTATTGCGGCAGCAGTTGCCGCACTTGCTGCACTACCCGCAGCAGAGGCTAGTGTGTTTTGCAAAGATGAGCCAGCAGTAGCAGTAGCAACAGCGCCGCCTACCTTTGCGCCAACCTGGGGAGCAACAGCAGCAGTTAAAGCAGCCTTACCAATGTCTTCGAGATCACCGCCTTGAGAAGCGGAAATCAAACCAGCAGTAACGGGAGCAACAGCAGCGCCTGTTACACCAATGTATGGAAGAAGTTGAGGTGCAGCAACCGCAATAACAATGATCTCTGGGTTTTCGGCAACGTATTCAATTGTCTCAACGACGGTATCTACAACGTCAACAACGACTTCACCAACCGCCTCGACAATATCAACAGCAACCTCGACTACAGATTTTATGGCTTTAACTACAGCACTCATTGCCTTGACTCCCTTCGCCCGGTGTTAACCGTTACGTAGAAGCCCCCATCCTCAGTTCTTTGCACCTGATAACCCATGCCCTCAACAGGCGGGTTTTGAGAAACATACCGAAATACCGAAAGAACTGTCGGGTCAGTAAAGGTTGTTGCCATCGTGTCAAAGCCCATCTTGTGACACGCCAACATAAAGGTGCGCCCGTTCTGTAAAAAATTACGGGCAGTATCCGCATTGAGTGCGCGGAAGTATCCAACGCCAGGTTTGGCTTTGTGAATGATGAATAGTGTGTTGCCCTCTCGAAGGAACAACGTATCGGGCATCTGCAACTCGGCGTTAATCATTTTAATTAAACGCTCTGGTTCTGCCTCTGCGTCGGTGTTCATACCAGCGATGCTGATAATATCTTCAACACTCAACTCTTCTTGCTGGCTGTCCACCATCTCTACCATGCTTCACCTCACAGGTTCAAAGATAGCCGCAGAGTAAACGTTGCCCATACCCGCTGCCACACTTAACATTAAGCCATCGGGAGCCTCACAGT
>JAGYJQ010000054.1 GCA_018401935.1 Balneolaceae bacterium
AATTACAAAAGAAATAAAGGTTCGGAATGGAAATCTAATCTACATGTAATAAAAAAGCCTCGGTTAAACCAAGGCTCTTTTGTGAAGTCACTATTTATTAAATAAACAACATTTGTGTACCGTCTTGATCGGCTTTACTGTAAAAGTCCCCGATGGTTAAAATACCATCTAATTCATCGATAAGGTCTTCTTTTTCCAGGTGAAACATATCAACAGCCAGTTGACAAGCCCAGAGTTTACATCCCGAATCAGATAGAATCTCTAAAAATTCCGTCACCGTAGGCATATCTAGTTTTTCCATCTCCTTTTTCATCATACGCGTGGCAATGGCTTCCATGCCGGGCAAACCACCAATCATTGTGGGAATGTGCATGGCGGGGTTTCCTACTGTTGCCGTATGTAAATGCTCCAACTTTTCCTTTTGCACCGCTTCTAAGCCGAAAAAGGTAAAAAATATTTCTGCTTCTATGCCTTCCATACGAGCGCCATTGGCCATTACAAAAGCTGCATATACGTTTTCAATGGTAGCCTTTGATAAGATGAAAAGCATTTTTTTGACTTTAGTTTCCATGATCTTCTTTTTAATTTGAATGATTAAATACAGCTTTTAGGCTTAGGAATGCCTGCAATCATGGTGGCTTTTTTCAATGGGCCACCCGGAAAGAGCGCGTAGAAGGTTTTGATGTCTACTGCTCCACTTTTTTTCATACCTCGAATAGAAAGTGGTTCTTCGTTTTTATACTTCTCGTGTATATAATCGATCACCTTCCAATGTTCATCGGTCATTTGAATGCCTTGTTCCTTGGCAATTTCAGTTGCTACTTCTTTGCTCCATTGAGAAAAGTCATTCATGTAACCTTCCTCATTAACATCTATTTTTTGTTGTGCTATGGTCTTTTCCATGATTTTAAAGTTTATAGTGATTAATGGTTTAGTTGTTTTCCTTTGGTTGTCATATGGCTGCTTACGAAGGGAATAGGTACACCTTTGACAAGCATGTTCCAGTACACCCATCGGAAAGCCATTTTGCCCATATGATTCAGTTTGGTTTCTTTTAATAATTTCAACGGCCCAACTCCTGGAATGGGGAAGGTTCCTTGAACAGGTTCCTGATCATAATTAAAGTCAATGAGCAGTCCCTTTTTATTGCCGGTTTCGATAAAGCAGTTGGCATGTCCGTCAAAACTTGCATCCATGGTTTCACCGGCTACATATTTCACAATATTTTCGGTAAGTATTTCTGCCGAAAAGTGTGCTACAGACCCTGCTTTGGAGGTAGGTAAATTGGCGGCATCTCCTACAACGAAGACGTTTTCATATGCATCACTCTGAAGGGTGTGCTTGTTGACAGGTACAAAGTTGAGGTCATCTCCTAAGCCTGAACGTTCCATCAGGTCGTCTCCCACATTGGTTGGGATGGTGACCAATAGATCATAGGGTACTTCTGTATCTGCATAATCAATGATCTTGTTCGCTTCATGATCGACACGTTCGATATTGAAGTCTGTGACTTCCTTGATTCCCTTTTCTTCTAATAAATAATGTAGCGTTTCGGTGGCTTTAGGTTTGGTAAAGGCACCGCTCAATGGCGTAACATACGTAATGTCCACTTGATCTCGCATCCCTTTTTTGCGGAAATAATCATCGGCTAAAAAAGCAAACTCCAAGGGCGCAACGGGGCACTTTATGGGCATTTCTGTGATGTGCACGACCAGTTTACCGCCTTTCCAATTGCGTAGATGGTTGCGTAATGCCAAGGCTCCTTCATAGCTGTAAAAGTCGAAGATGCTTTTGTGCCACTCCGATTCCTTCATGCCTTCAACTTCTTCCGGGGCTATACGCGAGCCGGTGGCGATGATGAGTAGGTCGTATGAAAGGCTTTGGTCGCCTTCCAGTACCACCTTGTTTTCATCGGCTTCAATTTTTTGAATATGTTTTTGTAGATAGGTTACTCCTTTAGGTATAAATCGTTTTCCCTCTTTTTTGACTTGTTCTTCTGTATAAATGTCGAAAGGTAAAAACAAAAATCCCGGCTGATAATAGTGCGTTTTGTGTTGGTCGACTATGGTTATTTGCCATTCTTTAGAACCTAATTTTTTGACCAAATGATTGGCCATCATGGTTCCTGCAGTTCCGGCTCCCAGTATGACTAGCTTTTTCATAATTATAGGGGTTAAAAGTGCATTTGGTTAACACCCTAAAATTACGAGGTCATTTTTTGAAAGGGAATGACGAATGTCAGTTTGCTTGGTAACCTGGGTTACACAAGAAAACAGGTTAAA
>JAGYJQ010000055.1 GCA_018401935.1 Balneolaceae bacterium
TAATTTTTTTTAGTGCATATTTTGTGACAGATTTATATGGACAATCTATAGAAGATTTTTCTAAAGATAAAGTAGAAACTGAAAGTGGAGGCGCACTTTTAGGATTTCATGCAAGTTACCTAATGCCCTTTGAGGATTGGTCAGGCGGTTTTGGTGGGGGGTTAGACATACACGGAGAAAAAGATGGCAAATCCACTTTTTATGTATCATTTTCAGCAAACTCAATGACCTATGAAGAGAAAAGACTAGATATAAAAGGCACTTCAAACATTGCAAGTTTCCGACTAGGTGGCACACTTGACGATGCTATAATTCCCTTTGTAATGTTATCAAAATCTTATTCAAAAATTTCTATAAATAGTGAAAGTGTAACTACTGAATCTAGTTTAAAACTTGGGGTTGGACTTAAGGCTTTAATTCCAATAAAAAATAATAGTCGATTTACTATAGGTGTAGAATATAATGGAGCTACCGAAACTATCGCCCTTACTACTGGATTCACCTTTCCTAGTTAATACTCCCGCTGCACTTAACCTGTTGATGTAAATCAGCTGAATTATGACTTCTACTCCCTTTTACCTAGTTTCCGGGAAACCCTAACAGGTATCAATGACACATTTAGGAACATCGGATCAACTTCTGCGAAATACGGCCCTTCAATGGTTGGGTGAGCAAGTTCAAAAGTTTGGAGATGTACTCCCGGCTTCCATGTTGCAAGCTGGGTTCGAGTTTCGTAATCGACAAGTTCCCATTATTTCCCAGCAAGGAATTTTTAGGCCACAGGGTTTTGAGGTGCCGCTATCCATACGAACCGGGGTAAACAGCCCATACAGTGACGCCGAAACCGACGAAGGATTGCTCCGCTACGATTATGAGGCGGGCGGGATTAATCGTAGAAGTAACGCCGGGCTTCGGCATGCTATGAATCATCAGATTCCGTTGGTGTATCTTAAGATTGTTCAGCACAAGAGTCCACGGCAATACTTGGTGCTCTCCCCTGTTTATATTGTACATGACGACCCAAGCACAGAGAGTTTCTTGGTGAACCTGGAATACGCCATGGGCATGCATCCGGGATTGGTAGGCAGCCAACGCGACGAGCATGTAGCGGATAGCTACCACGATATCTATGATCCTCAAAAACAGGTAGAACGCCAGTATGCCCTTCGAACCTATAAGCAGCGGCTACATCAATCCACCTTCCGTGAAAATGTACTCCATGCCTACCGTAATCAATGCACGATCTGCTCACTTAAACATCGTCAACTCCTCGATGCCGCCCACATCACCCCGGATAGCCATTCCGATGGTTTTGCCGTAACCTCCAACGGGCTGTCGCTTTGCAAGATTCATCATGCCGCCTTTGACAGCAACGTAATGGGGATTAGCCCAGATTACCAGGTACATGTTCGGGAAGATATTCTGAAAGAAGTGGATGGGCCTATGCTGCGCCATGGGATTCAAGAGATGCATGGAAAGCAGATACTTTTGCCAAAAGGTCGTGATCACAAACCCGACCGAGATCGATTGGCTCGCCGGTATGAACGGTTTTTAGAAGTGGGTTAGCGGTGGGAAAATAACTACAAATCTAAAGTAACCATTTTGGTAACTTTATAGAAAGTTGGTACATTATGAGGGTTATTTCTAAACGTACACTCAGGCTTTTTTGGGAAAAACATGCCGATGGTTGCATATGCTGGATTAGATTCGTGGGTACCCATGCGGAATATGACAAGATCAATGCTAATACTATATAATTGTGATGGTTAGACCGATAAAAAATGAGCAAGATTACCAACGAGCTATCCAACGGCTAGAGCAAATTTTTGATGCGGATGCAAATACCGATGAAGGTGATGAACTGGAAGTGCTTTCTATGCTTATTGAAAAGTATGAAAGTGAACATTTTCCAATAGAACAACCCGATCCTATTGAAGCCATTCTTTTTAGAATGGATCAACTCAATTTAAAGCAAAAAGACCTTGCCGACATTATTGGCTATAAAAGTAGGGTAAGCGAAGTTTTGAACAGAAAACGTAAGCTTAATCTTAGTATGATTCGCAAATTAAGTACTACATTAAACATACCCACTTCCGTTTTAGTCCAAGACTATTAAAGGTATTTCTGTCATGGATGCGAATCGGACACCCATCAACCCGAAAGAAAGAAGTAACATGGACACCAAGAGCTGGAAAGAGATAAAAGACAACGTTTATGGAAAAAAAGGAACGGAACGTAGAG
>JAGYJQ010000056.1 GCA_018401935.1 Balneolaceae bacterium
GCGCTTCCCTAGACTCTGCTGGAACTCCTCGACCACGCAATTTTTGAGCAAAACTTTGAGCAGCCTCACCATAACCGCCCTCTTCAGCCTTTCTAATCATGCTTCCTAACCAAGGAGAGCGCACAGCAAGTTGGCCTATTGCGGTAGGTGCAACCATGCTGGATACCAAACCAGCACCAATTGCAACTGGCTCTGGGGCACCCATTGAACGTGTCAATTGAGTAACGGTTTCTCCAGCAAATCCACCCGTAGCGCCACTTGCAGCAGAGGCGCCCCTGCGGCCTTTCAAGGCTTCGCCAGAAACTTCCATGCCACGCCCTACGGTGCCAGCAAAAGGCTGACCAATCGGAGATAACTGCAACGCCTTGCCGCCATACTTCATAATCTCTGGAGCCAAGGCACCACCAACGGCTCCGTAAGCAGTGCTTTCAGGGATTTTGGCTACTTCAAAAGGAGGGGGGGGAGCAGGCGGTGTTTCAGGTTCAAAAGCAAGGTTCCCAAAAGAGGGCGTTGGAACTTCATCGGCAAATATGTCCCTGCCCCTGCGCTGAGAGGGTGCCGGTGTATCCGCAAATATGTCCTTAGCCATTAGAACCCCTAGTCTTGAATAGTAAAGCCTTGTTGACGGGCCTGGTTAAGAACCTCATCAACACTCATGCCACGTTGCTGCGCAGTGAACTCAATGTCTTCCATCGTAGCGGTTTTTGCGCCTCCCGACGGCTGAGACTGCGCTTGTTGAGAACCTCTACCACCGGACTGTCCAGCAATACCTCTAAAATACTCAACATAAGACTTAGCGCGATTAGGGTTCTTAACAATCTCACCTTGCTCATTAAGCATGATGACTGGATTGTTTTCTATGTACTGCTCCCACAAAGTATCGGCACCAGATAAAGTACGATTTACGGCAAAGTAACGGTCAAAAAACTCTGCTCGTTCAAGCGATCTCTCAGAAGCAACTCGATAAGCCTCAATCAAGGCATAGTTAGTCTCGCTTGGACGACCAAGATCAATGTTCGACTGCGCAAACAACTGGCGTTCATAGTTTGAAATTTGCCCCTCACCAGGAACATACGCATCTCTTTGCATCTGAGAAGCAATAGTTTTGAACCGCGAGGCGTCTGGGTCTTGAGAGGTTCTAATATCCTGCATAAACCCACCAACGCCTGGCAGACCATAAATGCCACCAGTTGGTAAACCGCCCTTTCTCTCAATATTTCTAAGAGCCGATTCAGCAGCGTCCATGTCAGTTCTTGTTTTTCGAGCCTTTTGAGTCTCTTCAACAAGTTTTTGACGCACCGGCTTTGCTAACTCAGCCTCAGATTTTCTAGTGTCTGCAAGGTCTTTTCCAGACAAACCTTCATAAATGTTAATTTGCGCTAACGGAACACCAGATGGGTGCAAAACAATTTGCTCACTAAATCCAGGCGTGCCCATTTGCCCACCTGTTGCTTTTGCAGCCGCAGCCCTAGCACTTGTTGTGGCTTTGAATTTTTCTAGCGCAGCCTTATCACCAGCCTCCATTGCCTTATTAAATAAATCATAGGCTTTGGAATAGTTGCCGGTTCTTAGTTCAGCAGCAATAATGCCCTTGCCCAAGTTACCCTCAATTAGTTTGGCCTCGATCAAGGCCGCATTACGGTCCTTGCTCAGTAGGTCAATCATGCGATCAAAACGCTCTCTGAGCATCTTGTTGTTGTCTACCCGAGCCTTTTCCTGCTCATCAAAACGCATCCGAGCCGCCTCGAAGTTCTCCCTCAAGCCTTGCTCCTCAGCATCCTGCATGGCCTTGATTGCCTGCAATTGACCAGAGGCAGAGGTTCGAGCCACGCCACCAAGCAGCACAGCAGTCAGCAGGCGAGTAGCAGAGTTTGCTGCATAGTCAGACGCCTTGTACTCGGGTGCCTCAAAGGTGCCACGCTCTTGCAAACCAGTGTCTAGTTTTTGGCTTTCGAGGCGAGTTCCACGGGCTACCTCACGCTCTGCCTCGGCAGTCTTACGGACTACTCCTTGGTCACGCTCAAACGCACCCATTTTGGCTTGCGCTTCGGCCTCTGCTCCACCACGGAATAGCGCAGGCATCTGTTGCCGAGCAAACTGACCACGGCTTTCTGGGGTTCTTTGCTTGCCAAAGCCCTCTAATAGACGAGGGACGGTGCCTAACGTGTCTGGTAGGGTGCTTTCGCCTGGTTCTGCCATTACCTAGTAC
>JAGYJQ010000057.1 GCA_018401935.1 Balneolaceae bacterium
CTGAAATATGGTTGAAATATTGTAGAAATATGGCCTACGGCCGAAATAAGGGGAACTGATATTGATTGATATTAGATATTGGTGGATATTAGGGAGGATTTAGATATAGGCTACGGCTGAAATATTGTAGAAATATGGCCTACGGTCGAAATATTGGGAATTGATATTTGTGGATACTAGATATTGATGGATATTAGTAGGGAAATATAGAGGAAATCGGAGCGAAGCGTAGACCCTGAGTAGCGTAGCGGTTCAGGGTATAGCCTACGGCTGAAATATTGTAGAAACCTGCCTGCCGGACAGGCGGGTATGGCCTACGGCCGAAATATGGGGTGAAGATATTTATTGATACTAGATATTGATAGATATTAGTTGGGAAATATAGAGGAAATCGGAGTGAAGCGAAGACCCTGAGAAGTGTTAGTGGTTACGGGGTATGTCCCGAGGCAGAGATATTTAAGAATGATCTTAGGGTAGTGATAAATGAGGACTGTTGTATTAATACAGAGGAATACCTTAGGTTTATGAACGATTAGTCTTGGATTTGCGATTCAGGGTAGCCCCTACGGAGTGAAATCAGTAGCTTGAATATTTATCCTTTAGTTCAATTTTCATCTTTTAGACTCTAGTACTGAAGTCGATGGAACTCTACCAACTTGCCCTTCCATCAAGCAGTTTTGCGCTTTTATTTTCTTTCTTACCTGTTTAGTTTCATGATAACATCATGATTATGAAGCCATGTTCGATTTAGTTGCTTCAGCCATTCCTAAATTTATCCTGATGCAAAAGAACTTCGCCAAAGCAGATGTCTTTAGCGGCGAGCACGAGAATAGTGGTGGGTAACTTATGAATCCACGACTGTAATTTTTTGTAATATCCTACAAAATTTTCATCCGGCTTAGCCATACCCATAAAAATAGTATCTAGCCTTGGTGAGTCATCTTCACCGGAACCATTTCCTAGCCAGTCTAGCCATGGAGGTAAAATTTTGTCACGGACCAAAGCTTGTAGTACCCGGGGTGCACCAATAATACTTCCCAAAGCGCTGGAGAGCGTAGCCCCCGAGACTCCTATCAAAATGGCATCTCCCCTATAGGACATTTTCCACATGACCATCGGATCCTCAATCAGTGTCATCGCATCGGCACGGTTGGCCAAAAGGATAGGCAAAACCATATAAATTAAATGCCCAACCCCCACAGCGGCGAAGGTTCCTTTAGGGATGGATCTGGAGGGGTTTTTAAGGTCTCCGGACATATTAATGCCCACCATAATTCCTGTTTCAGCCGGGAAAAACACAAAAAAACTGCCCAAAATCGCTCAGAATGACGGTCTGCAGCTCCCCACATTTCAACATTGGTTTCCTCTATCGGGCCTCCAAAGACAAACGACAACTAAGAAAGCCCTATGCCAAACATGATGAAAAACTGAGCCTTAATGGCGGCTTTCGCAGATACAATCGCCAGAGAGGCTATTGCTATTGTTGTCACTTTACCTACCAATTTGAAATACAGAGCTGGAAAAACACTTACTACACTTTCGGCAAATCCTACGGTGTAAAGCGCCACTGAAAGCGCCTGTGCGATGAAAAATGGAATTCCTATAGCACCACCTGCCTCTAAGCCCAGGGACCTGCTTACCATATAATAGGCACCACCTGTTCTGACCCGCTGATCTGTGGCAATGGCGACTACAGATAATGCAGTCAAAAAAGTAATCGAAGAGGCAATGGTTACTATAAGTAATGTGCCAATCAGTCCAACATTGCCCACTACCCATCCAAAACGGAGATACATGATCACCCCTAAAATGGTTAGAATTGAAGGCGTAAAGACCCCACTAAAAGAGCCTAATCCGGTTTTAACTGGCGGAATAACCTGTTCACTATTATGATCATTTCTTCGAAATGGATTTTTCATAAAAGAAGTTTGTTCATAATGGAATTAAAAGAAGTTTAAAGAAAGATCAGGGAATGCACCGGTTCGTATGTAAGTTAAAAAATTCTTTCCGAACGACTTAATTAATTTAAAAATGATTAACCCTGATTAGACGTATGAGAACAAATAAGCCATTTTCATTTTGCCGATTAAGACGATAAAATTGATGAAAACTAACTAACCGTATTTATACATGGACCGATTGACTTCGCATCTCTCTCATATGCC
>JAGYJQ010000058.1 GCA_018401935.1 Balneolaceae bacterium
CAGAAACCCGTCGATTGCTGCACGACGTTAACGCAAATTTTTGGACCAATGCCGAGTTAACTGACTACATCAATGACGGACGAAATCACCTAGTGCAAGACACTGGGTGTAATCGTATTCTTCAGTCTCATACCGTGCCTGCCACGTTAGAAACAATTGACTTCATTGATCTGCCAGAGGGCGTTAACACCATTGACGTGCTAACGGTCAACCTGTTTTACGGCAACTCTCGCGTGCCTTTGTACTACATGCCCTGGACTAATTTCAATGCCCAGTTGCGCTACTACCAAAATTACGATGGTCGTCCTATTGCGTTTTCTTTGTATGGGCCTAAGAAAATTTTTATTGGCCCGAAGCCCGATCAGGCTTACGTGATGGAGTTTGACACTGTGGTGCTTAAGCCACCGCTAACAGATGCCAGCCCAGATGAAACGCTGCCCACTCCGTTTACAGAGTCGGTGCCTTTCTATGCGGCTTACATTGCCAAGTACCAAGAGCAGTCCTATGGCGAGGCTGAGATATTCAAACAGGAATATCAGAAGCACGTCATGCAGGCGCTAAACACAACCTTTACCCGAAGACTGCCTACACCATACATTTCGGGGTACTGACATGGCTGCCGTTGAGCAAAAAAAACAGTATGCCGTCGTCAAGGACTTCAAGGGTGTAAACACCAAGAACAACCGCACCGTCATTGAGAACGGTGAGTTTGGCTGGCTAGAGAACGCCATGCCCATTGGCTTTGGCAACCTGCGCATCATTGAAGGCAGCGAATTGGCTGAGGCAAATGCCTTTACCGCCAACGTAACTTACATGGCGTCGGTCAACATTCAAAACAACGAGTTCGTCTTGGGCTTTCAAGACGATGGCTCTGCCCAGTTCGTCAATCTGACTGCTGGCACCAAAGGAAACATTGCGGCAGCAGGCACGTTTTCAAACGCAAACGTAATGATTACGCAGTGGAAGAACGAACGCGCTCTCATCATTGACCCAAACAACGGGTACAAGACGTGGGACGGTACTGATTTGCACGACATTGGTTCTGTTAACAGCGTCACCATTACGGATGGTGGCTCTGGGTATACGGGTGCCAACAACGTCGTGTCCTTCGGTACTCCCAATCAGGCCAATGGAATACAGGCCACTGGTGAGGTCGTTGTAGTAGCAAATGCGGTATCTGAGATTATCGTTACGGAGGCTGGCACGGGTTACACCAGCGCCCCCACTGTGACCATAACGGGAGACGGCACTAACGCAACTGCAACATGCACGATCCTGGATCAAAACGGCATAGACGTAGCCACTTTTTCTGGGCGCACTTGGATTGCTTCAGATCGAACCGTGTTTTACACGGCTGCTGATACGTTTAACAACTTTGCTGGCATTGATGCTGGTTTCTTGACCATCTCAGATTCCACTCTTCGTACCGACATTACGAGGATTCTGTCAGCCAACAACTTTTTGTACGTTTTTGGTGAAGACTCGATCAACGTGTTTTCGGACGTAAGGATAGACTCTGTAACCGGCGTCACACTGTTTACCAACACCAACGTGTCAGCGTCGGTAGGCTCTAACCTTAAGCACGCCATCTTTCCGTACTTTCGGTCCATTTTGTTTATGAACGAGTACGGGGTCTACGCCCTGGTGGGTGCTACCACGACCAAGATTAGTGACCCGCTGGACGGGGTGTTCCCGTTTATCGACTTCACAACCTTTGTCTCTGCTGGACAGTGCCTTATCAACAACATTCTGTGCGCGGTGTTTAACTTCAAGTACAACGATGACGGCACGGACCGTTTTATTCAGGCTGCGTTTTTTGAGCGTAAGTGGTTTTTCACTAATCAACTTACAAACGCATACTT
>JAGYJQ010000059.1 GCA_018401935.1 Balneolaceae bacterium
GCCAACAGATAAGCCGAACTTTGTACCAATCGAAATAAGCCTACCTGTTCGGTTGATAAAAAGTAGGGGTACAACCAGAGTACATTGATATAGCCAATGATGACTCCTATGTAAGCGATCAATGAAGATCGAAGGCTTTGTTTGATGACGATTCCCACAGTTTATCTTTGAGTTACCATATTACAAAAAAAGCAAGGTTACCACACGTGATTGCCGGTATTTCATGAGTCTTTGACATGATTTCGTTTTTGCCCCATTCAATAATTCCCTCAACAAAAAGGAAGGCCTAAGAAAATCCAAATTGTGAAATTGCTCTTTAACCATTTCTTAAGTTGCTATCATTCGAGGATGTGCTCAAAAGCTTTAAAAAGGTGTTTTTATTTTCTTCTTCAGAAAGCGCATTGGCGTGCTTGTGCGCATTTTGTTTGAAGGCAAAAATATCTTCAGGACTCAGTTTTTGAATTTCTTTTGCGAGCTCATCGGTTTCAAAATTGCTGCTAATTACCCCTAAATTATATTCCTTAACCATTTTTGCCATTTCCAAGGACGGGCCAATGGCAATGGCGAGCCTGGCCTGAACAAAATCAAAAAGCTTATTGGGTAAGGCGTGGGTGTAATTGAAATTCACAGGTTCCAATAAAAAAATACCCATGTCGTATTGGTTGATGGCAGGCACAATCTGTTCATTGGGCAAGGAGGGAAGTATGTTGACATTACTTACTTTTTCAACCGCCTGTTTGAGTTGATTAAAATATTCTTGGGTGGCCGAAGAAGCATACTCGGGAGTCATCAATATTAAGTCGAGTTGATAACCATTGCCAAGAATTTTCATCATGTCTATCATCTTCTCAATCTTTCGAGAGGTATTGATGATGCCGTGATGTACTAACCGAATGGTCTGCCCCACTTTTTGAGGCTTGAGGTCGAAATAGCGCGTGGCATTTGTGGTGATCAATGGCCGCGTACCAAAATGGCGATTGTATTCATCAGCCAACCCACTGCTTACCGTAGTCATGCCTTTTACCTTTGGGATGTATTTTTTGCAAAGGGAATGGTACCAAGGAGCAAAGAGTACCCGCCACCAAGTTTTGTCTTCAAAATGTCGAGGGGCATATTCATGGGCATCGAATATCACCGGATGACCTGCCGCCAGTTGGAAGGCTAAGGGTAAAGTTTCTACATCATTGGCTATGACAAAATCAAAGCCTTTCAGGTGCTTTAAATGGTGATAATAACCATGTTGAATCCGGTTCGCCAAGCCATAAAACCTGAAAAATAAGGCAAGGGCAAGGGCTAGCTTCCGCGGCCAGGTCAGTGAAGTCATTGTGATTTCTTCGAATGAGACCTTGGGTAAATCGGAACGCCCAGAGAAACAGACTGCGGTTACTTGATGGTCTTCAGCCAGCCATTTGATTTGGCGCGTCACCCGTGCATCGTATTTTAAATCGGAAAACACCAGTACCAATACTTTCTGCATAGGCTTGATCTGTTTGAAGCTAGTCTTTTTTCAAAGATAGATAGATAGCGCCAATAAATGCCAGTAGGATCAAAAAGGAGAAAACCTGCATGACAATTACACCCACGGCATGAATTTTGGGAGCAAACTCCACAGTAATGGTATGCTGTCCTGCCGGAACCACTATTCCTCTCAGCGTGTAGTTGGCAGCTATCATTTTGGCAGGTTCACCATC
>JAGYJQ010000006.1 GCA_018401935.1 Balneolaceae bacterium
ATTGAATACTGGGTTTTGCACGAGTTCAGAAGTCAATGCTTCAAGAGCAACCCTATTAAATACAGTACCAGATGCCCTAATACTTGCTACATTTTTTCCAGGTTCACTTTGCGCATATACTTCAGGGCCGCCTAAAACCCATACACATACGATTATGATTATATGACATAACGTACACTTCATTTTATCAAGGTCATTTTAATGGTTTGAACAGTATCTCCTGATCGTAATCGTAAGAAATAGACTCCAGAAGCTAGACGGTCTGCGTTCCACGATGTTGTGTGTGTTCCCGCGTCCAGCACGTCCCGTAATAATGTGGCCACTTTTTGCCCTAATACCGAGTACACTTCTAATTCGATATACCCACGCTGTGGTAAACGAAACTGAATATTTGTTGTAGGATTAAATGGGTTCGGGTAATTAGGTAAGAGTTCAATTTCGCGGGGCACATATTCTTCCAACGGCGTAGCACTAATGGCAATAGTAAACCGACTTTTGGGAGTTTTCCCTTCAAACGAGCTCATAGACACAGTCGCATTGGCATTCTGTTGAGCTTGAAGTATGCTACCAATTTTACTTTTTTGAGATAATATTGATGTCTCAAGCCCATCTGAGCTGGCAAAATCGCCCTGCATTAGATTTGGTTTAGCTATCTGGTAAAAAGGATTGTTAAGCAATGAATCATCCCTTGTTGACTCGTGCACTCCTAGTTCACCGACTTTATTTTTAGGCTCTGAAACAGACCAAGTGTGATCAAATTGTATACTACCAGATTTATCCAATGGAATCATTTGATTGGTCACATGATCAAAAAGTACCATATATATATTTTCGTGGTTTAGATCACTCTTCCATGTTAACTCAAAGCTAGCCTCTGCCTCGGGTAGCTGTGCTTCTATCATTAGGTCATAAAATTGAATCTGATCGGTCACCAGTGGCACATGATTTATCTGCATTGCCGCCGCTGATTCACTCCAAGCTTTACTATACAATGCTAACCATTCTTGACCAAGTGGACGTAATTTATAGGCATCCCAAGGATCCAGACCCATACGAGCCGAGTCGGAGACGACCAACCAATGCTTCGCTAAACGATCAACACCAACTAAGGTGAATTCCACCATTGAGTTTTTAGCTTTATTACTTTGTATTTGTTTGTTTTTTGGTTGTCTTTGCCCAAGCGATTTATCCTGAGCAATAGCATGCATATCACTTTCTTCTTCTAGTTTACGGGTTAATGCGTTTGAAGAATTAATCTCACTACCTATCCCCTCATCCTCACTTGGCTGAGAAACAATCTTACCGACAAAGGTAGTATTTAAAAGTGTTTTTGCATTTTTATTGAAGGCTAACAAGGGATCTGCATGCTCAACATTGACCCAAAAACTTTGCCAAGGAGCTATTTTTCCTGAGCCCAACGTGCCTACTGTCCCATTCCACACTAAATAATCCCCATCTCCATTATTAGCAGATGGATCCCAAACATAGATAGTATTTGATACTCCCTTTTTTCCCCATCCTGGTAAATCCCAATCAATAGTAGATGCAGTTGGGTTACCCACTAAGTTCCAGCCTTGATCCGCTTCGACACGATCAATGTATGTGGAACCTTGCGTACTATCTTGGGCTAAACCGTTTCTGTTGGTCCAAGTGAGGAAATCAAAAGTAAAATTATTGGTATATAAATCTTGCTCGTACCCTTTTACCTTATAGGTTACCGGTAATTCATCGGTATGAAAAACCCCTGATTGGCCCGCGACTTCCGCCCCATCAAAAAGATAGTGAAACAGGCCACGACCAACTTGTATGCTATCGGTTGATGCAGTTGGTTGGCGCCAGCCTTGAAGGGTAGTACCTCCCTGGCTTTCGTCCCACCAAAGAACATTCGGATCCGCATTTGGAAAATCTGATCCCGCATATCCTTGAGTAACGGGCTTATTTCCTGGATCACTTTGGTCAAATAAATCATCAAAGGTGGTTGCGACTGGTGCGCTTAACATACGCCAGCCTGCCGCTCCCTGAACCGCACGTTGCATTTCTAAAAGTGGGTTACTTGAAGATTGATTGATATAACTACCGGTTGGACTAATGCGTATTAATCCACTGCCTTCGGTGTTGGTTGTGGATCCATCGGTTAATGTAAGGCTTCCATCTACCTCCAATAGCCCACCTGATCTCACCTTTAGTACTCCAGAAGACCCTAAATTAAAACTGTTTGATGCGAGTATATTCGGGTAGGTGGCTAAGGAGTCAATGATTAAATAATCGGAACTTGTAGGATTGGCATTAAGGCTCCAGTTACTTGCAAGATTAAAATCGTTAGTATTACCCAACCAAACGTTGGCTAATTGGCCATCCAATGTCGTATTCTTCAAGACTGTGAAATCATCGCCACTACCTTGCCCACCGAAAAAATTACTATTACTACCAATAACCGAACTAGTAGTACTATTGTAGGTTTGATTGACTCCATCCAATTCATAGTCTATGCTAATGGAAAGCTGAAAATCATCCACTTCATTGTAAATAAGACTATCGTACAAGATTTTATTCGTGGAATACAATTGATTTAATGCTCCAGATAAATCACCCGTTCCGTTAGCTAATTCTATGGTAAGATTTCCATCGTAAGGATAAGGTGTTCCACTTTCAAATATTTGGACAGCTACCGCAAAATGATCCTTGGCATATACTTGTTCTGGGACAATAAATATCACTTGATCCGGCAAGACAACACCACCATCCGTAATGGTCCAGTTATAATTAGAAATAAGATCCTGTCTCGCATCTGCAGCCGAACCTAAATAAAATCTAGAATCCCCCCCATGGAATTGAACTCCATTTCGCACGTTCTGCCTCGCCCAGCCAATTAATGTATTGCTATAGTTTGTAGGGGAAAGTTCTACTCCAGTAAACATATTACTCATATCTGTAACCGAGGACACATCCCAAGTAGATAGGTCTTGGTTAAAGGAGCTGGCTCCATTAAACATAACACTCATATCTGTAACCGAGGACACATCCCAAGTAGATAGGTCTTGGTTAAAGGAGGTGGCTTCATAAAACATCTCACTCATATTTGTAACCGAGGACACA
Organism: Balneolaceae bacterium; assembly: GCA_018401935.1. Classification (GTDB taxonomy): domain Bacteria; phylum Bacteroidota; class Rhodothermia; order Balneolales; family Balneolaceae; genus UBA1275. The sequence goes on from JAGYJQ010000006.1 coordinate 3,097, forward strand.
TTCCAAGAAGAAAGGTCTTGGTTAAAAGAGGTGGCACGACGAAAGATGCCCCACATAGATGTAGCAGAGGACACATCCCAAGAAGAAAGGTCTTGGTTAAAGGAGTTGGCAGCCATAAAAACAGCGGCAAAATTGGAAACAGAGGATACATCCCATGTAGATAGGTCTCCATTAAAGCTGGATGCACTATGAAAAAGGTAAGACAAACCTCTAACAGAAGACACATCCCAAGTAGAAAGATCTTGGTTAAAGGAGCTGGCACCACGAAACATAGAGTTGATGCGAGTAACAGAAGACACATCCCAAGTAGAAAGGTCTTGGTTAAAGGAGCTGGCTTCATTAAACATGGAACGCATTTCTGTAACAGAGGATACATCCCATGAAGATATATCCTGGTCATTTATTTGGTTGGCTTGTTGAAATAATCCTTCTAAAGAGGTAATCCCAATTGGTAGTGTTGCTGGTACATCGACCAAGTTCGATTCTCTGAGAAAAGTATATTGTAACCGTTCAATTCGGATATCACCAAAACTTTTTACCGCTGTCAATTTACCTGAGTTGGGGGTTGGTGTATTATTTGGCCATGAAGAGGTAGAAGTAGGCCCCATCTGGCTTACCGCTCCATAAAGCTTTACTGTGTATACCCCATCTATGTCAAAATCGTGGCTAATTGTATTCATCACAAAGCCGGGTGGGAGTTCCGAATCAACATATTGATTCAAACTCCCATCCCCCCAATCAATTACCACATCAATAGTTTGTAAGGTAGCATCGCTAGATCTAGTAAAAAATAGGTCAATTCCCGTTCCTGGGCCAAGGGAAGTATTATACTCAAGTACCATAGGTTCGTAATATCCTAGGTACTGCACGGTTGGGTCTATGTTTTTTAAAATGGGGTAGCTGTCATTCCATGGTATGAGCCCGTCTGATAAGGCGACTCCATTTTTAACTACTTCAAAAATATTTACAAAATCTAAGCCCATTTGATCGTTAGATACGACATCGCCGATCATCTGAGACGTATTCAGGCCAACTTCAGGGCCAAAATTTGAGGTCGTCTGACCACTGGTTTCAACATCCCAGTATAAATTGATAGAACTAGTACCTGATGAATAAAAGTCGTTGTTGAAACCAATTAAACCACCATGTGTGGGTCCAGATGTTACAACCTGACCTACTGAAAAGCTGTTGTTGATTGAATATTCGTCTCGCAAAAGATTGTATCCTATTAATCCCCCCGAATATTCTACACCTTGCACCGTTGCCGTGCTATAACTATTGGATATTGTTCCAGTATTTCTACCAGCTAAACCACCCACATGAGTATTCCCAACAATACTACCTGAACTAAAGCTCTGATCAATGATACCCCTAAAATTTGACCCTACTAATCCACCAGTATATATGGTATTATTGCCCATCCAATGTATGGTACCTTTTGCATAACTTCTTTGTATAGTACCAAAGTTGTTGAAGCCTACAAGACCGCCCGATTCACTACCCGCGTTACGATAATAGTAGTCCACTACTCCCAAATCAGTTATTAATCCATTCTCTCCTAATCTAGCAAGGAAGGCTGCAGGCTGATTGTTTTCATATTTAATACGTAAGCCGCTTATTTGGAAACCATTCCCATCGATGAACCCATCAAATTCACCTGCACCCACACCCAATGCGATAGGTACCCATCCTGTGGATGTTGTAGTATCATTGTAGGCCTCGTACCCTGGATCATTCGGTCCCAAATCGTTCATTAATTTATACGCACCGTTTAAGTCATTATCTATGGCTCTTAAATCAGCCCAGGAGTCAATCTCAGTCACGATAAGGCCATCGATTATAGTCCAACTGTATTCATTAACCAATTTTTCCCTGGCAAAGTAGGCTTGCCCATTGTACCTAGAATCCCCCCCATGGAATTCAACTCCATTTTGCACGTTCTGCCCTGCCCAACCAATTAATGTATTGCTATAGTTTGTAGGGGAAAGTTCTACTCCATAAAACATATTAACCATAGTTATAACCGAGGACACATCCCAAGTAGATAGGTCTTGGTTAAAGGAGCTGGCTTCATAAAACATGCTCCACATATTTGTAACAGAGGACACATCCCAAGTAGATAGGTCTTGGTTAAAGGAGCTGGCTCCATTAAACATAACACTCATAGTTGTAACCGAGGACACATCCCAAGTAGATAGGTCTTGGTTAAAGGAGGTGGCTCCAGTAAACATAGTCCTCATATCTGTAACCGAGGACACATCCCAAGTAGATAGGTCTTGGTTAAAGGAGGTGGCTCCAAAAAACATACCACTCATATTTGTAACCGAGGACACATCCCAAGTAGATAGGTTTCCATTAAAGGAGCTGGCATCACGAAACATAGAGTTGATGCGAGTAACAGAAGACACATCCCAAGTAGATAGGTCTTGGTTAAAGGAGGTGGCTAATTGAAACATGCTCCACATAATTGTAACCGAGGACACATCCCAAGTAGATAGGTCTTGGTTAAAGGAGCTGGCCTCACGAAACATATAACTCATATCTGTAACCGAGGACACATCCCAAGTAGATAGGTCTTGGTTAAAGGAGTTGGCTCCATAAAACATGCCACTCATGTCAGTAACAGAGGACACATCCCAAGTAGATAGGTCTTGGTTAAAGGAGCGGGCCTGACGGAACATACTACTCATATCTGTAACAGAGGACGGTAGCAAAGATGGCACTTGAGTTAAATTAACTGCTCCTTTGAATGCCGATTCAAAGCTTGTTATACCCAAATCTCCAAACGATAAAACTTTGGTAAGTTTTGGCATGTAGGTATTATATGTAGAGGGGGAAATGGAATTGCCCCCAAATTGTTCGGTCGTGCCACTAATTCTAATCGTATAAGTCCCAGGACTACTATAAGTATGAATAATAGAATTGGTTGTTGACAGAGGGTAATTTGCCGAATGACTAGTAATCGTTCCATCGCCCCATTCAACTCCCACATTGGTGTTACCACGAAGGGGTAATTGCATCTGTAGATTATCCGAGGGTACAACAACTTCAAGTACCATAGGTTCGTAATTATTAAGATACTGTACACTTGGGTCTATGTTTTTTAAAATGGGGTAGCTGTCATCCCATGGTATGAGCCCGTCCGATAAGGCGACTCCATTTTTAACTTCTTCAAAAACATTCACAAAATCTAAGCCCGTCATATTGTTAGATGCAGCATCGCCGATCATCTGAGACGTATTCAGGCCAACTTCAGGGCCAAAATTTGACGTAGTTTGACCACTGGTTTCAACATCCCAGTATAAATTGATTGACCCTGTACCTTGCGACCCAAATATATCGCCTATCAAGCCCCCATGTGTACCTCCATTTGTTACAACCTGACCTACCGAAAAACTGTTGTAGGTTGCAGAATCAGTTTGCACAAAATTATATCCTATTAATCCACCCGTAGCAGGTCCGCCTTGCACCGTTGCCGTGCTATAACTGTTCGACACTATTCCATAATTTGTACCCACTAACCCACCAACCATTGTTGACCCAGCAACACTACCCGAACTAAAGCTCTGATCAATGATACCCCCTAAATTTATCCCAACCAATCCACCAATTTCTCTATTCGTAGAGCCATTCCAGTGTATGGCACCTTTGGCATAACTTTTCTGAATCTTACCCATACTTTCGAGAGTACCTATTAATCCACCAGACCTATTACCCGCTCCCCGATAATAGTAGTCCACTACTCCCAAATCAGTTATTAATCCATTCTCTCCTAATCTAGCAAGGAAGGCTGCTTGTTGAGAGTTCTGATATTTAATACGTAAACCGCGGATTTCAAAACCATTACCATCTAATAACCCATCAAATTCACCTGTACCCCAAGCAATAGGCGTCCAACCTATGGATGTTGTCGTATCATTGTAGGTCTCGTACCCTGGATCATTCGGACCCAAATCGTTCATTAATTTATACGCACCGTTTAAGTCATTATCTATGGCTCTTAGATCAGCCCAAGAAGTAATTTCTGTTACAATGAGGCCGCCATCGGTAATCGTCCAACCATATTCATTAACCAATTTTTCCCTGGCACGGTAGGCTTGCCCATTGTATCTAGAATCCCCCCCATCGAATGTAACTGCATTTCGCACGTTCTGCCCCGCCCAGCCAATTAATGTATTGCTATAGTTTGTAGGGGAAAGTTCTACTCCAGTAAACATATTAACCATAGTTGTAACCGAGGACACATCCCAAGTAGATAGGTCTTGGTTAAAGGAGCTGGCACCACGAAACATATAACTCATATTTGTAACCGAGGACACATCCCAAGTAGATAGGTCTTGGTTAAAGGAGCTGGCTCCATTAAACATAACACTCATAGTTGTAACCGAGGACACATCCCAAGAAGATAGGTCTTGATTAAATGAAGATGCTCCATTAAATATACCTTGCAAACTTTGAATACCTGTAATATCCCAGTTGGATATATCTGGGTCATTAATTTGAGTTGCACTATGAAATAATCCCTGCACAAAATTAATGCCAAGTGGTAAATTATTTGGGACATCAATCAGATTTATTTCATTCAAAAAAGTATATTGTAATCGTTCAATTCGGACATCACCAAAGCTTTTTACGGCTGTCAATTTACCAGCATTTGGTAATACAGCTTGTTGAAAAGTGACGCCCATCTGACTAATAGCTCCATAAAGCTTTACTGTGTATACCCCATCTATGTCGTACCGTGGCTAATTGTATTCATCATTAAAGCCGGTGTGAGTTCCGACCAACATATTGGATTCAAACTCCATCCCCCCACCGTAATTACCACATCAATAGTTTGTAAGGTAGCACGCTAGATCTAAAACTAGGTCACAACCTCAGTTCCTGGGCCAAGGGAAGTATTGTACTGGGTACCATAGGTTCAATACTTAGGTACTGCAATTGGGTCTATGTTTTTAAAATGGGGTAGCTGTCATTCCATGGTATGAGCCTTCGTCTGATAAGGCGACTCCATTTTTAACTACTTCAAAAATATTTACAAAATCTAAGCCCATTTGATCAGGATACGACATCGCTGATCATCTGAGACGTATTCAGGCCAACTTCAGGGCCAAAATTTGGAGGTCGTCTGACCACTGGTTTCAACATCCCAGTATAAATTGGATAGAACTAGTACCTGATGAAAGTCATGTTGAAACCAATTAAACCACCATGTGGGTCCAGATGTTACAACCCACCTACTGAAAAGCTGTTGTTGATTGAATATTCGTCTCGCAAAAGATTGTATCCCCCGAATATTCTACACCTTGCACCGTTGCCGTGCTATAACTATTGGATATTGTTCCAGTATTTCTACCAGCTAAACCACCCACATGAGTATTCCCAACAATACTACCTGAACTAAAGCTCTGATCAATGATACCCCTAAAATTTGACCCTACTAATCCACCAGTATATATGGTATTGCTGTCTATCCAATGTATGGTACCTTTTGCATAACTTCTTTGTATAGTACCAAAGTTGTTGAAGCCTACAAGACCGCCCGATTCATCACTCAAGGTTATTGATAATAGTAGTCCATCACTCCCAAATCAGTTATTAATCCAGCCTTCCAACTGAAGAGCTGCAGGCTGATTGTTTTCATATTTATTACGTAAGCCAGCTTATTTGGAAACCACCTCATCGATGAACCCATCAAATTCACCCGCACCCACACTAATGTGATAGGTACCCATCCTGATGTTGTAGTATCATTGTAGGCCTCGTACCCTGATCATTCGGTCCCAAATCGTTCATTAATTTATACGCACCGTTTAAGTCATTATCTGGCGGTTTGAACAAGCCCAGAGTCAATCTCAGTCACGATATAAAGCAATATCATAGTCCAACTGTGCTCATTAACCAATTTTTCCTGCAAGTAGGTTGCCTTATTGTGCCTAGAATCCCCCATGGCTCCAACTCCATTTGCACGTTCTGCCCTGCCCAACCAATTAATGTATTGCTATAGTTTGTAGGGAAAGTTCTACTCATAAACATATTAACCATAGTTATAACCGAGGACACATCCCAAGTAGATAGGTCTTGGTTAAAGGAGTTGGCTTCATAAAACATGCTCCACATATTTGTAACAGAGGACACATCCCATAGATAGTCTGCCAGTGAGGTGGCTCATAAAACACTTCTGCCACTCATATTTGTAACAGAGGACACATCCCAAGTAGATAGGTTTCCATTAAAGGAGCTGGCACTAGCAAACATGTAACGCATCTCTGTAACAGAGGACACATCCCAAGTAGATAGGTCTTGGTTAAAGGAGGTGGCTAATTGAAACATGCTCCACATAGTTGTAACCGAGGACACATCCCAAGTAGATAGGTCTTGGCAGCTGGCTAAATGAAACATACTTCTCATTATTGCAACTGAGACACATCCCAAGTAGATAGGGTCTTGGCAAAGGAGCTAGCCCTCACGAGAAATGATACACTACATTTGTAACCTGAGGACACATCCTGGCAGATAGGTCTTGGCTAAAGGAGCTGGCTCCAGAAAACATACCACTCATATTTGTAAATCAGAGGACGGTAGCAAAGTGGCAATTTGAGTTAAATTAACTGCTTCCTGCGAATGCCGATTCAAAGTTTGTTATACCCACCAAAACGATAAAACTTTGGTAAGTTTTGACATGTAGGTATTATATGTAGAGGAGGAAATGTCATCGTCCCCAAATTGTTCGGTCGTGCCACTAATTCTAATCGTATAAGTCCCAGGACTACTATAAGTATGTATAATAGAATTGGTTGATGACTGAGGGTAATTTGCCGAATGACTAGTAATCGTTCCATCGCCCCAATCAACGATTACATTGGTGTTACCACGAAGGGGTAATTGCATCTGTAGATTATCCGAGGGTACTGCGATTTCTAATATAAATTGAGCATTAACGTTCGTACTCACCATAGTTAGTGCAGCTATAAAGCAAAACTTAAGTATCGAGAATCTTCGAGAAACACTATTTGTGCGTATTGAGTATCTCATTGGTTATTGACCTCCACACTACTACTTTCCAAACTAATCCCACAATCATTCACCGAATGAGCGTATAATGTACCTGTAGCTGGACTCTGACTAACAAAAATTTTAACCGAATTACTACCTTGTCCTTGTATAATACTTGCTTCCCCACTAATTATTTGGAGAATCCAAATAAATTCCTGGCCTGTACTTGCTGTGCCAATATTAGCTTCTAACAAACCAGGGGACCCTTCTGTTGCTGCTATCTCAATAGGATAACTAGCAGAACTGTGATTAGGCAGTATACAATCTCGGGTTACCGCTGCCCTGGAACCGGTCGAAACGAGACCTCCACTATTTATCTTAGCGTATTCCCTATCACTTGTCCATAATCGTTGTGCATTGTCTTTTGCACTACCACCCCTTCTTCCAATGGCAATATTACCGTTACTATTACTTCCAGACCAAGCCGTTCCACTCCAACCAGGCCACGATTCATTAGCTTGGTTTAATGTATTTAACAATCCATCTCCATGTACCCATACCCAAGAGTTATCAAACGAACTCTCGATATTTGCCACATTTTCAGCAACATTTCCTGCTAAGTCCAACACCCCAGTCATACTCGCGCTGGACTGCGCACGGGAGCTTGTATCATTTGCAAAAACACCGACTCTTAAGTTATGGGGGCTAGTTCCAATGGTTGAATAATAAACTGCATTACCCATAGAATTTACATTGGAATATCCGCCCGATATAGCATATCCAAATGGGGTAGATAACGTTTCTACTGTGTATGAAGAAGTCACTATGGAATTAGAACCCCAGGGATACTCATCTTCATATTTTGGTGGAAACCATCCTCTGGCTGCTTTTTCAAATTCTAGTTCAGAGTAAGGACGTAGACCAGCCCAATCAGAAAACCCAGTAACCCAACTCCAATTAGCATATCCTACTGGATTATTTGGGAGAGGTGCCGAATAAATGTAGATGGAATCATTCCCTACTTGTTCAAGCGTTCTTGAGATGAAATCTGGGTCGTTGGAAACATTATCTTTACCACCAGAGACTAAATTATAGTTATAGTCGCTTCCTGCTCCAGTATTATCGCTATTAAAATAGTTAACCATCATTTGTTGAGTCAACTCATGCTTCATCAAGTAAAAAGGATACACACCCGATGGATACCCACTAGGTATTGATAGAGCAGAACCAGAATACCCATTATAGATGAGCTCAGTGCCACCAAAAGTGAATGTCCCTAAGGTTGAAAGTCGGAAGGGCTCATAATTGGTACCAGATTCATAGAACACCTTCGAAGGGGTGCTTCCACCAGACCCAAGATAAAACGGTCCACCCGGCACATAAACCATTTCAATCCCGAATAAGCGTATTTCGAGGAGATCAAGATCAGCAATATCTGGGCGATTATTTCCATATTCCCATGTAAAAGTAATACCCACTTGTGAAAAGGTACCACTTCCCACCTCACTTCTATGTACCAACATACCAATACCTCTGGTATCGTCATTGGCATAGGTTTTTAACTCAGCAATTGATGGTGTTCCCGATCCAGTACTTATTCCTTGTGCAGAAATGACTATAGGCAGCCAGGTATTCTCCCCTCTGAGACTAAACCGCCCAAATATCCAAGCGGCATCCCAATTCGGCATACCACTGCTTACTGGATGGCGCCAACTATTATTCCACGTTACATCAAAAGAAACTTCAACCGTCTGGTTGGCTGGGTTATGATTAGAGAGGTTTATATTTGATATAGTAATATCATTGGCCAACAATGGCATTTTTAAACTGAAAGCCAACACTATAACTAGTGTTATTTTGCAAATAATCTTTAACCTTTTAGATATATATGCATCTAAAATGTGCATCTCTACGATCTGCATTGTGTACCCAATATGTGATCTGGTCTTTTTTGTTGTGTGTAACTCTACATTGTGACCAGTGTAAACCTGAATATGATTTTTAAAAGTACGTAATAATTATTTCTATTGAAATGAGATTTTATTCAGATACAAAGTTTTAATTTATCAACGCAACGACTAGGGATTATGTATAAACCCTACCTTTTTATTTATCGGCACCTTAGACAATCCCTTAAGATAAATTTCATATTTCTTTTTGAAGTAGTATTGAGACTTAAACCCTAATAGTTCAGAAATTTCATCTATTGTGTGTTTACCCTCTAGTAATAACTCATGACATATACTCATCTTCACCTCATTGATAAGGTTTATGGCCGTCTTGTCGTACTTATCGTAGATTTTGCGTAACAAATGTCGCCGAGAAATAGAAAGTTCATTTGCTAAAAACTCAATACTAATTGGTGTTGTAAAGATATGCTTTCGAATAATTGACGGAATTTGAGCAACCTTACTATCCGGGATCTCAACGTTAACCCGTAAGTCTTTATTCGCATTATTGAGGGTTATACTCTGAACTTTGTAACGTAAGCGAATATCCATATGCTTTAAATAGGTCATTAAAATAAGCTTTAAGGTTTCTGTAGCAACAGAGGAATCCAACACATTAAGAGCTCCTAATCTATACAAATCAACTAAATCCGAATGGGTATTGGCTAATACAATGATTGGTATATCAATTGAATTAACTTGATTCAGACGTTGCTGAACTTCAGCTATCGAAATGGGTGAAGCATCATCATAAACAATAAAATGAATAGGCTGAGTTGCTGCGAACCGCACTATTTCATCTATGGTTTGGACATCTAACACAAAAAAATTCTCCCTACGTAGTGTTTGTTGTAATTCATTACGTAGCGCGCTCTTTGGAGATATTACAGCAACAATAGTCATCTATCTGTATTCATTATTGGAGGTAATTTTTCTTAAGAAAAAGCAGATACAAAAATAGTGTCTAGACATAATCACGATAAGCAAATAATGCTTGTGTACCCTATAAAATGAACCTCTGAAAAGATTCTGTGTTTTGTGTAAAGACCCTAAATCTGTACCTCAAAGATTATTAAATGCTTTCACACACCTAATAATAGGTTTGAAGTAGATGTTAAGTATAATAGTATTGTATATTAGAACCTAAAACAAATTGAGCTATATAGTCAAGCAATAATTTTAGCTTCATATTTTTTAACAATAAGATAACGAGTTAATCTATGTTTATTGAGCAGACCAAACCCACTGACTTCGATTGTGGGTATAATTTAGACCTTATGATGAAAGCATTACCTAGGATTAATGATTTGGCAGAAAGGGAAGCCTATGCCAAACGGATCGTTGGGTTAATCAAACAGTCTCACCCTAACTGGGTGGACAATGATGGCAGAAGTGAGCTTGCTTGGGATTATTTTTACCAACATGCCCCATATAATCCGAATGATTTTGGAATAAAACACCCATTCTTACATGGCTTAGAGGACGATGCTAGATAGGGGGTTATTTTTTTGAGGAATTCGTAAAAAGTTATGATTACCCTTTATAAAGTTTAATTTTCAATTTATATTGAAAGTATAACAGACTAATAGGTTAATCCTTTTTCAATGCCAACAAATCGGTTCGACTGGCCAGCATTCAGGGCATTCTTACATACAGTACTAGACCAAAATAGCCTCCGTTCTAACGAGCAGGAGTATATCGCAATTAGTCTGCCTGTTGATAAACAGATGAATAGTGAGTACGCTAATCGCCTAAATACCTCGAAGTCCTCATTTTATCTATCTCATCCAGCTGACTCTTTCACGATTGTGGGACAAGGCGCGTTAGAGAGGGTGAGTACGAGTGGCGATAATAGATTTCGCAAAACTTCCGCCTTAGGAAAACATCTATTCAATAGAGTTCATCATTTTAATTCACTAAGTAGGCCCTACCCCCTTCAATTACTTGGAGGGTTTTCTTTTTTTAACACTCTTAATAAAGATTCAGAATGGGCTGACTTTGAACCCTCTCTGTTTCATTTACCTGAATGGACCATTGTACAAGACAAAGATGAGGCTACACTTAGTTTAATTGAACGGTTTAATAAATTCGAAACGGTTGATGGTCTTGTAGATAGATTTCAAGAAAGACTGTACTCGTGGTTTAATGATCCCTCTTATCATGCCTCTCATTCTTCCCATTCCAATGGTAATGCAGAGCAAAACAAACAACAGTTATCCGTAGTTTTACCTTCGGAAATTGATTATTTATACGTTAGCAAGCCTGAGAATTCAAGTGAACATTCAAGCAGTTTTGTTGCGTTTAGGGAATGGAAACGTATGATTATAAAAGCAAAACAAACTATTGACAACAAAGAGTTAAAAAAAGTAGTGCTTGCTCGGAAAATCACCCAATCACTCCCACAAAAACCGAAAGCAGCAGATATACTTTCAAATCTTGAACAACAATATCCAGATTGTTTTGTTTTTTGTGTGAATCCTAAGGGTGGCTCCTATTTTATAGGAGCTACTCCAGAACGATTAGCCCGATTCACCCCTACCCAAGTTGAAACTGAAAGTTTAGCCGGAAGTACAATGCGAGGTAAGACCTACGAGGAGGATGTCGATCTCGCGGGTAAACTTTTAAATTCTAAAAAAGATCGACTCGAGCATCAAATTGTTATTGAAGCTATCGAAGAAGATTTGGTGCCCTATTCAGAGCGGATGGAGCATTCTAGCTCACCGAAAGTAAAAAAGCTTCCCAATGTACAGCATCTTTATACCCCTATTTCCGCTGTATTTAAAGAAGGGATCTCCCGAACAAATGTACTTAAAGATCTCCATCCTACTCCTGCTGTTGGTGGTTTTCCAAGAGCAAAAGCGTTGGATTTTATAGAAAAAGAAGAATCTTTTACCCGCGGTTGGTATGCTTCCCCAATTGGATGGATTAATTCACATGGGACGGGTGAATTCTACGTTGCCATTCGAAGTGGGTTAATTGAACAAAATACCGCTCATTTTTATGCAGGATGCGGTATAGTTGAAGATTCGGATCCGAAAAATGAATGGCTGGAAACCGAACTCAAATTCAAACCTATGGTAGATGCAGTACGAATTGCAACGCGGGTACAAGAATCTCCTCCTCTGGAAAAACATTATGCAAAAGACCCTATCCTTTAGTTGGGCCTCTGCGCTAGTTAAGGAGTGTTACAACCAAGGCGTTAGAGATGCTGTTCTTTCTCCGGGTTCCCGAAATACCTCTCTCACTTTAGCGCTAGTTCACTTTCCCGGGATTCGGTGTATTTCTGTAATCGATGAACGATCAGCCGGTTTTGTGGCTCTAGGAATGTCAAAAGTCTCTAAAAGACCTACGCTCCTTTGTTGCACCTCAGGAACTGCTGGAGCTAATTATTACCCTGCTGTTATTGAAGCCTATCAATCTTCCATTCCACTCATCATTCTCACTGCCGATCGGCCAGCGCACCTACAACAAGTTGGAGCATCACAAACCATCCAACAACAGCATCTATTTGGCGCACATGTCTTGGATTTTATCCAGTTACCAGAGGCGGAAACTCACAGAGGGAATGAACGTTCATCGGATATCCAAGAAACGATACTACGCACGTTACAGCTGGCTAGCTCGGGAGGACCTGTTCATATAAATATTCCTTTCAATAAGCCTTTTGAACCAACACAAGAACAGTTTAACCAATATGTTCAGGACAGCAGGACATTGGTTTTAGAAGCAGAAGAAGCTTTTTCTAAGCCCATACCGGACCTACCCTCACATCGCCTAGTTCGACCTGAATTAGTAGGGCTAACTACACCTTCCAGATTACATTCTGCTACTGCGAAAGAGGAACTTTCGTTTAGTAGTAATCGCAATAATTTGAACCAGGTCCTTGATAAAGAAGCACCGCTATTGCATCCTGAACAGGTGCAGGATAGCTATGCTGAGATGGAGAGACCTCTAATTGTCGTAGGTTCCGATCCTACCCCTTTTCAATGGTTTAATGTCCTACCTACCCTCGCTAAGCATCCAAATGCCCGAATCATTTTAGAGGCTGGAGCTTCCTTGTATGGGTGGGATTTGGAAGATTCAAAGGTGATTAAAAGCAAAATTATTTTGGGGTGGGAAGCATGGCTATACCGTTTAAAGCATCCCGGCTCATCTCCATTCACATCAATTGACGGAATTGTTCGATTAGGAAAGGAAGTAGTAAACCCAGCTTTAGCTCGTTTTTTATCCGAGAGCAAGCATCTCACTCAACTACGTTTCATCACGCATGAACCTTTCGAAGACGCATTAGCTAGTGAGCCTTCTTTTATCTCACCGGAAGTTGCTTTTTCTTGGGTTGATCTGAAAAAAAAGTACACTCAAATTACAGCTAAAGATTGGCATAGTGCATTTTATGAGCTAAAGAAGTCATATTTGGAGGTGTTAGCACAGCATTTCAACCAAGTCCAAAACGATACACTTACCGATGGGGCGGTTTTTTACCGGCTAAGTACCATTATCCCGGCATCAACACCCATTTTTTTATCTAACTCCTTACCAGTCCGTGATCAGGCGCTATTTGCTCCAATCTGGTCGGTTGACAACCCATTGATAGCCCAGCGAGGCGCTGCAGGAATCGATGGTATTAGTTCCACCGCCATCGGTATGTCGTTATCCACCCAGCTACCTATGGCTCTCATTACAGGTGATATTGCGTTTTTATATGACATCAACGCACTTTTATCCGCAAAACTCATTACCCAACCATTAGTAATTTTTGTCATTAATAACGGAGGTGGAAGTATTTTCAGTAGCCTACCCGTTCAACAAGCAGCCCCGGAAAGCATGGAATGGTTTCTAACTCCGCAACAGGTATCCATTGAGCATCTTGCACAGGGCTACGGGCTATCCTACTCAAAAATCGCCCATTCTAAACAGCTATGGGAGACTAATTGGGCCGAACAAATTCAGAATGCTCTCCGGACAAATACATTAACCAGTGAAAGTAATCACTCTCGGGCTAATGGGAGGAATCCAGAAAAAACGAAGCCAACGCACCTTAGGTCAACTAATTCCGCTTCGAATGTTCGCATTGTCGAGTTTGTCACCGATAGTCAGGCATCCAATGCTGAACGCAATCAATTTAGGCGGTAATATGGGAGGACAACACCAACAGGTACGAGGGCTGCAATATTATTACCTAACGCAGGGAGATGGAGAACAGGATGTGGTTTTTTTGCATGGTTTTTTAGGCTCTCATGCTATTTTTAATGAAGCTTTATCGGAGATTGATTTAGCGCGTACTCACCGACTTGTTTCATTGGATTTACTCGGACATGGAGCCACCGAGGGTGCCGAATTGCACTACCGATTTTCAGCTAAGGAACAGGTAGCAGATTTAGCTTATTTCATTCGTCATTATTGTCAAAAACCAGTCATTTTGGTAGGGTACAGCATGGGGGCACGACTTGCGCTTTCTTTAGCCACTCAGTATCCCAGCTTGTGTAAAGGCTTGGTTCTTGAAAGTGGACATTTTGGAATTTCCTCAGAAACCGAGCGCCAAAGTAGGCAAAGCTTGGATGCCCAACGAGCAGATGAAATAATGTCAGATTACTCATCTTTTTTGCGGTATTGGGGAGGCATCTCATTATTTAATACGCCCCATGCTCGAGCAATCAATTCCTCCTATAAACAAATTCAGGAGAATCAACAACCCATTTGGATTGCCAACAGCTTGTTAGGATTTGGTGCGGGAACCATGCCATGTCTGGAAAACCAACTGACTAGCCTTCGCATGCCCGTACTGCTTTTAGTGGGGGAGGATGACTCCAAGTTTAAAGCAATAAACCAACGAATGCATCTAATGCTACCTTCTTCTTATCTTAGCATAATTAAAGGAGCAGGTCATCGTGTTCACTGGGATGCTGCTAAAGCTTGGCAAAAAGAAATTGAACTCTTCATTTCCCAGTTATAACAAACCCAGCTAACTGGAAACCAAAAAGGATTATTTATGAGTACATGGACCCCTAAAAAAACATTTGAAGACATAACCTACGCCACTAGAAACGGTGTGGCACGTATCGCCTTCAACAGACCCGAGGTTCGCAACGCTTTTCGTCCAAAAACCGTTTTTGAGTTGTATGAAGCACTGCTTCATGCCAAAGAGGACAACAATATCGGGGTTGTCTTACTCTCGGGTGAAGGGCCCTCTCCAAAAGATGGCGGCTGGGCGTTTTGTTCTGGGGGTGATCAACGAGTGCGGGCAAAAACAGGATACAAAGCTGAAGATGGGATTCCCAGATTGAACATCTTAGAGGTTCAACGATTAATCCGATTTATGCCCAAGGTAGTTATTGCGGTGGTACCGGGTTGGGCCGTAGGTGGTGGTCACAGTTTGCATGTGACCTGCGATCTAACACTTGCTAGCCAAGAACACGCTATTTTTAAACAAACCGATACCGATGTTGCAAGTTTTGATGGGGGCTTTGGTTCAGCCTATCTAGCCCGCCAAGTAGGGCAAAAAAGAGCTCGTGAAATTTTCTTCTTAGGCCGAAACTACTCTGCTCAAGAAGCTTTCGAGATGGGAATGGTCAACGCGGTGGTTCCTCATGATGAACTCGAAGAGACCGCTTATGAGTGGGCGCAAGAGATACTTCAAAAAAGCCCAACGGCTACAAAAATGGTTAAATTCGCCTTTAATCTCATTGATGATGGCTTAGTTGGTCAACAAGTATTTGCCGGTGAGGCGACTCGACTGGCGTATATGACCGATGAGGCGGAAGAAGGAAAAAACGCCTTTTTAGAAAAAAGAGCACCGAATTGGGAAAAATTCAAGCGCTCACCTTCTTAAGTCAAAATCGCACTGCCTGCTAGTTCAATTTATCCACCAAACACATCTTTCATTTTCGAGAAGAATCCTTTTTCTTCTTCTGTTTGGTTGGAAGTAGCAAAATTATCATTCCCTTGCAAGCTCTCTATAGCGGTACGCTCTTTATCGGTTAGTTTCTTTGGGATATATACATTTAACCGTACATACTGATCTCCCTCACCCGAACCATTCAGTCCAATTATTCCTTTACCACGCATACGTAGCAACTTACCGGGCTGTGTACCTTCTTCTATACGCAATTTAGCTTTACCCTTTAAGGTTGGCACTTCCACTTCCGCACCTAACACCGCTTGAGGGATGGTTAAAGTGAGATCGTAGTATATATTATTTCCATCTCGTTTGAAGTGCTCGTGTGGGGTTTCCTGAATGAGCACAATTAGATCACCCGCTGACCCACCACGACGGCCTGCATTTCCCTGACCTCGAAGCGTTAAATAATTACCATCAGAGACACCGGAAGGTATGTTCACTTTGATGGTCTCTTCCCCATTCGTTCTACCTTCACCCGAACATGACGTACATTTATTTCGGATAATCCGTCCTTCTCCCTGACAGGTAGGGCACGCTTGAACATTCACCATTTGCCCCAGCATGGTACGGGTAACTTGCCGAACTTCACCAAGGCCATTACAGGTGCTACAGGTTTCAAAATCTGAATCACTAGCCGCGCCGGTACCCGTACAAGTATCGCAAATAAGCTGTTTTTTTACTTTTAACTTTTTTTCAGCGCCGAAAGCGATTTCCTCCAAGCTAAGTGGTATACGAATTTTTAGATCCGACCCAGGCGTTCCCGGCTCTCTTCTGCGACCACGGGAACGACCCCGTCCCCCACCAGAGAACATGTCTTCTCCAAAAAATCCACCTCCAAAAATATCCCCAAACCGGCTAAAGATATCCTCTACATCAAAATCCATGTTGCCGCCACCAAAACCACCCTGACCACCCATACCTGCATGGCCAAACTGATCATATTGAGCTCTTTTTTGAGGGTCTCGAAGTATCTCATAGGCCTCTGCAGCCTCCTTGAACTTTTTTTCAGCCTCGGCATCCCCTTTGTTTCGATCAGGGTGATATTTCATAGCAAGCTTACGATACGCTTTTTTCAATTCGGCCTCGCTAACCCCTTTTGTGACTCCTAATACTTCGTAATAATCGCGTTTAGACATGAATTCTTTATTTTTGGTTTAGGCTGGCTTTTATTCGCTAACAATGACTTTAGCATGCTTAATAACACGATTACCTAGTTTATAACCAGATTCGAGCACTTGTAGCACGGTGTTACTTGGTATTGCAGGGTCGTCTGTTGGCTGTCGCAACATTGCATCATGCACATCTACATCGAAGGGCACTTGAGCCTGGTTGATTGGTTCTACGCCGTAGCGTTCAAACAACTGTTCGAATTTAGAGGCGACCATTTGCACACCTTGAAGAAAATTTTCATCGATTTCTGTGCTTGCAGAAGCCTCTAAGGTTCGGTTCATATCTTCTGCAATGGGTATAATATCTTGCAAAGCTTGGATACGAGCATCTTCAAATAACCCAATTCGCTCTTTTTGTACTCGCTTTCGCACATTCTCTAACTCGGCTGCTTTGCGGAGCAACGCATCTTTTGTGTTGGCTAGATCATGTTGCAACTGGGCGACTAAATCGAGTTCTTCTTCGGCCACTTCTTCCTGAGAAACCGTATTGGTTTCTACTTCTGCCCCATTCGGTGCAGTGGTAGTGGTTTGTTCGTCTACATTGTTGGCTTGTTCGTCTACATTCTGTTGGGTTGCTTCGTTGCTAGTTGCTTCGTTGCTAGTTGGCTCGTTTGTCTGGTTCATTTCCTTTTGAGTAGATTCTTTCACGTTTTGCTTACTGTATTCTTGCCTACGGTCTTGCATTGTATTTGGATTGTTTTCTCCAGTGTATAAATGTTCATCCAATGACTTCTCAGTGGTTTTTTCCATGCCTGAATGATTCGATGAGTTTGGATTTTTTTAAATTCTAGAAGGCAATTAGTATGCCAAGCCTATTCCATTGACGGAAAATGACAAAGTTACCCTTTTCTTTATCTACATTCTGACATTTTTGGCATAAAAAAAGCCCCTTCCAAGTGGAAGAGGCTTTTAGAAACATCACTAGTTTGAACTCATAACGCTATCTGTTAGAAAGGAGCATTAATCGGTTCAAATGTTAAAGGATCTACTTCTGGAATATTAGCACCATAAGTTGCATTAAGCACTTTTATAACTTCATTGGCCAACATTGCTGAACCTCGTGGGTTTAAGTGGACAAAGTCCGTAGACCAAACACTATTATATAATTGTGCAGAAGATAGTGAAATAGGCACCATATCAATTCCACCTACTTCAACACCCGGCACACCATCAGCTGCTTGAACACCAGCACCAGTAAATCCGAGTGCGGCTGCCTGAGCTGATGATAAGCCAAATAAATCAGCTACTAACGGGTGCGTATCTATCAACGTTACATTCGAACGAGCTGAAGCTTGCTGCTCAATAATCGCATTAAATACACCTACTGCCGTCAGAATTTTTGCTTGTTCTGAAGCCGTTAAGGTGTATTGATCCGGAAGCGGTGCAGAAACACCATAAACCGAGCCATCACCCTGAGGAACTCCGATCACAAAAATAGCATCTAATGGAAAGATATCCCCTGGTATTCCAAGTGCTGGATTGCCTGATGAAGCTTGTCGAATACTTGGTAAATTAAAGCCTGATAAATCAGTTAAGGACTCATCCGTGATGACCGGTGCATTTGCAACACCCCCTTCAAAGTTGATTTTCCTACGAGCTGCTTCCGCTTGGGATATGGCACCTGCGGCCAAGACTTGATCGATACCTGCATTGTAAGCGCCGTAGGCATTTACGCTGTTTAGATATCCGGCTGTGGTCGCATCAATAGAACCTGCTGGCAATAATTTTACACCGCCACTTAGCTCGGTTGCAACTTGGAAGTAGGGCATTAGTGTGACTGGTGGTATATTCAAAATTACTCCATGGGCTCCATTAGCTGTTAAGGCATCCAAGGTGCCATTAATCGCAGCACTAAAATTATCAACACTGGTAATAGTAGATGGATCTAATGGATTTGATTCATCGTTTACTCCACCCGCTAATGAGTACCCAAGTACATCATTACCACCTAAAAACAAGGTAAAAAAGCTGGGATTGGAGGCAACTGCATCACCCAGAACGGATGCTGTTTGGCCTGATTGGAAGGCTCCAAAGTAAGGATTTGCCGTACCGTAGCCTTGTACCGCCACGTCAATAGCGCGTAAGCCAGGAACCCCAAAATTGTTGATGGGGCTATTTGTATTTGGTGTTAAACCGTCACCTGGTGTATTCACTAGTGCATCACCCAAGGAACCCTGTCCATTTTCTAAGAAGGCCAGCGCAGCTGCTAGATCAATGGCAATACGGCCTGTGCCTGTACTGGAAACTGTGTTGGGATGGTTAAAGGCTAGTGGAGTACCCGTGGTGCTTTCATTAACTAAGGATAGCTGGTTGGCTACAATGGATGGAAAGGCATTTGCCTGACCGGATTCAAATAACCCACCATCGTGGAAACCAGCGGTGAAGGAAGCCCCCACACTAATCATTTTTGAAGCATCTAAACTGCCCAACGAATAGGAACTTTCGGTGGTGTTAGAATCAATCCAATCGCTTGTAAGAGTGTCTTCGGAGCTACAGCTAGCTAATACTAAAACAGCTAAAGCTAAGACCGAAGTACCTTTTAAGAATTTATTGCTATACATGATGTTCCTATCTGTTTAAAAGATTATCAAAATTTAGTTGGATATAATAAATCGCACCAACATTTGGGTTAGCGAACGAGGTCGTATAACGCTCATTCAGCAGGTTTGACCCCCCTATTTTCACACTACCATTAATCGCTGGTACGGCGTAGGAAATTTGCGCATCCACGGTCTGGAAGTCTGGGATAATTCCCGAGCCTATAGAGGATTGCCACAAATAGGCATCCTGCCATCGGTAGCTAACAGCAAAACCAATGTTATCGGTAAGCTTTCTATTACTTATAGAGAAGTTGTATCTCCACTCTGGTGTGTTAAAGGCTACATTGTAGGTACGCTGGGTTAGGTCGTCTAAATCTTCAATCTTATTGAAGGTAGCATTACCCGAGAGTTTGTAATTATTAAATAACATTAGGTCGGCACTTGCGCCAAACCCATAGGTATTAATGTCCTGATCGATGTTGGTATCATAACCATATCGTTGAAGGCCAATTCCCTGACTACCCCCGGTCACAAATACCTGTTGAAGTTCGGTGCTGTGCGCAACGCCTTCAGCCGTGGAGTATCCTGTAGGAATAGCGTCATCACCTGTTAATCCATTAGCGATGGAATAGGCTTGGGTCACATCAATTTCAGCACCAAAATCTTGGTAGGTACTGTTGTAGTAGAAAACATCTAAAAATAGTTTTCCACCAAAAAGGATACTTTTGTAGCCCACTTCCCAAGTGGTTACTTTTTCAGTTTTGTATTCTTTGTAAGCGTCAGCAGCTACCACTAAATCTCTAACATCGCCAGACGCTTGAGCAGCTTGCACACTTTCCGTGGTGTACACGGTGTTTCGATCTAAGTTGTAGCGTTTGGATACCAAGTCATTTCTACCAAGTAGTCGTCTGCTAACCACATCCAAGTCAATATATTGATCTTGTGTCGTAGGCATTCGGAAACCTTGTTGGTAAGAAGCTCGCAGGTTTTGGTTTCCAGCAAACTCCCAAACCGCAGATGCACGGGGTGAGAACTGGCCCTCAAAGTTTTCATTCTTATCGTAACGAACGGATGTCTGCACTTTTATGCTTTCGATAATGTCACGCGATAATTGGAGATATCCACCAAATTCATTGAATGAAACCTCATCTCCATTGTTATCAAGTGCAAATAAGGTGCCCTCTGAATTCAAAGCAAAGGTTCTGAAGTTAGCGCCAACCAGTACATTGGCAAACGAAATGGCTTCACCAAAGTTGTAGCTACCCTCGTAGTGGTATAATGCCGATTTATCTAAAAACTTTGCACCTCCGTCGGATATCGCTTTATTTCTGAACTCATCCACACTCGCTTTGAATACATCGCTGTCAGCAGAAGGCTGTACTGCATCGGCTACTTGGCGGGCTGCATTATGCAGGGCATTGTAATTATTAGAAGGGATAGTGATGCCTGTTGGATTTGCACCTGTATTGTTTCCACCCGTTAAATAGTCCACATAAGCTCCGAAGTAGGCAGGTAAATAGTGACGCTGATTAACCAAAGATGCTACGGTATTGGCCGCATAGGAATTACCAGAATTTTCTTGGGTAGTGTAAGCTCGCACGAAGAAGTTACTTCCTCGAAGTTCTAGTTTCCCCGTCCAAATACTTAGGTCATCTAAGATGAACCGGTCATTAGCGGTATATACGGTATTCCCTAAACCGGCATTAAACTGAGCAATAGCCTCTATCTTCTCATTTAAACGATAATGGAGCGCTGTACCAAACTTAATACTTTCAGCGGTGTTATCTACAAAATCAGCCTCCGAATAACCGGTTGGAGAGAAAGCTCCGTTTGCTCCGTTGGGAAGCAGACTACGTATGGCTGACAAACTTGCAACGGTACCAGGGGCAGAAGCTGGGTTATTAATGGTTAGATCAGCGATGGTTCCAATATCAATGGTAAAATCACCATAGGTATTAACCCCATCATACACTCTGTTGTTAGCGCGATTACTTGCCAAATTACCTTCTACGGTAGCTCCGCTTTGGTCTCGGTAATCCACTCCCACAAAATCCTGAGCATTCAACCAAGAAGCACTTACTTTAAAAGCAAACTTATCATTTACAGCCTGAGCATAACGAAAACCAGTGTCTCTGTAGAGTGACGCTTCGTGATCGACTTCATCTAAGTGCGTAACACCAACTTTGGTGCGGATATCTAGACCTTGGTAATCAAAAGGACTTTTTGTGTTGAGCAATAAGATACCGTTAATGGCATTGGGTCCATACAGAGCAGACGCAGCACCAGGAATGAGTTCCACACTCTCCACATCTAGCTCAGAAGCACCTAATATATTTCCGATAGGAAAGTTAAGACCAGGAGCTTGTCCATCGATTCCGTCGATCAATTGCACAAACCGGGTGTTACCATTTGCACCAAATCCCCGCGCATTCACCGACTTAAACGTCAAACTTTGAGTACTAAAATCAACCCCCTTAACATTACGAATAGCATCATAAAAAGAGGTCGCTGGAGTGTTTTTAATATCTAAAATATCCAATTTTTCGATGGATACAGGTGATTTTAGAATGGATTCTTCGACCCGAGAAGCAGAAACTACCACATCATTTCCAAAAATTGTTTGTTCTTCCAACACCACTCGTATGTTGCTAACATCATTTTCCTCAATCAATAATTCCTGCATTTGGAAGCCCACAATGGAAAACTGTAAGGTGATTGGAGGATTTATCTGAACGGTTAAACTAAATTCGCCATTCGCATTTGTTGGGGTCCCTACAACGGTTCCCTTTACGACTACGTTAACCCCTGGCAATGGGTCACCGTCTACGTCCAATACCTGACCAGATACGGTGGTATTCATTTCGAGATTGGTAGTCATGGCGTGAAGAGTTGCTGTACTGTATGCCAAAAAGACAACCGTTAGCAGCAGCATCTGCCGAAGCATTTTACTCATAATGATTCCTAATTAATTATGATTGGTAGTTATATCCACTTTTACATGTGCTTGTGTAAGTAAAAGCAGCAATCTGTAGATGTACTATTTTAATAAATTTACACATAAATGCAAGCGCTTCCAAAGAAGCAACACATTGCGGTTATAATAACAAATAGTTAACAAATACACTCATTTTTTAACGCATATAATCCGTTGCATCATTCCTGTGAGTTTCCCTATAATCATACTTTGCAATCCTTTTTGCAGAATGTACCGACCTACCATATCATTTATAAATAATTACATCGCACCTTTTTTATTAAAAAATTTACCATGCGCATTTTATGTACCCTCAGCCTTTTTCTTTGCTTCACCCTAAGTGCTTGCAACGAACCTAAACCCATTGAAAGTGACTACATGATTACTTCCGGAACAGCATTACCCAGTATTTCTTATTTAGCCTTAGGAGACTCTTACACCATCGGTGAGGCGGTCGATTCTACCCAACGTTGGCCCGTACAATTGGCCGATTCCCTTCGCAAAGTCTACCATCTCCGGGTTGATGAACCCCAGATCGTAGCCACTACAGGTTGGACGACCAACGAATTACAGCACGGAATAGATCAAGCTGATTTAAAGGACAAATATGAGCTGATATCTTTGCTTATAGGGGTAAATAACCAATATCGTGGGTATGCGTTCGAACAATTCGAAGAAGAATATGAAGCGCTAATTAAATGGGCAATTCAACATTCTGTACATGGAGCTTCAGGAATATTTGCCGTATCCATACCCAACTACGGGGTCACTCCTTTTGGCCAAGCCCGTGGAGAGGATACTATTAGAGCCGAATTGTTAGCCTATGACGCAAAAGCTAGAGAAATATGCCAACGTTTTGGTATTCCATTTTTTGATATAACGCCTATATCTGAACTTGCTAAAGACAATTCCACTCTTATTGCTGACGATCAATTGCACCCGAGTGGTCTTCAGTACACAGAATGGGTTCGGTCATTCGCTAGTCAGGTAGCTGAACTCATTTCGGATTGGCCGGGGAACGACTACACAATAAATTAGGTGCTGAACGATGATCGGTCAAGACTTTATCAGATTCAGATTTTGTTGATTTAGACTTTATCAGATTTAGATTTTGTTGATTCAAAACAAAGTAGATCAATCTAATTCAGTGGATTTACTGTTGGTGAGTACATCAACCAGATATCCCCAAACATGTTGGGCTACCTTTCTGTGACCTTCCTCATTTGGATGTATTTGATCCGGTAAATTGAGTTCAGGGACTCCCCCCACTCCCTCCAAAATGAAAGGTATAAAAAGTACCTCGTTCTCTTGAGCTAATTCTACATACATTTCTCGAAACTCGAGGGTGTAATCAGCACCTAAATTTGGCGGTACTTCCATACCCGCAAGCACTATTAATGACTGGGGATACTTAGCTTGTACCTTGTCGACGATTCCTTGAAGATTGGCCTTTGTTTGCTGTAGATTTAACCCCCGAAGTCCATCATTACCCCCTAATTCTAGCACAAAAATATCTACTCCTTGCTGTAAAACCCAGTCTACTCTGCGAAGCCCGCCAGCGGAGGTTTCACCACTTAGACCAGCATTTACAACGGTATAATTCAACCCTAACGAATCGATTTTCTGCTGGATTAGCGCAGGAAAAGCTCTATCCGGATTTAGGCCATATCCTGCGGTTATACTATCTCCAAAAAACAAGATTTTTTCCGGACTCTGTTGTGCTTGGATCCCTTGATAGTTCAGAAGGATAAACAACAACCCAATCATCGAAATAACCCGTTTGTAAAAGGTGTTAAAGAAGTGAGATATCATAAGAACTGTGATTAACAAATTGTGGTTATAGTCGTACAAGTATTGCACAGATAATTTACTATGTCAGCAACGCTTTAGAGACGCTACCTTCGTGAATACTCTAGAAAAACGAATGACAAAATACCATCTAAACGACCCTCATTTCTAGCTGCTATACTTTATAAACTATGTTATCAGATTAGAAATTAAATCAGATCAGACACCTACAAATTAACCAGTTTTATCTTTAATTCATTCTCCTATGAGCGAAGCAACTGCATTATCACAAACCCAAACCGACTCAAGTCAACCACCTATTCTACAATTAGAACAAATTAACCGAAGCTTTAAAAGTGGCAACAGTCAACTACACGTGCTCAAGGACATTGAATTTAACATAACTAAGGGAACAAGCTGTGCTATAGTTGGACCTTCCGGTAGTGGGAAAACCACCTTATTGGGACTTTGCGCTGGTTTGGACACCCCTGATTCAGGTAAGATCATACTAGATGGAAGTATTCTGAGCGGAATGAATGAAGACCAGCGAGCAGATATCCGGAATAAAAAAGTTGGTTTTATTTTTCAAAACTTTCAACTCCTGCCTACCCTCACCGCCCTTGAGAATGTAATGGTTCCCTTAGAATTGCGTGGTGGTGGTAATAATGAAATTGAGCATCGAGCGATTGAACTACTAAGCAGTGTTGGCTTAAAGGATCGCCTGACTCACTACCCCTCTCAACTATCGGGTGGCGAGCAGCAGCGTGTTGCCATAGCTCGCGCGTTTATCAACGAACCAAGCGTATTATTTGCTGATGAACCCACAGGTAATCTAGATGCTGAAACCGGTGACCAAGTCGAGGAGTTACTCTTTAACCTAAATAAAGAAAATCAAACCACCCTAGTTATTGTGACTCATGACCTGCTTCTTGCCCAGAAGTGCGAACAACAAATACGTTTGCATCGCGGAGAAATAGCCGAGCAGCGCTTTGGCCAGACGCTGACTCAAATCGACAGCAACCCTTCAATACCTGTTTAGTCATGAATAAACCCTCTTCCAATACATTTTGGTTAATGAAAATGGCCTGGCGCGAATCCAGAACTCATCGCGTTAAATTAGCACTGTTTCTATCGGCTATCGTGATTGGTGTAGCCGCACAGGTATCCATAAGCTCCTTACGAGATAACCTAACTCAGAGTATTGACAATCAATCCAAAGAGTTGTTAGGCGCCGACCTGGAAGTGAGTCATACCGCTCCTTTTGATTCGGTGTTGAATGAGTTTTTAGAACGTCGATTCGATCAGAGTGCTGACATGGTTCGCTTTGCCTCGATGGTATCCGCTGACTCTGGATTTACCCGGCTATCACAAATATTCGCTTCCTCTGCAACCTATCCTTTTTATGGAACTATAAAAACCCAGCCCGTACAAGCATTTGAGGAATTCCAACTTGGGGAGGGTGCGCTCATCGATCAAAGTGTACTGGATCAATTTAATTTGAGCTTGGGTGACACCTTAACAATTGGCCTACGTTCCTATCCCATTCTTGGAGGGATGCTATCTATACCGGGACAGGCACAGGCAGGTTCTTTTTTTGGACCTCGAATATTTATTCCTATGGAAGGATTAGAAGAGACTGGACTTCTTCAACGGGGGTCTAGAGTTGAATATCTACGCTATTTCACCTATCGTGATGATCAACAACCCGAACAGATCCGGGCAGAATTGGATTCGCTCCGGAATCTGAGCACCTTCGGCTTCGATGATGTTGAGGAGCGTCGTTCGGATGTGAGCTCGGCCATTGAGCAATTGAGCGATTTTTTAAATATGATTGGCTTCATTGCATTATTGCTTGGTGGGCTGGGTATAGGTAGCTCTATGTTTGTGTATATCCGGGAAAAAATACCTCAGATTGCCATTCTCAAATGTGTAGGGGTAAAAGGTAAGGATGCTATACTAATTTTCTTATTTCAATCCTTCGTTATGGGGGTCATTGGAGCCTTGTTAGGGGCTATTTTAGGGGTGGGAATTCAACAAATACTACCTTTTTTAATTACTGATTTTTTACCGGTTGAGTTACAATTGTTTCTCTCTTGGCCATCGGTTTTAGTAGGCGTTGCTGTTGGAGTGTTGGTTACCCTTCTGTTTGCAGGTTTACCTCTGGTAGATTTAACACAAATCTCCCCCCTCCAAACGCTGCGCCAAAGCAGCATTGCTGCATCCAAAAGCCTAAGTCAAAAGCGACTTGCTATCCTAGGACTCATACTTTTAGGAGTTTGGGGATATGGTTATTGGATGCTAGGGACTGTTGAAGCTGCTTCATGGTTTAGTTTGGGAGTAGTGGTTCTGTCGGGTGTATTGGTGCTCATATCCCTAGGTTTGATGAAACTAACCCGTGCACTTATTCGCCCGCGCTGGCCTTACGCTATACGACAAGGTTTATCCAACCTATACCGTCCTCAAAATCAAACAACGACTCTTCTGTTGAGCTTCGGTTTAGGAATCACGCTCATAAGTTCACTCTACTTGACCCAGGACTTATTGTTAAGTGCGCTTAACTTTTCTACATCTGACGATATTCCAAACGTCGCTTTCTACGACATTCAAGCGGACCAGAATGATGGAGTAAATGAGATAATTCGCGAATTAGACCATGAGACCCTTCAAAATGTCCCCATTGTGACCATGCGGTTAGAAGCAATAGGTAATCAAACGGTGACTCAGATTTTAGCCGATACCTCAGGAACTGCGCGTCGGTGGGCGCTTCAAAGAGAATATCGTTCAACCTATCGAGATTCTCTTATTGACACCGAAACACT
The DNA here is from genome assembly GCA_018401935.1 of Balneolaceae bacterium. Taxonomy (GTDB): domain Bacteria; phylum Bacteroidota; class Rhodothermia; order Balneolales; family Balneolaceae; genus UBA1275. The sequence goes on from JAGYJQ010000006.1 coordinate 30,230, forward strand.
GAGTAAGGGCGAATTTGTTGGGGAATACGAACTAAATATGAATAATCTTAGCACAGATTATGTTCCAATAACCGTCAGTTCTGATCTCATGGATGATCTATCGGCTAGTCTAGGAGATACCCTACGGTGGAATGTGCAAGGAATCGTTATTTCAAGTACCATAGTGGGTATTCGTGAGGTAAATTGGGAGGAACCACAGCCTAACTTCTTTGTGGTATTCCCAGATGGTGTGCTTAATGGTGCACCTCAGTTTTTTGCCACAACAGTGCGTACATCAACCAGAAATGAAGCGCTTATCTTGCAGCAAGAAATTGTACAACGATACCCGAATATCTCCGCTCTCGATATTGGTTTACTTATCGAATCATTTAGAGATTTTCTTAATCAAATCACTTTTGTCATACAGTTTATTGGGCTTTTTAGCATTCTCACTGGACTTATTGTATTAGCGGGCGCCGCCGCGAGTTCACGTTTTCAGAGGCTAAAAGAGGCCCAACTCTTGCGGGTATTGGGCGCTCAAAAATTAGTTATTAAACGGATATTATTTATTGAGTTTTTTGCAGTCGGTGGTCTGTCTTCCCTCCTTGGAGTGGGGCTTTCTCTTGGGGTAAGCTATTTGGTTGGATATTTTGTGTTTGATTTAATACTGCAACCAAGTTGGGCTATCTTAACCCTAGAGGTGCTTATTATTACAGGGCTAGTGACCTTGGTAGGAGCGGCTAATTCAACGATTTCAGTCGATCGGGATAGAGCCTAAAATGCGGATATTGAGTACAGGAGGTGCTTGGGGGGGCTGAGTTAAGCATGAGTTGAAGGCAAAAAAAAAGGCTTCAGTCACGAAGCCTTTTTACACTAACTACGGAGATCAATTTAGGATAACGAGGTCATATTTTAATTTTTATCCCAATCAATACATTTATAAACTGATTATTTTCTGAAACGCTTTCTTGAGTAGGAGTACTTGTACCCAGACTTTCATACTCATATAGAATAGAACGGTCATTCCATTGAACATATTGTGTGGTTATGTCCAGAAAAAAGTCTCTACTTAATGGTATTCCAATACCACCAGAATAAAGTCTACGAGTTTCATCAATTTGGACTGATTTAGACGGTAATATAGAAGCGCCAGCTCTTAGTTCAGTACCACTTTTAAAGCGATACTGGGCACCCATTCGGGTATTCATTACGGATTGATATCGTTGGTCAATGCTTTGCTCTATATCGGCTTCTTGATCTCGTAAAAAAGCCACTTCATCAAAATCTAAACTCCGGTCATAGGTAAGGTCAATAGTTGTTTTATTGTAGGATATAAAATCAACTCCAATACTAAGATCAAAGCCTTTTAGTTGGTTGACTGCCATTCCTAACGAATACCTGGATGGGCGTGTTATAGCATAGGTAAATTCACCTTCGAAACTATCAAAAAATGGGCCTATAGAGTTGTCAAAACTAGTGGTTATTGTTGAGTTATATTCCTCGGTAATCTCCATAATAGATGGTAATGACCAAGATGCTCCTAGGTTGATATACTGTCCTAGTTGATAAATTGCTCCTATCCTGGCTTCAAAACCTAGAACATCGGAACGCAATTCGTCGGAAAGTTGAATGCTGTAAATGTCCGTCCCATTTTCCCCATTTTCGTCTTGTTCGATAAAATCACCATCATAGACGTTGTCGAGATCTTCTTCCAAAATATTTCGATTCATGTTATGAAAAGCCTCATTTATTCCTAAGGAAAACCCTACATGAAGATTTTTCTTAAATTCGGTACCCATAAAGAAAGCAAATTCGCGTGATCTACCGTCTTGAGTTAACTCACTTTGTTGATATATACCAGGGAACCCATCATCAAACCCTATTCTAAATATAGACTCTAGTTGTGTTTGAGCCTGGTCAGCATAATCAATAGCATAGGTCTCAAAGGCTATGTTACGATAATCACTTGATTCCCCTTTAAATACATCAGTAATTGTGCTTTGGTTATTGAAAGCACTTGATCCAAGAGAACGATTATATACACTGTTCGTATGAATTCCCCCACCAATGACCAAGCTTCCAGCTCGAGTTGGTATTTTATACACCACTCCTAGGTTATTTATATAATCAGCTTTGGAATCTAATAGTAGCTCATTACCTCTAAAGCTTTGATTAAATTCAGTGCGATTACTCATATAACCAACGTTCACATAGCTACCCTTTATTAACGACATCGCAGCAGGATTGTCAATAAAACTAGCATATCCATTCTCCATGGCTACCGAAGGTATGATTGCGGAGTTTGCGCTACCTAAATATTGCTGAGAGCTAAATACTTGGCTCAAACTACTATAACTCATTGGATCATATCCATCTTGAGCCATGGTAGATGAAGCGGTAATTAGAAGCATTACAGTGCTAAGTATTACCTGTAGCCTTTTTGGGCTTTGCCAATGTTGTGTTTTCATTTCGACCCCCCTCTTGATGAACGACTAGACGTAGAACGTCCAGTAGATTTTGATCCACTTGATTTTGAGCGTGTGGTACTTTTAACCGCACTTGAACCACGGCTGGAACTTCCGCTGGACGGCCGAACAGCACTTGAACCACGGCTGGAACTTCCGCTGGACGGTCGAACAGCACTTGAACCACGGCTGGAACTTCCACTGGACGGCCGAACAGCACTTGAACCACGGCTGGAACTTCCGCTGGACCGGCCTACACTTGAAGACGAACCGGTAGACCGACCCGTTGAACGACTTCCTGAACTACGAACAGTTCCTTTAGAACTACTTCCGCTGTTACTTGAGGATCGAACCGTCCGCCCTGTTGAACGCCCAGTCGATCGTGTACTCCCTCCACTATTATATATACTTCTAGATCGGGTTGATGAGGATGGCGCACTTTCCCAACCTGAACGTGCATTTTGAGAAGCAGATCGAGTGTGAATTGCTTTTGAAGATGTATTTTCTCCAGCTCCCCTGGTTAAAGCGGAACTACTAGAGCTACTTAGTCCATATCGTCTAGCACCACGAAGCTTATCCGAATTAGAACGGTTATTTGCTTCTCCAATGAATATGGTCGTCCCACCGTAAGGGGAATATCCCCAATATGCTATATTTCCATAATACCCATATCGATAGGAATTAAATCCGTAAAAGCCACTCCAGCTATTATAAAATGGATCATATGGACTATACCATGACCAGCCACCATATCCATTCCAGGCCCAGTAAGAACTTGGACTCCAAGCGCTATAGTACCCATAGTGCCCTCCCCACCATCCTACATGCAATCGCCACCATCGTTTTGCGTACCAATCACCCCAAAAACCATCGTCAAACCAACCATCACGATACCCCCTGTTATAACCACGGTCATATCCACGATCGAAGCCATTTTCGTATCCTCGATCATAGGCAAAGTTATGACCATTCTCATGTAAATAGTAGTCATAATTAGAAGAGTTGATAGCATCTATATAATGCTCATCATACCATTGCTCGGCTTCATAATCTTTGTAATAAATGCTTTGTTCCGTGAGAACCGTACTACTTGTTTTGTCTAATGAATTGGTAGTTGATTCATTTTGGCCGCGTAATTCTTCGCTGTAGTTAGGGTTGGAGGTTTGCGTGGTAGACGACCAATTATATCCTGAGGATGTTCGTTCATCATCGTCCCAAGAATAATATCCATTTTCATTAACCTGTGTAGGACGATCCAAATCATATGATAGTTGCATTTGCGTGTAGCATCCAGTGCTAAGCCATCCAAATCCTATAGTAAGTATCATGATTGTAATAGAATGAGCTTTCATATGACCTCCGGTTTTGTGTTAACTTGTATACTTAATTTGAACATTTTAGTTATTAGGCACTATCACATAATGATGTTAGTAGGTCCCATTACAACTCGCCTCTAAGCGACTTTGCAATTACTTCTGCTTTAGAATTAACGTGTAATTTTTTATAGATGTTGCGTATATGAGCTCTAACTGTATCAATTGATATATCTAATCGATCAGCAATCAATTTATAACTAAGTCCGTCGACCAAGCCATTTACAATATCTTGTTCCCTGTTAGTAAGATTACTCTCTTGTTGCTTTTGTCCTCTATCATTAAAATGGGTAATTACCTTACGGGCAATCTGTGGAGACATGGGCGCCCCACCCTGCATTAATAACTCAATGGCATCTTTGATTTCTGGTAAGGATGTGTGCTTTAATAAATAGCCTGATGCACCTGCTTTTAAGGAATCAAATATTTTATGAGAATCGTGATAAACGGTTAGCATAATTATTTCGATATCTGGATATTTTTGTTGGATAATTTTCATGCCTTCTATCCCACTCATACCAGGTAACTGAATATCCATCAATAGCACATTGGGATGTGGATATGTCGTTAGATAGTCCAACATTTCTTCCACACTTTCCGTAGCTACTGGGCAGGACATATCCTCTTGCATGTCTAGATATCTCTGCATGAGTTGCCGAATCTTTTTGTTGTCTTCTACAATACCAACCTGTGCCATATAGCTGTTTTAGGGGTTTGCCAATGCTAATTACTTAAAGGAATCTGTATGGAGACCGAAAAACCTTTCTCATTGTCTATGGTAAGTATTCCATTCATTCTTTGCGCTCGCATTTCCATGTTACGTAACCCATGTCCTGTTTTTTTGGTATGATTCACGTCACTTCCATTGTCGGAAACTTCCGCATATAATGTGCTTTCTAAAAGTGCAAGCCCTATAGATACCCGGTCACCGTTGGAGTATTTTACCACGTTATTTAATGCTTCCTTAATGATGAGATAGGTATTTTCTCTAATTTCTACCGGTATTTTCTTGTCCATTGGTAGCGAATCAAAAGCATATTGAATATCAAACTGCGCCATATCAAGAATAGCCAAGGCATAATCTTGAATCCGATCGGTAAGATCACCTAATGAATCGTTCCGAGCATCAATAGACCAAACAATATCATCCAGACTTCCTACAATCTTTCGACACTGACGACCTATTTGAGTAAGGGGTTCATTTAATTCTTTCTGGATGGTGCCCGCTAATAAAAAATCGGATTGTAGAGCAATCTCAGTTAAACTAGCGCCAACATCATCATGTAAATCACTCGCTATCCGAACGCGCATGCGCTCCATATCGACAAGCTTTGTTACTTTGGCTGTTCTGCGAATTAAGTACAATACCCACCCAATTAGAATAAGAACACCGATCCAAAACCATGCATTTTGATAGTATGGCGGGTTTACCTTGAAGCGAATCTGTGCAATTTCTTCACTTATAAGTCCATTTGAATTTACCGCTTGAACTTGAAACGTATAATCTCCTGGTGGGAGACTAGGATATCGAAGGGAGGTGTTTTTTGTTTGCTGCCACTGCTCTTCTAGGCCGGTTAACTTATATCGGTAGTACAACTGATCAGGGGCCGTAAAATTAAGTCCAATGAAAGCTACTTCGAAAAAATTCTGATTGTAGTCAGTCTGTAATTTTTCTGTACTGTAAGGATTGACGCTGACACCAGAAAGAAGCACTTCCTCTAAGTGAATTCTAGGTGATACATCATTGCCTCTATATTTTTGTGGATAAAATTTTGATAAACCTTCTACTGTACCTAACCAATATTGACCTTGGGAATCCTCATAAAATGCTCCCAAATTCATTTCGTTACTGATTAAGCCCTCTTCCTGAGTGATGGATTTGAAGGTGTTATCACCTAAGTTATATTGAATAAGTCCACCGTTGGTTCCGATCCATAAAATATTGGGATTTGTAGGATCTTCGTAAAGAAAATAGCACACTCTACTTGGCAGGCCATCCTCTTCTGTTATTGCCTCTAACTTGTTTTGACTGATTTTGGCTAAGCCTCCAAATGTGTGCACCCATATATTACCCTGACTGTCTTCGATAACCCCCATAACCGATATATTAGGCAAGCCATCTGCTAATCCCCAAGTACGAATAGTTCCACCCGGGCTCATTTCAACCACTCCGGAGTAGGTAGCCACCCATATTGTACCATCACGATCTTCTATACTTTTTAACACCGTGTTAGATGGCCAAGAAGGTATTTGGGTACTGTACTGAGTTATTGTCCAAGTTTCTGGGGTATAGAGGTCTGTATACTCTACTTTTATGAGGCCATGGTCGTACGTGCTTACCCACATTACGGATGAACTACTCCACCGAATATGTCTTATTTTTCGATAGGGAAAGTAACGTTCATTGATGGTCTGAACACGTCCATCCTTGACATAACTTAAGGCATCCCTCATTCCTATCCATGTTCTTCCAGCTGGATCTTGACTTAGATGGTACACTCGTTGATCTGCTAGACCTCTTAATTGAGGCCATTTACTTGGGCTTAATTCGGTTGGTGCTAAGCCAAGTGTATTGAATTCGGCATATTTTTTTGATCGTATCTGGACACCTCCTCCATAACTTCCTATCCAGACATCTCCATTTTGTTGCTCAATGAAACTAGTAACCAAGTTGTTACTAAGGGTATTTGACAGATCGTAGTTAACTACATATTCCCCTAGAAATACATTAGCCCCTCCGCCATAGGTACCGATCCATAGTATTCCTTCATTGTCAAAGAATAGGTTGTTTATCAAGGTATTGGACAAGCCTTCTTCGTTCCCGTATCGGATTAGGGCATCTTCTCTTTGATGTACTAATCCATCTTCGGTTCCCAACCAAAGAGTTCCATCCTGGTCTAGTGCTAAGGTTTGGATTCTGGAAACTAAGCCTGATATGGAGTGTTGATGAATTTCAATTTGTCCTTCTTTATAACGATAAAGCCCATCTTGTGATCCTATCCAAACAAGGTTATTAGCCGTGTCTAAAACAGCATCTCTAAAGCGAGAATTTTGGCTTATCGTCGTGATATCAATTGTGGTAGAATCAGAATGATTATGGGCTTCTAATTCGTAAATACCTGATCGTGACACGAGCAAATAGGTTGAGTCTAACTCAAGTATTTTTCGAATTGGGCCACTAAATTCTAAGATGGATGGATTAAGGTGTATCGGTGGTCCAGGAGATTTTGGGTAAAAAAGATAGATCCCTTGCTCTTCGGTGCCTAGCCATAATCGGTTTTGAGAATCCTCCAATAAACTAATTACTGAGATAGCGGGTACCTCTGAGACATAATGTATGCTATCTTTTGTTGGGGAATACCAGTGTAGACCCTGTGAAGTCCCTATCCAAATCTTATTGTCAATACTCTTGTATAGGGTATTGATTTGGGTGCTTTTTAAGCCGTTTTCTTGTAAGTAGATAGTGAAATCATGCCCGTCGAATCGGTTGAGTCCAAAACCCGTTCCCATCCAGATATAGCCTTTTTCGTCTTGAATTAATGTATTTACTACCGACTCACTTAGGCCTTGACCAATGGAATAATTCCGAAAAGCATACTCCTGAGCTGAGCTGATGCCAACGTGGATTAGTAGAAGTACTAATAACCATCTACTCAGACAAATTATAGGTGGATGGATCCTCTGCATTAGAGTCTGAGGGTGTTTTTTGGCCTTTATTAAAAGGGTTTCTTTTGCATTGTGCATGTGGTAATATACTAAGCTTAGTTTAATTTGTATGCCATATATGGCTACCTTGTATTCAAATTAATTCAGCCAATGTGAGTACTTCAAGTTTTTCTATTACACTTCGTAGCTACGATGAGGAAATCAAAAATTTTCTAGATACCGTTCTTTTAGGTAGCCCTGGTGGTATTCAATATCGAGTCCATAGGCAAAAAAGCATGAGTCTTCGACAGGAAAATGTACATTTTTTGTGCTTGTCTAGAAAAGAGAAGCTTCTAGGTGTGATTGGACTTGTAAATCGGGTCGATATAACAGGGAATGCTTGGCTATATATTAGGTATCTTCACGTTAAAAGAACGCTAGATCCTGCCAAATTAGATAGGATTGTCGCACGTAATGGGCATACATTAACCAGTGAAACAGATCGCTTCGAACGGAACTCTGATGTAGTTGGTGACCAACGCAGTTCTATACTCGAAGGGGCACTTCTTGAGCATTTAAATGAATATTCACAGCGATTAGCTACCACAAACATTCTTCCTGCATACGCTTTTGTAGAAGACAAAAATCATCGGTCTAAAAAGCTTTGTAACCGTTTTGCATTTAATACGGTTCAAGAGATTCAAACATTACTGTTCCACCGTTTTCACCCTTCATCTCATTCCCAGGTACGCCTTTTGACACAAGAAGAGTTACAAGGTATGGATCATGAATTACGCCATTTTTACGATTCTTATACCGCCTATCACACCGAAGGGCTTGACCAACAAGGGTATTATTTAGGATATAAGGTGAACGGAGAATGGGTAGCTGGTACACGAATTATGAGGCACCGATGGGATATCGAGCGCTTGCCTGAACATCTTTCGTTTATGCGCAAATGGAAACTAGACAGATGGCCATACCTTCGAACGTTGATTCCTGGACACGTATTCCATTTTTTAACAGCCGACTACTTTTGGTTTAAGCCAGGGTGTGAACGATATCTTGAGAAAATTATGGAGCATGCTTTGGCCAAAGAGAAAGTGTATACCATGATGATTTGGCTGTCAAAAGAAAGCCCCCATAGTAAGGTGGTTCAAAAGTCTATCTCATGGGGCTTGTTAAACAAGTTAGGTAATTCAGGTAGCGTTTCTTTGGTGCTCAGAGAATTCATGGGGGATGGCAAAGCAGCAGTAAAAGGCGGGGTTGAAAATATCAACCTAGGCCCCATTTTTGTGAACGCACACGACATGACGTAGAGTGGTTTATTAAATAATGCTCTTTTTGGAACTAAGTTCTGTGCCTAGAAGATTTCGTAGTGTTATACCTACCCTGATCAACATTCAAATCGACATTCATCGCCCTAATTAGGCCATTTATTAGCCTAAATATACGCGCAAAGCTGCACTTCTATTGTGGTGACGTAATTTACGGAGAGCTTTTTCTTTGATTTGACGAACTCGTTCTCTGGTTAAATCAAATCGCTCACCTATTTCCTCAAGGGTTAGGGAATGTTCACGGCCAATACCAAAATAGAGACGGATTACTTCTGCTTCACGTTTGGTAAGTTTCGAAAGTGCTCGCTCGATTTCAACTTTAAGGGACTCGCCCATAAGTTCGAAGTCCGGATTGGGTATTTCTTCGTTTTCAAGTACATCGAGCAGTCGATTATCTTCTCCTTGAGCAAATGGAGCATCCATTGAAAGATGGCGACCGGATATCTTCAAGGTGTCTGCCACTTCACTAACGGTCATTTCTAGACTTTCCGCTAGTTCGTGAGCGGATGGTAAACGCTCATATTCTTGTTCCAACTTAGAGAGTTCTTTGCCTATTTTATTGAGGGCACCGACTCGGTTTAGGGGCAATCGAACGATACGACTTTGCTCAGCTAAAGCTTGTAGAATGGACTGACGAATCCACCAAACAGCGTAGGAAATAAATTTGAACCCTCGAGTTTCATCAAATCTTTTGGCTGCTTTAATCAGACCTAGGTTCCCTTCATTAATCAAATCACCAAGTGACAAACCTTGATTTTGGTATTGCTTAGCAACAGAAACCACAAATCGTAAGTTGGCTTTGGTTAAATCTTCGAGTGCTCTTTGACTCCCTTTTTGGATTTCTTTTGCAAGACGAACTTCGTCATCCGGAGTAATTAGTTTTTCCTTACCAATTTCATGTAAATAGCGATCAAGTGATTCAGATTCACGGGTAGAAATACCAGAGCTTTTTGCCACAATAATATAGTTTAATTCGAATTGTTCAGAAGAATTGTAGGAGTATAAACAATGTATCGACTGCGCCTACAATATGCGAAGATGTCACGAATAGCAATACAATACTAACTCTACAATCTAGGCAACTTGAAATATACGGAAAAAATTCACTCTTTTGTAGCCTTTAATACAGTAATTGTCATGCTATTTTTACAGTAAACTTTCCGACCCAAAGGTTTTGTGGTAACCAAAATAATCCATAATACTGACCGCTACTTGGCTAAACCCATCTCGTATCCCTAGATCTTTAACAATAGAATGTTTCCGGTATACCAATACCGGGACAAACTCCCTTGTATGATCAGTACTTTGAACACATGGGTCATTCCCGTGATCTCCGGTTATAATCAAGAGATCTTCGCCAGTCATCTCATCCATTATTCTGGGCAGGGCCGCGTCAATCTCCATAAGTGTTGCTGCGTACCCAAAAGGATCTAATCTGTGTCCGTACAGCTGGTCTGTGTCTATCAGGTTGATGAAAAGTACATCCTCTTCGTTGGCTCTTAATCGCTCGATGATTCGCTCAATACCTTCGGTATTACCTTTTGTTGGATAGAAAAAGTCGAATCCCTCACGATTAAACAAATCGGCAACCTTACCTATGGATGCGATCTTGTGCCCTCTTTTTTGCAGCTCTGTCACAAGATGATTTTTAGGCGGAGGGGCTGACCAATCGTGCCTTTTATGCGAAATTCGTTGGAAGTCTGGGGCTTCTCCATTGAATGGCCGTGCAATTACACGCCCTACCTCATGTTCGCCTACTAATAAGTTATTCCTTGCCCAATCACACCATCGATATAAGGTTTCAATAGGGACAACATCTTCGTGAGTAGCAATCTGAAATACACTATCAGCTGAGGTATAAACGATAGGGAATCCTGTTTTTATGTGCTCAGTACCAAAATCTGCAATAACGTTGGTCCCAGAATATGGGGAGTTACACAATACGCCGGCTTTACCAATTTCATCACAAAAAGATTGGATCAACTCTAATGGAAAGCCCTTTGGGTAGGTTGGAAAGGGTGTTTCAAGCACAATCCCTGCTAGTTCCCAGTGTCCCGTCGTAGAATCTTTCCCGCTAGATGATTCGCGTAGCTTGCCATAACTAGCGATGGGAGATGATGTTGGAGGTATACTGGCAAGTGTAGCGATATTGCCTAGTCCCATTTTTTGAAAATTGGGGAGCGTGAGCTTGGTGGTTTCGCTAACATGCCCCATGGTGTGAGCCCATTGATCTCCGTACGCCTTAGCATCTTCCTGAGCCCCAATACCCCAACCGTCAACAATCAATAAAACCACCCGTTTCATTAATACACCTGGAGGTGTTCTTGCTCAGTTTTCACTACTTCTGCAAGTTGCTGCTTGGCTACACTTAGTACTTCGTATGCGTTAGGGTATTCGGTAGTTAATTTTACCGCACCAAATTTAAAGGAAACAGTTATGTTCATTCCTGAACTCAATTTTAATCCATGAGCAACTTTGTTACGAATCTGCTCTACCCATTCTTCCAGTGCTGATTCTTTGTTGCTTTGAAGCATAAAACTGTAGACATAATCCGACTGAAATCCGATATATCCTTTCTGTTGAAATCGGTAGGGATTCAAAAAGCGTACAATGTCTCGTTGCATTCGTTGAAGTTCTTCCATTCGAAAACGGGTACGAAATGAGGAAAGATTCTCCAACGTCACGAGCCCCATCCAGGTATGACGATCGGGCTCGGAGCGTAAACGGTATAATTCATGCTCCACCGATTTTTCCCAGAGTTCTGTGACCAAAGCTTGATATTTTTCAGTAAAAATATCTTCGTCCATGGAGGATTTACGCGTATTGCTTTGTAATTGAAGCGATGCAACCCGCGCCAAATTGGCTAATTTATGCTTGGTGGATTCTTTGAAACTGAGTGGATCTTTGTCATAGGCAATAAAGGCTCCCTGACGACGATCATGGACTAATAATGGCAACACATAGCTGGCACCTTCGGTTCTGGTTTCATAGGCAGAAATCAACTTAGGGTTTGAGTTAAAGTGCATATTAAACACAGGGATTCCTCTCTCCAGCGCGTCTCGTACACTACTCTTATCATCCACTCCTAGCCCCACATAAGGTGCATTTTTTGCAAATTTGGCATTCAGTGCAAGGGTCCATTGATCCATGGCGGCACAAAGAAAACTTACCCCTCCATTTGGTAATAAAAATTGCATTTCGTCTAAACAAGTGGTGATCACTTCCACTTTATTCAAACGTGAATGTACGTTAGCCAAGGATTCCTCGTATTCTTCCCATTCCTTTTGCTGCTCGTGCAAATCTACGACCTCAAGGTAGGTATCCAGCACATTTACCATCGCATTATTGTAGGAATAGATAGCATCGAGTAAGGCCTCTTCGTCCAAGTCTTGATCTGATTCAAGCACCGTAAGCCCAACCGTCTCCCCTTTGTTTATGAAAGGGATGATCAGCATACTTTTTGCGTGTACCACACTGAAATAATGCCCCAATTTGGCTTTTGAAATATCCTCTCCAATGCGCAGCTTAATGAGCTCATCAAGCTCCTTGTAGTCGTCGAGGAAATGATGGTGAAAGTTTACCCGGTCTTTGAACATAACATTACTTAGGCGAGTACTGTGGGTTTCCCAAACAAACTGCTGTCTGGATTGGTTAACCCAGCACATATAGGCTAACTGAGACCCAGTTGAAGCGCGTAGTAAATGCACTAAATCAGCAATTATTTGCTTGAATTCACGTAATGCTTTTTCTTGACGGTCTAAACTCATGTAGGGGTAATTTTGCTAAAGATAGTGTCTTAAAGACTCACATTCACCTCTTTATTTTGCTATTGATTTTGCACCTGTGCATATAACTCCTCCGCTCGGAGTATCATGCGCTCAAAAGAAGCTAATCCTTTTTGCCAGAATTGAGGGTCTTGTATATCCAGCCCCATACGAGCAATGAGTTCATGCGGCCACTCAGACCCCCCCGCTTCCAACAAGGATAAATAACGATCTGCAAAGCCTTCCGGTTTGCGTTGATACTCCTCATATAATGCCAGCACCAGTAACTCACCAAAAGCATAGGCATAGACATATCCAGGCGTGTGCAAGAAATGGGGAATGTAACACCACCAATGACGGTATTCCGGAGTCAATTCAACTGAGGTTCCATAGAGTTTTTCTTGCTCAGTGTTCCAAAGTTCAGAAAACCGCTCCGTAGTGAGTTCTCCCTCTTCTCGCCGCGCTGTATGCATGGCTTCTTCGAATCGATTCATGGAAATTTGCCGAAATACAGTCGCGATGGTGTCATCAATTTTACCCATTAACAAGGCTAGTTCCTCCATTGGATCGTCCAGCTGCTTTAATAGGCGTTGGAATACCAGCATTTCACCAAATACCGAGGCCGTTTCGGCGGTGGTTAAGGGAGTGCTGGCTTGGAGGGCTCCTTGTTTTCTGGATAGGTATTGATGTACACCATGACCCAATTCGTGGGCTAAGGTTTGTACATCACGCAGTCTGCCATCATAGTTCATAAACACATATGGATGGACAGATGGAACGGTTCCTGCCGAATAGGCGCCCCCTCTTTTGCCTGGTTGTATAGCAGCATCGATCCATTGTTCGTCAAAGAAACGCGCGGCAATATTTGACATCTTAGGACTGAATTCACCATACGCATCCAACACCATCGAACGTGCTTGCTCCCATGAAACCGTAGTCTCTGTCTTTTTTAAAGGAGCATATCGATCGTAATCTTTAAAATCATCTATCCCTAATAGCTTCGATTTAAGGGTATAATATCGCTGTGCCCATGTATAATGACCCGTCACCGCCTGTACAAGGGCATCCACTGTTTCTTTATCGGTTTCATTTGATAAATTACGCGCATGAATCCATGATGGGTAGCCACGCAATTCATCGTTGGTTGCTTTATCGGCTAACAATGTGTTGAATATGAAGGTCAAACTTCGAGAAAGTTTGTTAAATCCATTCGATAATGAGGCATGTGCCTCTCTGCGAACCTCCCTATTGGGATCATGCAAAAGACTCAAGACTTCTTGCTCTGATTTTTCTTCCCCATCATAATGAAAGGTTGCTGAGCCCAAGGTCTCGTCAAAATAGCGCACCCATGCGCTCTGCCCAGTTACGCTTTTAGCTGAAAGTATTTGCTCTTGCTCTTCGCTAAGTGAATAGGGCTTGTATGACCGTGATGACTCTAAATAGTGGGTATACTTCGCTAAAACTGGGTCATTGATCAGCTGTTGGGCGTGCTCCTCGTCGAGGGCTAACCATTCTACCCGGAAAAACACCATTAATTGACTTAATTTGGAGCCTAACTCGTTAGTGGACTGTACGGTTTTTCCATAGGCAGCATCTTGAGTATTAGTACTCCACAACAAATAGGCAAAGGATCCGATTTTACCAGCCACATCTTGGATAGCCTCGTATTCTTTGAGTAGAGCAAGGAACTCTGTAGCATCCAATTCCGCAATTCGACCCCGATATTGTGTTGCAAATGACTGCGCTCTATCTAGTACTTTTTCCTGGTCAATCACAAATACCGGGTCATCGATTCCCGCATACAAATCACCCAGATTCCAGTGTATTTCTTCGGCTCCAGTAGTCTTTTTCTCCGTTGATTTCATGTAGGTAGATAGCTGATTTAGAAAGTTAAAAAGGCATGATAACCGCAAGGGTTCATCAATTTGATTAACATGGAATATACATTTAGATTAAGCCAGTTTAAAGTGGGAATAAGCTGTAGATTAAACGAATGTTTGAGTGCTTTTTTACTTACATCTGCTTAATTTACGTCGATAATAGATAGGTTCTTAGTAGCCTGATGTATGTCTATACAATTGTTCAACCCACTTAGTTAATCCCACCTTGAAATCATTAGAAGCCGCGTTCGGCCCAAATTCAGCACTAGTAGAAGAGTTATACGAGCAGTATCAGAAATCCCCTAATTCAGTTCCTACGCACTGGAAACGTTATTTTGATGAACTAAATGGCGTTGAGAGTAATGGAACAAGCATGCCAAATAGTACGGAAACCGATCAGGATTCGGTGACGACCAATGCTAGCTCTGATACCGCCATAAAGCCCGTATCCTCAGAAGCAGTTGCAAAAGCTAAAAACCCAGCACCAGCGGGTGAGCTACAAAAAATCAAAGGCGTTGCTACAAAAATAGTAGAAAACATGGATGCTAGCCTAGAAGTACCAACGGCTACTTCATTGAGAGTGCTTCCTGTGAAGATGATGATAGAAGACCGGACCATCATCAATCGGCATTTGGTAAAAAGAAATGAACCGAAGGCTTCGTTTACCCACTTCATATGCTGGGCAGTTATTCAAGCAATTAAAAAGTTTCCGACCATCAATCATACCTATCATAAAGATGGTAAGGTCCACTATCGAGTAGTTCCTGAGCAGATTAACCTAGGTGTTGCGGTTGATTTACCAAATAAAGATGGGAGTCGTAATTTGGTTGTTCCGAATATCAAAGGTGTGGATAAAATGAACTTTAAGGAGTTCTTATACGCGTTTGCTGAACTCGTTAACAAAGCACGTAATGGTAAACTTCAAATAGAGGATTACCAAGGTACTACCATATCGGTTACCAATCCTGGCACACTTGGAACCGTATCATCTGTTCCTCGACTCATGCCTGGTCAAGGTGCAATCATTGCAACTGGGGCGATTGACTACCCTGCCGAGTTTCAGAATATGTCCAAAGACGTGCTGAATCAGCTCGGCATATCTAAGGTTATGTCTATGACCTGTACCTATGATCATCGAATTATACAAGGGGCCGAATCTGGTGCTTTTTTGAACGAGGTAAATCATTTACTGAGTGGACAAGCCGATTTTTATGATTCTATTTTTTCTGATCTAGAAATCCCATATGACCCCATTCCATACGGGGAAGATTTTTATTCGGGCCCCTTCAATGGTGGCGGTAATACACTAGAAGAGGATCGCCGGACCATTGGTGTTTGGAGACTTATTAATATGTATCGTATGCGTGGCCACGTACTGGCTAACTTGGATCCATTAGAAAAAGAACCAGGATACAATCCTGAGCTTGATCTGGCCTATTATGGTTTATCGGTTTGGGATTTAGATAGAGAATTTTATTGTGGTGGGCTAGGTGGTAAACGTCAAGCTACTTTGCGCGTCATCATAAAGCTTTTACGGGATACTTATTGTGAGCAGATTGGTGCAGATTACATGCATTTGCTCGATTTAGAGGAGCGGAAATGGTTACGTGAACGCATGGAGTCTTCCCTTAATGAGGCTGTACTAACAAAGGATGATAAAAAACAGATTCTATCAAAACTTAACCAGGCCATGGCCTTTGAAGAGTTTCTGCATAAAAAATACATTGGTCACAAACGTTTCTCATTAGAAGGGAATGACACGTTGATTCCCATGATGCATTTCTTATTGGAGAAAGCTGGAGATTATGATGTAGAAAAGGTATTCATGGGTATGGCCCATCGCGGTCGTTTGAATATGTTGGTTAATATAATGAACAAACCCTATCACCGGGTGTTTGCCGAGTTCGAAGGCAACGTAGATCCAGATACCATTCAAGGTTCTGGCGATGTTAAGTACCACCTAGGCGCCAAAGGCACCCATGTGACTGCGTCTGAAAAGCAAATCGAGATCGAGCTAATGCCTAACCCATCCCATTTAGAGGCAGTAAATCCGGTGGTTGAGGGAGCTTCTCGCGCCGTGCAAGATCATCATGAAGCTGAGGATGCCCAGAAGAAGATAATACCTGTACTTATGCATGGTGATGCAGCATTCGCTGGACAAGGTGTAGTGGCTGAAACGCTAAATATGTCCCTATTAGAAGGCTATAAAACCGGTGGAACGGTTCATATCATCATCAACAACCAAATAGGTTTTACCACCCTACCTAGTGATGGCAGAAGTACCGAATATGCTACGGATTTAGCTAAATCTGTACTTGCCCCTATTTTTCACATAAATGGTGACCATCCTGAAGCGGCTGTTCATGCGATTCAAATGGCACTTGAGTACCGTCAAAAATTTGGCAAGGATGTTATTATAGATCTGATTGGTTATCGTAAACATGGGCACAATGAAGGAGATGAGCCTGCTTTTACGCAGCCAGGTATGTACAAAGAGATCAATGATCACAAGACGGTACGAGATTTATACACCGAATGGTTGGTTAAACATCAAGAGCTCACTACCGAGGAGACTCAGCAAATTTTTGATGAGTTCGATGAATTATTAATGGCCGCCTTTGAAGATGCCAAGAAAATCCCTCATTTGGAGGTTACAAACGAACTCATAGACCGCAAGGAAAGTGTTCAAAAAAATCGAAACGTATTTCCAGATACCACCTTCTCAAGGGACAAACTGGAGGAGATTGCTGTTAAAATAAATACGGTTCCAAAAGATTTTGACGCCAACCCTAAACTACTACGTCAACTAGCAAAACGAGCGGAAATAGTTCAAAAGAACGAAAAGAAAATAGATTGGGGCTTCGCAGAAGCTTTGGCCTTTGGGTCCCTGCTCACCGCTGGTAGAACCGTCCGAGTAACGGGACAGGATGTGGAAAGAGGGACTTTTTCTCACCGTCATGCTGTACTCCATGGGACTATTACCGATCAAACCTTTACTCCTTTGAATCATCTAACAGAGGGGCAAGGTAGGTTCCACGTGCACAATTCACTGTTGAGTGAATATGCGGCATTAGGCTTTGAGTTTGGTTATTCAGCAGTAAAAAAGGATGCATTGGTAATTTGGGAAGCACAATTTGGTGACTTTGCCAATGGTGCGCAAATTATTATCGACCAGTTTATTTCTTCAAGTGAAGTGAAATGGGGGCAGACCTCCTCTCTTTTGATGAACTTACCCCATGGCTATGAAGGTCAAGGGCCAGAACATTCTTCGGCTCGGCTAGAGCGCTTTTTACAGCTCTGCGCCGAAGACAATATGCAGGTATTCAATCTGACCACTCCTGCACAGTATTATCATATGTTGCGTAAGCAATGCTTGCAAGAACACAAAAAGCCAGGGATTCTTATGAGTCCAAAAAGCCTTCTACGACATCCCAGAGCGGTTTCAAATGTGGATGCATTAGCGGACGGCTATTTTCGACCATTCTTAGAAGATGAACGTATTCAAGACACCTCAGCCATTGAACGTGTAGTACTCTGCTCCGGCAAGGTGTACTATGATTTAATACAACAAACTGAAGAACTGGAAATCAATAATGTGGCCTTAGTGCGAGTAGAGCAGCTCTATCCATTTCCAGACCATGATATTCAACAATATCTAAAAAGCTTTAAAGCGGCGAAAGATATTGTATGGTGCCAAGAAGAGCCCAAGAATATGGGTGCCTGGTTTTTTGTTTCCGATCGTATTCAACAGATTTTAGCTAAAGGTCAAAAGCTTCGATATGCTGGAAGGCAAGCTTCTGCATCACCGGCTGCTGGGCAGAAAAAAATCCATGATGCCGAACAGTTGCAACTTGTGATGCAGGCTTTGGAATCGGTTTAATAGGTAGTTTTTTTAATCGGACAGTGTGATTATTTGCTGACTCGATACTCACTTTCTAGCAAGGCTGGCAGCTCGCGCACGCTCGGCAAAATGTGAGTATGATGATATTTACCTAGCACTTCAGCTGAGTTTGCTCCACTCAAAACTCCTATGTTTGCCCCACAGCCTGCATTTTTACCTGATAACAAATCAGCTGGGGTATCCCCTATTTTTACCACTCCATGCACACTTTGAATATCTAGTTTCTGCATGGCATGAAATACCATGTATGGAGCGGGGCGACCAACCCCATTCGTACTCTCCACATCAACTGCCAAGTCAATTAATCCTTTTTCCTTCCATTGGAGTCCCTCCATAATCGCATTGGTGACATCCCGGTGAAATCCTGTATCTGTAGCTACTTTTATCCCTCTTTCATGTAACCATTCAAACACTTCCTCGGCCCCTGGCATAGCATTAACATGGTTACGATAATAGTCGATCATAATAACAGAATAGCGCTCAAATATCTCCATCGCTTCTTCTAGAATCTCTGGAAAATCATATTTCTCGAAATCCTCTATGGTTAAATCTTTACCTTGGGTTTTGGCTATCATGTATTGATATAGATGGATTTTGTTGGTCCCAATGGTTTTTTCAAAATCTTCCAGGCTTACATCTAAATTAAACTCTTGGGCTGCGGTATAAAGACTTTTAGCTACGGCATTATCATCTTCTACGGTGGTACCGGAAAGATCAAATACGACTAATTCTATAGAATGGTTCATGCGGTTGTGTTAGTTTAGCAGACCAAGCCCACTCTAAATGGCTGGTCATTGATTGCGGTTTGAAAAGCCTCATTTACTTTATCCAAGGATCCTTGAGTATAGATAAGGTCTTTAAATGGGAAATGGTGCTGTGCCTGGTCAATAAATTCAACAGCAGTGACCAAATCTGTGCGATTATAGTTATGAAGCCCTTTTATGGTGATAAGTCGACGGATGATGTGTTCGGCATTAATGGTCATATCGCGTTGAGGGAAGGTACCTCCTACCCAAATAGCCGTACCACCGATATCCAATAGATTTAAACTACGCTCCAATGCCTCGGGAACTCCGCTAAAATCAAAAACTAAATCTACCGGAAAAGCAGTACCTGTATCCTCTTTTAGCTTTTGATCCCAATGCTCTTGACCATTGTACACATGGGTTGCCCCAAAATTCAACGCTTTTTCTAATCGTGCATCATTAATATCCAATCCTATAACCTGTCGAGCTCCCTTTAGACTTGCCATAGCACAAGCAACGATTCCCAACATTCCAGTACCTATAACAAGCACCCGTTTGTCCTGAATATCTTCTGCTAACCGAAAGGCTCCTGACACCGTGGCTACCGAACAGTTAATAATGGCCGCTAAAGGGTCATCAATCGTATCGGGTAAGCAAACTATAGGGGTATTTTTTCTCAAAATGGTGTACTCGGCCAATCCCCCGTGTAAGGTGCTTTCTTTGTTATGCTGTTCGTGGCCGTACTTGAATAAATCTGCCGCTTTTTGAGGGATTCCTCGCTTGGATAATGGATCGTCTGGATTACTAGCAAAAATTCCCCAAGTTATACGATCCCCAATGGAAAGCAGATTGCCTTTTTCATCAGATTTTGGAGCATTAGGCGAACACTCCACAATCTGACCAACGATTTCATGACCTAATATGGTAGGTGTTTTTTCTTGTCTCTTTCCAATGAAGGTATTTATATCACTTTTACAAAGGGTGGCGAAAGTATTGCGAACTAGTATTTCGCCCTCTTGTAAGGTTGGAACTGGTATCTCTTCAAACGATAATGGTTTGAGAGTCTCTTCCATGATAGCAATACGCGATTTTTTTACCATTTGTAAATATCGAATGATATAATTTAATATTTGTAAATAAATTACGCTAATTTATGTTAAGAGAAAATTAATTCTGTGTTTTCTTTTTTCATAGAGTTGTTGATGCCTACCGTTTAACGTTCTTAGGATAAAAAGGAGGCCGAAACAAGAGGAAGCCGAAATAAAGGAAGACGAAATAAAGCTACAGGAACAAACTACCTGGTCTAAACTGCAGTAGAAAGTGAGATTTACTAAGGCTCTACGACCGTTTGAGTTCGTGTAAACGCTCTAATTCCCTGCAACCCGAGTTCTTTACCCCAACCCGAGTCATTATATCCTCCAAAAGGAAGACGAGGGTCCGATTTTACCATGTCGTTGATAGCTATGTTTCCTGCCTGCAGTAAGGTGGGATATTGTGTTATTCGAGATGCGGATTCGGTAAAAATCGCTGCCCCTAGGCCGTAGGTGGTAGTATTCGCTAAAGTAATGGCTTGGTGATCATCTTTGGCTCGAATGATGGCGGCTACTGGACCAAATAATTCTTGATCAAAGGCTGGCATACCTGGGCTAACATTTGATAAAACGGTCACAGGGTAGTAGGCACCCTTAGCTTCAGGAATTTGCCCACCTAGTTCACAATAGGCCCCTAAATCAATGGAATCGTCTACCTGTTTGGCGAGTTGATCTCTGAGATCAATTCGCGCCATTGGTCCCACAAAAAAACCCTCGGTAGAGCGATTTGAAGGATTTGTGAAACTATATTGACGCGCAAAAGTCAAAAATTGGGTCATAAATTCATCGAAAATAGCGTCCAACACTATAATTCGCTTAGCTGCTATACATGACTGACCGGTATTTAACCATCTGGATTGTGCACACTTTTCAACCGCATTTTTGACCACAGCATCGTCAAATACTAGATAAGGATCACTTCCACCCAATTCCAACACACTCGGCTTGAGATATTCAGCTGCTTGTTTAGCCACTACCCGACCTGCCTCCGTACTCCCGGTGAATGTGATCATATTCACCGCAGGATGAGCTATTAAGGCCTTAACTCTACTGTTATCAACTTTAATATGCACCAATAATCCCTCCGGGAATCCTGCCTCCAAAAATAGCTGTTCAATAATCTCTGCACAACCTTGGGTACTTGGGGCATGTTTTAACACAACACCATTACCCGCCATTATTGCTGGTACGGCACATCGAAAAACCTGCCAAAAAGGGAAATTCCAAGGCATTATAGCCAGAATATTTCCAATTGGCTCAAATTGAACATAAGAACGTTGAAATTCAGTGGGTATTATTTCCGCATCAAGGTATGCCTCTGCAGAATCGGCAAACCAACTAGAAAGCCACGCACATTTAGAAATCTCCCTGATACCTTGTGCCCAAGGTTTCCCCATCTCTAGAGCCATTGTGTGTGCGGCATGGTGCTCCATTTTTACCAAGTCCTTAGCCAGTTTATGCATACACGCTTTTCGTTGGGCAAAACTTGTTCTGCTCCAATCTTTTTGGGCTACCTGAAGACCAGCCAATCGTTTTTCTATGTCCTGCTCACTATGCTGTTGATATTCGTTTACCCATTCCAGGGTCGCCGGATTTATACTCTTTAGGGGAGGAAGATAGGTTGTAGGCATCTTAATGATGGGTTAACTAATGAGTTGATGTTAGCGAATCTTCAGCTGTTTCATCTACCGTTTCATCAACTGCTACTTCAATTGCTTCTTTAATTGATTCTAATGTTTTGACTAACAGGTTTATGGGTATGGTTAATGGGGGCGCAAGCCGAATGAGAGTATTTGAATGCAGGGTCCAACCCAATAATATACCTTGATCAAAACAGCGCTCTACCACTCTCTGGGTCAATGAGCGGTCGCGTAATTCAAGTCCTAACATTGCCCCCATACCCCTTAATTCAACAATACCTGGGCCCGTCAAAATAGCTCGTGCATACTCCTCAATTACCCTAGCTTTAGCCACATAGTTACCTTGTTTTAACACTCTTAGATTGGCCAAGGCCGCCGCCGCACTTACCGGGTGCCCCCCAAAGGTAGTGACGTGATTGAGAGGCGGGTCATACATAAAGCTTTTGAAATGCTCCCGTGAAGACACAAAAGCCCCCATGGGCATTCCTCCTGACATGGCCTTTGCCAAGCATAAAACATCAGGAACTACTTGGTAATGTTCAAAAGCAAAAAAACGGCCTGTTCGTGCAAAACCGGATTGAATTTCATCAAAAATTAACACCGAACCCACTTCGGTGCAGCGCTTTCTTAACGCCTGTAACCAATTGAGATGAGCCGCTATTACCCCTCCCTCCCCTTGAATAGGCTCAACAATGACCGCTGCTGTTTCGCTATCAATCTTGGAAAGATCTTCAATACGGTTAAAATGTAAAAACGTTACTTCTGGAAGCAGTGGCAAATAAGGATCTCTGTACACATTACGACCCGTTACACTTAACGAACCGTGTGTGTCACCATGGTAGGAGTTATGAAAGGCGACTAATTTTGTCCTACCGGTTGATTTTTTTGCTAGCTTAAGCGCCCCTTCATTTGCTTCGGTTCCGCTGTTCACCAAATACACTTGTTCCAATGGCTCCGGCAATAACTCTACTAATTCTTTGGCAAAATTCCACTGCACCTCTTGAACAAACTCTCCATACACCATTACATGAAGGTGTTTATCCACTTGTTTTTTAATAGCCGATACAACGGCTGGGTGACGATGACCTAAACTACTCACAGCGATTCCAGAGATAAAATCTACAAAGCTTTGCCCCTGCTTAGTATATATAAATGATCCTTCGGCCTGCTCAATTTCTAAGCCTATAGGAGCGTCACTCGTCTGGGCTACAAAGTGTTTAAATTGCTCTAGTGAATTGGACATGAGTATGAGGGAAAAATGGGTTTTTTATCGTTGGAATCTGAACGTGACTTATGTGTGAATTTTTTTTACTTCTTTCAATTTAGGCAAATATAGGTATTGTCCACGTCACTCTAAACGAAAGTACTATGAAATGGGTTCGTTATTAAAATCAGAAAAAAAAATTTATCTAAAATCAGTATACTCATATCTATATTTACTTAACACCAGTTACTAAAGTCATTAAACACTTGTCTATTTCATCTTTTTATGTATATAAACTCTAGTTGTAAACATAAGTAAAGCGGGAATACCTAATAGGAAATAGGCAATTAGCCATTTACCATCCTAGCTAATTAACAGCCGCATCTTAAAAAATCCGTCTGCATTTCAGATCCACATACGTACTATTATGAACAAAATATACTCCCTAGCTATTCTTTTAATCTTAAGCGCCTTAACACTATTGTCCGTTTGGTTACTACCTAATTTCTGGACAAGTAACGATGCAAACAAAACCGATTTATTCAATGAATCTCCAGTTATTTTACCCAAAATGAATAAAGCGGTGGATTACCGTGCTACGACTAATGAAGGCCGGCAAGAATACCTATTTAACCTACTTAAAGATCCGGTAAGCCAAGAAATTCCAAGGGGAATACGCTCAAGAGAGCTGAATTTTGGCCAAGAACTTGCTAAAGAATTAGCTCCTAAAGCCAAAGTGATCAACGATATGGCCTGGTCAGAGATAGGTCCCTACGATGTTAGTGGACGAACGCGTGGTTTGGCTGTAGATCAACGTAATTCCAATATTTTATTGGCTGGTGGAGCGTCGGGTGGGATTTGGAAAAGTACCGACGGTGGAAAATCTTGGACGCTCAAGTCAAATCCTGGTGAGAATCTAGGTGTTACGGATATCGTACAACATCCCAACTCACCTAACACCTGGTATTATACAACAGGAGAATATTACAGCTCAACTGATGCCCGCGGAGGTGGTGGTGGAACTTATTATGGCTCTGGAATCTATAAATCCACTGATAATGGGGAAAGCTGGAGTGTGATAGCCTCTACTGAGGATACCGACAACAGTTTCAACTCCCCCTTTGATTTCATCTCTGCTATCGAAATTAACCCCACAACCGGAAGTATCTTTTTTACAAGCAATGCTTTTGGCATTTTTCGCACAACGGATGACTTCAATACCTATTCATTAGTCTTAGGTGGAGTAAACGAACATCAATATGCCGATATTGAAATCACATCGACCGGTAAAATGTACGGTGTGGTATCTAGCGGATTTAGTAGTAGTCAAGGAAATTCAACACCCGGCGTTTATGTCTCAACTGACAATGGAACCAATTGGCAGGATATTACCCCAGACGACTTTCCAACGACTCACTATCGCTCTGAGATTGGGGTAGCCCCATCGTTTGAAGATATTTTTTACTTGCTCACCGATACAGGTGGAGGAGCAAACGGCCTTAGTTTTTATTTGTTTGTGACCAGTGACCTAAACTATGTTAGCGCTCTTAACAGAAGTGATAATATTCCAAATTTTGGGGGTAGTGTTGGTGAATTAAACCCTCAAGGTGGGTATAATTTGGTTTGTGTGGTATCTCCAGAGAATCACAACATCGTGTTTATTGGTGGTACAAATTTATTCCGATCGAAAAATGGCTTTGGAAGTCCTATAAATACCAGCAACGATCCAGACGTTTGGGTGGGTGGTTACGCGTATGCAAATAATGTGAGCGGCTATAAAAACCATCATGCCGATCAGCACAATTTAGTCTTTGATCCAAATAATCCAAAGCGTGCCTTTAGTGCTCATGATGGTGGAATTAGCGTTACATTTGATGCTACAGCTACCCCTGTTTCTTGGAGTTTACGTGAAGATGGGTATAACGTAACCCAGTTTTATACCGTAAGTGTGCACCCTGACTCAGGTGATACTCGGATTTTAGGGGGAACACAGGACAATGGCTCACCTTATTTCCGTTTCAACACAGCAGGCAACCATCCAGCTTCTGTTGATGTATCCTCTGGAGACGGATCTTTTGCCTACATGGGTAAGAATTACTTCTTGACTTCGTCCCAACGTGGGACTGCTATTCGATACAACTACAATTCAAATGGTCAGGCCACAAATTGGTCCTATATTGCTCCGTCTGAAGCAAGTGGACAGTTGTTTATTCATCCCTTTGCGGCTGACCCAACTAACGAAAATTATGTTGCCTATCCTTCTGGAAACCATATTTTTCTGAATAAAGAAATGGCCACTCTTGCCCGCAATACCGGTGGAGAAAACATGAACGGATGGACCCGTCTGCGACATGTCTCTGTTGGTTCGGGACATTCGGTTACTGCGCTAAGCTTTAGTAAGAGGCGCCCCTCCTCCCGCTTATATCTTGGTGGGAGTTCAAATTCTGATAAGCCTAAAATTCTCCGAATGGACGATATGGAAGATGACAGCACATTTACTGTGACTACTATAAATGATGCGGATGAGGGTTCCTATATACATGATATTCATGTTAACCCAGAAAATGGTGACGAGGTCTTGGTTGTTATATCCAACTATGAAGTTGAAAGTTTGTTCCATAGCTCTAATGGAGGTAGTACCTGGACCGCTGTTGGGGGTAATTTGGAGGGAGAAAATGGGCCTTCTTTCCGGGCAGCAGCTATAGCACCTACCGATGGTGGTGGCTCTTATTATTATGCTGGTACTAGTATCGGTTTATACATGACCGATGAGTTGAATGGCGCTGAAACTGAGTGGGTACCCACAGGGTTACAAACGATGGGAGCCCCTATCATTGCCGATCTAGATTATCGGGAATCCGATGATTTGTTAGTTGCAGCAACCCATGGTCGAGGAATATTTGTGGGTGAAGTCCCTCTCAAAGTTTCCAATGAGGAAGAACTAGCGCCTTTAACACATGACAAGAAAATTCAACTCTTAGGCAACTATCCGAATCCGTTTAACCCGAGTACCCAAATCGTATTCAATTTATCGGTACCTGCTAGAGTGCAACTTGAGGTTTACGACATTCAAGGCCGTAAAATAGCTGAATTACTTTCAGGAAATGTTGTTTCAGCTGGTCGTCATGAACAATTGTTTGATGCGGATCGCCTATCAAGTGGTACTTACTTCTATCGATTACAAGCTTTTAGTTTGGGGGGCGAAATGCTCATTAATACGACACGCACGATGAGTTTGGTGAAATAGCACGAGCGTTTAACCCTTATAACCTAGTTCTAGCCAATGTGAACGTACCAAGCGGCGATTAGTATATATAGTAAAAAGCTAAAGGATGAGAGGTATTTGATTCTCATGACTTGCTTATACTCTTCTTCGGTACCCATTAGATCGTGGAGAACGCTATAAGTTAATAAAAAACCACCCAAAGAGGCTAGAATGAAGAATATAGCTAGCCCCAGATGGTTAAACGACAAGCTGGCACCCACGAGTATGGATCCAAAGGAATAGGTATACATATAATAGGTACGGACTCCTTTTACCCCGATTTGTAAAGCAAGGGTGCGATCCCCTCTATTACGGTCTTCTTCTAACTGAAATAGTTGCGAAATAGGATATAAACTAACAAGTATGCTTGCAACCCCGAGGGCAGCTAGGAGCGAAAGCAACGAAAAGGACATTCCACTACTGGAAAAGTAGCCCATAAAAAAACCATTGGTTCCTGTGCTCAGAAAAATCACGAGCACACTAAGATAAGGATGCCCCTTCCACCTAAGTAATGGACTGGAATAGGCCCAAAAAAGCAAAAAGCTAAGTACATATACCGCAAAACTGACCATGGGCAAGTTATCTGATACAATATCGTACATTAGAAATGGCGCGGGAACCATCATCAAGAAAAAAGAGGCCCACCGCATCCATGGTCGCATAGGTGGTGGGTTTTTTAACCCTCCAATGGGTCCCTCGTCTTTGTCCCAGTATGAATTAAACGCGGTTGCCCCTCCATATAAGCCTAGATGCCAGAGTACGAAATACTGTGCAAAAAGTCTAAAGTCTGGCTCTTGCACATACAATATTGACAGGCCGTACGTACCTGATAAAAGCAGGGTTTGGTAGGGCCATCGGAGATGTGCTATGAAATGGACTATTTGTCGGGTCAACATTGAGGTGAAAATTGAGGTGAAAATCGGGATCAATGTACTGTGAATGTAGTGATTTAGCTAATGAGAATTTTTCACTGAATAAACTTGATTATAGCCACAACACTGCTCTTTAAGTTGTATATGATAGGGAGTTTATTCTTCGTTGATCCTTCGATTTTGTTATCTTTCTCTATGCAAAAAAATCGCATACAATGTACTGAAGCAACAGAGCTATTGGAAATTGAACATATACTTTCTTTTGAGGAGTGGACTCGAAGAAAAAAAGCCCATGAACAGCGCACAGACGCCCTTCTTTCACAATATTTAGAGAATAGATCTCGACATCAAAAGCAGCCCGTACTCGATTTCCTTTTTGAATATTATCATTTTCGACCAAGTAAACTACGAAATTGGTCACCCGGAGTAGGACTATTTTTAGCATTGGATACAAACTTAAATTCTGTTGCTAACACCGCTACGCACACTACAGATGAAGATGGTGGATTACCTGGTTATCTACCGGCCCTAAGTGAACTTTATTTGGCCCATGATATGGCCTACTTAGACCCCAAACTCTTCCCCGAGAAACGACTCTCATCACTTGCATGGGTGATCAAATTGCTCCATAACACACAAGATAAAAGACCCCAATTTGGCTGCTTTGGACTGCATGAATGGGCGATGGTCTACCGATCTCATGAGCCTAGGCACAATCAGGTCTCTTTAAGATTTAGCCACGAAAAGATTGCGGAAATTGTAGATAGCCATCATTTATTATGTACCCACTTTGATGCTTTCCGTTTTTTTACGCCCCAGGCACAGCCACTAAATCGGCATTCCCTCAGTCGCGAGGTGTTTGCCGAATCCGAACAACCAGGCTGCATTCATACCAACATGGATGTCTATAAATGGGCGTATAAATTTTATCCTTGGGTATCTAGTGAGCTCATTCTAGAGGCCTTTAAACTGGCCTATAAAGCGCGGCACATCGATATGAGGGCAAGTCCCTACGACTTGAGTTATATGGGACTCAATCCTATTAAAATCGAGACAGAAGCAGGAAAAAAAGAGTATCGTATAGCCCAAGAGTCCTTATCGATAGAAGCCAAAAGTTTACGTGCACGCCTTATCGGTGAGCTCGAACTACTCTGGGATACCCTCTCCCCTGGTTGATGCAGCTATGGGCCTGGTTGATGCAGCTATGGGCCTGGTTAATGCAGCTAAGGGCCTGGTTAATGCAGCTAAGGAGTGATCTATAGACGAGAGACATCAAATAATTTGCTTGCGAAGCCTAGCAACAGGCTCATTTAACTGCTCACGATATTTACTCACCGTCCTTCTTGCTACTACATACCCTTCTTGTTTAAGGGCATCGGCAAGAGCTTGGTCACTTAGAGGGTTTTTCTTGTCTTCGAGATCAATGATTTTTTGGAGAAGATTCTTTATTTCTCTGTTGGATACTTCTTCACCTGACTCAGTTACCAGGCCTTCATTGAAGAAATATTTTAGTTCATATACCCCAAAATGTGTTTGTACGTATTTTCCGTTAACCACCCTAGAAATAGTTGAAATATCCATCCCAATACGCTCGGCTATATCTTTCAAAATCATCGGCCGTAAGGCCTCACCATATTTGAAAAAATCTTCCTGCAAAGCGACGATGGTTTTCATGGTGTTCATTAAGGTTCGTTGCCGTTGTTTAATCGACTCAATAAACCATTGTGCAGAATCTAACTTAGTTTTTAGAAACTGTTGCGTTTGAGGGTCAGGACCTTCTGTTTTAGCTTTAATATTCGACCACATATCCTCATAATCCGGTGAAATACGCAGCTGAGGTGAATTTCGCTGATTTATTTTGATGACAAACTCACCTGTTTTAGATGCCTGATGGTCATTGGATTCCCAGTATACCTCAAAATCTGGGTCGATATACTGGTTATTGTGTTCATCCTCATTTTGGACGGCACCTGGTTTAGGATCCATACGCCGTATAGCATTAAAGGCTTCTTTTAACTCTTCTTCATTCAGTTCAAATCGACTCATTATCTTTTCGAAGTGCTTTTTTTCAAAAAGTTTCCATGCTTCTTTAACAATGCGCAGGGCTAATTTTTTACCCGGCATATTTGCATCAGAATAACTTAGTTGGACCTGTAAACAGTCTTGCAAGTCCGTTGAGGCAATGCCCAATGGATCCAGTCGCTGGATTTTTCGACGAACCACCTCCACATCCTCCTCATCTACATAGACCCCGTGATTAAAGGCGATATTATCTGCGATGGCGATGGCTTCTCTTCTGAAATATCCATCTTCATCCAATGACCCA
The DNA here is from genome assembly GCA_018401935.1 of Balneolaceae bacterium. GTDB lineage: Bacteria > Bacteroidota > Rhodothermia > Balneolales > Balneolaceae > UBA1275. The sequence goes on from JAGYJQ010000006.1 coordinate 59,718, forward strand.
AGAATTTGATCGGCAATTAATTGCTCTTCTTCGGCTAAATCTAACAGACTAACTTGCTGCTCTAAATCTTCAAGCAAGGTAGAGTGATAGGGATCAGGCATATCACCAAACTCTTCATGTGATACATTCGCATAGGTATAGCTCTCCCCGTCATATTCGGTGTTATCCTGATAGGTATCCCAATCTACGGTATGCTCTTCTAAGCTTTCTAAGCCTTTTTCCGAGCTCTTGGTTGCCTCTCCCGAAAAATCCATATCCGGGCTATCCAAGGAGGAAGATTCCATGCGTTCCTGTTCGGACCTATCCCACTCTTCTTCGCTTTGTACTTGTTCTAAAATAGGGTTGATTTCTATCTCTTCTTTAATACGCTGCTCCAGGCCCTGCGTGGTTAACTGGAGTAGTTTAATGTATTGTAATTGCTGGGGAGAGAGCTTTTGCTGCATTCCCTGCTGTAATCGTTGCCCTAAGTTTTGTTGATTCCTTAGCATGTACGCTGTGATAAATTTAGACCCTGATTCGTTCTCTTTTGCCTTTTTTACTTAGTAGGCGCCGCATTGTTATTCCCTTTTCCAGTGTCCTCCGAGCCTGCTTTTTCAGGTAATTCCCAACTGGTTGATTCATTTCGTGACCCCTCACTATTTGATTCATTTCGCGAACTCCAACTGGTTGATTCATTTCGCGAACTCTTCGAATACTCCACTTTCATCGCTCGAATATGTTCACAGGCAGCAATAAACTCTTCATACCAAGCTTCACCATACCTACGAATCAATGGTTTTTTTAAGAAATCTGCAAGATAGATTCCTTCTTTTTCCGCCCGATCACACGCAGCCGAACATAGCGATGGAATATACTCATAATTAATCCATTCTATGCCACTAAGCTTTTTTATACGCAAGGGATAAAGGTGACAACTAATGGGTTTCTCCCAATCAAATTCACCCTTATAATACGCATGTTGTATAGCACAGGTAGCAACTCCCTTATCAGTGTACTGAACAAACACACACTCCCCTGTGGACACACAGGATAACTCAAGCTTTTGATCCGCTGATTCCTGAACCAAGCCTTTAGCTGAGACCGTATCCCGCGCCTCAGAACTCAACCCATCCTTGAGCTGTGAGTATGCCTTATTGAGCACGGCTACTTCTTTTTTGGACACAGGTGCACCAGCATCCCCAACCACACAACAAGCTCCTTTGCAACGTGAAATATCACATGCAAAACGGGCGTGGGCTATCTCGTCAGATAATAAAGTATGTTGGACCATAAACATAGTGGAATATACGAACTCGTTTTACTATCCTTTTTATTATTTTATTTGAGTAAAATACTTTCCATTGCCAATAAGATTTGCCACTAATAACAAGCCCATGACTTCTAACTCTTCCAGTTTAGCTTCCATCGAAAATCAACTTGATTCAACAACAATAACAAACATTCAAAAATGGCTTGATGGTTCCTATGATTCAGCGACTAAAGAAGAAATAAGGCAGTGGATTAATGAAAAAAAGATCGAAGAACTTACCGATAGTTTTTACAAAGACTTAGAGTTTGGTACTGGGGGACTCCGTGGTATTATGGGTATTGGCAGTAATCGAGTGAATAAATACACCTTTGGTACTGCTACTCAAGGGCTCAGTAATTTTCTTAACAAAACCTATCCAAATGAACAGATTAAAGTAGCCATAGCCTACGATTGCCGTAATAATTCGGATAGCCTTGCTCAAATAGTTGCGGATGTCTTCTCTGCAAATGGCATTAAGGTCTACTTTTTTGAGTCCTTACGACCCACACCAGAACTTTCTTATGCCGTTCGACGCTTAGGTTGCCAAAGCGGAGTGGTTCTTACGGCCTCGCATAATCCCAAAGAATACAATGGATTTAAAGCGTATGGGGCAGATGGGGGACAATTGGTGGCCCCATATGACCGTGAAGTAATGGACGAAGTTCGTTTAATCAGCTCGATCGATGAGGTACGGTTCACGGCAAATTCTGAGCTCATTCAACCTATTGGAGAAGATGTAGATACCCCCTACATAGATGAATTAGTCCAGTTATCACTTTCTAAAGAGGCCATCAAGCGCCAACATGACCTGAGTATTGTTTTCTCACCTATTCATGGCACGGCGGGTGTCTTGGTACCCCCAGCTTTAGAGGCTTTTGGTTTTACTAATGTGCAACTGGTCGAGGAGCAAATGGTGGTGGATGGTAACTTCCCAACCGTTGTTTATCCCAATCCTGAGGAACAAGAAGCCCTTTCTATGGCTATAGAAACGGCTAAAAAAAATGATGCGGAGTTGGTTATGGCAACGGATCCAGATGCTGACCGAATTGGCATAGCCGTTAAGAATACCGAGGGAGAATGGGTTCTTCTCAATGGGAATATGACGGGAAGTTTACTTATTGGATACATGCTCGAAGCCTGGAAAAATACCAAGGGCTTTGCCGGTAACGAATATATCGTAAAGACCATAGTGACCACTCAACTTATGGATGCAATCGCGGCTCATTATGGCGTAAAGTGCTACAATACCCTCACTGGTTTCAAGTTTATTGGCTCGCTTATGACATCGCTGGAAGGCAAAGAACAGTTTATTGTAGGTGGGGAAGAAAGTTATGGCTATTTAGTTGGAGATCACGTTCGCGATAAGGATGCGGTGGTTTCGGCTGTGATGATTGCTGAAATGGCAGCTTATTATAAGGATCAGGGATCTAGCTTGTATGAGGCTCTCATAAACTTGTATGTGGAGCATGGTTTTTATAGGGAACGGTTGGTTTCTGTGACTAAAAAAGGAAAGGCAGGTGCCGAAGAAATTCAAGCTATGATGGCTGGATACCGGACAACGCCTCCCTCTCATCTGGGTGGTTCTAGAGTGGTACAAGTGAAAGACTACGCAAGTGGTGAGGCTAAAAATTTAGTGGATGAATCGGTGGAACGCATGGATTTTCCTAGCTCAAATGTGTTGCAATTTATTACCGAGGATGGATCGGTTGTATCCGCTCGTCCTTCAGGTACCGAACCTAAGATTAAGTTTTATTGCTCGGTGAATACCCAGCTGGTGAGTGCGTCAGAATTTCGGCGAATCGAGGGGGTTCTGGAGCAGCGGGTTGATGCAATCCTGGCCGATTTAGGTGTTTAGGCTTTTATGATCGTTCATCCTCTTGGTAGATAAAGGGTATCTCGGGTAGAAGACCGGACGGGGGAAGTCGTTCGATAAAGGCCTCTACTGTCGTAAATAGGCCTGCAGCACCATCAACCACAAGAGAAATATTTCCAGCTCCTTTTGGATTGTCCAAACTATGGGGTAATACCGCCACTTCACGGCCTTGATTTAATCCGGTATTAGCGGTGTGCATACTCCCTCCCATCAACCCGGATTCCATCACAATAATACCCTGGCTCAGACCCGAAATTATTCGATTTCGTTGAGGAAAATGATGAGAGCTAGGAGGAGTTCCAGGAGGATATTCTGAGAGTAATAAACCACCCTTCGAGCCGATAATTTCGGCCATATTTTTGTGTTCACTAGGGTATATTCGGTCTAGTCCGGAACCCATGACGGCAACGGTAGGTAACTGATGCCGCAGACATTCGGAATGAGCTAGACCATCGATACCTCGGGCTAATCCACTCACGATCACAAAGCCTTTTTGAGCTAATTCTAGGGTAATTCTCTGGGTATGACGGTGGGCATAGGAAGATGGGCGACGGGTTCCTACAATTCCAATCATAGGCTTGAGTAATAGACCCAGATCGCCCTTAGCCCATAGTACGATAGGTGGATCGGATATTTGACCCAGATGAGCTTGTAGCGCTGGGGTGTGATAAGGCACGAGTAGAAAACCCATCTCTCGAGTCTGCCGAAGGACTTTATCGACCCCATTCCAATTATTAAACGAGCGAATGGCCCGAATATCACCCTCTCGGATAGCTGTTTGCCAGTGAGGAGCTTGCTCAGGGTCGCTTACCTTAGCCCAATAGGCATCATGGGCGCTCCAAATGTCACGGGGAGATTCGAGCTGCGAAAGCAACCACCCCACTTTTCTGCTACCCAAACCTTTAATGGATTGCAAGGCCAGGAGTGTGGCCAAGTCACCTTTCTTTACACCGCCTAGTGGTTGTAGGTGATTGAATTGCTCAGGATTCCGTGCTTGTTGTGTGTTCTTGCTCTCTTGCATGTTGTATTCCCTTCCATAAAGCTTCTCTTAACTGATCCAGGCCATAACCAGTGGCCGATGAAATAGGAATAACGGGAATATCTGTAGGCAAACGCAAATCTTTTTTTAACTTAAAGTCTTGTTTTATATCCATTTTGGATAAGGCAATTATCTTCGGTTTATCCAAAAGATCCTTGCGGTATGCTTGTAATTCATTGAGTAGTGCCTCGTATTCGTAACAAACATCTGATTCTACACTCAACACAAATAAGAGCACATTGTTGCGTTCAATATGACGTAGAAACTGTGCTCCCAATCCTTTCCCTTTATGCGCTTCTTCAATAATTCCAGGAATGTCTGCCATGACAAAACTACGGTAATCCGAAAAACTCACTACGCCTAAATTAGGCTCAAGGGTGGTAAAGGGATAATCGGCAATCTTGGGTCTAGCTTCCGATAATACCGATAATAACGTGCTTTTGCCCGCATTTGGGAAGCCTACCAATCCAACATCGGCGATGAGTTTCAACTCTAACTCAATGGTCCTCTCCTCTCCCTCTTTACCTTCTTGGGCATAGGTCGGACTTTGTCGGGTAGAACTTTTAAAATGCCAGTTCCCCAAGCCTCCTCTACCTCCTTTTGCGATAATCAATTCTTGCCCTTCCTCGGTGATTTCACCCACTCGTTCTCTGGTATTTGCATCGAATGCAACGGTTCCTAAAGGTACTTCCAAACGCGTATCCGCTCCTGAAGAGCCTGTTTTTCGACTTCCTGATCCATTATCACCTTTATTAGATTTGATAAACTTTTTATATCGTAAATCCAGTAGGGTATTTAACTGATGTCTTCCTACTAACACTATATCACCCCCTTTGCCCCCATCACCCCCGTCAGGACCACCTTTTGGGACATACTTTTCTCGTCTAAAGTGCGCAGACCCATCTCCGCCTTTACCAGCAGTGACATAAATTTTTGCGTAATCTGCGAATCTCATAATTATTCGGTGTTAGTGAGGTCTAGGCCTATGTTTGTAGCTCTTAGTCGGAAAGCCTGTGTACGAAGCGAATTGGAGCTAGGAAGCGTTATAACCGAGCAGTTGAAACAGTTCAGTGAGCTTGGCCTTCATGTTTTTTCGAGATACGATAAAATCTAAAAATCCATGATCCAATAAGTATTCCGAGGTCTGAAATCCATCGGGGAGGTCTCGACCAATGGTTTGGCGAATCACACGTGGACCAGCAAAACCAATTAAGGCCCCAGGTTCGGCTATATTAAAATCTCCTAGCATAGCATAGCTAGCAGTAACTCCTCCGGTAGTAGGATTGGTCATGTACGAAACATAAGGGATTCCTGCCTCAGATAACTGAGCTAACTTGGCCGATGTTTTAGCCATTTGCATTAAACTTAGTACACTCTCCATCATTCTGGCGCCCCCAGTTTGGGATATGATAATGAGGGGTATTTTTTTCTCTCGCGCATAGTCGATGGCTACACCTAGACGCTCCCCTACTACCGACCCCATACTCCCACCGATAAAACTAAAATCCATACAACCCACCACTATCGAGATACCATTCATAGTTCCCGTCCCAATTCGAACCGCGTCTGTGAGCCCGGTTTTTTCCTGGGTTTGTTCAAGTCGGTCTATGTATTTCTTTCGATCGGTGAAATCTAGTGGATCCGTTGGTAGGATGTCGGCTCCTAATTCGGTGTACCTTCCCTCAAATAGTATATCGAAATATTCTTTTGACCCTATTTTAAAATGATAATCGCTGACAGGATCTACATACAAGTGCTGCTCAAGTTCTCTTTTATGGATCATCTCACCCGTGGATGGAACCTTTATCCAAACCCCTTCCGGCATTTCTTTAGGGGTGGCCGTTTGAATGTTGTTTTCTTTGCGTTTAAACCAAGCCATAATGTTCTGTACAATTTAATTGTATAAAAATAGGGAATATTGGGGTCAATAGGGAATTAAAAGCATACAGCTCATACTTTCGAACACAAGACCACTGATCGTCAACCCTTTAGCGTGGTTATGGGAGAATTATTGACCTGGTTATTGCCTAGGTAATAGGGTTCGAGCTTATCAATGAAAACAGATGTTAGACCTATTTTTGAGGGAAAATGAAGCAGTGTAAGGAGATTTCTTGCATGAAAAAACTGCGTTCGTTTTTCCATTTCTTCTTGAACGGGCTTAGACTCAGTAAAATTAGCCCATCCTGACCCGACTAAGAACGATTGCTCATTGGAACGTAATGCCGAAATGATTATAGAATTCGCCACTCTTCTTGGATCTGCCAATGCCATTAGCCCCGATTGCTCCAACGAAAAAGGTTGGTAGTAACTAAAGCCCCCACGTGCATCAATGACCGCATGAATGACCGATCCTGCCACCTGAATCCCAGCATAGTCTGACCGAATGCAAGCCGGATCTAGTATGACCGAAGAAGGCCACTCTTCTTGTGCTTTAAAGACTGAGCAGGCAATACCAGCTAAGGTAGAAGCGGCCCAAACGTCCACTTTTCGATTGAAAAGCACACCCCTAAGTGCGCTTCCCGCAATTCTAAGACCTGTATAAGATCCAGGCCCATTACTGATAATCACTTTCTGCAGCTTACTAAGCCCCTGTTCAATTGATCCTGCAGCCTCTTCTAGGAGTTCAGCAATGAACAGCACTAATTTTTTTGAATGTTCGGCCCGTCCGTCGATCCACCGATCAATGATGCGGCCAGATTCAGTTTGCAGGCTAACAGAACATACCGAAGAACTGCTTTCAATGGCTAAAATCATAGGAGCATGTGTTACTTTTCTGACAATGGCTGTACAAAAGTCTCCGATTCTATCACAAACTGCCAATTGCCTCTATATTGAGACCATCTTCCAATAAATTCTATTGGTATGCTATCTACATTGCCTCTTTGGTCCGCCACGGTTATATCCGCCACGGTTTCATGGATGAGCTGCTTTGCAAAATCACCAAAATTAAAGGCTGGAGCATACACATCAATTTTAGTTCCCATAACCTCGATTTTCCCGTCATTACTCAATTGGCCTTCGAGCTTAAAATACTGATCGTAATATCGTATCTCACTAAACGCCTCTCCGCTTTCAAAAGCTTGGGAATCCAGCAGCTGTTCCGGGCGTGTGTATTCTACCGCTATAGCTTGCCACAAATGATCGTCATTCGAACTGAAAGGACCTTCAAAGGGCCCTTGAGCTTTTGTGATAAGCATGGATAAAGGTAAGTGATCTGAATACCCACTCCCTGTGGCATACGATGACCACCGTTTAGGCATGCCGGAGACAGAATACGTGTTAAAGCCAAAATCATCTACTCTAAAGCTTTGATCTACATAAGAAAGACCTTGATTATCGTACATTCCGTTGGATACAATGAGCTGCATAAGAGTACCCCAGTACCCGCGATAGGTATCCGATCCACGCTGATCAATAGGCCACTCGTACCATAAATTGTACCATTGGGGTTGCCTTTGATTAGCGGCATTGACCACTAAAGCTTCATCTCCTTTTACCTGCAGGATATCCTGCAAGGCAGTTTCGGCAAATCCGTACCTTGTTTTTTGATTGTAGTCGGCATTAAAATCACCCGCGAGGACCAAATCGGCCATAGGATTTTCTTCGAAAATTTGTGCAACCCGAGCCTTTAAGACCTTTGCGTTTCCAACACGTACCTTTTCCATTTCTTCGCTGCTAGCTCCCGATTTCCAGTGATTCACAAAAACTCCTAGCTCGTCACCGTCCAGGTCTATCCACACCTCTAAAATTGGCCGAGCCCGTTCGGTGGGGTGTATACGAGTTTTTTCGCGTAAAATGGGATACTTAGAATACACCACATTCTTCTGCACACTTTCGGGCTTGCCGGAAGCGCCTAGACTGGGCTCCCCCACCTCTAACTCATAAGGCCCTAACAGCTCATCCTGCATTCCTTTAAGCAGTAACCACTCAGAGGGTAGTTGCGCGACTTTTTCGTCAAACTCTTCGTTCAACATACGCTGGAGGGTGGTATACGCATACTGCCCTAAAAAATCAGCCGGGTCCGCAAATCCATGGTCCCTTGGTGTGTGATCACTTTCCAACTCTACTAAGGTTACGATATCGGGCCCGGCACCGTCTTCATATGCCTTAAGCACCTCTATAATATGGCTAATTTTAGTGTATACATCCGCTGGTGAGTATTGCGAATTCCCTTGTCGGTCGGTTGGCAGATAATCAGAATAAACGGCCACGCCGTCTGCATCAAACAGATTTTCAACATTATAGGTCACCAAACTATAACTGGTTGATGCACTTTGAGCCCGTAGGTTTGTATGGCTGTTTTGGCCAGTGAGTACGAGCAGTAAGACAAAAAGTGAGGTAGTTATTTTAGACATAGAGGTATTCAGGTTCAGGAGTAGTCTGCTTATTTTAACGTGTTTAGGTGTAACTGCCCTTTGTTCACAATAGCCACAGCACGGCCAGTCATATTCCTATTTAAATAAGGGGAATTATGGGATTTTGAGCGAACATTTTTATCATCGAACACCCACTGCTCATCGGTATTGAAGATGGTCAAATTAGCTAACGATCCAGGCGCAATTTGGGGGACTTCTAGACGTAAAATTCTCCTGGGTTGATCGCACAACTTGTCAATCAAGGATGGTAGGCTAAGATGGCCCGGAGCGAACAGTTGCTCATTGGTAATCGCCCAAGCTGTTTCTAGCCCGATTATACCATTAGGAGCATAGTTAAATTCCACTTCTTTTTCTTCAATCGCATGGGGGGCATGATCGGTACAAATCACGTCGATAGTACCATCCTTTAATCCCTCTATCATGGCATCTACGTCATGCTGCGTACGCAATGGCGGATGCATTTTTACATTGGTACTAAAGTTGGTTTTCTCGACCTCTTCATCGGTCAAATGGAAATGATGAGGGCATACCTCTGTAGTAACTGGAATCCCTTTGGCTTTGGCTTTTCGGACCAAATCAACCCCTTCTGCCGTACTGATGTGAGCTACATGAACGTGGCCTCCGGTATATTCAGCAAGTAAAATATCGCGAGCTATCATGACTTCTTCCGCTATGCCTGGGGTACCATCCACTCCTAATCTCGTGGAAACGGCCCCCTCATTCATGTGTCCAGGTCTGGATAAGCTTACATCTTCTTCATGATTAATAATTGGAGCATCGAGCATAGAGGAATACTCTAAGGCTATTCGCATAACCTGAGCGTCGTACACAGGATCTCCATCATCACTAAAAGCAACTGCTCCACCCTTTTTCATATCTGCCATTTCGGCTATACTCTCTCCTTTTCTATGTTTGGTTACACATCCAATGGGATGTACATCTACCGGGGTTTCTTTAGCTTTGGATATGATATATTCGACCACATCTCGCGTGTGTATGGGTGGGTTGGTATTCGGCATACAAGCGACTGCCGTAAATCCACCAAAAGCAGCAGCAGCACATCCATGAACGATAGTTTCTTTGTGCTCGTATCCTGGCTCACGTAAATGCACATGCATATCCATCCAACCAGGACTCACATAAGCCCCTTGAAAATCATGAACTTGCTCGCCATCTTGAGCACTTAATTCAGATCCAATTTCAGCTATTAATCCATCCGTTATTCGAATATTCTGAGTTTGGTCATTTAAGGTAGTGGATGTTACAATTCGTAGATTTTTTAGCAGCATGTTCGTACCTAAGCAGGCTTAATGTAATGGGTAAGGGTAAATGAGCAATTAGATAGCGTAAATATACATAGAACAAAGCAAAGGATGTAGAAACATCTAAGATTTGCTATCTTAAGGCATGGATTTATTTGAAACACCACAGCAGAATATCCCTAAGGTTAGCGAACTTACCCAACGCATTAAAGTCCTCTTAGAACAACATTTCACTAACATTAGCGTACTTGGTGAGTTAAGCAATGTAAAGAAGAGCTCAAACGGACATATTTACTGTACATTAAAAGATTCCGAAGCCCAGCTACCTTGTGTTATGTGGAGAACCCAAGCTCAGCGGTACGTCTCTTTATTTGAAGATGGAAAAGAAGTCATATTACGAGGGTCTATACAGGTCTACAAACCTCAAGGGAAATATCAGTTAATCATTGACGAGGTAGAAGCGGTTGGCGTGGGGAAACTGCAAATGGAATTTGAGCGACTAAAGAAAAAATTAGCTGCAGAAGGACTGTTTGATGCGAGCCACAAAAAACCACTCCCCCGTTTCCCGACCAAGATTGGTGTGGTAAGCTCACGTACCACCGCCGCTTTTCAAGACATTATATCCACCCTATCTACCCGATGGCCACTGGCCGAAATATCGCTCTATCACGCCAGTGTTCAAGGCGAGAGAGCCGCGGGAGAAATTTGTGAGGCCTTAGAGTTTTTAGGAAAATCCAATGATATTCAAGTCATCATTGTGAGTCGAGGTGGTGGTTCACTCGAAGATCTGTGGCCATTTAACGAAGAATCCGTCGCTCGCGCTATTCATTCCTGTCCTATTCCGGTTATCAGTGGTGTTGGCCACGAGATTGATTTCAGTATTTCTGATTTCGTAGCCGATCAACGTGCAGCTACCCCCACTCAAGCTGCTGTACTAGCGACGCCTAATCGGGACGATGTATTAGCCGGCTTGGACGAATATGCCGAAAGACTCCATCGTCGTTTAGAGCAACGCTGGACCCAGGCCAAACAAAGGGTGGACTACTTAGCCAAATCGTATGCTTTACAAAAAGTACAGGAACGTTTGCATATTTCCACCATGAAGGTTCGAAACAATCGCCAGTCCATAGAGCATTATTTGAGCCAACGGGTGCAGCAAAACAGGACGAACTTTATCAACCTTAAGCACCGTTTAGAGCGTCTAAATCCGAATGAGGCCTTGGAAAAAGGATATACTCGAGTCTGGCAAGATGGGCAATGGATCCGGTACTTAGAGGCACTGAACCCAGAATCGGTTGTAGAAATTGAATTTAAGCAGGGACGTAAACGATTCTCTCCCTAGGCCTAGTGAGTTAGATTTACTAACATACGAACGCTCCATGTTATTCATGAGCTCCGTGTTAGGTATGAGCCCTTCTAGCGTTGATCGCCATTTAATTGCTTAGGATAACTACCAAATATTTTTACTTCTTCTGCTTCCTTACGTAATTCATCTATTGCTGCAGCCGTATGGCTATCGAACACATTAGCTTCAATATCCACATAGAATGAATATCGAAAAGGTTCGTTCATTCGTGGACGAGATTCTAACTTGCACACATTAATCCCGTGCCGGTGAAACACATTAAGGCATTCAACCAAGGATCCCTCTTGATGGGATGTGACCATCATGAGGGAGGTTTTTGTGGGAAATTGTGGATCGACTTCTATGGCCTGACGAGATACTACCACAAATCGAGTATAATTCTCTTGTTGATTAGCAATGTCATGTGCAATTATATGAAGCCCGTATAAATCAGCGGCATGTGCACCAGCAATGGCGGCTTGGGATAGATCTCCGTCCTCGAGCACGCGTTTGGCTGAAATAGCCGTATCAAGATAGGATTCAACGGTACATCTAGGAAGGCGTGATAAAAAATGCGTGCATTGTTCTATGGCTTTTGGGTGTGACAAAATACGTCTAATCTTATTGACTTCAACCGGTTCAACTGCTAGCAGACAATGTACAATTTTAATGATTTCTTCTCCGACAATATGCAGATTCGACGCTCCCAGAATATCATAAATATCATTTATAGATCCCGCTGTAGTGTTTTCAATGGGTAACATGGCATAATCTACCCGTTCGTCCTTTAATGCTTGAGCGGCTTCTTGAAAGGTATCGTACCCGTAGTAATCTATTTGTTTATGTCGATCTTCAAAATGACGCATAGCCGCGAGATGGCTATATGCCCCATCGGTACCCTGATAGCTCACTCTGATGTGCCCATGGCCATTTTTATTTTGAAGATCGACTAAGGAATGCGTTTGATATCGCACCGAATTGGTAATAATTTCTCTAAACAAATGCTCCGCATAATACCGATCTAAGCCTTCTTCATTGGCAAAATCACGAATTTTATTAAGTAGTTTTTCTTCTCTTTCTAAATCTCTAATTCCGCTATTATTAGCTAGTTTTAAGGCTGCTACTTCTTTAACAACTTGTTGGCGTTGGGCTAATGCTTTGATGATACGTTTGTCAATATCATCCAGTCTGTCCCGTATGGAATGAAGGTTTTCTTTCATCGAATAATCGGCTGGGAATATATAGTAAGTGGTTGTGAGGTGTACAATGATGCCAAGAGTGGGTATAGAAATAACTCTAAGCCATTGATGCAGAATATAGCATAAATTTTGCCCTTTCAGAATCCGTAATATAAACCTCTTTTTAGCTAGCCGAAAAAATGGACTTTTTTTGTTACTCCTTCACATAAATTTCATAATTAGACCGTATAATAGTTCTTCTATCATAAAGAATAAGTTGTAAGAACCAGTGATTAACCATTCACAACCCATTAAACCGAGAACTTTTCGGAATATGTGAGTTTTGTTATGTACACTATATTTCAATTCATTCTTCAATCATCATTCATTTAATTATTACATCATGACATTCCTACTTAGTGTTTTATTTGCTTTCTCTAGCTTATTTAATACCGCACTTACTCCTAGTTTATCTTTGACCAGTGAGACGGAAAATTCGATCGATAAAGTTGAAATCGTTATCGAAAGTAACGATCAAATGCGCTTTAATCTTTCTGAAATCACCGTTAAACAAGGGCAAACTGTTGTGCTAACGTTAAAGCATGTGGGTAAATTACCAAAAGCTGCAATGGGTCATAACTGGGTTTTACTCCAGCCAGACACTGATTTAGCTGCTTTTGCTATGAAAGCCATGAAGGCCAAGGACAATGAATATGTACCAGCTGAAGCTCCTGAAGTTGTGGTTAACACCATATTATTGGGTGGTGGAGAAGAAACCACCATTGAATTTGAGGCCCCTGCACCGGGTACCTATTCGTTCATTTGCAGCTTCCCAGGTCATTATGCCCTAATGCAAGGAACGTTTACAGTAGAGTAAGGTATTTATTACATTACTAACAATTGAAAGAGCTTAGTACCCCTAGGCTCTTTTTTTATTTTCATTTTGAAATTAATACGCCAAAATAATCGACCTATGAGTACCACCTTTAAAACGCCGGTCAAAAGTCGTCGTGGCCTCTCCTTTTTTGTAGGTTTCATTGGGGCTTATTTAGTGCCCATTGGACTCAACAATCTCTTAGTAGCAATTGGCCTAAGAGAATCACTCAGCGCAACCAATACCGAGTACATAGCGTATTGTATTTCCGGTTTACTATTAGGATATGCCACCATGTCAATAACCCCAGTACACCGGGTGCGCATACTTTCCTATCTAATTGGAAGTATTCTACTGATGGATGCCATCGCATTTTTCTCGGGTCGCTTACCCTTGGCTTTTCTAATTGACCGAATGGTTTTCTTAGGATCCTTCAGTTTTTCGGGTGTTCTGAGCTTATTGATTCGTAATAAATCGAGTGTTGAAATAGGATCAGGTGGCTAATTACGCTATTCTGAATCGTAACTCTTCGATTCGCGAAAGTAATTCTTGACGATCCATTTGCGAATACGCATCTGGAAGTAACTTCTTAGAGGTACATTCCAACACAGCCAATAAGGTTTGTAATTCTACCTCTTCCGGATAGGTTGGCGGAATAAAGTTTTGTATGACCTGTTCAAGCATGGCTAAATCTACCGACTCTTTACCATGAGCAACTGCTTCAAATTTAGCCCGCGTCAATACCGCTTCCATGTCGGCACCCGACAAGTGATACGAATCCGTTAAAAGAACCTCCGGTACTACCTCTTCTTCTAACTTAATCTTGGTTTTTTTAGCCATGGCCCTAAAAAGCTCCTCTTTTTCATCACTATTTTGAGGTGGAAATAAGGCGAGGTGTTCTTCGGCTCTACCCTGTCGTTTCAAATCAATGGGCATTAAATCCGGACGAGCTGTCATTAAAAACCAAATAATTCGTCCCCGATGCTCGGTATTACTCATAAAACTGGCAATTTGGGAGAATACCCTACTCGAAACACCACTGTCACCTGAGGCCGAACGATCTCCTAGGTAGGCATCTGCTTCATCAATCATTACCGCTACGGGTGCCATTGCTTCTAACAAGTGTAATATTTTCTCTAAATTCCCTTCGGTAACACCCTGCCATTGACTGCGGAAGTTTTTTAATTTTACCATGGGAATACCTACATCCTTTGCAAAACACTGCACTAAAAAAGTCTTGCCTGTTCCCACCGGTCCACAAACTAAATATCCCATAGGAAGTACTTCAGGATTACCTTCTTTTAGTGCTTTCGCTGTTAATTGTAAGTGCTCCTTCACTAGTCGGTGTCCAGCTACATCCTGCAAAGAGAATGCAGATTCAACAAATTCTAATAGCCCATAGGCTTCGGCTTCGATAAGTTCTTTCTTTGTTTGAGTAACGGTATCAAGATTCAATGGCTCTTGATTTTCTTTTGCATTGAAATAAAGTGATTGTAACTGAAGGATTGTTAAGCCTGCTGTCTGTTGGGCCAGAACATGTATGGGCAGTTCAAAAACCTTTGCGTACTCATCTACGGGAATTTCTGTTTCCAAATACCTGCGCCGTGCAGAAGCATTCGGATGCGGTATGGAGATTTCAGAGGTATAAGGATGCTGAATTAACGTGCGATTGAGATCATTTAAGTTCTCTGTTAGAATTATATGAGTAAAATCACCCCCTAACAGAACTGGGTCTTGAGCCCAACGGGTAATATACACTAAGGCATTTCTATCTTCTACCCCCGTAGATCCCGCATCATTCATAGGAACTATTGTTTCTGCTTGCTCCGTAATGAGCGCTACACTTTTATTTTGACCCAATCGCAACCTAAAGTAGGACTCTAGTATAGAAAAAATACGAACCGGATCTTTAGGTAATGACTTAGCATAGGTAGTACCTAAGAGTGAATCACGAGCTTGAAGCGCCTGCTCAAAATCTTCTCGAGATGCTTTATCTCTAAAATATACACCTGATGCGCGGTTATAAAAAAGAACGATGTCTCGTGCACCAAAAAACTCATCTGCCAGAAATTCATGTAACCGCAAAAATTGGGGCGCTGATTCCCCAGATTCAATGGAGACCAAGTCATGGATATTGCCATGAATGAGGAAGGTATTTAATGTTCTACTTAAATACTTTTTTGCACATTCTTGTGACCAAATAGGATAGTGTGTAATCATGAGCTATGTATGCCTATAAATAAAATCAGAGATTTACATCGATCACGACTAAATATCAATCGCGATCTAAAACCACCATTTTTACGGTTTCAATTCGACTTTGTGTCGCTTTACTGATAATAAATCGGAATTGTTGAATAACACATTCTTCGTTCACTCTTGGAATACGCCCTAAATGATTGATAATAAATCCCGCAAGCGTGTCATATTCATTGGGTTCTTCAGGAATATTTACTTCCTCAAATTCTTGATTAAGTTCTTCTATCTCCACATTCCCACTGATAATGTAGGTATGGTCAGCAATGCGTTTCATGATCTCATCTTCTATGTCATGTTCGTCCTGAATATCTCCTACAAGTTCTTCTAGCACATCTTCTATAGTAACCATCCCAGCCGTTCCCCCGTATTCATCGAGTACAATAGCAACCGATAGGTTTGCTTGTCTAAATTCTGCCAATAAATCTTTTGATCTCTTGGTATAAGGCACCAATTTAATTGGTCGAAGAATTTCTTGTATGGTTTTAGGATTGTTAAATAAATCATAGGCATATACAACCCCAATTACATCGTCAATAGATTCTTTGTAAACGGGTAACTTAGAGTGCCCCGAACTTATAAATAGCTGGCTCACCTCCTCTATTGAAGTCCCTTTTTCTACCGCTTCGATTTCGATTCTAGGGACCATACTTTCTTTAACTCGTTTATTGGATAATTCGAGTACATTATGCAAGATCTCGGAGTCATCTTGATCCAAATCTCCATTCCCGCCACTATCTCGAAGTTCTTGAACAATACGCTCAACATCTTGCCGCCTATAAATTGAAGAAGTGTCCTCTGATTCATTGGAGATCAATGAGATTATTTGGCGAGACGCACCATCGGCAATGATGATTAACGGTCGTAACACAAAGTGTAACACTCGAATTGGTAGGGCTATAAAATGTATGAGTGAATCTGCTTGTGCTCTAAAAATGGCTTTGGGCAAGATTTCACCGAAAATCATGATAAACACAGAGGCCAGTATGGTCTGCAAACTCAGAACCATGGGATCGCTTGGTAGTTCCCCAACATAATCGAGGTAAATCTGGGTAATTGGGTCTGCCAAGAATATGGCCATTAAAGTGGCGTAGACTACATTGACAATATTATTACCTACCAAAGTAGTGGTTAGAAAACTTTCCGGTCTACTTTTGAAAAAATCAATGGCCTTCGCTACCAAATTTGTACGGCGCGACGCCACTTCTAGCTTAAGCTTGTTAGCGGAAACAAATGCGATTTCAGAACCCGAAAAAAAACCGCTTAATACCAAAGTTCCAAGGATTAGAAGCCACTCATTCATTTCGTGGCCTCCTTAGATGTGTAGTATGTATGTACTCTACTCGATGGAGGTTCGTCGTTCATTAATTATTTATTGGTTCTCATTTATTTTGAAACCCAGGATTTCTTTTTTCTAAGAAGGCATTTACTCCTTCCTCGAAATCATGCGTTTCGAAAAGCGCGCCGAACAGCTTCGCTTCTTTCTCAAAAAATTGTGTTGAATACGTATAATGTTGGAATTTCATAGCAAAAATAACACTTTTTATGGCTAAAGGAGCCATAGAACACAACGGACTGATCCAGTTTTTTGCTTGATCTAACATATCCTCGTTTTCTTGCTCTAATATAGCATTAAATATCCCTACATCTACCCCTTGCTTTGCGGTAACTGTTTTGGCTGTGGTCATCCACTCCATTGCTTTGGCGTACCCAATTAGGCGTGCCAGCCTAACGGTTCCTCCAAAGCCAGGGATTAAGCCCAATTTCACCTCTGGAAACCCAATGATAGCGTTTGGAGCCGCTAGCCTAAAGTCACAAGCTATGGCCAACTCAGCACCACCACCTAATGCATATCCTTCTACGAGGGCTACGGTCGGTACAGGTAGCTGTTCTATCTGCCCAAAGATGCGTTGCCCTCGGGTCGATACTGCTTGTGCCTCAGCCTTGGTTTTCCCTTTAAATTCTTTGATATCTGCGCCCGCTACAAAAGCCTTAGACCCAGCTCCTTGTAAGATAATACAGCGTATTGGGTTGGTTGGCTGCTCTAATTTAGGGTGGATTTGAGTGGACCATTCATCCAGTTCCTCAAGCACATCAGCATTTAGCGCATTCAAGACCTCTGGCCGGTTTATAGTTAGCACAGCTACTTGCCCCTCTACCTCCCAAATAAGATGCTCAAATGATTTTCGCATGGTTATTACCTTATTGGCTTCTTGGATGAGCTGGCAGAACTGGTTGAGTCCGTTGTGCCAGCTGTGTCAGGATCTTGGTTCAAAGAAATCTGATTTGAAACAGCTGTGCTATGCCTAGCTTCATTAAACGCCTCAGATTCCTTTGAGCTGGCTTTTTTTGTTTCAATTTGCATGAGCAACTCATCTAGTTGTGCTTCGGAGTAATAGTCCTGGGTTTGGTTGTCATGTATATCTAAATCCATTGTATCGAGTAATTCAGCTGTCTCATCCACGTCTGTCAATAAATTATCCAACTGGAATCCAATTTCTTCTGGTTTATTCATGGTCATTGACTGCTCATATATGTATCGAATGGCGTCTTCTATTGTTTCTAGGTGGGTTTCGCACATAGCAAATTTTTCTTGAGCCACGGTAAATTTCTGCAACCGCTTTTGTAAAATAGTAACCCGCCTAGTTTTTGAATCTTTAAGTTTACCGGGTTCTAATGTTTTAATATGATTGATTAACTCAACCAATTCTGACTCGACTTGTTTCTCTACTTGGACATTCAAATAAAGATTATAACGACGTATGAGATCCAACAGATTTAGATGATTGGTCAATAAACTATCTAACTTTTCTGAAATAGTACTCAGCAAGCCCTGCGAGGTGTAGGGGAGTTTATCAAAATTTTCGGTAATGAGCTTAGTGAGGTGTTTTGATACCAAAAATCGCTTTTGTGAGGCCTGATCCAACGATTGGAATATGGCCTTATCGTTATTGGTATGGTAACGCTCCTGCATTTTTTTGAGCTCAATTTTTTTCCGAAACTTGGGTAGTTTGGTGGCAATTCCCAGATATACGAGCTCTGCTCCCATTAGTCCTGACAAGAGGGCTATTCCTAGGTCTGGTACATAGGATGTTAATGCAATTGAACCAGCCCCTCCTAGAATGAGTGCTGCAACATTGATGGGGTGCTTAAAAACTTCCCGAGCATAATTAATTGAGCCTTCAGTATTCATTATTTATTTACTGCCTACCTATTGTTTTACTTGTTTTGCCAGCTCTAGCCCTTTTGTTTATTTCGTCGTTAATTAGGCCCATTTCGTTATTGATTATTTCCAGGCTCTCTTTCGCCTTTATTTGTTCGGTATTACTAGCCTCTTCAGCCATATTAGCTTTTTCAAGCCCGCTTTGCTCCATAGCGTGATCAACTCTATTGGTATTCTCCTGAGTGTTGGGCAATTCCGATTGTTCCAACCAATTACCTTCGTTGAATGTCACGCCTAATCGTGATAAAGAAGCTTCTACCCCATGTAAGGCACGCTGTATCTTAGCGCTTTGAACCGCAGCTTTATGCTCTTTTTTCAGGGCTTTGATTTCCGCATAATGCTGTTTCCAAACGTTTTTCAGTGATTCGAATTCGGTATGTTTTGGATCCTCTGACAAATGGACTAGTTTTTAGAACCAATTGATTTTTTGGTAGATGTATTTTCCTGAGTTGAGCTGCTACCATCTTTCTCCGAAGATTCACCTTCAAGACCCTCTCCTTGGGTTAATGCATCCTGATTTGCTGATGAGTCGGTTGTTCGCTGCTTTTCTATTGCACTTTCAGGATTCATTTCCAGTTTAAACTGCTCTACTAACTCGTGAGCTCGTAATTTTTCTGCATTAGCTTCAATTTCCATGGTCTGAGTGTCTAGGCTATCCAATGCAATTTCCATTCTGGCTTCATTTTTAGCTGATTCTTCGTTGAGGCGATTAATCATTTCGTCATGCGTTTGATCTATTCCACCCACCTCAAATTGCTCTAACGTATCAGCTATTTTCGCCTGCCATTCGGAGCGTTCACTTGCTCTCAGAGCTTCTTTAGCTTCCTGTATTTTACGGTCTTTTTCACGCATGAACACCTCTTTCACTTTTAATGCCTTTTCATAGGCTTTTTCTGCAAATTCAAGTTGATTTTTGGTTGAAATCAAATCCGCTTTGGCTTTTTCTAATTGTAAGGCATACCCTTCTGCTATATCGTCCCGATTTGCTTGAATAGCCGATTTAATTTTTCTAGTGAGGTCTTTGACTCGTTCATCCCCTCTGCTAGCCTCTTTTTTTAGCATAATGAGGTTTGCTTTGACCGTTGCGATATTCTCGTTCATTTGAGGGATTTGATCATTTAGTTCGCGAATATTTTGCTCCAAAATCAATTTTGGATTTTCCATAGAGCTCACTACGCCCCCGAATAGAGATTTAATGGCACGAATAAAACGTTGAAACATAATTTTTGGAGTATTTAATAGATTAATTAGGCTTATTTCTTGGTACTGTAATGTATTTAAAATTACGGATAAACTCTGTTAAGAATACGCTCTTAGACCGTTTTTGTCTAATATGTGAGAAATTAATGGCTGCGGTTCTGCCTGGGAAGCCCCCCATTGTATAGAAGAAAATACCCAGCGCTCAAGTTCATCTAGATCAAGGTCTTTATTCGTGTGCAAGGTCATTAAAGTTTCACCCTTTTGAACGTAATCTCCAAGCTTTTTTTCGAGTCTAATACCCGCTAATGGATCAACATCATGTTCTTTTTGCTGCCTACCCGCACCCAATCGCACACTTAACGTGCCTAGTAGATAGGCATCTAAACGGGTGATATATCCTTGATTGCTACTCAATATTGGATAACAATGTTTGGCTGTACCCCTTGAATCTGGCCTGTCTATATAGCTCAGATCACCACCTTGCGCCTGTACTATTTCCCTAAATTTCTGAAAGGCTTTTCCCGATGATATGGCCTTTTTTGCTTCAATAATACCCGCCTCTATCGTTGGAACGGTGCCTGCGAGTAATAACATAGCCCCAGAGAGAAGTGTACTTTGGTGCAGGGTATCTGAAGGTCCATTTCCCTGTAGTACATCAATCGATTCTAGCACTTCTAACCAATTCCCAATAGCTAACCCAGTGGGAGTCTCCATGCTTGAAATAAAAGCAATGGTAGGCTTTTTGAAGCTCTCACCTATATCTACTAGTGTTTGGGCGAGTTCAATAGCACGAGTGTGGGTTTTCATAAATGCCCCTGAGCCATATTTCACATCCAGCACCAATGCATCAATTCCCTCTGCTAATTTTTTACTCATGATACTACCGGCAATTAATGGGATAGATTCCACGGTGGCTGTTACATCGCGTAGAGCATACATTTTCTTATCGGCAGGAGCCATCTCATTGGTTTGACCCGCAAGTACTAAGCCATGCTTTTCTACCAATTCGACATACTTTTTCAGTGAAATATCCACCCTAAAACCAGGTATAGACTCGAGCTTATCCAAGGTTCCACCTGTATGCCCTAAACCTCTTCCTGACACCATGGGAACACGAACCCCTAGGCTAGCCACAATTGGAGCAAGGATTAGGGATAATTTATCCCCTACTCCTCCGGTAGAATGCTTGTCTACTTTAACACCTGGAATATGCGACAAATCCAATACGCTCCCTGAGCTTAGCATGGCATGAGTAAGTGAAGTGGATTCTTCATCATTGAGACCATTTAAAAAGGCAGCCATCAAAAAAGCACTCATCTGATAATCAGGTAAACACCCTTTAGCATATTGATGAACTAAATATCTTATTTCATTGCCTGACAATGTATTATTGTCTCTTTTTTTTCTTATTAAATCCACTATCTGGTAATCCATATAGGCCTATGATCTGGTTTCTCTACACTAAAAGTAGCTAAGCTAATGCATTAATTCTAATTTATTGATCAAGAGTTTGTTATTGGGCGTTTCGTGCAATGAAAATACTGTAAGTGTGGTTATATCTACGCAGAACATGTACCTTACCACAGAATGTCATAAACGCCTAAGAAACTGCACCCGCAAGAATTCGCATCTATGAAGTAGCCGCAAATAAGGCAAAAAAACAAAGAACCCTACTCCCTAATGTGAGAATACTAGAACGTGAGAATACTAGCCGATCAACATCTATACTATCTAGAGCAATTTTTACCTAAATATGTTGAACTAGTTTACTATAACAGCTCTGAAGAGCTGCCTAAGCTAGATGGATTTGATGCTTGGTTACTTAGAACCGTAACTAAAGTAAACCCCAAAACCGTACCTTCTTTGCCAAATGAACTTAAATTCATCGGTTCCGCTTCTGCAGGCATCGATCATATTGACACGGGCTACCTAAGGGATCTTGGAATCCAATTTGATCATTCTCCAGGCTGTAATGCAAATGCAGTGGCGGAGTATGTACTTACTTCGATACTGGCATGGTGCTCATCGACCCGAAGGGAGTTATCTGATTCCAAAATTGGGATTATTGGTATGGGACACACAGGTGGGAGCTTGGCCAGAAAACTAGAGGCAGTCGGGGTACCTTATGCTGGCTATGATCCACCGAAAGCGTTGCGTGAGGAATCATTTAAAAGTTGTAGCCTGGAAGCCCTCTACGATTGCGACATTCTAAGTTTTCACCTGCCTTATATCAATGAAGGCCGGTATTCTACCCATCATTTTATGCCTGACATTTTGTCGCTTAGCCCAAATCATAAGCTTATCATAAACGCAGCTAGAGGCGGTGTAATTAAAGAAGATTACTTGTTGATGCACAATGATTTAGCTTCATTAACTAACAAAAAAATTAGCTTTGTTTTGGACGTTTGGGAAACCGAGCCAGTACCTAATAAAGCACTGGTGGACCGCTCATTTATAGCTACTCCACATGTTGCTGGATATTCCAAGCAAGCCAAATTTGAGGCCTCTAAAAGGGTTTTAAAGCATCTTACGACTTATTTTGATATGGAATGGATGGACAATAAATGGCAAAGTGAACGGGCGGATAGCACGAACACGAAGCCTGAAAAAATACGTAACGATGGATTAATTAAAAAAACTAACACATTAAGCCTTAGCATTTTACACGGTTTGCATAACTATGATAATGAGATGCGAAAAATGATTAATCATCAAGTTCAAGGCGCTGACTTAAACCATTTCAACGCAAGTATAGCTCGGGGGTTTCAAGCATTAAGAAATAGCATAGAACTTCGAAATGAATTCGCGTTTACTACTTTTCCAGACGGTCTCCCCGATGATTTACGACCTTTGTTTGTGCGGGATTAACCAGCCCGTTCTGGTTCATGTATTTGCCCCCGATAAATAAACCGATCTGACTACAAAGGTTTGGACTACAGAGAAAATAAGGAAGTCGCAGTTAGGTCGGTTTGCTCTTCCACTTCTTCTTGGCTCAACTCAAAAAGTTCTCCTAGTTTTTTTTGGATAAAGGCTAGGTGAGCAGGCTCATTCCGCTTACCACGCAACGGAGTGGGTGAGAGATAAGGTGAATCTGTTTCTAATATGAGCTTATCGATAGGTAGCTGCCGAACAACTTCGGCAACCCCTGCATTTTTAAAAGTTACCACCCCTCCTATTCCCAGATGAAATCCTAAATCTATGGCCTGCATTCCCTCCTCATACGTGCCATTAAAACAGTGCCACACTCCTTTTATTGAACCATTTTGATGCCGAGCTATGGCCTTCAATAAGTCATGGGTACTTTCCCTATTATGCAAAACGATTGGCTTATTGACACTTTTAGCTAACTCGAAATGCATATCAAGACTTAGCATCTGTTCTTTTTTATACTCCGTTGACCAATAATAGTCTAGACCCGTTTCTCCAATCCCAATATAATGATCCAAAGAGGCATATTCGTTTAGCCAGTTCTCTAATTTTTGAGCCCACCTATGCTCACCCCACATCGGTATTTGCTCATGTACGTCACAGGGATGTAAACCAATCATTGGGTGCAAGTAAATGTCATTATTACCGGCATTACGTTCCGCGATCATTTCCATTTGAGCAACAGATTCAGGATTGATAGCGGGCATTAAAATGTGCCTAATACCTTGCTCTTTTGCCCTTTCGATCATGGAGGCGACATCTTCGGAAAAGTCCGGTAAAAATATATGGGCGTGGGTATCTATCATCGAGTATATTGTTTAGGTAAACTATGGCTTATATGGTTAAAATAGCTTATTTTTACAATAATTTACATAAAGTCGAACTTGTAAAATTCTCTAATCCTACTGCTTTTACGAGGGTATTACAGTATTTTACAAATTCCATCTAAACACCGAAATAAACGGTATTAATCGCGTCAATATAACCAATTAGTCCAATGTCAGTATCCCTTTCCGATTTTGATCTAACCAGTCATGAACGCATTCCCACTCTGTTATTTAATACGGCCATTGAAGGATCGTTGTATGTAGCTAATTCCATAGCTGAACTTATTGAATCCAGAAATAAGGAATCGAAACCCACCGTATTAGGACTTGCTACTGGGTCCACCCCAACTCAAGTTTATGATGAGCTTGTACGAAAGCACAAGGAGGAAGGACTTAGTTTCGAACGAGTCATCACCTTTAACCTCGACGAATATTTTCCTATGGCTCCTGATGCCCATCAGAGCTATGTCCATTTTATGCATGAATATCTCTTTAATCATATCAATATTAAACCAGAGAATATTCACATACCCGATGGAACCCTTAAGAAAGATGAAGTTGCAGCCTTTTGTGAAGAGTATGAAGCAAAAATTGAGCAAGTAGGTGGCCTAGATGTTCAAATCCTAGGCATCGGTCGGACCGGCCATATTGGATTTAACGAACCCGGTTCTACCATAGACTCGAAAACCCGTCTCATTACGCTTGATCGACTGACCATGCTGGACGCTGCCAGTGGATTCTTTGGGATTGAAAATGTACCTAGAAGAGCCATTACTATGGGTGTTGGAACGATTTTGCAAGCCAAAAAAATCTATATGATGGCTTGGGGTGAAGGTAAAGCCAATATAGTTCGCGAAACCGTTGAAGGCAGTATTAACGCCTCTATCCCAGCAACTTTTTTACAACATCATACACAGACGGAAGTCATATTAGACGAGGCAGCCGCAGCGGAATTAACCAGAATTAAGACTCCCTGGCTCGCAGGCCCCATAAAATGGAATAATTTCCTCATCAAAAAGGCCGTCATCTGGTTAAGTCTAAAATTAGCCAAGCCTATCTTAAAACTGACCGAAGAAGATTATCGTGAATTTGGAATGAACGATATTTTAGTTGAAATAGGCACGGCTTATAACGTGAATATTAGGGTGTTTAATCAGATTCAGCACACCATCACTGGTTGGCCTGGTGGCAAACCCAATGCCGATGATACCTATCGACCGGAACGTAAAACCCCATTCCCAAAAAAGGCGTTGATTTTTAGTCCTCACCCCGATGACGATGTAATTTCAATGGGTGGTACTTTTATACGGTTGGTCGATCAAGGACATAAGGTTCATGTAGCATATCAAACCTCTGGGAATATCGCTGTGTTTGACGATGACGCCGTACGATTTGCTGACTTTGTTTCCGACTATCATGATGCATTCAAGTTAGATGATTCACTGGTTGATTCTATTTTTAGTGGAATACGGAGCTTTCTAGCAGAAAAAAATCAAGCGGAGCCCGATTCGGAGGAAATTAAAATTATTAAAGGTCTAATTCGACGCGGTGAAGCAAAAGCGGCTTGTAGATATGTAGGTATTCCTGATGAAAACATTCATTTTCTCGATCTACCCTTCTACGAAACGGGTAAAATTCGCAAAAAACCTATTGGTCCGGATGATATTGCCATAGTGAAGAAGCTAATTGAAGAAATTAAACCTCATCAAATATATGCGGCGGGCGACCTGTCTGACCCTCATGGGACCCATAGAGTCTGTTTAGAGGCCGTTTTTCAAGCTTTACGCGAATTGAAAGATCAAGAATGGATGAAAGATTGCTACGTATGGCTTTATCGAGGTGCATGGCAAGAATGGGATATAGAGGATATAGAAATGGCCGTACCATTAAGCCCTGAAGAAACCGATAAAAAACGCAGAGCTATTTTTAAACATCAATCCCAGAAAGATCGCCCGCTATTTCCAGGAACTGATAAAAGGGAATTTTGGCAACGAGCGGATGACCGTACCCGTTCTACCGCAGAAACCTATGATCAACTTGGATTAGCTGAATACGAAGCAATGGAAGCATTTGTTCGTTGGAAAGAATTGGATAAATAAGAGATTACTATTAATCATTAAGATGAAAACACGTTTTTACCTTTTTTTAGCAGCGATATGTACACTGCATTGTTCGCAGAATGAATTGCTCACCTATGATATTGTTATCGTTGGTGGCGGGACCAGTGGCACAGCCGCAGCTATTCAAGCCGGTCGTATGGGTGCTGATGTTTTACTGCTTCAAGAGCAGGACTGGCTCGGCGGCATGCTCACCGCAGCTGGCGTGAGTGCAACCGATGGAAACCATAAGCTACCATCGGGTATTTGGGGGGAGTTTAGGGACTCTTTATATGCACGTTATGGCGGTCCTGAGGCTTTATTTACGGGTTGGGTAAGCAACACCCAATTTGAGCCACATATTGGTGCCGAAATTTTCCAAAACATGATGAATGAAGTGCCAAATGTAGATCGAATTGTTGGGTTTAGCCTTCAGAGTGCACGATTAGAGCTCCAAGAAAATGGTAAAGAACGCTTACAAGAGATTACTGTATCAACCAGTTCAGGTAAAAATCTCTCCATTCAGGCAAGTGTATTTATTGAAGCCACAGAATATGGAGACCTTTTAGGCGTAGCAGACGTACCCTATTCCCATTACATGGAAACTTCAGACATGACGGGCGAACCATCGGCCCCCAACAATGAACACCCCTATGTACAAGATTTGACCTATGTAGCTGTTGTAGAAGATTATTCCCCAATGAATGCTCCATTAGTTGAAAAACCAGATTCCTACAATCCAGCAGAATTTGATTGTATGTGTGCTGAATTATGCTCTGATTCTACTCAAAATCTAGTCTCATGCGATAAAATGTTGGATTACGGTCGCCTGCCTAACAATAAATTTATGATCAACTGGCCTAATTTTGGTAACGATCATTACGCGGATATACTTGAAAAAAGTTCGGTAGAGCGTGAACAAGTACTCCAAGAGGCCAAAGAAACCACTCTCTCCTGGATTTATCATTTACAGACCGAAGGTGGGTACACTCATATTGGTATTGCAAGAGATGAGTTTCCAACCGATGATGGTTTGGCCCTAATCCCTTATATCCGTGAAAGCCGTAGAGTGGTTGGGATCGATCGGCTGTACGAATACGACCTAAGTGATCTCTATGTTTTAGAAGAGAGGCCACTATATATGAGCAGCATTGCTGTTGGTGATTATCCTTTGGATCACCATCGGAAAAAAAATCCTGTACCTAAACAGATAGATTTCCCATCGATACCATCCTATTCAGTACCCTATGGGGCACTTATCCCTGAAAAGGTGAACGGACTAATAGTGGCTGAAAAAAGTATTTCGGTAAGTAATGTGGCCAACGGAACGACTCGACTTCAACCCGTGGTACTCCAAATTGGACAAGCAGCGGGTGCTGCTGCTGTATTGAGTGTTGAGAGTGGGATACCGGCTGCGTTACTAGACGTGCGCAGTTTACAGGATGTCCTACTAGAATCGGGACTTATACTAATGCCTTACATGGATGCAACTCAGGATTATTGGGCCTTCTTATCCATCCAAAAGGTTGGTCTTAGCGGGTTAATGCGAGGTGAAGGGATTCCTGTAGCTTGGGCAAATGAAACCAGATTTTATCCTGAGAGCGTGGTTGGGAATATGGATCTGTTCGAAATTTTGTCACGATCTGATCAGATGGGTACGGAACAAATAAACCAGGCATTATCTACGGTGGGCAGTTCTGGTGAATGGACGGTAGAGAATGGCTTGGCGTTTTTTGAAGAGTTATCACAAAAACCTGAGGCCCCTACCGCTTCAGAACTTAGCACACAAACTCAGGCCCAATCTCGTTCTACTTCTTATGACAGAGTGGTTCGGTTTTTTAATCAACATGAAGTAGAATTAAACTCCCCCCTTACTAGAGCTAGCTTAGCCGTTCTTATTGACTTTTATCTTGATCCTTTTTACTTCAATAGCGTTCAGATTGGATATCCAAATTCAAAGCTATAAGTTATTTCAAGCCAATTAGCCGAGATTTAACTACTTCAGTAAGTCTTCGGCTTTTTTATTCACCGCAGATAAAGTGCATAAAAAAAGGTGCCCCTATCCAAGAGGCACCTTTTGTCAAAGATGAAGACAGCCCTCAATGAGTGAGTGACCGTCTTTGTGCGTTTTTATTTAATCAACATCATCTTTTTGGTGGCTACAAAACTTCCAGCCTCAATGCGATAAATATACATTCCACTAGCCATACTGCCCGCATCGAAACGGTGAGTATAAGTTCCAGCAGTTTGTTGTCCTTTCGCTATGTTGGCTATCATTCGTCCCTGTATGTCATATACTTTGATCGACACATCCGATGCGACTGGAAGATCATACTGTATATTAGTTGATGGGTTGAATGGATTAGGATAGTTATCATAGAGCCTAAATACCGCAGGAACATCGGCAATTTGCTCATTTGACACGATTACACCCGATATATCAAATGCTACAATCGCATTATTCGTATCCATAAGGTAGAGACGAGAGTTAGTTGGGTCAAAGAGTACTGCCCCTGTGTTATTCCCATTCACATTTAAGCCTAAAGGATCGAATTCGGTTATCAGCTCCTTGCCATTTGTTACATCAAATAAGTAGAACTTACCGTTGCTAAAGGCCGGACCAAATGCGACTAAGTGTCTGTTCGCAATGATAGCTTGATCATTCAACATAGATGAATTCAAGATATTTTCGGTTACCTCATTGGAAATAAAGGTAGATCCAAGAGTTCCATCGTTAATATTCATGGCTCTTGGGGCCGTACCTGTTCCTGTGATCCACACGCTATCACTAACCACATGATTTGAAAATCCGCCTCTGGCTTCACCAGGAGCAACTTCAAAGTCAGCTGTTTTGTCTAGCACGGTACCGTTCCATTGGAAGGCAACCACTTTATCCGTACCACCGCCACTTAGCAGCAGAGTAACATCATCGCCTGAGCCGTAAGCAGCAAATGAATCACCTAATCGTTGCCCTAGAGAATCGGCAAAGATTTCTTCCGGAGTAGCTGATTCGTTGGCCCATCGATAAATCTTAGTAACACCATTAATGGCTAAGTTTGCGGTAAATATTTGTCCGTCTGATGTTGCTTTTACATGATTATATGCAAAAACCCCTCCTGAAATAACCGGGGAAGCGAAGAAGTCTCTCATGTTGTAAGCTACGATAGAATTATTGGTATCCATCAAGTACATCATGTGTCTGGCTTCGTCAAAGACTACACCCCCTGTATTATTTAGGTTAGCATTTTCGCCTAAGGGTCCAAGCTCTGCTACTAGAGTTACTTCATCGGTAACATCTAATACATAGAACTTACCATTGGTGAAGGCAGGCCCGGCAGCAACTAAATGTCGGCCGTTGTAAACAACCTGATCGTTCACCATTACCGAGTTTAGATCCGCTGGAGCCACCTCATCTGACATAAGCTGGGTACCTAAGCCCCCATCGCCTACGTGCATAAATCGTGGTGCGGTACCGGTTCCTGAAATAAGTATACTATCTCCAACAACATGGCTTGAGAAACCGCCTCTGGCCTCTCCTGCTGCTACAGGAAACTCACCCAGTAGATCCATAGTGGAACCATTCCAATTGAATACAGCTACTTTTTCGGCACCTGAACCACTTAAGAAGACTCGAACAGCAGCACCCTCACCAATCACCCCAAAGGAATCGCCCAAACGACCACCAAGATCGCCTTGGAAAACCAGTTCTGGAGCACTTGATTCGTCTGCCCATCGGTAAATCTTAGAGGTTCCATTAATGGCAAGGTTTGCCGTAAAGATTTGCCCATCTACCGTCGCTTTTATCTGGTTATAGGGGAAAATACCGCCGCTAATAATGGGAGTGTCAACAAAGTCTCTGAGGTCATAAGCCAAAAGAGCGTTGTTGGAATCCATCAGGTACAATCTATGACGGCCTTCATCAAATATGGCACCGCCAGTATTGTTTAGGTTTGCATTATTGCCTAATGGCCCTAATTCAGCAATGGTTTTGACTCCATCGGTAATATCCAATAAATAGAATTTACCGTTAGTGAAGGCAGGACCTGCGATAACTAAATGTCGCCCAAAATAGTTTAGCTGGTCATTGACCATGACCGAATTCAGGTCGGCTGGTGCGATTTCATCTGAAGCTAGTTGGGTACCAAGTCCTCCATCCTTCACATTCATGAAACGTGGAGCTGTTCCCGTACCACTGATCAAAATGCTATCGGCAATAACATGGGCAGAAAAACCACCTCTTGCCTCACCAGCTGCTACTGGATACTCGGCTGTGAGAGATAAATCCATTCCATCCCAGTGGAAGGCCGCTACTTTTTCAGTTCCAGTTCCGGACAAGAATAGGTGCACATCATCTCCGGATCCAATGACTCCAAAGGAATCGCCCAGACGGCCACCCAATGTTCCAGCATAAATCATTTCCGGCTCGGCCATTTCGTCAGCCCAACGATAAATTCTAGACTCACCATTATTCGCTAAGTTAGCGGTGAAAATTTGCCCATCAGCAGTTGCTTTGATCTGATTGAACGGGAAAATACCACCTGTTACGATTTGCGTATCGAAAAAGTCCAACATATTATATGCCTGGAGAGCATTGTTGGTATCCATGAGGTAGAGCATTTTGGTTGCCTGATCATAAATAACACCACCTGTGTTGTTTAAATTGTCATTTTCACCAATAGGGCCGAATTCATGAACAAGGACAGCAGAGTCTGGATCAGTAATATCCATCAAGTAGAATTTACCGTTTGTAAAGGCAGGGCCCGCAGCCATGAAATGTCTACCATTGAGCTGGAATTGGTCGTTGACCATCACTGAATTGAGATCAGCAGCTTCTACGGTTTCAGAAGCAATTTGAGTTCCTAATGTTCCATCCAGGATATTCATGAAACGTGGTGCGGTACCCGTTCCAGAAATAATGGTAGAGTCATTGATGGTTCTTGCTGAAAAACCACCACGCGCCTCACTCACCGCAACATCATAGGAAGCAGCTAGGCTTAGACTTGTCCCATCCCAACGGAAAGCATGAACCTTATCGGATGTAGATCCACTTAAGGTTACCCAAACACTATCCGCTGAACCGTATACTCCAAAGGAATCACCTAAACGTCCTCCTAAATCGCCGGAGTAAACTAATTCAGGCTCTGCTGTCTCATCGGCCCAACGATATATTTTTGATGCAGCACCAATCGCTAAGTTAGCCGTGAAAATCTGCCCGTCAGCACTCGCTTTAATCTGATTAAAAGCGAACGTACCGCCAGAGATTGGATTATGGAATTCGATATCATCTAAATAGAACCCACCATCCACATGTTCTGTAGTGGCCCATCGGATGTAGTAATCGCCGGTTTTATTAAGATTGTAGGACTTCTTAACATAAGATACGCCAATATCTCCTCCTGCTCCTTTGGTAACCAAGGTATCTACGGAAGTCCAAGTGGTTCCATCTGGAGAAGTTTCTACCACTACTTTGGTGTTGGTAGCATCATTATAACCAGCAATATAGAAACTTAACACTCCTGGGTCGGTAATTAACGGACTTTGGATAGAATGATCACTGTTATCGGATTCTCCCCAACCAGCGTATTTATCGGAGTTGTTTCCATACCCACCTAATACATAGGTTTGGGCATTGGTGAAGACCCATCCTGTAACGGCATCACCTGAAGCCGAGATACCCTCAAAATTCTCACTGAAGGTGATGTCTTTGTTCTTGAGAATACCTACCGAATCCCCGGTCGCCGCATCGACCAAGACCGGCGTAACTCCACCTTGACGACTGGCTACTATAAGATTCCCAGTTGCGGGGTTAAAACCTAAACCTCGCTCCGTATTTCCCGTTCCAAACCAGTTGGCTCTGGGTGCGTCAATCGTCCATACAGGGGCAATTTCATCTCGTTTAGCGCGTACAGAGAGCAACTCACCCACCGAGTCTCCTGTAGCTGAATTCACTAGAATAGGTGAAACCCCGCCTTGACGACTAGCTACTATAAGGTTACCGGTTGCCGGGTTAAATCCAAGACCTCGCTCCGTGTTTGCCGTCGTAAACCAGTTACTTGTAGGAGCCTCTACTCTCCATAGCGGCTCTGCTACTTCTTTGGCCTTTCGTATGGTTTGAAGCATACCTACAGAATCCCCTGTGGCCGCATCAACCAGAACAGGCGTTACTCCACCTTGTCGACTGGCTACAATTAGGTTTCCTGTTGCAGGGTTAAAGCCTAGTCCACGCTCGGTATTAGCCGCGCTGAACCAAGTAGATTGTGGCGCAGAAAAACTCCAGACAGGAATTGGGGCTTCTTTTGCTGGTTGCATGGTTTTTAGCAGCCCTAAGGAATCACCTGTTTCTGCGTTGATTATTACGGGAGTAACCCCACCTTGCCTACTGGCAAGTATTAGATTTCCTGTGGATGGGTTGAATGTCAACCCCCTTTCTGTATTTCCTATCCCAAACCAGTTACTGGTTGGTGCTTGTATACTCCATAGAGTATCAACCTGTGCGGATACTTTTGGGCTCGCAACTAATGACATCATCATTAGAACGATAATCCCTAAAAATCCGCTCTGTATCACCTTGTTGTAGTGCTTCTTCATAGGTTATGTTATTACTCACATCGTTGTAGACGTGATGGTTATTGTTTATTGGATTGATTTTTTTGACGCTATGTACTCAGGTACTTGGAGCCTACTCAAAGTTCTTTTTACTAACTCACCTTCACCGACTTAGAAAGGTGCTTGTACCAGATAAAGTACAAGACAACACTAAGGACTAAAAGTATGGAACCGCATATGAGAGCATATGTCCATTGTTTAGTGACCACCATCATCGGGGTAATACCTAAGAATAACATCCAGGGTACCGCAAAAAAGGTGGCCATAATATCTCTTCTATTTTCTGCTGCAATAGGAGCGATAATTTCTTCACTGAATTTGGCCCGAACTGGACCCCAAAAACCAAATGGCCGCGTTTTTGAATAAAAATGTTCTAAGTCTTCACTATTGGTAGGAGGAAACATATAACTAATGGCAATACTGCCGACAAAGGTAATCGCCGCTGTCAAATAAAAGGAGGGCATTTCAGGAATATCTTCAAAAACAAAACGGATAGTAATGGCCGTAATCATGCCTAAAATGGTGCCTCCGGCATAGCCATATCCATTAAACCGCCACCAATACCATCGTATGAACTGTGGCACAATGAGCCCCACACCAAAACCCATCGTCAAAAATCCCCAAACATCATTTAAGCTAGTAAAGAGATAGGTTGATAACAGACCTAGTATCACAATAGCTATGGATGCGACTCTAGAATGCAAAATTAATTGCTTATTTGTGGCCTCTGGTCGAATAAATCGTTGATATAGATCATTCACCCAATAAGCAGCTCCACTATTTACTATGGCCACATAGGTTGACATTGCTGCCGCAAGTAATCCTGCCACCAACAAGCCTTTTATACCTACCGGGAATACTTCCATAAGCACTTTGGGGAGCACGGTTTCTGGATTGTCTATCACTTGTCCTGTTTGCGAGAAGCTAATTCCTAGTATGGCAATACTCATTATAAATGGCCATCTAAAAGAAAGTAGAAAAATCCAAAAAACGGATAATAAGCCTACTTCTCGTTCATTTTTTGCCGCATAAAACCGCTGAATCATATATCCACCAGAACCCGACATCCCATCGATAGAAGATCGGAATATGTACATGATTGTCGCTAATCCAATGAGATTGTACTGACTATATTCCCCCGGTATATTCATCTCCCAACGCGGTAGAAAACTAGACCAGTCTTTGAGGTTTTGGGTAACTTGTTGAAATTGCCCATCCCCCATAGGTACTGAAACAACGAAGGTCTCTGGGAGAGTAATGTTCATCATTACATGAGAAACCACATAGATAATAACAAAGAGTATGAGACCTCCTTGAAATACTTCGGTGTAAACGACCCCATATAAACCACTCAATGCGGCGTAGAATGCACATAGTGAAATCATAAGAATAGCTGCGAGATCAGGTGATATCCCTAAAATTTCGGATAAGAAAATGCCGGCCCCTTGAATAAAATAAGTGATAGCCCAAATGGCAAAGATGAGCTGAGCAATAGCCGCCAACACCCTGGCCGCCTCCCCTTGTTTCCCTTTCCCAAAACGAAATTCCATCCATTCTGCTGTGGTCATGACCTCGGCCCTGCGGTTCCACTTACCCATGAAAATCATGAAGAATGCTAAAATTAGTACTACTCCCCCTCGAATCTCAATAAAAAAGCCTTGTACCCCTAAAGCATAAATTAATGCGGCTATAATCATGGTTCCTGAAACATCCAGGTTAGAAGCCATGCCCGAGGCTCCTAATGCCCACCATGGCATATTTTTATCCCCTAAGAAAAAGCTTTCTGTGCTTCTAGAAGCTCGTTTTTGCAGATAAATACCTATCCCAACTAAAATGAGTAGGTAGGCAATGATAATACTGTAGTCAATGATTCCCATAATTATTTGATAAGGGTCATGGCTTTAATAATCTCGGCTTTATCGGTTCTAAGGCGATAGTAGTACAGGCCACTTGAAAATTCACTCCCCGAAAACTGAACCTGATGAGCACCTGCAGGATATACCGTGTTGTGAATTAAGGTTTGAACTTTTCTACCGAGTACATCATATACATCTAGGCTAATATTCGTAGCGGTTTTCAGTTCAAAAGGAATGGAAGTAACCGGGTTAAAGGGATTGGGATAGTTTTGATTGAGTGCTATTTGTCCTGGAAGCTCTTCGCTTATTTCTCGTGACACAATGGTTGCCTCAACTTCAGCAGTAGGCGACTTTTGCCTATCCAAAATGATCATAACGGCATCGGTATACACCGCTTTTCCATCAGTTACGTTTTCAGTGCCTACGTTGACCACGGTTTGGGTACCCTGACTCAAATGTGCTGAACCTAAGGCTACCCACCCTTTAGGAACACCAGCTTGATCAATTTGAACCATGGTCGTATCCTCTGAACCAAATAGGGTATAGCTCACCTCTGAACTAGCATCATTGGTATTTGGTAGCCAGGCATATACCCGGTACCAAGCTTCGGTAGGGACCTCTAGACGGTAAGAAATACTGGCATTAACCCCTGCTTCGGCCCTCCAGGTCTGCCCCTGATAACCAATTGGGTTACCTGTTTTAACCCAGCTACCCGCTTCCACTATTCCTTCCCCCTCTAGGGTACTGATAATCCCTGGAGGTCTTCGTAAATGACCTTTTCGGTAGGGTGGCACCGCAGGAAGCTGGTATTTATACTTATATAAGCTATCCGCTAAATCGTTATTCTTCTCGTCCAAGCCTTCAAAGAAGAAATAGACCTCCCCTTTTAAATCGTATTGCCGATTAAAGTCAATGGCCTCTAATATATAGTCATCGTCATTGAAGGCTCCACCTGCCTTTATCAATACTCCCGGATAAACTATATCCCGTGCACTTCGGAAGAGATAACCCTGTGATGAAAATGGCTGCTGACCAAACATGCTTCGAATAATTTGTTTGTACGAAGCTACATCGTAACGATAGGCTTGAGGATGTACGATGTCAACATAGCCCGAATCAATCCAGTTTGGCCAATCTTGAAGATAATTGGTTAAACTGAAGCTATAGATAGAAGGTGAAAATGACATGATTAAGGTCGAATCTTGTCGTTTTAGTGTTCTAAATAATTTACCAGCAAAGTTGGTTAACTTATCTGCCTTCCATTGAACAAATGCCGAAGAATTATATTGAGTGGGCGGGGCAGCGCCATCATGTTCTGAAGCGTATAATTGTTTGGTATAATCACTATAACCCGCATTTACGCTCATCGCTGGAAGCCGATCATCTCCTTGAATTCCATCTATATCGTAGTTTTGAACCACTTCCATCATCAAGTCAATCATAAATTGCTGCACTTCAGGATGAATAGCATTCATCCAATAAAACGGACTGGCCGAACGAGAAATGGAGGCCATCGTTGCAATTCGACCCTGTGCATCACGAGCTGCCCAATGCGGATTAGCTTGAATAATATGACCTCCACTAGCGTCTCCATAGACCGAGGCAAATCCATATTCAAACCAGGGAATTACTTCCATACCTCTTCTATGGGCTTCTGTGATAATCTCTTGCAAAGGATCTCGCCCTCGGGTTGCGAAATAAGGATCTTGTCGTTTACCGAAGGCTTCAAAGGCTACCTCTGAAGGATGCAGGGTATATCCTTTATTCCAAACCACAGGAAAAACCACATTAAACCCTCTATCGGCTAGGTAATCCATAGCCTCCACAATACTCTCCCGTGAAAATAGGACGTCGCTATCTACATTAGTGATCCAAACCCCTCGAAGCTCCTCTATATACTGTTCTGGTAGCTCTTGAGCTTTTAAAGGAAGTGAACTCCAAAGTAGAAAAGCCAAAATAAACCAAGCCAACGCGCTCCCTTTTCTTCGATTAAGGCTGTTGTTTAAATAAGTTCGCATCATTGTCTGTATCGCCATGAGATTGTCGTATTATTGAGTTAGTGAGTAGTGATGAGTGGCTAGAGAGTCAATTAAGAAGCTGTTTTGTTCAAAGAGTCCTTCATAGAAGAAATACACTTCACCTTGAACTCCATTTTTCCTGTTTATGCGTATAGCTTCTTTGACATAAGAATAATCGTTGAATCGATCCCCGGCCTTGATGATTATCCCTGAAGCAAATCGAACCGAGGAGTTAGGCCCCTTTGCCGCTTTATAACTATTCACTAATTCTTCTAGTGTGAGCTCATAGGATTCGATGTCCCAACGGTAGTTTTGAGGAATCAACTCGTCTAGGCTTCCATCTGCCAGCCATTGTGGCCAATCTTGTAGATATTGTTCTTTAGACCAAGGGTATACGCTGGGTGCCATGGATACAATGGCATCGGTATTAAGGGATTTTACCGTTTCAAAAAGTTGCACAGCAAATAGGGATAATTGATCGGCCTTCCAGTCTAAAAATTTAGTCTCTTTAGGATTATCGGGCACGTTGAGCCCGGTTTGCATCTCGTATAGCTCTTGTGTGTACGAACTATAGCCACCTTCCGAGGGCATAGCCGGTAATCGATCATCTCCTTGTATACCTGCTACTTCATAATTGAGCATCACTTCCATTACTAAATCCAACAAGAAGGCCTGAACTTCTGGATGGATCGCATTCATCCACTCAAATCCATTCTTAGTGAGAATGTTTCCCTGTCTATCACGAGCCGCCCATTCGGGTTTAGCCGCCAATATGTGTCCACCATCCTGCTGATAGCTACTAGAAAAGCCAAACTCAAACCACGGAATTACCACCAAACCCAAGGGCTTTGCATGGTCAATCACATTCTGTAAAGGATCTAATTCAAGGGATCGGAAAACCGTATCTTGTCGGAACTCTTCACCAAATGTTTGGGCCATTATCTCACTAGGATGCAGGGTATACCCATCATTCCAAACCACAGGATAGACGGTATTGAAGCCTGCTTTTTTTATTTTTGTAAGGGCCTCTTTGGTTTTCTGGGAATCAAAGAGAATGTCGCTATCGATGTTGGTTAACCAAACCCCACGAAGTGGCTGACTGAGTTGCTGCTCTAGTCCGTCTTTTTTACTCGTAGTTGGATTTGTGCATGAGCTTAACAGCCATACAATACATAGCGAAAGCACCAACCCAGTGAGGGTAGGTCTTAGTAAACTAAATGTAAAGGTAGCTATTCTAAGCTCAATCATTAGGCAGACTCCCGAATGATTAGTTTAGGATCCAATAGCGTCCTGGGAGAAACCTTAGAATGTCCTTCTCGCATAAAGGTTTTCAAAATATCGTATGCTTTTAGACCAATTTCATATCTAGGCACCTCAATAGTGGTCAAGGGGACCCGGGCTTCGGTACAACGTTCAATGTTATCAAAGCCAATGATGCGGATATCGTCAGGAATGGAAATGCCACGCTCCAACATAGCTTTCTGAAAACCCATTGCAATAAGATCATTAAACAAGAATATCCCGTCAATCTTTAAATTTCGAATGGCTAAGGACATTCCTAGTTTATATCCTTCATCAAAAGCGGTATTTTCAGTGCCAAATGAGTACCTGAGTACATGACATCTGTTTTCTACGTCCACATCCTTTTGCCGGAGGGTGTCCAAAAAACCTTCCAGGCGCAAATCATCCGCCCGAAACCCATGCTCCCCCACAATTACGCATAAGTTTGTAGTAGAATGCGCTAACAGGTGTTCAGCAGCTAGAGCTCCTCCCATATAATTATTCACATCTACAATAGGTAGCTTTGCATCATATACATCATGCAGTAGGACCGTAGGGATGTGTTGTTCATGCAACAAATCATAGATTTTAGAGCCAAAAATGGACTTCCTACGAGTGGTCAATAATATTCCGTCCACTTCATGAGCCATCATCATACGGAGTAAAGAGTCTTCTTGTTGATGGAAATCGCGGCTTACCGTTAGCATTAACTGTTGATCTAAGGTATCCGCCTTATCCGCGAGTGCTTTATATATTCCAGAAAAATAAGGGCCATCGATGTCACGAATCATGAGGCCCACCTTTCCTGTTTTTTTACGGTCTATACCATTCTTTTTGTAATTTTCACCGTTCAACGTTCCATCTATGAAGGCTTTATTGGCGAAAGTACCTTTGCCCACTCGACTTATTAAGACATGTTCATCATTCAAAATCTTCATTGCCTTCTTAATAGTGGACATGCTTACATCATACATATCGGTAAGCTGCAGATAATTTGGAATCTTGCCTTCTTGCCCGAAATAATACTCCCGTATTTTTTTCTTTAGATCCTTAGCTACCAGATCGTATAAATGTTCGCTTGTATTATTTAAGTCGACCATACTTATTTTTTAAAAATTAACACTTACTCCTAGGGTATGTACGCTACCTAAATCGCCTCGCTCACTAAAGGCAAAATCGAATTGTAATTTTTCACTGATTTCTATTCCAATTCCAGCTCTTACATGCCCCTGTCCATAGTTGTTGGGTAAAAATAAATGGGCATAACCGCCACGAAGAAACATCAAATTTCTGTACCCATATTCCATCCCAACATTTACATAATTATTGTTGTTATTGGGATATACAGCATCGGTAGATATGCGTAATCTGTGATCTAATTGTTCAACAGCAGTATAATTTAAACCGATTCGAAAGATCAATGGCAGATCCCAACTTTTAAGATGTAAATCGGCTGGTATACCATCGTTATCACCCGAAGTTTGAGGATCTTGGTCTATACGAACAAAGGTATTATCCCCGCTTAACTTCATTTCTCCCCCAAAGTTACTTATGCTAAATCCGAGTTTCATTCGATCGAAAGGAGTTTGATATTGAAACCCCAAGTCTAAGGCCATACTACTTGCACGCATACGCCAAACGCGTGATTGTACCATTTTCAGGGTGCCTCCTATAGAAAAACTCTCCGTCAACGCACTGGCGTAGCTCAATCCCAAACTAATATCTTGAACAGAGAATTGTTCTCCGGTTCCATCTGGATAATAAAGTGTGGTGACATCCATTAACCCACCATCAAAAAGGTACAAATGGGCGCCGAGATAGGATTTATCCAATTTAATAATCGCTGATGCGTAAGAAAGCTGTGTGTCCACAAACCACTCAGTATGTTGAAATCCTGCTTCGTTACCTCTTACCTGTGTCATACCAGCGGGGTTCCAGTACAAGGATGAATGATCATCTGCAACAGCTACAAATGCCTCTCCCATGGATATAGCTCGAGCCCCTGCAGGTATCTCGATAAAAGAAAGGGTTGTGGTTCCTCTGTTTTGAGCATATAGGGATGCTGAGCTTAGGCTTATTCCAAACAGTACAGCGGCTATAAAGGCGGTTAACACAGAATTGCATACAGCCTCTTTAAAGGTACTTTTAATGGCACTAACGTGCTTATAAAGGACGAACTCTATGGATGTTTGACTAGTCAATTTTAATTAATTATGGCAAATTTTCCGGTTTTCTCACCTATTCCAGGGGCTGATAGGTGGTAAAAGTACAGCCCAAATGCGACTTCTAATCCTTGTTCTGATTGCAAATCGAACACCGCCAGCCCATCTTTAGCGACCAACTCACGAATAAATACTCCACTGGCGGAATAAATCCGCAGGACTGATTGATCGGGTACATTTCTAAATTCAATGCGCCGCTCACCACGTCCACTCAAAAATGGTTTTGCTTCAGAAACATTTGCTGCTACGTAGGGATTCGGCACTACGGTTACCTCATCCAGCACCGATACATCAGGGGAGGTATCAAGGAAACCAGCTGTCGATTCTAACACATAGGTATCTTTTGAGCTAAAGGGAATGGATGTATTTAGCTCATACACATCACCCATGGCGGGAGAAATAAATTCAGAGGAAGCTAATACTTGCCCAGAAGCATCTTTTGGAGGCTCAAAAGTGATATTCCACGTGGGGGTTAGGGCACTTCTATCTTCCCTCTTTTTAAAGGCTATTTGTATAAGTTCTCCCGCATCAATTCGCCCATTTTCGGTGCTATCAACTTCACTAAAGATGAATGGGATAGTGGCACCTGTCCCCTGTTCGAAGAGTCTAAAATATACCGGGATGGTATTTCTCCCCGTGGATGATGTATACGCGGTAGCTAATTCCTGGGTCCCATCCCCTATTTCTATTTGTATTCTAATAGGCCATACAATTGGAACAGGCTGCGCAAAGGTGGGTGGGCTTAAGCTAACTGCAGGAATTAAATTGGTTTTACTATCCGAAGTCCAACCGGATTGTTGTTGGGTATCTATTTCGTCAGCTAGGCTGTTGGTAAAATAAAAAATTAGACCTTCATCAAGGAGTTCATAATTCCATGACTTCAAATCATTTCCTTCTAGATCTGTAGGCACGGGTTCCCTTGCAGCTAAAGAATCACCTTGTGCATTTAGAATACTGAAGGCAGATGTTCGGTACTCCACTTTACTATCAAGCGTCTGCTCATGAAATATTATGCTATATGAGTCGTCTTTAAGTAAGGCATCATCCACAACCTCTGCCTTAACCGAACCGGTAGCTTGACCATTTGTTTGAAAGATAAAAGACTGATCATCCGTGTCAATTTCACCAGAAATGTAATCCGAAGCCCTTGGATTAGGTCGTACTTGAACAGTATTTCTATCGAAATTGGTAATTACCCCTTGGGTCACCGTAATACTAGCTGGGGACTCAGAGGGTGAAATGGGTAATAGATTTTCAATTTCAGATATACCATCCTCAAAATAGCCATTAACATACCCTGCGTCATATGATAAGACGGCATAATAATAGGTTCGACCATTCACCACATCCTCATCAATAAAGGAATGTTGAAGCCCAGTATCATCACCCATGTAATAATGTACTCCATTCGGCACTCCAATCTCCTCACCAAATTGTAGATCATGATACCCGGTTAAGCCATTTCTTTTATCAAATTGGGCAATCGACCTTTTATATACAGCATTTCCAAAGGCATCGGTCACGTCCTGCGCATCCGTGAATTGAGGGTCGGTAGATTTAATGATTCGATACCCCTCAAAATCCCGTCCATAAATAGGATCTCTGGAATACTCGGCCAAATCGTCCCAAACTAACGTCACCTTACCGTCCCCTGGTATGGCGCGCACATCGGGTTGACGAGGCGGGGTAGCGAATCGATAATCCGAATCAAATATTCTTTGGGCAACTTGAGCTGATCTAAACATCGCAATTTCATTAGCCCCATACACAAAGCAAGTAGAAAAACGCTGGGTTTTATTCTTTGGTAGCGCAAATGGACCCGAACCAAAAATCCAAATTTGGTTCTGACCTTGTAGAGGGATATCGAAAAATCCGGGTTGAATGTTAGGCCAGACTGTTTCTTCGTTATGGATATTAACCGTGCCGAAGCTTGGTCCGTAAAAAGAGGTTAATCCAACTTGATCAGACTCATCATTATCTAATCGCCCAAAGTTAGGCTCACCCTGATCGGGTCGTCCATTCCCTTCAGTTCCATCTTCATCTGGACCAGGATATCCCTCTTGGTCAGGGCCAATACCATCGGTTCCAACATCATCCAGTAGCCCATTCCAATCACAGTCCTCATCACCACTCCAACGCATCATAGGCTCTGCATATACGCCACAACTACCAAATTCAAAAGTGCCCGCATCATTATCTCGAGACTCGTCAATGAGTCCATCACCATCATTATCGATTGCATCGGCATCTATGCCTGGGCTTTCCAGGAATTTCCATCCCACATAACCAGGGGCAATATCACGGAATTGTGTCCATGTCCCTTGGCCTGTACTAGACCAACCATACACGATATCGTATTCTTTATCAAAGCCTGCTGCATCATCGGTTGCTCCAGAACCTGCTGGGTTGACATCGGTGTACCCACCAAAAATAATGGGTAAATCGTTCAAATTAGTTGTGTAGTCCTGGTCGCTTATATTTGACACCTCGTACTGCATAAACAGTATGTCTTTTGCCAATGCTTGAGACCATTGAAACAAACGAACCCTTATTTGAAGCCCTAAACCTCCATCTGTACTACCATTGATTGGATAATAGCTGTATTCGGTATTGGATAAATCGTCCATAACATAGAATACTTCTTGATCCGCATTGAATTGGTTTAAGCCAAAATACCCGTTCCATGCTCCATCCCAGTCTGAGTTTTTATCGGGCCAGGAACTTGGCCAAGAATCTGGATTCCTGGAGTTAGCAATTTCAGGGTTCTCTCCTTCCCGGTTAAAATACCCTGGTAAGGGTTGATACTTCCACCGAATGTTGGTGTTGGGATCAATATCTGTATCGTCGCTACTAGCTCCGTATCCGTCGTTAACAATGGTTACATCATTTCCTTCTTGATCTTTTGTTCTACTAACGATAATACCCGTCATTTCGTGAATATGCCCGTGTCCTGTACCTCTTGGCCATACCCCGGCCTGATTAATGGATCCGTTGCCATTTCCTACCGATCCCCAATTAGTAATAATCGATTCCACTTGATTGCCTGTCAGGTTAAAACTTACCCGCTCGTTTTGCTGTCCTTTATTGGGATCAATAAAGACTCCAGAGTCATTAACCTGTGCGAGTAGCCCGGTGGAACTAAGAACACATATGAGTAGTATATTTTTCATCATAGTCTTATTTGAACTCCAAGATGAATACTCCTAGGTGGTTTTTGTACCAATGGATTGGTTTTAAATTCCCGCAAACTGTTAATGAGTGTATTCCCGTTTGCAGCGTGCGCATCTATTTCTGAGGCAAAAATCTTTGGTTCACGATCTTGCCGGTAAAAATTTAGCAGGTTTTCACCAGTTAAAAATAACTGCCCTTCCCAACCGGACAAATCAAACACATAAGCAGCTCGAAGATCTACGATGAATTCGGCGTTGTATCGTGCTTGATTGCGTAACAAATCAATTCTGTTTCGCTGAATATCTTGAGGAGTGAATGGATAGCCAGTGTAAAATACGGAGATTAGACCTAAGCTTAGTTTATCTTTAACATAGCTTAGCGTCCCTGATACATTATGAGTTTGATCCCAATCTAGTGCTACTAAATTTCTGGTCGATTCGTTGTTTTGCTGAGCATCATAAAAAGCTTGTTTAGGGTCACTCGCATTTCCCCGCGCTAATTGATAGGTGTACGAGAATGATCCTAAAAGTCCAATAGTAGTGCGAATTTCTGTGGCTAAGGTAATTCCACGCACCCGCCCAAAATCGGTGTTTTCATACCTACCCCAACTATCCCCTCCTGTTCTCGCTTCATACAGCCGAGTACCCACTAAGGCACGAATATCCCGATAATATGCGGTTAAATCTATCCCTACAAACTCTCCTATTTGTTGCTGTAAGCCAATTTCATAGGTAGTTGAACTCTGTGGATCTAAGTTTGGATTGCCTAAATACTGCGTAAAAGTACTTGATTGAACCTCAAATTCGGGATTTTCATAGAGTCTTGAGTACTCGGGTATTTGAAAAAATTGCCCATATGAGGCGTGAATAACT
Organism: Balneolaceae bacterium; assembly: GCA_018401935.1. Taxonomy (GTDB): domain Bacteria; phylum Bacteroidota; class Rhodothermia; order Balneolales; family Balneolaceae; genus UBA1275. The sequence continues at coordinate 103,509 of JAGYJQ010000006.1, forward strand.
CCATTTTCTGAAATAGGAAATGCAAACCCAATTCGTGGACTTAACTGCCATTTTACATCGGTAGCCTTGTAGGCTTCGCTAATGGGTAGGTTAGCTGTGTTAGCAGGGTCCCTAAGATCGGTAGGAATAGTGGCCTGTGCATCAAAATAATCGAATCGAAGTCCGATGTTTACAATTAGATCCTCAATTTCAATTTTATCTTGAATAAATGCGGCTAATTCGACCGGATTTCTAACATAGGCGTTGTGTAGGCGTGAGCTTAATGGGGGAATGCGCCGCTCAAAGCCATCTACCCTTCTGGCTTGAACAAAAAACTCTTCAAAGTCCATGTCATTGTATCGGTATTCGACTCCTGCCTTTACCATATGGGTAGTCCCAAACTGCCGTGTAATATCGAAGCGAAATGCGTAGGTCGTGCTTTGCCGATCTAAATGATAATTATTAACACCACCGGTATTGAACACATTACTAGGCTGACCTGATCGACCCTCAATGATTGCATAACGCAGATCAAAAGGGTCTTCATACACATATTGTTGGAATCTAGTGGTGTAAGCAGATAATCGAATATTGTAAAAACTCCTTGGGCTCAACACATGATTTAATGCAATTAAATGATTCCATGATCCACTGAACTGGGTAGGTAAAAAATCAGGGTTATAGCGGTACAAATGTTGATAATAAGAAGATTCAGATAGGGAGCGAGTCAGGGAATAACTAAGTTTGATATTTTGCGAGGTTTTCCAGCTTAACTTATTCATTAGGGTATAGCCAGAGCGAGTATTCATGGGGACAATAGCGCTATCACCAGATGCTTCAATGATCCAGTTTTGTGCATTATTGGATGAGAAGTCTGAAGAATCTGACGGAAGAAATACACGCTTCCCTTTTAACCAACCCTCTGAAGTAGTGGCTTTTGCACTGCTAAAAAAGAAGAGTCTATCTCGGAGAATTGGCCCGGATAACGAAGCTTCATAACTTTGCTCACCTAGCCAGGGACTTTCGTTAAGGCCAAAAAAAACATCCGAGTCTCCAGTACGGTAGGTACCCACTCTACTAATAAAGGTACCTTCCAAATTATTGGACCCATCGCGAGTGACTATATTAATGATTCCACTATTGGCCTGTCCAAATTCGGCATTATAAGTCCCGCTAATAACTTCGACTTCTTGGACCGCCGTATTTTCTACCGGAACAGCTAAGGCATTACTGTATGGATTAGATACCGCAATACCATCCACATAGTATTTTATTTCCGAACTTCTCCCACCTCGTATATGTAGCCCCCCAGATTGCCCCTCATTCACACCCGCTTGTACAGAAACCGTTTCAACAAAACTCTGAACCGGTAAATTGAGTAATTCCTCTCCACTGACTTTTGCCGAAGCAGAGGTTTGATCGGTCACAATGAGTTTTTTTTGAGCAACCACCACAATTTCTTCGCCTTCTAACAATTCTTCCTCTAAAACAAAATCCAATCGGGTAGTTCGATCAACACTCACCTGTACATCAGACATACGTATGGTTCTAAACCCGATATAGGAGACCACTAAGGTGTAGGATCCAGGCTTAATGTTTAAGATAAAGTACTCGCCATCTGCGTTAGTTGCATTTCCTTGGTTTCCATCAACTAGTCGTACATTCACTCCTGGCAAAGGTTCTCCCTGCTCATCGGTGATCGTGCCGGCTATTTTTCCTGTGGTTTGAGCCTGACCTAAAGTGGGGATCAATACAAAGATGAACCACAGAAATATGCTGATGGTAAATGAATTACTATGTACGATTTTATGGGGCAAAGGGAAGGATTCTTATGATTACTTAATGAGGGTAAATTTTCTTGAGCGAACTTCCATAGCGCTACGTAAAACGTACACGTATACCCCACTACTGAGCTGCGAGGCATCAAACTGATGAGTGTGTACCCCTGCAGAATAGTACCCTTTAGCAATCGTAGCCACCTTTTGTCCTAGCATATTGAATACCTCGAGTTGTAGATTTCCAGATTCTGGCGCATAAAAATCGATGGTTGTACTTGGATTAAAAGGATTGGGGTAGTTTTGGGATAAATAAAGACTGTTTGGTCTATCTGAAGTGTATTCCTGGAGTTCATTATTAACGCCTACTCGCTCACGAGTTTCAACGATAAGGCCTCGCATTTTAAAGTTTTTTGAGTCACGCCAAAGTGAAGGTAAATCGCCCATACGAAGAAATCTATTCATCCCACGCGCACCATCTCGTTCATCTCTATCGGTTAAATCGGCATCAAATGAGATGGTAACACCATCTTCAGGTGTGAATAAAGGCCACTCTATACCTCTATAATTACCTGGTAATGGTTTTTGCCCTTTTGATATTTCTCCCGCTAAACTTTCAAATGGAATTTTCCACTCCATGATATACCCTTGTTCATCAGCGGTATAATCGGCGGCGGCCTCATTACCCTTATAAATAGTAGTATCCACATAGGCACCACTATATTCTTCGGGATCTACTGGATCGGGGCCGTAAGGTAATGCACGAAGTAACATCTGAAAATCAGCCCCTCTAGTGGATGAGGTATTGTCAATGTCTGGTCTTATTCGGTAGGTTCGATTAGATGTAATGGTATCGGTCCTGGCCGTATCAGTACCTGCAAAGCGCTCTCTGAACATAAAAAACTCCCCAGGCCCTTCCACATGAGGATTAGAGGCAATGTCACTTATATCGTACAATCCCAAGTACACACTCACATGATCATAGTTAAAGGCTAAATTAGGAGTATCTAGTGTTTGAATCATGGGAGTCCCTTCATCTCGAACTCGAACCGCAACATAGAGATGATCGTTATCCATTTTGAAGCCGATGTAGCCGGAAAAATCTTCTGGAGATTGTGGAATTCCCTGAATTTCAGTGAATAGTGGATGATCTTGGTTAACTGCCCAGAAAAAAGCATCCGACCAGTCGCTTAAATCAGCATCTAAGACTACGTTTTGTTCGGCTTTGTAATCGATAAGATAGGTCCACCGAGGTGTATTCATTGGGGCAGCGGATACATCAACCAGTTTAGCTCGGTGTCCAAATCTGGATGAATACAAGGGTAAATTAGTAGATGTTCCTAAGCGCAACAATTCTGTATCTACATTATCGCCCGTCTGATCAGCGTCTCCCACTTCAACATCAAAGGAAAGGGTCATCCCATCGGAAGGGCTAAAGTTTGGCCATTCAAAGTTGGCGTATGGCCCGCTTGTATTGGCAATTTTCCCACTTAATGATGCCAATGGCACCTTCCATTCTACATTATAGCCTTTTTCATTGCTCCAAAGCTGAATACTCGCGGTTGTGTTGGCAATCGCATTATCTACATATCCGAAATTGTGCTGAACCACATCTTCCCCACTTATAGAGGTCCCCGCGTGGGAAATAGCACGAATACCTAAGTGATAATCTGGCCCAAGGGTTTGACCTGTATTATCTGCGGTTGATTGAATTCTGTAGGTGCTACCTGTGTAGATGGGTGACGAGCTCACCGGGTCAATCAAATGCACACTGTTATCCTGGCTAAGTTTAGTTAGATGTGGGCTAGAATATGCATCTGAGCCAATATCGTATAAACCTAGATACACGCTTAGATGATCAAATAGAACCAAATCTTTTACCTCCGCGGCTTGATCTATAAGTGGATTATTTTCATCTCGTACCCTAGCGGCGAAATAAATAAAGTCCGAATCCATTTTCATGGCAAACCAAGCACTACCGTCATTGGGTGATGCCGGCATAATCCCTTCTGCTTCTGATGCATCTATATATCCATGAGCTGGATGATCAACACTCATATAAACCCACTGAGCATCGGCCCAATCTTCAAATTCACCGTCAACCGTAATTTCTGAACCGTTGAGGGTTAAATGGTATAGGTTATCAATCGAGGGTGCTTTTTGTTGCGCATATCCTTGACTAAAAAAGCTGATAACTAGAAATAGTGGTAGCAATAAAATAGTTGTCTTTGTAGCGAAAATACTCATTGAAAGGACTCCGGTTATTTTATCGGTTAGGGTAGTTGATTACACAAGATGGTTTTTGTGCTGAATATGTACCTTTATTATATACATACATACATAATATTTCAATATGCGATTGAAAATTTGCAACTGATTCAAAAAAAATTAAAAATTATAAAAGCGTTTTTTTACCTTCATAAGCATCAATTACTAGATATTCAAAGAATCACGATTCGCTAAATTTCATACGATCATTGAAGTACATAGAATTATGTACATTGTGTACTAAAAGATAAAAAGTATCATGTCCAACAAAACCGACACCAAAAAAAAAGCCATTCTTGTTTCCCACACTCACTGGGATCGAGCTTGGTATTTAACGTTTAATGAATTTCGTGTGCGTCTTGTGCGCATGATCGATCGTATAATCGAGCTGTTAGAAAGCAATTCGTCTTACAACTGTTTTGTACTCGATGGGCAAGTAGTTTTGATAGAAGACTACCTCGAAATAAGACCTGATAACGAATCGCGTATACGTGCATTAATTCAACAGGGAAGACTGGTCATTGGTCCATGGTATGTACTGCCCGATTTATTTTTGGTCAGCGGTGAGTCCATCATTAGAAATCTCCAAATTGGTCTTGAGATGTCGAACGATTTTGGGAATGGCCTAAAGGTTGGCTATGTACCTGATCCATTTGGTCATCCTGGGCAACTTCCTCAAATTTTACAAGGACTTGATATTGATAATTTCATATTCATGCGCGGTATGCCGGAATCAATTAACCAATTAGGTACTTTACATTTTAATTGGTTGGCACCAGATGGAACTTCGGTTAGAGCCTATTATACTAAGGAAGGATATTTCAACACCGCTGCCCTTGGTTACCCCCATGTTATTGGGCGCTATGATATGCAAAAACCAACCTATGAATTGGCAAAAAAACAAGTGGCAGAAGCACAGCAAAAATTATCCGAATTAGAACCTAAAGGGTTGTATCTGTTTAATAATGGCATTGATCATATGCCTGAACAGCCCGAGATTCCAGAATTATTGTCAGAGTTAAATGCTGAATCGGAAGATTTAGATATTATCCATGGCAGTTTTGCCGACTTTATTGATGAACTCAAAAAAATTGACTGCACCTATAGTTACGAAGGGGATTTGCTTGGAAACCCAGACCATCCCATTCTTTCAAGTGTTTATTCCGCAAGAATGTATATTAAACAGCAGAACCATCAAGCGCAGTCTTTATTAGAAAAATATACTGAGCCCATGAGTGTCTTACGGCATTCATTAACAGGTGAGAGTGTGGATCCTCATTTTTTAACCTACTGCTGGACCACCCTATTAAAGAATCATCCCCATGATGATATTTGTGGTTGCAGCGTGGATGCTGTTCATGATGATAATGAAGCCCGTTTTCGGGATGTTTGCGAAACCACATCCACCTTGATAAAAGAAACCCTTGAGGAATTGATTAAGCGTGGCTTTACCAAAGGCTACGAAAGTGAACATCGCTTCAAGGATGTCTTCTTATATAATCCTCACCCATTTGAACACAACTTCAGAATTAAAACCTCCTTTGTTTTTGCTAACCAAGACCCTTCCATAGAAGAACAAAAAGTTCCCTATCGAAAACTCAGAGCCTACGATGCATTTGGAAAAGCTATTCAATTTACGGTGACTCATAGCCATTCTCCCGTTTTAGATGCCCAATTCATACAACACACTTGGGGAAGGTTGTATGAAGTTGAATTTGACATAACACTTTCACCGATGGGCTATCAAATCATCCGTTTTATCGAAACCTCAGATGAACTGCTAGATGATCCAGCGAAAAACGTAGCAAAAGTAGCAAGTGCAAAAACCCCACTTCCAGTGGACCGGAAAGGTGTAATTAGAAATTCTTTTTACACCATTAGTTTTACCCATAATGATTGGGTATTAAAATGTAGGGAAACCGGGTGCGAGCTCCATAATCCTTTGCTTTTCGAATATCAACGAGATAATGGGGATACCTATTCATTTTCAACATTCGAAACCAAAAATTACTACGCTACTATAAAAAACATTGAGCAAGATGTTCTCAGACTCAATGTCATTCATATACGCTATGAATTAATGGTACCCAGTGGATTGCCTAAAAATGAACCCTTGTTTGAGCAATCACATGACCCCTTTACAACCATTGAACTAAATGTCACCCTCGAACTCGATTCCAGTAAAAGCATTAAAACGACCATAGAATATACCAATAGCGCTGAGAATGGACGATTACGAGCTCTGTATACCATAGGTTTTGAAACCAGCATCAGTTATGCAGAATCTCAGTTTAACGAGGTAGAGCACGTTATTGTCCCAGAACAAAAATCGAAGGATTTTCCCAATCGATATGCAAACTATCCCGGTGAATTACACTATTTGACCCATCATCAAGTTGACTATAGCTATGTAGCTCAAGGGGACAAATATATGTGGGTAGCAAATCGAGGATTACCAGAGTATGAACTGGTCAATCATAAGGGACTTACACATATAGCGGTTACTTTGCACCGTGCGGTTGGTTACTTATCGGTTAGCAACGGTAGTATTCGAAGGCCACAAGCAGGTCCATCCATTCCCACTCCTGGTGCACAATGTTTACGAAAAATGAAGGCTGAACTTGCTTTTGGCTCGTTACTAGGACAAAAAACGGATCTCATTAAAGAGGCAAAGGCCTTTGCCCATCCGGCCTACTCCCTAGCTTTTCCCATATTGCATGGGGCACCTGCGATCGGTTCATTACCAAGGCATCATTCTCTTTTGGAAATTCACAATCCCAATGTTCTCCTGTCAGCTTTTTATGTTCACCGGAACGGATACTATGTTCTGAGACTCTACAATAGTACGGGGACCGAGCAAATGAGCCAAGTAAGCATAGGATTTAAGGCTCAATACATGAATTCCGCTAAACTGGATGATGTTTGGGACGCTGAAACTGCCTCGCCGATTGACTCACAGCATCTATATATTCCATTACAACCTCACGAAATCACTACACTTTTATTTACTGTTTGATGTATACCCTATTGTATTTATGAGATGGTCCTATTTCTTATTACTTATATATGCATTCGCTGCCTGCACAAGGCCGGCAACCAATTCCCCTGTTCAGGTACCGGGTATAGAAGCCAACTCCTCCCTTTCTGATCCTAAATTGGCCTTATCCTATTTTTCAACTTGCCAAGACCCAAAAAAACGATTGGCCCATAATGAACACATCTGTATTTCGAGTGAGTTCTTTGTGAGCACCTATACCTCATTTGCTAGTGTTGCTCCCGTTAAAGACTCCCAAGCACAACGACTTGAATTTTTGGAGGAACTAATTGAACGGCAGTCAGTGGCCTACTGGGCTACAGAAATGAATCAAGATCAATCTCCCCGAGTCAAGCGCTTCTTTACTGGACACCTTCGTACTCAATTAGCCAAACAATGGGTTAAAGATGAAGTAGAAGGTATGACCAAACAACCCAGTGAACAGGACATACAAGAAGCGTTTTACCGGACAAATACACGTATTCTTCTAGAACAAATTTTTGCATCTAGCCCAGAACAGATTACAGAGTATCATCAACAATTGGTGCAAGGAGCTAATTTCGAACAACTGGCCCAAGCATCCATGATACGAGCCGGCACAGATAGTTCGGCATACAAAATGGGTTGGGTAGAATGGCGAGATTTAGGTCTTGGACCTGAATCTGTTGCCTACGCATTGGATATTGGGGAGATAAGCGAACCCGTTTCTTCGCTAAATGGTTGGCATATTTTCCGTTTAACTAACAAGGAAGAAAAGTTTTATGCGGATGGAACTACCTTTGAAAACAACAGAGAAAGTCTTCGAGAGGCAATGTATGCGCGAATGTTTGAAGAAAACAGTACTCGATGGATAGACTCGGTAAAAAATGAAACCCCGCTAAGCATTCAAGGCAAGGCTTTAGAAGAATTTGAGCAACAAATAAAAATGATTTTGCCTAATTCTCCATCAGTGTTGCTCAAACAACTTTCTAGTTCCAGAGAAGCTTCTACTGATTCTGTATTCAGTGCAGCATATGAATTGGCAAACATAAACGGCCATATTTTTACCGGCGAAGATTTTATTTCTGCCTTACCACAAATACCTGAATATATCGTTAGGCAAGACCTTCAACAGGCCTTAGAAATTGCTGTCTTGGATTTTTATTTATCGATAGAAGCACAAAAAAAGGGATATCTAGATCATCCCAAGGTACTTACCTTACTTAGCATAGCCCGCCAGAATATACTATACGATCAAACCCTCGAGCTTTCCGCATTACAACGCTTTGGGAGTAATTTAGCGGATAATTGGTTCTCAGAAACCAAAACAATCGTAGACTCATTATCACGTACCTACCGTCAACATGTAGTTATTGATACCGCTCAACTAGACCAACTTTTGCCCTATTTTTTCTAGGGATTGAATACATAAATAAAGTGCTCTAGGAACATGGAAGCATCCTTTATAAGGACCCCCTTTAAACCGGTGAGTCGTTTCCCCTGCTCTATTCAAATAGCCAAACCACTCCCCATATGCTGGATCAGAGAAATGCGTAAACGCAAACTCTTTAACCTCTTGGAATCGTTCTAAATCAGCCTGTTGACCACTCACTTCGTATCGCAACATCCAGGCATACATGGCTTCTGTATGTGGCCACCACAATTTCATATCCCACTCTAAGGGTGTTGGGGAATACCCATCGGCGTCCAAGAAGTAAAAAAGACCCTTCTCACGAGTATCCCACCCAAGAGTATAGGACCAATCGATCATTTGGAAGGCTAGCTCCTGAAGATCGGTTCGACCTAGTTTTTGAGCCCAACGGAGTAAAAACCATCCTGCTTCAATAGCATGACCTGGATTCAACAACCTACCCTCAATGGAATTTATTTTTTCTCCAGAAGGTGTGACTGTTTCATACACGAGTTGCTGCTTATGATCTACATGTTCTTTTATTTCACCTATGCACTCCATAATCTCAGATTCGTACTCCATCCAATTACGCCCCCCCACTTCCTCAAAAACATTGAGCAAAATCATAGGAATAGCCAAACTTTGAGAAGGAGTATTCCCAGGATACGAAAGCTGCCCAACTTTGCTTAGGTCTTTGGTCCAAGCCCAGATGTGAGTAAGGAGTTGTTTTGCTTCCGTTATATACCGCTGCTGACCTGATATCGAGCCAAATTCATTCAACGCCATTACATAGAAACATTCTGAAAAAATCTTTCGCTGAATTTGCTTCCCTTGCCCTTCTTTGTTGGTCGCAAAATACACACGATGATTATCTGTCTTTGCATGATCGATTAAAAAATCAGCCCCTAATTTGGCTATGTCGAACCATTTTTGGTTCGCATGAACCGTTCCATAAAGTTTAGAAAACATCCACACTTGTCTGGCCTGTAGCCAAATATGCTTGGTTGAATCATATATTTTTCCATCTCTATCCAGACAGTTAAAATAACCCCCATTCTCATAGTCTGGAGAATATTTCTCCCAAAATGGGAGTACATGATCATAGAGTTCAGTTTCTAACTCAGATTTTAATGATTCCAACTGGATTATTGTAGACATGACTCAAAGAATAATTACTATTGTAGATAGATGAAGGAAATATTATTGTTTCTGGTTGATTAATTTCATTTAGCGGCCTTCCTTAGACTAGTGGTCTTCCTTAGACTAGCCTTGCTCCTCTAACCAGTTTTGGTACTGCTTATACAATCCATGGGCAGAGCTATACATAGAATTCGGGCTCATGAAGTGCGAAAATTCAAAAGTAATCATATGTTCTATTCCTGCCTTTGCAGCTTGTTCCATTTTAAAGCGCAGATTTTTAAACGGAATCGGGGGAAACTTAATAGGCATATCTCTATCAAATGATTCCACATTACTCCAGGATTCAATACCAAATTCATCGGCTAGGGATTTGTGAATATGTAAATAATCCGAAAGTTCATCATATCCTACCTGACCATCCTGAAAAGCCACCACATCGATATTACCTTGTAAATGTTTAAAAATTTCTCTCCACTCACGTGCATGGTCGTCAATAGTGATTGATTCATAAGCAAATTGCTTAATCCCTTGCACATAGGGTGAAATGAGTATGGGTTGCTGCTTTAATTTCTTCAAATATGCCGCCATTTCTTCATATACGTCCATCACCCCTTTCTCGTATCGTCCTATTTCATGCGAAAAATACCATCCTCTAAACGCTTTCTTGTGCCCATACTGTTGAACCACCTCATCACAAAAGTCTTTGTTTATATCTATTTCGGTACGATAATCTTTATGTACCCAATAGGTACCCGAATCATAGAGACCAAAGTAAAAATCCATATCACATCGCTCTGCCTCATCCAAAAAAAGCTCCACTAAATCGGTGTATACAGGTAGAATATCCATCTCTTTTTTCAACACCTTTGAAGCAAAAGTAGCCTGTTGCCGGTACCCCGCTCTAATGAGGATAACCGTGTCTATACCAACGGCTTTCATAGCATCAAAATCACGAGCCCATTCTTCCCGCGACCAATTTTGACTGGGAATATCATGGGTAATTTCGTCGAGAAAGGTACCTTTAAGTTTAATCATTCTGGAATCTTATACGGGTTAGTGTCATTACATGTGGCTTAGATGGTTTTAGTAAATTTATGCGAAAAACAATCTTTGATTATTTGAAAATCGAATTTTTACAGCATAATTACTACATATGTACATTATGAAGTGTGTCGTCTGAGTCTGACCTTGCCATTATTGACTAATTTTTGATTATATTACCTAGGTGATAGCCAATAAAAAACATATCGTTTTTGGTCGAGACACAAGATATTCATTCAATTATCTTTATGCCCTTATTGTCTTTTTTATCATTTCCAGTGGTAGTGTCTTAGCATGTCATCACATGGGGCAAACAAGTACGGTTCCGCAGACCGATATTAGTGTAAGTAAATTCACGGCTGAATCTTACTCTGAGGTTTTTGACGCTGATTCAAAACACTATTCGTTAGAAAAAAAAGCACCCTCTTCAAATTCAGGTCATCAGAAGGATGCTGAAAATAATCTAACGCAGAAAACCAGTCATAGCCCATCTAGCAATCTCCATACTCATAAGCAGGCCCATTCTGAACAAAGTTCATCTGATCTTGATTGTTGCATTGATAATAATGCTGAGTGTTCCACTACCCGTCTTTGTGAGTGTTCCTATAATGCCGGAAAGGAAATCACATCACTTCGTATTTCCCCAACAAAAGGTGTTTCAGGACCGCTTTTTACTATTACTACAGCTTTTTCGCATAAAATATATAATGTCCGTCCAATTACTTGGGCAACCCCTATCCCACACCCTTCCTACTTTAGCTTATTCGAACGTTGGCTATTATAGGTTATTAGAAGTTCCAAATAGCGATAGAATCATCTCACTATCGTTCTGAACCCTAGCGTTTAGCAGAATTCTACCCATCCTGCAAAACGCATTTAATGTTCCACTTCTAATACATCACACATGTTCAATCGATATTATCGGTTTGCATTAGAACAACCTCTATTATCCTTAGGAATCTTTTTATTACTGCTATTTTGGGGCTTGTCGGTGGCACCTTTCAACTGGAATCTGTCGTTTGAATCTGACAGCATACCGGTAGATGCAATACCCGATCTGGGTGAAAATCAACAGATTGTGTATACCGAGTGGCAAGGACAATCACCCGAGGATATTGAAGACCAAATAACGTACCCCCTTAGCAATTATTTCTTAACACTGCCTGGTGTTAAGGACGTTAGGGGTTTGTCTATAACTGGTCGTTCTACTCTCTATATAATCTTTGACGAGGATGTGGACTTTTACTGGAGTAGAAGCCGAATAATTGAAAAAATAAACTCATTACCATCAGGCTTTTTACCCGAAAACGCAAAGCCCGCCCTTGGACCTGACGCAACCGGCCTGGGCCAAATATTTTGGTACTATTTAGAAGGAGTGAATGACTCAGGAGAAGAAGTGGGTGGGTGGGATCTGGACGAACGTCGAACACTCCAAGATTACTACATAAAACCGAGCCTATCCTCTGTTCCGGGGGTTTCTGAAGTTGCTTCCATTGGAGGATTTGTCAAAGAATTTCAGGTTGATGTTCATCCCACCCTATTGGAACAATATCAGCTTAGTACACAAGATGTTTTAAATGCACTCAACAAAGCCCAAGCAGAAGGTGGATTACGAACGCTTGAATACAATCAAGTTGAATATTTACTTCGTGGGAATGGCAGCATCGAGGATCTAAACGATTTAGAGTGGATCCCTGTACGAGTAGTTGAACAAACGCCACTATACTTAAAAGATATTGCCAATATAACCTATGGACCCGCCGACAGGCGTGGAGTGTTAGATGTTTCAGGAAAAGAAAGTGTAGGCGGGGTAGTTGTTGCTCAATATGGAGCTAATCCTAAAAAAGTAATAGAGGCCGTACAACAAAAAATCGACGAATTATCACCCTCTTTACCCAAAAGAGTTTTAGCCACGGGTGAAGTATCTCAATTGAAAATTATTCCTTTTTATGACCGTTCAGAACTAATTGAGGAAACAATTCTCACTCTTGAATCCGCTTTATGGCTACAAATTTTGATTACGATCGCCATAGTATTACTCATTTTACGCCGCCTGCGTATTGCTTTGCTTATTTCATTAATGCTGCCGGTATCCGTTTTATTGACCTTTATTGCTATGAAGTTAGGCGGGGTTGATGCAAATATCGTGGCTTTGTCTGGAATTGCCATTGCCATAGGAACGGTTGTTGATATGGGAGTTATCCTAACCGATACCATTATCCAGCACATTGACCAAGAAGATAATGATGAACAGGGAAGCCCTGAGCATTCGAGTGGTTCACACTTTTTAGAGAAACGTCTCCAGCTTGTAATTTCAGCTACAAAAGAAGTTGCCGGTGCCATTATAACGGCTATAACAACTACCATAGTAAGCTTTCTTCCTGTATTCTTGATGATCAACGCAGAAGGTAAGTTATTTCAGCCGTTGGCATATACCAAAACATTCGTACTAGCCGCTTCTATTTTGGTTGCATTATTTCTTTTGCCTGTTTTAGCCTATCTCTTATTTGGACAGCTAGAATCACGATTCAACGCCCAAAAAAACAACACCAATAGTTTTTTTTACAGATACTTCGTTAATCCAATACAACAAATCACTACCGATCGCAAGCTAACTAAACTCGTAAATGAGCTTAATTACAAGCACTTTCATGATACCTCCGTAATACTCATTATCCTGCTAGTCCTGGGATATTTGACTCGTTCATGGCTACCGCTTGGACCTGAAGTATCTGTACTACTTCAATGGATATTTATAAGTGGGTTATTACTAGTACTAATAGGTAGTGTTCTTAAGATCATCACCTATTATCCCACTTGGTTAGCTTGGTCTTTTTCTAACAAAAAAACCTTTATAAGCCTTCCTATCGGACTGGTACTTTTTGGCCTTTTTATTTGGCTGGGTTTTGCTAAAATAAGTGTTATTCCTACCTCCCTAGCCCAGGCAATTGGGATAGATATAAGTAAAACAGATTGGTGGTCAACACTTGACCAAGAGTATCCAGGATTGGCTACTGAGTTTATGCCAAGTCTAGACGAAGGGGCATTTTTGTTTATGCCTACCACTACACCTAGTGCAGGTGTCGAACAAAACGTAGCCTTACTTCAATTTTTAGATCGAGCAGTCGCAGACATACCAGAGGTCGAAAAAGTGGTAGGGAAATTAGGGCGAGTCGAATCAGCGCTAGACCCCGCACCAATTAGTATGTTCGAAAACATCATCACCTACAAATCGGAATATAGCTATGATATTTCAGGGAATAGAACTCGCCAATGGCGCGAACACATAAAATCACCAGATGATATTTGGAATGAAATTGTCCGGCAGACCCAACATCCAGCACTTACCTCAGCACCAAAGCTACAACCTATTGAAACAAGACTGTTAATGCTCCAAACTGGCTTACGAGCTCCGGTTGGAATACGAATTCAAGGTGAAGATATAGCTGAGATTCAAGAAGTGGGCAGACAGCTCGAGAAAGTATTAACAAACCTTGACTATGTGAATTCTGCCACGGTATTTGCCGAGCGCAACGCCAGTAAACCATATATCGATATTGAATGGGATCGTGAAAAATTAGCCCGTTATGGGATGAGTGTTTCCGAAGCGCAATCTTGGGCTCAAATTGCCCTGGCTGGTAAAGAAACGGGGACGGTAATTTTGGGAAGAGAACGATTTAGTATTCGTTTGAGATTCGCTAAAGAGGTGCGCCAAAGTCCAGAGAGTATCAAAAATCTTCGCCTTGACACCCCTCAGGGTGCAAGAGTACCATTACACGAGGTAGCGAAGGTTGAATTCCGTTTGGGACCACAGGCTATAAAAAGTGAACAATCGTTTAAAGTTTCCTATGTGTCATTTGATGTGATCAAAGGAGTCGAATATGTAGACGCCATTTCTAAAATTGACGATGAAATAAATCAACAGATTGCACTAGGGACCATTAGCATACCTGATGGCATTCAATTAAGTTTCAAAGGTAGCTTCGAAAACCAGCTTCGAGCGGAAAAACGACTTAAAGTACTCGTCCCATTAACCCTCGTCTTCATCTTTCTTATTCTATACATCCAATTTAAGTCAGCTGCTGTAAGCCTGATGATTTTTAGTGGCGTATTCGTGGCTTGGGCAGGTGGCTTTATTTTATTGGGATTCTTCGCAAGTGATTTCTTCACTAGTATTTCCTTTTTTGGATTTAATAGCCTGCAGGAACTTTTGGGTATTGAGGCAGTTGCATTAAGTATTGCCGTTTGGGTTGGCTTTTTAGCCTTGTTTGGCATTGCTACGGATGGTGGAGTTGTTATGGCCACCTATTTACAACAACGATTTAAAGAGTTCCACCAAGAAAATCAGAATGAGTGGCAGCAAATGGCAAATAAGCCTGAACTAGTAGCAACTCATATTCAACATCTTAGAATGGTAGGAGTTGAAGCAGCTACTAAACGAATTAGACCCACCATGTTGACCACCGCAACCACCATTTTTGCTTTACTACCTTTATTTAGTTCAATGGGTAAGGGCTCTGAAATTATGGTTCCAATGGCTATTCCTACATTAGGGGGAATGTTTGTCCAAATAATCACGCTTTTTGTTGTACCAATCTTATTTATTTGGCGAGAAGAACGAAGGGTTAGTAGTTCATTAAAGGACTATACTCCCTCACAAAAGACTCCCTCACAAAAGACTCCCTCACAAAAGACTCCCTCACACGAGACTTCACCTCGGAAAACCCCGCCTCCCACCCTATTCATTGTGTGTATGCTAGGTATCGTTGGAGTTGGAATTACACCTGAATCTAGCCTCCAAGCGCAAAATACCTTGAATACGTATAAACTAGAAGCTCTTAGTAGCCATCCTACTTTGTTGTCAAAATGGAATGAAATTGCCACATCAGAATTTCATGCTCGTTCGATCGGGATCATGGATCCTACGGTCTCTATCGGAGTATTCGCTGCTCCTATAGAAACAGCCTTGGGTGCCCAGACGGCCCGAATATCAATGAACCAGAGTATACCCTTTCCTAATTCACTGAAGCTTCAACGATTGTCTCTTGAAGCACTGACTGAGGCCAGGGAATTCGGGTATCTAGAAGAGGCTGAGCGTCATTTTCTTGAAATGGATAAAGAATGGGCTTCTATCTACACGGAAACGATGAGAATTAAGTTCTTAGACCAACAATTAGATGTCTTAAATGAGTTAACTCAACTACTCACCACCTTCAATAGTGAAGGCTATTCAACCAATAGAAAGATTTTAGAGATTGAACTGCAAGAGAAAACACTCGATCAGCAGCGAGAAGAGGCTTTTTTGGTTAGATCTCAACATGTGCGGAATTTTAATAGGCTCCGAAATGCGCCCATTACTGATTCGCTGATCTATCCAGATAAGCTGGAAACTAATGTTGATTCGGGTGATGTAGTTGATTCGGGTGATGTAGTTGATTCGGGTGATGTAGTTGATGGTCTTGATGGCTTTGAAGGCGTTGAATCCCAAGCCGAATGGACCCATCCAACGAACCATAATGGGACTTCCATGTACGATGTTTCCAGTGCAATTCATCTGCTAAATAGCCCCGGGGTACAGAGATTACAAGCTATAGTAGAATCAAAAAAAATGGACCTATACTCAGCTGAATTAAGTCGCTATCCAAGCCTTGGTGTCGGGCTAGACTACATAAGTATTGCAGAAAAGCCTGGCCAAGTTGGGATTCAGAATAATGGTAAAGATGCTGTTCTTGCAAAAATTTCATTTAGTCTTCCAATAGCCCAAAAGAGAAAAAGAGCCACTATTCAATCGAAAGCATCTGAATTGTCCGTTAGTGATTACCGCTTACAAGCGCACCTAATTGAAGTAAAAACGGCACTGGAACGATGGAATACTAGCCTCGAGATCAATGAAATTCAACAAACCAAAATAGCTGATCAAATGGCCATTATCGACGAATTACTTTCTTTGGAGCAACAAGCTATTGAGGCAGAACAAGGAGACTTGAGTAGATATTTTGAGTATTTGAATAGAAAATTACGCCTCAAAACAGAATTACTCCAACATCAGGAGAATGAATTTTTAACCAAAATGATGGCTCAAAGTGTATTGAGTCCGCTATCAATAAAATTTATTAAATAACATAATCTCAACTTTTCACTTATGAAGAAACAAAAATACCTAAGCTACTTGCTCTTTTTTGTCTTGCTGATTTCTCAAGCTTGTGGTGAAGCTGACTCGCCCTCGCCAAATAATACAAATGAGAATCACGATACTGAACTCCATGACCATTTAGAATCGACTGAGACCTATTATTGCAGTATGCACCCTGAGGTTCGGCAGACAGAACCTGGAAATTGCCCTATTTGTGGAATGGATTTAATTCTAGATCAAAATACTGCCACTGATAGTGCACAAACAGCTCTAGGACATACTAATTCGTTACATCTAAGCCGTTCTGTGAATGATAATCTGGGCCTACAAACTGTTCAAGTTGAATCTGGTTTAGTCAATCTCGAGATACAATTACCTGGAAAGATAGAACTAGATCCAACAAAATCGGTACGAATGTCGACCTATATTGCAGGAAGGATTGACCAACTTTTGATCAATTTTGAAGGGGCATACGTTGAAAAGGGACAGGTTGTGGCTACACTATACTCTCCGCAAATGATTACCGCCCAGCAGGAATTTCTCACACTTATTGAAAATAATCCCTCAAGGGTCAATTTGATTGAGTCTGCACAAACTAAACTAGAACGTTTAGGTTTTAGTGAAGAGGATATTTCTAAGATAAAACAGACAAAAAGGCCTATGATAAACATTGAACTCAGGGCGCCAGCTAGTGGCTATGTGCATGGCCTTAATGTATTACCAGAGCAATATATAAATCAGGGTGAAGCGTTATTTTCAATCAATGATCATCGTAAGGTATGGCTTGTGTTAGATGCCTACGAACATCAGCTGCCCTACCTCCAGACCGGACAAGAAATTCAATGGAAATTATTTCATAAAGTACGAGCCAATAGTGACCGGGCACCTATGAGAGGTTTGATCGAATATATTGATCCTCAACTCGATCCAAAGCTATTCACTGCTAAAGTGCGAATTACATTGGAAAATAAAGATATGAAACTACGCCCCAATCAATTGTTATCGGGTAATTTAGTAGTACCGTATAACTCGTCCGAGGTAATGTATATTCCAAAATCTGCTGTTTTATGGACGGGTGAGCGTAGCTTTGTGTATTTAGTAGTGGAAACAGATGCTGGATCTTTTTATGAGTTGCGACCAATTTATTTAGGTCCTGAAATAGGGGAAATAGTGGTGGTTCATTCCGGGTTAAATAAAGGAGATTTGATCGTGAGCGCGGGCACCTTTGTTATTGACGCCGCTTCCCAATTAAAAGGCTTAGACAACATGGCTCAACATAGCTATTCCGATGCATCAACGGAAATTAATATCCCTGCAGAAATAGGGATTCCAACACATATCAGCAAGAACCATAGTACCTCCTACTTTAATTTACCGCAGAGTGCTGAAATCGATTCTTCCTTAGCCCTTTATCTTGAAATTAAAGACGGACTCGTTGCCGGTGACTTTAATGCTATTACAGGAAAACTGAACTACCTATCAACTTTGATAAAAAGCTGGGTATCAGAATTAACCGAAGACCGTTCAACATTAGAACCACTATCCCAAGCCGCTCAAACTCTAGCTGGTTCGACCGATATTACATCGAGTCGGACTTCTTTTGTTGCATTTTCCCGTCTTTACATTGATTTTATGAAAGAGCTTGATCGTGATGATGTACTATTTGTCCAATTTTGCCCAATGGCAAATGAAGGTAAAGGTGCTTATTGGTTAAGCCGAGAACAAGAAATTAACAATCCCTACTATGGAGCGATGATGCTTCGTTGTGGTGAGACCATTGAACGAATATAAATTTTTACTTAGCCACAATCGGAGATTCTCCCTATGAAACAGTTCAAACGCTACAGCCAAGTCGCCCTTTTAAATATACTTCTAATGAGCTTTTGGGGGTGTTCTAAACCATCCATAGAGCAGGTGTCTATTGACAACCCCAGTTCTCTAAATAGTACCTTTCCGCGTCTATTTACCGATAACACGGGTACCGTTCACATGAGTTGGATCCACAAGATAGGTGAGGTAGCCGAGCTACGTATAGCTACCTTAACACCGCCGAATAATGCCGAAAACGCAGATGACCTTGAGTGGTCTTCATATACTTCCGTGGCAAAATCGGATGATTGGTTTGTCAATTGGGCCGATTTTCCTTCCGTAATTGGATTAAACGGCGCTCCTATGGCCGCTCACTGGTTAGATAAAGTGCCTGGATCACCCTATTCCTATCACGTAACCATTCAACCCATACAAGATAAATTTGCGACCCAAATAACTGATCAGGCCAACGGACAAAATAGTCAGGTAGCATTTCAACATGCAGCCTTTGTACCCCACACCGATAATACCAACACAGAGCATGGATTTGTGAGTATGCAACCTATGGATAGCTCTACATTTTATGCGATCTGGTTAGACGGCCGAAATACTGGTGGCATGGATCATGATGGCATGGATCATGATGGCATGAATCATAACGAACATTCCAAGGATTCCAATAAGTCAGATTCAAAATTAGCCACCGCCATGACTCTTAGAGGTGCATTACTAGGCAGGGATGGTGAAATTATTGAATCACATCTAATCGACAATGCCGTTTGTGACTGTTGTAATACATCCTTAGTAAAAACAGACCGTGGCTTAATAGCCGCCTACCGGAATAGGAGCAGTGACGAGATACGAGATCTTTACATCTCTAGATATGAAAATGGTACTTGGGATACCCCAAATGTGGTACATGAAGACGGTTGGCAGATTGCTGCCTGCCCAGTCAATGGTCCCCAACTTGCTTTCCATTCCGGCGTTACAGCTGCTTTATGGTTTACTGGAGCAGATAATATTCCTCGTGTTAAACTGGCATTCTCCGATGATTACGGAAAAAAATTTAATGACGCTATTTTGCTATCGGAAAACCAGCCTTTAGGCCGTGTGGACATTGTGATGCATAATGAACAGTCTGCTTGGGTCAGCTACGTTGAACGACACGAAGATGCAGCTAAATTACACATTAAGCAGGTAATGCGGGACGGCACTATCGCTCAAGCCCTCATTTTAGAAAACATGGAAGCATCCCGAAGTAGTGGATTTCCTCAACTTAGCTCCTTTGGCGATGGGTTGCTCGTAGCTTGGACCGAACTAGGCGAACGCGCGTCGACCATACGAACTTCCTACATCAAAGGTCTTTAGAAGAATCCTCGCTCTGTAAACCCTCACTGGTTGATGCAGCCGGAAGCGTCTTCATAGGTTCCTCAAGTTGAGCAATATCTTGTAGTTTTCGCTCAAGTACATTCGTACGTGTACTTCGTAAGGTTTGTAGCGATTTATGGGCTTTTGCAAAATCACTATCAACTTTTTCGAGATGAGCGGCAAACTTACCAAATTCCGTCTTAACCGATTCTAAAATTTTCCACACTTCACTACTTCGTTGTTGAACTTGCAGCGTACGAAAGCCCATGTGCAAACTATTCAGCAAAGCAGAAAGGGTAGTTGGCCCGGTTATGGTGATTCTATATTTACGTTGTAACGACTCAAATAGACCGGGATGGCGTAAGACTTCGGCATAGAGACTTTCTATAGGTAAAAATAAAATCGCAAAATCAGTCGTGTAAGGCGGATTCACATATTTCTCAGAAATATCCTTAGCAAAACCCTCTATTGTTCTTAGCAGTATCTTCTGAGCCTGTTCTATTTCTTTAGGATTCCCATTCTCATACGAATTAAGGAGTACCTCATAACTCTGAATAGGAAATTTTGAGTCTATGGGCATCCAAACGGGTTCATCTGAATTTTTGCCAGGTAATTTAACCGCAAACTCTACATGCCCCTGACTATCTTTTTTGGTGGCTACATTCTTAGCATATTGATCAGGGGTAAGCAGCTGTTCAAGAATATTTTCCAACTGGTACTCCCCTAAAACACCTCTGGTTTTTACATTGTCTAAGACTTTCTTTAAATCCCCTACACCAGTGGCAAGTTGCTGCATCTCACCTAGACCTTTATGAACTAATTCTAGGCGCTCAGATACCAATTTGAACGATTCACCTAAACGTTTTTGCAGGGTTTCCTCTAATTTTTCGTCCACTGTTTTACGCATTTCCTCCAGTCGCCTCGAATTGTCGTCCCGTATTTCTTTCAGCTGATCTTCCACCGTCTTTTTGACCTCTTTAATTCTCTTTTCAGCATCTTCGTTGAGTTTTTCTTGCTTAACAATCACTTCGGCCAGTTTGTCTCGGAGTAAATTATTTTGGTCATGTATTGACTGTTTTTGAGTGCCTTCGAATTTATCTAGTTTTGTCTCTAGCTCGGAACGTTGAACTTGAGCTGCTTGAGCGTTCTCGGTTCGTATCCTAGAAAATTCATCCCTTAACGTTTTTTCATACGATTGTAATTGCTCAAGCATCGGTTTATGAAACAGGTCCGAATCCATGGCAGAATGCTCTCTACGCAATCTCCAAATGTATAAGAAGGTGAGCAGTTGGAGAAGTAATAGTGGTATAAGTAGATAGATACTTTGATCCATAAGCGATGCTTTGATTGTTGATTTATGTACACTAACGAACCAATGTACACAGAGACTATGTCAATTTCTGTCACCCTTGTGATAAGTATTTTATTTTGTACTTTCCTCTAATCATATTTATGTCAAATACATCCAAACATATTGTCTAAAAAAAGCACCGAAATGTTCCATCTAGACACCAATTTAAAAAAAGAACTTTGGTTTCTACTGCGCCTATTTGTGCTAAGCTTTATTGGAACCACCCTTCTATTCTGGGTTACTGAACAGGGTAAAAATGAAATAGATAACTTTACGGATGTTATTTGGTGGTGGGTTGTCACATCTACCACCGTTGGCTATGGTGATATTACTCCTAGCACCGATTTGGGGCGAGTCGCCGGTGTTATCGCCATTGTTATAGGGATTTTTGGATACACTCATACCATTTCACTCATTCTTGAGTGGGTCAAAAAAAGATTCTCCCAAGAAGAAAGGGGCTTATTACCTTACGAAGGTAATAACCATATTGTAATTTGTGAGTACACCGCATATGCAGACGAATTAATCCATGCTCTGAGGGGATATGAGAAAACGAAGGATATAGATAAAGTAGTAATTGGTTCATTGATTGAAACTCGACCTTACCCGGATTGTCACTTTATAAGGGGTGTTCCAGTAAGCCCGGAAGTACAGATTATGGCAAACATAGAAGCGGCTTCTGCCATTTTTGTTTTTGAAAATATCCGTTTTACCGACCCGGATGTCAAAACTTTACATGTGGTAAGCCGTATTATGCGAAAAAATAAACATGCACCTATCTATGTAGAATTAGACAATCCTGAACATCCTTTACTAAAGCATTTACCTAGAAATATTATACCGATGAAAAGTCATGATATACTTCACAGTATATTGGTGAAAGAAGGTTTTGATATTCAAAGGTATTGGAAAGAAAAATAATGTACTTTGTGTGTTCTATAAGCTGATTTAGTATTATTCTAAATGACTAAATCAGGTAATACCTACATATCTACCCCCTTTCCTTACGTAGATGTAACACTCACTAACCGATAAATACATTTCTATCATGGCAAAAAATCATTCGTTTTATATAGCTGCTATAACTCTGGTCGCCACTCTGGGTGGTTTACTCTTTGGTTTTGACAGTGGGGTAATTAATGGGACGGTCGATGGGCTTCAGGAAAGCTTTAATTCTAGCAGTGCAGGTACGGGCTTTAACGTAGCCTCAATGCTGTTAGGTTGTGCCTTTGGCGCCTTTTTTGCTGGAAGAATGGCCGATAGGTTTGGACGACGCTCGATTCTAATTGTTGCCGCTGCATTCTTTATTGTTTCAGCTTTTGGAAGTGGAATAGCTCAAAGCTCCATCCAGTTTGTTTTATACCGAATAATAGGTGGCTTGGCCGTTGGGGCAGCATCGGTTCTTTCTCCGGCCTATATCAGTGAAATTGCACCCGCTCATCTCAGAGGTCGACTATCTTCCATTCAACAAGTGGCGATTATTATAGGTCTATTTTTGGCTTTTGTAAGCAACTATTTTTTAGCAGAAATTTCCGGATCCACCCAAGCTGAATTTTGGCTTGGATTTGCCACTTGGCGTTGGATGTTTTGGGTTGAGTTGATCCCCGCTTTTCTATTTTTCTTTTTACTCTTTTTTATCCCCGAAAGTCCACGGTATTTTGTGCTTGTTGGCAAGATAGATGAGGCTAAAGCTGTGCTACAAAAACTATTCTCCGAGGAAGAAATTGAGGCAAAACTAGCAAAAATCCAAGAATCATTACAAGATCAAAAAGCACCTTCTCTATCCGATTTAATTGTAAAAAGTACAAGAAAAGTTCACCCAATAGTCTGGGTAGCCTTAGGCTTAGCAACCTTCCAGCAGCTCGTTGGTATTAACGTGGTATTCTATTATGGTGCTGTACTTTGGCAATCGGTCGGGTTTTCTGAAGGTGATGCCCTAATGATTAATGTTATATCTGGAGCAGTAAGTATCGGTGCTGTTGCAATTTCTATTGCCTTAATAGATAAAATTGGGCGTAAACCACTACTGTTTTGGGGATCTGTTGGGATGGTAATAACCCTTACCATTATGAGCATTGCATTTTCAAATGCGTTCACCAATGCCGAAGGTCAAATAAGCTTGCCTGATCCCTATGGGACCGTAGCATTAATTGCCGCTAACTTATACGTAGCTTTCTTCAATGGCTCTTGGGGCCCTGTTATGTGGGTAATGTTGGGTGAAATGTTCCCTAATCAAATGCGCGGTTCCGGGCTTTCTATTGCAGGACTTGCTCAATGGCTTGCAAACTTTGGTATTACCATAAGTTTCCCAATTCTTCTTACTGGAATAGGACTAACTGGCGCGTATGGCATCTATGCTTTCTTTGCTGTTCTATCGGTAGTATTTATTGCTAAAATGGTTCAAGAAACCAAAGGGTTAGAATTGGAGGACATGGACGCACTCTGGAATAAATAATGATCCATTCTTTACATAGACAATCGCCGCAAGGGGTGCTTACTCATCAACCAGTTCGAATATTTCTTCGATAGCTACCCCAAAAAGTTTACTTAAGAGGAAGGCTGTTTCTAGACTTGGACTGAATTTTCCAGTTTCAATGGCGTTAATCGCCTGCCTAGAGACCCCGACTGCCCGCGCTAAGGCTTCTTGAGTAAAATTGAGTTTAACTCGGTAAAGTTTTACCTGATTGAGAATGGTTCTTTTTGGGGTATTAGGCATAATAGCGATTCATTTTAAGGATACTAAGCAAATAAATGATGCCCATTGCACCCACTAAGTGAGAAATTTCAGCATCTCCCGAGATAAGATTTGTTACGTCCATTAATGAATAGGCAATTCCTAAAACCATGGTAAGTCCCAAAGTAATAGCCATGGCTTTTAGATGAATATCCTTTTGAAGCTCATCGTACTCCATGAAAAGATTCCTATTTGCGATGATCATGATTATTCCTATTCCAAGGTTGAGCAGCAAAGCAATTGTTGTTAAAAGCTTAAAATCCCCCCAAATAAAAACAGGTCCAAAAGTAGCCAGTGCTGTACTTGCTAACCAGCTAAAAGTCCAATATGCGAGTTGTTTTGTTCGATTGGTCATAATAGTAAAGTGTTAATGATTATTACCTCAATAAAGTACATAACACTTTACATAATGTCAATAAAACTTTACAAAATGACATTCTTACATTACAAAAAGTTTAGTTCACCTTACACACTATTGAACAACAGCATTCGATAAATAAAAAAAAGGGCTCACCGCTCAAGCGATGAACCCTTCATCAGATACATGCTGTGTCTGTTTCAACACTAATCACATTGTCAGCATTAGTTTAAATCAAAACGATCCAAATCCATGACTTTAGCCCAAGCTGTAACAAAGTCCCGAACCATTTTTTGGTGACCATCCTGCGCAGCATACACCTCAGCAATGGCTCTGAGCTCCGTATTAGATCCGGCAATTAAATCGACCCGAGTACCCATCCATTTCATTTCTCCGGTCTTTCGATCGTATCCATGAAAATGTTCATCATACTCGTCAACGGATTCCCACCGCGTGCCTAAATCCAGAAGGTTCACAAAGTAATCGTTGCTAAGCACACCCACCCTGTCGGTGAATACGCCCATTTTCGAACCATCATGATTGGCCCCTAATACGCGCATTCCCCCCAACAGTACGGTCAATTCAGGCGAAGTTAAGGTCAATAGTTGTGCTTTATCCACCAACATATCCTCAGGTGAGACCGTGTAGCGTGCTTTGGTATAGTTTCGGAAGCCATCCGCTTCTGGTTCGAGCACTGAGAAAGATGCCACATCGGTATGTTCCATTTCCGCATCGGTTCTGCCTGGATTAAATGGTACCTGAGTAGGAACGCCCGCCTGTTCGGCAGCTTGCTCAACACCCACGACTCCAGCGAGTACAATTAAGTCGGCCATCGATACCTTCTTTTCTCCTGGCTTACCATCAAAATCATCCTTTATCGCCGTGAGAGTATCCAGAATTTTATCCAATTCCGCAGGATTGTTCACTGCCCAATACTTTTGAGGAGCTAGTCGTAAACGCCCTCCGTTTGCACCGCCGCGCTTATCCGAACCTCGGAAGGTAGAAGCAGACGCCCACGCAGTTGTCACACATTGACTGATACTCAGCCCTGAATCGGTGATTGCTTTCTTCAATTCCGCAATATCTTCTTCCTCTATAAGCTCATAGTCTCTTACTGGCACTGGATCTTGCCAAATAAGCACCTCTTCAGGCACTTCAGGGCCTTTATACCGAGCAATAGGTCCCATATCTCGGTGAGTTAACTTGAACCATGCTCGTGCGAAGGCATCGGCAAACTCATCAGGATTTTCGTAGAAGCGACGTGAAATCGTCTCATAAATAGGGTCAAAGCGCAACGATAAATCAGTGGTTAGCATCACTGGTTGATGCGATTTATCCGCATTATGCGCATCAGGGACTTCCCCTTCGCCCCCCTTCTTTTTGGGAACCCACTGATGAGCTCCAGCTGGACTTTTGGTTAACTCCCACTCATATTCAAATAGGTTTTCAAAATAATTATTGTCCCAGGTTATTGGAGTTTTTGTCCAGGCACCTTCTAATCCGGAAGTAATCGTGTACTCAGCATTACCTGTGCCAAAACTATTTTTCCACCCTTGACTTTGTTCAGCTATTGGTGCCCCTGCGGGCTCAGCACCAACATATTCATCAGGATTGGCCGCTCCATGATTTTTTCCAAATGTATGACCACCTGCAATTAATGCTACCGTTTCCTCATCGTTCATTGCCATTCGAGCAAAAGTCTCCCGAATATCGCGGGCAGCAGCAATTGGGTCAGGATTCCCATTAGGACCTTCTGGGTTTACATAAATGAGCCCCATTTGCACAGCAGCTAAAGGATTTTCTAACTCACGGTCTCCAGAATAGCGCTTATCGCCCAGCCATTCGGCTTCTGATCCCCAATAAATATCTTCCTCTGGCTCCCAAACGTCCTCGCGCCCACCAGCAAACCCAAAGGTCTTAAAACCCATAGACTCTAATGCACAATTACCTGTAAGTATCATTAGATCGGCCCAGGATAGGGCCTTTCCATACTTCTGTTTAATGGGCCACAACAACAATCGAGCTTTATCTAAGTTGGCATTGTCAGGCCAGCTATTTAATGGTGCAAACCGAAGCGTTCCAGCTCCTGCGCCACCCCTACCATCGGCTATACGATAGGTTCCAGCGCTATGCCAGGCCATACGAATAAAGAATGGTCCGTAATGCCCATAATCTGCAGGCCACCACTCTTGTGAATCCTTCATTAGGTCAAATATATCTTGCTTTACTTGTTCGTAAGGTAAGGACTCAAAAGCTTCGGCATAGTCAAATCCTTCATCCATCGGATTAGAGAGATTTGAATGTTGTCGTAATATGTGTAGACTTAACTGATTGGGCCACCAATCTCTGTTAGATGGGCCTTTACCTGCGGCTTTATGCATCGCAGGACCGGTTGATGCACTTCCAACCGAGCCAAGCCCTGTTACCGGGCATTTCGCCTCTCCATTAACCTTATAACTAACATCTCCTGAGGATGAAGTAGATTGCTCTTTATTCATAAAAACTGCTTTAAATTTTCTTTGTAATTCCTTGTTTGTATAGTCATTTAATAATGACTTAAAATACGAAATCATTCGCTTCCGTATATTAAAAGTCTTAAAACATCTTTAACTGTCATCAACCAGTCATTAACCAGTCATTAACTAGTCATTAACCATTGACGACCTGTATTTAAAGAAGTCTAGACCCGCTGACTTCATAAACCAAGCAGAACTTTAACCCTGTTGCTTCAACTACCGTGCTTCCAAAATTAACTAACTTCATTGAAAACTGCAGTTCAAGAATTGACGATTTACCAACGGATCGCAAAAACCTGCTGCTTCCACTTTCTAAAGATATTGCAGCAGAAATAGCCGCGAAAAAAACACCTCAGTTGAATTTTATTTGTACGCATAATTCACGTCGTAGCCACCTTGCCCATATATGGGCAACCGTAATGGCAAATCAACTAAAGCTTCCCATATTAGAGTGTTACTCTGGCGGGACACAAGCCACCGCAATGCACCCTAACACGATTGCGGCTCTAACTCGCGCAGGATTTCAAGTAAGCTTGGAGTCCAACAGCGCCGAATACAATCCGGTTTATTTAGTCCGGTATTCAACCGAACACCCACCCGAACGATGCTTTTCAAAGGTGTATAATCAGCCACCGAATCCTAAGGAGAACTATATAGCTATTATGACCTGCTCAGAAGCGGATGATGCATGCCCTATTGTAGTAGGCGCAAGTAAACGACATGCCATTACCTACGAAGATCCTAAAGTATCGGACGGAACCCCTGTTGAATCTACTACCTATGACCAGCGAAGTGAACAGATAGCCACTGAGATGCTGTATGTAATGAGCGAAGTAAAAGGGCAAGTAGGATAGCAAGACTTCTACATTATAGAGCAAAATTTGCTATTCCTACTGCTAGGGTAGCTACTGCTCTAATTCTTTTAGCATCTGTTCAATGGCCGCTTCTAATTGTTCATCGCGTCCCGAGGTCAATAAAGTAGGTTCATTCCGAACGAATATATCCGGCATGGTTTGGTTATTTTCTAACCATTCCCCTGCCTTGTTTTTTGCGCTCACCGGTACTACACCCCAAACGCTTCCGTTGGGCAGCC
Organism: Balneolaceae bacterium; assembly: GCA_018401935.1. Taxonomy (GTDB): domain Bacteria; phylum Bacteroidota; class Rhodothermia; order Balneolales; family Balneolaceae; genus UBA1275. Next base: position 131,498 of record JAGYJQ010000006.1, read on the forward strand.
CTTCCCAGCCAGCAAAACTACAAGTACCTGGCACAGGAGTGCCTACCATGGTCCCTAAGTTCAAATCCGAAAAGGCGCTCGCATAGCAATGCCCATCACTATACATGTCCTCATTAAATAAACCGATAATGGGCTTGGTCCAACGCGAAGTTGGCTCCCCTCCTACGACCATTTGTTCGGTGGCATAGGTCAAAAACCGAGTACCCGTAAAAAACATTTGCAAGTCGGCTACTAAGTCGCCCCCTCCATTGTTTCTGGCATCTACAACGATGGCCTCTTTATCGTAATGTTTACCAAGCATACGGTCAATGACATCTCGAAATTGACGATCTCCCATACCCGAAATGTGAACGTAACCTAGGCGTCCATTACTACGATCGAGGACTTCTTGTTCATTAATCTCCACAAAGCGGTTGTATAAAAGGCCATTAAACGCTCCCTGAGTAATGGGCAACACTGTAAATTCTCGCTCATTTTTACCCGAATCATCAGTTACGGTTAATAAAAGCATTTTTCCAGCCTTGTGATTCAAGTATGAAGCCCAGTCTTTATCGGCTGTTACCGGTTCTCCGTCAATTTTTTGGATAATATCTCCTACTTCAACCTCTAAACTAGCCTTATCCAATGGCCCTCCTTGCACAAGCTCACTTATTTTGATGCCATCACCCTTGTGCGTATAATCCATAAAAATACCTAAGGATGCAGTTTCATCCCCCCCAGAAACTCCTCGGTAGCGCCCGCCTGCATGCGACACATTTAACTCCCCAATAAGTTCACTGATTAATTCAGCGAACTCATAATCATGGCCTAGATCATCTACCTTGCTACGGTACTCCTGAACCATCATGGGCCAATCTACACCGTGAAAAGTAGGTTCATAGAATATCTTAGAGGTTCTGAGGGCGATGTGATCAAACATTGCCAAGCGTTCCTGATGGGCATCTATAGAGGTTTCAGAGGCAATAGACACCGTTGTTTTTGTGCCTTTTTCTGGATCCAACTTTGTTATGCGACCGCCGCTAAGCAAAAACAATTGTTCCTGATCTTTGTCCCACATTAGCTCCCCAGAAGACCCATCCAGCGATATAGCTACTTTGGTTTCTCTGCTTCTTAATTTGGTACTCCACAAATCGTAGCCTCCGTCGAAGCGGGTTAAATAATATAAGGTGCTGCCATCCTTACTCAGTACGGCATCGCTGATTCGAGAGGAGTGAATGGTTAATTTAGCAACTCTGTCCTCTAGATTGTCCCAGTCAAATTGCAACTCCTCTACCTCTTTGTCTTTGCGCTGTTGAATAACTTGCGCCGCTCCTTTAACCACATTTTTAGCCTTGCTATTTCTCCTTTCTAAGATTTTCTTTGCCTCTTTTTCAACGCTACTCTCCTCATCAGTTTCTTGCTCAGATTGTGCTTCTTCAATAGCCTTCTTGAGCTTATATTGCTCCTCACTTAAATTAAATTCATCCCACCCTTCTTGGGTAAAAAACATAGAATAGACATCATATTCTGTACTGCCACTAGTAGCATAACTTTTAAGACCGTTTCGGTTGCTCATCCAGATCATCTGCTTACCATTTTGTACCCACTTCGGCATACGATCATAGTACCCACTATTTACCAACGCTTTAGGCCCTTGCTTAGCAGAAACGTCTAACAAATAGACATCCGCGTTATTAAGAAGTTGGTCAAACTCCACTAACAACCATTTACTATCTGGGCTCCAAGTAAAATATTTATCCCCATCGCGCATATGAAAAAGTTGCGTTTCGTCCAATAACACTACCTCATCCCCACTGTCTATATTCCGCACTTTAATGGTTCTTCGATCTTCCACAAAAGCAATTTGTGATCCATCGGGAGAAAACTTAGGTAGATAATTATCTTTTTCGTTGCTAATTAGCGCCTCCTCCTGCAACAAAGTAGCCGCGTAAAAAAATGGTTCCTCCGCACGCACCACCTTGGTCTGAAAAATACTCCATTTTCCGTTTCGTTCAGACGCATAGACCACCGATTTCCCATCCGGACTAAATTCAACAAACCGTTCATTCTCTGGAGTGGAGGTCAATCTCTTGGTCAATGAACCATCCAATGAGGTCACAAATACCTCCCCACGAGCAATGAACGCCATTTCCTTGCCATTAGGACTAATGGCCATTTCCGATACCCCACCATTGATCATAATTCGCTCTTGCCCACTGGTCACCTGCTGGGTTCGTATCGTGACTGGCACCTTAGAGGGCTGCTGACCCAATTGCATGGCAAAAAGCTCACCATGATACCCAAAAACCAATATCTCATCACCATTGGCCGTGGTGGCTGCACTTAAAAAGCGAACTGGATGTGTTTCAAAGTAGGTAAGTTGTTCTACCTGACTACTCGCAAGATTCTGCTTAAACACATTAAACGTTCCTGAACGCTCACTCAAAAAATAAAATGCTGTGCCATCTCCATTCCATACCGGGTTCCTATCTTCACCATCAAAGTCTGTTAATTTTGTATGACTGGATTCAGATCGGTTGTACAGCCAAATATCATGAGTGACGGCCGACTGGTGATGTTTTCTCCATGCATCTTCTCTCCCTGGCATATCTTCGTATAAAAACCCCCTATTATCCCGTTCACTTAGCGCCTTCACGGGCAAACTGAAAACCTGTGAAATACCTCCCCCTTGAGCCGGTACCGAATACAATTCAGTGTGGCTAGAGGTGGGGTATTCCCTATTAGCCGAATTATCCAAGCGATGAGCGTCAAAATAAATGAGTTGCCCATCCGCTGAAAAACTAAGAGGCATTTCATTATTGGAATGATAACTCAAACGAGTTGCCTCCCCTCCTTTAGCATCCATCACATATACATCAAAATTACCATGACGCTCAGAGGCAAAAGCGATACTTCGACCATCTGGACTCCATACAGGTTGTACATCCATTTCGGGTTGAAAGGTAAGCCGCTGAGCTTCTCCTCCTTCTACTCCAACGGTATATATATCTCCTTTATAAACAAATGCAATGGTAGTACCATCTGGAGAAACGCTGGGGTAACGCATCCATTCGGGAGTAACTTGGGCAAGGAGACTAAATGAGGTTATACTAAGGAGTAAAGAGAATAACGTAGTTTTCATGATTCCGTAATAATTGATAAAAATTGACCATCACAAGCTAAAGCTATAGGTGTGGTAAAAACATAAATAAATGCAAAATACATAACGAGCTCAATATAACACAACTTCATAATGCCTCTTCAACCCACCCTGTTTAGGTATATATTGAATACTAATTTAAATCAATGGACGGCTAATCCCGTACAGTCCCATCTTTACCTCTTTCCCTTTTAGCACGTGTTCACCTTTGGGCGAATAATGAAAATGTACCTTTTGAAGTAAGTCGTCATACAATATAGATGACACTAAAAAATTTTCTTTTAGGGTGTTACATTTATCCTGTATTCTGGCCGTAGTATTTACTACATCACCCAGATAGGCAATTTCTTTTCTTTCAACTCCAACTTCTGCAACAATGATCTCACCACCGTGAATTCCAGCCTTAAATTCAGGTAACAATCCATAGTTTTGCTCGTAATAAGCTGCTTTTCTTTGAAGGATTTGTTGAAAGTCAAAAAACAGCTTCACAGTTTCGTTTTCGAATTGACCCTTATCATAATCCCACACGATAACAGCCTCATCACCTACATATTTATAAATTTCACCATTAAACTTGGCCATCACCGAATTCAAATCTAAAAATGAATCTTGAACCAGTTTACTAAATTTTGTGTATCCTAATTTTTCAGCTATTGTCGTCGAATCTCTCATATCAAGGAACATGAATATTTTCTTTTCTGCCCTTGGTGGAGAGTACAGCCCTACTACCAAATTCCAAAAAACAGACGGGCCAAAGTTTTCATTGACTATTTTCCAAAATGAAAAAAAGGTACTCGCAGTAAAAAAATAAACCAAAAACGATAAAATTATACCATTTTTCCAAAGCTCTATTACGCCCTCACCTACTTCTACCCGATTAATTAGTGCTAGCAAATCAGCTCCTAAAAGTATATCAATGATAAATATACCCGTAAACAAGCCGGACTTTACACCAATCCTAAAGCCGTAGCTTTTTCTTCTTGCCCAATCCAAATCCATGATGGATTCTAAGATATAGTAAAAAATTCCTGTAGCTATACCCACAAATATGGCTACTTCAATGGTTACCCAGAACTCATTAAAATCAACTGTATTTCCAGCATAACGAATAATATCGTAGACCAATAAAATGAAGACCCAATAAGATATAGTCTGTACACATTCTTTTATCTTTGTACTAATATTGGCTCGACTCATATTGAATAAGTATTTTTGAATTAATCGTATTTCTGCTTAGAGAGGTATTATCAGCTTATTTTTAGCTTCCATTTTAAATAACGGTAAAAAGTAGAGATTTCTGGGATTAATTTGACTTTTTATTTAATAAATGAGACATACCTTGAATTAGTTTAGCTGACAAATCACTAATAAACATAACCCGGAAGGGAGTCAAGGCCGTCATTCCTTCACATATACCTTCTAACCAAATCAATTCGCAGTTTATCATGATATAGATCATGCTCAATCCAATGAATCCATTCGCAATAGCGAGGTAGGTTCTGCTTTAACCCGAAAAATTTCATGGAGCAATCCAAAGGAAATATGGGTGGTTATTGGCCTCGCCTTACTTACTGGGCTCATTCTTAAAATCCCCATGTTGTTTGGCATTGACGGGGATGCGTATTTTCCTTCAAAAACGAGGCGAATAGTACCTTTCAACTCTATCTGCTCTTTGGTCTAGCGGCCATCGCCATCATCGACAACCTACTGGCCTTAAGCGCCATTGGACTACGGCTATTTGAATTTGGAATCTCGGCTAATCGACTGGCACTTTTCGGGTTGAACCTGCTCATGCTCAGCCATCTCAGTTACTTTGGATATCGAATCATTGGGGTTATTCGATCCAAAGAGGAATGTCGGCTTCCCTATAGTTCGACCGGTCTAAAGTAGAAAAAACTCTTACTTTGACCCGAGATTTATCTCGGGGTATAAGAATTAGGCAAGAATAACTCGAGGCTTTGTATTTGAAAACGAGATGAGAGCATTCGAAGAGTTTAGATAGAAATCAAAAATTAAAGCAAAAGTAATTCTAGTTGTCTGAACTATGATTTATATGATGTTTGGATGAGTATGATTACTTCTCCTCAATCAGAAAAAGAGATACTCACTGTTTGTCATTTTGTCAGCTTCCCTATAGTTCGACCGGTCTAAAGTAGAAAAAACTCTTACTTTTGACCTATGAAAAAATCACAATTTACCGAATCCCAAATTATCTCTATTCTCTCCCAGCATGAACAGGGACGGAAAGTAGCCGACTTGGCTCGCGAACACGGCATTAGTCCGGCTACCTTCTATAACTGGAAAGCCAAGTACGGAGGCATGAGCGTGAGTGAACTTACCCGCCTGAAAGAACTGGAAGCCGAAAACCGACGCCTGAAACGTATGTATGCTGATTTAAGCTTAGTCCATCATGCGCTCAAGGATGTGATGGAAAAAAAGCTGTAAGTCCTGACGTTAAGCGGGAAATGGTGACTCAGATGTGCGATGAGCATAAGATATCCATTCGTCAGGGCTGCAAGGCCGTTAGCCTTCCCCGTAGCACCTATAGCTATCAGTTCAGGCCTAAAGATGACAGTCGGATCATTGACGCATTACTGGCGTTAGTGGATCGGCATCCATCTATTGGCTTTTGGAGCTGTTACTGGAGAATACGCCACCAGGGGTGGGAGTGGAACCACAAACGAATCTATCGGGTCTATACGATGTTGGGGCTCAACATTCGACGCAGAGCTAAGAAACGGCTTCCTGCACGAGCCAAGCAGCAACTGTTCCAACCGGAAGAGCCGAATCAGGTATGGAGCCTGGACTTTATGCACGACAGCCTGTGGGACGGGCGTAGTTACCGCCTGCTGAATGTAATCGATGATTACAACCGGCAAGTGCTACATATCGAAACCGATACAAGTCTGCCTGCTCTGCGGGTCATTCGTGTGCTCTCACGAATCAAGGAAACCCGAGGGCTTCCGAACATGATCCGGGTGGATAACGGCCCGGAATTTATCTCCCAAAAACTCGACCAATGGTGTAAGGAGCACCAAATCACCTTAGCCTTTATCCAACCGGGGAAACCTACGCAAAACGCCTATATCGAACGCTTTAATGGAAGTATGCGGCAAGAACTGCTCAATGCTTATGTGTTTAAGACGCTGGATGAAGTGCGTGAAAAAACCCAGCAATGGATGTATGATTATAACCATAACAGACCCCATAAATCGTTGGGGTACAAAACACCAATAGAACTCTTACATTAACCCAAATATTCCACTTTTAACTGGTCCAGTTTTTGGGGAAGCCGACAAAGGTATCTCCCCACTTGTTTCTATTTCA
>JAGYJQ010000060.1 GCA_018401935.1 Balneolaceae bacterium
AGAAATCGAACCGGTGAGCCCCAAGGTCGAAGACATTACCAAGGTTTATGCCCGTAGCCATTTCCAGGGTTACTTGGGTAGCATCAGGAAAATCGCCTTCTCCATTAGATTGAGACGAGGTGGGATTGTTGCAAGCTAGTAGGCATAGTACAGAGACTATAAACAGGCGCTGAATTTGGGTGGCACTACAAAGGGAAGATAGAATCATTAATAATTTGTTTACTCAATGGTTAAAAAATAACCTATAGATTATCAAGAGTAATTACAACATCACAAGCAATCTATTATGCATAGGATTCAATTATTCATCACACTACTTTTTTTAAGCGTACATTTCGTATTTAGCTCAAATGTGGGTGCGCACCCCTACTTTACTAAGGCCGAAGTAGATACTCTTGAACAGTATCTACGTATCGAAAAGGCGGCCAATTCAGTGAACCCGTGGAGTCATCTAAATTTTTACAATGATCCACAAAATTTTCAGTTTGCCATTGTTACCGACCGAACGGGTGGGCATAGACCAGGCGTATTTTCTGTTGGTATAGAGAAGCTGAATTTGCTAAAACCTGAGTTTGTCATGAGTGTGGGTGATTTAATTGAAGGATATACCGAAGATGTGGATCAAGTGAACCGAGAATGGGATGAATTCGAGGGGTTTATTTCTGAGCTAGAGGCTCCATTCTTTTACTTACCAGGGAATCATGATATCACCAACAAGGTCATGGAAGATATTTGGGAGGAGCGGTTTGGCAGAACCTATTATCACTTTGTCTATAAGGATGTGTTGTTTTTAGCCCTCAATTCTGAGGAGGCCATAAAAGGCTCTGGCGGTGGCGGTATTGAAGACGAGCAGTACGAGTATATTAAAAAGGTGCTCGAAGACCATCCGAATGTTCGCTGGACCATGGTTTTTGCTCATCAACCCATGTGGGAGTATGACAATCCTCGTCGTTGGGGGGATGTAGAAGCGCTCTTAGAAGGCCGAAATCACACGGTTTTTGTTGGCCACTATCATAGTTATGTCAAAGAAAAGCGAAATAAGGCCAACTATTATATTTTAGCTACCACCGGTGGAGGTTCCAACTTGCGAGGTCCCTTGTTCGGGGAATTTGATCACCTAGTTTGGGTGACTATGACAGATAATGGCCCAGTATTGGCAAATTTAATGCTCGACGGTATTTACGATGATAATATTCGTACGAAAGAGCTCGCTTCAATGGTCAATCAGGTCTCCTCGGACATTGCTATGACTATTCAGCCCAAGTTTAATGAAGCACCGCCTCACACCTACACCGCTCGTATTCAAAATTACAGTAACTCACCCATGAATACGCAATTAAACATATCAAGTGATGAACGTGTTATTAAGGATGATATGCTTATCGAAATTGGCCCAAATTCGGTGGAATTAGTGGAATTTGAAGCGGATTCCTACCAACAAATAGACGTAACGGCAGACTATACCTATAGTTTTGAGGGCTATACCCAATTGGAAACTTCTCAGACTCTCACCTTAAGACCTCAACAATTTTACTCGCTAAGCAAAAAACCCAGAATCCCAAAAGTAGATGGAGATCTAAAAGAATGGGGGGAGCTTCGGTATTCTTCCGAGCATGTTCTTGATGTTAAAACGGGCCTAAAAAGTACCTCCAGCGATGGATTCCGATTCGATG
>JAGYJQ010000061.1 GCA_018401935.1 Balneolaceae bacterium
ATTCCACCCCAGTTATTTTTATATCCGGTCAGACTCGCATTGAGCATACGTCATACGGAAAACGTGTTCGTCAGGTTGGTTCTCAAGAGTTCGCAATTCTCGACGTTGTCAAACCCATTACTAAATATGCACAACTGATTGAATCACCACAAAAACTCCCAGAAATTCTCAAAGAGGCAGCGACGGCTGCACTTTCGGGGAGGCAGGGGCCAGTGTGGATAGATTTTCCTGTTAATCTACAGTGGGCAGATATTTATGGTTCTTCTGAGATTCCGAAAGTTCAGGCTGGAACGGATTTTATTGGCCAATTGGGCGCTGAGCATATCGATGCCCTCAGCCGCGAGTTCACCTTGGCGAAACGGCCGCTTTTAGTAGCCGGTAATGGAATTAGGTCGGCAAGGTGTACAGAAGCTTTTATTTCAGTTGTCGAGCAACACAAATTACCCTTTGTCACGAGCTGGACGGCTAGTGACATTCTTCCCACTGATCATCCGTTGAATGCGGGGATCATCGGAGTAGCAGGCCATAGGGGTGCAAACAAAGCTGCTTTTTCTGCTGATCTCCTTGTGTGTCTCGGGTGCCATCTTGGACTTACTCAGACAAGTACATTAACAGGTACATACGCACCGAACGCGAGAAAAGTCATAATAGACGTCGATCCAGATCAGTTGAATAACCTCACAGTGCAGTTTGATCTATCTATCAATGCGAATTTGTTGGCCTTTTTTTCCCAATCGTTAAATATTTCTTTCAATATTCGATCAAATACTTGGCTGAATTCAATAAGCACCTTTAAACGCATGAATTCAGTAGATTCGACGTTGACAGATTCATTATCTCTAGGTGATTCGGAAACGGTAAATTCAAACCTTTTTAATTTTGAACTCACTCGTAGGATACCCGGTAGCGCTGACATTGTTGTTGATGGGGGGGGGACGGCCTTATATACAGGATTTCAGTCAAGTTTTATTAAAGTGGGTCAGCGAATAATTTGCTCGTCTTCAATCTCGGCAATGGGTACGGGCCTACCCGAAGCCGTAGGCGTCTCACAAGCCAAAGGTAGTGGCGAGGTTTACTGTATTATTGGTGACGGTAGCCTAATGCTAAATTTGCAAGAACTTCAGACGATCCGTCATCATTCTCTGCCGATCAAAATAATTGTATATAACAATAATGGTTACCTCGCGATTAAGCATACACAAGAGTCTTTTCTTGAAAAGCGATATTTTGGTACGGATATAAACAATGGGTTGTCATTTCCGGATATCGAAAAAATAGCGATTTGTTTCGGTATCTCTTATATCAAATCGGTTGGGATACAGATGATCTCAGAGATAATTGATAAAGTCATTTCCTACAAGGGTCCGATGTTGGTCGAAATCATTACACCTGAAATGCAAACTATGTTATTTCAGCAAGGCTATCGTAAGAATGATGACGGGACTTTTTCGCCTGCAGATCTGTCGGAAATGAAGCCTTATTTATCTACAACAAATTGAAGAGCGCTGTGAGAGTGATTGTGGAAGAGGATTCGATAGGTTGAACCAACAGAGTATGCTCTAGACGCTTAACTTTAGTTTTATAGCACGCCAATCAAGTGTCGCTAATTGGTCGCCCT
>JAGYJQ010000062.1 GCA_018401935.1 Balneolaceae bacterium
GTAAACCATTGTCGAAATTTTCTGAAAAAAGTACCTGGCCTTGTGCAAATATGTGATTGGGATTCAGTACTGTTACAAAAAGAAATAAACCGAGCGTGATTGTCCAATTAAAACAGCTTTGTGAGAAATTTATCATAGTGTTATTGCTTTTTTTTCCAAATAGGGTCTACCATTGGAAATGCCATTCTGTTAGAGTTTTGTTTGAATAACTGAATTTGGGTGGTGTTGGTGATGTCTATACTTGATGAAACTTCATCTAATCGTTGGGTATTAATATCAACTGGATACACTAATTTTAAGCTATCGATACTCTCCCATAGTGTATTTTTTCGTTGTTCGAATGGCACTGTTTCTTTGGCGTTGGGTGCGTTATAAGTGGTACTGCGTAGATGTTGGTACAACCACTTTTGCTCCCACAGCTCAATATCTCGTTTAACTTCGCTTTTATCCGCTAATTTGTTTTTTTCTGCTAATGCCAAAAGTACATGATCGCGATAAACCAAGGCAATAACATCGGCGAATTGATTAGTAAACTCGGCAAAGTTATCATCTCTCAGTGGATATCGAGCTGGCGTAAATTCCTCCAAAAATTGAGCTACGGTCCAACGATCATCTACGGTTGTAATTAACAGGTCCGATAAAATTTGGCGAATTTCTTCATGATACTCTTTGGCCCCATTTCTTACATGACTGAGTAGGTCGTATGTTGGTATCTCGTCGCCATACCATTCAAAAAATGCTTTATTTAAAACATTAAAGGGCTCTCGTCTAGTACTTAGTTGCTTAGGCTCCATTAACCCAGTAACAAACTGCTCGGCCTGTTCCATCGCCTTCTTATTGTAGAGAACTTTTCTAATACTTTCAGATTTACTATCAAAATCTTCTGGTGCAATGGGGCTGCGTTTAATGTCTACCACTTCAAGGAGGATCCATTGCCCGTTGTATTCAATCGGCCCTTGTACCGTTCCGACTGGGAATTCTAGTATTTGATCTAAAAGCACAGGATCAATAGAAGTATAATCTAAATAAGGTGATAAATAATCGGTGGTACTCCCATCTTCCCCCATCATTTCATTACTGTACTCCGCTATAATATTTTCTAAGCCTTGTATTTCGGCATCTTGTTTAAGCCTTTCTGCTTCTTTTTTGCCTGTAAGTGGTAGATATTGTAATTGAAATTGGACCGCTGACTTTTCTAATTCGGCCTCAATTTCATCCTCACTAATCTGTATTTGGTCTAAGACTTCTGTAGTAAATACTTCTTCAATAATGCGCTCTTCTGTTATACCTTCTACCGCATATCGTATGGACGATAAAGTATCTAATTCCATCGAATATGCTTGATTAGCCAGTAATAGTTCGGCAATCATAAACTCCAGATGATCCTCTAGCGGATTTTCTAATGTGGCCTTGTCCAACATGCTAAATTCAAAAGAACGAATGAATTCATCCGTTAAAATATACGAATCGCCGACTTTTGCGATATAATCTACCGGTGGTATGACTGTCTTTTGACAACTCACTAGCAAAAGTAAAAGGCCGACAAAA
>JAGYJQ010000063.1 GCA_018401935.1 Balneolaceae bacterium
TACGAGCTACTTCTGCGTGTCCGGTGCGTCCTGTGGTTACTTCTTTGTAGGTCGGGTTTTCTACATGCCCACCTGAATATCCTGATTCTACATGATGGATGCCTTCCACCAGTTCATAAATGGCTTCAACGCACCAAAAACATCCGGCGCCAAAGGTAGCTAATTCGAGAGAATCGGGTATGGGAGTCGTACTCATAAGGGTATTATTATCTAAATTGTTGGTTGCAATAGGTCCGTTATTGGCCTTGTTTTGGAGACTGTTAGCCGGTACGGTAGTGGATGATCCAGCTTGACTTAAACCGATACCACCAAGCAGCACCGTAACTCCAACAAGCCAAGAAATATACGTTTTAGCAATCATTATTTTGTGAATCTTGTTAGATTTTGTGATGGATTTCCTAGTATGTAGTGTTGGATTCTTTAACCTCTGATAAGCCTAAATTAATCAGAAAATCTGTCAACATGTAACAACTAGGTAAAGGCATTTTTACCTAAATAACGTTCCTTTTAACTGGTTCGTGGTGGAATTATTAATCTCGAGGGGGCAATGAAGCTCCCAGAGAAGATATACTACTACTTAAGCTGTCTTAATAATGCCTCTAAAGCATTCAGATGAGCTGTGAAGGCAAGTCGTCCTTCTTTTGAAATAGCATGTTGCGTATTAGGCTTATTATCTAGGAATCTCTTTTTCATACCTAAGATAAATATACCCACCATAACACAGGTGAACCAGACCAAAGCCAAAGGCCCAAAAATACATGCTAAGATCCATCACCAAGACACTTGCCAAGCCAACACTCAGCTGAATATAACCAAGGTTTCGAATATCACTAAGGCTAAAATGCCTAGCATGGATCAGGGCCAATCCATAAAAAATAAGGCTTAATGGGGCTACCAAACCAATATATCCCTGCTCCCATAATAGGAGAATTAGCAACCCACCGGTGAGCAACGGAATCAAAAAATAACGCAATAGATTCCGTGTGGTAGCCGTCCAAAGTTTTTCCCCATGTTTTTTCGCTTTTCGGGTTGATAGATAAACCGACCCGCTCATGGCTAAGAGTACGGTAACAAGCGCAAGCAGGATCATACCCCACTCATTCACAGCTGGGTCATTCAAAAATAAGGGTAGTCGGCTGTATCTGGTTGGAAACCAAATTGAACGATAACAATGTAACTACTAATTAAGGCAACAATACCAGCCAACATACCCGTTAATCCAGAAAGATGTAGGAACCGCGTGGATCGCTCCATCATACGTTCGATCATCTCAAGTTGAGCTAAAGACTCTTCCTTGTGCTGTTTCGGTGGCTCCGAGTCAGATCCCCCCCAATGAAGTATAGGATACGGAATCATATCCCGACGAATTGGGTACAGAGTGGCTCTTGTTATTCATAGCTCTAATTGGGTGATGCTTTCATTAGTAAGTCATTAGTTTGGGCAACATACCAAGCATTGAAACTAAGTGCTTATAAAGAAAAAGTACTCTTTAGTTGAAAATTGAGTACGTCTCCTCCATTCGCTAGGAACTACGGGGCGGCACAAAA
>JAGYJQ010000064.1 GCA_018401935.1 Balneolaceae bacterium
CGCTTTCTTATAACAGATTGTTTACGCATTAATCAAGCAATCTGACAAAAGACGAAGCGGATTTACGTCATTTGTTTTTAAAATATTAACCTGTTATTGAGTCTGGTGGACCCATGTGGATAGTGTGGGTAACAGCCTTATCGTTATCCATGCTATCCACATAGTCCACAGACGGTTTATGCCGCGATAGCAATTTCCTGGTTATCGGCAGGCAATTTTATTTTTCCTCTGTTATCATAATCTGCGAGTTTTCGAGGGCCGTGGAAAATAGCCAGTTCGTCGCTGAAGTAACGATGTACACGGACCTTCGCTCTCATATAATGACATCGGTGATCATCCTTGGGGATCTGTAATTTTAGATTCTCAAAAGAGACACAATTATCTTTTCCAACAGTTCTTTCAAAATGCTCACAAAGGACGTCATCTAGTGACATTATATTATTCCATGGCACAAAGGCTGATTTATCCGAGTAAGGTGTCACCATAAATTCAGCGTTAAAAGCGGGCATATAAACCTCACGGAGATATCGATTGGCTTCCCTCATCGTTCGAATTCCCATAGCCGACAGCTCATTGGGAAGACGCCCTTGATGTGTGCGAAACTGGCGCTCACAACGTCCCCGAGCCTCAGGCGAATAGGCTGGGATCATGCTGATACCCAACTGATGTAGCCCTCGTCTGACCTGGGTAAATTGAGTCTTATCGACAGGCCAATCCGCTTCGGGTGTGTACCAGTAATGACTCCCGCGGTCGGTATAAAACGAACAAAATATACCTTGTTTTTCTATGGTTTCTTTTATGCCACGAAAACTACTGGTAGTGCCTTCTTCTTCAATAAAAAACATGGAGTAATGCTCACTGTCTGCATCATCAAATGTAATAATCAAATCCCATGACTCGCCCTCTACCCATTGGTGTGTACTACCATCTTGGTGAATCATCATGCCTTTAGCGGGGGCCCTTTCACGACGTTTGCGGTGAGGCCCTTTTTTTGATGCTTTCTCAACAAGACCTGCATTTTGCAATGTGGTTTTAATCCATGTGTAACTTCTAGTGCCTTTGTGTATCCGCCAATAAAAACTAGCGAAGTGCCTAACATTCCATCCAAAATATTTTTTGCTATAAAGTTCTGTTATTTCTATAGCCTCATTCACCGGGGCTTTGCGATGCGATATTTGACCCCATCGAGCATCTACTAACCCTGCAAGGCCTTGTTCTTTATAATCCAACAGGTAACGCCTAAACGTTCTATCGGACACCCCTAATAAATGAGCGGCCTCTTCTTGAGTAAATCTCTTTTCTTGCCAGCCTTGGTAGGCTTCTTCAAAACGATACATCAATAGCTCCTGTAGCAATTTTGTCCGTTTCATGAGTACCTCCTTGGTCACTACCAAGATGTACCATAAAACCGGACAATTCATTTGCTACAGAGCCGGACAAGTCATTAATCCGCAACACAATAGCCTTTTCTCGAGTGTTGCGGACAAATAGAATTGTCCGGATCCGTAGCACATGAACT
>JAGYJQ010000065.1 GCA_018401935.1 Balneolaceae bacterium
AATAACACCAACCAAAACAACAATGAAAGAACTACAAAACATCAAAGAAATGTTCGACAATTTATTGTCAAACTTCAACGAAGCTGGAATCAAGGACAACACATACGATAAATGGGCGGAACGTACTAAACGACGCGAACCACAACAGAGCAAAGTCGAACTGGCTAAGCATAGATTTATCGAAAAATGGAACGGTGGTTATCAGGACAAAGCGCAACAACTCGAATTTGCCGAAGAGATGCGAGAAGACTTGGATGCAATAATCGATGCGTTGGAGGAGGAGCAATGAGACAATCATTAAATAAAAAAAACGTAAAAAAACTAGCAGTACAAACAGGTTTACCTGTGTTATCTGTACTTGTTAGGGGAGGTACTGGACACAGAAAAGATTTGTGTTTAGATGATGGTTCAGTAGTGCATCTATATAAAGATGGCTCTATGGAAAAAAGTTTAATAAAATGGAATATTGAACGCTATTTACGAGAAATGTCAACAGAAAGGGATTTGCAATGAAAATAACCGTTGAATTTAACCTGCCTGATGATATACACGAATACAATTCGTTTAAAAATAGCGAACAGTACAAAATGTGTCTGTACTACTATTCGCAATGGCTACGTGAAAAAATCAAGTACAAAGCTGACGAACTCAGCAACGAACAGTACAAAACGATTTGCGAATGTAGCGATAGGTTTAACGAGATGATTACGGAAAGCAACATAGATATATACGATTAACACAATGTCATACAACAACGCAGAATTTAACTACTTCCCATTCGGGTTTCAACAAGAATACAAAACACAACAATTTCCACGTGGAGAGCATCCCATATACCACCTTGAGGTTGGTCAGACCTACATATCAAAAGGCACAAGGGACTACCGTGCCTGCTTTAATCGCACTACATACTTAAAGTCACGTGGTGTAGAAATACAATGTTACAAAGGAATATTTACAAGGATAAAATAATGCAATCAGAAATAGAACGTGGAAATGGATTTGAATGGGACTTAAAAATAGGTCACGTAAAAGAAAATGAGCTTGCTACAATGTTTAGCAATGGAGCAACATTTGAGGTTAAATATGACCAGTACGATAATGACAGATTCTTTATCGAGTACAAGCGATACAATATACAAGGTGAGATTGAGCTCACAGGGCTATCTGTCACTAAGGCAGACTACTACGTGCTTTGTAAGCAATCGTACTACCTCATCGTTCCTACGCAGTATATGAAGGGTATGCTCAAGACTCTTAACCGCAAACATACAATGGGTGGGGATGGAAACCGTACAGTAGGCATACTTGTAACAGAAAGTGAAGTGCTCGACTACTGCAGGACACTAAAATAAACAACCTAAAAACTTAAAAAAAATACATATCTTAGCAAACGTTTAGTCAATGTAAACGAACTTGTGGGGATATGAATAAACAACAGCAAGAGATTATCGAAATTTCTATTTCGGAATTTGCAGGTCGTGATTTTGCGAATCGAACTTTA
>JAGYJQ010000066.1 GCA_018401935.1 Balneolaceae bacterium
ATCACAAATTCACTAATTAACCAAGGGTAGGCCTTATCGTTATCAAGCCCACCACCTGCTTTGGTAAAAGCTTCTACTACTCCAGGAATCGTATTGGTTCCCTCAGGCTGGGAAAACATCACATAGGCAACAATTCCAGGAATAACGACAATCAAAGGAATGATGAGCTTTAAAAATGCTGCAAAAACAATCCCCTTTTGAGACTCCTCTAGAGATTTAGCGGCTAATGTCCTCTGGATAATGTATTGGTTAAATCCCCAATAATATAAGTTCGCCACCCACATACCGCCTACCAGTACTGCAATTCCTGGGAGGTTATTAAACTCCGGATTATCTCGATCCAAAATCATATGAAATTTATCTCCGGCTACATCATAGATATGGTTAATTCCGCGTAACACACCACCATCTGGTGTAACTTGATCCAAGGCTATGAAGGTTGTTACTAGACCGCCTAAGACCAACAATACGACCTGTACAACATCGGTCCAAGCTACCGCAGATAATCCACCATAAATTGAGTAGGCTGCCGCAATTAATGCCAAACCAATGAGAGAGGCCCAAATTAGACTCCCATCACCGACCCCGAAAATGGTATCCAACGCTTTTGCACCCAAGAAAATGACCGTAGTCAGGTTTACAAACACAAATAAGGCAATCCAAAATACCGCCAAAATGGTTTTCAAGGTGGTATTAAATCGCTGCTCAACAAATTCGGGTATGGTGTATAATTTTTTCTCTATAAAAATAGGGAGGAGAAACTTCCCAACAATTAAGAGGGTAATGGCGGCCATCCACTCATAGGTAGCAATGGCAAGACCGACCGCAAAGCCTGAGCCAGACATACCAATAATTTGTTCCGCCGAGATGTTTGCCGCGATTAGTGACGCCCCTATCGCCCACCATGGGAGCGATTTACCAGCTAAAAAGTAATCTTCTGCATTTTTCTGGTGCCCGTCTTTATCTCTAGAAACCCAAAGCCCAATTCCTACAATCAACATGATGTAGGCTACAAAAACAATAATATCAATGGTCTCAAATCCGCTCATAGGTGTATATTTTATTGTGGTTAGTTCTGCGCTTAATAAAAGGAATTCTATAAACATTTAGAATACAGAAGTTCTTTTTTTACTTTACGGTATAAACTAACTAAAGAAAAACAGAATTACGTTTCTATTCTAATAGCGACAAAAACCCCAAATAAATTAGTACACTCATGAAAAAAGCATCTCTATTACTGTTTCTAATGGCATTTGCCATGATTGGATTCTCCTGCGGTGAATCCGAAGCAGATCGAATGGCCAGAGAACAAGCACGAATAGATTCTATTCGTGTCGCTGAACAAGCCGCACTTGAAGCGCGGATGCAAGCCGTAGAAGATAGTTTAGCTGCGGTAGAAGCCGTCCGATTAGCGGAAGAAGCTGCAAAAACAGCCTATACATTTGATGAAAATGGCAGTTATGTC
>JAGYJQ010000067.1 GCA_018401935.1 Balneolaceae bacterium
ATCTAATATTTGTCAACTCCCCACTTTTTTCTGCCCAAGTCCTCACTAAATGAATTGCGAGTTCATTCAAATCATCTATCGATTTATATTTCAAATCGAAGGATAGTTCTTGAAGTATCTTAACTCTATCTTCACCAAGTTGCATTTCTGTCAGCTGAGCTAGGCCTAAGAGTACTTCAGATTTTGAACCCATCTTATGAAGAAGCATCGGAACAGTACCCTTAAATGGTTCATCTTCGATAAACACAGGATGAGCGCCACCGGTATAGATACCTACAAACTTGTTCATGTTGCGTACACCCGATCCTATTTCATCTGCCCAAGTTAGAATATTGAAAAAGGCCCTGATATTTGGATTCTTTGGTTCTGCATCAAAAGTCTCCAGGTCTAAAGGCCCCGTAAATCTTCTCCGATTAGGATTGGTAGTCTCAACACGGTCTTCATAAATAACCACCTGTGTAGGCATGGCACTATTGTATTCCCGATGAATAATGATGTTGGCTACTAGCTCACGGAAGATGAGCTCGCGCAAATCTTTGCGATTCCCATCAACATCTTGCCAAAACTTTTCAGGCCATTGGGACTTAATAAATTGCAAAGCTTGTAAATAGGAGTCTATCAAATTGGTTTTTAGAAGTAGCCGGTCATCGTAACGGTCTTTATTTTCTCTTCGAACCAAAATATCCATCCGATAGGCTGGCAATAAATTACTAATGGTCTCATCAGTGCCAAATACCAGAGCTGCTGCTAAGGTCAGCCCTTCTTCGCCAGTAGTAAAGTCTCTGCGTAGAAAGCGTGCATCTCTCAAAATACGTTCATTGGAATAGCCTGCTGCCAGCCAAGGGTGATTGGTATTAACCAACGCAATTCTTGATTTGACAGTATCAAACAGCCTTGGATCCAAATCTTGAAGGTGAAGGTTAGGGAAAATTTGATTTTCAGTGAAAATATTGCGTTTACGAGCATATAGCTCAGCAATCCGAGCTTCGTCTGTAATCCTAAAATCACTATCGTTCTCACGGTCATAGATTACCTGTCCATGCTTATGGACGAAAGAACTCACCGGCACACGGATGTAGAGCAAGGTATCTCTACCATGGATTACTTCATTGATCGCTAGTGGAAATGGTGGGTTGAGGACTTCCGGATTGTTCAATGCAGTCACCAGATTCTGCTTAAGCTGCATCAGGTTTTGACCATTTAAGCCCAGTACATTTCCATCATCATCCACGCCTAGAAGAATGATGCCTCCTTCCCGATTAAGAAAAGCGGAAACGGTATCATACAAGGTGTCAGGGATTTCATGTTGAGCCTCTTTAAACTCAATGCGGAGTCCTTCACCTTGTACTAAAATCCGCTCTAGTTCTCTTTTATCCATTTCTTCCTTTCGGTGACTCTAAAGTATATTCCCTAAATCATGCCTGTACACTGCTGATAACTAGTCGGGTTTTGGGCA
>JAGYJQ010000068.1 GCA_018401935.1 Balneolaceae bacterium
CGCTTGCCTCTGCTGCCGGTAGTGCGGCAAGTGGCGCAACCGCTGCCGCAATACAGGGTGGTGACATAGGACGGTCTGCTCTCATCGGTGCAGCCGGTGGAGCAGGCGCATCTGTAGCGCGTGAATTTGCTGCTGCTGGTGAATATGACGTGCCTGCATTTAGTGAGCAGTCAAGGCAGTTAATCTCTCAAGACGTAGGCGTAAACCGTTTTTCAGACATTGGCGCTGACATTGGTAGCGCATTAGGCAGAGCAGCCATTACGGGTGACGTTGAGGGTGAGTTACAGGCCGCAGCAACAGGTGTTGCTTCACGGGAAGTAGCAGACTTGTTGCGCAATGCGTTTGCAACATCGACTGGCTCTGATGAGGTAGCCAAGGCAGAAGCAGCACTTAGTGCCGAACTTGAAAGCAATCCAAATTTTGTTGAGCAGGTTCAGTTAGCGCAAATTGCTGCTGGCGATGAAATGCTTACAACCGATCAAAAGATTGATGCGCTTGCCGAGTCAGTCGCACGTGATGCTTTTGCAGAAGCAGTAGCCGGTGGCGAAGAAGTTGCTGCCCTTCCTGCCTTTGCAATTCCAGTTGCAGCCAATGCAGCCATCAGCGCAGCGCGTACAGCAGCACCGCTAGTGGTACGTCGTGTAGCCCAATTTGCGGCTAACGATCCACGGTTTGCCCAGGTGATGGTGACAAACCCGTACACACAGCAACTTCTTGCCGCTGCTGGTTTGACAATGACGATTAGCACAACCGGTGACGTGTTCGTAGAACCAATTACGATTTCCGGTGAATCGCCTGCTGAGACTGCGCGTTTGAATCGGTATGCCTCAGAGATTGCAAAGACGGTTGATAACATCAACCCTGAAAACTTGCAAAGGCTTGAGCAAAAGAGTGTTGAAACTGGGCGCGTAGCAGAGCAGGCTAACGCACGTGACCAATTGTTGCAGCGTCAGGCCGACCTTCAGAATTTGTCTCGCCAAGGCTTCCCGGTGCAGCGTGAACTTGAGCGCGTAACGATTCAATTACAGCAACCTATTCCATTGATTGACGTAACGCAGCCCACAGTGCCGTTTATTGGCGATCCATTAACCAATATTCCTGCACAACCTGGCACGTTACCCCCGCCAACGATTGACATTGATCCCCTACCAGGCACACAAGTGGTTCCCGGTAGAGCGCCGCAAGTAACACCAGGGACAGCGCCACAAGTTTCTCCAACTCCGCGCCCAGGCGTTCTCCCTGAGATTGCACCTGTTCCTCGCCCAGGTGAGGAAGTGGCACCAGAGCCGTTGCCTGAAACTGCACCTGAGACTGGGCGTGTTACGCGTCCCGGTGAAGAACCAGCGCCTGCTACACAGCCTGCAACCAGACCAGGCACTCGTCCCGGTCAAAAACTTGAGCCTGCG
>JAGYJQ010000069.1 GCA_018401935.1 Balneolaceae bacterium
ATCACAAATAATGCCGATCAGTTAGGAGGCATTGTACTAGGTAAAGAAGGGATGACACAAGCAATAGCCCTCTATGAAATGCATGATATTAATGGTCCAATTACGGTTTACGCTGGAAATATTACGCTTAATGATGATCTAAGGTCTACAGCAAGCGGTTCGGATATTTTGCTAAAGTCGTCAGGCAATATTACACATGCAGCCAATAAGAACATCTTAACCAACAACGGTGATTTGATTTTATGGTCGGACAGCGATGCCGATGGAGGTTTTATCACGATCAATGCAGGGGCTTCAATGAGCACGCAAGGTGG
The DNA here is from genome assembly GCA_018401935.1 of Balneolaceae bacterium. Lineage (GTDB taxonomy): Bacteria > Bacteroidota > Rhodothermia > Balneolales > Balneolaceae > UBA1275. The sequence continues at coordinate 315 of JAGYJQ010000069.1, forward strand.
GGATTTGGTTCTTGCGGGCGGCTTGGATGATGGTTCAAATGGAGGCGTAGCCAGCGATGGTATTCCAGATGGCTTTGCCTGGCGTAAAACCGTTGATAATGACTTTGGCGGGCTCTCGCTTGGTGAAGGCGGTATTGCCAGTCCGGCATTGATTAGTTTAAATTCTGGCGGGGGAAATATTATCCTAAGAGGAACAACGAGCGACGCTTCAGATCATCCAGGCGTGTTGACGCAAGAGGCCTTAGTGATAGATGCGGGCTCTGGCACGATTGATTTAAATGGTACTTCATCGACAGGGCACGGAATTGAACTAGGATTTGGGTCAACCGCGCATAATATCGCAATCCGTTCCGCTAGTAACCTTGCTACAGCTATCTCCATACAAGGTGCTACTACTGCGGCTGGTAAGGGTGGTTTTTTCAATTTATCAACCGGAAGTTCGCTTATCCAGTCAGAAGGCACAGGTGCCATAACTATTTCGGGAACGTCAACGCAACATGAGGGGATGGTGCTAGACAATCTGCAAATACTATCTGCCAGTGGAAAAATTAGTCTAACAGGTACGGGACCAAACGGTGGTCAACTTCTTCGAAATACCGATATAGGTTTGCGTTCTTCAGCAACCGCTATTCAAGGGATTACGCCTTTATTGGCCTCTTCAGCTGATATTGATTTGATAGCCAACACGCTAAGTTTCGGCACCTCAGCAAATACCATGGCTTCTTCAGGCGTGTTAAAGATATTACCCAGTGGAGATGCTTTTAGTTCTTCATTAACATTGGGAACTCATTTCGACCCAGGCATTAACTTAACTGGGTTGGAAATAGGTAAAGACCATGCCACAGCGGCAAATATAACATTGGACAAAGGCGTTGCCATCGCCGGTCCGATTTCGGTGTATGGGGGGGATATTGCCATCAACCAAAACCTTAATACCACAGCTGGTGGCGCTAATGGCGATGTGACCCTCACCGGTTCGGGCAGCATCACCCTGGCGGCCAGCAGAACCATCACCACCAACGGCGGTGATGTGACCTTGATTTCCAATAATGGGCTCAGCAGTGGTGGTGGGATCTTGCTT
>JAGYJQ010000007.1 GCA_018401935.1 Balneolaceae bacterium
CGGGGGGGATAAACACAGTTTATATGTTAGTTGGCTAGATATATTTGCAGATTTTATTAGCGATTTGAAAGGGAGAAATGGGGAAGCTATCCCGATTATTTACCGCCCTTTTCATGAACACACAGGTTCATGGTTTTGGTGGGGTGACGAACAAACAACTACGGAAGAGTATGTGGAATTATGGCGATTCACCCAACAGTATCTCACTAACGAAAGAGATCTGCATAATCTTATTTACGCGTATTCACCCGATGGCGGTGGAGGTTACCATTTTCCTAACTACATGAAAAAATATCCAGGCGATAACTATGTTGATATCCTAGGTTTCGATGATTATGCAAGTTTTATGAGGGACACATCTCGGGTTAAAGAGTTAAGTGCCGAGTTGGGTCAAATTGTCGAATGGGCGCGTGAAAAAGATAAAATAGCTGCATGGACGGAAACTGGCCTAGAAGCGGTGGCAGATCCACAGTGGTTTACTGAGACTTTGTTACAAACCCTCCTAAATGATCCAAGGGCAGAAGGTATTGCATATGTAATGACATGGCGCAATGCGAACTTTGAACGTGAAAAAAGAGATCACTTTTATGCGGCTCACCCCAATCATCCTAGTGCCAAAAATATGAAGAAATTTAGGAATCATGAATTGATTCTTTTTGAGGATGAACTTCCAGAATTGTATAAATAAGCATTTAGTATGGATAGAGGCACTTTTGTAAAAATATTAGGTTTAGTGCCAATTTCACTAGCATTAGAATCAAAGGATGTTATGCCTAGACCCAAAAAAATTAGGCGAAAAAATAGTTTAAAACTATCCCTTTCACAATGGGCGCTGCATCGGGCTATATTTGGCAATTCTAAAGAAAACTATGATCTATGGAAATCAACCCTATACAAAGATCCAGATAGGCTATGGCAGGGATCGCTTCATCCACTCGAATTCCCAGCTAAAGCCAAAGAACTAGGTTTCGATACTGTAGAGTATGTGAATAGTCTCATTTTCGGCCGCGCAGAAGATCAAAAATTTCTTAATGAGTTGAATCTAAGATGTGACGATAATGGAATCAAAAATCAACTCGTCATGGTGGATGAAGAGGGTTTTATTGGGCATCCCGATAAAAAAGAGAGAGACAAAGCAATAGAAAATCACAAGCGTTGGATGGAAGCGGCACAAATTTTAGCATGCCCATACTTGCGGGTTAATGCATTCAGTATAGGACCAGCTGAGGAACAAATGATATTAGCTGCCGAAGGGCTTCGTAAACTTGCTGAGATGGGGCTGGAATATGGGTTAAAGATTTTAGTCGAAAATCACGGAGGCATGTCCAGTAATGCCGATTGGTTAGTTGAAACAATCGTACTTGCTGATCATCAAAATTTAGGTACCGTAGTGGATTTAGATAATTTCACCTTTTCAGAAGACTTTATCTGGGGAGATGGTCAGATTTTCAACCGCTACATAGGGGTGCAAAAATTACTTCCATTTGCTCATAGCATAAGTGCAAAAACCCATGCTTTCGATATTCAAGGTTATGAGACTACTATTGATTACAAACGAATGATGAGTTTGATTACGCAATCCGAATTCAACGACTACATTTGCGTGGAATATGAGGGTTATGATAAAACGGAAGAAGAAGGAATTCTAGCCACTAAGGGCTTAATTGAACAAACATATTGGGATAATGAGCATGAAAAAACGAAGTAATTTCTTGTGGCCGGTCGCCATTTTTTTTATGGTCATCATGAGTTTTGGCTGTGAACAGCATAAACAATCTGATTTAGTACTTCATTCGCCTACCTTAGAAACAACAGAGCTGTATGAAAACTTGCATAAATGGAGTGGAAACCACACTCTTTTCGGACATCAAAATACCCTAGCATACGGCTATTCTTGGAGTGATGAGCGGAATAGATCAGATATAAGAGATGTAACCGGATCTTATCCTGCAATCTATGGATGGGATGTGGCCTCATTTATTAGTGATCATATAGAAGCTGATAGCATAAATAAACAAGTCATTTTGAATAAGTATATGCGGTATGCTAATGAAGGATTAGAAAGAGGAGGGATATTAACCTATTCTTGGCATATGGAAAACCCTGTAACTGGGCTCAATTTCTACGATACCACTCAGGCAGTTAATGCTATTTTACCTAATGGTGATAGACACGACTGGTACAAAAAAAAACTCAATAGTCTAGGGAGCTTTCTAGATGAATTATCTCCAGAACCAGTAATTTTTCGGCCGTTTCATGAGCACAACGGTGATTGGTTCTGGTGGGGTAAGTCCAGTACAACAGAGCAAGAATATCAAGAACTCTGGCGTTTTACGGTCCATTATTTAAGAGATAGCTTAGGAGTTTCAAATGTATTATGGGCATTTTCACCTGATCGAAGCCGAATGAACATAGACTCCATTCAGCAGGATTATTTATATGCTTACCCTGGCGATGATTACGTAGATATCTTTGGTTTTGACAATTATTGGGATGTGGGACATCCAGTAAATAAACTTTCAGAAATTCGCCAACAAGAACAATTTATAGAAAGCTTGACGGAAGTTTCAAAGTTAGCCCATTCGAAAAAGAAGCCATTTGCTCTTACTGAAACAGGTATGGAAGCTATTCCAGACCCGAAATTTTGGACTGTTAAGTTATTAGCAGCTATTCAGGCCAATAAATGGACGCAAAAATTAGTGTACGTTCAAGTCTGGAGGAATGCTACTTATGAACCAGGGAAACCGGACCACTATTATGCCCCTTTTCCTGGGCAGATAAGTGCTGATGATTTTATCCAATTCTACAATCACGAACGAATAATTTTTGAAAGTCAGTTGAGTTCAATCAAAAAAAAATACTAATTCAAATTTCAAACACCCCTCGAATGCCAACAACTAATCGCGATGGAGCCCCCACCTGCGCACCCGGGTGTATGATAAATTGAAGATTGGGTTGAAGCTGTAGATTATCACTTAGCTTCGTGTTAGAGCTAATTTCAAGTATATGTTCAAAAGAGTGATCGCTGTTGTCTACCATGTCTCTTGGTGACTCACTAAATATTCCTAAATCACCCAATCGGGCAGAGGCCCAGCTAATGCCAATAAAACTTTCAGACATAAAATTAGCATTGGGGGAAATACTTTTAACCCAACCAGCTCCTATATAACGATCGATATAGGCATTTTTAGACTCACTTAGCCCAAGTCGGACGTAGGTGTCTCCAAAGGTATCAGATCGACTAAGTGACGTGTACATACCCTTTGCATTACTCAAATTGCTTATCTCTGTAAAGCTTTTTTCTAAAGAAAACGACGAAGTCCACATTCCTACAGTAATTATTGAAGCCATAGAGTTTATTTGCACTTCTGACACCACTAAAACCCCATCAGCCCTATCCCAATCAACATTATTGGCGGTATTCAATTCACTACCGCTAGCACGAGTCAATGGATCAAATGCACCTAATTTTACGCTCCATTTGTCCTGTTCAAAAAATGCAATCGCACCAAGTCCAGTCTCAGGAAAGATGGAGGGGCCGCTTAAACCAACCGATGAAAAATCAGGCCCTATACCATGGGAACTATTGATAAAAAATTGGGCTGGATCTATGGAATCAAAATCAGCATTACTGTCTAAAATCCCCCCTTTTAAACGCAAACCTGTCGGGCTAATTAATTCCAACCAGCCTTCCAATATCTCTGCCCCTTTATGGGCTTCGATATTAGAAACACCCTGTAGGTCGCCCGCAAGCTTACTAATACTATTACCGTTGGTAAAAAAAGCAGACCCATACATATTCAGTGACCAATTAGGGTTGATGGACCAATCATAGCCAATAGAGGCATCTGTGTAGTGTAACCAAACGGATTTTGTATTTTCTGATGCATTGGAAATGTTCGCCAACCAAATTTCTTGCACATTGGAAAGGCCCCAATGAATTTTTGAATTTTCTTGCGCCACTGCTGTGAAGGACAAGAGTACAACCGTAGTGAGGCTTGCTAGTAAGAAGGAAATGGAGAGGGAAATAAACTTCATTGTAGTAGTAAATAGGTATTTCATGAGATGTGCTGAATCAACGGTGTGCTGAATGAACGGTGTGCTGAATCAACGGTGTGCTGAATGAACATATACAAGCATGAAACACTGATACAGGTAGTAAATAAGAATAATAGAATAAACTAGACTGGAAATAAAGTTGATATTATAGGTATCTCGTCTAGAAATTAGGTTAGCCCCATCGTATCAAGAAGTCTTTCGCAGGCTACATGAACCAGTGAGATAGGATTGCTGAGTGTGTATATTTTTCGGGGTAATTTCGTATTTTTGAGTTCGAATTAACCATTTAAATAAATACTTGAACCTGTGAGCGACCAAAAAATAATCTTCTCTATGGTGGGCGTTAGTAAAGTCCACAAACCCAACAAAACCGTGCTAAAAGATATTTATTTGTCGTTTTTTTATGGTGCTAAAATTGGAGTTCTCGGGTTGAATGGGGCCGGTAAGTCTACTTTACTTCGAATTATAGCCGGTGAAGACCAAGACTACTTGGGAGATATTAGTGTTCAAAAAGGAGTTACCTTTGGATACCTTCCTCAAGAACCAGAGTTAGATCCCAGTAAAACAGTGAAAGAAATTGTTCAGGAAGGGGTTCAGGAAACGGTAGATTTACTGGCAGAATACGAAGCGGTGAATGCGCAATTTGCCGATCCAGATGCGGATTTTGATGCTCTGATTGCAAAACAAGCCAAATTGCAAGAACAAATTGATCGTATCGATGCTTGGGATTTAGATTCAAAATTGAACCAGGCCATGGATGCCTTGCGTTGCCCTGATGGAGATACCTCGGTGAGTGTTTTATCGGGAGGGGAAGCCCGCCGGGTAGCCCTGACTCGTTTACTGCTAAAAAAGCCAGATGTACTGCTATTGGATGAGCCGACCAACCACTTAGATGCCGAATCGGTGGGTTGGTTAGAGCAGCATTTAGCTCGATATGAAGGTACGGTCATAGCCGTAACGCACGACCGTTATTTCTTGGATAATGTAGCGGGTTGGATACTCGAACTCGATCGCGGGGAAGGTATCCCATTCGAGGGAAATTATAGTTCTTGGCTTGAGCAAAAAGCGAAGCGGCTTCAACAAGAGGAAAAGGAAGAATCCAAGCGTCAAAAAACACTTCAACAAGAATTGGAATGGATTCGCCAAAACCCTAAGGGGCGTAGAGCAAAAAGCAAGGCTAGGATTAACGCCTATGATAAGCTCTTAGACCAGCAACAAGAGAAGCGTCGAGAAGATATGGAGATTTTTATACCGGCTGGACCACGTTTAGGGGATAAAGTGATTGTCGCCGAGCATGTTCAAAAGGCATATGACGAACGATTATTGGTGGAGGATATGAACTTTTCTCTGCCTCCTGGTGGAATTGTGGGGATTATTGGTCCTAATGGGGCAGGTAAAACCACCTTGTTTAAAATGATCACCGGACAAGAAGAACCCAACGCAGGTACTCTAACGTTGGGGGAAACGGTTCAACTTGGATATGTAGATCAGAAAAGACCCTTGGATCCTAATAAAACGATTTGGGAGGAAATTTCAGGAGGGCAGGATTTACTCATGCTAGGCAGCAGAGAGGTTAACTCCAGAGCCTACGTCGCTCGATTTAATTTTAGTGGTAGTGATCAGCAAAAAAAGACCTCTCAACTCTCAGGTGGTGAACGAAACCGAGTGCATTTGGCAAAAATGCTTAAAGAAGGGGCTAACGTACTTCTTCTCGATGAGCCAACCAATGATTTGGATATCAATACCCTGCGGGCCTTAGAGGAAGCACTGCTTGAGTTTGCTGGCTGTGCGGTGGTTATTTCCCACGATAGATGGTTCTTGGATCGTGTTGCCACTCACATATTAGCCTTCGAAGGCAATAGTGAAGCCTACTGGTTCGAGGGGAATTATGCTGAATACGAAGAGAACCGGAGACAGCGTTTGGGCATCACCGAAGATCAGCCCACTCGGATACATTACAAGAAATTAATGCGTTAGATTCGAATTAAGGTTTGCAATCCTTACATTGAGCCAAACCAACGCATACAGTATGAATTCTACCAAACATTCGACTCCTACACAGGTGTCAAAAGGAATGTGGTCTTGGGCCATGTTTGATTGGGCAAATAGTGCTTTTTTTGTCATTATCCAGACCTTCGTTTTTGCCGCTTATTTTCAACGTTCCATAGCTGCTGACGCAATCAGTGGGACTGAGCAATGGGGTAATATGGTCTCGGCTGCAGGATTATTAATTGCCTTTACCGCCCCAGTTTTGGGTGCTATTGCCGATCGATCTGGACGTAGAAAACCTTGGATTGCTGCTTTTTCACTCATGTCGATTGTAGCCAGTTTTTTACTCTGGTTTGCCGAACCCAGTACCGAATTCTTGATCTATGCCTTAGTGGTCACCTTTGTCGCTACAGTAGGAGCTGAGTATGCCTTCATTTTTTACAATGCTATGCTTCCCGATTTGGTCCCCCCATCCTATTTGGGGAGGTGGTCTGGATGGTCTTGGGCCATGGGCTTTGCGGGTGGTATTGTGTGCCTTTTAGGAGCGCTGTATCTCTTCATTGAAAGTGAAGGCGCTTGGCTAGGTTTAGATACCGAAACACTTGAACACATACGTGCCACCTTCATTTTTACAGCCTTATGGTATTTGGTTTTTTCCATCCCCATGTTTCTTCGTACCCCTGACGTACCAAATAATAATATCCCTGTGGGGCAGGCCATTAGCGAGGGAATCCTGCAACTTAAAAACTCCATTAAAGAAGCCCGAAATTATGCCAATATATACCGTTTTCTCCTTGCCAGGATGATTTATAATGACGCCGTTATACTCATCTATGCCTTTGGTGGTATTTATGCTGCAGGGACCTTTGGAATGGATGAGTCCCAGATTATTATTTTTGGAATAGGACTGAATATTACGGCTGCTCTTGGTGCGGTGGGCTTTTCTTGGATGGACGACCGTTCGGGGAGTAAAAAAACGATACTTTTCTCACTCATAGGCTTAATTATCCCAGTTGCGGCGATTATTTTCGTTGAGGATATATTCTGGTTTTGGATTTGGGGACTTACGTTAGGCGTGTTTTTTGGCCCAGTCCAAGCCGCATCCAGAACCTTAATGGGCCGTTTGGCACCAGAAGATAAACGAACCGAAATGTTTGGCTTGTTTGCCTTCTCTGGGAAAGCAACAGCATTTATTGGTCCCAAGTTATTTGGTTGGGTAACGGTACTATTTGCAAGCCAACGAATAGGAATGTCGGTTGTGTTAGTGTTGCTTGCCCTTGGTTTTTTACTCATGTTGCGGGTACAAGAACCAGAAAAAATTCAAGAATCTGCTAAAATTTAAAAACCTTATGAAACTCATAGGTCCTCACCAAATGAACTACTATGCTAGAAGAACGTATTCATCCTAATGCAATACCCGCTTGGCGTTTGCAATTCGCGCTAAGTGGACTTTTCCTTTTTTCACCTGCTGCTTTTCTTTATTTCCTACATACAAAAGAGGTAATCGCCCTTGAATGGGTGATTGGTTCTGCTATTCTCGCAATGGTAATGTATATACTAATAGTGGCTTTTCTTCCTCAGCTACGATGGTCACGGTGGAGCTACCAGGTTAATGACAAAGGAATTCAGATGCGCCGGGGTATCATATGGGTGCAGCATACGGAGGTGCCCATCAATCGAATCCAACATGTAGATACTCGTCAGGGCCCTATTTATCGTTCCTATGGCTTGTCGGTTATTCGCTTTTCGAATGCTGCTACTTCTCACGAAATTCCCGCATTAGAAGAAGATCTTTCGCAAGATCTCAAAAATAGAATCACCGATATGGTGCGGTTAGTAAAAGAAGATGTTTGAGTTTCAGCGACTTCACTGGGTGGCGTCCATTACTGGGGTGTTGGAAGTCATCAAGCAAAATGTTTTTACCCTCATCATAGTATTTATTGTGGGTTCACGAAACGAATCCCCATATTTTATATGGCTAATAGGTGCTGGACTTCTTTCTGCTTTTGGCCTTGGTATTCTAGGCTGGTTTCGTTTCAAATATCAATTATTAGAAGACGAAATACATATACATAAAGGTATTTTTGTTCAGAAAAAGCTCTATATCCATAAAAATAGAGTCCAAGTAACCGAAATTTCTGCCGGCATAATTCAGCGGATATTTGGCTTAGTGTCTCTGACCATTCAGACCGCAGGAGGGGGTTCGGAACGTGCCGTACTTTCTGCATTGGACGCCGAAACGGCACGTACTATTGTGGAGGTATTAAACCCAAAAAATACTAAGGGTTCTGAGTTAAACTCCGAATTCAGCCAAGAAGAGCAACAAATAAATGCAGTACCAAATGAAGGCGAACATTCGCACACTAATCTAACTCCGCCTCCTAATCATCAACCGCATTCGAACCACAATCCAGAATGGACCTTATCCAACAAACGCTTACTCTACTTGGCGTTAACCTCGGGTGAGTTTGGAATCATTGCTACTATCCTGGGCACCGTATTAGGGCAATTATCGGACTTCATTACCGATGAAAATATCCAATGGATTGTTGATCGCATTCCATTAATACAACAGCCGGGCCTATTTTTTGTTTTATTTAGCATTGGAGCGGTTATTTTGGTCTCTTATGTACTATCTATTATAACGAGTTTTGTACGCTACTATGGCTTCACCATTCGTAAAATCGGCAACGAATTACACATCTCCCGAGGTTTATTAGAGCGTATTCAAACTACCGTCCCTTATCACCGAATTCAAGCAATAAGCTCCACTGAAGGATTATTACGCCAGCCCTTTGGCCTAGAATCCATCTCTATTATTAGCGCAGGACACCAGCAAGGCCAGCAGCAACGATCTCTATTAGCTGCCCCATTGATCCTAGGCCACGAACGCGAGGTTTTTTTTCAGCAATTTTTTGGGAGTTGGGAAATAGCCCAGGGGATTAGCCAGCAAAGCCGGCAGGAACTTCAGGATTCATCTCAAGACTTTCTTTCTCGGGTTAATGAGTCCATAATCCCCTCGCAAAACTTCTTGGAGTCGAACGATGAGCACGAGCTCCAATTATATGCAAAACCCCCTAAAAGAGCTTTTTTCCGGTACCTAAGGAGGCCTAATTATCTATGGATATTTCCGTTTCTGGTGGGCTCATATTGGCTGCCTTGGTTGCTATGGGTCGCTTTGTTAAGTATCCCTGCTACACTCTATGGATGGATTGCCTACAAGGATACTGAGCTTGGGCTTTCCTCAGAACACCTATATATAAGGTATAGAGTCCTAGCCCGAAAGCATATATGGGTGCCCAAAGTTCGTTTGCAATCCATAGGTACCTCCCAACACATCCTTCAGAAACGCAAAAAGCTTTATCATGTGATGTTTAGTGTGGTTTCCGGTTCTCACGAGCTAAGTGTTCGGGTCAAAGATTTTAGTTCGGATACAATGAACTCAATCATGAACTGGTTCCACCGCTAACCGGGATTTCTTAGCCTAGGCTACGACTCGAGCACAATAATCAAGGCCTACTTAGCCTAGGCTACGATTCGAGCACAATAATCAAGGCCTACTTAGCCTAAGGCTACGTCCAGCACCATCATCACGCTAAATCCAATCATAGTGCCTAAGGTTGCAATGTCGGTATTTCCGTGCAGTTGACTTTCTGGAATGAGCTCTTCAACTACCACATAGATCATAGCACCTGCAGCAAAAGCTAGTGCATAGGGCAGGACAGGTTGGACAAGAATAACCGCAGCGGCCCCGATGACGGCCGACACTGGTTCTACTATGCCTGATAGCTGTCCGTACCAAAAACTTTTACCAGGTTCCATCCCGTCTCTCCTAAGAGGCAGAGAAACGGCCACTCCTTCCGGGAAGTTTTGAATTCCAATTCCTAGCGCTAGTGCCACAGCAGGAGCAAGGGCAGCCGACATACCTAAATCAACGGATTGAATAGCCGCTCCAAAAAGAACTCCAATGGCCAAACCTTCTGGGATGTTATGAAGGGTAATGGCTAAAACCAGGAGGGTGGAACGCCTCCAGTTTGTAGGAATACCCTCTGCTTCGTCTTTTGGAAGACCAATATGCAAATGGGGAAGATAATGATCGCACACCCGCAAAAATAACCCACCAACTAAAAAACCAATTACTGCGGGTACCCAACCAATTTGACCTCGTGCCTCGGCCATGTCTATGGCAGGCAAAATGAGCGACCATATACTTGCGGCGATCATGACGCCCGCCGCGAATCCCATCATACTGTCAAGCAATTTAAAACTTACTTGTTTCGTGAAAAAAACTAAGGATGCTCCTAAAGCGGTCATACCCCATGTGAATAAACCAGCAATGAACGCTTGAGCGACAGGGTGTAGTGCAAGAAACCAATCTGGTAGTATCATAATGGCATACGGTTAATTAGTTTAGAGCAATCAGATTGGTAGGAGTTGTCCATACTGATTTTACTTAGACTAGGTTAATGGACGGTTATTAGTTGTGTGCAGCTAATTAAAAATTTAGCCTTGACTAAATATATGCACAATTCATCGAACTATCCAAACAAAAGACACCTAATTCACTGATTTTTTGCTTGAAAAAAAATCAAGATAAACCCATTAGATGCTAAGGGAAAAGCTCATGAGGCCCATCCAGTAATGAGTCGAACTATTCGATAAGGGTAAAAAAACTAATTCCCCCGGCTTGCTTTCCAGTTTCAACAACCGCAACTCGTTCAAGTGTTTCCAATGAAATCACGTCAACCGAGCCAGCTTCACCGCCTATTCCCTCTACCGAGATAAAGGCATATTTACTGTCAGAACTAATGGCTACTCCGTGTGAAACTCGCCGGGAATTAGCTATTTGAGCTAGTTCCTCTCCAGTAGAAAGATCAACAACACTCGTGGCTGCGGCGCCTTTTAACGAGCTTACTAGCCATTTTCCGTTGGTACTAACTTCGAGGTTATAAGGAGCTTTTCCTGTAGGAATTCTGCGGGTTATGGCCCATTTTTTCACATCTATTTCTATGAGTTCATCAGAACCATTCCCCGCGACGTATACGAATGCATCATTGGGGTGTGGATCAGCCCATGTGGGTTTAATCTGTGATGCAGCATCATGCATATGTGCCTTGTGTTCTATGTGCTCGAGCGCATCAACATCGCTATCATGGCCGGTTTTCGTACTGCTGGAGTGGGAATGTTGTTCTGATGAAGCGCTTTGGTTGTTCATTTCCTTCATCCAACCCATCCGGCTCCCAGAACTCTGATCCATGTTAAGGAGTTCTTTTAAGTCTTCCACACCGGTTTCCTCAGTGGTTGTTTCTGTAACCTGATTAGGTGCTAGTGCTAGTCTTCTTGCTATCTTAAAGCCATAGGTATCCACTTCTAAAAGCTCATCACTCATCATCGAAACGTGATAAGTTTTTCTACCAGTTGAATTCATTCGAGTTCCGTGAGGCATAATTCCCGTTGGCAGCTCGGCTACTAAGTCCATGGTTTCTGGATCTACAATCATCATGGTACTTGGTTCCATTTCCCCATGTAAATTGAAATTCACCACATATAAAAGACCGGTAAACTCCGAAATCTCCATACTTGCTGGGAATAAACCAAGATCGACTGTACCCATTAATTCATGGGTTTCCGTGCTGTATTTAGCCAAATAACCATAGGGATTACCGTGAGCAATAGTAACAAACCAATGTTTCTTGTCTGGTGATAGGGTGAGACCATGAGGGCCTTCTGTTTCGGTTGGAAGTTTACCCACGTTAATGGTTGCATCAACCCATCCTTGGTTTGTGTTAGCGTCGAAGCTCACTCGTTGGACAACATCGTCCGATTCAGCGGCTACATATACCTGATAGACTTGTGCGTTTAGACTCAAGGAAAATGGAACAAGTAGTAGTGCAGAATGCATTAAAAGGCCCATAATCGCAGGAAAAAGCATGCTTAATGGAATAGATTGATTAGTATTCATATGAGTAGCGTGTTAAAATGACAGGTCTCAGTAGCTCGTTAAATACAAGAATAAGTTAATTTTGGACTTCTCCTAGTTTAACCGCCCAAATTCCAGAATTCCAATCCGAAAGAAATATCAGTCCTTTGTAAGGTTGGGGTCCCCAGGTAAAGGTTGAATTTGGAATAGCTGCGTTGGGATCAGAAGGTAAAAAGAGGGCAATTTCACGGCCCTGTTCATACAAGTCTCCCATTAGATCACCAGATACATCGACCACTCGTAAACCACCATTATAGAATGCAGCGTACATGACATCGTTTTCAATCCAATAGTTGTGAGAACCGGCCTCTGGCACCTGATAGCGGGCCACCTCATCTGGATTATCCCAACCATCAAATTCGATAAAATGAATCCATCCCGCCGCGCGATTGGGACCCTGAGTATCTAAACCATAAGGGAAAGCTTCATCACCAGCTGCTACATAAAATTTACCGGTAGACTTGGATTTAAAGGGAAAGGCGGCATGATTCCAACCACTCGGATAGCTGTAACTCCCAAGTGGGGTGGGATTATCTGGGCTGCCACCAGCTCCAGGCATATCAGCTGAGTTGGTTGACCCCACATCAACCACCACTACTCCATCTCCCCAGTTCGAAGAATATGCGATACCGTCTTCAATCCAGACATCATGAATGGAATGTCCAGGAGTATCGAGTTCAAATACCCCAACGGTGTAGGGATTGCGGGGGTCCTCGATATTAATGATATCGTATTTGCGGCCATTATTTACTGCATAGACATGGTTTTCATAAATAAATGTGTTGTGTACTCCCCCAGTAAGTCCATCGGTATATTCTGACAAAATTGTAGTTTCCGAGGGTTTGGTCACGTCTAGGATGATAATACCATTTTTCCGATTAGAAGCCCCTTCGCGCGTTATGACGGCAATGGTACCATCTTCAGATACCTTTACATCATTAACGGTTCGTGCATCTACCTGTACCGTATCTATGGTGTGTATGTTACTTGGATCGGTAACATCCCACAAAAATGCTTCCCCTCGAGCTCCCCATGTCCCTGTGATGGCATAATCGCGTCCGTCAACTCCTTCCCATACCCAAAGATCAGAGGTTTTGACATCTGGCACAATTCCTTTACCTACTACTTCTAAACTTCGACGAACTTTTCTTGGTTCAACAGTAATATTCATGCTTGCTTGAATAGCACCTGAACGAGCAATTATAGCGTATTTACCCGGATGGTTAGCAACAAAGCGACCATCCTGAGCTATTTGAGCAGAGCTTCCTTGCCCTAATTGATCATCAGGATAAGCCACAAAACTGTACTGCACAGGCATATTAGCTAGGGGTTTTCCGTTAAGTTCCATCACAGATGCAGTAAAATGGAGCACATCTCCTGTTTTAATGGCCTCTGAGCTTGAGTTAGTGACAGCTAGACTCATGCTAGCGGCCTTATTTTCTACTACTTCCACAGGCCAACTAAATAGCTCGGTACCTGCTAGAACATTAAGCTGGGCTATACCTGCGGCGTGAAGACTCAACTGGTTGAATTCATTTACGCTGAAAATGGATTGGTTGCTACTACTGATGATAAGATCATCTATGCTTCTAACCGCATCTAGTGAATCGCGTACCTCAAAGGCGAGATCCAGTGTAGTACCTGTGTAAAATGTATGACTTGCTTGCTCCCAATCCACACGGGTGATGGGTGGGAAAAGAACCATTACCTCAAAATCTTGACGAATCCTATCCGTGCCAAGTGTCATAGCCGAAATGGTATGAATACCAGGTTTAATCGCCTGTAATTCTCCCTCACGGCTAACCACCAACGACCGTCGAGCCCTAGAAAAAAATACCACGGTATCGGGTAACATCTCTCCCTCTGCACTGAGCACCTCTGCTTCTAATTGGATTCGTTGATTAACCCTGAGTTCCAAAGAGGGGTTCAGTAGTCGAATTTGAGACTCTTGGGCACCTAAATAAAAAGGAGTAATAACAAGGAACAAACAGAAAATGGAAAGGACTTTAACATTCATAATTCGCAAAATTTTAAGGCTTAAAAAAAATATTTTTCCAACAAGGATAGCTCTCGGTTAGCTCTTAATCGTGTAAGTGTTGTTCAGATAAAAGGATAGGTGAACATTATTACTGCGACAGACAATATATAAAAGGGTAGCTATTTATCAGAAAAAAAAAGCAGAAATTCGTAATTTCTATTCCATTCTAAGGTCTGATATCTTAGTTAGTTAGTCTAGCAGACGAACGCGCGTTTTTGGGTTTATTTGAGCCGCGTATTACCCCCATTAATATCTTATTTAAGCACCTAATAATGAGTATATCTTTTCAAAAATTACCTTTTGCCTATCGACATCATGGAATGAGTGCGGCCGATCATCAACACATGCTGGAGACGATCAATGCTAAAGACCTAGAGCAGTTGATTGCAGAAACAATTCCTGATGGTATTCGGCTAAAAAGTGATTTAGCTATCCCCACCGCACTTACAGAGGAAGAATTTTTGGCTGAATTCCGTAAGATTGCTCAAAAAAATAAAGTTTATACCTCATACATAGGACAGGGGTATTACGATACCTTTTTGCCAGCGGTTATTCAAAGAAACATTTTAGAAAACCCTGCTTGGTACACCGCTTACACTCCATATCAGGCAGAAATTGCACAAGGCCGGATGGAAGCGCTCATCAACTTTCAAACAATGGTCAGCGATCTTACAGGAATGGAATTAGCCAACGCCTCGTTACTCGATGAAGCTACCGCAGCGGCTGAAGCCATGACCATGTTGCATGGACAGCGAAAAGGAAGTAAGAAAAAAACGGGTAACACTTTTTATGTGAGTGATAAAGTGTATCCTCAAACTCTTGATGTGCTCTATACCAGGTCAGCACCATTGGGCATTCGGGTAGAAGTGGGCGAATTGGCGAAATTGGATGTGACACGGGACGATGTATTTGGAATCCTATTCCAATATCCAGAAGCCGATGGACAGGTGGTAAATTACGAGGCACTTGTTCAGGCTTGTAATGAACATCAGGTATTTGTGTTAGCCGCCGCAGATTTGTTGAGTTTAACCCTGTTAACTCCGCCAGGTGAGATGGGGGCCGACGTAGTAGTTGGGACTACGCAGCGTTTTGGTGTTCCGATGGGCTATGGGGGCCCACATGCGGCCTATTTTGCTACAAAAGAGGCCTTTAAACGGCAAATTCCAGGCAGAATCATTGGTATAACACAAGATAAAGAAGGCCGACCAGCTTACCGTATGGCCCTTCAAACCAGAGAACAGCATATCCGGCGTGAGAAAGCAACCTCGAATATTTGTACGGCACAAGTGTTACTGGCCGTTATTGCAGGAATGTATGGAGTATATCATGGTCCAGATGGGCTTAAAGATATTGCAGCTCGTATTCATGGTTTTACTGCACTCACTAAAAAGCTGCTCGAATCCTTAGGTGTAGAAGTTCAAACAACGCAGTATTTTGACACCATAAGTTTTCACATGGATCGTAGCCATTTAGAACCTATTGCTACAAAACTAGAGGTAAATTTCTACTATCCTACCGATGATACGGTAAGTTTAAGTTGGGATGAAGCAAAGGACCTTGATGACCTCAAGCTTCTACAGCAAATCTTCGAAGAAGTCACAGGAAAGCAGTCCGACCTGGACTTCTCTGTGGAAATGGATAAACTCGATATGCAGTTGCCTTCTAGCATTCTTAGGGATACAGAATTTATGAGTCATGAGGTATTTCATGCATACCGAACAGAACATGAAATGCTTCGTTATATGAAGCGTTTAGAATCAAAAGATCTTTCTTTGGTTCACTCCATGATTTCCCTAGGTTCTTGCACGATGAAGCTAAATGCAACCAGCGAAATGATTCCTCTAAGTTGGCCAGAGTTTGCGCACATTCATCCATTTGCACCACTCGAGCAAGCCCAGGGCTATGCTCAGATGTTTAAAGAATTAGAGGCATGGCTCGCAGATATTACTGGATTTGATGCGATATCATTCCAACCGAATTCGGGTGCTCAAGGGGAATATGCGGGGTTAATGACCATACGAGCTTATCATGAGCATAGGGGAGACTCTCATCGTAATGTGGCTTTAATCCCAGCTTCTGCTCATGGAACCAACCCAGCCAGTGCTGTGATGGCAGGTATGGAAGTGGTTGTAGTAGAAACCGATAAGCATGGGAATATTTCCTCTGACGATTTGGAAGAAAAAATCGAACGCTATTCCGAACGTTTAGCGGCCCTTATGATTACTTATCCATCTACTCATGGAGTATTTGAGCACAAGGTCAAAGATTTTTGTGCTTTAATTCATCAGCATGGAGGGCAAGTTTACATGGATGGAGCCAACATGAATGCTCAGGTAGGACTTACAAGTCCGGGCCTAATTGGAGCGGATGTATGCCACTTAAATCTTCACAAAACATTTTGTATTCCTCATGGTGGAGGTGGTCCTGGCATGGGTCCAATAGGGGTTGCTAAGCATTTAACCCCTTTCCTTTCCACTCATTCTCAGGTACCCACTGGCGGTGAATTTGGGGCGTCTCCTGTATCCGCAGCACCCTTTGGAAGTGCAAGTATACTGACTATATCATATGCTTACATTCGTATGATGGGTGGAGATGGGCTTACCGAAGCTACCCGACGAGCCATTCTAAATGCTAATTATATTAAGGAACGCCTCGAAACCCACTACACTATACTTTATACGGGTCTTAGTGGTCGATCTGCCCATGAATTCATCATCGATTTACGACCCTTCAAGCAAAGTGCTGGAATTGAAGCGACCGATTTAGCAAAGAGATTAATGGATTATGGGTACCACGCTCCGACAATGAGTTTTCCGGTGCCTGGTACGCTTATGATTGAGCCCACCGAAAGCGAAAGCTTGGCTGAATTAGATCGTTTCTGCGAAGCTATGATTGCCATCCGAGCAGAAATTGACACTATTGAACAAGGCACGTGGCCCGTCGAAGATAACCCCTTGAAAAATGCCCCACATACTATGCGGGTACTAACTCAAGAAAAATGGGAAAAGCCATATAGCCGGGAACAAGCCGTTTTTCCGATTGCCGAATTACGATGGAATAAATTCTGGCCTTCCGTTTCTCGGGTCGATGATGCCTATGGAGATAGAAATTTAGTGTGTTCTTGTCTGCCTATAGAGGCGTACACTAGCTAAGTATATCTTCACATATAAAATCGGGGATAATACCGGTAGCCGATATTTCGCGTTCTACGTGTTCCGCTCTGGAGTTGCCCGAAAGTACTAACATAGTGCCTACACCAAAGCGGTTTCCACCCAGTATATCGGTTTCCAAAGTATCGCCAACCATAAGTATGTCACTTTTTCCTAGAGGTCCAATTTCCTGAACCAAACTTTCATAGGCATACATAAACATCTGTGAATCAGGTTTGCCAAAGTGTATGAATTTTTTCCCCAGCATGCTTTCGACCAGTTTAGCTATACCCCCTGTGGCTACGGCTATGTCATGTTTAGCCACTGGGTAATATTTATCTGAATTGGCTAATATCACCGGCATGGTTTTCTTACGAAGCAAATTGACTGTTTTGTTGATATCGGTATTCCAGTCAAAGCCTTCATCGTCCAGAAATACAAAAGCGGCAATATCATCGATATCATTTAGATCTACATCTCCAGCTGCCACATGTTGTAAACCTGATTGGAGAATGTATTCAGCCGAATTTTGAGTACCTAAATAAGCAATTCGACCGGAGGTAATTTTTTGCTCTAAAAACTGCCTAGCCATCATCCCGGAAGTAATTATTTCATGTAATTCAATGTCATGTAATCCCAAGCGCTGCAGGCTTTCCAATTGTTGCTCCTGACTGCGTGAAGCATCGTTGGTAAGGAGACGAAAAGTCTTCCCTTTTTGTTTTAGTGTTCGGATGCTTTCTTGGACTCCATCAATAAGGCCTTTATGATTTTTTACGACGCCATAGGAATCGAGCATAACAACTTTGTAATCTTCGATGACTCGTGAAAAACTGGAATAATTCATAGAAAGTGAGTGTTTGTTTCGAGTGAGTGAGAAAATAGGCTAGCTTAGGATATCCAATAAGCTGGAAGGGTCGAACCGATCATCTAAGCCAGGTAAATGAGTTTCAAAGGTTTCTTTTTGTAGGGTATTAGCAAAAAGTTCGTGGAAAAAGAATCGACCGTACTTTACTACATAGGTTAACAGGAAAAACCGATACGCTTCTTTTAGAAATAAAATTTCGCGTTCATTAAGCGGGTTCACCCTGTGATAGGAGCGTAAAAATAAGTTGAATCGCTCGTGCATTAAAATGTCTACGTTATAGGTAAACATGGTGCGGTCACCAATATCGGAAACCACACGCGCAAAAAAGTAAAAATCCAACATACGGCTACTGACGCGGAACCAATCATAATCCCACCTTGAGTACAATCTCAAACCCTTAGTAACCGAAAAATTACCAATATTCCAGTCCACAAATACAGGAATGCGAACCAAGCTATCTGCATTTAAACTATGGAAATTGTCTTTGAACTTTTGAGCATGTTCCCGAATTAGGTCTCGATACATAAAATGTTCAAAACGCCCTTCATCGGTATCTAAGTGAACAAGTAAATCATCAATATCCACCATCAGTGTTTTTGATGATGGGGGGAGGGTGTGTCGGACTTTTTCGCAAGCAGCATGGAAATGTCCCATTTGATTGCCAAACTTAACAATGTGTTCCTCATCCAAACGCTTAGGAAGTCGATGGCGAGTTTTAATAGGCCGGTAAAACACCACCCAAACATCGGCTGGTTCTTCCTTGTGCCGATATACAAATAACCCGTTACCTTTCATCAAGGACCTAGATAGCACATCCTCAAAGGGATTTGGAAGATTGTTTGACAAACTGTTTATAATACTATGGTCTTCAACAAAGTGTTCATAGCGACCAAAGTAGGATAATTTAGCGACAATGCTGGTTTTGTCGGAAAGAATCATTCGATAGACGTGATTGGTCGAAACCTTGGCTGAAATATCTTCAATGTGAAGGAGTTCACGGCTCGAGTCATAGGCATCCCATGCACTTCGGACGATGGCATTAAAATCGATAAAACTCATTTATATAATCTCAAAATAGCGTTGTAATTCCCAATCCCAATCTTCCCCTTTGGCTTGCTCTAATTCCCATTCTCGACTCAAAATAAAATGATCTACAAATGCCTTACCAAAAAGATCAAGGGCCACATTAGAATGCTTCATTTGGTAAACAGCCTCCGTGAGTGTTTTAGGCAGCCTGGCTAAGCTGGCCTGTTCATAGGCATTCCCTTTACACTCACCTATGGTCAAAGGTATTTTATGTTCAATGCCATAAAGACCGCTCGCAAGGCAGGCACTTATGGCTAAATACGGATTTATATCAGCTCCCGCAACTCGGTGTTCCAAATGCCTGCCCCCGGTTGCTTCGGGCACAACACGTATAGCGGTGGTTCGATTATCCAGTCCCCAACTAACGGTTGTGGGAGCCCATGACCCGGTAACATATCGTCTGTACGCATTCACTGTGGGAGCAAGCATGGGCATGATAAAAGGTAAGCAATAAAGCTGACCAGCAAGATAGTGCTGAGCAAGCGGACTAAGTCCATAGTCACTATCACTCGGATCATAGAATATATTACGGTCATTCTGGTCCCATAAACTTTGGTGCAAATGTCCACTACAACCAGGATAGTGAGCAGACCATTTAGCCATGAAACTAGCTGTCAGGTTCATTTCTTTGGCTATATGTTTTATTCCCAACTTGCATAAAGCGGCTTTATCTCCCATGTCAAGGGCGTTACTGTAGCTAATAGCCGCCTCATATACCCCAGGTCCTGTTTCGGTATGCAGACCATCTAGTGGGATATTAGCAGCGGCAAAATGAGATAAGATACGATGAGTGAACTCTTGAAATTCTGAGGTTCGAAGCATAGAATAGCCAAACATTCCAGGGCTTAGGGGAACGGGCTCATGATAATTTTTAACACCTAAACTTTCGGAAGTTTCTTTAAACATAAACCACTCAAATTCAGCTCCAAATTTTGCAACATATCCCATTTGCTTAGCTTGTTCTTGAATTCTTTTTAGAAGGGACCGAGGGCAAACCTGACCAAGCAACGGGTCATCTGCAAAATCGCCGATGTATAATTCTATTCCTCTTTCCCAAGGAATGATTCTTTGAGTCTTTGGATCTAGTTTTAATCGTCCATCTGGGAAACCACTATCCCACCCGCTTACACTTCCTGTTGTATAGCATTCATCATGCAAATCCCAACCAAATACCACATTACAGAATCCCAATCCAGTTTGTATTGATGGAGCCACTTTTGTGTTTGGGATATATTTCCCCCTCATAACTCCATCTATATCGGTAAAGGTGATTTTTGAAAATGGGAGAGGGGTGGATTCATGCATAGACTTAGGTACTTTTTCAGGGTTATGAGTACAATAACTTTCGATCTATCATTACTGAGTCATTGATTGAGGCTCGGTTGAATCACTAACCACCGTCCATCCTATTTCTACCGCTTTGGGTAATCTCTTTTGGGCTATGAGTGCATAGTATTCGAGGCCAACAGGGCAAAAGCAAGCTCTGCAAACTGGAAACTCAACTTTTTTTGAGGATACTACTTCTATGTTAGCCTGACTTAATTCCTTGAGTGCATCCTCAATGGTTTCAAACTCGTAAGGAATACATTGCTCTGCTGCGGCCGCGTGTTTAATCCATTGGGTATTTTCAGACGACTGTTCGTTTAAAAAAATGGAATCACATCCCGTAGTTGTAAGACTAAATGCAAAAACTACGCATACGATAACGTAATGGGCTTGATTCATCAGGGAATGGTGCATCATAATTGGTATGGCTAGGGATTAGTAAAGCCGAACAAAGGTAATATAAACATAACTTGCTTTGATTAGCCATAAATCGCAAGTTTTTGTCGGTTAACCAGAAAAGGAGCAAGCAAATTCATATCTCCTCTAAGATGCAACGATCTTCTATTAGTTAATAATTTACTAATACTAAGGTTAAGCAATAGTAACACGGGTAGCTTTAATTATAAGGTAATACTTTTATCATCTACGCTTATGAAAAGAACATTAGACACGGTTGTCATTTCGGACGTGCATTTGGGAACAGTGGGTTGTCACGCAGTCGAACTTATTCAGTATCTAAACTCTATAGATCCAAAGAGAGTTATCTTGAACGGGGATTTTATCGACATGTGGCAATTCAAAAAATATTACTGGCCAGAAGCACACATGCATGTTATTCGAACCCTCATCACTATGATGACCAATGGGGTGGATATCTATTACTTAACTGGAAACCACGACGAAACCCTACGTAAAATATCCAGTTTACAATTAGGACCTTTATTTGTTCGGGACAAACTTGTTTTGGAGTTAAACGGCGAAAAAGTGTGGTTTTTCCATGGCGATATTTTTGACGTTACTATGAAATACTCAAAATGGCTAGCAAAATTAGGAGGGCATGGCTACGAATTACTCATTTTATTAAATAGATGGGTTAATACGCTCTCTATCCGAATGGGGTATGGAAAATTATCTCTTTCAAAAAAAATAAAGGATAGTGTAAAAACAGCTGTCAACTTTATCGATGATTTCGAAGTCACAGCTATGGAACTAGCGATACAAGAAGGGCATGATTATGTGGTTTGTGGGCATATTCATCAACCCAAAATACGAGGCTATGAAAACGAAGAAGGCTCGGTGATTTATATGAATTCTGGCGATTGGGTGGAAAACCTTACCTCCTTGGAGTATGATGGGGAGGAGTGGAGTTTATACCGATATGAAACGGATTCCCTCATTCATCAAACGTCAAATATCACCCCAATGATCGCCGCCCACCCCAGTCTAATTAATGGCTATGAGCAGGAATTGAAAACAGGATCGGTAGGGCAGGCTTAATTGCGTCGGCATGTCCATAGAACTTGGTAGCCTAGCTGTGTCAACAAAAATAAAACAACATCACCCATGAAGATATTATATGGTGTTCAAGGTACCGGACATGGTCATATTAGCAGGGCCCGAGTAATTTTACCCCGCCTTCGTGAAATCGCACAGGTAGATGTACTGATAAGCGGATACAATTTCAAGCTAAAACTAGACGGTGAAATCACCTACAAAGCTAGAGGAATTAGCCTGGCTTATGATCGAAAGGGTAGTGTAGATGTGCTAGAAACAGCCTTGAATATTCAGCCAGTTAAACTCCTGCAAGACATTCATTCCTTACCCGTAGAGGAATATGATTTTGTGGTAAATGACTACGAGCCGGTAACTGCCTGGGCCGCACAAACGGCGGGGCTTAGCTGCGTGGCCATAAGTCATCAAGCCTCATTTTTATCTGAAAAGACCCCAAGGCCCAAGAAAAAATCATTGGTGGCCGAAGGTATTCTTCGTCATTTTGCCCCCTCAAATTCTGCGGTGGCTTGTCATTACTTACGCTATGATTCCTTCATAGAGCCACCGATAGTCCGGAAACAGATTCAACGACTAAGTCCATTTCGTCAAGACCACGTGACCGTCTATCTGCCGGCTTTTAATGCCTCAGAACTACTTCCTTACTTTAAACAGGTAAAAGAGGTCAAATGGCACTTTTTCACAGCGGATTGTGAGCAAGACTATTGGGATGAGAATGTTTGGATACGCCCTGTGGGTAACGAAAGTTTTTTGGAGAGCATTGAATCATGTGAGGGAATTGTTTCGGCGACTGGTTTTGAAACGACCTCTGAATCTATGTATCTGCGAAAAAAACTTCTCACCATTCCCATAAAGAATCAGTACGAACAATTATGCAATGCGGCAGCTATTGAGCAGTTAGGTGGAAAAGTTGTTTATGATATTGGTCCCGAATTCGTCTTTCAGCTTCACCAGTGGCTACAATCTGGCAAACATTTAGATTTACCAGAAGTGTGTGATGAAAAAAGTCTAATCGAAAAGATTATTAAACAAGGTTCATCAAACGCTAAACCTAGGAACGAATTGCTTAAGAGGCATGCCATTCTTGGTTGAGTCAAGAGTGCTTTCCTCTCTGTTTAATTCAATTTCATAGCGTATAAAAGCTGGATTTAGGTATCGATATTGATAATATACACGTTTGTTACCCAGGGTTTTTGAGCATCTCTCAATGCAAAGAAGAGCCGAGCCTTCCTCTAAGTTCATGTGTTGCGCGATTTCTGTATTCGCGTTCACCGCATTAAAGGTATAAGACCCAGCGGTTATCGGGATTTCGTATTTATCTTCGAGTATTGTGTAGATTGTTTTATGCTCTAAATCTTCGTCAAACAACAGCTGGCCATAGCTTCCAGGTAACCATGTTTGATCAAAGGCGACAATTTTATCGTTCGCGTATCGTATACGTTCAAGTTTCATGAGCTGACTGGTTGGAGAGAGGCCAAGCTTAGGATTTATGGTTGCCTTTGCTTTGGTTTTTTTAAAACAGATAATTTTAGATCTGGATTCATACCCTGCTTTTTTAAATCCTCTGCAAAATCAGTTAATTGTATTAGTGGGCTTTCTGTATCACGAGCCATAACAAAGGCACCGAGCCCTTGTTTTCTATAAATTAGGCTTTCATTTTCAAGAGTTTGTAAAGCTCTGCGTACGGTTATGCGACTCACTTGGAAGTATTCACAAAGTCTTTTTTCAGAAGGTAATTTATCTCCCTCTTGGAAATAATCTTCTTTTATCTCTCTTCGTAGGTGATGCGCAATTTGTTCATGCCGGGGTTTAGACTGTTCTTCCATAACGGTTGTGATACTTTATTGTACTTATGCCTGTATTGATAGTACAGAAAGGATAAAATCAAACCTGTACTAAATGTAATAACATGTTGATACAAGTGTACAGATATTTGTACTATTATACAAGAATTAATCTGGTTCAAGAGATGATCCCTTAACCAGCTAACCAAACACAACTAATGTAAAGTCACCATGTTTTTTGAACAAATTTTTGAGGAAAAGTTAGCACAGTACGCCTATGTAATAGGTTGCCAGAAATCAGGAGAAGCAGTAGTTATCGATCCCATGAGAGATATTGATCGATACGATAAACTAGCTGCCAAGCACGGATTAACTATTGTTGCCGCGGCCGATACTCACATTCATGCCGATTATATTTCAGGGCTTAGGGAATTTGCAGCCCGAGGAGTAAAAGTATATGCCTCCGATGAGGGTGATGCGAATTGGAAATATGAATGGCTTAAAAATAGCGACTACAACTACGAATTCCTGACGGACAATGATACCTTTAAAATTGGAAACATCATTTTCAAAGCGGTCCATAGCCCCGGTCACACTCCAGAGCATATCAGTTATTTAGTTTCCGATGGAGCCACTACAGATGAGCCTATGGGTATTTGCTCGGGTGATTTTGTATTTGTGGGTGATGTAGGTCGTCCCGATTTATTAGAATCGGCTGCAGGTATGGAAGGTGTGATGGAAGAGTCGGCAAAAGTATTGTATAAATCGTTGGACAAATTCAAGGATTTAGCATCCTACGTACAGGTTTGGCCTGGTCATGGAGCCGGTAGTGCCTGTGGAAAAGCCTTAGGTGCCGTACCAGATTCTACCGTAGGTTATGAAATGAGGTTTAACAATTCTATTCGTGCGGCTATCACTGAGCAGGATTTTGTGAACTTTATACTAGATGGACAACCAGAGCCACCTCTGTATTTTGCTCGTATGAAACGTGACAATAAAATGGGTCCGAAGGTACTTGGAGATTTGCCAAAGCCTCAGAAAATGACAGCAGATGAGTTTGTTTCTGCGGTTCATTCCAATGAATCTGCGGTGGTCATTGATACGCGTGAAAGAGAGGCATTTATGGCTAATCATCTGAAGGGGGCCTTGTTTGCTCCAGTCAATAAAGCATTCAACACTACGGTTGGATCTTTTGTAATGGAAGATGAACATATGTACCTGGTTGTTGAAGAGGATAAACTCCACGAAGCAATACTCGATTTAATCCGCATTGGTTTAGATAATATTAGCGGATACATAACTCCGTCTGAACTATATGCTAAAGAAGGTCTAGAGGTGGTTACCACTGAAACGATTAGTTTTGCAGAGTTCGATGGCTATAATGAATCAGGTAACTATCGAGTGCTAGATGCTCGTAAAGAATCCGAACATGCAACCGGCGCGGTACCTGAAGCGCTTAACTTTGCACACACCCGTATTCTCGAAAACCTTGACAAGATACCTACTGATAAACCACTATTGGTACATTGTCAGGCTGGTGGAAGAGCCGCTTATACCTCTGCTTTGTTACAAAAACATGGATATGAGGTAGTTTTAGTAGCTGACGAGGTAGAGCCGTACCTGAAGGAACGTAATCTTATGGTAGAGGCCTAATTCATGATTGGTGCATGGATTGGAGCCTTATTAATTGGAATTTCCCTGGGTCTTTTAGGCTCGGGGGGATCCATCCTTACCGTACCTGTTTTGGTGTATTTGGTAGGGGAGCCTGAAAAAGTAGCCATTGCTGAATCGCTTGGTATAGTAGCCACCATTTCCCTTGTGGGCGCGATACCTTATGCCATTAGAAAAGAGGTGGATTGGAAAAGTGTATTTTACTTTGGAATACCAGGAATGGCAGGAACCTATGGGGGAGCAGCTTTGTCTGTTTTTTTAACAGGTAGTATGCAATTGATGATTTTTGCTACCGTCATGTTGCTTGCAGCGGTAATGATGATAAGAAAGCCAAAAGAGCTACAAGTCAAAGATAAACAAGCTCCGATTTGGCTATTAATTACCGAAGGATTAGTCGTTGGGGTTATTACCGGCTTAGTTGGAGTTGGCGGTGGGTTTTTAATTATACCAGCCTTGGTCTTACTAGGTGGATTATCCATGCGAATTGCTGTTGGAACCAGTTTATTTATTATTGCCGCAAAGAGTTTACTTGGGTTTTATAAATATGTGGATGTATTAGCCAAAGAAGATCTAAGTGTGAACTGGAATCTATTAGTCGTGTTCACTTTAATCGGCATAGTAGGTAGTTTCTTAGGCGGTAAGGCAAGTCAGTTTATTCCTCAGCAAAAGCTAAAAAGAGGCTTTGGCTATTTTCTAATTGTCATGGGAGTCTATATTCTCTACACTAATTTTGCCTAAGTTGAACAGAAAAAGCAATCTATAGAAGCTTTATCCTACATAGGGCGATAGAATTTACTACATTCTAGTACTCACAATCTTAAAATCGAAGTACCTATGCAGTTAGAATCTACCGTCCGCCAACTCGCAGCTGAAAGTAAGGTAAGCGAATCCCTCTGTAAGCATGTATCTGCTCTATCCGAAATTTTAGAACAGCTTAGTCTAGATCGAAGTACCCCTGAATTTCTGGCCTTATTAGGCAATGCCCCTTTACAAATAAAAAAAGCACTAGACCAGGGTGACACCAATGAATTAGAAGCTTTTATGAAGGGACTCCAAGGTCTATCAACCCGAGAGATAAAAGAATTTTTAAGGGTATATACTACCTATTTTCATTTGGTTAACTCTCTAGAGCAGCATGAAATTAGTCGAATAAATCGTAAACGCGAGTTCGCAGAAACACCGGATACCCCTCGAAATGAAAGTATTTTGGAGGCGGTGCATGCCATGAAAAAGCAGGGGTATAGCTTTGCTGAGGTGATGGATGTGTTTAATCACATGGATATTCAGCCCACCATTACGGCCCATCCGACCGAAGCACGGAGGCGAAGTGTACTCACCAAGCAGCACGAAATAAGTGAGATGGTGAGTAAATTGGGGACTGAAGAACTAACTTCAGATGAGGAGCGGCATTTAAGGAAAGAAATACTAAATCAATTAAAATTGCTACTTCTGACCGATGAGGTTCGGGCCGAACGAATGTCGGTAGAGGATGAAGTAGAAAATGGTCTTTATTTCTTTACTCATACTATCTGGGATGCTATCCCAAGACTCTACAAAGATATGAGGTTGGCTTTGGAGACCTATTATCCAGAGGCCTACGCCCATCAGGACCCGGAGTTACCCATCGTACTTCGTTATCGTTCTTGGATTGGAAGTGATCGGGATGGCAATCCTAATGTCACCTCTTCGGTTACTTGGAAAACCCTTATAGAGCAGCGTAAAACGGTCATTCAGCTCTATTTAAAAAAGTTGGACCACCTTCGAAGATATTTGAGTATTTCGTATAAAGAAACCACTATCTCGGATGCCTTGAGAGAATCTTTGCGAAAGGAAGAAAGCGATAATCCCTTAAGTGATTTATACGAAAGAAGGTATCAAAGAGAGCCCTATCGCAGAAAAATCACCCACATGATGCAACGCTTAAGTACCCAGTTGCATGCATTGGAAGACTCTAAGAGTCACATTCTACGTACAGCTAAAGAGTATACTCCTGAGGTATTTATTGGGGATTTAGAACTTATATGCCAATCCTTGCAGCAACAAGGGTTCAGCGGGATTGCAGAACAGGGTAGACTCCATGACTTGGTGGTTTGCGCTAAAACCTTTGGGTTTCACTTGACGGCCTTGGATATACGCCAGCACTCACGCCTTCATGAGGAAACGGTGGAGGAAATGTTGCGCTTTGCCGGTGCTGCAAGTGACTATGCCCATCTTTCCGAAAGCGAAAAAATTGATCTTTTAGATAAGGAACTCAAAAATCCACGTCCCTTATGTTCGAGAGGGTTTCAGCGAAGCGAAACGGCCCAAAAAGTGTTGGGTGTTTTTGAAGAAATTCGAGACATGCTCGAACTCGATCCCAATATATTTGGCAGTTACATTATATCAATGACCCATGGGGTTAGCGATATGCTAGAAGTCCTTCTTATTGCCAAAGAAATGGGCTTGTGGAGTATAGAGGATGGAAAAGTTACCACCCCATTGGATGTGGTACCTCTTTTTGAAACGATCGAAGATTTAGAGCACTCCCGTGATCTAATGGCTCAGATGTTTGAGGATCCACTCTTCAAAGAGCACATTGTGGCGAGGAATAATTTCCAAGAAATCATGTTGGGGTATTCCGACAGTAATAAAGATGGTGGATATTGGACCGCAAATTGGGCATTAAACAAAGCTCAGTACGATTTAGGAATAGTCTGCCGGGAGTATAATATAGATTTTAGGCTTTTTCATGGCCGAGGTGGTACTGTTGGGCGGGGTGGCGGACAGTCCAACAAAGCTATTGTGGCAATGCCGCCGGTGAGTAACAACGGGCGTATTCGATTTACTGAACAAGGCGAGGTAATATCCTTTCGATATTCTCTTGAGACCATTGCCCATCGCCACTTAGAACAGCTTGTTCATGCGATGGCTCAGGTTATAAATGCTCAAAAGAATGCACCTGGGTACCTCTATGGTAAAGATCGTGAATGGGATCTCATGCAGGAGCTTTCTAAATATACAATGGAAGCCTACAGGGGTCTAATCGATGCGCCGGGTTTCTGGGAATGGTACATGCAAAAAACACCTATTGAGCATATTGGTAAACTTCCCATTGCCTCCCGACCTGTTTCCAGAGGTGCTGGAGGTGGGTTGACTTTCGATGGACTTCGAGCCATCCCATGGGTCTTTGCCTGGACCCAAGTCCGCTATAATGTGCCCGGCTGGTATGGTATAGGAGCGGGCTTAAAAAAACTAATAGATAACAATCCAGATGCTCAAGACATCGTAAAACGGTGGTTTAGAGAATGGACTTTTTTCCACACCGTTCTTAATAATTCCCAGCGAGAGTTGGCTCGAACCCATATAGCGACCTCTGAATTGTATTTGGAGCATCCTGAAGGGGATACCTTTCATCAAATGATACTACAGGATTTCAACTGGGCAACGGAGTATATCACACGTATTGCTGGTATGGAGAAGATTTTAGATCATAACCCCGTCATTCAGCGCTCCATCCAATTTAGAAATCCTTTTACCTATCCCCTAAATGTCATTCAAACCGAGCTAATTCAACGTTGGGCACTACGAGACCTAACCGACCAGAAAGAAGAGGAAATACTAACAGAGTTACTGTTTTTAAACATTAACAGTATAGCTGCAGCCATGCAGAGTACGGGTTAAGTTTCCCCTCTAAAAAGCTGTATTTTATAAGAACTTTCATATACATCCTTACTATATTTCGCAAAAGATTCAAAGAATACAAACATGGCTTCAACAATACAGGTAGATAAGGCGGCTACTTCCCGAATTCAGGAAGTGGATATGAATAACTTAGACTTTGGTCGGTGTTTCACGGATCACATGTTTGAGATGCAATATGCAAACGATGCCTGGAAAACGGCCCATGTTAAACCTTTTGGTCCCATTCAAATTACCCCGGCATTGAACGTACTTCATTATGGGCAGGCGGTATTTGAAGGAATGAAAGCTTTTTATGTTGATGAGCATCAGATTAATTTATTTCGCCCAGACGTGCATCATGCCCGCTTTAATCGATCGTGCCGAAGGATGTGCATACCAGAAACTTCCTTTGAGGTATTTATTGAAGCATTGGAAACCCTCATTCGATTAGATGCGGCTTGGGTGCCACAGAAGCGAGGCACTGCGCTCTACATTAGACCCTTTATTTTTGCTAACGAAGATTACCTCGCCGCTAGAGTGTCATCCACCTATGCCTACCATATCATCATGTCCCCGGTGGGCGCCTATTATGCCGAAGGATTTAATCCAGTTTCTTTAACCACTTCGCCTGATTTTGTGCGTGCGGTGCCGGGAGGAACCGGGGAGGCTAAAACTGCGGGTAACTATGCAGCCAGTTTCTTGCCAGCCCAACAGGCACAGCAAGATGGCTTTACACAGGTGCTTTGGTTGGATGCCATTGAGCACAAGTACATTGAAGAAGTAGGAACCATGAACATTCATTTTCTGATTGACGACACCTTGGTGACCCCCTCGTTAACGGGTTCGGTTTTATCAGGTATTACTCGAGATTCTGTAATCCAACTAGCTAAGGAGTGGGAATATGAGGTTCAAGAGCGTAGAGTTTCTATCGATGAAATCATGCAAGCATCTGCCGATGGCCGGCTTAAAGAGGTTTTTGGGAGTGGAACCGCTGCGGTTATTAGCCCAGTAGGTCGAATTGCCCACAAAGGCCAGGAGATAGCGATTGGCCACCAAAAAATAGGACCTCTTGCAAAACGCCTCTACGATACTATTACCGGTATACAATATGGTGAACTAGAAGATCCTTTTGGCTGGACTCATCCCGTTACCATTCACTCCTAAGTTACCGGTGCAACTTCAGACCATTATAGCGATCATGCTCGGTGGAAGTTTAGGTGCGTTGAGCCGCTACCTACTCAGTTTGGGAGTGCACCAATGGCTAAAACCAGAAATATTACCCGTCGGTACCATAGTGGTCAACCTTGTGGGATGTTTTTTAATTGGCCTCCTCGCAGCTTTTTTCGAAGTTAAAAACTGGGGAAACGGCTGGCCTCGAATGTTTTTATTCGTAGGGTTTTTAGGCAGTTTTACCACTTTTTCCACCTACACTTTTGATACCTTTTTGCTGCTTAAAACCGATCAATTTGTGGGTGCTTTTCTGAATATGGGACTCCAGGTTATACTCGGTTTAGCCTTAGCCATAGCGGGATGGTATTCGATTTATGCCCTCAAGATCTCTGGTTGATGTATCCCCAAACACCTCAATACCCTTTACTACGATCCACAAGAAACTGGGCGGGCATTCCAGATGAGATTCGATTGTAATTTTCCACAATCAAAGCTGCGGCATCGGCTACTCGGGTCATCGCCGCTATGTGGGGGGTAATCATCACTTCCTTACGATTCCAGAAATGATGGTTTTGAGCAAGTGGTTCCTTCGTGAATACATCCAAGTATGCACCTTGAATCTGCTGGGTATCTAGGGCATAAATCAGGTCTTCATCAACCAGTTGGACCCCTCGTCCTGCATTGATTATAAAGCTAGGTTGTGGCATGCTCTTAAACAGTTCAAGGTCCAGTAGGCCCTGAGTTTCGGATGTATTTGGAAGTAAGGAAACCAGGACGTTACACTGTTCTGCAAAGGTGTGGAGTTCGTGCTGTTCATAACAATGCACCAGTGGAAGTTCTTTTTTAGATCGAGACCAGCCCAACACCCGGTAGCCTTGGGCTGCTAGAGATTGACTCACATAGCTCCCTATGTTTCCCAGCCCCATTACCCCAACGCTGAGATCCTGGTGTCGTAGGGTGTCTTTGGGAGCCCAGCGGGCATCTGATTGATTAGCTCGATAGAATAAGCCATGGTGCCGAATATCCATAAGAGCCCATTCAATATATGCGAGCATATCGGTGGCAAGGGATTGCAGACTCATTCGGGCAATGGGAATATGAGCGGGTATACTGGCATCTTCGAGAAGCTCAGCTACACCAGCTCCATAGGATTGAATGAGCTGGAGGTTAGGATATGGACTCAACGCATGTTCAGGTATGTTCCAGCATACACCCATCCTAACCGCCTCTTTTGCCGTTATTCTAGGCCATATATCCACCTTAATATTTGGATCTAGCCCGTGAATGTGTTCTTGCAGTTCGAGAAAATTTCTGTTCGTAGAAATGAGTGCTATTGCCATAATTAAATATAGGGGTTAATAGCTAAAATTTGTGGAAAACTTGTGCACATAGTCTTTGCTGGTTACCCTATATTAACAAGATAATTACCTATGTATGTATCTAATATTTGACACCGAAACTACCGGTTTACCCCGAGATTATAGCGCACCAATAACGCAGTTAGACAATTGGCCTAGATTGGTTCAGCTGGCTTGGCAGTTGCATGATCAGACGGGCGTATTACTATCGAGTGGGAACTATATAATTCGCCCTGAAGGCTTTACTATACCCTTTAATTCTGAACAAATTCATGGAATTTCTACCGAAAGAGCCTTAAAGGAAGGAGTCGATCTCAAAGAAGTACTGGAGATTTTTAGAAAAGATATTGATCGGGCCCATTTTTTGGTTGGGCATAATGTGTCCTTTGATGAACGTGTGATGGGGGCCGAATACCTGCGAAACAGAATCCCTTCGGCCATCATGGATAAGGCTAAGATAGACACAAAAGATGAGGGTACTCAGTTTTGTGCTATTCCAGGTCCAAGAGGATTTAAGTGGCCTTCCCTAGGAGAACTTCATCATGCTTTGTTTAACAAGGGATTTGATGATGCACACGATGCGGCCGCAGATGTAGAGGCAACCGCTCGTTGTTTTTTAGAGTTGGTTCTGCTTGGAGAGGCTAAGTTTAGCTTTCCTTTAGACGCCAAATTATATGAATCCCCCCAAAGCTATTTAAAAAGAGAAAATTACATAAATCTCGTCTCTCCAGATCGTTTAAAAACTTCTAAGTCTCCCGATGGACAAGTAGACAAAACGGCGGAATCACAAGATCAATTACCCAGTGCGAATGCCATTAGTGACCCAAGCATAGCAGAGCAAGGCAATTCTGTAGCCTACGAAGAACAAAAAGAATCGGCAAAAAAAAAACTAGAAAAATGGACACAGGGAGAGCCTCTTAGCTTCTCACATCTGCACTGTCACTCTAAGTATTCTGTACTTAGATCCACGGCGGGGGTTAAAGATTTGGTCACAAAGGCAGCACAGTGGAAGATGCCGGCGGTGGGACTTACGGATTTAGGCAACATGTTTGGTGCATTCACCTTCGTTGCAGAAGCTCATAAACAAGGGATCAAGCCCATTGTGGGGTGCGAACTGTATTTGGTTGAAGATCACTCAAAGAAAAAATTTACCCGTGAACATCGTGATTTACGTTGGCAAATACCGTTACTGGCAAAAAATCAGCAGGGCTTCAAAAATTTATCGAACATCTGTTCTCTTGGATACACCCAGGGGTACTATTATAAATATCCAAGGGTGGATAAACAGATCATTGCCGAGTACTCCAAAGATATTATTGCGCTAAGTGGAGGTACCAATGGCCTGCTCGGAGAACTCATTTTAAATAAAGGAATAGAGGCGGCAGAAGCAGAAATTAGTTGGTGGATAGATTGCTTTGGAGATGACTTCTACCTAGAGCTAATCGATCACGGTTTACCAGAAGAGCAGCGCGTCAACGAAGTGTTTCGGGACTTTTCCAAGAAATATGGCGTTTCCTTGGTTGCTACTAATAACTGCTTTTATATGGAAAAAGCAGACGCAGATGCTCATGATGCTCTTATCTGTATTGACGATGGTGCTCTTAAAAGTACGCCCATAGGTAAAGGGCGTGATTTTAGATATGGATTCCCTAACCATGAGTTCTATTTCAAGTCTTCTGAAGAAATGATAGGGGTATTTTCAGATGTGCCTGAGGCGATATATAGCACCTATGAGATCGCTGAAAAAGTAGAGCCTATCGTACTAGAGCGCGACGTTATTCTGCCCAAGTTTGATATTCCGGCAGCCTTCGAAAATGAAGATGATTATTTGCGCCATCTCACCCTCCAAGGGGCTGCTCAGAAATACGGAGAACTAAGCCCTGAACTCCAAGATCGCATCAATTTAGAACTGGGAATTATTAAGGATATGGGTTTCCCGGGATATTTTCTCATCGTACAAGACTTTATAGCCGCCGCAAAAAACATGGGAGTGTACGTTGGACCAGGAAGAGGATCTGCAGCCGGTTCGGTAGTAGCCTACGCAACGGGAATAACCAATATTGACCCCCTAAAATACGACTTGCTTTTCGAGCGATTCTTGAACCCTGAGCGGGTTAGTATGCCGGATATTGATATTGATTTTGATGACGAAGGTCGTCAAAAAGTTATTGAGTACGTGGTCGATAAATACGGGGCTGACCAGGTGGCGCATATAGTTACCTTCGGTTCTATGGCAGCGCGGTCTTCGGTACGAGATGTAGCTCGTGTGTTGGATTTACCCCTAGCCGATGCCGACCGAATAGCAAAATTAGTACCAGAACGTCCTGGCACAACACTGGATAATGCATTTTCAGAGGTAAAAGAACTTCGGGAAATTA
Organism: Balneolaceae bacterium; assembly: GCA_018401935.1. Classification (GTDB taxonomy): domain Bacteria; phylum Bacteroidota; class Rhodothermia; order Balneolales; family Balneolaceae; genus UBA1275. Next base: position 34,023 of record JAGYJQ010000007.1, read on the forward strand.
GAGATGGAGACGGCCTTGAAGCAGAAACATTGCGAATGGCCCAAATTCTAGAAGGATCGGTTAGAAACACAGGTCTTCATGCGGCAGGAATTATCATCGCACCCGATCGACTCACCGAATATATTCCTGTTAGTACAGCCAAAGATGCGGAGCTGCAAGTGACGCAGTTCGATGGGGGTGTTATTGAGTCAGCTGGGATGTTGAAGATGGATTTTTTGGGATTAAAAACCTTATCCATCTTAAAAACAGCCATTCAGTTTGTACAAGAGAATCATCAAAAGAGATATACCCTTGACGATATTCCCTTAAATGATGCCAAAACCTTCGAATTGTACCAAAAAGGCGGAACCCTCGGGACTTTTCAGTTCGAAAGTGAGGGGATGAGAAAGTACCTTAAAGACCTAAAACCTACTGACATTGACGATCTCATTGCAATGAATGCCTTGTATAGACCAGGTCCCATGCAATTTATTCCCAACTATATTGAGCGTAAACATGGGCGTGAGGAAGTTGAATACGACCATGAGGACTTAATCCCCTTATTGCAGGCAACCTTTGGTATCATGATTTATCAGGAACAGATCATGAAAGTGGCTCAACAAATGGGTGGATATAGCCTAGGAGAAGCCGACGTATTACGACGGATAATGGGTAAGAAAAAAGCGGACTTACTTCCTCCTGAGGAGGAGAAATTTGTTCGGCAATCCGTTGAGCGTGGGTATGATGAAAAAGTGGCTAAAAATGTATTCGATAAAATGGCCATGTTTGCCGGTTACGGGTTCAACAAGTCCCACTCTGCGGCTTATTCAGTAGTGGCCTATCATACTATGTACTTTAAAGCCAATTATACCCCAGAGTATATGGCGGCGGTACTAAGCCATAATATGAGTGACATAAAAAAAATTGCCTCCTTTATTGAGGAGTGTCAACAACTCGGAATACCGGTAGATCCACCCAATATTAACACGTCTCGAGGACGATTTGTGGCTAAGGAAGGTCGGGTTCAGTATGGAATGTCAGCCATCAAAGGAGTGGGAGATAGCGCCATTCAACATATTGTTGAGCAGCGTGCCACTGCGGGTGATTTCACATCTATGTTTGATTTTGCTTCACGCGTAGATATTCGCGTATGCAACCGGCGTACCCTTGAAAGTTTAATTCAGTCGGGTGCCTTTGATAGTCTGCACGACAATAGAGCACAACTTATGCAAGGTGTAGAGGATATTTTATCGTATGCCAATCGCAAGCAGGAAGAAAAAAGGCTCAACCAAGTTAATTTGTTTGGAGGTGCTGGTGCTGAGGCCGTATTACAAGAGCCTAAGCTACCGACTATTCCAAACTGGACATCTATGGAGCGACTTAATAGAGAGCGTGAACTCATCGGCTTTTATTTAAGCGGGCATCCTCTTGAGAGGTACAAAGAAGATATACAGCTTTTTTCGTCTCATTCACTCTCATCAGATACCATAGACCAACTTAATCACGATTCTGAGTTAAATGTTATTGGAATTGTAACCTCTAAGCGAGTTATAACGGATAAAAAAGGACGACCGATCGCTTTTTTAATGGTCGAAGATAGGCATTCCTCCATCGAAATGGCGGTCTTTAGCCAGCAATTCGATCAGTACGCAGCTCTTCTTGAAGTTGATAATGTGCTTTGGATAAAAGGTCGTTACAGTAAACGTGACCGTGGAAACTCGATGATTGTGCAAGCGGTGGAGAGGGTGGAAAATCTAAGAGAAAAGCACCAAGATAAACTGCGTCTATCCATTCGATTGCATACCCACATCCTAGAGAGTAGTTCCATTGACCGACTGGCCCATCTGCTAAGTTTACATCAAGGCCATACCTACGTTAAAGCTCAAATTGAAAGTGAACAGATAGACCGGCCAATAGCAATGAACATTCGTAAATTTGTGGTTGATCCCTCACCTACACTCATGCACGAATTACGCATATTACTAGGCGAAGAAAATGTAAAATTAGCTCTTCAAAATGGGACTGGATAATCCTATTTTTAGGATGTAAAAAATCAACGGAATTTACTGAGGAACAACGTCGTAATGGAAACGAAATCTGCTCCAATTATGTAATTAATCTACTGAGAATAACACTCGCACTAATACCAACAAGATCATTACCATCATGTCAAAAACTGTAGAAATAACCGACGCTAATTTCGATCAAGAAGTACTTCAATCCGATAAACCTGTGCTCATCGATTTTTGGGCTGAATGGTGTGGACCTTGCCGGATGATTGGGCCGGTGGTAGAAGAAATGGCAGGCGAATACGAGGGCAAGGCCAAAATTGGCAAAGTCAATGTAGATGTAAACCCGGAAGTATCCATTAAATATGGAATTCGAAGTATTCCAGCATTGCTCATATTCAAAAATGGTGAAGTGGTAGACCAAATCGTTGGAGCGGTACCTAAGACTCATTTGACCAAACAATTAGACGCGCACGTTTAACTAGCCATGAGGCACACCTACCAAGTTAGATGACGGTTGTAGATCATCAATTCTTTTTGTGTGTGGTGCTATTAGTTGAATTAGAAGCTAATTCGTAAGCATTTTTGTGCATTGTCCCACTCAATTGAAGAAGAGTAGTGTTGCATTAAAAACCAGCCTCTTCCATGATCTCGAAGCATTGCTTGTTGGTCGAGAGGATGGACTAGCTCCGAAGGGATGAAACCAGCCCCTTCATCATAAATTTCTGCGGTCAGTCCCTCAGGAGAAGTGGTGATATCAAGTGTTACTCTTTTACTTGAATCTAGTTCATTACCATGGACCATGGCATTGTTTACGGCTTCACTAAGAACGAGCATGATCTCGTACTGTTTATCCTCGCTTAACTCCTCATAGCCTTTTACGGAATTCAAACACTTATCAAGTTTTTCTAATTCTTCAAAGGTAGATTGGAAAATAAAGCTCTTTTTAATCGACTTTTTATCCGGCATTTAATGATGTCTTAATATACAATGAGTATATACTAACAAGCATATGCTCAATTATCTTTGTTTTGTATATATTAAGATATTACAAATAGACGAGAGATTTAGTTCTGTTATTGCATTCTCCATGAAATAATATTTATCCAAAAACCAAAAGAATGCCATCATGAACGCGACCGTTTTAGTACTTAATCAGGATTATCAACCTTTGAGCATCTGCTCAGTGCAACGTTCCATGAAGCTTCTGTTTTTGGAAAAAGCAGAACTACTCCACGACGATCCTGAAAAAGAATTAAGTACTCCAAGGACCTCTTATCAGTACCCATCAGTTATACGCTTACGTAACTACATACGAATTCCCTACTCGAAAGTAGTGCTTTCCAGAAGAAACATCATGCGCAGGGATAAGTTTAGCTGTCAGTATTGTGCTAAGAAATCTGACCTAACCATAGATCATGTTCTGCCTAAAAGTAGAGGGGGTAAAGACCAGTGGGAGAACTTGGTAACCGCTTGTGAAAAATGTAATGTAAAAAAGGGCAACAAAACTCCTCAAGAAGCTCAAATGCCACTTAAGAGAAAGCCTTACCGGCCTATTCCCATTACATTTTTTCGAGAGTATAACGGTAACGTACAAGATCCTTGGAAGCCTTATTTGTATATGACCTAAACTTGAAGGATCAGAGAGTCAGACAGATTGGGGCTATTCGCCAAAAAGAGTGACAGAATTCGTATATTGTAGGTTCTAGTTTGGTCCATGGACCTATTCATTTCACAAAATACGATACAATTACTATGAGTTCTAAAGGACGGGTTTTAGTAGCTATGAGCGGTGGGGTTGATTCCTCAGTTGCAGCAGTAATGCTTGCGGAGCAAGGCTATGAAGTCATTGGAATAACCATGAAGACCTGGGATTATCACCGTAGTGGAGGTAACAGTGGTAAAGAAACAGGCTGTTGTACCGTAGAGAGTATGAATGATGCTCGACATATAGCCGTAAATCATGGCTTCAAGCATTTTATTGTAGATATTCGAGAAGAATTCGGCGACTGGGTCATTGACCGTTTTGTTGAAGACTATTTGGAGGGTCGAACCCCGAACCCTTGTGTGTTATGCAATACCCATATTAAGTGGGCCGCACTAATGAAAAGAGCCAATAACTTAGGCTGTGATTTTATTGCAACAGGACATTATGCCCAAATTAGGGAAGAGCAAGGGCGATTTGTCATTTCTAGAGGATTAGACCGTTCGAAAGACCAATCATATGCTTTATGGGGGGTGGCACAGGAGCATTTAGGGCGAACCATTTTCCCGTTAGGAGGGTACTCAAAAAAGGAAATCCGGCAAATTGCTCAGGACCACGGATTACTCAACGTAGCCAATAAACCCGATTCGTATGAAATATGCTTTGTACCGGATGATGATTACCGGCGCTTTTTAAAAGACCGAGTTGAAGGATTGGAAGAGAAAGTTAAAGGAGGGACCTTCGTAGATAAAGATGGAAAGGTACTAGGTACGCATGAGGGGTACCCGTTTTATACTATTGGACAGCGTAGAGGTCTCAATCTTCCCATGGGTAAACCCGTATATGTAACTCATATTAATCCTTATACTAATACCATTACAATCGGAGAAAAAGAAGATTTGATCGAAACCACGCTGACTGCAAAAGAATTAAATTTTATCAAATATGATGCAGTACCTGAGGGTGAAATGGAAATTACCGGTGCGATCAGATATAACGATGACGGTGCAATTGGAACCCTTACCCAGTTAGGAGAGGACGAAATAAAGGTGCATTTCCCAACAGGTAGAGAGGCGATCACTCCCGGTCAGGCTATTGTTTGCTACGAAGGGGATGATGTGGTAGCCGGTGGTTGGATAAAAAAGGTGAATGTATCTATGCAACAAGAAATGGATTCTCTCGTTTAATCTAAAAAATTTTCATCCTCATTTAATCATCATGATTCGGACATTTACCCTAATTACACTGCTCATTTGTACTGTTTTAAGTACAGCCACGAAGGCTCAATTTAACGGAATATTGGACATACAATTATATTCTAAAAACGATGCAGGAATCACCGATACCTCCCTCATTCATATGTATGTAACTCCTGAACGCATATTAATGCAGAGTGCCGAAGAAGAATCCATAAAGAGTGGGAACTATGAAGCTAGTGGTTTATTAATAAGACAAGATCAACGAGATTTTGTTTTAATGATGGGTAAAAATCAAGCCCTCCAACTAACCAAAACAGAAATTGAGGGGTTCTTTACCATGATCTCGGCCATTTTTGGAATAGAAGAGCCAACCCCACAGGAACTAGCAGAAAGCAAGTCTAGTGTGGTGGTAACAGGAAGAGTGGAAAATATTAATGGCTACCCTTCTAAGGAAATTAAAATCACCGATGCAGATGGAAGCGGCTACGCAACCATTTGGACAACTACAAAATTAGATATGGATTGGGGATTATTGAAAGAGCCGTGGTTAAATAGTCCTGAATGGTTACGAGAGGCTACCGACCGCCTTACCATTGAATTTCAATCCAAAAGCGTTCCAGTGCTAATGACTTGGACTTCAGATGAAGGTACCTTCACTTTTTATGAGTTAGTTAGAGCCGAGAAAAGTGCCGTAGCTAAAGCGATGGTAGAGCTGCCATCTAACTATCAATTACTTGGTTTTAGTGACTGGATCATTATGCAAATGATGCAGCAGTACTAAAGGAATCCTTACTGTATCACCCGTACTTATCTTCATTTCCTAGAGTTAGCCCGACTCATGTTCTCGAGTCGAACCCGTAATGTATCCAAGCTGTCAATAGGAGCTTCACAATGGTAATTTTGGCATAGGAATACTCTTGTTGGAGCTTCATTGATGAGGTAGTTTGCTAGGCTTGGAATTCTTTTCACGAGTGCTTTTTTATTGTGATTATTCAATAGATGTACCGTAGACGTAGGCAAATAGTATTGATCTATTTCTCGTTTAAGTGCTTCAACACTAGATCCTCCATCTTTACCCTGTACCACTACCCATTGTATGGGCTCATAGTAATACTGTTGTAGGGCCATCATCGCCACCGTAATACTTGAGCCAAATTGTGACCACTCCTCCGAAAATCGTTGGCCCATTTTATCTAAATACTCAATCCATTTGGTTTGACCAGAAATGTGATACAATCGAATTAGACAATAGGCCATGGCTGAGTTAGCGGAAGGAATAGCCCCATCATAAATAGTCATTGGGGCGCCAAACGCCTGAATTTCAGAACCTTGAGATTGGACAAGAGCTCCTTGGTCATCACCAAATAGGGCCATGGTAATCCCGGCCAAATCTAGGGCTTTTTGTACATAGATTGAATCAGCGGTATAGCCATAACACTCGAGGTACGCCCATACTAAAAAGCTATGGTCTTCAGCGAAGGCATCGATGGCTGTCTCTCCATCACGGTGCCGGTGGTACCATCGCACAGGATTCTCCAAATCGTCACTAGCCATACTATCCACGCTATAGCTAAAAGTTCTCTCCAAATAGTCCAAGGTCAGAAGAGCTTGAGTTCCCATCTCTTCCGAATTCAATAGACGCGCTGCATTCGCCAAGCTAGCCACTAATAGTGCATTCCAATCGCAAAGAATCTTGTCATCACACAGTGGGCGAACACGTTGCTTGCGGCATTCGAATAGACTGGACCTTATGCGTTCCCACTGCAGGCAGGCAGACTCATCTAGCTCTTTTGTGAGATGTAAAATATTTTGGCCTGTACGTTGTTTGGTTGCTTCGTCGAGCATATTGCCTTCTTCAGTGACACCGAAAAAATCCGCTAAAAAAGATAGAGAGTGTGCTGGAAGCTTTCCTTGCAGCTCGAGTGTCTTAAGCTCGTTATAACTCCAAGTATAAAATTTACCTTCTTCACCTTCTGAGTCAGCATCTTCAGCACTAGAAAAACCTCCGTTTGGCAGCAACATGTCCCGTTGTAGATATTCAAATAGCTCATAACAAGTTTGTTTGAAAAGAGGTTCTTTGGTTATCTGCCATGCTTCGGCATAGGCCATAAGCATTAGGGCTTGGTCATACAGCATTTTCTCAAAGTGGGGAAGCAGCCATTTTTCGTCAGTGGAATAGCGGTGAAACCCAAAACCTACATGATCCCATAATCCTCCTTGACGCATTTTTTTTAAGCTTAGCACGACACTCTCTAACACAGAAGGGTCTCTATGCTGATACCATTCCCGGCAGAGAAATACGAGTTGATGGGGGGAAGGAAATTTAGGGGCTTTACCAAACCCACCGTAATTGGGGTCTGCATGTAGACTGAAATAGGTGCGTGCTTTTGTTAGAGCATTCCCATCAGGAAATGAACCTACAGTATATGAGGTATATTGTGAGTAGCCTTGTGTAATCTGCTCGATGGCTTTACGAACCCTAGCTTGCTCGTTGGTCCACATACCTTGTATACCGCGCAGTATTTGTCGTAAACCAAGTCGCCCCATCTGCGCTTCTTTAGGTAAATAGGTCGCTGCGTAAAACGGCTCCTTATCAGGGGTCATAATAATGGTTAAAGGCCAGCCTCCTTGGCCTGTCAGCATCTGGCAAACCGGCATATAAAGTTGATCTATGTCTGGGCGTTCTTCTCTGTCTACCTTAATAGACACAAAATGTTCGTTTAAATAGGCCGCAATATCCGGATCTTCGAAGCTCTCATGTTCCATGACATGGCACCAATGGCAGGTGGCATAACCAATGGATAAAAAGATTGGTTTATGTTCATTGCTAGCCTTATCAAAAGCTTCTTGTTCCCATGCATACCAGTCAACAGGGTTTTCACTGTGTTGTTGCAGGTAAGGACTTTTTTCTTTGTATAGGCGGTTTGGCATAATTCAGCATCATTGAATAGCCATTTGACATTCAAAAGGCTATCTTTGGTTGTATAACAGAGTCAAAAATAACAAAACAATTCATCTATGTCTGTTGAAAGAACACTTACCATTTTAAAACCCGATTGCGTTAAAAAAGGACTAATCGGTGAGGTAACCAAACGAATTCAAGAAGCTGGTTTTCGCATTGTTGCGATGAAAATGATGCAGCTGACCCCAACCACTGCAGGCGGGTTTTACGCAGTGCATAAAGAACGACCATTTTATGGGGAGTTATGTGAATTCATGAGTAGTGGTCCATGTGTACCTATGGTACTAGAAAAAGAACAAGCCGTATCTGATTTTAGAGCATTCATTGGCGCTACCAATCCAGCTGAAGCCGAAGCGGGTACCATTCGGGCAGACTTTGCTGACAGTGTTGGCGAGAATATTATTCATGGCTCTGATTCGGTAGAAAATGGGCAACTAGAAGCCAATTACTTTTTTGCTGAGTCTGAGATTGTAGCCGTAAAGGGCGTATAACAACATGCCTCATCGTAACCGGATATCTACTCTATTGCTCCTTTTTGTAGGCGCATTATCATTTATTACTTGCGAATCTGAGAGAGCGAAGGTACTGGATAATGTGGGTCTTGAATCGACCCAACAGGTAGATATTAAAGTGGGAGCCCAGATGCTGCTTCAGGAGCATTTGGACGAGCTTAAAGGTCGAAATATAGGCTTGGTGATGAATCCCACTGCTAGGGTACATGGCGTGCACATGCTGGATACTCTAATGGCATTAGAGATGCCAATTAAAGCACTCTTTGCGGCAGAACATGGATTTCGCGGCAGTCAGGGTGCAGGGGAAATTATACAGGATGGACTAGATGAAGCTACAGGACTTCCTGTGTTTTCCCTTTATGGGGCAACTAAAAAGCCTACCGCACAAATGTTAGAAGAAATTGATGTTTTACTGTTTGATATGCAAGATGTCGGGGCCAGGTTTTACACCTACAATTCGACCATGAAGTACGTAATTGAGGCCGCAGCAGAGCAAGGAGTTGAGGTTTGGATTTTGGATCGCCCCAATCCTTTGGGTGGAGATTACGTTGCCGGCTGGGTCTTAGAACCCGAATACAACTCATTTGTTGGGACGTATCCCATACCTATAGCTCATGGCTTAACCTTGGGTGAATTAGCTCAAATGGCATTAGGGGAGAATTGGTACGATACCGATGCCAAGGTGAATCTGCGAGTCATACCAATGAGTGGTTGGCAGCGAGATATGAAGTGGGATGACACCCAATTAGAATGGGTACCACCATCGCCGAATTTACCTACCTTTGAGCATGCTTACGCCTATATAGGCACTTGTTTTTTTGAAGGTACCACCCTATCGGAGGGCAGAGGTACAGAACATCCATTTTTGATGATGGGGGGAGTAAGCACCAACATCAACGAAGATATATCGCTATGGAGCGACCAAGGTATTCGCTTGCAACCCACACAATTTACTCCTGTTTCAATGCCCGGAAAAGCTTTACGTCCAAAGGGTGAAGGGCTACTCCTAAATGGGATCCTATGGGAAAACCCCTTGGATCAGGCAGATCCGTTAACCGTTGGCTTACGCTTGATGCAGTGGCTTATGGAACGTTCACCAGAAGCAGCGTACAAAGACTATCTATATCTGTTGGCTGGGACTGATAAAATTGATGAATTAAGCCGTAACCGCATCAACCTGAAAACTGATTCACTCGATATACATTGGGGCAGCAAGTTTGAGTCGTTTAAAGAAAAACGCAGTAACTACTTACTGTATTAAGCCTGTCGTCTTCTCCACTCATAGCTGATGAGTGCTGCACTAACCGAGGCATTGAGTGATTCAACGGCATGCTCCATTGGGATGGATACAGAACGATCCAAGAGCTTGGCTACTTTTTTACTTATACCACCACCCTCACTGCCAATTACAAAAGCTAGAGGTCCCGCCCATTCAGCGGTCCACAGAGAATTGGGCGCATTGCCTTCGAGTCCAATTAGTGTAAAGCCCGCCAGTTTCAAATCCTTGAGACCTTGCTCGGTGTTATGTACTCGTATAACGGGAATAATGCCAGCTGTGCCTGCCGAAACTTTGAAGACCGTAGCATTTACCGGAACTTGCTGTTGAGTGGGTATGATAATGGCCGAAATTCCAGCAGCAGTGGCCGAGCGAATAATAGCCCCTAGATTATGAGGATCTTCTATACTATCCAATAAAAGAACCGCTGTTGTTGGACCCACTACAGTCTGTTCAATCCAGTCAAAAAAGTTCGTGTAGTCTATAGGACTAATTTCCGCAATGAACCCTTGATGATTCCCTTGATTACTAAGGCGATCCAATTTCTGAATGGGCACTGAGCTAATCGGGATATTGTGAGCTTCACACTCTTTTTTTAAATCGTCATATTTGATGGGAGCCAGACTGTTAAGTACAAATATCTTAGATATTTTACCGGTTTCACGACTAAGAGCTTCGCGAATGGCGTGCTTGCCAAATATGAGTAGATTATTTTTTTCTGATTTTTCCATATAGATTATGGAATAATATAGGCTTTTTATACATTACTTAGACAAGTCAGTAAGTGTAAGGTCAGAAAAAAAAGAATGGCGAAAGGTCAATCAAATAAGTATTCATCAGGTAGGTCTAAAGAAAACAAAAATGGGTTTCTTCTTGACGTCACCAATGCGTCATCTTCCAGACAAAAAAACAAACAAAAACCCCGAAAAAAAAATTCAGAGAGCTTGCTGGCACGATTGGTGGTGAATGTTCAAGATCATGGAAGCATTGCTTTAGTCGCTGCTGTATTTCAAATTACGTTGGGTTCCTTAGTCATTGCTCTAGCGTTGCTACAAGCCATTCGTCCCGTTTGGTTAGCCGGACTCATTACCGTTTTGGGTAGTTTCTCCATATTACTAGGCACATATGTTGCTTATTATTCTTTGTCAAAACAACATCAGGCCAAAAAACTGATAGACGAGGCAATTGATCGCGTGATCAAAGAACAAAATTAATTAATCACTCAAATAGCGTTACTCACCAGTAAAAGTTTTACCCTATGTTCACCCCATTTCGATTGATAGCTACTAGCTTATTTGTATTATTACTTCTGTCGCAATGTCAACAAATGGATTCGAATGTGAACCAAAAAAAAGCTGATGCAGAAAATCATGTTGCGTCCCTTCCTCAATCCCCGCTGGATAATGGGGATGGATTTTGGGTGATTGCCCACCGCGGGGTGAGCGGAAGCTATCCTGAAAATACATTGAGTGCATTTCAGGCGGCCATCGATGTACAAGCAGAAATGGTAGAATTGGATGTGTCTATTTCAAAAGATGGAATCCCCGTAGTGGTTCACGACAAAACGGTGGATCGCACCACGGACTTTGAAGGAGAGATTCAACGTTTCAGCGTAGAAGAGCTAAAAAAAATGGAAGTGGGGGCCTGGTTTTCGGAAGAATTTCGGGGAGAGGAATTTCCCACTCTCAGGGAATCCCTGGAATTAATGAAAGATCAAATCGCGGTCAACATAGAAATAAAAAGCGAAGCAGTTACCGATGAAATCAATGGTGGAATTGTTGATAAAGCGTTACAGATTGTAAAAGACCTAGATATGAGTTCCTCGGTTATCTTTTCTAGCTTTGATTATCGGGTCATGGAGCATCTTAATGTGCTGGATACCCAAATCCCGAAGGCCTTATTATATGAAGCCTCACAATCAGGGGAACTAATGCCTTCAGAATTAGTCAAAAAATATCAAGTAGATGTATTTAATTGCAGTTATCGGCAATTAACCCCAGAATGGATTGCGGATTTGCAAACGAATCAGATTCCCTATTTGGTGTACACGGTGAATGAACCAGAATTGATGAAGGAGCTCCTCGAAAAAGGCGTAAGTGGGATGTTTACCGATTTCCCTCAAGAATTGATGAAAATTGTGGAAAACTTGTGAATAAATAATGCAAAATAAGGCATTCGTAAATTGACCGACAAGTGCTTTAGCCCTATCTTTCCGCAACCCGCAATCACACACCTTCATACATGTCTACCAAATATATCTTTGTTACTGGGGGAGTAACATCGTCTTTGGGTAAAGGAATTATTTGTGCATCACTAGGCCGTTTGCTAGTTGCACGAGGACTCAAAGTTACCGTACAGAAATTAGATCCCTACATCAACGTAGATCCAGGCACCATGAACCCCTACGAGCACGGAGAAGTGTTTGTAACAGACGATGGTGCCGAAACAGACCTAGACCTAGGACATTACGAGCGTTTTCTGGATATTCGTACCTCTCAAACCAATAATGTGACCACCGGTCGAGTGTATTACGATGTAATTAACAAAGAGCGAAAAGGTGCTTATCTCGGTAAAACCGTTCAGGTAATCCCTCACATTACCGATGAAATACAGTCCCATGTGTTAAAGTTGGGCCAATCGGGTAATTTCGATATCGTGATTGTCGAAATAGGAGGTACCGTTGGGGATATCGAAAGTTTACCCTACATAGAGGCCGTTAGGCAGCTACGCTATAATGTGGGTCGGGCAAATACCCTATCTATTCATTTGACGCTTGTACCGTATTTATCGGCCGCTGGCGAGTTAAAAACCAAACCCACTCAGCATTCGGTGAAAACACTCTCCGAAAGCGGTCTCCAACCCGATATATTGGTATGTAGAACGGAGCACCCCCTTGATGAATCGATACGAGGTAAAGTTGCGCGCTTTTGCAACGTGGACTTGGAGGATGTAATAGAATCCATTGACGCTAGAAGTATTTATGAAGTACCGCTACTTATGCAAAAAGAGGGTTTAGATGCCAGAGTCATCGAAAAATTAAAGCTGGAGACCCGCGAACCTGACTTAACACAATGGATACAATTTGTGGACGCGGTTTGTAATCCTTCTCATGAAGTTGAGATTGCACTGGTTGGTAAATACGTGGAGCATCATGATTCGTATAAATCCATTGTAGAAGCCTTTGTTCATGCAGGAGCTATGAATGATGTAAAAGTATCTATTCGCTGGGTTCAATCAGACAATCTTGATACGAACAACGTGGCTCAGGCACTCTCAGGAGTTCAGGGAATCTTGGTGGCCCCAGGATTTGGAGGAAGAGGAATAGAAGGCAAGCTATCGGCCGTCCAATACGCCAGAGAGCAGAGAATTCCCTTTTTTGGTATTTGCTTAGGTATGCAATGTGCGGTAATTGAGTATGCCCGTAACGTCTGCGGTCTAAGTGAGGCCAATAGTACCGAATTTGACGAATCCACTCCGCATCCCATCATAGATATTATGTACGATCAGAAAAATATCGAAAACATGGGTGGAACGATGCGTCTGGGGCAATACAACTGCACCGTTGTACCCAACACCTATGCCTATAACGCCTATGGAACCGACCAAGTGCAGGAAAGACATCGTCATCGTTACGAAGTAAACAATGAAATTCGCTCTGTACTAAGTGACAATGGGCTGGTATTCAGTGGGCTAAATCCTGAACGAGACCTGGTGGAAATTATAGAAATCCCAGAGCATCCCTGGTTTGTAGGCGTTCAGTTTCACCCCGAATTACGAAGTACAGCTAGCCATCCGCAAGCTTTGTTTGTGGCCTTTGTTAAGGCGGTAAAAAAGCAAGCAGGATTCGAATAAAACCAAATTGTACTTAGGTGCTCTTCGGTACTACGAAAAAGCCAGCTTTGGTTCATGCGGTTCACCTAGGTACTACGAAAAAGCCAGCTTTGGTTCATGCGGTTCTCCTAGGCACTACGAAAAAGCCTCTGAGAATCAATTTTAAATAAAAAAACATGCAAACCGAACAGCAACGATTTCATCATAAAACGAGAATTCGGGCGTGTGGAGTGCTCCGCAGAGGTGATCAGCTTTTATGCCTAAACATGCACTCACCAGTTACTAAGCAACCAATTTGGACTTTTCCAGGTGGAGGAGTGGAAGTAGGGGAGTCACTCCATGCAGCAGTTCAAAGAGAATTTACCGAAGAAACCGGCCTCACCATTGAGGTGGGTCAGCTATTATTGGTTAACGAACTAATCCAAGCTCCTTTTCATGCCCTCGAATTTTATTTTGCCGTCCATGATCCAAAAAATAATCCTATCCGGTCTCCTAGGCTTGGAAGTGATCCAGAAAACAACTCCGCTTATCTACATACTTTAGCCTTTATGAGCCGGCCAGAACTTAAGGAAAAAGAGCTTACTCCCGACTTTTTCAAAGACACATTTTGGGAATCCCACGATTTTCCAGTGATTTCTGTATACTGATAGTGACCTCGCAATGAGAGGGCGGTCGAAGCTGGCCTAGACATGCAGCAGTGCCGTAGCTTCGAACTACCAACATATCAACGCTAATTTTTTACCTTTTAACTACCAACGTACTATGGTTTCACAGAATCTATTTAGCCCCTGCAAAAAATATCTAAGTCTCATATTAGTACTTCTTTTTGGGTTTGGATGTTCAGAGTCTACTAAAAAAACAGTCTATTATAATGCCAATGGGTATACGATCGAATCCGACACCTTACGTTCCTTCAGCACCTTAGTAGTGGATGGGGAGAGGGTGTTTGCTGTAGGGGGTGAGGATCTTGCTGAGGAATTTCAAGCAACCCCAAGTGTCACAGCTATTGATCTTGAGGGAAAGACCTTGCTTCCTGGAATCATCGATGCACACGGACATGTGATGGGTTTAGGTTTTCAGGAACTTCAAATCAATTTGGCGGGGATAACGAGCCTTCAAGGAACTCTCCAGGCGTTGAAAGAATATGCCGAAGCTAACCCAGAGTTAGAGTGGATTATAGGGCGTGGTTGGAACCAGACATTGTGGGAAGAAAATCGCTTTCCAACAGCCGCCGATTTAGATCAGGTAATTCCAGATAGACCTGTTTGGTTAAGTCGAGTCGATGGGCATGCGGGTTGGGCCAACACAAAGGCCATGCAATTGGCACAAGTTAGTTCTGATACGCCAGATCCTGATGGTGGTAAAATCATCCGCGATACCAGAGGTCGTCCAACAGGAGTATTTATTGACGCAGCAGAAGGGTATGTGCAACGAGTGGTTCCCGAATCAACCAGAGAAGAACAAGCTCTAGCACTGGATGCAGCTCTTTCTTTGCTGAGTTCTTATGGAGTAACCAGTGTGCACGATGCCGGGGTTGGAGTAGAAACATGGGAGTTGTATAAGCAGTTTGCAGAGCAGGGGAAATTACGAACAAGAATTTACGGGATGATCTCAGGGGCAGGTGCAATATTCGATGAATTATCCAATGAGGGGCCTATAAACTCCTTGTACGATGATCGACTAGCGCTGCGCAGTGTGAAACTATACTCGGATGGGGCTTTAGGTAGTAGGGGCGCTGCGTTGATTGAAGACTATCATGACGATCCTGGGAATAAAGGGTTGTTGTTTGTAGGTCAGGAGGAAATGAATGCAATGGCTGAAAAAGTGGTAGCAAAGGGATATCAGGCAAATATACATGCAATTGGTGATGCTGCAAACAGACAGGTCATTGATGCACTTGGGTATGCTCAGGAGCTACATTCGCGTGAGGATCAACGAAATAGAATCGAACATGCTCAAATAGTAGCCCTAGAAGATATTGGACGATTTAAAGAGTTAGATTTAATAGCTAGCATGCAGCCTACTCATGCAACTAGTGATAAGAATATGGCAGAAGACCGAGTAGGTTCGCAACGAATTAAAGGCGCTTACGCCTGGCAGAGTTTTTTGGCTCAGGGTACTATTGTAGCTTCTGGGTCAGACTTTCCGGTCGAATCAGCCAACCCATTTCTTGGAATATATGCCTCTATCACACGTAAAGATATTCAAGGGAACCCATTGAATGGTTGGTATCCAGAGGAGGCGATGGATCGGGTTCAAACCTTAAAATCATTTACTTTGGACGCCGCTTATGCTGGATTTCAAGAAGGTGTTTTGGGTAGTTTAGAAGCAGGTAAATGGGCAGATTTTATTATCATTGATCAAGATATCATGACAGCGCCCGATTCAATGCTTTGGCAAACAAAAGTGTTACAAACATGGGTGGCAGGAAAAAACGTCTTTGACCGTAGCACAGAGTAAGTACATGAATCTGTCAAGTTTACAAATTATTTCAAAGCCTAGTAAACGTAAATAGTTTTAAAAGAGTCTTTTTGTTAAAAAAAGAGGCAACAAAATAATCATTCCAACGTGTAGTATTATAAAGCTCCACGTCCAACGATATTTAACAGTAGATGACCTCTTTTAAATTATTCGGATGTTGGAGCTTTTTTATTTTAAAACTGCCTTATCTTTAGGGCAAGCACACATTCACATAACATACTATCATCTAAAAGAGATTTGTCATGGCAGCAACTCGTTCGACCATGCTAGAGCTTGGTACAAAAGCACCCCCTATCCAACTACCTATTGTCACCGGTGGTGAATTCGATTTATACCGTTACACCGCCCATAGCAAGGGTATCGTTGTACTATTCATTTGTAACCATTGTCCCTACGTACACCATATCAATGAAACACTGGTTTCTGTGGCCAATGCCTACATTAATAAGGGAATTCCCTTTATCGCAATTAGTTCTAATGATGCGACAAAGTACCCAGAGGACTCCCCGGAAAACATGATTGATGCCGTTCGTAACTACCGTTATCCCTTTCCGTATCTCTATGATGAAAGCCAAGCGATTGCTAAAGCGTACAGGGCAGCATGTACACCCGATTTTTACTTTTTCGATAAACAGCTAAGCTTATACTATAGAGGACAGTTCGATGCTAGCCGGCCTGGTAATGGAATAGCGGTGACGGGCAAGGATTTGACAGCGGCGATTGATGGGTATTTAAAAGGAGACCAAGCTCCAAAAACCCAAGTGCCAAGCATAGGCTGTTCTATCAAATGGAAAGCAGGAAATGAACCCGAATATTTCCTATAATAGAGTATGAATATACAGGACATACGTAAAGATTATACGCAACATGAACTAGATGAAGCGGCACTACTGGAAGACCCCGTTGCGCAATTCAGTAGCTGGTTTGAGGAGGCTTTAAAGGCAGAAGTCCTAGAGGCAAACGCCTGTGCTTTAGCAACGGTAGATGAACTTGGAAATCCGCATAACCGTATTGTTTTGCTAAAAGGAGTGTCCAAGAGGGGCTTCCAATTTTTCACTAATTACACTTCCGATAAAGCCAATGAAATAGGGCAAAACTCATCGGTAGCAATGACCTTTTTTTGGAAAGAATTAGAAAGACAGGTTCGTATAGAGGGGCGCGTTAGTAAGATGAGTGAAGAGGACTCTAAGGCTTATTTTTTGTCTCGACCTCATATGAGTCAGTTAGGGGCTTGGGTTTCTAATCAAAGTCAAATTATCAGCGGCAGGTCGGTGTTAGAGCAACGACTAGAAGAATTAATGCAGCGTTATCCAGAGGGTACCGATGTGCCATACCCTGCTCATTGGGGAGGCTTTGAGTTACGACCCACAAAAGTTGAATTCTGGCAAGGCCGACCAAGTAGACTTCATGATAGGATGTGTTATGTTCAAATAGATCAAGGATGGCATAAACAGCGACTAGCTCCATAAAACAAGTAGGTATAATGCCTAAGATCAAGCATAAACGTTTTCAGGAGATTGCTCAATTTGATCATGTTATTGAGTGGACCGATTATCCTCATGGACAGGGGTTCAACACTCATATTTGGTTCGAAAAGTTTTTCACTGGCTCGGATACATTTAATTTAGAATTGGCCTGTGGGAAGGCGGAGTATACCATTGGTCTGGCCAAAAGATATCCTAAAAGAAATTTTGTAGGAGTGGACATAAAGGGGAATCGTATGTGGGTGGGTGCTCATCATGCCTTAACTCATCACATGCATAATGTCGCTTTTTTACGAGCCTATATTGGTCATTTAGAACATTATATCCCGCAAGGAAGGGTAGAGGAAATCTGGATTATCTTTCCAGATCCGCAACTCAAAAAAGACCGCAAGAAGTTAACATCGACCCGTTTTTTAGAGCTTTATAAGAAGCTGCTAATACCAGGGGGTACGGTTCATCTAAAAACCGACAGTCCTGAGTTATTCGAGTTTACCCTTGCTCAAATTACTGCTCATAATTTGACCATCGTTAGGCAAATAGACGATGTATATGCAGACCCTTCTGCACCTGAAGAGCTGGTTGGTATACAGACATATTATGAAGGACTACATGTTAAGAGAGGAAGAACCATTAGGTATGTGCAGTTTGGTTTAAATAATAGCTAACCGGGTTAGTGTAGTCATAAAAACTTCTTTATAGATATTTAACTTGTCAAATGTCTTGTTTATGTGTATTGTATTGGTATTAAATACTACCATATGATAGATTTAGACGATATAGACAAACAGATCATTGCACTGTTGCAAGAAAATGCTCGACTTAGCAACAGAGAGATTGCCAAGAGGGTTGGACTTACGGCCACACCCACTATTGAGCGGGTAAAGCGCTTAGAGAGGGAAGGAGTCATAAAAGGGTACACGGCGGTCATAGAGAAAGAAAAGGTGGGCAAAGGGATGACCGTTTTTGTCAAGGTGACATTAAGTGTTCACCAAATGAGTTTATTGGACGAATTTATTGAAGCGATTCAAGGTATACCAGAGATATTATCCTGTTACCATACTACAGGGCAAACTGATTTTTTGTTGCATGTAGTGGCTACAGACATAGCTGACTATGAGCGATTGTTGCGGGATAAGCTAACCACATTACCTGATGTACAACGCCTTGAGACCACTATGGTATTGAGAGCAATTAAAGAAGGTGGATACATACCAACCAGTTAAAGCCAGGAGTTCACAATATGAAATTTAAATCTAGAGCTGTTCACGGTGTTGTTGACGCAGAAAGAATACATAAAGAATCTGAGGGGGCGCATGTACCCCCCATATATCAGACCTCAACCTTTTTGTTCAATGATGTAGCGCATGGGGCAAGAGCTTTCTCAACCCCAGATCATGATGGAGCACATATTTACACCCGGATATCCAATCCAAATAATAACACCCTAGAACAATCTATTACCGCTTTGGAATGCTATGATTTGGATAGTGATGACTATAGCTCCATGGTTTTTGGCACCGGTATGGCTGCCATAAGCACGGCCATTATGGCTATGGCTAAGCAGGGGAAGGTACTCGCGCAAGATGCTCTGTATGGTTGTAGTAGTCAATTATTGTTTGAACAAGCACCATACTGGGGTATAGAAGCTGATTTTATAGACTTTACCGATCTCGAGGTTTTCCGGAAAAAAGTTCATTCGATGGACCATCTGAAAGTGGTATACATGGAAACAATCACCAATCCAACCATGAGAGTAGCTCAAATGGACCGCATTGTTGAGATCGCTCACGAAGTGGGTGCCAAAGTAATTGTAGACAATACTTTTGCTTCTCCTATGTATTGCCGGCCACTCAATTTTGGAGCCGATATCGTGATTCATTCATCGACTAAATATATTGGGGGACATGGAACCTCATTAGGTGGGGTATTGACTTGTTCAAAGGAACTGGCAGCGAACTATCATCTGGGAACCTATAGGAAAAACCTGGGAGGTATCGCTGGACCTATGGACTCATGGTTATTAAACAATGGGTTAAAAACGATGGCTCTTCGAGTACAGGCTCAAACAGATAATGCGATGCAAGTGGCTCGGTACCTTGAGTCACATGATTTAGTAAAACGAGTTTGGTATCCTATGTTAGAGTCTCATCCCGATTACAATGTCGCACAGAATATATTATTGGGTGGAGCTGCCTCGGTAATGAGCTTTGAGCTAAAAGGAGGCTTTGAAGCAGGAAGTAATCTTATGAATTCGGTTCAGCTTTGTTCACTTGCAGTGAGTTTAGGCGCGGTGGATACTTTGATCCAACATCCCGCATCCATGACGCACTCAGTGATGGATGCTCATTTGCGTCAAAAAGCAGGTATAGAAGATGGTTTAGTCCGCCTTGCAGTGGGTATTGAGGATGTAGATGACATTATAGGTGACTTGAGCCAAGCTTTGGTGAATAAACCGGTTACTGAATAGTTCGGGTTACCAACTCCCGCCAGCCCCACCACCACCGGAGCCAAATCCACCACCGCCGCTAAAACCACCGAATCCACCACCGCCGCCAAAACCGCCACCGCCGCCAAAACCGCCAAATCCACCACTGCTACCACGAGGGCTGTTGAGTAAACTGCTCCACAGTAAGACGTCCATCGCACCAATGGTTCGACCGCCGCCACTTCCGCCGCCACGACCCTTGGAAAAAATAAAAAACAGAATCAAAGCAAGCAGAATAAGCAGATCAATGGGAAATCCTTCTTCAGAACCGCGGGCATTTTCCACTGCCTCATATTCTCCAGAAGCTAATTGCATAAGCGCACTAGTGGCTCGATCAAGACCTTGGTATACCTGTCCGCTTTGCAAGGCAGGTATAAGTATGTCCTGCACAACTCTATTGGCCATTACATCCGGAATAGCTCCTTCTAAACCATATCCCACCTCTATTTGTAGTTCTCTTTCTTGAACAGATATTAGAATAAGAACCCCGTTGTATCGCTCGGCTTCCCACATTCGCCAGGTATTAAATAAGTACGTTGCGGCTTCCTCTCTTGGGAGGCCCGCAAGATTTTCAAGTACGGCAACGGCAATTACATTGGACGTGGTATCTCTATAGCTGCGAAGTTTTTGTTCAAGAACGGCCTCTTCTTGGTTGGTGAGTAGATTTCCAAAATCGTTTACCATACCAACGGGCCTTTGTGGAAGCTCATTTGTGGATTGAGCATATAGAAGACCAGCGGAGCTTTGAATAGACGCGCCTGTATGAGTTTGGAATATCCCCCCTATTGTGGGTAGTGAAACAAGATTTGCCCCAAGTATCCAAACGAGAGCCATCAAACCAATGATAGTGGAGCGATTACATCTTCTTTTTACGCGGAAAATGGAGCTTTTCAATGGGTTATTATCCATAACTGATAGAATCATCAAGTTCATTTTCGTCATCGTGTTGATAGGGAAAGTGTTGCTGTAACTTACCACCAATGTCCAATAATGCCTTTACGAGTCCATTTTTAATGTTTCCTTCTTTGAAATCTGCTTGCAAGTTCAAAAGAGTACTATCCCAAAACTCTTGACCAACCCTTGTATGAATACCTTCGTCCCCCCAAATAGCTAGTAAATGATCCTCCGTGGCCACATACACAATCACACCATTTCGCAGTTCTGTTTTGTGCATGCCTAACTTTTGGAATAAGCTAGTAGCCCTTTTAATCGGATCTTTTTTAGGGCATTTTTTTTCAATATGCACACGAACTTCCCCTGAGGTTTTTTTCTCTGCTTGTTGAATGGCCTGAACAACGGCTAATTCATCGTCACTGCTTAAAAAGGGCATAAGGTTTACGATCTATAGGTTTTACGGTGTATTCAGTGTAGAGTCTACAGATTATTCAAAATCAACTAGCGGTGGTTGTTCGGCGCCCTCATTTGCTTCAAAATAGGCTTTTCGATCAAACCCAGTAATGGAGGCAATAAGGCTTCCAGGGAATTTTCGAATGTCTGTGTTATACTGGCGTGCGGTGTCATTGAATCGTTTTCTTTCGGTCGCAATACGGTTTTCAGTCCCTTCTAGTTGAGCTTGAAGATCTTTAAAGTTAGCGTTTGCTTTGAGTTCGGGGTATCGCTCGACACTTACTAACAGTCTTGAAAGCGCACCACTTAACTGTTCTTGTGCAGCCTGGAATTGTTGAATTTTGGCAGGATCGTTAAGGTCATCGGCTTGCAGTGTAATAGATGTTGCTCGACTCCGAGCCTCGATAACCGATTGTAATGTTTCCTGCTCGAAATCCGCGGCACCTTGCACTGTGTTGACTAAGTTCGGGATTAAATCGGCGCGTCTCTGGTATTGATTTTCAACTTGTGCCCATGCACTTTCAACCGCTTCTTCGGCCGTTACAAATCCATTGTTAACGCCAATTCCATAAATGACAAGCATGGCGAGTAGGGCAACAATAATGATACTTTTTGCTTTCATAGTTTCAAGTCTTTCTGGTTAAAATATTTGGTTCAGAATCAGGTTATATTATACGAAAATCCAACGTTTAGGATTCATTGAATCTAGCAGAAAATATAAAGCATGCAAAAGGAACTCATTCGATACATTTATTTTGATTTAGACGATACCCTATTAAATCATAAAAAAGCCGAACAAAACGGGCTAAGAGATATTTATAATAAGATACCGGCGCTTCAGGTGGTTTCTGCGGAGGAATTACTTAGGGTGTATGCGCAGATTAATCGGGGCTTATGGATTGAATATGCACAGGGAATCATTGATCGAAGCACATTACACCGTCGAAGGTTCCAAGAAAGTTTTGAGGAGCTGGGAATTGATGGTGAACTCTACGAGTATGCCGGCTCAATTTATATGGACTATTACCGCACCCATTGGGAATGGATGAAGGGAGCTAAGCAAGCATTTCTAAAACTTCACGAATACTACGAAACGGGTGTAATCACGAATGGTTTTGCAGAAACACAAAGGATGAAAATACAACAATTTGAATTCGATAAGCTATGCTCAAATATCATCATTTCAGAAGAATTCGGGGTAATGAAGCCAGATATGGCTATTTTCAATAAAGCGACACAACAAGCTGGATATGCCCCTGAGCAAATTCTCTATGTAGGGGATTCTCTTAGTTCCGATGTAGATGGTGCGTTGAATGCGGGTTGGAACATGGCTTGGTACAATCCGAAAAATCTCCCATCTGAAGGGAGGGAGCCCCACTTGAATTTTCAGGATTTTCAGGAATTAATCGACGTCTTAGGGTAGAGGTTTTGCACTAGCTGGGATACATCAACCCGAGATACATGAACCTGGGATACTTCAACCCGAGATACATGAACCTGGGATACATCAACCCGGGATACATGAACCCGGAGAAAACAAACCCCCGGTAAAAGTGAACTAAACTCGATGACTTTATTCTGTTCCAGGGAATACGCAAAAAAGGTCTAACTGCTGACCAATCAGTGGCGACCATTCATAATTGAAGAGCGCCAAACCTCGTAGTATAAACAACAGGGCAAGTCCCATACCCACATAGGGATACCACTGGGATATTTTACTGCGCAAGTTCATTGAAATTAGCCCAGGGCTCAAATACATGAAAAACATGGCAGGGAATGTGCCGAGGCCGAAGAGAATCATATAGAACATACCATGTAGTAGATTTGGACTAAGTATGGACGCGGCTATGCCCATATAAACAAATGGGCAGGGTAAAAGGCCGTTGAGCATACCCATTCCAGTGAGCGTTGTTTTGGATGGATTTGGTTTGATGATGCTCGCATAGCTTCGGTTAATGAAGTTGGACCAAGCTCGGTACACGGGTAGTTGGATGGATAACTTAGGAACCCAGTAATGGATAATTAAACCAGCCAATAATACACTTCCTACTAGAATAGATAGGGTCGATTGAAATCCTGAGAGGCTAAAGCGGGTACCCATCCATCCAAATAGGGCTCCAAGTACCCCATAGACTAAAATACGACCGAAGTTGTACATGAGTGCATTAAGACTTAAGGCCGTAAGCCGGTTGCTATCTCGTGGAATAGCCATAGCAATTGGGCCACACATACCTACACAATGAAAGCTGCCAAGAAAGCCAAATAGAGCGGCGGTCCATATTTCCATGTAGGCTATTTAGAGGGTGAAATGCTTATAGGATGAGATCTTTTTGGATAATGTAGTGCTTACCGTCTACATACCAAGATAGATCTAGTTTCCACTTACCTTTGTCTAAACCATCCATAGGAATTATGTGGGTAGAACCCGCCTCAAAAAACAGGTCTAAGGCTTGGTCTACGTCTGGGTTGTTAGGTCGGTACAAACTAACCAGTCCGTTCTCTGCGGTAGTATGAACAGATTCTGGAAACACAATTCGAACGGCTGTACGGGTATCATCAAAGAGAACAAGCACCTGT
This sequence comes from Balneolaceae bacterium, assembly GCA_018401935.1. Lineage (GTDB taxonomy): Bacteria > Bacteroidota > Rhodothermia > Balneolales > Balneolaceae > UBA1275. Next base: position 57,870 of record JAGYJQ010000007.1, read on the forward strand.
TCATCCATTTGTTTTGCTCGATCTTTTGCATCAATAACGTCTTGATATTCCACCCCTTCTTGATAGTAGTCTTGATTTACAAGGTAGAAATCCAAACTAATTAAGTAGCTGACTACACTTAAAGTGGCCACTACAAAAACCGTAATTCCAATTGTTATTCCTTTTCCCCAGTTCATATGTTTATTCTGATGGACCGATAAATCCGGTGGTTACTTGTTCTATTTCTTCCCCATTTGAGCGTACTGAAAAGCGGAGGTTTGTCTGCATACCATTGAGTTGTTCTTGATCTAAACGAACCATGAAGCGTCCTTTGGTTAAACTTTGACCCTCTACCTGATCCACTGTGCCCAGCGAAACAATTTCCCCTTCAGGCTCTAATAAAACGAGTTCGTAATCTATCGGGTCAAAGGTTTTGTTGATCACCTTAAGTTCATAAATATTGCTATAGCGGTCTCCAGGAAGTTCCTGATACAGCGTTCCTGCCTCTCTGAGGATGGTTGTTTCTAGGCTAGTTCTCATACTCATGAGTACTATAAAGGTAGTCAGTAAAATTACTAAAACACCGCTATACCCCATAACTCGTGGGGTAAGTAGGGTATGTTTAAGGGCATTTCTGGTTGATTTTTTTCCGTCTTGGGCATCTCTAATTGCTTGCTCGGACGAGTAACGAATGAGGCCTCTCGGTTTATCAATCTTATCCATAATATCGTCACACGCATCAATACAAGCCGTGCAATTCACACACTCAAGTTGTATTCCATTGCGTATGTCAATGCCCATAGGACACACCTTGACACACTGGTTACAGTCGATACAGTCCCCAAACTGGGTAGGATCTTCAAGGCCTAAATCGGAGAGGGTGGCCTTTGCGTTTTTGATTTTATTGCGATCGCCTATTTTTACCCTCTGCTCACCTCTAGAGTAGTCGTAGATGACGTTGATGGAATGGTTGTCCAGCATAACGGATTGCATTCGGCCGTATGGGCAAACAAAATGACAAACCTGTTCCCGCATAAAGGCAAAAACTCCATAAAACACCCCACTAAACAGGATCATTATAGATAGACCTGCTATGTGTTCAGAGGGTGGGTCAGTGATCAAAGTAAGCCAATCCTCCTTCCCGATGATATATGCCAGGAATAAGTTAGAAATGAGAAAGGCCATACCGAAGAATATGGCATGCTTGGATCCTTTTTTGACTATTTTTTCGGTGTTCCAGGGGGCTTTATTAAGGCGAATCTGATCGTTCGCATCCCCTTCAATCCAATATTCAATTCGTCTGAAAACCATTTCCATAAAAATAGTTTGAGGGCAAGCCCAGCCACAGAACAACCGGCCATAAACCACGGTAAATAAGACCACCCCAACCACAAATGAGAGCATCCCAAAAACAAGCAAATGTAGGTCTTGAGGCCAAAAAGCCACCCCAAAAATAACAAATTCTCTTTTTAGGATATTGAGCATTAATAGTGGATGCCCGTTTATTTCAATAAAAGGGCCTGAGAAAAAGAAGGCGAGTAAAAACAAAGCCACCACATTTCGAGCCTTGTAATACCTGCCACTGGGTTTTTTTGGATAAATCCAGTTTCGACCTCCTTCAGCATTAACCGTTGCTAGGTGATCTCTATAGGTGTCTTTTGATAGTCTCCGGTCGTCTAAAGTTGACATAACCCATCCATATTGGTTGTTATTGTAAAGTGCATTCTACGGCTCTTGCCAGATCGGTAGGTTTGGCATTTGCTGGCTCACTTCCTTGTAGGGATGCGATATAGCTGATTAAATCAGTCATGTCTTCGTCTGAAATTCGGGCACCAGAGCCGTAGGGCATCATCCCTTTTTCCGGAAAGCCAACGGCAATACTCTGAGCTAAGTCTGAGGGAGAGCATCCATGAATCCAGTAAGCATCGGTTAGGTTAGGACCAACCAAACCTTCACCCGCACCACCATGACAGGTAAAACAAAGGTTTCCCATCCCCATATAGATGGTTTTTCCATTTTCTAGGGAAGCAGCATCGGTTTCAAGGGTCCAATCTACCGCCGTCGCACTTGCATTTCCCCCTTCTGGCTCTAATCCGTATTGTTCTATGGCCATGGCCACTTGCTGTTCATATTGTTCTTCCTGGGTTAAGCCTACTCCGGTAAACTGGTAATAGAGTAAATACAAGAACCCCCAAGCAATAGTGAAGTAAAACAACCATAACCACCATTTGGGCATATGATTATCCAGTTCCATAATTCCATCGTATTCATGGTCAAGTAGTAGATCTTTTTCGTCGTCTAAAATTTTCATGAGGCGACCTCCTAGTTTATTTGGTTATTTTTTTTGAAAGGGCATCAGAATCAGTCCCCGAAACAGGGTCGGTCATATGACCTGGGCTAGTCCCCGAAACAGGGTCGGTCATATGACCTGGGCTAGTCCTCGAAACAGGGTCGGTCAAAGAATCGGAATGTGGCGAGCTGTGTTGGACTTCTTTGACCTCATTTTCTGCCTCTAAAGGTAATGCAGCGGCTTTATCCCAAATTTCCTTATCTGTTTTCATGACATAGTAGATTAGACCTACAAAGAAACTGAAAAACAGGATGAGAGAAATAACAGGGAAGATATCAACGCCTTCGATGGCTCTTAGTACGTCTTTATACATCAGGAACTCCTTTACGGCTTATTGGGTACAATATTGGCACCCATTCGATTGTTAGAGGGTAATCCTTCAAAAGGATCTCGTTCACCTTTGATGTCCGTACCCAATCGTTGTAGGTAGGCGATCATAGCGATAATTTGTTGATCGGAACTAATGGGAATTCCATCAACCTGCTCAAATCCATTCTCCCGCAATCGTAGGACAATCTCGTCGGCTTGGGCGCGCGCATCCTTAATGGCAAGGTCTTCATACCCTTCGGCATAAGGAACTCCTACTGTTCGGAGGGCATTTATTCGATTAGGTAAAGTCTCGTACTTAATCTCTTTTGTGAACATCCATGGATATGCAGGCATGATAGATCCGGGTGAGGTAGAATAGGGATCGTACATATGGCGTAAGTGCCAAGAGTCAGGATATTTCCCCCCAATACGATGTAAATCGGGGCCTGTTCGTTTAGAACCCCATAAAAATGGGTGATCATACACAAACTCACCCGCTTTTGAATATTCACCAAAACGTTCGGTTTCCGAGCGAAAAGGTCGAATCATTTGGGAGTGACAATTATTGCATCCCTCTGCGATATAGATATCACGTCCTTCTACTTCTAAGGGAGTGTAGGGTTTGACACTTTCAATAGTGGGTACATTCGAATCAATTAAGGCCGTAGGTAAGTACTCTACTAATCCACCAATAGAAATAGCCACAAAAACAAGCAGACTCATTTGTATTGGTTTACTCTCGAGGCGACGATGCCATTTTTCCTTTGTACCAGCTGCGGGATCAATAATAGCCGGTGCTTGCGCTTCTTCTTCTGCCACCAATGAACCACTTCGTGCGGTCAATAATAAGTTAACTACTCCGAACAGCGACCCAATAATAAATAGCGATCCGCCAACCGCTCTAAGAGCATACATTGGGGTAATTTGAAGGACTGTTTCAAGAAAATTAGGATACTGCAAGAAGCCTTCTGCGGTGAACTGCTTCCACATCAAGCTTTGGGTAATTCCTCCCCAATACATGGGGATGACATACATGATCGCGCCAATGGTAGCAAACCAAAAGTGGGTATTGGCTAACTTTACGGAGAATAACTTGGTTTTATAGATTTTTGGGGTGACATAGTAGAGCATTGCAAAGGTTAGCCCGCCATTCCACATCAACGCACCATTGTGCACATGACCAATGATATAGTCCGAATAATGAGCAATAGCACTTACATTGGCTATGGACAACATGGGTCCTTCAAAGGTAACCATCCCATAAGAGGTGACTCCGACGACCAAAAACTTGAGTACCGGATCTTCTCGCACTCGGTCCCAGGCACCCCTCAAGGTTAACAACCCGTTTAACATTCCGCCCCAAGAAGGAGCGATGAGCATTAGACTAAAGACGGTACCAAGAGCTTGGGCCCAACCGGGCAAAGCGGTATAGAGTAAGTGATGTGGTCCTGCCCATATATAAATGAAGATAAGGGACCAAAAGTGAACTATCGATAATCTATAGGAGAAAATAGGTCGTCCAGCGGCCTTGGGTATAAAGTAATACATAATTCCCAAGAAAGGGGTGGTCAAGAAAAAAGCGACCGCATTATGACCATACCACCATTGTACAAGTGCATCCTGAACACCCGCATATAAGGAGTAACTTTTGAACATGGTCGCGGGTACTTCAAAGGAATTTACCACATGCAGCACGGCGACGGTAATGAAGGTGGCTAGGTAGAACCATACGGCCACGTAAAGATGCTTTTCACGCCGTTTCATTATGGTCATGATCATGTTAATTCCGAAAATGACCCAAACCACCGTAATGGCTATATCGATAGGCCATTCTAGCTCAGCATATTCCTTGGAGGTATTCATACCGAGAGGTAGGGTGATAACTGCTGAAAGTATGATTAATTGCCATCCCCAAAAATGAATCTTACTTAGCAGTGGGCTCCACATGGGTGCTTTAACTAAGCGTGGCAGTGAATAATACACTCCGTAAAAGATGGCATTACCTGCAAAAGCAAAAATAACTGCATTAGTGTGAAGGGGTCGTAATCTTCCGTAGGATAATTCGGGAATGAACCCTAAGAATTCAGGGAAAATTAATTTTAGTGCGACTATAAGGCCAACTAAGAACCCTATTATTCCAAAGGTGACGGCGGCAATTCCAAAATTACGAACTACCTTATTGTCATAGTGAAAGGTATCGATCGCCATATTTGTGTTCCTATTATTTGGTTAGTTTTTCTTTTTTTCGTGGTTAGTTTCATCATCAAATAGCATTCTTACAGCAGGGGTATGTGGGTCATCGAATTGTCCGGATGTAACGGACCAGAAAAAGGCCCCTAAAAAAAACAGGGCTACTAGTAGACTAAATGCAATTAAGTAAACAATTACCCCCATACCTTTAGCCCTCGCTTTCGTGCGATAAATCGCGTGGTAAAAAACGTAAAAATCATCACGCTAATACTACTAGCCGGCATAATAATCGCCGCCACTAGTGGGGTTAATTCCCCGGTGATGGCAAATCCTAGCCCTATTAAATTGTACAACAGAGATAGGGCAAAACTAAATAAAATCACCCGAATTGCGTCTTGGCTAAACTGGCGCATAACAGCCAAATGTTCCGTGGCTTCCCCTTCAATGATTGCATCACAAGCAGGTGAAAAAGAACTCATGTCATCGGATAAGGCTATACCGAAATGAGCTGTTTTTAGAGCCCCAGCATCATTCAAACCGTCCCCTATCATACAGGTTTTCCTACCCTCACTTTCCAATCCTTCCATGAAATGCAACTTATCCATAGGAGCTTGATTAAAGTGCATTTTCTCCCAATCTGCAAGCTCTGAAAAAGTGGTCACATCCTTATTAGAGTCGCCAGACACCAAATACAATGGGCCAAACTGTTGCAGGCCCTTCAGCACTCGCCCAACTCCTTCCCTGAGCCCATGATCAAAGGTAAAGTAACCCATGTACTCACCCTTAAAAGCGACATGCACTTGTGTTTCGAGCTGTTTTACCTGTTTTGAAGTAGATATCTCATGTTCCGTTGTGTTAGAAGTTTCCGCTACTTCCGAGTCTAGATATCCCTTGATAAAGGACTTTTTTCCCACCGCAATCACAGCCCCATTAACCGATGAGGAATATCCAAGACCCGCGCGTTCCTCAAAATGGTCAACCTCCACACCCTCAATTCCGGCTAAGGAAGAATGAATCTTTTTTGATAAAGGGTGTAATGAATGCGCACTTGAACTCTGCAAAGCTTTGTTACACTCATCCCTATGGTGGGTGTAGGCTTGTGAAGGGCGAAAAATAAGACCTGTTTTACGGGTCGATGTAAGAGTTCCCGTCTTGTCAAACACGAAGGCGTTGGTCTGCGCTAGGGATTCTATGAGTGAGGAACTACGGATATACAACCCATTTAAGGAAAGTACATTTTGGGCAGAACTTAGTGTGAATGGGGTAGAAAGTGCTAAAGCACATGGGCATGCCACAATAAGTACCGCTGTGAATACGGTGAAAGCCTTACTTGGCTCTATAAACCACCAAAAGCCCAGGGCCATTATTGCTATAAATAAAACACTCAGGGTAAAAAAAGGACTGATTCTATCTGCAAAATGAGTTACCTCTTTGGCGGAAGTATTGGTCTGCATGGCGCCATGGTTCCAAAGCTCAGTCAAGTAACTGTGTTCTACTTTTTTTGATACAAGTACGTGCACACCTTTGCCAAGTACTTTCCCACCTGCATAGACATTTTCTCCGCGTTTAATGGTAACGGGCTCAGATTCTCCGGTGATAAAGTGATAATCGATGTCGGCTTGTTCATCTTCCAAAACCGCATCAACCGGAATTAATTCTTCATTTCTAATGCGAATCCGATCTCCTATTTCTAGCTGTGTTACGGCCACAGCCGACTCCTCTAAGGTAGTTGAATCTTTTCGAAGTACAGATAGGGGTAGGTAGGAGCGGTAGTCGCGATCAAAAGATAAATGGTCGAAGGTTTTCTTTTGAATGAGTTTACCAATGAGCAAGAAAAAAATAAAACCGGTAAATGAATCAAAATAGCCAGCCCCCGTTCCACTAAGTATTTCGTACAGGCTTCGGCCAAATAAAGCGATTATTCCTATGCTTATAGGTACATCTAAATTAATACCACCCTGAGCTAATGCTGCCCAAGCCGATTTCAAATAATCCGATGCGCTATAGAGTAAAACGGGTATAGAAAGGAGTATATTCAAACCGCCAAACACCCATGACATCCATACATCCGATGAGGATTGGTGTAAATCTAGATATTCGGGAAAGCTAAACAACATCACATTGCCGAAAGCAAAACCAGCAACGCCTAATTTTAGCCATAAGGTTTTTTGAAGTGAGCTCAGGCTGGAATGGGCCTCGGTTCGAGTCTCAGAATTGGGATTCGCTGGTGAATCTAGGTCATTCAGTCGTAGTTGTGGCTCATAGCCAATCGAACTCAACAACTCAGCAATAGATCTGAGACTGGTACGCGATTGATCAAATCGTACCCTAAGACTTCGCTTAATGAAATTAACTCTACCCTCATAAATACCCTCATCAATTTTTTGTAGATGCTCAAGTAACCAAACACAGGAGGTGCAGTGAATGGATGGGATATAGAAGGTGGTGGTAGCGTGTGTTCCCTGGGTAAATTCGATTAAGCTCTGTTGTATTTTTGGGTCCTCTAGAATATCAAATTGAGGTCTTTGGAGCCCAGCCTTTATGGTTTGGCCAGGGAGTTCATCGAAGGAGTAATATGGATCCAAATCATGCTCATGCAAAAGCTCAAATACCATACGGCAACCCTGACAACAGAATAGATCGTTACTGCCTGAATACACCGGTCGAGTCGCAGGTTCTCCACAATGGCTGCATCGGAGCTTTTCGGTAACGCTAACACTGGTGTTAACTAGATTCATACCAGAACGAAACGGGCTCTTTTAAAGGGTTTATTTTTGGTTAGTACTTGCAATTTCTGCTCCGTTGGAGAAGAATAGACGCTCATGAAACCATTCGTTGGTCATGAGCCGCTCTGTATCGGCAAAACTAGTTGCTTGGAGCCATTTTTTAATCTTTTCTCTTTGTACAGACCAGAATGTGTGGAATGGGCACGGTTCAATATGTCCGCATCCTTGAATGCCCATAAAACACATGGAAAAAAAATCATCTCCATCAATGGCTGTTATCACATCATACACAGTAAAGTCACTTAGTTTTTGGGCTAAGAAAACCCCACCATTAAGTCCTCGTTGGGAGCCTAGTATGCCGGGTGCTTTCAACTTTGATAGAATCTGTGATAAATAGGCAGATGGACAACGCAATTGTCGTGAAAGTTCCGATGCCGAAATGACTGCCTCAGGTTGCTTAGATAAAGCAATAATAGCTGAAATGGCGTATTGAGCACCTTGGGATACTAATTTCATACTCTGTTTTTACTTTTATAGCACTCTTACCAAGCTCTGTTTATGAACTCCGTACATAATCTAATATTCATATTCGAATATTGATATTAGATTTTAAAAAAGAGTAGAATCAAAAGCAAGCCATCACAGTAAAAAAGTAGAGGCTAAGCAAAAAAGCTCGTACATTTAACCCATCTTAAAAACAACGTACTGCATATGTCTGACCACACCTCAACAGAACCCTCTGTAAACCTTGAATTAGCCTTGGAACATGGACTAACTCAAGAAGAATACAAAATGATTCTTGACCGATTAGGAAGAACCCCTAGTTTTACTGAATTAGGCGTGTACTCGGTGATGTGGAGTGAACATTGTTCGTATAAAAATTCCATACTAGAGCTCAAAAAACTACCTCGTGAAGGCGAACACTTATTGGTTGCGGCTGGGGAAGAAAATGCTGGGCTTGTGGACATTGGTGATGGTTTGGGGTGCGCGTTTAAAATTGAAAGTCATAACCATCCTTCTGCAGTAGAGCCCTATCAGGGCGCTGCTACTGGAGTGGGTGGTATTCATCGCGATATTTTCACTATGGGGGCACGTCCTATTGCTTCCTTGAATTCATTGCGTTTTGGTTCTTTGGAAACCCCTAGAGTTAGATATCTACTGGACGGTGTGGTACGTGGTATCGGAGATTATGGAAATTCTTTTGGTGTACCAGTCATCGCGGGTGAAGTGTGTTTTGATGAAAGCTACGAGGGTAATCCACTAGTTAATGCAATGAGCATTGGGATTGTTAAAGTGGGGGAAACTGCCTCAGCCATTGCAAAGGGAGTTGGAAATCCGGTGCTTATAGTGGGCGCGAGTACGGGTAGAGATGGGATACATGGGGCTACTTTTGCCTCCGAGGAAATCTCCGAGGAAAGCGAAGCTAAACGACCCAGTGTACAGGTTGGAGATCCATTTACCGAAAAATTATTACTGGAGGCCAGTCTCGAAGCACTTCAAACAGGTGCCGTCGTTGGAATGCAGGATATGGGAGCGGCTGGAATTGCCTGTTCTTCTAGTGAAATGACCGCAAAAGGTGGCCAAGGGATGCGCATAAATTTAGATTTAGTACCCGCGCGTGAGCCAGGAATGACTGCCTATGAAATGCTTTTATCCGAAAGTCAGGAACGCATGCTTATTGTGGCACACAAAGGCCAAGAGCAAGATATTATCGATGTATATGAGAAGTGGGATTTGCATGCCGTTGTGATTGGCGAAGTGGTGGAAGGGGATCAAGTAACTTATTGGAAGGAGGGCGAAATAAAAGCCCAAATCCCTGCCGAACATCTTGTGTTGGGTGGCGGCGCCCCTCAATATGTACGCGAAACCAAAAAACCGGCCTATCTGGAAGAAACGCAAAACGCTGATTTATCGACCCTGTCACATCCCTTAACTCTCATAGAAAGTTTGGAAGCCTTGATAGGTAGTCCCAACATTGCCTCTAAACGATGGGTTCATGAGCAATACGACACGATGGTACGAACCAACACCGTTCAAGGCCCTGGCGCGGCAGATGCAGGTATAATTAGGCTTAAAGGAAGTAAAAAAGGGTTGGTAGCAAAAACAGATTGCAACGGACGATACGTTTATTTGAATCCTCGCAGAGGGGGGCAAATTGCTGTTGCCGAATCGGCTCGTAATGTGGTTTGTTCTGGAGCTAAACCCATGGCCATAACCAACTGCCTAAATTATGGTAATCCTTATAAACCAGAAGTGTATTGGACGTTTAAGGAATCACTTGCTGGCATGGGTGATGCGTGTAGAAAATTAAACACTCCAGTGACTGGTGGTAATGTGAGTTTTTATAATGAAAATCCTGAGAGTGCCATATTCCCAACTCCCATTATTGGTATGCTCGGTGTAATCGAAGACGTTGAAAAGCATAAAATGTCTCCATCATTCAAAAAGGAAGGCGATACAATATTGTATGTTGGCGCTCCTCGAATCGGTTTGGGTGGAACGGAATATCTGAAGGTAGTACATGGATTAACCACTGGTGATGCTCCGATACTTGACTTGGATGTAGAACTTAAGGTTCAGGAGGCTGTACTAGAGGCGATTACCTCAGGTCTAGTCACTGCTGCTCACGATATCTCGGACGGCGGCTTGGCTGTTAGTATTGCAGAAATGGGTATTTTCGGTTCATTAGGGGCCCAAATCGACCTTAGTTTCTTGCCCGGTTCTATTCATGAAATCTGGTTCAGTGAGGCACAATCAGGTATTGTTTTAACCTGTCAACCCAATCAAAAAGAGTCCTTAATGAAGCACTTAACTCAAGGTGGGGTAGACGTAGCACAAATCGGGACCGTTCAAGGGGATGCATTGATATTTGAAGGAGTTGGAACGGTGAGTCTTGAGCATCTCCATAGCATTTATGAAGGCGCGATTCCAAAAGCAATGGCCTAGGGTAATTTGCCTAGCAAATAAGCCTAGCAAATAACTCTCTCAAGCGCAGCTGCTTTTAGCAGGGTTTCTTGCCATTCTAACTCTGGATCCGAGTCGCTAGTAATGGCTCCACCCACTGGGTAATACAATTGGTTACCTTGGATAATGGCCGTTCGGATGACCACATTAAAATCGAAATCATCATTTGGGCTCAAATACCCAATGGCCCCTGAGTAAATACCTCTTTTGTAGGACTCGTATCGTTCTATAGCCTGCATGGCCGCAATTTTTGGTGCACCCGTCATCGAACCCATTGGAAAGCTATGACGAATAGCGTCAAAGCTACTATAATTTGGTGCTATTTGGGCGTGCACTTTACTCACTAATTGATGCACCGTTCGAAAGGATTGAACCTCAAATAGAGGATCAACATGCACACTTCCCTTTAGGGCTACCCTATGTAAATCATTTCGAACCAAATCTACAATCATCAGGTGCTCAGCTTTGTTTTTGAGGCCTAGTAATTCCTGTTGAATGCGCTTCCCTTCATCAGCTTGGATGCGACCCAGCGTTCCTTTGATAGGCTCCGACCACAAATGCTCCCCCCGTTTAGCTAAATAACGTTCGGGCGAAGCCGAACAAACCTGTACCACAAGTCCAGAGGGTAGATTATAATTGAAATAGCTGGCAAAAGGAACCGGTCCATACTCCCGCATAGCTCGGTAAAGCGCAATAGGATGTCCTTCAAAAGTGTATTTTAACGCATGAGAAAAATTCATTTCATAGTAGTCCCCCTCATGAATATCCGCCTTCACCGACTCAATAGTATGTAGATAATGATCTTTCGAAAGCCCCTCTAGGGGCCTTATACTAAACTCCTGCGACTCCGAAGAACTGCCTACAAAGCGTTCCTGAAGTTTGGCCCATCGCTGTTCACCCTTAAGCCACTCCACCTCATTATTTAGCTTATTTTCTTGGCTCGAAGTAGCTACTTTTGCCAAAATCCCAGGTTCCATAAACCATAAATCAGCTGCTTCATATAATTCGGGATGCGTACTCTCTAGATTTTCTATGAGGTTTTTCAAATCATAGCCCAAATATCCAAACCACCAACTCTGTTTTTGTGCTATTTTCAGCGCCGACCATAGATCAATATGATCTAGTAAAACAGAATACCAGATATTTTTTTCTCTGGGTGATGTTTGCCCCGATTCGCCCGGTGATGTTTGCCCCGATTCGCCGGATGAAGATGTATCAACCAGTGTAGCTCTTTGTGTTGTCTTTTGTGTTGTAGTATCCGTTTTACCCTGTGTGATAATCCAGTCTAAGCTCGGAAACGCTTGAAGTAGGGTGTCGGCTATGGTGCCAGCCACCCATAGCTGCTGTTTATACACCATAATTTGGCCCACTGGGTCTCCAGCAATCCAATGATATTGACTTTCCCTATGTTCGTTAAGCTGCGACTCCAACAAGACCATGGGGCCAGCCTTTGGAAGCACAGATAGTGCGTTATCAATGAAGAAATGAGTAGTCAAATGTATGAGGCAATTAAACGTTTTTGCTCTAAGCTACGGATTGCAGCCGAGTGATTAATGAACGCACAAGGTAAAAACAATTCATCAGACAAAAATACTGCTTTTGGCGTTTTTTTGAGCCTCTTTTATGTACCTTTATGGCACTCAGAACAGAAAAGTCTCTAAAAAGTACCATTTTTTGTGTTACGTATGACCTATGTATAAAGAACTTATAAAGCCGCTTCTTTTCCTCATGGACGCCGAGCAAGCTCATGATTGGGCTATTTGGATGGCCAGTAAAACCAACCGTTCCGATATACTCCAAAATATAGTGCGCCGACTTTATGGAGTGGCCGATGCGAAGTCAAGCGAACAAATTTGGGGACTTCATTTCAAAAACCCACTCGGTTTAGCAGCTGGATTTGACAAAAACGGAACGACCCCTCGTGCCATGCAGGCTTTAGGCTTTGGTTTTGTCGAAGTGGGTAGTATTACTGCTCATTCATCCACCGGTAATCCAAAGCCACGTGCTTTTAGGCTACCCAAAGACCATTCTTTAATAAACAGGATGGGCCTGAATAACGAGGGGGCAGCTAGAATTATAGAGCGGTTAAAAAAGCTTCAATTGGACATTCCATTGGGCTTAAATATTGCCAAAACGAATGACCCAACCATTGGGGGTGATGCGGCCGTGGAAGATTACATTGAGTCCTATCTTCTAGCCCAAGAGGTAGCCGATTACATTACCATTAATATATCCTGTCCAAATACAGGAGAGGGTAAGACCTTTGAAGATCCAGGTGCACTTAGTGAATTATTAGCTGGGATTAAGCATAAAGCAAGTCAGGTGGACCCGCCCGCAAAGCAACAAAGAATCTCTTTTTCTTCCACCTACGCACATGTCCCAACAACCGTAAAATTTTCAGTGGACACCACACATAAGGATTTGATAAAATTAGTAGCAATTTGCGAGGAATACGGAATTGATGGCTATGTGGCCACTAATACATCTAATAGTAGGGAAGGCCTCTTGCACTCCCAAAAAGAGCTTTCCGCGATAGGGCGGGGGGGATTGAGTGGACGAGCTATCGCTAAGAGAAGTGTAGAGATGACACGTTGGCTTTCGGAGGAATTAGGGGGAGGCAAACCGATTATTTCTGTGGGGGGGATCGATTCCGTTAACGCAGCAATCGAACGCCTCGAGGCTGGTGCCCACCTTCTTCAAATCTATACCGGGCTTATTTATGAAGGCCCCGGCTTAGTTTCAGATATTGCTAATGCGTGTTCTCGCAATTAAGCTGGCTTATGGTCGCTGGTGAGGCTAGTTAATAGTCGCAGCTAAGGCTGGTTAATAGTCGCAGCTAAGGCTACTCTAGTTCAGACGGGTCAATGACTATCTCACAAACCAATCGGATGGAGCGCCCATTAATAATGGTAGGTTCAAAAGCAACCTCCGATGCCAATCGGGCATTAATTGCGTCCACTAAATCTGGACTAAGCTCCGCATTGGAAGCCGAATCGACGGTCTCAAAACGATCGATGATGCCCCGTTCATTAATAAAGAAGCGGTAGGTCACCGGGCTTATAATGACCCCTTCGGGATAGGAAATGCTTGATAATAACGCCTGCATTCCCCCCCTGAAAGATGGGGTACTATCTAGGTCAGTGCATGATTGATAATCATCTATAGTCGATTGCCCCTCTACCGAGCTGGCTAAATCTGAAATTTGGTTCAGTGAATCATTTAAAAATGAGTCTATGCTTAGTGAATCGGGTTGTAATGAATCAGCCGAAAATCCATAAACCTCTAAGGAGTCACTTAATGAGCTGTCAACGGCAACGGCATAGGGATTTTCAGGAGGGGTTAATTCTATCTTTAACCGTACCAAGTCTGGATTTTTTACCGGGTTCTTAAATACAGAGTCATAGACCGCTAAGTAGTTTCGAGCCAAATCCCAATTCGGGCCTGTGTACGGGAATACGTCGTACCATACCGGCTCTACAAGATTTGAGTCTAACAAGGCATCTAGCTCTTCTTCTTCCAACGGATTAAGTAGGCTGTCTTCTAGGCTAATTTCAATGGAATCCTTAAAAGCTTGCAACTTAGCTTGTTCGGTAACCCAACGATTTTGTTCGTTTAGCCACCGAGCTTGATCTTGTTGGTACAAACTATCCTGGGTTATGTTCTCAATGTAGTGAGTAAGACCAATGCGATAGGCTTGTTCACCAAGAATTGAATTGCCTGCTGATATACCCCAACTAAATAAAGAATCTATCCCAAGCTCGTCGCCCATTTCAAAGCTGTTATACAATTGCCGAAACGTGTCATACTCACTTGGTTGTACGCTGCTGTCTTGCTCCATAGGAATGGAAAAACGTTCTGCCGTGCGCTCTGCATAGACGGTATTAGGGAAATTTTGAACAATTATTTCACCCAATTCTTTTGCTCGATCTAATTGATCTCTGGTTGATGCAATCTCAGCTAGAGAATACAAGGATACGGGGGCTACTTTACTTTGCGGGCGTTCTGACCAAACCTTAGAAAAATAATATTCTGCACTATCTGTATCATTCAGATTTAAAAAAAATAGGTTCCCAATTCCGTAATAATAGGTGGATAGCCGTTCATAAGCCGAATCTCTGTCAGCTGGGTCAAAGGGGATGGCACTTATGTCAATAGTGTATTTTTCTTGAAGTTGGAGGACAGCATTCTCATCACTGCTGCTATCAAGTTCGCTGCTGTCTTGTGTTATAGAATTACGAGCGAGAGATTCAAAACGCCAATAATCGGTTAGGGATCTTCCCATCCAAAGAGCATTGAACTGCTGAGCGGCATCGGCACTCACTCGTTGGTCTAACTCATTTAGGAATCCGCTATTGGAAGTCGTGTTTGGCCCTGAACTTGATTCGCGATCGATGGTAACAAGGGTATTTGCTCGGTCTTCTTGTTCTTGTTGAAGCCGCTCCAGTTCCGCTTGTTGCTTCTGCTGAATTAATTGAATCACTGAGTCAAATTGGGCGGGTTCCAGTGAGCCCAAGTACAATAAACTGTCTTCCAATTGAATGTTCGATTTTAACCGCGCATACTCACCGAATGATGCGGATAATTCTTGGGCATTATAATATTCTGGAAGATTTTCTGAGGGCACGTTAATTCGTGCTGCTGAATCGTAATAAGCGGCAGCGAGGCTGAAGTTGTTATCGTTAAACCGATAAATATCTGCTAGGGCATTATAGGCTAATGCTTTGGTACGCGCTTCTGCCGGAAATTGTCGGTCCCTTAATAAATCTAAGAAAATGGTTTCGGCCTTCTTTGGTCTGTTTCTTTGCAGTTCGGTTAGCCCTAATTCCAAACGAAGATCAGCGACGTATTCCGTATTTTTATCATCCTTAACCATAGCTGAGAAAACGGAATACGCTTCATCGACTAAACCAAGTTGTCTCGCCACATCCGCCTTTTTCTTTTGAGCCTCGAATTGAATTTCATAATTATAGTAATAATCCGATACGCGGTCAAAGGCAGTAAAGGCATTCTGGGTATACCCTTGGAAATCATTAAGCTGCCCTAACAGAAAAAAAGCTCGCTCTTTTAACGCTCTACCGGGTAATGAGGCGGCCGATTGCTCGAGCAGTGGGATCGCTGCCTCATAATTTTGTCTTGCTACGTATAGCTCTGCCAACATAGTGAGTATTTGAGCTTCCATATTATCCATCCACTGCCCATCAAAGGTAGTTCGTTGTTCTTCTAAGTACTGCACCCCTTGCGTGTACAACTCAAGCTCCATAAAAACTCTAGCTTTCCAGAAAACGCCTTTTTGTTGCAATAAGGGATCATCTGTGGTCAGCAATAATTCATCGAATTTTTGATCAGCAGAAAAGTACTCTGTTCTAAAGAAATAGGACTTGCCGATTAACTCTAAGGCATTGTCCACCCATTTACTTTCTTTGTGATCTCGTAAGATATCAGCGCCTTTATCAATGGTGCTTTGGAGTTCTTGCATTCCAGCACCAAGTGGGGTTTGGTACACCCTGATGGGAAGTAGGAAATTATATTTCCGGGCTTGATCTGTGCTTTTGGTATACCCCTGACCGTAGCTTAACTGGGCGTTGTAAAAGGTGTTGTAGAAGGCATTGAAATTGACAAATCGTGATGAAAATTGCCCCGAACAACCTAGCAGTACAACACTGAGTAGTAATATTCGGGACATAATTTGCATGTGGTAATGACCTTATTCAATAATACTTATTTTCACCATGTTGGTTCGGCCTCTTTGAGCAGTAGGCATACCCGTGGCTACAACCACCCGGTCACCTACTTTAACTTGGCCATTATCTTTAAGATAATCCTCCATGATTTTCACACTTTTATCTGTATCGAAGAGTTCTCTCAAACGTATGGAGCGAACTCCCCAAACAAGATTTAATTGGCGGCGTACTTTTTGAGATTCAGTGAAAGCAAAAATCGGCACTTTAGGTCTGAATTTAGCAATCCGGCGAGCCGTACTCCCAGAATGGGTAATCGTACTAATTAACACACTATCTGCTTTGTCGGACAATAAAACGCAAGTATGAGCAAGTGACTCGATAATTTGTTTATCCGGATCCGTTGGTTTATTGTATTCCAGGCTATAATACAGTTGTATTCTACGTTCTTCAATCTTCCGGCAAATGCGGTCCATTACGTTTACTGCTTCCATTGGATACTTACCTGCAGCCGTTTCTCCAGAAAGCATAACCGCATCGGTTCCATCGAGTACGGCATTAGCCACATCGGAGGTTTCGGCTCGAGTGGGTCTGGGGTTCTTAATCATGGAATCGAGCATCTGGGTGGCAGTGATAACTGGTTTACCAACCGCTCTACATTTTTCAATAATAGTTTTCTGAATAAAAGGCACTTCTTCGGCTGGTATTTCAATGCCCAAATCACCCCGAGCAACCATAATACCATCGGCTTGTTCAATGATCGCATCGATGCAGTCAACGGCTTCAGGTTTTTCTATTTTAGCAATTACGCCAGCCTCAGAGCCAAGATCTTTCAATAAATTTTTTAACTCTATCACGTCTTCAGGGTTTCGTACGAAAGATAAGGCAATGTAATCGGCATCCATTTTAACGGCAAATTCTAGGTCTTTTCGGTCTTTTTCCGTTAGGGCAGGTATAGATATTTTTACATTGGGTAAGTTTACTCCTTTGCGAGATTTAAGTAATCCACCCACGATGACCTTCACTTTTAGTGTATTTTCGAGGCATTCAGTTACTTTGAATTCCAAGAGTCCATCATCTAAGAGGATGGTGTTACCCACCTCGGCTTCTTGTGGGAGCTTATCGTAGTCAATGGGTACACAGTCAGCGGTGCCTGTAATATGTTCGGACGTCAAAGTGATTTCGCTCCCCTCCACCAACACCTGTCCGTCGTCTTTCATTTGCCCCACTCTAATTTTTGGACCTTGTAGGTCCGCTAAAACGGGGATGCTATAGTTAAATTCACGTGCGGCCTTCCGTATGAATCCGATACTGCGTTCGTGAACTTCGTAAGCGCCATGGGAGAAATTAATTCGGGCTACATTCATCCCGTGGAGCAAGAGGTTGTTAATACCTTCCTGAGTAAAACAACTGGGTCCGATGGTACAAACGATTTTTGTTTTTCGTTGAGGAGTGATCATATGAGCATAAATAATTTGATGATATTGTAACAATCTTTGGAAGATACGACACTAATGTAAAGATAATTTAATTGTTTGTAAGCTTTTGAAACGATTTCAGCATTTTTTTACTACTATGTATTAACGGTATCAATTTTATTTGGATGTTTAAAAGACCTGCTTGATACATAACATTGACACACATTTTTATACCTTATATATACACCCTATTACCTGCCAAATTTCTTACTGCATGCAAAATACAATAAACATAGCATTTGGATCAGCAAATAGTGAAAGAGTGGGCAGCTTAATTATCCTATTTGCCTTACTATCGGGCTATTTGTTCATGGGCTGTAATAACGCTTACATAGAAGAAGTGGATAGGGCAGGGGATTATGATTATAGACCTGGGTATCCTGAGCTAAGGGTGGTAGGTGCCGGGTTAGTAGATGTTGAGACCGATAGTGCCTTTGTCGAAATATCGGCTGAGGTGGTATACGCAAGTCTTGTTTTTAAAAAGGCAGGCGAAGTGTTTCAATCTTCTATCGAGCTAGATGTACAGATTATAGACGAAGAGCAACCAGATCGCCTAATTAAGACCGATAATACTGAATATGTAATTTCTGATTCTACTTCATCGGTGGTAAACAGTCAGGATGCCTATATCATAAAAAGAACCATACCAGTGGAGCCTGGCACGTACACTGTTCGTGTGATGCTCAGGGACATCTCAAATGATAGAGAGAGTTTTCGGGAACTTTCAATAGAGATTCCAAATCCAACCGAACAGCGCAGCCATCTAACCAATATTCAGGTATTTGCAAAAGATCAGAAGGCGAACGATTCGTTTTTTGAAGCAATAACCACGTATAACTTGTCGGAGAGAAGCGATTCGGTTCGCTTGGTGTTTCAAGTAACTAATAACAAAACCAATGAGCCGCAGACCATAGATACTCGTCTGTTAAAATTTGACTCGGATACCTTACATGCTCGGCCTATGAGTTGGCCTGATTATACCCCCGCAAGTTTGCCTTATAAAGGGATTGACTATGGGGAGTTTGAAGTATTAAATAGTTCTAAGCGAATACTTAGTCAACCAGGTACGGTTACTATCGAGTTTTTCTTTGATGAACTAAAGAGAGGTAATTACCGATTTGAAGTTCGTACCCAGGTGGGTGGAGAAGAAATCTATAAGGCCAGAGATTTTAGCGTAAAAAGTCCGCATTACCCTTCACTTAGAACACCTAAAGAATTAGCTGCTCCTTTGGTGTACTTGATGGGAGAAGAAGAACATCAGAAATTAATGTCTATCTCTGATCCAAAAGAGCAAAAATTGGCTGTAGATCGGTTTTGGCTCTCAAATATTAAGAATACTACCAAAGCGTTACAGGTTATCGAACTCTTTTATGAGCGGGTAGAAGAAGCAAATAAGCAATTTTCTAACTATAAAGAGGGTTGGAAGACCGATATGGGAATGATGTACATTCTTTTTGGCCCTCCATGGTACGTTCAAAGGACCCTAGGAGAAGAAAAATGGGCTTTTTCTCATAATCTTTATGATTTTGAGACAAATTTTTTATTCCGAGCACCAAAGATAAATAATAAATTTTATCCATTTGATAATTATCAACTTATAAGAAATCAACAGTACTTTAGCCTACAGTATCAACAGGTGCAAAAGTGGTTGAATGGGGCAATTTTAAGAGATAATCTTTAAAGGAAATTTCTTTATTTAATTTGTATTGCTATTTTAAAGTAACTATTGCCTATTTATTACTAAATGGCTTTATTTACGGTTCAATTCTAATAATAAATTAATATAGAGGTCATCTATGTTTAAGAAGCTACTCTCACTAGCCTTGAGCGTGTACGTATTAAGTACGTTTGCATACGCACAAAGCGGTACTTTAACAGGTACAGTCACGGGTGCTGAGACGGGTGAAACCCTTCCAGCAGTGAACGTTGTACTTGTAGAATCCATGAAAGGTGCATCGACTGATGCTGATGGTAAATATACTATCACAAACATCACTCCAGGCACATATACCGTGGAGGTTACCTACATTGGTTACAGCACAATTTCACAGTCCATCACTATCTCTGCCGGAGATAACGTTCAGGATTTTGAAATGGCAACAGACGTCGGTTTACTCGACGAAATCGTTGTTTCTGGTGTTGCTGATAACACTCCACGAAAAAAATTAACTATCTCAGTTGCCAAAGTAGATGCTGCTCAGTTGAGCAAAGTACCTGCTACATCGGTTGCGAGTTCACTTTCTGGTAAGGTTTCTGGTGTACAGATCCGACAAACTAGTGGTACTCCAGGTGG
The DNA here is from genome assembly GCA_018401935.1 of Balneolaceae bacterium. Lineage (GTDB taxonomy): Bacteria > Bacteroidota > Rhodothermia > Balneolales > Balneolaceae > UBA1275. The sequence continues at coordinate 77,837 of JAGYJQ010000007.1, forward strand.
GTCAGCTGACATCCAGGTACGTTCTGATAACAACTTGAGTGTGGGTTCTAACCCGCTCATCATCATCGATGGTGTTATACTAGAAGGTTCTCTGGGTGATATAAACACAGATGACTTAGAGAGTATTGAGGTTGTAAAGGGTGCTGCTGCATCTTCTTTATACGGTTCTCGTGCTGGTAACGGGGTTGTTGTAATTACCACCAAGCGTGGGTCATTACTACAAGATGGTGATATCAATGTTACTGTACGTAATGAAGTTGGTTTTCAGGAGTTAGAGAACTACATCGACTTAGCTGAAGCGCATTACTATGACTTAGCTGATGATTGGGAATCTGCCAAAGGGACATACACTAAATTTGCAGGTGTTACCTACCCAGCTGGTTACGAAGGCGGTTTCAATCCTAATATATTAGGTACTCGAGCTACTTCCGATGATGAATATATGGACAATCCTTTTGGGGTAGTAAGAGATCTTCAAAAGGATTTCTTCCAAAGAGGATCTAACATGACTAATTATGTTGCCTTAGCAACCCGCGTTAGCAATATCAACTTGTTTACTAGTTTTGAAAACAATGTTCAAGAAGGTATTATACCAAACACAGATGGGTATAGCCGACGTAACTTCCGAATCAACTCTGATTGGCAGGTGAACGATTGGTTAAAAGTTTCTACTTCTAATTTATTTGTTAGAACAACCTCTAACACTCCTGGAACTGGTGGTGGAATTTTCTTTGATATCGTTCTTGCAGAGCCAGATAACAATCTTTTCCTTTCCAACCCAGATGGTCAGCCTTACTTTGTAAGACACAACCATTGGAGTAACGAAACAAATCCGTTATACGCTACCTATATTAACGACAGAAATACCTATAAGCAGCGTTACTTAGGTAACTACCAAGCAACTGCTCAACTTACTGACTGGTTAGAGGCTCGTGCATCTTATTCCTTAGAGAGTAACAATGAGCGTTATACTTCTCTATATCCATATACACAGTACATTCTAGGTGGTACTGATCCTATAGGAATCGAGTATTCTCAAGGTAGTTTATATCAGTATTCTGAAGAAGAATATTCTCAAACACTTCAAACCTATCTTACTTCTAGAAAGCAGTTTGGTAAATTGTACGCAAAGTTAACTTTGAGCTACCTAATGGAAGATTACCACAGAGAATGGTTCGATGCGTATGGATTTGACTTCAAAGTTCAGGGTGTACCTGGTTACGATGCTATCGATCCAGCGAACATCTCTGCAGATAACTTTCAGCAAGACATCAATGCTGAGAACTACTTTGCAATTGCCTCTTTTGACTATGATGACAAGTACTTGTTCGATGCTATGATTCGTCGCGATGGTTCTTCTTTATTTGGACCAGACTCTCGATGGAATAATTACTACAGACTTTCTGGTGCTTATCGAATTACCGAAGATATAGATCTCGAAATGTTTGACGAATTAAAGATTCGTGTTGCTCAGGGAACCGCCGGTATTCGTCCTGCGTTCTTATGGCAATATGAAGCTTTTGCTCTTTCGGCAGGTAATGCGTCAAAGACACAGTTAGGTAACAAAGACCTAAAACCATCTCAGACTAAAGAGACGGAATTTGCCATCAACGGTACGGTTCTAAGCAAATACAATTTTGAAGTTATATATGCAAAGTCGGTCACTACTGACCAATTCCTCAATGTGCCTTTACTTCCTGTAACTGGTTACAGTAACCAGTACCAGAATGCAGGTACATTAGAAGGAGAGTCTTTCGAGTTTAATCTACAAGCAAACCTAATCCGAAACCAAGACTTGACTTGGGATATGGGATTAACTTGGGCCAAGTCTAAGCAGACTATCACTGAGTTAGATCCTCCTCCTTTCCAATCAGGTCCTGACGGATTATTCTACATCAGAGAAGGAGAAACGTATGGTGCTATCTACGGATACTCTTGGGTTACTTCACTTTCTCAGATGGAAGCGCAACTTGGTGAAGGCGATGCTATTGCAAACTACGCTGTGAATAGTGATGGTTATGTAATTGAAGCCGGAACCGAGGGTACCCCTGATGAGGCTCCAATTAAACTAAGAGAAGAAAATGGCGATCTTGCTTTTGTTGAAATCGGAAACGGTCGTCCCGATTGGACTGCTGGACTTTCTAATACCGTAAGCTATAAAGGTCTGTCTGCGTATGTATTGATTGACATCAAATCAGGTGGTGATATTTACAATCGTAAGAGCCAGTGGTTAACACGTGATAGCCGAAATGGTATTATGGATCAAACAGGAAAGCCTGATGATCAGAAGAAAGGGTACAGATATTACCAAGGCTTCTATGATGTGAACACTAACAACTCATATTGGGTGGAAGATGGTAGCTATGTTAAGTTAAGAGAGGTATCTCTTAGCTACCAAATAAACCCTGAAAACCTAAATATATTAGGTGACGGTATTGAGAGTATTACGCTATCAGCTATTGGGCGTAACCTACTTACCTTCACTGATTATTCTGGTTATGACCCGGAAGTTGGGTCTATCCGTAATCCTTTTGACGCTACGGGTGCCTATCCAAATTTCCGAAACTATGCATTCTCAGTTTCATTTAAATTTTAATTCATAAACTTATTCATCATGAATACGATTAAAAACAAACTACTCGTACTCGTTAGTGTTGTCTCAATCAGCTTATTTAGTTGTGCGGATCTAACAGTAGAGAACTTAAACCAGCCAGATACGGAGCGTGCTTTAGCATCTTCCTCTGACTTGGTTACTTTAGCCGATGGTCTGTTTAAGAGTTGGTATAATTCAATACACTCTTATAACGCTGTAGGTATGGGAACGGCAGTACTTGCCGATGCAGCAACTTGTTCTTGGGGTAACCAAGCAATGCAGTTGTTCGGTACAGAGCCACGTCCAGCTTGGGATAATGCTCCAAACTTCTCCTATGCAGGCATAACTGATTATACATTCAGTAGAATGTATTCCATTAACTCATCTGCAACAGATGTATTAACAGCTATGGCCGGTGGAGTTGACTTTGGTGCAGATGCTAAGAGAATCGAAGCTATGGCCAAATTCATGCAGGGTCTCTCTACAGGATACATTGCATTGGTATTTGATCAAGGCTACATAGTCGATGAAAATACCACTGGCGCTGATCTCACAAGCCCAACGCTTGTTCCTTACGGTGATATCATGGATCACGCAGTAGGAAAGTTAGTTGAAGCAGCAACTATCGCTAAAGCTAATAGCTTTAGTATATCTGAAACTGTTATCAACACACCAGGTGGTCTTGATAGTGACCAGTTTGCACAAGTAATACACGCATTTGCGGCTCGTTTTACTGCTAATGTAGCTAGAACAAAAGCAGAGCGTTCTGCAGTTGACTGGGCAGCAGTTCAAACTCATGTAGCTAACGCTGTGGATTCTGACTTCAGTATATATGCTGATGCTTGGGAAACAGGTTTCTGGTACAATGAGCACCTAGTATACCTCATTTATCCAGGGTGGGGTCGAGTGGACATGCGCGTTATCAATATGATGGATGACAGCTATCCTGATTGGAATGGCGATGGTGTAGACTTTGACGCACCGGATTCTACTAGAATAGCTGATAATGCCGAAGTGGATGACCGACTATGGTCAGACTTTGGTTATTTATCTTCTAACAACTTCCAACCTGGACGTGGACTGTATTTCTTCTCTAATTTCAGATATACCAAGCATGCTGATTACATTGGAGCTTATGATAAAGTACTTCCAGAAATTAGCTTAAGTGAAATGCACATGCTACATGCAGAAGCGTTAGCACAACAAGGAAATGTTGCTGGAGCTGCAGCTATTGTTAACGATCCAACAGGCGCTAGAACTGTACGTGGTGGACTTCCGGCTGTAGCTGCTACTGCTGATGCCGTAATGGATGCTATCCATCACGAGCGTATGGTTGAGCAGTTAATCACTGGTATGGGTAACGAATGGTTTGAAATGAGAGGTAAAGATTACCTTCAAGCTGGTTCACCTCTACATTTACCATTACCTGCTTCAATACTTGAAACTCTTGGTACCGAAAAACCATTCTACACCTTTGGTGGTGTTGGTGGACCTGGTGCCTCAACAGGCGGTTGGAGATAATTCAACTTAGCTATGATTTTAAAAGCCTCGCAGTAATGCGGGGCTTTTTTTTTGTATAAATATTTTGATTCAATTGTGGTTTCTATTATGTCTTGATTGCCAGAAATCAATCTTCTAGAAACAAAATTCATGAAATTCTGAAGCGACCTTAAATAATGGCAGGACAGGATTCAGACCTGCGACCTTCGGGTTATGAGCCCGACGAGCTACCAGCTGCTCCACCCCGCGATTTAGAACATGAAATATACAACTTAATCGGAACCAAGGTCAATACTTTTCTTTAACTATTAAATAACATAAGGACTATGTATTCCCTGACTTATTTCTTGAGTCCAATAGATGTATTTACTAGTTTAATTGTAATTTGCTTATCGGTTTAAACACTTTAAATAAGACATTAGTCATTATGAGTCACACAAACATACAAGCCAGTGATGTAAGATCAACTTTAGCCAAGCATATCTTAGCCGATGGGTACGATATGGTTCTTGATTTAGATAAAAGTCATGGAAGTTACTTAGTAGATAAAGTGACCAAGAAAGAATATCTGGACTTCTTCACCTTTTTTGCTTCGAATCCACTTGGTATGAATCATCCAGCTTTGGATAATGAGGAGTTTATACACAGATTAGGTAAAGCTGCCATTAACAAACCATCAAACTCAGATATCTATACTGAGTATATGGCAGAATTCATGGAAACATTTGAGCGAGTTGGTATACCTGAATATTTACCCCATGCTTTTTTCATTTCCGGCGGTGCGCTTGCAGTGGAAAACGCGATGAAAGTGGCCTTTGACTGGAAAGTTCAGAAAAATTTCGAACGAGGATATAGGGAAGAAAAAGGTCATTTGGTTCTACATTTTGAGCATGCCTTCCATGGTCGAACTGGATATACACTATCTGTTACCAACACAGTGCCTGATAAGGTAAAGTATTTTCCTAAGTTTAATTGGCCTCGAGTAACTAGTCCGGCCAATCACTACCCTGAGACCGAGGAATCGGTAGCGCATGTAGCAAAGCACGAGCATTTAGCGATCGAACAAGCTAAACGATATTTTGAGACTCATAAAGATGATATTGCTTGCATTCTGATTGAACCCATTCAGGCAGAGGGAGGTGATCGTCATTTTAGGCAAGAGTTCCACCAAGAATTGCGCAAACTAGCGGATACCTACGAAGCACTTCTCATTTACGATGAGGTGCAAACAGGAATTGGATTAACAGGTAAGTTTTGGGCTCATGAGCACTTTGTGAAACCCGATATCATTGCATTTGGAAAAAAAGCACAGGTTTGCGGAATATTAGCTGGTAATCGAATAGACGAAGTGGAAACTAACTGCTTTAAAGTGTCTTCTAGAATTAACTCTACCTGGGGTGGTAATCTGGTCGATATGGTTCGGTTCCAACGTATACTTGAAGTCATAGAGCAGGACAACTTAGTGGAAAATGCTGCTCATCTAGGAGAACATCTACTTGAAGGACTGCATCAAATGTCAGCAAAACACGCTCACTTTTCTAACCCTCGTGGTAAAGGTCTGCTATGCGCCATTGATCTACCTAATACTCATGCTAGAAATGCCGTGGTTTCTGAATGCATGGAGCAAGGGCTTATGATATTGGGTTGTGGAGATAAAACCATACGTTTTAGGCCTGCGTTGACCGTTTCAAAAACCGAAATAGACCAAGCCCTAAAGATACTCAGTTCGGCTTATAGCTCGGCTATAGATCGCTGTCCTGTAGCAACTGATTAATCTCCAGGTTTTGTTGGCTTAAATCTTATGTAAAGATGATACATGCTTTATCATCAAACCGTTCTACACGAGTTGATGTGAATTCGGCTGAATTACCATTTCATTCACAACGTGCGTAGAGGGTAGTTCAAGTATATTACCCACGACCTTAGCAATTACAGCAGGATTTAACATAGCCTCTTTTTTAACTTTCATTTGAACGTCCTCATCGTCCCAAAACGGAGTGTCCACACCACCTAAATACAATAGAGAAAACTGGGTGTTCGATCTCTTGTGTTCTTCAACCAGACCTTTCACCATTCCCTGTATGGCAAATTTAGAGGCGGAATATAAAGCGGAATTCCTCATAATGTATTTGCCCATGGTACCAGGGAAGTAGATCATTCGAGCATGTTCGGTATTCATGTGTCCGAGGAATGCCTGGGTTGCTAAAAATGTGCCTAATACATTAGTATTTACAACTTGAGCTGCTAATTCTGGGTTGATATCAGCAGAGGCCTGTATGACCCCTTTTCCATAGGCATGAATGAGCGCATCTACTGGGCCTAATTCACGATGAATTTGAGCAGCCACCTGAGTAAGGGCCTCAGCATTGGTTACGTTTACAGGAATGGCGTACGCTTCTCCACCTTTTTGGTTAATTTGGCTCGCTATTTTCTCTGCTTTGGTCTGATCTCTGGAGGTAATAACTATTCTGTAGTTATGAACTTCAAATAAGTGCTGGGCTATAGCTTCACCTAATCCACCGCTACCCCCTAGAATGACTGCAATTGGCTTTGACATTACGTATTTGTTATTTACTAGTATTTTTGGATGAGTATGATTTCACATTCTAACTTGAAGAATTATTAATTGGTATGAAGCGTTCCAGACGATGGTAATTAGTATAAAGAGTAGAGATAACATGATAAAATTTTTCTTAGTCCAAAGTGAATGATTAGCTGAAAGCCATAGTTTTAATTTTTATAAACACAACTTTCCAAAGGATAAAATGAAACAAAAAACAGCCAATATTGGACTTGTTGACAAGGTTAGTAGACTAGGTGATTTGAAAGAATCTGGGTGGGAGAGTGTGTCCGTTAAGGAAGAAATGAGGAAGAACTTAATCGCACGAATGAAATCCGATCAGGTCACATTTGATGGAATATTAGGGTATGAGGAAACGGTAATACCGCAGATACAGCAAGCTATACTAGCCAAACATGATTTTATATTACTGGGTCTGAGAGGGCAGGGAAAAACTCGCCTACTTCGTCAAATGATTTATCTATTAGACGATTTTATGCCCATTGTAGAAGGTTCTATTATTCACGATGACCCATTTCGACCACTATCACGTTTTGCTCGTGAAATCCTAAATGATATGGGTGATGACACACCTATCACATGGGTTAGCCGACAAGAACGCTTTAGTGAGAAACTAGCTACTCCGGATACCACCGTCTCTGATTTAATCGGTGATATTGATCCTATAAAAGCGGCTTCTCAAAAGTTAGATTTATCGCATGAAGACTCAATAAATTTTGGGTTAATACCCCGCTCCAACCGTGGTATTTTTATCATCAACGAATTGCCTGATTTACAACCACGAATTCAGGTTGCTCTGCTGAACATTATGCAGGAAAGAGATATTCAGATCAGAGGATTTAAATTTAGGATGCCTTTGGATGTGTGTATGGCGTTTTCAGCCAATCCCGAAGATTATACCAATCGTGGGAACATAATTACACCGCTTAAAGACCGGATTGACGCCCAAATTATTACCCATTATCCAAAGGATATTGAAACGGCGATGAAAATCACCGCTCAAGAGTCTTGGACACAAAGAGAAATGAGCGTAGAAGTTCAAATTCCAGATGTGTTTAGGCATATATTGGAACAAGTTGCCTTTGAAGCTAGGTCATCTGAGTATATTGATCAAAAAAGTGGTGTATCTACCCGTATGACCATTACGGCAATGGAACAAATGATTAGCGCTGCAGAAAGAAGAGCATTGCTGTTGGGGGCAGATAAAACTCAAATTAGGGTAAGTGATCTATACCACATTATTCCAGCACTAACAGGTAAGTTAGAGCTTGTTTATGAGGGTGAACAAGAGGGTGCTATTAATGTTGCAAAACGTATTGTTGGTAAAGCTATTACCAAGGTATATAAAAACTTCTTCCCGGATCCCTCTAAGCGTAACGAGGAGTCGCCATCGATTTATGAACCTATTGGCTTGCATTTCGAATTAGGGAAGGAATTAATGTTAGGCGATCATATTAATGACAAAGAATATAAGGAAGCATTAAGCGAAGTAAAGGGTCTTAGGGCCGCAGTAACTGGAGTATTGGGAGAGACAACGGATGATGTAGACGTCATTGCTTGGATGGACCTTACATTAGAGGCCTTGCATCAGCATTCTATGCTAGGAAAGGAAGAGATAAACCATACCACTAAATACACAGATATGTTAGGTAGTATGTTGGACCAATTGGACACCAGTTCAGGCTATGATTTAGAATAAAAGAATTATTATTAACGAATAAATTGAGAGATTACAGATTATTCTTTATCTTTGGTTTCTGAAAAATAAATGATAGGAATATGAAAGCAGGCATTCACCCAGATTATAAAGAAGTAACCGTTTTATTAAGTGACGGTACTGAAATGAAAACACGTAGTACGCTGAATACAAAAGAAGGTATTTACAAACCAGAAGTTGATTCGCGTAACCATCCTTTCTATACCAAAAATACCAATTTCACGTCCAAAGCTGGTCGAGTTGATCGATTCAAGCGTATGTACGACAAGAAAAAGTAAGTTAGAGCCATCATCACGATGGCTTTTTTTATGCAGATTCAGCGCTTTGAAGTAGGGCCTTTCGCACAAAACACCTATCTGCTATGGGATAATCCTAAACATGCAGTATTAATAGATGCGGGTTTCTCAAATGATAATGAATTCAACACCTTTTTTGAATTCTTAGAGACTCATCACATTGAAGTTGATGGTATACTTCTAACTCACGCCCATGTAGACCACATTTTAGGTTTGCAACGACTTCTACAAACAATCAATTCTCCGGTGTACCATTTTAAGGAAGAATCTTTTTTATGGGAAAATTTTGAGCATCAAGCTCGCATGTTTGGGTTTAATGCTATTCTTCCCTCTGTCACCCCTCTACCTTTGACTCATAACCAAATTGTAAAGTTACAAAACATAGAAATAAAAGTACTTTACACACCAGGTCATGCTCCCGATCATTGTTCGTTTTTTATTGAACATGCTGGGCTCTTACTTTCCGGTGATGCACTCTTTAAAGAAAGCATAGGTAGGACAGATCTTTACAAGGGTGATTTATCGCTATTGCTTACTAGTATTCGCCAAGAATTGCTACTACTAGGAGACCAGGTAAAGGTGTATCCAGGGCATGGACCAGCTACATCTATTGGCCACGAAAAACTCCATAATCCTTATTTGGGATAACAGAAATGAGATTGTTAGGGAAAAGAGCATGCCCTATAGTGGTACAATGTTTGGATCTAGTAAAGTAAAATGATCTTATTTATCGGACCTTAACTCTTTAATTTTACTTGTGTAGGTGTCCGCTTTTTCTTCATTCACAATAACTAGGCGTTCATACATATGAATAGCTTCCTTTTTATTGCCTTGCGCCTCATGTATCTTTGCCAATGTTTCGGATATAATCTCGGCAACATCCGAGGAGTCCTCGCTTAAATCCTCCTCACTTACTTCTTCATAAGAATAATTAACACGTTGGCTTTCTACTGCTTCTAAGAGTTCGATAAGTCGGTCCAGGTCGAGTATTTGAGCAGTTCTGGACCCTTGAACCAATACCTTTCTCCCTTTTTTACCGGATTGAGGTATCTTGGCCTGGAATTGTTCAGGATGTAATAAGAAGTAATGTAAGTGCTCCATGAGAGGACTACCAGGAGCATAGGTTTTAGCTTTAAGTGCCTCCGCTATAGCCTTATTTTGATTGCCTTGTATATGATGAAACCAAGCTAATAAAAAGCGCCCTACCGCATCAGGATCTCTTTTGGCAACCTGACGTTCTAGCTTTCGCGTCATTCGTACCGGATCGGTATCGAATTGCTCTACATAACTATTAAGAGAGGGTGGTATGGTAAAAGGAAGAGTCTTCATATATCGTTAATATATCGGCTTTATGCTACAGATAAAAAGTGAAAATGCGCCATTTTGCTAATCCTTCTACGCGTCCATTAAATTCTTTGGGTTTGACTTTGGAGACATGGAGGACCTGTCACCAATTACTGACAGCATCGTTAAACATATTATTGGCAATCTGAGATAAGGCTTCGGATGCTGCTTCTAATTCCCCATTAATCGGATCTTCGGTAGGATCATAGGTAAAACTACTTGAGAAACTCTTGTTCCAAAGTGCTTCTTCGCTGCTTGAATATTGAAAACGGGCTTGAACAGTAATACTAACTTGGTTTTGGTTAGCCTGCTCATTTCCACCGATGGCAAAAGGCCGGTTACTATAGGTTTGAATTCGTCCTTCTATAAAGGCATCTGCGGACTCTAAATTTGAGGCTAATTGTAATCTGCTCTGATTTACAAATCGTTCTATCAACGTAGTATTGAGCCGATCACTTAAATCCCCTAAGCCACTACCAGACTGGTCTGGGAAGAAGGGGATGTAAATGGTATTTACTCCATCAGGTATGGAAGCTCCGGTAAAACTATAACTAAGGCACGAAGAGTTTAGGCTCAATAGTCCCAAAAAAAGGTAGATTAAGAACTTGTTTTTTGACCACCTGTTAATTGAGCCAGTTGGATAGTCGGAATTCGCTCCATGTTCCATAGCGAGGTTGTTATTGGGCAGTTATTATTTTTTTTCTAATCCGAATTGATCCAATTTCCGGTATAAAGTACGTTCACTAATTCCAAGTGTTTCAGATGCTTTGCGCCTATTTCCATCAAAAATTTCTAGCGCTTTTTGGATAAGGAATTTTTCGGTTTCCTCTAGCGAAGGAATCTCTTTTCCCTTTAACTGTAACATAAAATCGTCCACTTCTTCCTGAATCGGCTCATCGTATGGCTCAAATTCTTCTCCCTTTACTTCACTTTTCAGGTGTCTTGGTGTGTAACTCATTGCATCCTGGCCCTGAGTATGATCTAGTTTAATGTGTCCAGGATTGGAATAGTCTATTGGATTAGCTTGCCCGCTTTGCGTAGTTGCATTTACATGATCTAGTGAAGATGTATTTCCTCCTACACCAAGTAATGCGGGTAACTGAGGATTGTTTTTACTTGAGAATAACGAGTATACCAGATTGGCGAGCATTTTTTTTAGGTCACCAATATCGTTACTCATTTCAAGAAGAGCGCGATAGATTAATTCCGAACCTTGTTGACCAGATTGTTGATTTCTGTTGTCTGTGTTATCTATGCTTCCTTGAAGCATGGGTAGGTTATCCGCAGAACCAATGCTTTGGCGTCCTTTTAAGTATTTTCTGAGGGTGTCAACATCGACAAATTGTGACTTTTCTAACACAACCAGCTGCTCGGCTATGTTTCGTAGTTCACGAATATTACCTGGCCATCGATAGGAGCTCAGTAAAGCCTTTGCTTCATCAGAGAAACCTCGAAATACTGAGTCATACTTTCTGGAGTAATGTTCGACAAAATTTCTAAATATGGGAATAATATCTTCCGATCTATCTCGTAATGCAGGAAGGTGAATTTGGACAGTGTCCAAGCGGTAATACAAATCTTCTCTAAAACTACCTTCTTTTACTAATTCCCAAAGATCTTTGTTGGTGGCAGCAATGATACGCACATCTGCGGTTTGCAGCTTAGATGAACCTACCCGGAAGAACTCACCGTTTTCTAAAATTCGGAGAAGCTTGACTTGAACATTTTTAGGAGTATCACCAATTTCGTCTAAGAATATAGTACCCCCATCTGCCTTCTCAAAATACCCTTGGCGAGTATCGTTTGCCCCAGTAAAGGCTCCTTTCTCATGACCAAATAGTTCACTTTCAATAATACCTTCCGGAATCGCACCACAATTTACGATGATAAGTTCATTCTGCTTTCGAAGGCTCATGCCATGAATAGCTCTCGCAGTAACATCTTTGCCTACTCCACTTTCACCCTGTAAGAGCACGGTAATGTCGGTTTTTGCAACCTGCATTATTTTATCCACTACCTGGCGGAGTGCATCAGAACTACCTAAAAGTCCAAATTGTTGTTGAAATACTTCTCTATCCATATCTATCATTATGACATTATGGCGTAATATACGAAATTTGTAGCAGAGGTTGGGTAGTAAAGAGTCTAATTAGGGCTAGACTAGCGTTTTAATAATTCAGTAGAATGCTCAATAGGTAAGCTGCGCGTTTCCTTAAAACTAGAGAGAACTAAATTTGATCTGGTTTTATCCACTCCATCCCAAGACTGAATTCGTGATAAAAGACGCTCGAAGGAGGCCGTATTTTTTGTTCGCACTTTTAATAGGTGCGATCCCTCACCGGTAATGCTGTGACATTCTAAAATTTCAGATTCTTTCAACGTTTCCTCTACAAAATTATGGTAATTCTCAGAGCCATCTACCTGAACAAAGAGAAAGGCGCTAATGTCAAAATGAAAATCTTTATCGTTAAGAATAGCGTGATATCCTTTAATTAGTCCACGCTCTTCTAGTTTTTTCATGCGCTCAGAAACAGAAGGCACAGATAGCCCGACGAGCTCCGCAATTTTATTGCGCTGTGCTCGGCCATGTTCTTGTAAGTGATTCAAAATTTTAACGTCAATATCGTCAAGTAATGGTATCATGGTCTGGACGGTTTATTTGATGGAAATATAGGGTTGGATGAGCGCCCACCTTAGATTGGTAAGAGTGATGAATTGCCTAAATAATCTAAAATATAGAATTGAATTCCTAAAATTCTAAAGCGTAAAGTACAAAAGTAGTGCATAAAAGGGAATTACTTTAACATCTTTAACAAGTAAAAAAGCTCAACTAAATGTTTCTAGACCTTGTATCTTTGAATGATAACTCAATTAAAAAAGCATGTTAGATATCACATTTATAAAGGAAAACCCGCAGTTAGTCATAGATACAATGAATAACAAAGGGGAGAAGAATGTTCAACTTGTTCAGCAAGTAATAGATAAAGATGAACAGTGGCGCCAATTAGTCCATCAGGTGGATACACTCCGAGCTCAAAGTAATAAAGCGGCAAAACAAATAGGTGCATTGATGGCGAGCGGTAAGAAGGAGGAGGCTCAAGCCATTATTAAGGAAACATCTAAATCTAAAGATACAGTCAAAGAACTGGAAGATCAGCTGAATGTGATTGCTGAGGAGCGTACTTCCTTATTATTACGCATTCCTAATGTTGCGCATCCAAGCGTTCCGATCGGGCATTCAGAAGAAGATAATCAAGTGTACGGTACTTGGGGTACACCCGATACACAATCATGGCTAAAACCGCATTGGGATATCTTAGAGAGACATGGTTGGTTGGACTTTGAACGTGGGGTAAAGGTAACGGGGGCAGGTTTTCCTTTTTACCTTGGACCCTTAGCGCAGTTGCAGCGAGCGCTCATTCATTTTTTTATAGACGAGGCTAATAAAGCAGGCTATGTCGAAATGCAGGCCCCTTATTTCATTAATGAAGATTCAGCTCGGGGTACAGGTCAAATTCCTGACAAGGAAGATATGATGTATGAGATTCCAAGGGATGCGTTTTTTGCTATACCCACTGCTGAAGTACCGGTAACCAACTTCCATCGGGACGAGATACTCTCCGAAGAGCAGTTACCAATTCGTTATGTATGCCACACCCCCTGTTGGAGAAGAGAAGCAGGGTCGTATGGCAAGGATGTACGAGGGCTAAATAGATTACATCAATTTGATAAAGTTGAGCTTGTTCATTTTGTTAAGCCAGAAGAGTCGTATACAACGTTGGAATTGTTACGGGTACATGTGGAGTCGCTACTTCAAAAACTAGGCTTAGCCTACCAGACCTTGCTCATGTGTACAGGTGATATGGGTTTCACTCAAACAAAAAAATATGATGTAGAAGTTTGGAGCCCAGGTCAACAACGGTGGTTAGAGGTGAGTTCTTGTTCCAATTTTGAGGCATTTCAAGCCAGAAGAATGCAGCTTAGATACAGAAAAGGTGAAAAAGAGACCGAAATGGTCCATACTCTTAATGGCTCGGGGCTGGCGCTTCCTAGGGTGCTTTCTGCTATTGTTGAAACCTATCAAACCGAAAACGGCCGTGTTAAAGTACCGGATATCTTAAAAAAGTATATTGACCGGGAATATTTATAACTGGTTTTTTTGAACAAGGTTATTGAGACCTAACGATAGAAACCTAAAAATTAAACCCCAATGCTTGGAAAGCATTTACACAGCGCTTACAGAGAAATGCTCTTCCTCGGTATAATTAAGTAAGCGTTCAAGTATTGGCGCCATAGTGTTGTGCTGCATTAATTCCATTCGAAGTTTCTTGCCATTGCGAATTCCTTTTAGGTATTGTCCATAGTGTTTTTTCATAACAATAACACCATAGCGTTCGCCTTGATGTTCCACCGACAACTGAAGCTGTTTAGCGCACACCTCAAGACGCTCTCGAAGGGGTATGTCAGTAGAATAACTGCCTTGATCTAGATATGATCGAGTTTGATTGAAAATCCATGGATTTCCTATGGCACCCCGGCCAATCATCACAGCATCTACTCCTGTTTCATTAAATAATTTTGCAGCCAATTCAGGACTGGTTACATCGCCGTTACCAATGATGGGAATATGTAATCCTGGAGTATTTTTGAGCTTTTTAAGCCAGTTCCAATCCGCATCTCCTTTATATTTTTGGGCTCGTGTTCTAGCATGAACGGTTAACGCTTTCACACCAACCGATTGTAGCATAAGCGCTACCTCTTGAATACGGATTGAGTTTTCATCCCAACCTAAACGAGTTTTTACGGTGACGGGTCTGTTCTCAACCGCATCAACCACTGTGCCAGCCATGCGTTCCATCATGTCAATGTCCTTCAAACAAGCCGCACCAGCACCTTTGTTGACTACTTTATAGACGGGACACCCAAAGTTAATATCTACTACATCGGGGTTACTTGCTTCAGCAACTTTAGCAGCTCCATACATAGCCTCCTCACGTCCGCCAAAAATTTGAATTCCCAAAGGGCGTTCAGCTTCTTGAAAACTCATTTTATGTAGGGCAATGTCAGAATCGCGGATGAGCGCTTCGGAGCTGATAAATTCAGTAAAGACCATACTGGCGCCCATAGTGCGACATATCTGCCGAAATGGAGCATCTGAAACATCCTCCATTGGAGCTAAAAATAGAGGACGGTCTTGTTTGCCAAGTAGGCTTTCGAAAAAATCTTCTTTACTCATACCTTCAAGATACGAATATCTACTATTCTATCTGCAGCTTCTCAATATAACTTAGGATTTCTGTTAGTCATTTGGCTGTAATACTCCTATATTTTAACCCTATTTAGTACAACAAGTTAAACATACACTCATGGATATATCGAAGATTGAAGAATTACTGGGCGATGAAGCCTCCTACTTGCTAAATCATACCAGTAAAACAGTTACAAAAGATCAACTAATCCAACCTACTCCCGACTATGTAGATCAGGTTTGGTATCATTCTGATCGAAACAATAGAGTACTGGGAAATCTACAATGGCTTATGGAATCAGGTCGACTTGGTGGGACAGGATACCTTTCTATATTGCCAGTTGATCAAGGAATTGAGCATTCTGCGGGTGCTTCATTCGCAAAAAACCCAGACTATTTTGATCCTGAAAATATTGTGAAGCTAGCCGTTGAAGCGGGTTGTAATGGTGTAGCATCAACCTTTGGTGCGTTACGTTCCGTTTCTCGTAAGTATGCGCATAAAATCCCTTTTATTGTGAAAATTAATCACAATGAACTCCTTACTTATCCTAACACGTTTGATCAAATTATGTTTGGTACTATTGATCAGGCGTATGATATGGGTGCTGCAGCAGTGGGTGCAACCATCTATTTTGGATCGGAAGAATCTAACCGGCAAATTCAAGAAGTAGCTCAAGCCTTTGCATATGCTCATGAATTAGGAATGGCTACCATACTTTGGTGCTATACCCGTAATGACGCATTCAAAGTGGACGGGGTTGACTATCACACCTCAGCTGACTTAACGGGCCAGGCAAATCATATTGGATCAACTATTGGTGCCGATATTGTTAAACAAAAGCAACCTACCAATAATGGTGGTTACAAGGCTTTAAATGCGGGTAATTCGTCATATGGTAAATTAGACGAGCGCATTTATTCCGAATTAACATCTGAGCATCCTATCGATTTAACCCGCTACCAAGTAGTTAACTCGTTTATGGGACGTGCAGGTCTAATCAACTCTGGAGGAGCTTCCGGCTCAAATGATTTTGCCGATGCGGTTAAAACAGCGGTAATTAACAAACGAGCAGGTGGAATGGGACTCATTAGTGGTCGTAAAGCATTCCAACGTCCTATTGCTGAGGGTGTACAACTTCTGAATATGATTCAGGATGTATATCTAAACAAAGAAGTGGATATTGCGTAAAAGTACATTCACCTAAACAGAGCGCATGTGAATTTGGGTGGTTAATCTAGGTCACTAAGCTTTTTTTTAGCCTTGTAGAGTTTCCTGCGAGGCTTTTTTTTATACTATAGTATGAGTCAAATAAAGCAACATGTAGATAGTCCAAAACAGATAATCTCTAAAAAATATCTGTTTTTTTCTATTTCCCTGAGTCTTTTGACAATGGCTGGGGTTATCTGGTATACCTATACTCCAGGTATACTGGAGTACTTAGCACCCAAAAGACTTCCCGGGTTGGGCATCGCGTTGGTGGTTTCTTTCTTGAGAGTATGGTTTTCTGCAGCAAAAATTCGCTTTTTATCTGCGGGAGTTATTAGTTGGTTAGGAGCATTTAGGGTGCAATTGAGCTGGGACTTTACCTCAGCTGTCACCCCATCTACCATAGGTGGTGCTCCTATGGCAACCTATGCTATGACCAAAGAGGGACTACGATTAGGTGAGTCTACCGCAATCATATTATATAGTGTATTATTGGATCAAATCTGGTTTGCCATTGCCATTCCAATTTTGCTTGTGGCTGGCATCTATATGGATGTAGTTCCACCATCGGTGGGTTTTCTGGGTGAAGCATCCATGCTTATTCTGTATGTATCCTTGCTTTCATACGCTGGGGTACTCGCATATGGAGTTTTAATTAAACCATCAGCAATTTCAAAAATTATCAAGTGGTTTGCAAAACTACCATTCCTTCGGAAACACAGGGATAAAATACACTTTGAAGCACAAAACCTCGAGCAATATGCCTATCAGCTCAAAGCCAAGCCGTTTCGATTTTTACTTCAGGCATTCTTTTACTCTACCATGTCTTGGTTGGCCAGAGTTGCGCTTGCGCCTATCGTTATTCTAAGTTTATTACCGGCTCCTGAATTACTCTCTGTGTTAAGAAGTTTGGCAATGAATCTAGCCTTTTTGGTAGTGCCAACCCCTGGAGGAAGCGGCGGAGTAGAAGGGCTCTTTGTACTATTTCAAGGTCCACTCATTTCAAGGGAAGCCTTTATTGGTCTGGCTTTATTTCTATGGCGTATTATTAGCTATTACATTACCATTGCGATGGGAATGATGGCTACTACTTGGTATGTAAACCAGGAAGTGCATGAATATAAAAGCAACTAAGAGTAAGTAGTTTAGGTGTTGAAACTCTTTTATCATTGTAGATGAACATACTCAAGCTATCTGACTAAGAAAAAATTGAGTGTATAATTATTCTATTATTGTTTATGGCTAAATCGAATCAAATTTTTGTATGCACCTCATGTGGACATGAATCGCCCAAGTGGCTAGGAAGTTGTCCAGGGTGTAAAGAGTGGAATAGTTTCGTCGAGCAAGAAAAAATAACAGGTACAACTAAGCCGCACAAAGCTAAAATCGCAGGCTTAGAGCCAGAACAAGCACCTAAACCCCAAACGCTCAACGAAATTACGGCTACGGAGGCATCTCGATTTCAAACCGGAATTGCTGAATTTGATAGGGTGTTGGGTGGTGGATGTATGAGAGGATCCTATGTGCTCATTGGTGGAGCTCCTGGGGTTGGTAAAAGTACGCTCACTCTTCAAATAGCTAAGGCCGAACCAACCTTGTCTATTTTATATTGTGCTGGTGAAGAATCTGTCATGCAGATTAAACAACGAGCCAAACGCATGGGGGTCACATCGGAAAAACTCTGGTTAATCAACGAGACACGCATTGAATCCATCATTGAGCAGGCTCAAAAGTTGCAACCTGATTTACTCATTGTTGATTCAATTCAAACTGTTTACCGAGATCAGTTAAGTAGTATGCCAGGTAGTGTTGCTCAGGTAAAAGAGTGCGCTGCTTTGCTTCAACAATTGGCCAAAAAATCCAGTTTGTCCATTATGATAATTGGCCACATTACCAAAGAAGGGGATATCGCGGGGCCACGGGTGTTAGAACACATGGTGGATACCGTGCTTAGTTTTGAAGGGGACGATCACTATACCTACCGGCTGTTACGAAGTATAAAAAATAGATTTGGGCCAGCTCATGAAGTAGGGGTTTTCGAGATGAAGCAGGATGGTTTGGATCAGGTTCCCAATCCGTCGGCTTATTTTTTGGCAGAACGAAATCAAGAAGTGTCTGGCAGTGCCATTGGTTGTATAATGGAGGGTAGTCGACCTATATTGGTTGAACTTCAAGCATTGGTAAGTCCTAGTGCATACGGGACTCCACAACGCACCGTCAATGGGATGGATCGCAACCGTGTTTTGCTACTTTTGGCCGTCTTAGAAAAACGTACAGGGTTTAAATTTTCGGATAAGGATGTGTATGTTAATGTCGCTGGTGGTTTAAAAATAAAAGATCCAGCAGCCGATCTTGCGCTTTGTATGGCTTTGGTATCATCCCTATTGGATATAGCCTTGGATAATAATGAACTTTGGTTGGGTGAAGTAGGATTAGGAGGGGAACTAAGGCGGGTTGGCCAATTGGAAAGGCGCATTAAGGAAGCTGAAAAACTAGGGTATTCTCATAGTTGGGCTAAGGACCAAGATCACTCCAGTAACAAACCTTCACACCTAAAGGATGTGCTGCATAGTTTTGGGCAAAAAAAAAGCCCTAGATAAACCAGGGCTTCTATGTGATAACAATCTTGAGAGAAACTAGAAGTTTTCTCGTTGACGTCGACGCTGCTCACGGACGGCCTTTTTCATGGCTTCCCGTCGTTCAATAGATGGTTTTGTGAACTGTTGACGATCCTTAAATTCATTAAGAATACGAGAACGAGTCACCATCTTTTTGAAACGATTAATCGCGCGTTCAACGCTTTCATTGTCTTTAACTTCAACGCCTAGCATTGAGCCTCACTTCCTTTCATTGTATTATTTCTCATTATTGAGAGAGTTAAATATAAGGTTTTTTTCTTCTAGATAAAAAACAGTTCTATGTGCAAATAACGAAAGAAAACCATACGAAAACAGAAATAACAAATAGCAAAAGGCCATTAGAGATGATTTAAAATCCATTTTTTATCTAACCAATGAGGATTTAACCCCAAACCAAATAAAGCATAATCATATTTGGAAGGGTCAAGTGGGTCTAGTAATATAAGCTGCTCTTGTAATTCTTCTACTGCCTTCCAGTCATTTTGATTTCGGGTGATAAGACCCAATTTTCTGCTCTGTCTTGCCACATGAACATCTAATGGGATATAAATTTGGGACGGAGGCATAAAGCTCATACTTCCCACGTCTACTGGCCCCCCTCTAATTGTCCAGCGTAGATACATATATAGCCGTTTACACGATCCCCCTTTTTCAGGATTAGAAATGTGCCTGCGGGTTCGAGCTGGTATTTCAGGGAAAAAACTAAAAAACTCCTGATGAAAGACTCCCATTAGAGGACGATTTTTCGCTGTCGAAATAGTCAAACAATTTGCCCAAAAGGCCTCAAAGGTGGTAAAGTGAATAAGGATTTGTTGCATGGTTTTGACTAACCAATACATATCCTCGGAATTAAAGGTTCTATGTTTAAAGCCCGTTAATCTACGCGCATCTGATTCGGTAAAATTGCCAATAAAATCTAGTGGTCTATACGCCATTCTAGACAGCAAATCATCCACCTTTGCAATGACGATAGAGCGCTTACCCCATGCCATTGTAGCCGTAAAAAAACCAGCTACATTTATTTCTTCTGCATCATCAAAAGCGTACAAAAATTGGATAGGGTCATCTTCAATGTACGCCGGAACCTCCATTCTGTACACCCATTGATCCAGGACAGGCTTAAGCTTGAGTAGGTATTTTTTTGATCGTTTACGCAAATCGCTTCATCAGGGCAAGAGTTAAGGTCTTATTCGCCTTTGGGAAGGGGTAATTTTTTAAATCCTGAATAGAAACCCACTTAATTTGTTTACTTGCTTTGGCTGTTGGGGTTTGCCGCGTCTTGGTTGGCTTCAAAACACACAGAAATGCGCTCAGGGTGATCGTAAAATGTGAATAGGCATGTTTTAAGCTCATAAAATCTTCTATTACACTGATTTCTATACCTAACTCTTCTTGAATTTCTCTATGCAGTGCTTCTATGCTGGTTTCGTTACTTTCTTGTTTTCCACCGGGGAATTCCCATAAACCACCTAGCATAACATGTTCTGGCCGTTGGGCAATTAGCACTTGTTCTTGATCATTTATAATAATGGCTACCGAAATTTCTTGATGAGGTCGCTTTGCTTTTTTTGAAGTGTAGGGTATGTGATCGGTCTTGGCCGTTCGGTATGCGATGCATTTTGAAGCGAGAGGGCAAGTTTCGCAAGATGGTTTGGTAGGGGTGCATACCGTAGACCCTAATTCCATCATGGCTTGATTGAAGTCGGCGGGTGGATGTCCTTTTATCCAGTCATCCACTTCCTGCTGAACTAGTTTGCGGGTACCTGTTTTTCGGGTGTCCTGTTCAATCCCGCAAAATCGTGTAACGGTTCGGATTACATTTCCATCCATCACAGCATGTTCTAATCCAAAGGCAATACTTGCAATAGCCGCCGCTGTATAAGGTCCTATTCCTGGGAGTGATAGCAGCTCTTTGTATTCCTTAGGAAGTGAACCCGCATAGTCACCGGTCACTATCTTGGCTGTTTTGTGAATATTTCTTGCCCGACTATAATATCCAAGTCCTTCCCACTGCTTTAAAACCTGTTGAGTGGACGCCGCAGCCAAGTCGTGAACACTTGGAAAGGCCGTCATAAATCGATTAAAAAAGGGAAGAGCTTGATCTACTCTAGTCTGTTGCAGCATTATTTCAGAAATCCAAATAGCATAAGGGTCTTTGGAATCTCGCCAGGGCATACTTCTTTTATTGTTGTCAAACCACGATAATAGCCGTTCGGCACAATTGGAGTCGAAAAGGATGTCCATTTCGGGTTTAGTCATGCCTCTGTTTAATCATTATCCCTGGGCAAATCGATCACCTTTAACTCTACCTGCACAGAGCTAGCAGCACCTAAGGCGTCTGTTGCTATGACTTTGAATCGGTGAATGCCCAAATCTTTCTCACCCGGAGTCCAAGTGAGTTGCCCACTTTTTTCATCTAAGCGTGCACCCTCCGGTAGATCAACTCCTAAAAAGCGAATCAATGATTCTTGACTATGCTTAGCTTCTGGGTCCATGGCCGTGTAGCTAACCGTATAGGGATCTCCCATAATTAACGTACTGGTACGAATAGGGCTTATTCTAGGAGGATTATTAAAACTGGTGATGTCTATTTGTATAAAGGTACTATCCAGCAACCCAGTAGAACTTTGAGCGATGATTTGCAATCGATGAATACCGATTTGATTGAATTGGGGCTGCCAAAATATTCCCTGGCCTTTGACATTCATTCCTCTAGGGGCTTCTTTAACACTAAATCTAAGGGCTTCAGTGGGCCAATCCTCTGAGACTTGTATACCAAAAAGAATAGGATTTGGGTAGGGTACTATTTTAGGTTCATAGGGTAGGAGGGTGAGTGAATTTGGTAGTGGTTTTGTATCTGCTGATTGAGACACTCCACTTCGTTCAAAGCCAACATTCACTTTTCCAATAGCACCAAATTCATGAAGCCATAACTGATCTGCACTACCTGTCAACTTGTAATTAGCCCCAGTATCCTTCTTCCAAGGGGTTACTTCATTATTATGTAACAGCCAAATTTCTTTCTTAGAGCTTTCAATGAAATAGGTGTCTTGGTATTTAATAACATCCATTATAGCAGTACCAATATCAGCTAATCGTGAGCTAGAGCCATTTTCGCCAATCCGAAAAAGAACTCCTGCTTCACTACTCCCAAACAATTCATCATCAACCAAGTGCAAATGAACAATAGCTTGATTAATGTCAATGGAACTAACCCATTCAAGGGTATCTTGATCCGCCGTCCATGAAAAATTATGAACTTTAGCAGGGCTGAGTACAAAGAGTTGTTGGGAGCGAGGGGTACTTAACACGTCCAGCACCGGTTCTCTTTGGAGTAATTCATTGGCAATGAATTCAACAGGAGAATCAAAAGCTTCAGGACTTTGTAATCCTAAGACCCCTAAGCCCTCGTCTCCTAATGCTAGGTACACATGGTTACGAAGTCGGGCTACCCCTCTTGGCTCTGTGGATAAATAGGTGGATGAATACACACCCAACACAGAGGTAGGCTCTAACACAGTCAATCGTGTTCCGTTGCCAAATAAATAGGCGAAGCGAATATCCGAAGTAATTTTACTGCCACGTCGCTGCATCCCACTATTGGTATATAACCATTGTGTATTATCATTAGTAACTCTAAAAACAGCTAATCCTTCCTGTTCTGAGAGGACATACAAATGGCTTGGACTTGAAGCGATATCCAATACATTTTCTATATTCATCGAAGGGCTAAACCGAAGGCCTTCGCCTGTCGCCTGCGCCTGTAAATTCTGAGAGCTAAGAATGAATACTGATAGAACTAAACAGAAGATTATGGGTGTTTTCTCGACTTTCATTACACATGAATTGGTTGTTTTTCGATTGTTTGATGCTGATGAATTAATGCTAAGAATTTTGTTTGAGTCTAAGGTTAAATCCTAAGGCTGAGTCTAAGGTTAAATCCTAACGTTAATCCTTACAAAGCATTAAGCTATTTGAGGTTGACCAAGATAACGCTAACACTATTCAGTATCTCGCCTATTATGTTTCTACTTTATACCCATCAACAACAATAGAACCTATTCAAAAGTACGATTCTTTTACTATTCTATTATAGCCATTTATGCTTTTGATACCAAGTTAGGGTAGATTTCAAGCCATCGTTCAGGCTGATCTCTGGTGAATATCCCCAGTCCTCTTTGGCTTTATTTGAGCTACAAAGCCAAGGTTGAGTAAGTTCTTTAGCTTTGTCTTGATTTAATGCCGGATACACTCCAAAAATAGGAGCAATGGTTTCGGCCACTTTTGCAACAGCCATAAGCACTCCTTTTGGTACCCGTATTCTTAGATGAGACTTTTGGAGTATGGTAGCGCATTCCTTGTAAATTTCATTCCACGAATATCCGTCTTCAGAACCTCCGAGGAAATAGGTGTGAATTCCAGCTCGATCGTAGAGCCTAGATGCCACGATACCCTTTACCAGATCCTGAACGTGAACTAGGGAGAGGGTTTTTTCTGTGGGATTGCCTAGTATAGGTGCCACTCGGTAATTAAGGGCTTTAAATAATCCATAGATATCGGTTTCTCTGGGTCCGTAAACGGCTGGAGGTCGTATAATTTTAATGCTTAAGGTGGGGTGGGTGGCCCAATTTTTCTCCGCATAGAGTCGGTGAATTTCTTCTTCCATCTGTTTTTTGGAACGGCCGTATGCGCTGATGGGGGACAAGGGGGCTTTTTCTGTGAGGGGGGTTTGGCTAGAGGGACCGGTGGCGGCGAGGGAGGAAAGTATAATAATGTTCGAAATCCCAGATTCTACCGCAAGCTCTACTAAATTTAGGGTTGCCTCTACATTGGCTTTAAAAAAATCAGAATAGCTTGGAGCATGCAGAATGGCCGCCCCATGGATGAGTACATCAACCCGGTGTAGCTCTTTTTTAATGGGTTCTAGGTTTTCCAATGTGGATTTAACCGGTGTGTAGTCGAGCCCTTTTAACCATTTTTCTTTATTTCTGACCAAAACGCGGACTTCTTCAAGCTCCGGTAATTTTAATAGGTGCTCTACCAGATGACTTCCAACAAATCCGGTTCCACCAGTAACAAAGGCTTTCATAAATGCGTATATTTACGGGTTGATTGGTGATCGAGTAGGATCTGAAGATTCTATCATAGATAATCTTGAGTACCATTCTTTTGGTTATTTATCAGCTAACGACAATTAAAATACAAAGAAGCCGATTGCTTTTTTATACTTATTTGAGCGAATAGGCAGTGAACGTGTTATCAAACCTGTTGATTATTTAAATGAGCGAACTAAGAGTAGCCCTATTCACCGGTAATTATAACCATATTCGAGATGGTGTAGCCCTAACATTGAATCGATTGGTTCATTACTTAGAGCAGCAAAATATTCCTGTACTTATCTTTGCTCCAAGTGGACCAAATCCTGCAATAAACCCTCATGAAGGTACTTTGAGGGTCACTCCTTCAATATCTATGCCCGTGCCCGGTAGAAAGGAATACCGCGTGGCTACTCATTTCCCCCGTAAATTTCGGCAAGAGTTAGAGGCTTTTCAGCCTACACTCATACATATAGCCACTCCGGATGGACTTGGGATAGGGGCCTTAAAATGGGCAAAAAAGCATGATTTGCCTGTAGTAAGTTCGTATCACACTCATTTCCTGAGCTATGTAGACTATTACAAACTTTTTTTAGGACCGGTTAAATGGCCGTTTAAGAAGATGATGCAATGGTTTTATCCCCAATGTCAACGAGTGTATGTTCCAAGTCAATCCATGATTGATGAGCTAGGAGTTGAGGGTATAACTGGGGACATGAAAATTTGGGCAAGAGGAATAGACACCAAACTTTTTAACCCCGAAAAAAGGGATCCAGAGTGGCGGAAAAAAATGGGTTTCGCAGGGGATGAGATTGTGGTGAGTTTTGTTTCTCGGTTAGTTTGGGAAAAAGAATTGGGAACCTACATAGAAAGTGTCCAACGAATGCAACAACGAAATCCCAAGGTAAGAGCATTAGTGGTAGGGGACGGAGCAGCAAGGTCCGAGGCTCAAAAAAAATTACCTAATGGGGTTTTTACCGGTTTTTGTTCAGGTGAAGACTTAGCTCGTGCCTACGCTAGTTCTGATTTATTCTTATTCCCTTCCTACACTGAAACTTTCGGTAACGTAACCTTAGAAGCAATGGCTAGCGGAGTCCCTTGTCTAGTTGCAAATGCAATAGGTTCATCCTCCTTAGTAGTTGAGGGAGAAAATGGCCGACTTGCACGGTCTGGAGATGTTGATGATTTTACCAAAAAGCTGGAGTACATGATTTCAGATCCAACTGCTTTGCAAAATATGGGAAGGCGCTCACGCGAGCTTGCATTAAACTACCAGTGGAATCACATAAATGAGGCATTGGTTACTGATTACAGAACAGTGGTGTCTAATTTTCAAGCAGACCTCAACCAATAGGTCCTTAGCAGATACGATTTATGTCCCAATCATCACTAAAGGTTCTGTACATTTCACATTCTCATCCTCCAGATGAAGCCCCACTCGAGAACATGGGAGGAATGCAGCGTGTTAGTATGCAGCTGGTTCAAGCTTTAGAGGACAATTCTACGGTGGAAATTCAGACAATCATACAAAAAGTACCGTGGAAAGGTATTGAATGGAGAACGCTTCTATTTTTATTGAAGCTACGACGCCAAATACCACAGGTTGTAGATAGTTTTAAACCGGATGTGATCTTGTTTTCCTCTATGGTGACGGCAAGTATGGCTAGGTGGCTAAAAGGCAAGGTTTCTATACCGATGGTCACTATTAATCATGGTCAGGATGTAACAATGCCTTATGGGTGGTATCAAAAACACGTCAGTAAGGTATTGGATGCCTTGGATGGAGTTATTTCAGTTTCACAGGCTACTAGGCAAGCTTGCATTGATCGCGGTATGGACCCAGGAAAAGGGGTAGCACTACCCAATGGAATTCAAATTCAAGATTTGTTGCCAATGGATGCGGATTATATGAATCCGGCACATGTTAAACAGCTTCTAGTCTTGGAACCCACCGAAGCTGTAGAAGAAATAAAAGTGCTTAAAAGGGCAGCAAAACAGGAATTGGGCGAACACGTTAACATCAACCTGTTGGATAAACCCGTTTTACTTTCGGTGGGTCGACAGGTGCCTAGAAAAGGGCATGCTTGGTTTATTGAGAAGGTGCTTACCCAGCTGAATCATCCTTGTCATTATCTATTGGTTGGCGATGGACCAGAGCGGGAAACTATACTAAATGCCGTCCAGCGTAATGCTGAATCATTGGCTGAAAGAAATATTCATGTACACATATTAGGCCGGAAATCGGATCACTGGGTTCACAAAGCCTACACTGCTGCGGATGTGTTTATGATGCCCAATGTAAGGGTAAAGGGAGATATGGAGGGCTTCGGTATTGTATTATTGGAAGCAAACCTTCATTTCACCCCTGTATTTTGTTCGGATCTAGAGGGGATGAAAGATGTAGTAGAACAAGGAGTTAACGGGTTTAAAGTTAAGAGTGAAACCCCAAAAGAATATATAATGGAATTAGAGAAACTTCTTGGCAGTGATTCATTATTACCCTTGTCTTTAATGGGGTGTAGATACGTATGGGAAAATTTCCAGTGGGATAAGGTAGCGGAGCAATATATTCAGTATCTTTATCAGGTTAATGCCGTATAACGGCGGAATGATATGTCAGCATACCAACTGTGTCTATAAGCTCTTCCTACTGTAATTTGAACGAGAATATTATCGCAGAAATAAACCATAGTGGACTACACTTTATATGCATTAGGTTGAAGGAACCGTTTATTTGATAGCTTGGTTATACTGATTATATTGCAACAATTATTACGAAATTGATATTTATTTAATGGCTGAAACACAACCTCTAGTACGGTCAGATATTTTCGACAAAGCCTTTGGGTACACCAAAGCTGATGAAGTTAAAGCTTTAGGCTTGTATCCCTATTTTAAACCTCTACAAGCTACCGATGGCACTATTGTAGAAATAGAAGGCAACCAAGTTATTATGGCTGGCTCGAATAATTATTTGGGCCTTACCAATGATCAGAGAACCATAGAGGCTGCTCAGGCGGCTATAGTGAAATATGGTACGGGTTGCACAGGATCGAGATATTTAAATGGTACGCTGGATCTTCATCTTGAGCTAGAGGAACGTCTAGCAGATTTTATGAATAAAGAATCTTGTGTATTGTTCAGCACAGGGTATCAAACGAATGAAGGGTCTATCCAAACCATCGCGGGTAGAAACGATATTATTTTTTCCGATAAAGATAATCATGCTTGTATAGTAGTGGGAACCCAGTGTTCGGTTGCAAAAACCATGCGTTACAATCATAATGACATGGATCATTTGCGAAGACTTTTAGAAAAGGCAGATCCTGATGCCGGTAAGATCATTATTAGTGATGGTGTGTTTTCCATGTCAGGCACCTTAGCGAAAATACCGGAGTTGTTGGCTTTAGCAAAAGAGTTTGGGGCTCGACTCTACCTAGATGATGCTCATGCGGTGGGAGTGATCGGAGAAGGGGGGCGAGGCTCGGCTTCTACCTTTGGATTACTGGAGGAAGTAGACCTGATAAGTGGAACATTTTCGAAATCCTTTGCATCGCTAGGAGGCTTTCTTGTAGGCCAAAGAGAAGTCATAGAATATATTCGACACCACTCACCTGCCCATATTTTTAGTGCCTCGATGCCTCCAGCAAATGTTGCTACTGTATTAAAAGCAATGGATATTATGGCTGAGGAGCCTTGGAGATTAAATAGGTTAAATGAAATTTCTACCTATATGCGTACCGAGTTGCGTAAGTTAGGCTTCAATGTTTGGACCTCACAAACTCCAATTATCCCGATTGTTATTGGAGAAATGATGCTTTGTTTCCAGTTTTGGAAAGATCTTTTTGAAGCTGGTGTATATGCCAATGCTGTTATTCCACCCGCTGTTCCACCAGGCCAATCTCTTCTACGAACAAGCTATATGGCCTCACACACCGACGAACATTTGGATCGAATTCTTGAGGCGTTTAGAAAAGTTGGATTAAAACATGGAATCATCGATCAAAATGGTAATTCTCTAGTTTCCTAAGGTGAGCATGGCTGCAAGTGGTGTTACCTTTGTAAGTACAAAAGCCGAAAAGAAGGAGTTCATTGAATTTCTGTACACACATTATGCGACCGATGGCTTTTTTGTGCCGCCACTGCGTCAAGAACAGCACAAGTTAATCGATAAACAGAAAAATCCTTTCTTTAAGCAGGCTAAAATGGCCATGTTTTTGGCTCATTACGACGATAAACCGGCAGGAAGAATTGCAGCTGTAGTGGACGATCGTTTCAATAAGCAGCATGGATTGAATACGGGCCATTTTGCATTTTTTGAATGTATCGATCATCAGCCTACTGCTGATTTGTTATTTCGTGTGGCCGAAGACTGGTTACGGGAGCAGGGAGTTGAAGAAATTCTTGGGCCAACGAATCCCGGAATGATGGATGTGTTAGGATTTTTAGTCGATGGCTTTGATAAGTTTCCCTACATCATGATGCCTTATTCTAAACCTTATTATGAGAAGCTTGCCCTCAGTGCTGGATATGATGGGGTTCGTGACTTATTAGCCTTTGTAGTTGATCAAACTAACGTAGATTTTGATCGTATGCGCAAGGCAAAAAGCATGATCATGCGGCGATATCCTCAAATCCATATTAGACCTGTTTCACTCAAGAATATGGATGAGGAAATAACGATAGTTCGGGACATATATAACGAAGCTTGGAAAAATAATTGGGGATTTTTACCTCTAAGCCTTGACGAAATTACGGGGCTTGCTAAAGAGTTTAAAATGATATTGGATGAAGATTTTGCTCATATAGCGGAATGGGACGGCAAACCTGTTGGCTTCTCTATAGCACTCCCCGATCTAAATCAGGTTTTTAGGACAATGAATGGAAACCTTTTTCCATTTGGATTTATTAAGTTTTTATGGGGAAAACGAAAGATTAATCGAATACGAACAGCCTTAATGGGTATTCTCCCCGAATACCAAGGCAAGGGGATTGATGCTTTGTTCCACCAAAGAACCATTGAATTTGCTCTTGAAAGGAATTTTATCGAATCGGAATTAAGTTGGGTCTTGGATAACAACACAGAGATGATTCATCTCGCCCAACGCTTGGGCGCGCGGATAGATAAGCGATATCGAATGTATGCAAAGAAATTGTAGTAACTGATAAACAATCCATTTTTCGGATGGACTAGAACGTCATTCATCAAAAAATAATCATGTATCGAATAGAAAAAGATTCAATGGGGGAAGTTAGGGTCCCTGAAAACGCTAAATATGGAGCACAAACACAAAGAGCACACGATAATTTCCCCATTAGTGGGATTCGTTTCACTCGGGCATTCATAAAGGCGCTAGGTATTATTAAGAAAAATGCAGCCCAGGCAAATGCCGATTTGGGAAAGTTGGATGTAGAGATATCTGAGGCTATTCAGGGAGCTGCACAAGAAATTATTGATGGAGACCATGATGCGGAATTCGTAGTAGATATATTTCAAACGGGTTCAGGAACATCGAGCAATATGAATACCAATGAGGTTGTAGCTAGATTGGCGAATGAGTCTTTTCCTAACCTACAGATTCCTGTTCATCCCAATGATCATGTAAATTTTGGGCAAAGTTCGAACGATGTAATTCCCACAGCCATTAGAATTGCGGCGGTCATTGAATTAAAGGATAAGCTTATACCCGCATTGCAACATTTAGCTATGAGCTTTGAGCACAAAGGCTCCGAATATGAGCATGTCGTAAAAACAGGTAGGACACATTTAATGGATGCAATGCCCATAACCATTGCTCAGCAATTTGGGGGCTACGCCAGACAACTGCGTTTAGGAGTAGACCGAATTCAGGATGCAAAGGTACGTTTATCCGAATTACCTCAAGGTGGAACGGCCGTGGGCACTGGGATAAATACCCACCCGAACTTTGGGGCCGAGTTTGCAAAAAATGTTTCCAAGCAAACAGGGGTATCCTTTAGAGAGGCTGAAAATCACTTTGAGGCTCAAGCAACGGTCGATGCTCCTGTAGAAATGAGTGCTCAACTGAAAACAATCGCTGTTGGAATGATGAAAATGGCCAATGATTTACGCTGGATGAATTCTGGACCTAACAGCGGCTTAGGGGAGATACAATTGGCTGCTTTACAACCAGGTTCTTCCATTATGCCAGGAAAGGTAAACCCAGTCATCGAAGAATCTGTAGCTATGGTATGCGCGCAAGTTATGGGAAATGATCTTACCGTTTCTGTGGCAGGTCAATCAGGAAACTTCGAGTTGAATGTCATGTTGCCGGTAGTAGCTCATAACCTTCTTGAGTCCATCGAGTTGTTAGCAAATGCAGCAAACAATTTGGCTGATAGGTCGGTTTCTCGATTAACCATTCGGGAAGATGTTATCGCCGATAAAGTAGGTAAAAACCCAATTTTAGTTACGGCTCTCAATCCTATTATTGGGTACGATTTGGCCGCTAAAATTGCAAAAAAAGCATATGCAGAGGGTCGTGCCTTGAAAGAAGTAGCTAAGGAAATGACGGATTTATCTGATCAGGACTTGGATGCAGCACTAGATCCCATGAAGATGACCCGGGGTGGTTTTACCGAATAGCTTCCTAGTACTGACTTCTGTTTTGGAAGTTAAGTTACTTTATGTTAAGCATTTACAGATTAGTAACCTGAAATACTTTTTTGGGAGGTAACAGTGCATTATATTGTACATCTAATTAATAGGGTATCAAGAGTTTTTTTTCATTAACTGTGCGTAAAACTGTTCTATAATAATGTCTGAAGTTTCAACCCAAAAAAAGCGAACGCGTTTTTCCAAAGAAAGGAAAGAGGATATCCTAAAGGATTACCGCTTGGGGTGGCTTAGTAGGCAGGCATCTATTTTGGGTAGAAAAGAAGTGCTTTCAGGTAAAGCTAAGTTTGGAATATTTGGGGATGGGAAAGAGCTCCCGCAGTTAGCGATGGCGAAGGTATTTAAAAATGGAGACTTTCGAAGCGGTTATTACCGTGATCAAACCTTTATGTTTGCCATTGGAGAAGTTACCTTAACGCAATTTTTTGCCCAGTTGTATGCTCATCCCGATGTGCAGGCAGATCCATTCTCAGCGGGAAGACAGATGAATGCTCATTTTGGTTCACGACTATTAGATGAAGCTGGGGATTGGGTAGATCAGGTGAGTAGGAAAAATTCTGTATCTGGAATTTCACCAACAGCAGGGCAGATGGCACGTATTGCGGGCCTTGCACAAGCCTCTAAAATTTATCGGAGTCACAAAAAGCTTCAATCTGGAAAATGGAAGAAATTTTCCGACAAAGGTAATGAAGTTGTGTTTGGAACTATAGGGGATGCCAGTACATCTGAGGGTGTATTTTGGGAAACCATGAATACCTTAGGGGTCTTACAAGCACCGGCTGTTATTTCTGTTTGGGACGATGGATATGGAATTAGTGTTCCTAAAAAGTTTCAGACCACCAAAGAAAGTATTTCTGAAGCGTTAAGTGGGATGCAGCGGGATCAATCAACCAGTGGGGTAGAAATAATAAAGGTTAAAGGCTGGGATTATGAGGATTTAATTGCAACCTATACCAGAGCATCTGAACTGGCTCGATCTGAGCATGTACCAGTCCTCATTCATGTAGAAGAGCTCACCCAGCCTTTGGGGCATTCTAGCTCCGGCTCTCATGAGAGATATAAAAGTAAGGAACGTCTTGAATGGGAAAGTGAGTATTGTTGTCTCCAGCAATTTAGGAAATGGATTTTAGCCAAAAAAGTTGCGACGGAATCGGAGCTTGATGTCTTAGAATCTGAGGCGCAGCAAGAGGCAATGGCAGCTAAGCAATTAGCATGGCAGCAGTACATTAGCCCTATTAAGCAGGAACGCGATTACATATTAACACTATTGCGGTCATTGAAAGAGGAATTGCCTCACTCTCAAACCGATGCAACAAAATCTATTGATGCTATCATGCGGCGCTTGAAATCCACGCCAAATCCAATTCGAAAGGATATAGTATCAAGTATTCATAAGGCCTTACGAAGGGTTGGTTCTGATGAATCGGAATCTAAAAAACAGTTGGTTGAATGGTTAGAGAATCTTAAAATAACTACCCAAGACCGCTATCATTCTCACTTATATAGTCAAACGCCTTATTCTCCTTTACATGTGGAGCCTATTGCTCCTAGCTATGATACTAAACCTGTTAAAGTGGATGGCCGAATTGTCATCAGGGATAACTTTAGAGCATTGTTCAAGAAATACCCTGAACTTCTCACCTTTGGTGAAGATGTGGGAGCACTAGGTGATGTGAACAAGGGACTAGAAGGATTACAGGAAGAGTTCGGCAGCTCTCGTGTAATGGATACAGGTATTCGAGAGGCAACCATCATTGGTCAGGGAATTGGGATGGCTATTCGAGGTCTTCGCCCTATTCCTGAAATTCAGTATCTGGATTATATTTTTTATGCCCTATTTGTACTTTCCGATGATTTAGCTAGTCTCAGGTACCGGACCAAAGGCGGACAAGCATCACCTGTGATTATCAGAACGCGCGGGCACCGACTAGAGGGTATTTGGCACTCGGGATCCCCCATGTCAACACTACTTGGAAGTTTACGCGGCGTTCATTTGTGCGTACCCAGGAACTTAACCGAAGCGGCTGGAATGTATAACACCTTACTTAAGGGAGATGACCCAGCCATTATGGTGGAGCCACTAAATGGATACCGGTTAAAGGAAGACTTACCAAATAATCTTGGCGAATTCACTATCCCATTAGGCATACCAAGCTTACTCAACGAAGGAGATGACTTAACTTTAGTTTCTTATGGATCAACTCTAAATATCGCCAAAGGGGTCGTTTCTGACCTAAAAGATATAGGTATTGGAGTAGATTTAATTGATGTCCGAACCTTGTTGCCATTCGACATAAATGGAGTCATTAGGACATCACTCAGTAAGACCAATAAACTACTTATCGTCGATGAAGATGTACCGGGAGGAGCCTCTGCTTATATACTTCAGAAGGTATTACAGCAGCAAAAGGGGTTTTATTTATTGGATGCTGCCCCGGTTTGCCTGTCAGCGAAAGCCCATCGCCCCGCTTATTCTTCCGATGGGGATTACTTTAGCAAACCAAATGCTGAGGATATCTTCAACGCAGCTTACGGAATTATGCAGGAAAATAACCCCAGTGCATTTCCACCATTGTTTTAACCGGGATTTATATCAATTGACCTGTACCTTAACAGGCCTTTATGTAACCGTCTAATGGGTTAAAAGCTAAATTACCTGCACTCTGTATATTTTGCTGAATACATTAATATAGTCAGTAGCTAAAAGCTAGTGAGTGTTCGTTGTCGAAATATCACTTGAATATCTAGCGCTGAGATTGAAGAAATGAAAACTTAAGACCGTTTGGAATACAATAGTGGTAAGAGCGGTTAAAACGTTGAATAATCCACTCACTAATGTAGAAATAAACTCACCTACATCACTGGTCATCCATGACACCTTCTCTAAACCTATTCGGATGAATTCAGCAGGTATTTGAATTAACGAGCTAATCATGACAATCAGAAGAAGTAGAATAATCAAAAGCCCAAAAGTTGGCCATGCCTGGTAGGTAGTTATGTTCCAGCTATGAACCAAGCTTTCTACCAGTGACTTTTCTCCGATAATGTAGCTCTGAAAACTAACTGCTAATTTGGTTCCCATGAACAAAAATGGAAAGAAAAAGAAGAGCATCGAAAGTCCTAGAATTATGGTAACCGAAAAATAAAGCACACTGAATCCTAGAATTTTAGGGAATAATGAGGGGATATCCTCTGGGTTCATGGGTATGGCGTCTTTGGTGCACTTTATGTGTTCGAGTACAATAACTATAGAGGTTGCTTGACTTAGAATAGCGGAAATGATGACCAAAGGGTACATAGGTCCCATCATTGAATCAATTGCATCTAGCCCGCCCAACCCAAGTAGTAGCTCTTCTGATTCAAATTGCTGCATAATCTCTTCAAGGGGTAGCTTGGATAGTAAAAAATGATGCAATAAGATAAGGGGGGCAGCAAATAGCCCCCAGATACCCAATAAATGTTTCCCATGTGCGCCTAAATAATTAAAACTATCCTTAAGTGTATCAGCAATGTCACGAACCTGGTAATAGTGCATAGAGTAGTTTCTCGGTTTCTCGGTTTCTCGGTTTCTCGGTTTAGTAAATTAGAACATCGATGCTTAAAACAAGCCAAATAAGTGGCAGATATGCAATTGAAGCAAACATGAGTGCCCGTGCTGTTTTATGTGATCGTGTTTGGATGAAACGTAGGCCAAAAAAAAGAAAAAACAATCCAATGGGAATGCTACCTAATAAAAATAAGGCATGAGCTAAGCCAAGGGCATATAACGAATAATTCACTGCAAATAAAATGAGTATACAGAGAAGAGCATAAATGGAGGTTTTAAGTCCATTATGATCACCTTTAGGAAGCATTTTAAAACCTGCTCCAGAATAATCATCCTTACACACCCAAGCTATGGCCATAACATGAGGGATTTGCCAGAAAAAAACGATGGCAAATAATATCCACATCCCTGGATCGATAACGGTCCCTGTTACCGCAGCCCAACCACCGACCGGAGGTAAAGCCCCTGGAACCGCTCCGATAACGATATTAAATGCTGTTTTTTGTTTCATTGGGGTATATAATCCCAAATAAATTAAGGTAGTTGCTAAAGAAACAGCTCCAGCAACAGGGTGGGTAAACCACATAAGATAGACTAAGCCAATGATAATTAGACTTATTGAAAATACTTTTCCTTCAAAAGCTGAAATCCGCTGAGTGGGCAAAGGTCGTGTCTTAGTTCTGTTCATTAGCCCATCAAGGCCCCTTTCTAGAAATTGGTTGTGTGCAGCAGTGCCTCCTGCAATAAGATAGGTACCTATAGTAGCATGTACCATTAACACCCAATCGATAGATCCTTTAATCACAACACTTGCCATTAAAAAACCCATTAACATACTTATGAGCACGGTCAAAGTGATACCGGGCTTAGTCAGTATGTAGTAATCGGAAAGTTTAGCGCGAAGGCTATTTTGGTAGGACAACTTATTTTCGATGATATTCAAGCAAATATGCGTTCATAAGTGTAATTTTAGAACAGTAAAAATAACGAATAATCGATTTAATTGTAGGTAAAAAGAACCTCGAACAGATGAAATTAAATCTCTATCAAAAAACAGCTCTAAGTACCATAGCAGCTACTCTGTTTCTAATCATGGTGGGGGGAATTGTCCGAGCTTCGGGGGCAGGATTAGGATGCCCTGACTGGCCAAAATGTTATGGATTATGGATACCTCCTATGCATGTGTCGGATCTACCTTCTGGGTTTGATGTAGATAGTTTTAATGCGTTTAAAACGTGGACCGAGTATGTGAACAGGCTAATAGGCGTATTGGTGGGGTTTTTTATCGCCGCTAATTTTTTAACCTCTCTTAGATATCGTAGATCTAAACCCAGTGTCACGATTTCATCTTTATTGGCTTTGGTCTTAGTATTGTTTCAGGCGTGGCTAGGTGGGCAGGTGGTGCGCTCTGGGCTTGCTTCAGGGATAATTACCCTACACATGTTACTGGCCATGATCATTGTAGGGGTATTATTATATGCGAGTTTTAAATCAAAAGAGGATTTTGTAGAGTTACGAATGAGCCAAAAATCAAAACAACGATTTTTGCAATTAGGCATCATTATTGGGGTATTAAGTATAATCCAGATGGTGCTTGGAACCCAGGTTCGTGAGTCTATTGATGTGGTGAAAATGGGGATGGGTTTGACAGATCGAAGCTTATGGATTGAGCAGTTAGGAGTAATCTATAAAATACATAGAAGCTTTTCTTGGCTTTTAATTAGTACCATAGCGCTACTTTCTTACCAACTTTTTAAGTTTTCAAAGGATCAATCAGAGAAAACGTACAGCGGCCATAAAGGATTTATCGCTCTTGGCTATGGTATTCCTATCGGGGTTGTGTCTCAAGTCTTGATTGGGGTAGGCCTTCAGTGGTTAGATATGCCTGGAGTTTTACAGGTACTTCACCTGTTAGGTGTGGCCTTACTCTTATCTGTCATTTTTATTTTTGTGCTTATTCTATCACAGCGCACTAAAGCTTATGAAGAAGTTGATCCATGAAAATTCTTACTTCCGTTAAATCTTTTCGCATCTCCGGGGTAAGTGCTGATTGAGTAGGAAGGCCTTGGGTTGAATCCATGTTTTTTAAGACTTTTTTTACTCCATCACTAGTAAACTTTTGGTCTTCAACCAATTCTTTAATCTTGAAGATAAGTGCTACATCTTCATCGGTATAGGCACGATTTCCCGCACTATTTTTTTTTGGTTTAAGCTCTTGGTATGTTTTTTCCCAATTTCTTAACACATGCGGTGGTAAGTTGGTTAGTGTACTTACCTCGCCCATCGAATAATACAATTTTTTCATAGCCTATATAAAGTGTATTTTACATCTCTGTAAAAGTACGTTTTTTATTTCAGAATCAATAAAGTCGTTTGTTGTGAATCCAACTACCGAAGATCAAGGTCTAGAACTTAGCATTGTAGTTCCTCTTTACAATGAAGAGGAATCACTTCCTGAATTAGTCGATCAAATAAAACGAGCATTGCCCTCTAGAAGCTTTGAGCTCATCTTTGTGGACGATGGTTCGACAGATGATTCATGGAATGTTATTGAGCAATTAGTTGAGGCTAATAACCAGATAAAGGGTATCTCACTGGGTGTAAACCAGGGTAAAAGTTACGCATTACAGGCTGGTTTTAACGAGGTTCAAGGGCAATATGTCGTTACTATGGATGCTGACCTACAAGACGATCCCGCTGAAATTGAGCGAATGATACACTCCCTGGAATCGGGTTATGATCTAGTGAGTGGCTGGAAAAAAGAGCGGTTTGATCCAGTGAGTAAAACCATACCGTCTAAATTTTTTAATTGGGTTACACGAAGAGCCGCTGGTATCCACTTGCACGACTTTAACTGTGGTTTGAAAGCCTATAGAGCAGAGGTTTTAGCTCATATTCAGTTGTATGGAGAATTACATCGATACATACCTCTATTGGCAAAAAGAGCAGGATTTGGCCGTATCACAGAGCAAGTTGTCCAGCATAGAGCACGGAAATATGGAACGACGAAATTTGGCTTATCACGATTTATAAACGGTTTTTTGGACCTGATAACGATTCTTTTTGTTCAGAAATACCTGCAAAAACCCATGCATTTTTTTGGAACTATTGGTGTTTTATTAATGGCTGTTGGCTCACTCATCAACCTGTACATGGCAGGAATTAGAATCTTTTATAATGCTGGAATTGGGAACCGACCCTTACTATTTCTTGGAATCTTGTTAATGGTTTTAGGTGTGCAATTCTTATCCACTGGTTTTTTAGGCGAGCTTATCAACAAGAATCACATACACAATAGACAACCAGTTATCAGGAAGCGGAGTGAATAAGGCCTTTCCACTATGTGAGGTTTCGTCTATCCTACCGAATGTTTTCTGTTTAGAGAGACAGGAACTAAGCTAAGGGTGGAACGCAGCCGATCCTTTCTTTCAATTATATCCAATAAAGTTTGAATGCTAAGTCTTCCGAGCTCCTCAAAATCTGTTTCTATTGAACTAAGATTGGGTTGGAGTTGGTAGCAAACAGGTAGGTTATCGTATCCAATAATTGATACATCACGTGGTATTTGTAACCCTGCATTCGTTGCCGCAAAGCTAAAGCCAGCAGCCATTAAATCATTGCTAAAAAAAATACCTTGCGGCTGTTGTATGCTATGTTGAAATGATTCAAAAGATTTAAATCCACTGTCAAAGGTGAAATCTCCCTGCACCTCCCAAACCACTTCTAGATCATGGTGCATACAATAATCTTTGAACCCATTCGCGCGAAAACTACTTTCCGCTTTACCCGAAGGTCCTTTTACAATCCCAACTTTTCTCATGTTTCGTTGATCAAAACATTCAGCGGCAACAAAGCCTCCTGAGTATCCGTCAAAGGTAATAGTGGGCAGGATGGGGTTTTCAATGAGACCATTGGATATGATAGGAATGGAAATCTGAGCTTTATTTAAGTCTTCCAATAGCTTTTTATAATCCTTGTGTTCCATAGTAGGAACAAAGAGTGCTATCCCATCAACCTGATGTTGTATACGAGCGGTAATAATATCAAAAAGACTCTTTTCGTGTTGATTAGCACTAATCAAGGATAAATTAACGTCTAGTTTTCCAGCAGCAGTGAAATACCCTGTATAGGCCGAAGCATAAAATTCACCATGAGCCAGCTCCGAAATGAGAACGATATCCTTAGTACCATTGGAATACATAGGAATCTGGTTTTTATTGAATGGGTATTCCAATTCTTCGGCCACTTGAACAATTCTTCTTTGTACATCCAAGCTAATTTTATTGGTTCCATTTAATACTCTAGAGACGGTTGAAATAGAGTAGCCAGTTTTGTCCGCAATGTGTTTTAGTGTAATTCTCATATCAGATTAAAATCTGTTGAATTTACACATTTAATCAATATAATGGTATTTCTTAGTTTGATTACTCATTCCAATTAAACCTATGGAATCCAACTCCTGAGAATTATGTACTTTTGAGTATGAGCGTAATAAATAAGATAGCTTAAGTATGCAGAATCGGTCCCCACTGTATTACACAATGATCGTTTCATTAGGAGGCTTTTTATTCGGGTTTGATGCCTCAGTGATTTCTGGCGGCATAGTTTACTTAGATGCCTTATTTGAATTATCCAGCTTATCCAAAGGCTGGATTGTAAGTGCACCTGCATTTTCAGCCATGTTTGCAATGTTGGGAGGGGGGGTATTAAGTGATCGAATAGGTAGAAAGAAAACCTTGCAAATAGTAGCATTTTGCTATGTTTTATCGGCTTTATTGTCTGCTATATCGCAGGATATAGGTAGTTTAGTTGCCGCTAGAATGCTTGGGGGTGTGGCTTTTGGTGGTGCACTCATCATTGTTCCCGTTTACATATCGGAGATTTCACCATCCGAGCAGAGAGGACGTTTGGTTTCCATTCAACAGATGAATATTGTCGTGGGTTTTTTGGCTGCCTATTTCAGTAATTACTTTATTGGTGTGTATCTTACCCAATGGCTGAGTGCAGCAATTATTTGGCGATGGATGTTAGCTGTTGAGTTAGTACCTGCCATTA
Organism: Balneolaceae bacterium; assembly: GCA_018401935.1. GTDB lineage: Bacteria > Bacteroidota > Rhodothermia > Balneolales > Balneolaceae > UBA1275. Next base: position 117,294 of record JAGYJQ010000007.1, read on the forward strand.
TATACGTTGTTTTATTACCCAAAATTCCAGAATCACCGGTGTGGTTAATGAGCCGTTCTGGTTTAGCTAACAAGCGAAGACCAGCAGTTACGGAGGCTGCCTCACTTAGGACCGGTCCATCGGTTTATGGCTCTTTTTTAAACTGGTTGATGTATCAAAAAAAGCATTTATACTTATTGTGGAGCCCCACATGGCGGGAGATATTTTTGGTTGCTGTTTTCTTAGGTATCCTACAGCAAATTACGGGTATAAACGCCATTTTTTTCTATGCCACAAGTATTTTTGAAAAAACAGGAATTGGAATTGATGCCTCACTTGCGCAAACCGTTTCGGTAGGGGTCATCAACATAATATTCACCCTAGTTGCTTTTTTTACCATAGACCGGTTCGGGCGAAGATTTTTACTGCTTTGGGGCCTAGTGGGAATGGTTATAAGTATGAGCATAACAGCCTACGGTTTTGCTAATACCGAATACAAATTAACCCAAGAAATCATAGTTAAATATGAGCAAAGGAACGAAATTCGTAGGATATCTCCGGTTTTTGAAGAGATGCTTGGGCTTAGCTATACCTCGGAGGCGGCTTTTAAGGCTGAGCTTAGCAAGGCAATGGAGCAAATTAGTTGGAACGAAGTAGAAAATGGCACGGAGAGTGACCACTCAAAGATGTATCAGGCCATACTATTGGAATCAAAACAGCTTAACTCTTATTTGGTATTGCTCGGGATTCTTGGTTTTGTTGCCAGTTTTGCCTGTTCACTTGGTCCTGTAATGTGGGTTGTTTTGTCAGAAATATTTCCAACCCACTTAAGAGGTATAGGCATATCAATTGTAGGGTTTTTGAATTCATTCACAAGTTGGGTAACTCAATTTGTGTTCCCCATAGAACTCAATATTATTGGGGATGGCTTTACCTATGCAATCTTTGCCGGGATTGCAGCAATTGGTTGGGGAATAGTTTACCGATATTTACCTGAGACGAAAGGCAATAAGCTTGGTAAAATACGCTAAGTTGCCCGCATTAGCAGGGTAGATCCATTGAGAAATTATGAACCCAATAAAATCAATCCAAATAATGAACGGCTATTATTAACCAAGCTTACATGTAGAAAAAAGTACCGCGTACGGGATTCGAACCCGTGCTACCGCCGTGAAAGGGCGGCGTCCTAGGCCTCTAGACGAACGCGGCTTGTCAATAAATCAAATAATTAAAGAAATATGAGGCGACAGGCGGATTCGAACCGCCGTAGAAGGTTTTGCAGACCTCTGCCTAGCCACTCGGCCATGTCGCCTTTTAAAGTAGGCAGCCGCCATAGGCGCCACATTAGTTTCAATAATTTCAAAGACAACAAAAATACGAGATAATCCGGCTATTGTAAACATTAAAGTGTTAAAAATTAAAATGAGCTAAACATTCACTTAAGACGAGTACAAACGCTCAACTTTTTTTTACAAATAGATCCAATTCATGGCAAAAACCATAAGTGACCGTAATTCAATAAGCTAGAGCATGTTTTACATATACTCAAATAATAAGGTAATAATTTCTTAATACTCAATACCTCTAAACTAACTATTAGGTAATCTTTTCTTAATCTGAAGTTGGTTTATTTGAGTCATAGTAAAATATAAAACCTTATTTACGTGAATAATTTATTATTAGTAAAATTAGTACTACTCGTTAGCATGCTCTTACCTGTAGAGTTGCTTGCCCAGGGTGGTAAAATTTCTGGAACGGTAGTTGAGAGTGATACGCAGGAGCCTTTAGCCGGTGTTACTGTTTACATTAATAGTATACAGCGGGGAGTGACTACCGATGCAGAGGGGCGATATACGCTACTAAGTATTCCCTCAGGCATCTATGAGGTGAGCTTCTCCTTCATAGGTTTCGCAACGCAAAAGGTACAGAATGTGCTGGTTAATAGCGGGCGCACCACCGATGTATCTGTTGAATTAAGTATGGAAGTGGTTCTAGGAGAGGAAATCATTGTGCAGGCAGAACGTCCAATAGTAAAAAAGGATCAAACCTCAAGTGTAAGTTTTATAGGCAAGGAAACTATAGAGGAGTTACCCATACTCGAAGTTGGGGACTTAATCAAGTTTCAGCCGGGGGTAGTTACCACCTCCGATGGGGGTTTTAGCTTTAGAGGGGGAAGAACAAGAGAAGTAGCATACATTGTAGATGGTGTTCCAGTTCAAGATACATATTCTCAGAGTGGTGGTAACACAATTGATGTAGAAGTGCAATCTGTTCAGGAATTACAAGTACTAACTGGAACTTTTGACGCGGAGATTGGAGGTGCTCAATCGGGGGTTGTGAATGTAATTACAAGGGATCCTGCAAGAACCCTTGAAGGTAATCTATTGGTAAGATCCGGTGGATTTTACCCTGGTGAAGGAAGCATTTTTATGGGAGGTGAAAGTTTTAATCCCATTGAATCTAAAGACCTTAGTCTAACATTGAGCGGGCCATTGGGTAAGCGAGATAAGTTAGGCTTTTTCCTCAGTACCCGTTACGAGGATAGAGTAGGATATTTAAAAGGTCAAAGACGGTTTACACCGGAAGATGGCATGGTAATGGACGCCTATCAATATTGGTACAGAAATAGGTATACCGTTGATGATTCACGATTGATTTCGTTGGATACCGCCCGTACACCCAATGGACAACTACTTTTAGATAGTCAAGGCAACCTTATACGTTTTTCCAATGGGGACAATTCGATGGTGGATATGGATTGGTCAGAGTCGATTACGATTAATCCGAAGCTTGTTTATAGACCTAATTCTAGAATTAAACTGACTTATAACTCCATCTACAATACCAGAGAATCTCAAGGATATAATGATTCAAAGCGCTACGCGCCTGATGGAAGATCCAAAAATGAGTCGTATTCATTAACGCAAATAGTTACGTACAAACAAAGTTTCAACAGTAATCTTATTCTGAATCTGAGAGCCTCCAACAAGATAAGACGTAGTGTATCTAAGGCATTTGACTCATTCGAAGATAAGCGTTATACCTTCTTTAGTGAGTCTGATGTAACTACGGGTTTTTATTTTGGTGGAACAGAAAATGGAAGATATCGCTTCGAAGAAGATCAATGGCTGGCCAGTGGCGATGTAACCTGGCAAGTTAATTACTTCAATGAGTTGAAAACAGGGTTCCAATTCAAGACAAACCGTTTTAAGAACATCAATAACAGTTTAGCCTTTTTAAATCCTAAAGACTCAAATGAACTGGCTAGTGAGATTCGACCTGGAGACGCTTCGCAGTATCCATATTTCGATTTATATCTAGCAGATTTGCAGAAAATCGAACTAGAGCGTGTAATCGCAACCGATTATACCAACCAAACCAGAATTACTGAGCAGCAACCGATTGAATTTGCCGCGTTTATTCAGGACAAAATGGAGCTTGCAAGTGATCTTGTGGTAAAGATAGGGCTTCGGTTCGAGTACTACGATACCAAGGAAAAATTCATTGTAAACACTCGCCAACAAGCAGAGCTAATAGGTAGGGAAGATAATCTAGACCAAGTAAAAGCTAAGACTTATCTGAGCCCTAGGGTGGGAATTTCCTTCCCTGTATCGGATAGGGGTGCCTTCCGTGTAGCCTATGGTCATTTCACTCAAATGCCAGCGTATAGCCGCTTGTTTCAAAACCCTGTTGATATAACGACCAATGTTGGAAGATTAGAAGGGGCTACCATCGGAAATCCTAATTTAATACCGGAACGCACAGTTAAATATGAAATGGGCCTCCAACAGCAAGTATCCGATTTTATTGGGCTGGATATTAATCTATTTTATAAAAATATAAGAAATCTTTTGGGGCTTGAAATCCTAAGTACCTCCGACGGTGTGCGGTATTACCGAACCGTTAATCGTGATTACGGTTTAGTAAAAGGTGGAACTCTGGCATTGTTTACCAAGCCTAAAGGAATTTTAAACGCAGCTGGATTTGATATTACGTATCAAGACGCGCAAGGCTCTTCTTCAAATCCAAATGCCATAGCTGATATCATAGTTCCAGGTCTTTCTGGAGAGGTAGGTTCGGTAGTGGTAGACCGTCAAATAATTGCGTTGGATTGGGACCAGACGTTATCGGTAAATACATACTTCACCATCGGAAAACCAGGTAATTGGAATGTAGGTATCGTGAATCAGTTAGCTACTGGGCAGCCATATACGCCATCATTTATTGATGAATTAAAAGATTTTCCAGACAATTTCTTTGATAATTCAGAAAACAAACCCCTGCTGCTAAATCTGGACTTTTCAGCCGAGAAAAGTATCCGAATTTCAGAATATGAGATGCAACTAAAACTGCAAGTAAATAATCTAATTAACTATCTGAACCAACGTTCTGTCTTTAGTGGCTCTGGTAGAGCAGATCAAATAATTCGGCTTCCATATGTTCAAGAAGAGCGTTCTTTCGTGAACAACTATGTGGGATTATTTACCGACGCCGAAGACGACGTTCGGCCAACTTGGTACTCCCCCCCAAGACAAATATTGATTTCTATACAATTAGCGTTTTAATCTATGTATCTATCACTTTTCAATCGAATGTGCAGCAATACAAAACTTCTGATAAGCTGTTTTATATTAACTTCAATTATTCTGGGTGCCCCTAGCGTTACGCTAAAAGCTCAGTCTAAAGGCGATATGGTCCAAGAAAAAGAGGCAGCTAAAATTCAACAAAAACTAGAGAGAGGCATAGAACGTTCTCAGGTACGCTCAAAAAATGCACTTCCCAATCAATCATTGCGCAACTTTACTCGTGGTGGAATGCATACAGGGAATCTAATTCAAGTGCCCTATGTCACCAATATTAATATTTCTGCAGGTTATTGGGGTAGTTATGTGTCTCCAAGTAGAATTACGTGGCCTAAAGGTTCTGGAGTTGAGTACGGTCACACCATGAGTTTCCTTGTTGGAGGAAAAGTAACAGCAGATGATGGAAATGAATATGTCATAATATCGGATAGCTACAACCGGAGCGGTGGAGATAGTAGTCCAGACGGAAGTCATAAATATCATTTTACTCCAATACCAGGCTTCTATAACATGTATGGTAGTCGAAGCAGTTCTAATCGATTGAACGATAACCCAGACGACAGGCAGCGATTAGAAGATGCGGGCTATTATTTTGTGGGTGGACTTAATGAAGATGTGAACGGTAATGGTACACTTGATGATGGAGAAGACCTGAATAATAATGGGCAGCTCGATTTAGTCTTAGAGAATAGAGCGGAGTACACGTCCCAATCGAATCTCCCCGAAACATGGCCAGCCTTTTGGCCCCCTCAGTCATATCCTGGTGATGATAGGCAAGAAAATGATATTAGACCTGGAGTAAGAGCAGGGCGATGGAATGGGGCTTATGGGGCGTATGTGCGTGCGGATCAGGAATCGTATTATTTAGCTGACGATCGTGATAATGACGAATTTCCTTACGCACCATTTCTGGATCCATCAACCGGAGAACCAGATCTACGAAGTTGGGCTAACGGTGGTAGAAGAGGGTTGGGAGTGGAAGTTTCGACGCGGCAATATCAGTGGGCTAGTGTACTTGCGGAAGATATTTTTATCACCACCTTTGATGTGAAAAATGTTAGTCGCAAAGATATACCCGAAAGTATTATCGGGATGATTGTTGACTATGATATTGGGGGAGAAACCGGTGCAAATAACGCTCTGTTCGATACAAAGGATGATATCACTTATCAGTGGAGTAAAAGAAATTTGGTGAGAAATGGGTTTAATGTGGGCTACGCAGGCGTAGGGTTTCTTGAAAGTCCCGGTAATGAGGTAGACGGCGTAGATAACGATGAAGACGGTATGACCGATGAAAGTAGAGAAGACGGTATTGATAATGACGGTGACTGGAGAGCCTGGGAAGATGTAAACCTAAACGGGGTGTACGATAATGAAGATTTGAATAATAATTTCAAATTAGATCCGGGTGAAGATGTAAATGGAAATGGAATACTCGACATAGAGCCTATTAACGACGATACTGGTTCGGATGGACTAGGACCAGAAGACGAAAATTATCCAGGGCCAGATGCCGACGGAACCGAAGCTAATGGTAGACCTGATCCAGGTGAGCCTAACTTTGAGTTTACTGATAACGATGAAATTGATCAAATCGGTTTAACCAACATGGTCATTCGGACGCCTAGTAATTTTGATGAAGATCTGGATGATGATGAACTGTTTTGGAACGATTACATTCAACCTGTTCCAGAGAGTGAATTTATCATACCAACGGAAACAGCGGATATTATTTACGCCTACAGTTCGGGTATTGTTGAGATTAAAAAAGAATCGGCACAACGTTTCTCCATTGCTTTTTTCTGTGGTAATGATTTTGACGATATGCTTCGGAATAAGCGAACCATGCAGAATATCTATGATTCGGACTATAATTTTTCGAAGCCTCCCAGACGGCCATTCTTAACGGCAGTACCAGGTGATGGTAAGGTTACCTTGGTCTGGGACGAAAGTGCCGAAAGTTCCAGGGATCCTATTTACGGATTCGATTTTGAGATGTACAAAGTGTACAAGAGTACCGATCCTGAATTCAACGACATCAAAACCATATCAGATGCCTTTGGGAATCCACTACTATGGGAGCCTTTAGTACAGTACGATTTGGATAATGGCCTAGCAGGTGCTCATCCCATTCAAGTGGGTAATTTTGGGGTTAGTTACGATATGGGTACAGACTCAGGACTCGAGTATAGCTATATTGATAATGACGTGGACAACGGCCGTACCTATTACTATGCGGTTGTTTCTGTGGATCAAGGGTATGCCACTAGTTTTTATGGTGAGGGAATTTCAGTCTTTGAGAATTTAGCTGAAATCTCTCCCACAGAGAGTTCCAAAATAATAGAGGTGGATGCCTTTCAACGACCGGTATTCATCGATCGAAATACAGCTGTTGTTACCCCACAACCCAGAGCGGCAGGCTATGTAGAAGCGGATTTAGTGAATGGCTTAGAAACTATTTCTGGTAAAAGTACAGGAAATATCAAGGTGGATTTTTTACTCCCCGATTCTGCCAATGCTCAAAATTACACCTATGAGTTTAGCTTTACCGATGATAATTCATTTTTCGAGAAAGATTCGATATATCTAGAATATGGCGTAACCACTGGGTTTAGCCTCACAAATGTAACTACAGGGGAAGTAGTCATAGAGAGTGATCCTACTGCATCTGGTGAGGCTATTTTTGACACACCACTGCTCAATGCTAGAGTGTACGATGGCATGAAATTTACCATTCAAAACCCTCTTGAGGCGCAGGTTAAAGAGCTTGGATGGAGTAAAGGCGCTCCCCGTATGACAACGGTGGTTGATGCTGATGGAGCATCCAACAACAACGTTCCTAGAGATTACGAGATTCGGATTTCAGAAATAGGGGTAGATACCTCAAAGTCTATCAATGCTAACAATCGAATACCTACTAATTTCGAAATTTGGGATATCACGAATCCCAACACTGCTTTCACAGTTCCCTTTTCATTTACGGAGAAAAGACAATTACCCCAAGATACCGTTCGAGGAATGTTGTCTCCTGGTGATCAGATTAACATAAAAATCGCTGGGGTTGATGTACCTGGATTGGGGCGCATTTATACGGAGTCCACATGGAGATTTACTACATCACTCTCATCTTCTTCTTCAAGTGTACTTGAATCCATTCAAGATGACTTAAATCTATTGTATGACAGTCTTCGAGCCTATCAAGTACGCTCCACTCAAACGCTACCCTACGGTAGCGACCTAAGCGGTAGACAATACATTGATTTTGTTGACTATCTATTGCCATGGTATGATTCCGTTAGAGATTCTCTTTTAAGTGAGTCTGGAATCAATTTCACTGTAGCTAAGGTGGGGGAAGTGAACACTATCAAAAACAATTTGGATGCTGTTTATGACTTGGAAATGCCCAATAACGGGGATGTCTTTTACATGCTTACCGATAAACCATTTAACCGCTCTGATAGGGTCCGATTTTCTGTAGAGGGGAATTATGTTCAAAACGATTTAAATGAATCTGTTTTAGACAGTATTCATGTCGCTCCTGATCCTTATATAGCTGTAAATAGCCTGGAAGCCAGGAATACCACACTTCCGGGGAGAGGTGCCAGAGAAATTCGTTTCCGAATGCTACCTCAAGAGGCTACCATAAGCATTTTCACGATGAGTGGACGTTTGGTCAAGACCTTATATCACAGCTCAAACGAATTTGGAAGTTTTAAAACGTGGGATCTAAAGAGTGAGGATGGTCTAGATGTAGCTTTTGGGGTGTACATCTATCATGTGAATGCCCCCGGTATTGGAGAAAAAGTTGGACGTTTTGCCCTCATAAAATAATTAAACCATGAAATTATCTATACGTCACTTATTATTAATCGCCTTTTCCCTGACCAGCCTTAATGTTTCTGCCCAGGTCGAATTTGTGAAAAATGTATCTAATAAAGGTACTGTAGCGGCTAGTTTTCTTGAAATTGGGGTTAATGCACGAGCCGAAGCTATGGGTGGAGCTTATACAGCTCAACGCGGAAATGCGGATATGATTTATTGGAATCCAGCAGGTTTAGCTTTTGTAGACGGTGTATCCACTAGCTTTTCTAACATGGAATGGCTCGCAAATACCTCGTTCAATTTTGCGTCGGTAGCTGTACCATTGACAACCATAAACTCAGTCTTAGCTGGAAGCTTTACTACCCTAGGTGTTCCTGAGCAAGCGGTCCGAGCGGACAATGGGGATTTGACAGGGGAATTCTACGATGCCCGAGATTTCGCCGTAAACCTATCCTTAGCGACTCGACTTACCGATACCTTTTCTTTTGGAGTAAGCACGAAATACATTAGCCAGAGAATATGGAGTGAAACTGCGGTGGGTGTGGGCTTTGACTTTGGAGTGAATTACGAAACACCTCTTGATGGGCTTAGAATTGGTGCTAGTATTTCAAATTTAGGAGATGATATATCTATAGGTGGAAAAAACCTGAAGGATATTATTGACCCGGATTTGCAAAATCAAGGTGTGAATAATATTCCTGTTCAATATGTAACGGAAGAATATCCCCTCCCACAGATTTTCAGATTTGGTTTAGCCTATGACTGGAAGGGTGAAGCGATGAGTGTGTCTAGTGCCATTGATTTAATGCATCCGACTGGTTCAACAGAAAGTATGAACATGGGTCTGGAGTGGGGCTTTAAAGAATTAGTATTTGCCCGTATAGGCTACCAAAATTTGTTTGAAAAAGATCATATCAATGGCCTCACTTTGGGCGCTGGTATCCAATATAAATTGAATCACTCAGAATCATTCACCTTCGATTACGCCCTCTCTGAATGGGGCATGCTAGGTAAGGTGCACCGTATATCGGTAGGAATCTCACTATAGATTATTCAATCAACATACAATCAAAACAATCATAAACTACAAACAACCATGAAATCAAAGGTTACTATACTAATAGCAGGATTTGCTTTATTATTAGGCATCTCCGGGGTATCTGCCCAGCAGGTATCCGATCCTGTGCTTTTGGCAAAATATGGTCCTCAATATGAGGAAGTATTACGCAAAGCAGAAGGGGATCAAAACTTTTTGGCTCGCGCAGAGTCTGAATATCTACGAATGAAAGACATCAGCAATGTCGATCGTTTTATGATGAAACAAAAATTATTTGCCGATTACACCGGTCGCGCTGAAACCGAGCCAAATAATTTCTTTGATACCGCTGACAACATCGACGATGTGTTAGCAATGTCAGGAATTATGAACCAAGAATATACTGGTCGATTGGTTTCTGGTAGTTTTACTGCAGGGGATATCGATGTCTATGAGTTCACCATGGATACAACTGTGATGTACTATTTTGCTGGCCTTCATGGCTTTGACGAAGCGGGTGAGTCTATGGATGTACAAATGCGTTTATTCCACGAATCTGACCTTGATACAACCTTCGTTACTAGTTTCAAAGGAATCGATGGTAACGATCAAATTAAGGGTGATATTCTAGGGGATGACACCGATGGTCGTGGTGGAGCGGGGCTTTTCCGTTTGACTGGTTATACCTCAC
>JAGYJQ010000070.1 GCA_018401935.1 Balneolaceae bacterium
ACTGTAATTCGTATTAGTAAGTGTTCCAATCGTAATAGAATAGGTGCCTGCATTTTCTCCAGCAGTTCGAGAAAGCGTACCTGTAAAAGCAACCGTATCTCCATTGGAAAGGGATGTTCCTACCGCTGGGTTTGACGTATAGGTAAGACTTGGATCTACATCTCCAAAGTTCTTGGTTTGAGTATCTGCCGTAACCGTAACTGCTTTTGTGGTAATGGTGAGCGTACCACTCTCAAAAACTTCGGTGTAGTTGTTTCCGTAAGTGAGGTTGTCGTTAGAGATGGTATAGCTGCCTACATCTTCTCCTGCAGTTCTGGTTAAAGTTCCTGTAGAAGCGTCTCCACTAATGAGTCCTATAGTGGTGTGGGTAAGACCAGGATCTGTATCTCCATAGGTCTTACTTAATGTGTCTGCCGTGATGGTCAGGGTTGCAGGAGTAATAGTTGCATTGGCTCCTACATATTCAATGTTATAGCTTGGATGAGATAATCCACTAAGGGTTATAGAGTAAGTGCCCACTGTATTGGTAGCCGTTCCAGATACGGTATACACTGGAGTCCCTAAGTCTGCAATAGTATCTCCATTCACTAATCCTGTAGCTGTAAAACTTAGGTTGGAAGATTCTATAAACTGATTGTCATACACCTTGGTATAATCAGTCACTGTTACCGTAACTGTTGCATTGGTAATGGTTAAATACTCCCCTTGGTAGGTCTCATCATAATTATTACCATACGTAAGGATGTTCTGGGTAATGGTGTAGGTACCTGCGGTTTCACCAGCAGTTCTGGTTAAAACGCCACTAGCACTGTCTCCTGAAACAATGCTTCCGGCTGTAATAGCATGCGTGAGACTTGGATCAGTAGCGCCATACACCTTGGTCTTTGCTGCTGCACTAATCGTAATAGGTCTTCGGTTTATGGTGTAATCTGTCTCTGTTAAGCTAAGGGTATAGTTGGTATTCGTAAGCGTGCCTATGGTAATGGAATAAGTACCCGCATCTGTTCCGGCGGTTCTACTCAAAGTCCCTGTAAAAGTAACGGTACTACTATTAGATAAGGCTCCATTTGGAGAAGTGGTATAGTCAATGGTGGTATCTAGCTCGCCATAAGTTTTTGACTGGGTAGACGCCGGTGTGACCGTTACCCCCAATGGATCTACCCTAAGGGTATAGCTCACCGTTTTAGCTTGGTAATTGGCATCGGT
>JAGYJQ010000071.1 GCA_018401935.1 Balneolaceae bacterium
GGTTACCACAAACCATTCGACAGTAGGACTTATTGGCGATTGACTAAACGCTATTAGCGATCCAATGGTGCCGCATCCAGTCCATGCACGCCTGTGCGCACGGGTAAACTGCGTATCCAATCTGTTATGCCATATCCAATTGGCTACAGCAAAATGGAATGACCAAATAGGTAAGGCAAGCCCCAACAAGGGGCGCTTGTCCAGCTTTACCGTGGTTGTATGTCTAAATGATTGTGCCAAGGACATGCTCAGGACATGCTTAGAGCATAGCCCTAGCATTAAGCCCCTTATAAGCCCTTGCAAGCCTTTTCTATGCTTAGGGCATAGGTTAGCCCTAGACCATAAAAGAAAAGCCCCTAGAGGGGCTTATAAGAGGGTTAAAGGGTTAGCCTTTTAATCTGTAACCGTAGCCTATAGGCTTAGGGCTTATTTTTTCCCCTAGTATGTTCCGTTTGTAGACTGGCACAATTTCATGTCTAGCTCGGCAGCTTAGGGTAAAAGGCTGAGAGTTAAGCGCATCAATAGCTTGTTGTCTGTTTTTGTAGGTCATAATTTTCCCCTTAAAACCCGGCTATGGTGCCGAGTACCAGAATTAGCCAAAGGCTACCGTAGAAGCCTACAGACCACAGAATAAACTTGATAGCGTTAAGCATGGTCAACCCCTTCGACAGCATGGCCGTAGATGCTAACGTCGATCACAGTACAGCTAAGCCCAGTCACCGGGTTAGACCATGAAAAGTAGGGTTCTCCCTTATAGTCAAAAATAAGCCCCTCATAGTCTTGATAGTCGAGTAGGAAAACCTCAAGGTCATTTTCTTCTGTACCTGATAAGTCGCTAGTGTCCCCATTGATAAGGGCTGGTAGTAAGTATTCAGGTATCTGTACGTCATCAATATGCTTAATCATTGTTTAACCCCTTTAAGGTTGATTAGGAAAGTGATAAGGCTAACCCTTATCGCATAGCCCCCATATAGGGGCTATACGCTAAAGGCTAAGCGGC
>JAGYJQ010000008.1:0-45000 GCA_018401935.1 Balneolaceae bacterium
GAGTTGTCTGAATCGGTAAAATTCGGTACAAAAGCTGATTACAACAAAAATCTTGTTGGAAAGCGTTTGGCCGAAAATATTACCACTGAAGTTACTGAAGAAGTGGTTGATGATGAAACCGGTGAGGTTACCGAAGCTACCAAGCGAGTCACCCAATTAGAACGAGATCATGAACTTACTGAAGACGACTACGGACTAATAAAAGAGTCAGGCTTAAAGTCAATATTGATTCAGAAAATTACGAGTGAAGAATCTGAGCGTTCCGTTATGATGAACACGCTTAGAAAGGATCCTACTCATGATGAGCATACAGCACTTGGAGAAGTCTATCAGCAGATACGCTCGGGCGAAATGCCGGATCCAGAAACCTCAAGAGCTATTCTTGAACGTCTATTCTTTAGTGATAAAAAGTACGATTTGGGAGAGGTTGGGCGCTACCGACTTAACAAACGACTTCATCAAGACCGTACCGATGTTCAGTATCTGACCAAAGAAGACATTGTTGCCATCATCAAAGAGGTTATTCGACTCAAGGATTTAAAATCTCAGGTCGATGACATTGACCACTTAAGTAACCGACGTATCCGAACGGTAGGTGAACAGCTAGGTCAACAGTTTGCAATTGGTTTAGCACGTATGGCTCGGACTATTAAAGAACGAATGAATTCACGGGACGCCGAGCAATTAACTCCTCAGGATTTAGTAAATGCTCGTACCATATCTAGTGTAATTAATACGTTCTTTGGTACCAATCAGCTATCCCAGTTCATGGATCAAACCAATCCATTAGCAGAGCTAACTCACAAAAGACGAATGTCGGCACTTGGCCCAGGTGGTCTAACTCGAGAACGTGCCGGTTTTGAAGTTCGTGATGTTCACTACACTCATTATGGACGTTTATGTCCTATTGAAACACCGGAAGGACCTAATATCGGTCTTATTTCATCGCTTTGTGTCCATGCCAAGGTAAATGACTTCGGATTCATTGAAACACCGTACAGAAAAGTTAAGGATGGAAAAGTTAGTAAAGACGTAGAGTATTTAGCCGCTGAACAGGAAGACGAAACGGTTATTGCACAGGCAAATGCCGAACTAGATGAGAATAGTAGTTTTGTTAACGAAACCGTGTTCTCTCGCATGCGAGAAGGTAACTATACGCAAGCCCGTATTCATGAAATCGAATACATGGATGTTGCAACTAACCAGATTACATCACTTGCAGCCGCACTCATTCCATTTATTGAGCATGATGATGCCAACCGTGCCCTAATGGGTTCGAACATGCAACGTCAAGCAGTGCCACTACTAAGGCCTGAAGCGCCCGTGGTAGGAACTGGTTTAGAGCATCGGGCGGCACGTGATTCAAGAGCAATTATTACTGCCGAAGCCGATGGTGAAGTGGTATATGTTAGTGCGACTGAAGTCCGTGTGAAATATGATCGCAGTGAACAAGAACAAAACTGTTACTTTGATAACGGTATCAAGAGTTACGAACTAGAAAAGTTTACCCGTACCAACCAAGATACTGCTACAAATCAGCGACCGATCGTTAAGATTGGCGACCGCGTAAAGAAAAACCAAGCTATTGTAGACGGTTGTTCTACAGATGGTGGTGAACTAGCCCTTGGTAGAAACCTCTTAGTGGCCTTTATGCCTTGGCGTGGATATAACTTTGAGGATGCTATTGTTATCAGTGAGCGTATCGTTCAAGAAGATATCTACACCTCTATACACATCACTGAATTTGAGCAACAAGTTAGAGACACCAAACGAGGTGAAGAAGAATTAACCCGCGAAATACCTAATGTATCTGAGGAAGCTACACGTAACTTAGATGAAAAAGGGATGATTCGTATAGGCGCAAAAATTGCTCCAGGCGATATATTAGTGGGTAAAATCACTCCTAAAGGTGAAACCGATCCAACACCGGAAGAAAAGTTACTGCGTGCTATTTTTGGTGACAAAGCGGGTGACGTAAAAGATGCTTCTCTTAAAACTCCTCCAGGAGTATCGGGGACTGTTATTGATACGCGCCTGTTTAGCCGCAAACGCGATGAGCTTATTTCCAGAAAAGAGGAGAAAAAGCGTGTTGAAGTGGAAAATGAGCGTCACACTGATAAGTTATCGGAACTGAATCAGCAATGGGCAGATAAGATGTACTCACTGCTTAGAGATAAAACATCTCCCGGAGTATATGACTACTCTAAAGTTGAATTGATTCCCAAAGGTGAGAAATACAAAAAATCAGTTTTCGAAGAAATTGATCCAGTAAATATCAATGAAAATATCGATTGGGCTACCGATAAAGAACTGGTTAAGCATGTAAAATTACTTTTCCACAACTATCGTGAACTTCGAAGAGAAATTGACAGCGAGGCGAAACGACGTACCTTTGCTATTCAAGTGGGAGATGAACTACCACCCGGAATTATCCAGAAAGCCAAAGTATACATCGCTAAAAAGCGAAAGTTACAGGTGGGAGATAAGATGGCGGGTCGTCATGGTAACAAAGGGGTTGTTGCTAAGATTGTCCCTGTAGAGGATATGCCATTCATGGAAGACGGAACTCCAGTAGATATTTGTTTAAATCCACTTGGGGTACCATCGCGAATGAACTTGGGTCAAATTTATGAAACCATACTTGGGTGGGCTGCCAAAAAGCTAGGTACTACCTTTGCATCCCCTGTTTTCGATGGTGCAACTATGGATGATGTGAAAGCGAAGCTTAACGATGCTGGTTTACCAGAGGATGGTCGAGTGACCTTATTTGATGGTAGAAGTGGAGAAGCTTTCTCGCAGCAGACTACCGTAGGATATATCTATATGATTAAATTGAATCACTTGGTTCAAGATAAGATGCATTCACGTTCCATCGGTCCATACTCACTCATTACGCAACAGCCATTAGGCGGTAAAGCGCAGTTTGGTGGTCAGCGACTTGGTGAAATGGAAGTGTGGGCACTTTACGCATATGGTGCTTCAAGTATCCTAAAAGAGATGCTAACGGTTAAAAGTGACGACGTGAAGGGTCGTTCAAAAGTGTACGAAGCCATTGTTAAAGGTGAAAACTTACCTGATGGTGATGTTCCAGAATCCTTTAAGGTATTACTCCGTGAGCTCATGGGGCTAGGCCTTGAAATACATTTAGATTAAACACTGTTAATTATTAAACGGAGAATATTTTGCCAATTACAAAGACATTAGCAGTAACCAACGATTTCAATAGCATAGGAGTTTCCTTAGCTTCTGCAGAAGCAATTCTGTCACGTTCACATGGGGAAGTCCTAACGCCTGAGACCATTAACTACAGAACCTTCAAGCCAGAAATGGATGGACTGTTTTGTGAAAAAATCTTTGGTCCTGTCAAGGATTATGAATGCCACTGCGGGAAGTACAAGAGAATTCGTTACAAAGGAATAATCTGTGATCGTTGTGGTGTTGAGGTTACCAGAAAAGCTGTTCGTAGAGAACGTATGGGGCATATTACCCTGACCGTTCCTACTGTTCATATTTGGTACTTCAAATCCCTTCCAAACAAAATTGCATACCTGTTAGGCCTTTCCTCTAAGAATCTAGACAAGATTGTATACTACGAGACGTTCGTGATTATTAATCCTGGTATGGCGAAGGACTTAGGGTACAATAAAGGTGACTTTATTACCGAGGAAGAGAAATACGACATTCTTGATCAACTACCAGAAGAGCATTTTGATTTGGACGAGGATGACGATGAACGCTTTGTAGTAAAAGAAGGCGCTGAAGCTCTAGAGGCTATGCTTGCTGACTTAGATTTGGATGAGATGGCTTTTAACTTACGAGAAGAGGTAAAACAAGAAACCTCACAGATGCGTAAGAAGAAAAAATTAAAGCAGCTTCAGGTTATAGAGTCATTCAGAGCAGCAGCCAAACATACAGAAAACCGCCCAGAGTGGATGGTGCAGCGAGTTATTCCGGTAATTCCCCCTGAATTACGTCCTCTAGTTCCTTTAGAAGGGGGTCGATTTGCAACCTCTGATTTAAATGATCTATATCGCCGTGTTATCATCCGGAATAATCGACTCAAACGATTGATCGATATAAAAGCCCCGGATGTTATATTACGTAATGAGAAGCGAATGCTTCAAGAGGCAGTTGATTCGCTCTATGACAACTCTAGAAAATCAAATGCAGTTCGTAACAACAATCGTCCACTTAAGTCTCTTAGCGATATGCTCAAAGGCAAGAGTGGTCGTTTCCGTCAAAACCTTTTAGGTAAACGGGTAGATTATTCTGGACGATCGGTAATCGTTGTAGGTCCTGAATTAAAAATGCATGAATGTGGTCTGCCA
This sequence comes from Balneolaceae bacterium, assembly GCA_018401935.1. Lineage (GTDB taxonomy): Bacteria > Bacteroidota > Rhodothermia > Balneolales > Balneolaceae > UBA1275. The sequence goes on from JAGYJQ010000008.1 coordinate 4,329, forward strand.
AAAGAAATGGCGGTTGAGCTATACAAACCATTCATCATTCGACGACTTATAGAGCGTGGCTTCGTTAAGACCGTTAAGAGTGCTAAGAAAGTAGTTGATCGACGCGATGCCGTTGTATGGGAAGTTCTTGAAAATGTGATTGATGGACATCCCGTTATGTTAAACAGGGCCCCAACCCTTCACCGCTTGGGAATACAAGCCTTTCAGCCAGTTTTAATTGAAGAAAAGGCAATACGACTTCACCCATTGGCCTGTACAGCATTTAATGCTGACTTTGATGGGGATCAGATGGCTGTTCATTTACCGTTGAGTCACGATGCCGTATTAGAAGCTTCTATATTGATGCTTGGCTCCCACAACATCTTAAGTCCTGCGAGTGGCGGACCGATTGCGGTACCATCACAGGATATGATTTTAGGACTTTACTACCTAACAAAACCAAGAAGTGGACAGCAAGGTGAGGGTAAAACCTTCTCTTCGCCACAAGAAGTTATTATTGCTTTTGATCAAGGTCAGATAAAAGTACACTCGAAGATCAATGTTCGTGTAAACTATCAGAATGAACAAGGTGAAGAGGTAAAAGAGGTGGTGAAAACCTCTACCGGTCGGGTACTATTCAATGAGATTGTTCCACCGGAAATGGGATTCATCAACAAGACCCTTGGTAAAAAAGAATTACGCGTACTCATTGGTGAGATTCATGCCCGCGTAGGTACAGCAAAAGCATCGGCTTTCTTAGATGATATGAAGCGAATTGGATACGAGAATGCCACCCTAGGAGGTCTATCCTTTAGCTTAGAGGATATTATCATTCCTGATGCAAAAGCTAACCTAATTAATAGTGCAAAAGACGAAGTAACGGATATTCAAGGCCGTTATGAGATGGGTTTTATCACTGATAATGAGCGCTATAATCAGGTTATTGATAAGTGGACCAGTACTACCAACCGGGTTTCTGAAACATTGTTCCAAGCTCTTGCAGATGATAGAGAAGGATTTAATCCTGTATTTATGATGGCCGATTCTGGCGCCCGTGGTTCGAAAGAACAAATTCGTCAGTTAGGCGGTATGCGTGGACTTATGGCTAAGCCACAGAAAAGCTCTATGCAACAGGGAAATGAAGTTATTGAAAACCCAATTCTTTCTTCTTTCAAAGAAGGTTTGACGGTACTTGAATACTTTATTTCGACTCACGGTGCGCGTAAAGGTCTTGCCGATACCGCCCTTAAGACAGCTGATGCGGGTTATTTAACGCGTAGATTAGTGGACGTTTCTCAGGATGTTATCATTACTGAAGATGATTGTGGTACTTTACGTGGTATCAAAATGCAAGCATTAAAGGATAATGAAGATGTCATAGAGCGTTTAGAAGATCGAATTATAGGTCGTTTCTCTCTGCATGATGTTTACGATCCTATCTCCGATGAGCTACTATGTAAGGCTAATCAAATGATTGATGAGTCAGTGGCTAAGAAAATTGCCGAGACTTCTATAGAGGAAGTAGAAATACGCTCGGTGCTAACTTGTGAGACAGGGCGTGGTGTTTGTGCAAAATGCTACGGCCGAGATCTTGCTAGAGGTACTGTAGTTGAAAAAGGTGAAGCAGTAGGTGTAATCGCTGCCCAGTCTATTGGTGAGCCAGGTACTCAGCTAACCTTACGTACTTTCCACGTTGGGGGTACTGCTTCTCGTTTAGAAGCTGATTCTCAGCACAAGGCTAAGTTTGATGGGAAAGTTGAATTCGAAAACATTCGTGTAGTTGAATTCAATGATGGTGAAGAAGAGCATAACGTTGTTCTTAGCCGTGCCGGAGAGCTTAAAATTGTAGACGAAGAGGGTAAAATGCTCATTAGCTACAATGTACCTTACGGTTGTGAAATGATGGTCGAAGAGGGAGATATGGTGCCTAAAGGAGCTCAACTTTGTAAGTGGGATCCATATAATGCCCTAATTTTTTCTGAAATTGATGGCCAAGTTGCCTACAAAGATATCATCCAGGGTGTTACCTTTACCGAAGATACGGATGCCCAAACGGGTCACCGTGAGAAGGTAATTACAGACTCTAAAGATCGTAGTCTGGTACCTACCTTAGTCATTAAAGGTGGTAGTGATCGCTTACGTGAGAGTACTCTACCCGTAGATACTCACATTGTTGTTGAGGATGGTGAAAAAGTAGCTGCTGGACAGATTTTGGCTAAAATTCCACGAGCTACTGGCAAATCCAAGGATATTACTGCCGGTCTACCCCGAGTAACTGAGCTGTTTGAAGCCCGTTCACCAAGTGAGCCAGCAGCAGTAAGTGAAATTGATGGTATTGTAGAAATGGGTGCCCGTAAAAGAGGTTCTCAAGAAGTAATCGTTCGTTCAAAGGACGGTACGGATGAAAAGAAATATCTAATTTCATTAAGTAAGCATATTCTAGTGCAGTCAAATGACTTTGTGAAGGCTGGGCAACCACTTTCCGATGGGACTATTCCTGCACAAGATATTCTTAATATCTTAGGCCCATATGCGGTTCAATCGTATTTGGTGAATGAAATACAGGAAGTGTACCGTTTGCAAGGGGTGAAAATTAACGATAAGCACATCGAAGTTATCGTGAGTACCATGATGCAAAAGGTAGAGATTACCGATCCAGGTGATACAATGTATCTTGAAGGTGATAAAGTAGATCGCTTCGAGGTTAATACTCGAAACGATGAATTAATTGGTAAATTTGTTGTTCGCGATCCAGGTGGAAGTGAACTTAAGAAAGGCACCATATTAGATCGCCGTGAAGTTCGGGAGATAAATAATCAACTGATCAAAGAAGATAAAGCCGAATTACAGGTGTTAGAAGCTAAGCCAGCTATTTCTAAACCAATTCTACTTGGAATAACTCGTGCTGCATTGTCTACAGAAAGTTGGCTTTCAGCAGCATCTTTCCAAGAAACCACCAAGGTTCTGACTCAAGCATCCATTGAAGCTAAACGTGATTATCTCCGTGGCCTCAAAGAAAATGTGGTTGTTGGACATAAAGTGCCTGCTGGTACTGGTCTTCGTGAGTACAACGAACTTATCGTTGGATCTCGTAAAGATATGGAAGAAGGTGAGGAAGAAGTGGCAAAAGTATTTGAAGCCCTTGGTGGCGAGGATACAGAAGCTATGGCTGAAGAATAGTAGCTACTTATTCTAACCAATACGCTTTAAAAATTAAAGCCCCTTATGAGTAATCAGAAGGGGCTTTTTTTATGCTATAATGTTAAAGACTAGCTGAAATATCTATCAAGAAATATGTGGTTAACAGAGTATCAATCGTGGGCGCGTAAATACTACTACGCTTTTGGCGCTTGGTCTATTGTTTCTAATAGGTGCTCGGCTTCTTTAATAAGGTCATCGGCTTTTTTCTTTGCTTCTGAGACCACCTTTTCTCCCTTTTCTTTTGCTTCTGACATAAGCTTGTCTTTTTCTTTCTGCAACTCACCAATTAGATCGATTAGCTCATCTCTATAGTGACTCACCTGATAGCTCAACTTTTTCCGCGTATTTGTACCCGTGTCTGGTGCGTATAATAATGCTATAATCGAACCCGCTAGAGCTCCTGTTATCAATCCAGTTAAAAAACTTTCTGTTTTACTCATAACTACTCCTTTTCTTTTAGTATATAAAATCTGACGACTATTGTCTAATGTCACTAACATCCTTTTATACGATGTGCTTTTTACGAAGTTGCTTAACCCAATTGATGCTTTGATTAAACCCAACAGATAGGGCTGGGGTAATGAATAGGGTAAGTACAGCTCCAAATAATAGACCACCAATAACTGCTTTAGCTAATGGGGACCAAATTTCAGCACCTGAACCTAATTCCAAAGATAAAGGTATCATCGAACAGATTGTAGTGATAGCGGTCAACAGTATAGGGCGCATACGACGTCTACATGCCTCAATAACTTGTGTCATATATTCTGAGCCCCTTGTTGGGTCAAAAGCGATTCCTTTTGTGTTTAAGTGGATATAATCAACCAGTACTATCCCATTGTTCACGATAATACCTACTAACATGAACATTCCAATTTGAGCTGTAGTAGATAGTGGATCTCCCAAAAGGACCAAAAAGGCTAAGGCACCAAATGCTGCCATGAAAATACATAGCCAAATAACGAAGGGATCCCGGAAATTTTCAAATAAGGACGCCATGATCATATACATCAACAATACAGCAGCGATTAAGGCAAAGAAGAATTGTTGAAATCCTTCGGCCGATTCAGAGGTTCCTCCAGTAAACTCGTAGCGATAGCCTTCAGGTAGTACGATTTCTGATTGAATAAATGAGATAATTTTTTCGCGATATTCGTTGGCATCTCCATCTACCTGAATGTTTACATCTAAAATGGTTTCACGATCACGTCGCTGAAATGAATCAACTCCCTCTGTAGGAACAAACTCACCAACTGCCACTATTGGTATACGCTGTTCACCTAATTGGAATACTTCAACATCAAATAGATCCTCCCTATTTTTGAGGGCTTCTCGTCTTGAGCGAACTTCGATGGGTATTTCACGCCCCTCGTCTATGTAAAATCCAGCTTGGTTACCTAGTGTTTGAGTGCGCAAATTTGAGGCAATGGTATTTAAGTTGGTACCTAATCGGCCAACTCGTTCACGATCTACATAAAAATGTAGTTCAGGTGTCGGATCTGTACGCCCGTTATCTACGGATATGATCGCTGGGTCGGCTAACAAGTTTTTTTCAATTTCTCCAGATATAGCGATTAATTCATCTATTTCCGGGCCAATTAGGCTTAATCGTATGGAACCACCGCCAAAACTAAATCCGCGACCAAAATTAAGTCCTCCTCCTTCGACTCGCACACGTACCGTGGTCCCTGCCGCGACTAATTCTTGCCGCAGACGCAGGGAAAAGTCATTGGTACTTATCTCTCGCTCACTTTCAGGTACCAGGACCACGCTAATTTCTCCACGATTGGTTTGTTCGGTCCAACGTGAACGGCCGATAGAGGCAATGCGAGTTTCTACCTCGGGCATATCAGCCAGTTTGGCGTTAAATGCTTCAAGTACTTCCATTGTTCGAACCAATTTAGATCCTTCTGGAAGTGTAATGTCGATGTCTATTTCTCCTGAATCGGTTTCAGGAAAGCCTTCCTTATTTATAGTGCTATATAAATAACCAGTGGCACTAATTATACTGACCATGGAAACTACCGCAATCCACTTATGATGTAATATCCAACGAAGTATGCCAGTATAGCGTTGCTCGAGATGAGATATTCCTCGGAAGGCCCAGTTGTTACGGCTAAACTGTTTAGCATCTAAGGCTAGAAGAGAAATGACGGGAACTAATATAATGGAAGATAGAAAGGAGAATCCAATGGCAAAGCAGATGGTAAAGGCGAATTCACGGAAAAAACTGCCCTGGACACCGCTGAGCATGATAATGGGAATAAAGACTCCCAAGGTCGTAAGTGTAGAGCCTAGTAAAGCCCCGATAACCTCATTGGTTCCTTTTAAGGCGGCATCGTATTTGCTCATGCCTTCTTCCAATTTCCGTGCGATACTTTCGGTGACTACAATGGAATTATCCACCAAAAGCCCAATGGCCAATGCCAAGGCAGAAATAGTTAAAATATTGAGGGTGAGGTCCGCAAAATACATAGCAGCGAAGCTCGCGGCGATGGATACCGGAATAGAGGTAGCAACCACTAGTGATATTCTCCAGCCACCCATAAAAATAAGTATGATGGCAATAACCACAATTAACGCACTCATGGCTGATTGCGACAGATTGTTAATGGAGTCTTCAATATTACGCCCCTCGTCCGAAAGAACCTGGATATTAACTCCTGGAGGCATTATGTCATTTAGTTCACTCAAACTTTCTTTTACTGCATTTACCACATCCAAGGTATTGGCATCGGAGCTTTTTTGAATATCCACAGATACACTGTTTCGACCATTTACGGTGACCAAAGAGGTCACGTCAGTGAATCCATCCGATACGTCAGCAACATCTTTTACCCGAATAGGCACTCCATTTTCGGAAATTTGTACAATAGTATTGGCTATTTCGTCTACACTAGTGTAAGTAGATTGAACCCTTACCGAATAACTTATTCGATCCGAAATCACATTACCAATAGGTAATTGCGCGTTGTTTGACCGCAGTGCATTTTCCACATTGGCTGGTGAAAGATTATACTGTGCCAGTGACATCGGAGATACATCCACGTAAATACGTCGTTCTAATCCCCCCTGAGTCTCCGCAGATGCAAGTCCATCAATCCGTTCTAATCGGGGTTCCACAATTTCGACGCCTAAATTACGGAGTTCGTCTAAGCCACGATTACTGGCATCAATACTTAATTTCATAATGGGTCTGTTTTCCGGATCGAACTGGAAAATAACGGGTTCTCTCGCCTGGCGGGGTAATTCATTGCGTACGTTATCGAGTGCTTCACGTACTTTAAGTTCGGTTTTCCGAATATCGGTACCATCCTTCAGTCGCATGATGATAAAGGCACTTCCCCTACTTATCCGTGCTTCTAAGCTTTCGATCCCCTCTATAGCCGAAACAGCCCCCTCGATTGGGTTCACCAAAATCCGATTTATATCTTCTGGAGATACATTTTGATACCCAGTTGAAATAGCCAGTATAGGAATGTTAATGGAGGGGAAAAGGGTAACCCGCAGATTTTGCAGGGAAAAAATTCCAAATGCTGTCATGATAACCGTGATCATAATAACGGTTATCGGACGTCGTAAAATGGAACCCGCTACACTGAATTGTTTCATTATTAACTCCTATTCCCCTTGGGTTAGAGAGATTGTTGCTGGTACTGGCTCATCTCGATCGTCGGCTAAAGGATCTGATTTGTGAACGGCATCGAAACCTAAGCGTTCCACCATACTATTTATGATAAGGTATAAACAAGGCACTACAAATAACATGAGGATGGTTGACATGGTCAATCCACCAATAACAGTGCGTGCCATTGGGCTCCAGGTTTCTGATCCGGAACCAATTTCTAATGCGAGAGGAACCATGGATAAAATAGTGGTGAATGCGGTCATGAGAATTGGACGTAAACGTCTTACTGCCCCGGTAACAATAGCTAAGTTACGTTCCATACCCCTTGCTTGTAGAATTTTAATGTAGTCAATCATGACGATTCCATTATTGACTACAATACCGGTTAGTAGAATAAGACCGACCATGGAAGTTACGCTTATAGAGGTGCTTGTTGCCCAAAGCATAAGTAACACCCCACTCAGAGCTAATGGGATAGTAAAGAGAATAATAAAGGGCTCTACCAGACTCTCAAATTGAGAGGCCATTACCATGTAGGTTAATACTCCTGCAATCGCAAAAGCAAGTAGAAGAAAACCAAAAGATTCGGCTTGTTCTTCCGCTGTACCGGCTAATTCATAACGATAGCCATCAGGCCAATCAACCTGATCCAGCAGTATTCTTGCTTGATCGGATGCGGCCTTTAGATCAGTTCCAGCTAATTCAGCGGTGATTTCTGTGACTCGTTCTTGATTAATGCGCATGACATTAGTAGGTCCAGTATAGCGCTCTAAGCGGGCAAGATTTTTTAAAGGCATCCACCCAGCGGCAGGCGTTTGAATTTGAATATTAGACAAATCCAGTGTTTCGGATTTGTCTTTAGCGTCCAACTCTACCAATACTTCAAACTCTACTCCTTGATCAACAAAACTAGTAGCAATGTTTCCTTTTACCGCATCACTGACAGCAGAAGCTACTTGATTGGTATTCATACCTACACGAGAAATTCGCTCACGATCCATAATAAGCCGGAGTTCAGGCCTTCCTTGATCGGAGCTGGAAAATAAATTCGCCACTCCTTCAATGCTGGCTAAACGCTCTTTTACCCCTACGGTGAGTTCTTTTTTTAGCTCAGGGTCATAGCCGAATATCTGAACCATTAACCCGTTTTCACCATCTGGACTAAGAGGATCAATAATTAGTTCTTTAATCTGAACCCCAGGCACTTGTTCGAGTGAACCGAGTAGGGCTTGAGTAATTTCAAACTGTCCCCGTTTGCGCTCTTTTTGCCCCACAAGTTCTACTCGAATGGTTCCTCTATATCCGCCTGGATTATCGGCGCCTTCGATACCCTCTTTGTCACCGTAATCGGCTACTACTAGTCGGGCTTCGGGTACTTTTTGCTCGATAATGGATTCAACCTGCCTAATGGATCGTTCTAATTCGAATAGATTTACGCCCGGTTCTCGTTGTACCTCCAAGGTGAATGCATTTTCATCCACCCTAGGAAAAAATTCCCCGCCTAATTGATAGAAAATGGGTAGTGTTGCCCCAAAAAGAAATAAGGCTGCAAATACAACCATACCGCTACGCTGTATAAGACGATTAAGAAATGAACGATATCGATTTTCCAGTCCTACTAAGAATCGGGACAAAAAATCGGCTACTTTATTTTTGGCTTCAAAATTAGTTTTTTCCGTTTTAAAGAAGATCGAGGTCATCATTGGAATAAGGGTCAAGGCCACCAAAGATGAAACCGAGAGGGAAAAAGAGATGGTCAAGGCTAAATCTCTAAACAAAAATCCAGCAATGCCTGGGACAAAAAGGATAGGTAGGAAAACTACCAAGGTCGTTAAGGTCGAAACCACAACTGGTACTGCTACTTCTCTAGCACCCATAATGGATGCGGTTTTACGATCGGCACCGTCTTCCCGAAACCGAAAAATATTTTCAAGCACCACCACAGCATCATCCACAACCATTCCAACGGCTAGGGTGAGCCCAGATAATGAAATTATGTTCAAGCTAAGATTTGCAAAATCCATTACCATAAACGTGGTGATGATTGACACAGGTATGGAAATGGCTATAATAAGTGCGGAGCGACCACTACGTAAAAAAGCCAAAAGAATTAATACAACCAATATAACCGCCTGAATACCCGTCAACAATAGGTTTTGAATACTTTGTTCAATGAACTCGGCTTTGTTAGTAAGAACTTTGATTTGAACGTCTTGAGGGAGACTTTTTTTAATGTCATCTAGACTTTCAATCACATCTGTTGCGGCAGAAACAACATTAGCGTCACTTTGGCGATACACATTCAAAATCACACCATTTTCGCCGTCAATATGTACGTTACCGATAGGTTGTGCGATTCCATCATCCACCAGAGCAATATCTTTGAGAAGAAGTGCCTGCCCTTCTCGAACGGTTATAATAGTGTTTCGAATTTGATCAATATTTTTGAATTCACCAATGGTCCGAAGGCTGTAGATCGTATTACCTTCGGATAACTGACCAGCAGGGACCTGGATATTCTCTTGTGCGAGTTTAGCTGCTATTTCTGCAATGGTGATATTATGCAGAAGCATTTTTTCATTGTCGATAGTCACATTGATTTGCCTCTCCAACCCCCCGGAGGTTTCTACGGATGCTATACCGTTCACCCGCTCAATACGCTGCTCTAATATTTGGTTGGCATAGGTGCGTAAATCACGTGGACTTCGAGCGTTGCTTGTTAGCGTCAGCACAACGATAGGTTCTTGGTTAGGATCGTACGAAAATACCAGAGGGGATTGTGCATCATCCGGAATAGATCTCTCTACAAAACCTAACTGTTTCCGAACATCGTTTTCGGCCTCATATAAATCAGTACCCCAGTTGAAATTTAATTTCACAACGGAGGCGCCTTGACTCGATAGGGAACGTATTCGACGAATACCGCTAATACTACCTACCGATTCTTCAATGGGTCGGGTTACCAAGGTTTCAATATCCTCAGGAGCTACTCCCTCGTAGCTTGTATACACCGTGATGGTGGGAAACGATACATCCGGATACAGATTCAAACGTAAATTTTGAAGGCCATAAATACCAAACCCCACAAAAATCAGGGTGGTCATCAACAAGGTGATAGGCCGTTCAACCGCAATTTTAGATAGTGCACCCATAGAAATTAGCGGTTGGAAGAGTTAGAAGTAGAATCACTGCGTGCTTCGCGGAGTTGCTGGATAAATGCTCTACGTTCCTCGGGGTTCATTGTGCGTAATTTTTCCCGCTGTTCCTCGGTTAAGTTTGCAAATGGGCTGCCATTGGATTCAGTTGGTCGCTGCATACTTCTTTGCTCTGTAGCCCCATTTTCAGCCGATGTTCCTTCGGGTTGAATCGTATTTTCTTCGGCCGACTGAAATAAATCCCCGCTAGCCACTGAAATACGACCACCTTCTTCAAGTCCTTGTTGGCCAGTGATAACGATTTGATCCCCTGCACGTAATCCTGAGAGAACTTCGATTCGATCGCCCTGTTCAATCCCTAGTTCAAGGATGCGACGCTCGGCTACACTATCGCCTTTAGATACAAAAACTGAATAACTACGCTCGAGCTCAATCGTATTAGACTCTGGATTTACTACGGTTTCTATAACCTCAACCAGAGCACCTCTAGGTATGACTACGGCGTTATTTTTTGTCTGGATATTGATAAGGTTTTCTGCTAGCACCCCTGAGTATATATTTCCACCGGTTTGAGTTAAGGTGATGACCACCTCTCCTAAGCCAGTAGTAGCGTCTAATTGGGGGCTTTTTCTAGTGACAATCCCTCTCGCCGAGACATTAGCATCGTTAGAAACCCTTAATTGCACGCCTTGACCGACACGAACGGAACGCCAATCCTGTACAGGTAAGAAAATCCGGGTTTCAAAACCACTGTCGCTAGCGAGTTCAAAAAGTGCTTGTCCCGAAGGTGCTAAGTCACCTACCTCAAGGGTTCGTTTCACCACAACACCGCTTACTGGGGCTCTAAGCTCGGTATTGTTGAAGTTCTCTTGGGCTTGGGTTAATGACGCTTTCGCCGACTCTAGCTGTGCTACCGCATTCTGATAGGTGGCAAACGAAATTTCGTATTCACTATCGCTCAGTAAATCCTTTTCGAGTAGCTGGCGTTGCCGTTCGAATTGAATGCTATCGCGACGTAGTATAATGCGGCTTTGTTCTACTTGAGCATGTGCTTGACTCAATTGATCCTCGAAGGTTTTATCGTATATTTTTGCCATTAATTGCCCATTTCGAACAGTATCGCCTAAATCTACATATATATTAGTTAGTCTGTTCGTAACCTGTGGACTCACACTTACTAAATTTTGTGCTTTAACCGAACCATAAGAGCGGACTTGATCCGAAATGGTACTTAGTTCAACGGTCATTGTTTCGACGCTCGTGCTTCGGTTTGCTGAGAAGCCACCAAATCGGCTAAAATCAGGTCTTCCGTTAGAAGTCTCGTCATCACCCCCGCAATTAAGAACAAGCAAAGATGGAATAAGTAAGAGAAACAGTGTTTTTTTCACAATAAAGATATTTAGTACGTAAATAGGGTAACCAGCTACTAAAAAGTAGGAGTTGTTGAATTGATAGAACGCATAAAGTTCGGCATTACGTTCATCATTCGATACACTGAACATGTAAAAAAAAGCAACGTAAAATCTTGAATTGGATAGATTTGAGCCGAATGTTTCGTTATTTTGTTTCTGTAATAGATTAGAATAAAAAACAAAAAGAAGCATAAGAACCTATTACGTTATTATACAACCAAACCCAATCCAATGAAATTTTTTATTGACACTGCAAATTTAGAAGAAATACAGGAAGCACATGACTTAGGTGTGTTAGATGGAGTGACAACCAATCCCAGTTTATGTGCCAAAATTGGAGTAAAGGATTTTGAAGGGCACATTAAGAAAATTTGTGATATCGTTGAGGGTGATGTTTCAGCCGAAGTAGTCTCTACTACTTATGAAGAAATGATGGCTGAAGGTCGAGCTATAGCAGAAATCGCGGATAATGTGGTAGTTAAAATTCCCCTAATAAAAGATGGAATAAAAGCCATTAAAACGTTCAGCGAAGAAGGAATCAAAACCAACTGTACTCTTTGTTTTTCAGCAACACAAGCTCTCATCGCAGCAAAGGCAGGGGCCACCTATATTTCGCCATTTATTGGGAGACTGGATGATATAAGTACCAATGGAATGACCCTGATTGAGGATATCGTTCAAATTTATTTGAATTATGGGTATCCGACCGAAGTGTTAGCAGCAAGTGTGCGTCACCCAATGCATGTGTTAGAATGCGCGAAGGCGGGTGCGGACGTAGCGACTATGCCCTTGAGTGTGATTACTGGTCTGCTAAAGCATCCATTAACCGATTCTGGCCTCGAGCGTTTCTTACAAGATTGGGACAATCTTCAAAAAAGCTTACAAGGATAAAAGCATATTTGTTCTGACTGAAATCTAGTTAAGCCGGGCCAATGAGGTCTTGTGCAATTATGCTGGAAGATAGTACGCCTGGGAGTCCTGCTCCTGGGTGTGTCCCGGCTCCAACGAAGTAAAGCTCATCCACGTCTTCGGATTTGTTGTGGGGTCGGAACCATGCCGATTGTGTTAGAATGGGCTGTACAGAAAAGGCCGATCCTTTGTAACTATTTAGTACATCTTGGAAGTGGAGGGGATCGATGTAATGTTCCGCGACCAAGTGTTTGGACAAATCAGGCAGATAATTCTCTTCTAAAAAGTCCATAACAGCTTTTTTATAGGTAGGAGCAAAGCTTTCCCAGTCAGTACCGCTATCCAAGTGAGGCACAGGTGAGAGCACATAAAATCCTTCATGCCCATCAGGAGCAATACTTGGATCGGTAATTGTAGGCATATGCAGATAAAGCGAAAAATCCTCAGCCACTATCTTTTTGTCGAAGATATCATCCAATAACGCTTTGTATCGAGGGCCTAAGATGATGTTATGATGCGCTAGTCCTTGATCTCGATACTGCCTATTAGTACCAAAGTAAATAACAAACAGCGACATACTGTATTTGGTACGTGCAATTTTTCGATCCGTGTACTTTTTGCGATGCGTGGGCTTAATCATATTTTTATAGGTAAAGGCCACATCTGCATTAGATACTACCGTGTCGGCCTCCATAATTTCTCCATTGCCGAGGCGCACGCCCGTTGCTTTACCATTCGTAATAAGAATCTCATCTACTTCGGTTTCTAAGTGGATCTTCCCCCCTTGTTCGGTAATTAATTGTTCAAATGCATTCACAATGGCTCCAGTACCGCCCAATGCGTAATGAACCCCCCACTCCCGCTCGAGATAATGAATCATAGCGTAAATAGAGGTGGTATCAAAGGGATTCCCTCCCACTAATAGTGGGTGAAATGAAAAACACTGTCGTAAAAAATCGTTTTTGATGAACTGGGACACATATTTGTATACATTTTTATGCGATTGTAGTCGGATAAGGTCTGGCGCTACTTTTAACATATCGCTAACCTTTAAAAATGGCTTGTCCGCTAGTTCAGTGAACCCTTTATCAAAAATAGGTTTCGTAGTCGCTAAGAAGTCCTCGTATCCTTGTTTGTCTTCGGGACTCCATTTGTCAATTTCTTTTAGAGTGAATTCATGATCATTATTATAGTCAAAGCTTTTACCGGTGTGATCAAAGATTCTATAAAACGGGTCACATGGAACGAATTCAACATAATCTTCTCGTTTTTTGCCAGCCGCTGTCCAAATATCATCAAACAGAAATGGAGCGGTTATAACGGTTGGTCCACCATCAAATTTGAAGCCATTCTGCTCGTAAACATAGGCTCTTCCACCTAGTTTATCTCTCTTTTCTAAAATGGTTACGTCGTGACCCGCCGATAATAATCGAGATGCGGCGCCCAAGCCTCCAAACCCACTCCCGATGACAATAATATTCTTTTTCATAGTAGTATATTTTTTTGATATCTATGTAACTCAAAGTCTTAGCAAATCAATCCCACAAAAACTATTTATTAATCTGTTTAATAAATCCTTCGTGGCCTAATCCTTTTAGACGATTCATGGCTTCAATCGCAATCACTGGATTTTCAAAATCACCAAAATATACTCGATAATAATTCATCCCATTCACTTGCACTTCGGCAACATAGCTGCTGAGAATTTGAGCTGACTTTTGTTCAGCAGCAGCCCTATTGTCGTAGGAGCCTAACTGTACCGTATAATGAGGGGTGGTCGGATACACATTACCGGTTCCATCGTCCAGTACAAATATTTTTACCGGTGCCGTGCCTGGACCAATCATTTCGATGGCTTCAGCTCCGGCTCTAGACAAATCAATCACCCTATTTTTAGCGTATGGACCCCGGTCGTTTATGCGTAGCTGTATTCGTTTTCCGTTGGTCACGTTTTCGACAATAACCTGTGTATCGAAGGGCAGAGATTTATGCGCAGCTGTCATCTCGTTCATGTCATACACCTCCCCATTCGCCGTATTACGCCCTTGGAAATCAGGTCCGTACCAACTAGCTATGCCCGTTTGGATGAAAGCTACTCCAGCAGGTAGATTTTGGGTGATTATTTGTGGGCTTGAGTAATCATTAGTTTCGTTGTTAGCTGGATTGTTGGTGGAGGTCGACTTTGTAAGGGTGGGAGGGGTTGGTTGTTCAACCGTTGCCTGCTCATCTATACCAAAAACAAGGGTACCAAGATCTTCTCCCTCGGATGGGGTCGATGGTGCTCTATTTGGTGTATTTTCTACCCTGGTTTCCGCAATCTGAGCGCCCTCTCTGACTATACCACAATTGGTAACGAACAAGACCAGAAGAATGCTATACAGAAGTGGAGTGTATCGATTAAAGATGGATGAAATGGACATAGCCATATAATAAGAGATCATTTGGATTAAAGGACGAATAGCAGAAGAGCCGAAGATGGGATTTGAACCCACGACCTACGCTTTACGAGAGCGTTGCTCTACCACTGAGCTACTTCGGCGATGCAGTCATCCGGTACAAAGTAGGAATGTACCATTGTTTTACTAAAATCTGCAATACAATCAACGCCAAGCTCTGTATATTGCGGAGGTTTGTTATAAGTCGCACCATACATTAACCCGAAACAGATAAGAATGCTTAGTTACTTTCTAATAGCCATAAATGTAGGCGTTTTTCTTTGGTCACAAACCAACCCAGCTATAATGGAGAAAGGGATGCATATGCCCTATAGAACAGTCCGTAAAGGAGCTTGGTATGAATTAGTGACTTCAGGTTTTTTACATGGCGGATGGACACACCTGTTATTTAATATGATCACCTTGTTATTTTTTGGCCCTGTATTGGAGCGAAGTATTGGGGTTGAGCACTTTTTTATTCTTTACATGAGTGGATTGGTTGCCTCTTCTATACCTTCCCTTATTAAACATAAAAACAATCCTAATTATGCGACTATCGGGGCATCAGGTGCTATCGAAAGCGTATTATTTGCCTTCATTGTATTATTTCCATTCACGCCATTATACCTCATGTTCATACCCATAGGTATACCGGCCGTTATTTTTGGCGGACTATTTGTGATATACAGTATTTGGGCCGGGAAACGGGAAGGGAGAATAAATCATGAGGCACACCTAGCAGGAGCACTTTGGGGGATACTTTATATGCTGTTATTTGTCCCCAATACTCTTGATCACATAAAAACTATCTGGTTCTAAGAGTATGTGATAGCTGTATTGAGGTTATCCATTGTTGACTTTAAAGTCATCCATAAAAGAAACCAATGCATGAACACTTTCCATAGGGCAGGCATTATAAATACTAGCACGAACACCGCCTACACTGCGATGTCCTTTCAGAGCATCTAAGCGAGTAGCGGTCGCTTCCTGAATGAACTTCTTTTCCAATTCTTCCGAAGGTAGTCTAAACGTTACATTCATTAATGATCTAGAGGCTAGATCAGCGGTACCTGTGTAGAAGTCATCTTTATCTATAGCAGAATACAGCAGATTAGCTTTTTCCTGGTTAAAGCGTTCAAAATATGAAATACCTCCTTTGCGTTGAATCCATTCCAAGACTAATTTAACCATGTACACTGGAAACACGGGTGGGGTGTTAAATAGATTCTGAACGTGGGTTCGATAGTCCATAATGGTTGGAATATCTGTTTTACTTATTCCTTCTAACACATCCTTGCGCGCAATCACAATGGTAACCCCAGCTGGGCCTAGATTTTTTTGAGCGCCTGCATAGATGATGCCATAACGGGCGATATCAATAGGCTTAGATAAAAAATCTGATGAGGCATCGCAGACCAAAGGTACCCCGTTTGTTTCCGGTTCGGTGGCGAACTGTGTGCCAAAAATGGTATTGTTTGAGGTGAAATGCACATAACGGGCGTGCTTACTCAGATTTAACTCCTCCTGTGTGGGAATGTGCGTAAAATTCCCTTCTTTTCCGCTATACACTTCATGTACCTCTCCAAAAGCCTTCGCTTCTTTCATGGCTTTAGTAGACCAAGCACCTGTATTGATGTAGTCAGCAGTTTGTCCTTTAGAAAGTAGATTCATTGGAGCCATTAAGAACTGAGTACTCGCTCCACCTTGTAAAAAAAGCACTTCAAAATCATCACCCAGACCCAAAACAGATGTAAGCAAGGCTGTTGCTTCTTCATGAACCTGAGTGTAGTCAGCACCACGATGGCTTTTCTCCATTATGGAAGCACCCGTACCTTGGTAGTCTACTAAGTCTGCTTGTGCTTGTTGAAGTACTTCTAGAGGTAAAATGGCAGGGCCTGCACTAAAATTATGTACGCGATTCATAATGTGAATGGATGAGTGTTGAGGGGATGTAAGTAATGGGTTTGAAGAACTCTTAAGAGATGTGTGAGAATCAAGTAATTAAATAGAATACAATACTGTTTTCGAATCGTCTTTAACAGATATTTTTGTTGTTTCTATTTTTTGTTCCTTTACATTCGTGCTAACACAAACAACAGAACTATTCACATTGTTCTTTCATTCCTTGGGAAGTTCTTGCATTATTGGTGCATATAAAAATAGGGAAGTTCTAGCTAATATTGAATCTAATTTAAAAAGAAAGGGCGGGCAAATTTGAAGAAGATGCCCCCGTTTTTTTAACAGCTTAAATACTTATTTTTAGTTTGTAATAACTATCATTGAATTTTTGCTAAAAACCTATGGACGATTTAAAGAACTTAAACGAAGACCAACAAAAACAACTTTTATTTATGATGTTAGTTCAGCAGCATCAGCAAATTGGAATGATGGGTTTAGGGAAAATCAAGAATCCTGCAACCGACAAAATAGAGAGGGATTTAGGGTCTGCTAAATATGCAATTGACACCCTGAATGCACTAGCTGAATATACAAAAGGAAATCTGCCCACTGAATTGAAGTCGTACCTGGATCAAAGTCTGACTAATCTCCGCCTAAATTATGCCGACGAAGTTAAGAAAGGGGATACCATTGCGGCAGAATCGAGTAAAGAAGAAGCTCAGGGAGACACAGAATCTGGTGAAACAAAAGAAGATTAGTGCCGCAGGTGGGGTAATATTTAGATACAGCAGTTCTGAAGTGGATTCCTTAGGCCTGATTAGAACCAATCATGATCATACCTTGCGCTTTGTTGATACAACAGTCTCAGATACATATCGATCCACGGAGTCATGCTTGGAGGTATTGCTCATTCATCGGAACGGGCTTTGGGATATCCCCAAAGGGAAGGTTGAAAAAAATGAAACGGTTGCTTGTGCCGCTCGCCGAGAAGTTCAAGAGGAGGTAGGTATAGAGGAGCCTATCATTACTCATTTTATTGGTACAACCGCTCACGAATATGAGCAAAAAAACAAAAGCTATCATAAAACAACCTATTGGTACGGGATGATCGATGCCCAAGAGCATAGGTTGCCAAGTCCACTCACTCAGAGAACGATCAATGAACTTAGGACGTCCTCTAAGCATCGTTTTTCACCACAGTTAGAAGAGGGAATTACCGAAGTACGATGGGTTAGCTTATCCCAAGCCCCTAATTGGGTTGCATTCGATAACCTTCGAGAGGTATTGAATCGATTTAAAGAACAAATCAGTCGATTATAGATGGAATTGGATCCATTTTCATTGTTCTAAGGTAGTACAAAGCCACCGGGCTGTTATAAAAAAAAGCCCACCAAAGGGCGGGCTTTTAAAAAATGAACTGTTGATTCAATTATGAATCATGTTAGCTAGAGGCTTAGTTCTGTAAACGGAATACAATAGGTAAACTATACTGAACACGTACTGGTCTACCTCGTTGCATCCCAGGGGTGAATCGAGCGCTTTGAACAGCTTTTAGCGCCTCTTCATCACAACCACCACCAATTCCACGAATTACTCGAGGATTTTCAACTCTACCTTGTTCGTTTACAATGAACTGAACGGTGACTCGACCTTCAATACCCGCTCGTCGTGCCATTTCAGGATAAGAAACTTTACGCTGTAATGCAGCTAGACCACCACGTAGTTCCGGCATTTGCTCTACAACGACAAAGAAATCATCTTCAGGCTCATCTTCCTTCGGTGGGGGTGGGGGTGGTAGATCCAATGGCCCATCTAAATCCAATTCCGTATCCAAATCGATGATCTCATCTTCTATAATTTCGTCGTTCGGTACTTCAACCGGTACCGGTGGTCTTGGTGGTGGTGGTGGTGTTTCAATCTGCTTTGTTTGGATCACTTCTTCCATTACCACTTCTTCCTGTTCTTCTACCGGAGGGGGTGCAGGAGGCTCGCTGTATAGATTAATACGAACCAACCCAATAAATGATAGCAAAGCGACTATAAGACCTAGTTGCAGATACACATTGTAACTACGTCTTAAGTCGGCTTTCGCTTGTTTTCTGTCAGTTATCATGATGAATGCCGTTAATGTGATTTGATGAATGTAAAAGAAACCAAATTTTTCGGAGCACTGCAACACTAATATGCACTTTTTGTACGCTCACTTTGGTCTTTAATGCGTAAGAGTAAAAGATAGAGTAGTACGCCCAAAAAAGTACCTATAGCATCAAAAACAATATCCATCCATTCAGGACTTCGGTTAGTTGGAAGGAGTCCCTGAAGTATTTCAATGGCGATGCCAAACAGCAAGGGTGTTACGATGAGTACATTTAGCGATACTCGCTTTGGTTGAAAGGCTCGCCAGGTTATCCCTGTCGCTAAGGTCCAGGCCATAAATGCACCGGCATGAACCAGTTTGTCATAATTAAAAACTTGGTACTCCGGTAGATTAGAGCCGGGCATGAGTGTGCCAAAGAGAATGAGCAAGGTAGTCATACTATAAAGTCCCCCAATAAGCAGCCTAAATCGTTGAATCACTTCAATAAAATCTATTTTCATACCATATATTTTTGTTGTTAATTCTTCAAACTACACCGCGGTTGATACGCTTTTGGATCAATTTTTCTTAAAAGTAGGCAATTACGTTAAGCATATCATTCTTACACTAGGTCATCCGGGCTTAGATGAGCTTTAATGGATAGAATCTCATGGGCTTGCTCCCAATTTTGTAGACAGGCTTTCACCAAAGCCATATCCACCGATGATGTCTCGAGCATCATTGCCGCCATGGCTCCACTGAGTACATCACCAAATCCTGTTCTATTAAAGAGTGTTGTGTCATACTGTGTCCAATACGAAAACCCTTCTGGGGAGCAAATCGCCGTTGGGAGTCCTTTGCTCACTATCCAGGATCCAAACTTTTTTGCCATGTACTCAGCCCATTCTATGCGTTCAGCCTCACTCGATAGTTCCTGTTCATGATCCGGGAATAAAACCGATAACAAATGCTTGAATTCACCTTTATGAGGACTCATAACCAGCTTCTGTTCGCGCGGCCTTTTTTGGAGAATGGACGGGCTTAATGCGTAAAGCGAGTCCGCATCCAAGAGTAAGGAACCCTTAAATTGTTCAATTAAACATTGAGTAAGCTTCATAGCCTGCTCAGTCCGTCCCAGTCCTGGTCCTACAACACAGAGGCCGTCTTTTTTAGAAAGAGCACTCAATATCTCAGGGGTATGATCATAGCCGAGTTGTGTGTCAGTCTCCGACCCAATGCCTACTTTAACCATTTCAGGAACATGATAATCATACAGGTTCATCAGCCCTCTCGGGCAAATGATTTGAACTGCCCCGGCACCTTGAGCCCAAGCACTTTTTGCGGCGTAAATGGTTGCTCCCGTCATGCCTGAAGCACCACTTATAATATAAATAACCCCTTGACTATATTTATGCGTACGATTTTTTCTGGTTGATGCGTCCAGCCCCTGAACCCGTTGGACCCAATCCTCATCAATGATAAATTGGTGTGCTTGTTTATAGGATGATGGAATGGGGAGTTCACAGCGTATGATTTGGCCGCAAAAGGTAGGTCCGTCTTCTAAAAAATATCCCGGTTTAATTCCGCCAAAACAAAAAGTAAAGTCGGCTGAAAAAGAACTGCCCAAACACCTACCGGTGTCAGGATGTAACCCAGAAGGAATGTCGAGGGCGTACTTATGGATTATGCTGACATTTGTAGCCTTGTTTACCAAGTTAATGATCTTCTCGTGAGAGGTGCTAACAGGGCCATTAATTCCTATACCTAGCAGGCCATCTACGATAAAATCTGCGGTAGCAAGAGCCTTAGAAAAATGGGATAAAGCGGTTTTGTTGAATGACTGTGTTACGCCCTCAACTTTTGTTTTTCCAAGATGAGCTTCTTTTTTTTCTTCCTCCTCATCAATAAATACGGTGATTTCGCCGCCAAGGGATAACCATCGTTGTGCATTCAAACGGGCATCCCCAGTAAGGCTGCTCACCTGAACTAGTGAAAACACCTGAACTTGGATGCCATATTCGTGCAAAAGTCGAGCAACCACATAGGCATCACCCCCATTATTACCTTTCCCGGCCAATATAATACCCTGCGCGTTGGGTGATTCATATTGTTGAATCCAATCAGCTGCTCTCGTGCCAGCTATTTCCATGAGAGATTCACCTGGGATTCCAAAATTCTCAATGGTAGCTCGATCTAATTCACGCGATTCTCGAGCCCCATATAATCCAAAGGGGTGTAACTGTCGGTGCCAAGGATGCCTTGATAATGGGTTCATCGTTGTAAATTAGATGAGACTTAGGTCAATGGATTCAATCTAGTCAATGGGTTCAATCTATTAGTAGGCTCGAGCAAAAAGAACTTTTTGTTTAGAAGCTTTTCCGGTAACCATGCATGTACCGGGTGTAGCCTCGGTCAATGGAATACAACGAATGGTGGCTTTGGTTTCATTTTTTATACGCTCTTCTGTTTCCGCTGTACCATCCCAATGCGCATAAATAAATCCACCCTTTTGTTCCAGTACCTCTTTGAACTCTTCATAGGTTTCTACTTCACTGGTCATCTCACTCCGCCTAGCTAGGGCTCTATCATAAAGATCTTGTTGGATGGTATTCAATAGCTCAGCGGCACGAGCCCCTAAACCTTCGCGTTCGGTAATCTCTTTACTCAATGTGTCTCTTCGTGCCCATTCCACTTTATTGTTTTCAACATCTCTCGGCCCTATGGCAATACGTAATGGAATTCCACGAGCTTCATGTTCCGCAAACTTGAACCCAGGTTTGTACGTGTCTCGAGTATCCATATGAGCTCGGATACCATGCTCTTTGAGTTCGTTTAACAGGCTTTCGCCGTACGCTAAGACCATTTCTCGTTCTTCGTCAGAACGGTAAATTGGCACAATGACGATTTGCCTTGGAGCTAATTTGGGAGGTAGGACTAAGCCATTATCATCGGAATGGGTCATAATAAGTCCACCGATCAATCGGGTTGATACACCCCAGCTCGTGGCCCAAACCAATTTATGATCACCATCTTTGTCTTGAAAAGTTACCTCAAATGCCTTTGCAAAATTTTGGCCTAAAAAATGTGAGGTGCCCGCTTGTAATGCTTTCCCATCTTGCATAAGAGCTTCTATACAGTAGGTATCCTCGGCGCCTGCGAAACGCTCTGAAGCTGTTTTAACCCCAGTTACCACAGGCATAGCCATAAATTCTTCGGCAAATGTGCGATAAATTTCGAGCATCTGTAGTGTTTCTTCTACTGCTTCTTCCTTTGTGGCATGGGCAGTATGCCCTTCTTGCCACAAAAATTCCATCGTACGTAAAAACAAACGGGTTCGCATTTCCCAGCGCACCACATTGGCCCATTGATTTACCAATATTGGCAGGTCTCGGTAGGATTGAATCCAATTTCTGTAGGTGTCCCAAATAATAGTTTCAGAGGTAGGTCGGACAATTAATTCTTCTTCTAATCGGGAATCAGGATCGACCTCAACGCCCCCATCGACACTTTTTAAACGGCTATGAGTGACTACCGCACATTCTTTTGCGAATCCCTCTACGTGTTGTGCTTCCTTGGAAAGAAATGATTTGGGTATAAACAATGGGAAATAAGCGTTTTCGTGACCCGTATCTTTGAACATCTGGTCTAGGGCATTCCTCATGTTTTCCCACAAGGCCATTCCAGTTGGACGGATAACCATACTGCCTCGCACGGGGGAGTGTTCGGCAAGTTGGGCTTCCTTCACAACATCTAAATACCATTGAGAATAATCGTCGCTTCTTTTTGTAATTCTTTTGGCCATAATCGTAATTGTTTACTGTATTTGTGAAAGGTAACAAACTAAGGCCTTGAAAGTGAAAAGGCTTTAGAAAAAACTTTATGTAAATGCTAGGAAAGCCTTATATTTGTATTCTGTTTTGGCGTGGTAGCTCAGATGGTTAGAGCGCACGACTCATAATCGTGAGGTCGACGGTTCAATTCCGTCCCACGCTACTAAAGAAAGGCGATTGAACGTAAAGTTCGGGCGCCTTTTTTTGTTATTGTTTCTCGGCGATAACTGTGGTGCTGATTTCGGCGATAGTTTTGGCGTTAATTTCCGCGATAGCGTCCCAATAAAAACTTCAATGAGTTTTTAATCCAATTAGGAACTAAAACCCAAGGTATTTACTTGTTGTATTGTATAATGACTCTAATTAAATACAATAATGAACAAGCTTATAAAAACTTCTGACATTTTTATTTTACTCTCGGCTGCTTTGTCGATGGCTGTTTCAATCTACTTTTGGTTTAACGGGTACAAAGAAGAAGGGCTATTCATTGGATTGTGGGTGCCATCCTTACTTGGTTTCGGCAACTATCTTAAAAACCTTGTTTTACAGTACAAAATAGAAAGGAAAGACAATGAGTAATGTATTAGTCATTGGAATCTTTGTTACTTTTCTATTCATCATTGGTTTTGGGATCACCATAAGAGAATTTCGTAATCTGAATGAAAAAGACAATGGGCCGAAAAGGTGATTACTAACCTTATTTTTATCGTCGGAGTAATTGTGTTCATTACATTTTTTACAGGACTTTTTATGCTTGGGAAAGATGAAAAATTAGATGCCAAAAATTTCCGTTATAACTCCCATCTGGATACAAATGATTATGATGGCATGGGTGATTTCAGCAGGTTTGGGAATAGTAGGAAAAAATAACAATCAAGCTACACTAAAATATTATTGATCTACAACTCCATTTGTAGAGACTAGTCATGGATTATTTAAACGAAGTGTTAACAACTAATTGGTTTTTGGTTGTGAAGTTAGGGATGGGTTTGTTAATTGGAACACTTATTGCTTTAGGCATAAGATATAGTTTGCGGGAAATGAAAGAATAAGGAACAAACTACCACAAAAAAGCCGTCCCCAACTCAATGGTAGACGGCTAATATCATCTACAGACGGCTATTACCCCATTTGCACTATAAACATAGTATTTGCACACAGATTGCTCAATAATGTTTAATACGTAATTTTTATACGTATAAATACGTACAAGCCCCATAACTACGTACAAGCCCCAACTCCTGAGCCGTCGCATAAAAGCATGAACCAGAGGGGGAAAATTACATATGCTCTAGATTATTTTTGTTTTCTAGGGCAAATCGGACCAAGCTAGCGGTGTTCTTGAGATTTAGCTTTTTGAGCAGGTTGGTTCTATGCTTGTCAACAGTACGTGGCGATATAAACAACTTGGAGGCAATTTCTGTGCTGGTGTTCCCCTGAATGAGCAGGTGAAGTACCTCGCGTTCCCGCCGAGTGATGGTTTTTTTTGATTTTCTGTAGGCGGTGAGCTTTCGGTATTCGCGAGTCATCATTTTCGAATATATTTTCCCGAGATAGGTATCACCCTCTGCTACTTTAGAAGCCGCATCTATCAACTCAATCCGGTGTGCACTTTTCATAAGTAGACCTTGCGCACCAGAGGCTAAAAAATCATTGAGCGTCTCTTCTTTACTGTCATCAGCCAAAATAAGAATACGAGCTTCGGGAAATCTATCGACCAGTTTATTGGCCAAATGTATTCCCGATATTTCCGGAAGATTAAATGACAGCACGCATAATTGGGGCCTCACGTTTTCGAATGCGCTTAAGACTAAGGCACCATTATCGGTTTCTGAGACTACATCGTAGTGATGCTCCGATAGAATAGACCGCAGTCCATGACGAAATATTTCGTTACCATCGGCGATGATGGTGGTTGTTTTTTCCATGTAGACCTCCCCAGGCTAAATGGATATGAGCTTAACCAACCCGATAATCACTGGTTGATTTAGCTTATGGATGTTCAGGATAAATTGAATCTAAAAATAACTAAAAAAGAACAATCTCAAAAAACTATTGCGATTTTGGTCATGCTTTACCCACAAGGGTGCTACTCAACGAAAGGGCGGTGCTACTCATTAAAAAACAGCATAGCCTCTATTTTAACTTCTTGTGGGATATTCGTCTACATAATGTGTAATTTAGCCTTCTCACTTGAGCTTTGGGTATTGTTAGTGACTAAAGTGTTAGAGACTAAGATGTAGCAATCCAGAGCTTCACTCAATTTATTGTTAGGTTATTTTATGAAAACATTACAACGCAGTCACACCTGCGGAGAACTTACAGCGCAGCACATTGGACAGCAGGTAGTACTTAACGGTTGGGTTGGACCTCGTAGGGACCTTGGAGGACTTATATTTATCGATTTACGGGATCGTTATGGAGTTACCCAGATAGTGTTTACTGAAACCGATGCCAAGATACATGAACGAGCAGAACAGTTACGAGCAGAATATGTAATTGGGATTAAAGGTACGGTCATTGCAAGGGGCGAAGAGAACATCAATCCTAAACTAGTTACAGGTGAGGTGGAAATCGAGGTCAGTGACTTGGTGATTTATTCCGAAGCACTAACCCCACCATTTGAAATTAAGGATGGGATCACAACCAATGAAGAAGTACGCTTAAAGCATAGGTACCTAGATCTACGAAGACCGGAAGTTCAGCATAAATTATTTATGCGTTCGAAAGCCTATCAAATTATTCGCAGTTTTTACCACGAGCAGCAGTTTGTAGAGGTGGAAACGCCGGTTCTTATGAAGAGTACTCCAGAAGGAGCAAGAGATTATTTGGTGCCAAGTAGGGTGAATCCGGGTAAGTTTTTTGCCTTGCCACAAAGTCCGCAAACGTATAAGCAGCTGCTTATGACCTCAGGCTTTGATCGATATTTTCAAATAACGAAATGTTTTAGAGATGAGGATCTACGGGCAGATCGTCAACCGGAGTTCACACAGATTGACGTGGAAATGTCATTTGTAGATGAAGACCATATATATAGTATACATGAGGCCCTTATTTCGAGGATATTCAAGGAAACCATTGGTGTAGAATTGGCAACTCCTTTTCCACGGATGAGTTATGATCAAGCGATGAATACCTATGGATCCGATAAGCCTGATGTACGGTTTGGATGTGAGTTTATCGATTTCTCAGACATTGTTGCTAAAGCAGAGTTTAAAGTGTTTTCCGATACCGTATCGAAGGGTGGTGGCGTTGTTGGATTCACCATTCCTGGGCAGGGTGAGATGGGCCGTGGTGCCATTGACCGTTGGACCGAACGAGCTAAAAAAGAAACGGGCGCTGGAGGGCTTATTTATATTAAAATGCAGGAAGATGGTCCGTTGTGTAGCGTTGCTAAGTTCTTAACCGATACTATTGTCGGGGAAATGGTAGCCGCTTCTAAGGCTGAAAAGGGTGATCTGATATTCTTATTGGCTGGGCCAAAACCTCAGGTTCTGGAGCAATTGGGGCAACTTCGGTTAATGATCGGCGAAGAATTTGGGTTCATTGATGAAAATGCCTACAAACCCCTATGGGTTACAGATTTTCCTTTGCTCGAGTGGGATGCGGAATCGCAGCGGTACCATGCTATGCATCACCCGTTTACATCACCCAGAGAGCAGGACAAAGAGCTCATGGATACCGAACCTGGAGCAGTAAAAGCTCGCGCCTATGATTTGGTGTTGAATGGGAGCGAAATTGGAGGTGGATCTATACGGATACACCATCCTAAAATGCAGCAACGTATGTTTGATCTTCTTGGTATTAGTGAGGAAGAGGCGGAGGAGAAATTTGGATTTTTATTACAAGCTTTTCGCTATGGGGCACCCCCACATGGTGGCATTGCTTTAGGTCTGGATCGACTTATAATGATACTGACCAAGGCAAAAAGCTTAAGGGATGTTATTGCGTTTCCTAAAAATCAGCGAGCACAAAGTATGATGGATGATGCACCGGCTGCGGTAGAATTGAAGCAGTTAGATGAGTTGCACATAAAATTAAAGCGTATTCAAGATTAGCTAACAGGACCCCATGAAAACCGCAGGTATTGATGGTTGTAAGTTTGGTTGGATTCTCATCAGTTTTGATGAGGGACAGGAACATTATGAAATACTTAAAGATGCGGCCGAATTAGAGAGTGTACTAGGTGATTATGATCGGGTATTCATAGATATGCCAATAGGCCTGGAAGAAGAATCCTATACAAGGCAATGCGATCTAGAGTTGCGTAAAGCATTAGGTTCGGAATACTCTTCGAGTGTGTTTAGCCCGCCTATTCGCCCTGCCCTGTATGCCCCCACCTATGCCGAGGCAAATATGACTAGCTACGAATACACCGAGAAAAAACTCACGCTTCAATCGTGGAATATAACGCCCAAGATTCGGGTGTTGGACGAGCTGCTTATTCGTCATGAGGGTTGGGGAAAGCGTGTTTTAGAGAGTCATCCGGAATGGCTGTTCAATAAGCTGAATGGCGGCATGATTTTTCAGAAAAAAAATCTTAAAAAAGGTATCCGACACCGGTTAGAATTATTAAGCGAGGAAAGTGAATGGGCCGAGGAGTTTTTTCGCATCATTAAAGAAGAGTATAGACGTTCCGAAGTCGGTGAGGATGATATTGTTGATGCGATGGTCTTAGCCTTGTATGCTAACAAATCGGTAAAAAATGGATTCAAAACTATTCCAGAAGAACCACCGGTAGATGGTCTAGGGCTACCCATGGCCATTCATTATGTATAAATGAGTTAGTTAAGCCAAGTGGAACGTTTTTTTCCCATTCATTGCTTATTTTTATATAGAATATATAGGGTAGGTTTAAGGTATTTATAGGACTTTTACCCACTTATCATAACCAAACAACAAAAAAAATACAGGAACATGGCGTATACATTACCCGAACTTCCTTACTCGTACGATGCACTTGAACCTCATTTCGATGCACGTACTATGGAAATACATCACACAAAACATCATCAAGGATACACCGATAAAGTGAATGCAGCTCTAGAAGGTACTGCACATGAGGGATCATCCATTGAAGATGTATTAGCAAACATTTCAAGTCTTCCAGCAGATAAGCAACAGGCTGTCATTAACAACGGCGGTGGTTTTGCTAATCACAGTTTATTTTGGGCTATTTTATCGCCAAACGGCGGCGGGGCACCCTCAGGTACTTTAGCAACGGCGATAGAAGAAGAATTAGGTGGGATTGACGCATTCAAAGAGGCATTTGCCAATGCCGCAGCTACTCGATTTGGATCTGGCTGGGCATGGTTGTCCGTAGACGGTTCTGGCAAGTTAGTAGTGCATTCAACCGCTAATCAGGATAGCCCAATAATGGATGGGCACACACCTATTTTAGGATTAGATGTGTGGGAGCATGCCTATTATTTGCATTATCAAAACCGCAGACCTGATTACATTTCTGCTTTTTGGAGTGTAGTTAATTGGGATCAAGTTCAAGCGAATTACGACGCTGCGAAATAATATTATGTCATCTTTAAAACACCTTACCTAAATTAGGTAGGGTGTTTTTCTTAACCTTAAATAGTACGATTATGCAATTTGGATTTGGAATGGGGCCTGATACCTCATGGATGAGAGAAGAATTAACACAGCTGGGTGTTGAAGAATTGATCACCCCGGTTGATGTCGACCGAGCGATGAAAGAATATAAAGGTACTATGCTCTTAGCTATTAATTCGGTTTGTGGGTGTGCTGCCGGAAATGCACGCCCTGGATTAGGCATTGCCTTGGAGCAGTCGGAGGTTAAACCCGACTATTTGGTTACTGTATTTGCAGGTCAGGACAAAGAAGCTACAGCTCATGCAAGGGCTTATTTTAGTGAATTCCCCCCTTCATCACCCTCTTTTGCTTACTTCGTTGACGGGGAAATTAAGGCAATGATACCTAGACATCGTATTGAAGGTCGTACGAGTCAAGATGTGGCGGAAGATTTAAAAATGGTTTTTGAAGCCTTTGCAACGTCTGACGAACAAAAGTAGGCTACGGTGAGGGGTCTATTTTATTGTTAGCATAGGCAACTGGGCTCCCATCAGGGCTTGCCTATTTGCATAAAGATTCTTTTGCCGGTATTACGTTTTTTTCGGCCCATAATTGACTTCAGACCCCTCGTCGTAGAGTCTAAAGCCTTCAGGTTTTGCCTGCTCTCCATTTGGACCAAAAGACTTGATCTGATGGATAAGTGATTGAGTTGAAGCAGATGATTTTTCTGCCAATCTACCTTGAATATGAGAGTCTATGTGCAGGGTTTGAGTGGGAAATGCAAATTCAACGTCTAGTGCTTTTGCTAAACGAAGAATTTCTAAAAGGAAATTATGGCGCTGTTGTAGTTCAGTACTCCAGTCTGGAACGGAGAAAAATACGTAGACTAAAACGTCTAATGAGTGGGCTCCAAAAGCGTGAAAGTGAATCTCATAATAATCTTGGCGGAAGTTTGAGTTTGCTTTAACGATGGCTTTTATACCCTCAACAAATGCTTCCATTTGCTCAGGAGAGGTAGTATAAGTGAGATTTAAGATAGTTTTTAAGCGTCTATATTCACGCATACCTAGATTATCTATTTCTGAATTTGCGAGACTGGAATTGGGTACCGAAATAACCGAATTGTAAAATGTTCTAATTCGAGTCGAACGAAACCCTACCTCCTCAACGGTACCTTCCGCAGCACTAGTTTTTATCCAGTCTCCCATTCGGAAGGGGCGATCCACAAAAATAGTTATGGAGCCAAAGAAATTGGCTAGGGTATCCTTAGCTGCAAGAGCAACCGCCAACCCCCCAATACCTAGACCAGCAATAAGGGAAGCCACGTTGAAGCCATTGTTTTGAAGAATGACAATCACTCCCAAAACAACAATGAAAACGCGCAGGGTTTTGCGTATGAGTGGGACTAATTGATCATCCAGAGAATTCTCTGTTTTCCCTGTTACATGCGTTAGGTATTCGGCAAAAACGTCTATCAAGTTATAAATAACCCAAAATACAGCAACAGATAGGGAAATATTTAGAATCTTGGATAGGTATAAATTAGTACTAACTCCAAATTGGAGGTTGGTGTAGCTAAGGAGTAAAAAACCAATCAAAACGATTAAACTGAGTGGTTTCTGGATGGATTCTACAAGTAAATCATCCCATTCTATCCTGGTTTTTTTTGCCCATCCAGACAAGTATTGAGTGAGTATACGCTCGAATAGTTTACGAATGATGAGTGCCATTAAAATCCATAGAAACAGCCCAATAATCTGCCAATTATACAGACCCATCCATTCTTGTTTAGCTATGGGGGGTAAACGATCAATCAGTGCTTCTAGAGTGCTTGAAAACGTAGCTCTATATAATTCCGGTATTTGTTCTATGGTAGGTTCAGAAAAAAGCCATTCTGAGCCAACCTTAGTCAGATAAACCTGCGGAAGCTCATCAAAAAGAATGTATTGAGGTAATCCAGATAGAGAATCAACGTAATTTCGGGTATCGGGTATCTCGGAATACACGACCAAAAGACCTCGGGCGTCTAGCACCTTAAGTAATTGTTGGGCAAGCTGCTCTTTATCCGCTTTTTCACCATCAAAAAGTGCAAAAGGTTGAATATACCGCTCGGGTATGACATGTCCTTTTTGTTGCCAATGAATAAAGCTATGAACACTTTTTTGCGGACTCGAAACGAAGGTATTTAGCGAAATGCTTGAATCTGTAGGGGTTGATTGTGCGAGGCTGTATTTGCCATCTAGAACCAGCATAAAAAGGCTAAACAATACGAGATAAACCCCCTTATAGGTAGCTTTTCTACGCGTTCTACTTCTGGTTGATGGGTTTTTTTGACAGATTCCACTTGAATTGTTCTCTGAATCAGAAGACAAGAAAAAAGATAACATAGTTGAATATTTTGGAGGCACTATTGTCGGCTTAAAGGCCACTTATAATATAGAAATAAGCCTTCAGTTCTACCAATGAACTTATGAATGGACCCATAAGAACTCATATCCATAGTAAGAGTATATCACTGTGAAGGCAATAAATCTATTAGCTTAAATACTTGGTTTGTGTATCTTAATAGCTTACATAATCCTGTAAATAATGACTATGCAAGGATCTATCATTCCCAACGAGTCAAGAACCGCCACGATAATTTATCGTCTATTCTTAGCAACATTCCGCTAATTCAATCGTATTGCTAAATAATTCATTTACATACTTGAAATTAAATACCTCACATATAGTTTACTTTTTAGGTCTTATAGGAGCGGTTCTATTTTTTAGTTTTAGACCCTCCGTTGACTATTATTCTGAGGCTCCCTTAGAACTGAATAGAAAGGATATTGAAAATAAAGTAAATGCCCTTTCTTCTAATTTAGGTATTCAGCTAGATACCCTCAGAGCCATTACCTCTCTGCAACAACACACAAAGTACGCAGAAGATCAAATGGACAATTCACGTTATCCAAACCCAAAAATACTTAATCAAAAAGATCTGGTGTTAGGTAGTTGGGATGTAGTCTATGCTCCAAAAGAGTCATATAATTCCATGCCAATCAATGCTAATGAGTTCTTTGCACCATTGGGATCTATTCGCTTTCGGGTCGATGGTAAGGGTAATATAATCCGAGTTGCTGAGCATCCAAGTCGACCTAATCCAACATTTATACCTGGAAGTGACATTGGCGATATTGCTGAACGAATTCTAATAGATATGATGGGATATAACCTTCAAGAATTTGAGCCTATAACAGGAGATTGGCCGGATGTTCCTGAGGATGTTGCAGATAGTTATCAATCCTTGAATACTGGTAACAATAATCTGACTTCTGTTGGGGCAAATGAAATTGTTTTACGCTGGCAGAAGATCACAAATACCGAAGTAGGTCCCTATCGCCTGCGTATGACCTTAATTCCCGAAGTGAAAGAATTTGTGGATGAATCTGGTACCACCACCACCTTTGGGTATAAACTCTCATCATTTGAGGCTACACGTCCGTTTGAACCTCAGGAGCTTGCGAACCCCGAGCAACAAACCTTAACTGATTTTGATTATGTGCTCTATGCTAGTGCGGTAATATTAGCCCTTATAGTATTTATTTTTGGTGTTCGAAATGTGATTAAAGGGAATATAGAATGGAGACGTGCATTTGTTGTATTTATAGCTTTTAACCTAGGTATTTATGGTTGGAGAATGCTCTATTACATCTCCAATTTTTCTGAGGTATTAAGTACCACTGGTTACTTTGTAGTGTCCATAAACACATTGCTTCTTTCTCTGGTCTTAAGCTTATTCGGAGCTTTGGCATACATCAACTGGGAAGTATTCGCAAGAGACCAAAAAAATGGAGAAATCCAGCTAGTAGACAATATTTGGCGAATGAATATATGGCTAAAGGAAACAGGCCAGGCCTTATTACACGGATTTTCGCTAGGATTTTTACTTCTAGGTGTATTTGTGACCACTGCTTATCTAACCGGGCTTTATCTGTATCAATTTGACAGTGCCTTTGGTTTTACTGAGGCAGCAAATAGGCCCCAATGGTTAACCATGAATATTTCACTGTGGACTACAACTTGGTTAGTTGGCTTCGCTCAAATTGGATTCATTGTATCCATGGTTCATTCCTTTATAAAGAATAAATGGGCTGGCGCTATTATCTCAATTATACTTGTTACGATATTGATTACGGTATTAGGACGCTTAATTGGTAGTCCTAATGGATTGGTTTCAAATTTACTTTTGTACAGCGGGGTTGGTGTGCTAGTAGTATTGATGTATACTCGATTCGGCTTGGTTACTGCTAACACCTCCTGGTGGATTTTTTCAGCCGTACTCATGCTAATGCCGTATATAGGGTCAGAAAATTTTTCTTACCAACTAACTTTTTGGGCTCAAGTTCTATTAATAGGTTGTATACCGCTTGCTGGGTTTGTTATGTATAGAAATGGCGAGTCTTTACAAGAAGTGGAAGAATATGTACCTGAATATCAAGAGCGAATAGCCCAGCAACTCAGGGTAGAAAAAGAAATTGAAATTGCCCGTGAGAGTCAGTACCAACTCATGCCATTACAACCACCCCAACGTGAAGGCTTAGATGTGTTTGGTTTTTTTCTTCCATCCTTTGAAGTAGGTGGAGATTTTTATGATTATTTGTTAACTCCGGATCCAAATCCAGCATCGTCCGATGAATGGTTAATGATGGCGATTGTAGATGTTTCGGGAAAAGCAATGCGAGCGGCGATGCCGGCCATATTCACAAGTGGTTTGTTGCTATCCCGAATCAGAGAAGATGAGCCCCACAAGATATTACGTAACGTGGCGCGCCCAATTTTTGAACGTACCGATAAAAGGACATTTATCACCTGCGCCATTACGCGTTATAACCTGACCAAAAATGAGCTAGTTTTGGCAAACGCTGGACATTGTAAACCCATTCTACTACAGGATGGTAAAGCTAAGTTCATAGATACTCCTGCCCCAAGATACCCACTTGGAATCATGGATCAAGTGGCCTACCAATCTTCCGTGGTAAAAGTATACAAGGGAGATGTCTTTTTGTTATATTCAGATGGTCTACCAGAAGCAGTGAATGACAAGGGAGAGCGACTAGGGTTTGATACCATTCCAAAAATGTTGGAGGAACTCGATACCCAGCAGCTTAGCGCTAAAGAAATAGCACTGCATTTCAAGAGATTTGTTCAAAAATATAGCAATTATCAATTAGTAGACGACACAACCTTAATCTGTTTAAAAATATAATTGAATACTTATGGCAGAAGAAAAAAATGTGGAATTCAATCTGCCTCCGCAGTTTGAATCCATAACAAAAAACATAAAGTGGGTACTCATAGGCTTTGCTGGCCTAATGTTGGTATTTTCTTCTTTCTTTACGGTTGAACCGGAAGAAGTTGGAATAATTACCCGATTTGGTGAGTACCAGAGAGAGGCTGCTCCAGGCTTAAATTTTAAAATACCTGTTATGGAGAAACTAATGCTAGTTCCAGTTCAGCGACAGCTGAAACAAGAATTTGGCTATCGAACCGCATCTGCCGGTGTAAATTCAACCTATCGGAAGGCAGGATATGAAGGGGAATCCTTAATGCTGACGGGAGATTTGAATTTAGCCGATGTAGAGTGGGTAGTTCAATATCGTATAAACGATCCCTTTAGCTATCTATTTAAGGTGCGTAATGCCGATGAAACACTTCGTGATATTTCAGAAGCGGCCATGCGTGAAATAGTGGGTGATCGCACCGTTAATGAAGTTCTCACGGTAGGACGTGCCGATGTTGCATCTAAAGCTCAAATTATTATTCAGGATTTGTGCAACGAATATGAAATTGGACTTACCATTGAGCAAGTAGTGCTTCAAGATATCAATCCACCAAACCCAGTAAAGCCTTCCTTTAATGGGGTTAATGAAGCTCAACAGCAGCGAGAAACACTCATTAACCAGGCCCGTGCCGATTACAATAGAATAATTCCGCGTGCTGCAGGTGAAGCTCAGGAAACCATTCAAAAAGCAGAAGGGTATGCATTGGATAGAGTGAATAGAGCGCAAGGGGAAGTGTCACGATTCAATGACCTATATGAAGAATACATAAAAGCCCCAGAGGTGACAAAAAGACGAATATTCCTTGAAACTATGCAAGACGTCATTCCCAATATGGGTCGCAAAATCATCACCGATGACAAGGGCAATTCAGTAATCCCTTTACTGCAGTTGCAAATGGATGGTCCTGTAAAAACAAACCCAAGTAACAATAATAATTAAGAGGATTGAAATGAAAAATTTCTCAAAAATAGGTACCGCCATCCTCACTTTTTTCGCAGTACTTATTGTGATGGATGGTTTTTATGTAGTAGATGAAACCGAACAAGCGATCATTACTCAGTTTGGTGATCCAGTAGGAGAGGCAATAACCGAACCTGGACTCAACTTCAAAATACCTTTTGTTCAGAAGGTCAACTATTTTGAAAAAAGATACTTAGAGTGGGATGGAGACCGAAACCAAGTTCCAACCAAGGATAAGAAGTTCATATTTGTAGATACCTACGCTCGTTGGCAAATTACCGATCCATTACAGTACTTTCAACGACTTGGAGATGAAAGAGGAGCACAGTCTCGCTTAGATGATATTCTAGATGGAGAAACAAGAAATGCCATTGCGGCAAACGACCTAGTGGAACTAATTCGTTCTACCAACCGCGAGCCTATTTCAGAAGGTATTATTGCGGACATCGTGAATGATTCGCTCGAAACCATACAAACAGGTCGAGATGCTATTCAAGAGCAAATCCAAAATTTAGCTAACGAAAGAGCAAAAGACCTGGGAATTGCCGTATTAGATTTCCGATTCAAACGAATTAATTATGTAGAAGAAGTACGACAAACCGTATATGACCGGATGGTATCTGAACGAAATCGAATTGCCGATAAATTCAGATCAGAAGGCCAGGGTGAATCTTCTCGTATCAATGGGGAAAAAGAAAGAGAATTATTGCGTATACAATCCGAAGCATTCCGAGAGGCTGAAACCATTCGTGGTAAAGCCGACGCACAAGCTGCAGCGATTTATAATCAAGCATATAACCGATCACGTGCCGCTAGAGATCTGTATGATTTCACTAAAAGCATGGAGGCGTATGTGAGCACAATTGATAAAGAAACCTCGCTGATAATTTCGACCGACAGTGAGTTCTTTAAGTATCTAAACACTATCGATCAATAACAGATAAATAAGACTGTTAGAGCTCTTGTTTAAGCTCTGAGGTATATTAAAAAGGCGCCATCTTAATCGATGGGTGCCTTTTTTTATTTGATATTCGAGATGACTGGATATTGAGTATTATCCGACGATCACGGGTTCTCGGTATGGGTCAAATGACATATCCAATAATTCACTTAGAATCAGTTTGGCGTTTTCTGTAGAAATGACGGCGCCAAGTTTAATAAGAATGCTATACAGACCAGTATGAACTCGGCTGGTATATAGGAAGTGCTTTGAACCCCTAACTTCATTTGAAAGCGGCGCTTCTTTGGTAAAATGTCTTATTTCATTATCAAAGTCAGGGTTACTAAAATCAAAAAAGTCGTAACGATAGGGTTTTGAAAACATGATCCCATAGTTCCGAGCAAAGTTGTAGTACTCGTCTTCTTTTGATTGGATTTTTGCATTCGGGTTAATGACTTCAAGCTTAGTGTATAACTCTCTAATGGCCTCTTCATCATTACCCAAATGACAGGGTAAGAGTTTAAGGTAATTGGTAAAGAATTCGTCAGGAAATAGCTTAACACAACCAAAATCAATGATTCCCAATTTGCCATCATACGTAAACAAAAAATTCCCTGGATGGGTATCAGCATGGACATATCCCCCGATGCGTAATTCCTCATGGAAAAACTCCCATATAAGTTGTCCAAAATGATTGCGCTCATCTTGGGAGGGTTGCTCCTCCAAAAAATCACCTAAGTGACGTCCTTCAAGAAAGCTCATACACAAAACTCTTTCCGTTGAATATTCTTCTATCCAATCTGGTATTTGGAAGCGATCGTTTCCAAAGCGCTCTTTGAATGCTTTAATTTGTGCTCCCTCGTGTAGGTAATCGGTCTCTATTAAAAGAGTCGAACGGATCTCATCAAAATAGGGATCTATTTCATGACCATTTTTAATGATACGACGAGCCAAGGATTTTGCAACCGCCATATCCGAATCAATGGTTTCTCGAACATTTGGATATTGAATTTTGACGGCTACTTTTCTCCCGTCTTTTAGTTCGGCTTTATGGACTTGCCCGATAGAGGCGGCAGCAAAGGCATCAGCCTCAAAATGTGCAAAGATCTGTTCTGGATAGGCCCCTAGTTCTCGTTTTATAATGGTACGCACTAAGGTTTTGTTAATGGGTGGGACACTATATTGTGCTTGGGTCATAACCTCTGCAAATTCTTCAGGCAAAAAGCCCTGATCCATACTCATTCCCTGAGCGATTTTGAGAGCAGTTCCTCTTAATTTGGTGAATTCCTTGAACACCTCACGCGCATTAGCTGAGTGAAAATCTTTTGCGCTCTCTTCTTTCCCCGTTATCCTTTTTTTGAGATAACGTTGAGCGTAGTTGGTGCCGACTTTCAGCCCCGTTTTAGCTATAATTCTACCCCTTTCAAATTTGGAAGATGGAAAATCGCTCATGATTTGTGTTTAAAAGTAGTGTTTAAGGTCGTATATAAATATTTACTGAAGTCGAAGCCCTTGTCGATTAACTCACTATACATCACATCTTCGAATAGGCTACTGGCTCTATCAACCAGTCCAATAGTTCGTTCTTTACTGGTCGATGTATCACGTATCCAAAATTCTACAAGAGCAATAAATTGTGTCGCCATCCAGCGATAAAACAGCGGGCGAGTGACCAAGCCCGCCGTGATAGACAGATTACCGTCACGGGTTAAAAAGTCTTTATAAACCGCAGAAACTTCATCAGCAAAATCACTCTTTACGCCCTTGCAGGCCACTAATCGGGTGAATGTATCTTTGACAAAATGTTCATGGTCTGAAAACATCTCTAGCATGGTGTAAATAAAGTTTCCTAATTTTTCACTAATCACTAGCCGATGAAAGTCATCAATCTCGTCGATCATTGCCCAGTACTGAAAGACCATTGATGGGTAGGCATAGGCAAGCAGAGCGTCTTTCGTCGGGAAAAGTTCATATATCTGTGCTGCGCTCATTTCACTGGTGTTAATCAGCTCCCGCATACTCAGTCTTCCATTTTTCTGGTACAACTCAGCGGCCAATAAACTCAACTCAATTTTGGATGTAATTTGATCCGTCTTATGTTCCTTCATGTACGCTCTTTTATAAAAGTCTTTCTGAATAGGTGTATAGATGTTAGCGTGAATGATTATCCGAGTGGTTTAGTTGTACCACAAAGCCATTAAACATTATATATTTACTTTTGACACGCTTAACAGACACACATAACAGTTGCTATGTTTGCTTCGTTCGAGCCATTGAGCATATTTTGAGAAAAACCTAACCTCATTCTGAGTTCATTATTTCATGGAAAAAAATTATCGCCGAGACGCTTTATTTTTGACTCTATCAGGAGTTTTTTTAACCTCTCTTGTATTGGGTAATATTATTGGAACCACTAAATTTGTAACAATTTTCAGCCTTGATTTACCTTCTTGGTTACAAGCCTTAACACCCGAACTCGTCAGAAACGGTAGTAACTATACCATGAGTGTACCAGCTGGGGTGGTTGCTTATCCATTTACCTTCCTTGCTACTGATCTAATAAGTGAGCTTTTTGGTCGCAAACGAGCTCAAATGTTAGTATGGGTTGGTTTCGGAATGAATGTATTTATGCTCTTACTCATGAGTATTAATCACTGGTTGCCAAATTCTTCTGGAGTCAGTGGCGGACTAGATTTATTTGAAGGAGTGTATCAATTTATGGTCGGTAACACCATTGCCTCGATGATTGCTTACCTGATAGCCCAAAGCGTAGACGTTCGACTTTATCATTTTTGGAAACGATTAACCAAGGGCAAGCATCTTTGGCTTAGGAATAATGCTTCGACAACCGTTAGTCAATTAGTCGATTCAACAGCCATTATTACTATTTTATACCTCGCAGGTAATCTGGGTGATGCAATTGATAATGTGGGCGCTGTTATTATACTCATTCTCAATTCCTATCTGTTTAAATTCTTTTTTGCTTTATTCGATACCCCACTCATGTATTTAGGGGTTCGATTGCTAAAAAACTACGATGAAGACAAAATCGAATAGTCTTGTTTAGGCATCTATTCTTTATGCGCCAATGCCTTCTCAGAAAAATAACTGAAAATAAATTTGGTATAGTGCTCGTCTTCGTCGTACCTTTATAATCCTTTCGACGAAACAATTTGCTGGTTTAAATCTTCGGGATTTAATCAGCTTTTTTTGTCTTAAGGCGACATGTTCTTTCACATATTGAGCATAAAACAGATTGTTTGTGCGAGCTAGAACTTGATATTCTTTTGGATGATCAGGGCGTAGGGTTGGACTCGAAGGTTTTAATATAATTTTTACCATGGAGAGTTTGATCCTGGCTCAGGACGAACGCTGGCGGCGGGCTTAACACATGCAAGTCGAAGGAGAAGGTAGAAGCTTGCTTTTACTGGAGACTGGCGGACGGGTGAGTAACGCGTAGATAACCTGCCTATAGCTGGGGGATAACACTGCGAAAGTGGTGCTAATACCGCATAATGCAGCGGGGCCGCATGGCCATAGTTGTTAAAGGTTTCGGCCGGCTATAGATGGGTCTGCGTGCTATTAGTTAGTTGGTAGGGTAACGGCCTACCAAGGCGATGATAGCTAGGGGGTCTGAGAGGATGATCCCCCACACTGGGACTGAGACACGGCCCAGACTCCTACGGGAGGCAGCAGTGAGGAATCTTGCGCAATGGGCGAAAGCCTGACGCAGCCACGCCGCGTGCCGGATGAAGGCCCTATGGGTTGTAAACGGCTTTTACTAGGGAAGAACGAGAGGGTTTTGATCTTCTGTGACGGTACCTAGTGAATAAGCACCGGCTAACTCCGTGCCAGCAGCCGCGGTAATACGGAGGGTGCAAGCGTTGTCCGGAATCATTGGGTGTAAAGGGTACGTAGGCGGGAGCCTAAGTCTGGGGTGAAATCTTGCCGCTTAACGGTAAAATGGCCTTGGATACTGGGTTTCTTGAGTGCAGAAGAGGCAGGTGGAATTCGTGGTGTAGCGGTGAAATGCTTAGATATCACGAAGAACATCAGTGGCGAAGGCGGCCTGCTGGTCTGCAACTGACGCTGAGGTACGAAAGCGTGGGGAGCGAACAGGATTAGATACCCTGGTAGTCCACGCCGTAAACGATGCATACTAGGTGTTGGCCTTAGGGCCAGTGCTGCAGTTAACGCATTAAGTATGCCACCTGGGGAGTACGTCGGCAACGATGAAACTCAAAGGAATTGACGGGGGCCCGCACAAGCGGTGGAGCATGTGGCTTAATTCGATGCAACGCGAGGAACCTTACCTGGGCTAAATCCGCAGTGATGTCTTCTGGAAACAGGAGGTCCCTTAGGGGCACTATGGAAGGTGCTGCATGGCTGTCGTCAGCTCGTGCCGTGAGGTGTTGGGTTAAGTCCCGCAACGAGCGCAACCCCTATGGTTAGTTACCAGCACGTGAAGGTGGGGACTCTAGCCAGACTGCCTACGCAAGTAGTGAGGAAGGTGGGGACGACGTCAAGTCATCATGGCCCTTACGTCCAGGGCTGCACACGTGCTACAATGGTCGGTACAATGGGTCGCCACCCAGCGATGGGGCGCAAATCCATAAAACCGATCTCAGTTCGGATTGGAGTCTGCAACTCGACTCCATGAAGTTGGAATCGCTAGTAATCGCGCATCAGCAATGGCGCGGTGAATACGTTCCCGGGCCTTGTACACACCGCCCGTCAAGCGATGGAAGTCAGGAGTACCTGATGTCGGCGTGCCAACCTTCGGGGGGCAGCTGCCTAGGGTAAGCCTGGTAACTGGCGCTAAGTCGTAACAAGGTAGCCGTACCGGAAGGTGCGGCTGGATCACCTCCTTTCACGGAGAGTCTGCTAGCTGCGAGGCTAGTGCCGCTTTACGTATGGCTCGTTACAAGCAATCTGTTTTGTGTTTAAGCTGGGGGCATGTTCGCGGGGTGCGCGGATAGCTGACCGGGGCTTGTAGCTCAGGTGGTTAGAGCGCACGCCTGATAAGCGTGAGGTCGGAGGTTCAAGTCCTCCCAAGCCCACAGGGGTGTGAGGAGCTGAGTGGGGGCTATAGCTCAGCTGGCTAGAGCACCTGCTTTGCAAGCAGGGGGTCCGGGGTTCGAATCCCCGTAGCTCCACTGGAGAGTTCTTTGACATAATGAAGTAGTAACAATGTAAATACGAAGTGTATGTTGCGCGCCTGCGAGGGTGCGTGGTATATGCGCCAGAGGTAGTTGGGAATCTGCGAGGATTTCTGACGCCACAATTAACCTAATTACTGTGGGATTGTGCGCGGGGTTTTGGTCCTTTAGGGGGCTGGAGCTGCGAGTGCAAGCCTTATAATTGAAGTGATTAAGG
>JAGYJQ010000008.1:50000-117914 GCA_018401935.1 Balneolaceae bacterium
TTGCTCGGTTTCTATTTCCCAGGTTCATCGTAGATAGTCAACGTTCATCGGAACGTCAATCTCAATGGTTATTGAATGAAGATACCTCGGCTGTTTCACGATATTTATTGCGTGATAGTAATGTGAGTGCCATGGCAGTAAATGGTGCTAATCAGAAATGGATTGGGAGTGTAAATCAGGGTCTTTGGCTGTTGAATGAAGAAGGGAGTGCCATCCTGAAGCATTATACTGAAGACAACAGTCCGTTAATCTCAAATAATATCTTGTCAATAACTGTAAATGAAGAGTCAGGAGAGGTTTTTGTAGCCACCGATAGAGGATTGGTAAGTTTTATTGATATTGCGCAATCCCCAAAGACTAAAATGGGGTCACTAAAGGTTTATCCAAATCCGTTTTTGTATAATCAACATGAGCGAATCATTATAGAAAATTTAAGCCAAGCAACAAGGATTAGAGTACTTGATGCGGGTGGAAATGTCGTGCATGAACTACAAGCAAGTGGTGGCCGTGTACAATGGGACGGGTATGATTCAAGTGGTCGGAGACTCAGTAGTGGGGTCTATTTTTTAGTAGCCTGGGATGTCGATGAAGGTGAACGGGGCGTTGGTAAAGTTGTTATTCTTCGGTGATATGACTGATAATTCGTCGACATATACCTCAAACTCAAAGGTAGCCGCGGATACATCAACCCGAGAGGATGTATTAGGCCAATTGGATTTAAGTGCGGTGATTGTTCATTATCAGACCCCGGATTTACTGAAAAAGGCGGTCGAATCGTTTAAGCAGTTTTACCCTGAAACCCCACTTTATGTAGTGGATAATGGATCGGATTCGGACGTTGTTGATCAGGTTCAAGAGTGGATTGGGGCGCAATCGAACACGCAATGGGTTCGTTTACCGAAGAATGTGTACCACGGGCCAGCGATGGACTTTGCAGCGCGACAAATCGTGAAATCGAAGTATGTCTTTTTTCTAGATAGTGATACCGATACAAAGGAGGGGGGGTTTTTAGAGAGGATAGTGGAGCATTTGGAGTCCGATGAGAAAAATTATGCCGCTGGGATGTTTAATCGAGTAAATAAAAGGGGCTTTAGTACCAACAACTCATCAGGTGAGCTCATTTTGCAAACGCCATACATGGTTGTACATCGGGCTTTGTATCTTCAATTGCCTCCTTTTATACATCATGGCCAACCCACTCTACAAAATTTTAGAGAAGCTTGGGTAAAGGGATATCAGTTGGTGGAATACCCGATGAGCCACTATATTGATCATTTATGGCGAGGTACCGCTAGAAAGACGGGTTATGGGTTAGGTTGGCGGGCAAAGCTGGAGTATATACTTAATAAGATTGGGGTCTAATGGCTAAAAAGGTCGACATTAGCATCGTAATTGTTAACTATAAAGTGAAGGAATACGTCTCGAATTTGCTTAGTTCCATTCGAAAAGCTGCAAGTGAATATGCGGTGCAGGTATTTGTGGTAGATAACGATTCTGGGGATGATTCGGTTTCTTATTTACAACAGCGCCATCCCGACGTAAGTTATATTGCCAATAAGGACAATGTAGGATTTGGTAAGGCGAATAATCAGGCGATCAAACAGGCTAAAGGCGAGTTTACTCTGATCATTAATCCAGATACCCTTGTTAGCGAGGACACCTTTTCTACCCTCATTTCTCATATGAGATCTAATCCTGAATGTGGGGCGGCGGGTTGTAAAATTCTCAACCCCGATGGTAGCTTTGCGCCTGAATCTAAGCGTTCCGTCCCCACTATTTGGGCGGCGTTGACAAAGTTATTGGCTTTGCACACGATATTTCCGAAATCACGTTTATTTGGGCAGTATTATCTTAGCTGGCTTCCAGACGACAAGCAGGCGCAGATTCCTGTCTTATCGGGCTCATTTATGTTTTGGAGAACAGACCTATTGCAACAACTGGGGGGCTTTGATGAACGTTTCTTTATGTACGGAGAGGACATTGATTTGTGCTACCGTGTGCAAGAAACCAGCTATCATATTGACTATGTCCCTTCCACCTCCATCATTCATTATAAGGGGGAGAGTACAAAAAAAGGGGATCTACGGTATATTCGAATTTTCAACGAAGCCATGTATTTGTTTTTTGATAAGCATCATTCCTTACGATACAGCGCCCTATTTAAAACAGTAATCTTTTCAGCAATTTGGTTAAAAACTATTTTCTCGTTTGTTTTTAGTCGTTTAAAAGCGATTTCTTGGATTGCAGCCGATCTTGTATTGTTAAACGTCTCCATTATTTTGGGTTTCTTAATACGGTTTCAATTCAGTGTTGAAATATTCAGTGACCTACAGTCCTTTCAGTTTCTTTGGGTCAATCTTTTAGCATCAGGAATTTACCTGTTAGTTGGGGCATTGTTAGGTTTGTATCAGCATAAAAATGACTCTATTTCTACCCCTTTGAAAGCCCTCTTTTTTTCGTATTTAGGAGTGGCTGCTATTACGTTTTTTGCACGAAACTTAGCCTTCTCTCGCCTATCTCTTTTGATTGGTTTTGGGGTTTCAGTGACGCTGATGATAGGATTGAAGCTAGTCCAGATAAATGCCAGACGGAATCAAACAAATGCCAAAGGGCAAATAAAGAAATCCAAGATTCTTCTAGTAGGTACTCAAGCAGATGCCAAGGAACTTATACCTAAAATACATGCTAGACCAGATTGGAATGTTGAGGTATTGGGATGGGTCCAGACAGATAATGATTTTAGGCAGGAGGCACTGGCACTAGAAAATGAACAGAAATTGGAACGCCAGAAAGCAATACCAAGCACCCTTGGTTCATTGAGTCAATTAGAGGATTTAGTGAAGGCGTATCATGCGGATCAAGTATTATTTTCATTGCGTACTCTATCTTATAAAGAGATGCTGAGAGCTATTTCTACCTTGCAGGGTGTATCGGTGCAGTGCAAGCTCATTCCTGACAGTATGGATTTTATTTTAGGCAAATCAAACGTCGAGTACCTGGAGAGTTTACCTCTGGTTGAGGTAGAACTTGCATTGAATAAGCCCGTTAATCGGTTTATCAAGCGCGGTTTTGACTTGTCTTTGGCTTTGCCTAGTTTTGCACTACTCTGGCCATTAGCTCTACTTGCAGGGATTAAACGGCCGAAAGGCCAACGTTTTTTAGAGCCATTAGCTAAATATAAGTGGCATAACCGGAGTTTATTTTTGCTTGGTGTTTTATATGGTCATTACTCCTGGGTAGGCTCAATTCTTCCGGTTCAGAATAAATATTCCAAGCATAGTGATGAACAAGAAGGGGGATTAAAACCCGGACTAACTGGTTTGGTGCAACTAAATCAAGGGAAGCTTCAAGAAGGTCAGGATGCAGAGCATTATCAGTTGTACTATATGCAAAATTATTCACTAGGTATGGATATGGACATTTTATTAAAGTCCATATTTCAGCCACTGGATAACTGGAAATAGGGTTGGTTAAATGCGATGATTTAGATTTTTGACTCTAGTTGGGTAACCATATGGGGGTACCAATTGGCAAAAGTAT
Organism: Balneolaceae bacterium; assembly: GCA_018401935.1. Lineage (GTDB taxonomy): Bacteria > Bacteroidota > Rhodothermia > Balneolales > Balneolaceae > UBA1275. Next base: position 53,541 of record JAGYJQ010000008.1, read on the forward strand.
CTTTTTTTATGTGGTCTCTTACTTCCTTCATGAGCCATAAATAAAACTGTAAATTATGTTCCGAGGCTAAGGTCATTCCAAAGAGTTCGTTACTTTTGAGTAAGTGATGGACATAGGACATTTGGTACTTTTGGCATAAATCGCTTGGAAAACCTGGGTCTAATGGTGCATGGTGATTCTTCCACTTAGAATTCCTGAGATTCACTTTACCTTCTCGTGTAAATATGGTTCCGTTTCGGGCATTTCTAGTAGGCATAACACAATCAAACATATCTACCCCACGTGCGATGGATTCTAATAAATTAGCCGGTGTGCCTACCCCCATAAGGTATCGTGCCTTTTCTTTAGGTAAGACATCGGTGTTAACATCCGTCATTTCATACAATAAGGGAATAGGTTCTCCAACACTGAGCCCACCAATTGCAATACCTTCAAAATTCTGTTCAGCCATAAATTCAGCGGAGGCAATCCTTAGATCTTTGTAGGTTCCACCCTGTACAATGCCAAATTGACATTGTCGATGTCCGTAAAGTGCTTGGGTCTCTAGAAATTGTTTTCGCCCCCTTTTTGCCCATCGATGGGTCAATTCCATCGAATTCTTTGCGTATGCATAGTCACTGGGATAAGGTGGGCACTCATCCAGTATCATCATGATATCTGAGCCTAAGATTCGTTGGATATCCACTACATTCTCAGGGGTAAATAAGTGTTTAGAACCGTCTAAATGACTTTTAAAATGAGCGCCTTCCTCGTCTAAGGTTCGTATATCTGAAAGGGAAAAAATCTGATATCCTCCAGAGTCAGTTAGTATGGGTCGGTCCCAGTTCATAAATCCATGCAATCCACCGGAAGCCTGTAGGACCTCGGTGCCAGGTCTTAAATATAGGTGATAGGTATTGCCCAAAATAATTTGGGCTTGAATAGGGTCTTTTAAACGGTCCTGTGATACCCCTTTCACTGTTCCAAGTGTCCCTACAGGCATGAATATGGGTGTTTCTATGATCCCATGGTCAGTAGTTAAGCTACCTAGGCGCGCTTTGCTTGTAGAACATGTTGTATGTAGTTGAAACAAAATAAAGGCATAAAGAGGTTTCAGTTATATATACAGACTAAAAATCCGTACTTTTTAGGTAATTAAATTACGAATCTACCCATCCATTTGCTTTCTGTGCAAAGATATCGCGAAGTTATATTGACGAGTGCTCTTGATTACTTGCTTTTATTGGCAAGTTGGTTTGTTTTTCATTCACTTTACTCGACTTATTTAGACCCTCGATTGGTTGATTTTGGCTTAGGGCTGTTTAGTGCAGGAGTGATTTTTAGTGGGTATTGGCTTGGGGTGTTTGTTTTATCAGGATTGTATAAGGGTTTATATTTGATTTCCAGACTCGATGAATTTACCCGAGTAGTAAAAGCCGTGGTAATGGGAGGGCTGGTGTTGTATGTAGTTTGGGATCACTGGTTGTTTATTGAAGGTGGAATCCATCACGGGCTAATTTTTTCCTATTGGGGCATTGTTCTGGGGGCAACCATCACCAATCGTTTTGTCATTAGAACAATCCAACGTCTATATGCCCAACGAGGTAGGGGGCTGCATAGAACATTAATAGTAGGAACCGGTTCAAATGCGAAAATGGCCTTCGATGATCTAATGCGTAATAAAATTTTGGGCATGGAAGTACTTGGATATATACAGGTGAATGGGAGTGGTCCCAATGCTGAATCGGGTATTTATCCGGAGGATGTGATTGGGCAACTTTCAGACATTGATCGGATTATTGCCGAGTATAAAGTTCAGGATGTCTTGGTGGCAGTAGAAGCAAACGGACGAGAAGATTTGGTAGCCATTATTTCTAAACTGGATAATCCGGATGTTCGTTTAAAGCTGTTACCTGATTTTTATCAAATTGTGAGTGGGCTATCCAAAACGAATCAGATTTTTGGTATGCCTATTATTGAAATTTCTCCAGAGCCTATGCCGCTTTGGGAGAAAGCTGTCAAGCGATTGATGGATGTGACTATTTCAGTGGTGGTATTGATTGTGCTCGCACCTTTCTTGCTACTGGTGGCCCTATTTATTCGTTTAGGATCCCCTGGTCCGGTTATTTTTCGTCAAGAACGGGTCGGGCGAAATGGAAAACCTTTTGTTATGAATAAATTTCGCACGATGGTGCAAGATGCTGAACGAAAAACCGGACCAATGTGGGCAAAAAAAAACGACCCCAGGATTACAAAAGTTGGATACTGGTTACGCAAATTACGTATTGATGAGCTTCCCCAACTCTACAATGTCATTCGAGGACAAATGAGTTTAGTAGGTCCTAGACCCGAACGACAACATTTTGTAGAGCAGTTTAAAGATCAAATACCTTTGTACATGCGACGCTTACGTGTTCGTCCAGGCATTACGGGATGGGCACAAGTGAAATGGAAATACGACGCCTCACTCGATGATGTTAAAGAAAAAACCAAGTATGATTTGTATTATGTCGAAAATATTTCGTTACGTATGGATATAAAGATTATAATTAACACGTTAATTACCATGATTAAAGGTAAAGGTCAGTAAGCCAAAATAAGCCCATGCAGAAACACCCCTTAATCATTATCCCGACCTACAATGAAGCGACCAACGCCGTACGTATGATTCATACGCTCATGGCACTGGATATGAAGGTGGACATATTATTTGTGGATGATGGATCTCCAGATGGTACGGCGGAACGGATTAAAGAGCAGCAGCAAGCCTATCCCGAGCGCATACATTTAGTTGAGCGAGAGGGTAAATTAGGTTTAGGAACGGCCTATGTTCGAGGTTTTGAGTATGCGTTGGAACATGACTATGAACTAGTGTGTGAAATGGATGCGGATTTTTCACACCCGCCAGAAGATGTTCCGAGACTCATCGAAGCCGTTCAAAGCGGAGAAACGGACATTGCTATAGGGTCACGTTATGCCAACGGAATAAGCATAGTAAATTGGCCTCTGAGTCGTCTTATCCTTTCGTACGGGGCCAATATTTACGCACGATGGATAACAGGCTTGCCGGTAAAGGATACCACCGCAGGCTTTAAATGCATCCATCGTCGGGTTATTGAGTCTATTTCTTTGGATAGAATTAAATCCAATGGATACGCATTTCAGATAGAACTTCATTTTAGAGCTTGGAAGGCTGGCTTTAGATTGCAAGAGGTATCCATCATATTTAGGGAACGAGAAGAAGGAGTGTCTAAAATGTCCAAAGGTATTGTTCGAGAGGCTATTTGGAGGGTTTGGGCCCTAAAAATTCGGAGCCTGTTTGGGCGCTTGTAAGAAGGTGGTTTCGCTGGCAACCTTAGCATTCGTAACGGAAGGGCGCGAAACACATCAACCAGAGAAATCCTCTTTTAGATGCGGGGATTTGCTATATTTGAGTAAATTAAACCAGATTGTACATGCAGTATTTAGAATTTGAACAACCCATTGCTGATTTGGAAAAAAAAATCCAAGAGTTAGAACAGCTTTCTTCGAGTAGTGAAGGAGTCCTTAGCAAGGAAGTGGAGAGCTTGAAGACTAAAGTAGAAAGTCTTCAAAAGAATATTTTCGAGAATTTAACTCGGTGGCAACGCGTTCAGTTAGCACGACATCCAGAGCGCCCGTACACGCTAGATTATATTGAGCGCATATGTGATCGTTTTATTGAATTACATGGGGATCGATTTCATGCCGACGATAAAGCGATTGTGGGTGGACTTGGCGAGATGGATGGGCAAACGGTATGTATAATTGGGCATCAGAAGGGAAGGGATACCGCCAGCCGTACCTATCGTAATTTTGGTATGGCAAATCCTGAAGGATACCGCAAAGCGTACAGACTAATGGAGATGGCAGAAAAATTTGGTATACCTGTCGTGACACTGGTTGATACACCCGGAGCCTTTCCTGGACTTGAAGCCGAAGAGCGTGGACAAGCAGAGGCAATTGCCCGAAATCTCAAAAGGATGGCCATGCTAAAGGTACCTATGGTGACTGTTATTATTGGGGAAGGGGCGAGTGGTGGAGCCATTGGAATTGGTATGGGAAATGAGGTCTATATGATGGAAAATACTTGGTATTCCGTCATTTCACCGGAATCTTGTTCTTCTATTCTTTGGAAAACTTGGGATTACAAGGAACAAGCCGCTTCTGCTTTAAAGTTGACAGCCCCTGATTTGTTGGAAATGGGGATTATTGATGGAGTTATCAAGGAGCCTTTAGCGGGTGCGCATCGAGATTATGATGCTGCGGCTGTTGCGGTAAAGAAACAACTCATAAAAAGTCTAAAGACGCTTTCGAAAAAAAGCCCGGAAAAACTTATCGAACAAAGGATAGCCAAGTATTCGGCGATGGGACGTTATAAATAAACGACTATGGTCCAATTTCCAGATGGCTCACCCATTCATAGCTTCGAGCATCGATTACGAAGTAGGTATAGTGAAACAGACAAGATGGGCTACGTGTATTATGGGCGATACTTAGAGTATTTTGAGGAAGCCCGCACCGAAATGATTCGAAGCATGGGGGTCCGTTATAGCACCATGGAAGAGGATGGGATTATGTTGCCAGTGATACATTCCGAAATTGACTACAAGCATCCTCTTTACTACGATGAAGAAATCCTGATTAAGGTGCATGTATATACGGTGCCCTCCGTTAAGTTGGTTACCTATTATGAGGTGATAGCCCAAGAACGAGATCAGCTTTGTGCATTAGGAGAGGTGAGTTTGGTGTTCATGAATTCGGTTACTAGAAAACCATGCCGAGCACCAAAATATTTACTCGACGCCCTTTGAAATGGTACAACTTTCCGCACAGTCCGAAAATTCTAGTAGAGCTAATCTCATACTGTTAATTGGTAGTAGTCTTCTAGCGATACTTGCCTTGGGCCCTGGATGGTATGCCGATGATGTTTTAGCCCCTTTTCATTGGCATTATTCATTTTTTTCTTGGGTATGTCATCAGGATCCAACTCGCTCATTTGATTTTATGGATGCCCAGATGGCTGTATGTTCCCGATGTATTGGGATATATGGCGCCTTTGCACTTGGATTTTGGTTGAAAGGTTTAACCGCAAAGTTTGAAATTTGGCCAGCAAGAGACCTAGCATTGCGCGTGTTCCTTTTATTTCTTGTGCTAACTGGTATTGATGTGTTATTTAACGCATTGGATGTTTGGACAAATACTCACTATTCCCGATTATTATTAGGTGCTTGTTTTGGGCTTATGGCCTCTGTACTAATAAGCTCTAGGGATAGTTTTTCTGAAAGCGTATAACTTTAGGTGAATTATTACGTATAAATATATGATTTTATATGTGTTCAGAGGGAACTCTCAGAGGGGGTTCTCAGAGGGGGTTCAGAGGGACTAATGTAGGATGAAAGAGCGCCTTGGCCATTGAAACTGAATCAAGAATGTAAATTAACTAAATACACTAACCACAAATATCAATTAAATGACTACTGAAACCACATATCATGGCATGCCAAGTTACTGGAATGCTGTTATCACAGCAGGATTAATTACCGCCATAGTATACTCCATAATAGGATTGGCGAGTGCCTATCTAACTATTGGGGGATCTACTGGAGCGGGGCAAGGCGTAGGGATTAGCGCCTGTTTAGTTTCATCTATTGCTGGGGTGATTGCCAATCGCATGTACGCAAAAGGATTTAATCTTACCTATCCAATTGGAAAAGGTGCCTTATTAGGATTTTTAGCTGGTTTAGTTACTCTAATCGTTGGAACAGCAATCTCTTTGTTTTGGACAGAAATCATCGATACAGGGATGAACGATGCACTCATGCAATCTACCATTGCTAACTTAGAAACCCAGGGATTAACCCAAGATCAAATTGATCAGGCATTATCTTTTAGTCCTGAACCAGGCTCAATGAATGCTATACTTGTTCAATTTGGTATTGGATTCGTTAGCTTAAGTATTATCAACGTAATTTCTGGTATTATCAGCGCTAAGATATTTGCAAAAGAAGAAGAATAACGCCCTGTTTACTATCTTTTTTACACAAAAGAGCTGGCCTGGTGGGTCGGCTCTTTACTTTTAACTTTATCTCTTATCATGTTAGATCACTCCACCACCATCTCGAACACCATCAATGGATCTTGGTATGAGCGCCATGGGTTTAATCTGGGTGTCATGGCGATTATTTGGGTTTTCCTTGCCCTTATTGCTTTTAACGTAGTGGGTGGTCTAGTTGGGGTCATTGCCGCCGTTTTTTTGGTGGACGATCCTACCAATATAGAGGCCTTAATGCAGGTACTTAGTGAGCAAACAACCGTCTTTTTTTGGATTAATACCACCGGTCAAATAACCGTATTTGCACTGGGATCTTTGTTGGTAACCCGTTTGGCGGCTGAGCAAGGTAGCAGAAGGCGCTTTTTGCGGTTACACATTAATTCTGATACTCATAAGTATATTTTATGGGCTATCGTCTTAACAGTAGCGGCCTATCCTACGGTTATTTTCCTAGGATGGCTGAACGCTTTTTTACCGGTACCAGGTTGGATGGCCGAAATGCAACAAAGCATGGATGAGATGATCGCTAAATTATTGGGCTCGGAAAATATCTTATGGATGGGCCTTTTTCATATTGGACTGATCCCTTCTATTTGTGAGGAGATAATGTACCGTGGGTATGTTCAGCGTTCGTTAGAAAAATCGTGGGGCATATGGACCGCTATTATACTATCGGGCCTTATTTTTGGGGCTTATCATCTGCAAATCACTCGGATTTTACCACTCGCAGCCCTTGGTATGTTATTCGCTTACATAACCTATGTATCAAATAGCCTTATTCCTGCTATGGTAGCCCATTTAGTGAATAATGGTGGTCAGGTTATTTTGAGTACTATATACCCTGAAATGCTTGATCAAGAATTAACTGCTGATACCGATTTACCATGGGCAGGGATTTTATTTGGGGTTGTGTTACTGATTACGCTATTAAGTATCTTACACAAACGATATTTGGCAAGTGTACCCTCATCACCGCCAAAGACCACCGAATAATTAGCGGAGTACCCCCATGTTTATCAACCCCAAACCCAACGCCATACAAGATTGGACGTGTATTTTAGAAAGCACACAGGAATTTGAGGTGAACCTTGCGCATAACTTCTTAAAAGATCAAGATGTTCCTTCACAGATCCTTTCAAAACGTGATACAGCCTATAGTTTAGTGGTTGGCGAAATGGCACTCATGTATTTATATGTACCCAACGAGTATGCTGAACAAGCTATTGATTTACTAGAGAGTATTCCAGAGGCGAATCTGGATGATGCGTTTGAGGACGAGCAGCTGGATCATGACAGTGATTCTATAAAGACGCCATCCGATCATTCCAACCAAACTGATCTAGAAAACGACTAAAATGAGTAATTCACTCAAGCGTATTCTAGTAGCCTTACCTGCTGCTATTCTATTTGTATGGATGGCATGGTTGGGAGGGTGGTACTTCAAAACAATGATCATAGGAATTACTCTGCTCATTCAATTTGAATTGATTAGACTATTGGATGGGGCATTGACTCCAAGCGACTCAATTTTCCCTTATTCGTTTGGGTTGTGGGTGTTATTATCACCAGAACTCCCTTATGTATTTGAAATAGGCTTACTTCTTTTTTTACTGTTTGTTTCAAGGCAAACATTCAGTACCTCTTCCGCTAGTATCCCAAAACTAAGTTCAACCTTTTTTGCGGGCCTCTATGCACCCCTTGGTATGCTCAGTCTCATATTGATTGATAACCTAGGATCAAAAATAGATGGATTTTTCCTGACCATTATGTTGGTTTTTATGGTTTGGGGAGCAGATAGTTTGGCTTATTTTGGAGGTAAAGCCTTTGGCAATCGTCCTTTGGCTCCTACAATAAGCCCTAACAAAACTTGGGAGGGCTTAGCATTTGGTTATGTCGGTAGTGTGATAGGTATGCTCTTAGTTTATTTTGTACTGCCCTTTGACAAGCCATTGACGCTTCTAGAATTACTTCCGATGGCTATATTGGCCGCTACCTTCGGACCTATTGGAGACCTCTTAGAGAGCAAAATCAAAAGAAAAGCGAATGCGAAGGATTCCTCGGCACTAATTCCTGGGCATGGAGGATTTTTTGATCGGTTCGATGCGTTATTGCTAGCTGCCCCAGCATCGTACGTTTATTTGCGATTTATTTTTTAATTGGCTGAGTTGGTTTTTGCATGTTTGGTATTTGCGTAGATACCATAAATGATTAAAATCATTAAAACTCCATTTTTTGCAAGGGTTGCATTAGGACCAGAGAGTAAATCAAATGCTCCAAAACAGCCACAAGCTGCTACCTGAGTTCCTTGGAATTTGAAAAATAACAGAACCGAAGATAGCGACAAAATTAAGGCTGCCGATGCGAGATAGGACCAAAAAGTATAACGGTTCAGTAGTAATAGTATACCAAGGGCTAACTCAAGGATTGTTATGCTAAGAACAATGATTCCTTTATACTCAATGAGCCAATAAATATTCATGCTTAGTAATTCAACTAAATATTGAGCGTCACTGCTGTCGATGAATTTGCCGATACTGGATAGTATAAATATCGCTCCCACAAAGATTCGCACGACCGATTGTAATGAAAATGTAAGATTCACAGCAGAATGGAATTGAAGAAATTTTAGTTTCTGAGTCTAAATATACTATGTTTGCGATAATGTGTTTGGTATTATCTAGTGTATTTTAGTGTAGCTAATTTTATGTCGAATCTAGTTTTATGGCGAATCTAATTTTATGTCTGATCTAGTTTTATGTCGAATCTAATTTTATGTCGAATCTAATTAATCGGTTTTCTTTAGTCGAATTAAAACAGAATTTAGCAAGACGAAGTTAATTAGTTAATTTTATAAGAGTACAAGAAAACAACGAAGATCAAGCAGTCAATGTTTAGCTTGAAAAGCAACATTGATCCTGCAATAACCCACGAAAAGTATAAAGGAATAGGATGAAAAAAATAGTAGTGAGTGGTGGTACTGGATTTATTGGTTCAGATATTTGCATACAACTTCTACAAAAGGATTATGAGCTCATACTAATCACTAGGAATCCATCCAAATATGAAGCGGATAAGGCTAAAAACTTACGGTATGTATCTTGGGATGATTCTTTAAATGCAATTATGGATGAGGCTGATGCGGTTATTCACTTGGCTGGAGAGCCGGTAATTGGTGGGCGGTGGAATGAAGAGGTAAAGAAAAAAATCTATGATTCTCGCATCCATTCTACCCGTAAACTGGTCCAAGCTATGGCGGCGGCGTTAAATAAACCTAAGGTATTTATATCCGCATCCGCGTCTGGTTATTATGGGAATTCTGGAATAAACTGGCGGTCGGAGGAGGATTCATCCGGAGAGGATTTTTTGGCAAAGGTATGCGTCGATTGGGAAAAAGAAGCTCAGGTAGCCAAGGAGTTAGGAATACGGGTGGTTCATCCTCGTATTGGAATTGTGTTAGGTCCTGATGGTGGGGCACTAAAGAATATGCTCCCCCCATTTCGATTAGGTTTAGGTGGTTCCATAGGACCTGGAACTCAATTCATGAGCTGGATTCACCTACGGGATTTAACCCGTGCGATCATTCATCTCTTAGAAGAAGATGGTATTCAAGGGCCCGTGAATATGTGTGCTCCTGAACCTGTAACCATGGATGTATTTACGCAGGTTTTGGCTAAAACGATACATCGTCCAAATTTATTTACTGTTCCAAGTTTTGCCTTAAAATTTCTTTTTGGGGAAGGTGCTCAACCAATTTTGGACAGTATTAGGATGAAGGCAGGAGTGTTAGAGGCTACGGGATTCACCTATATGTACGAAGATTTAGAAGAGGCACTTATCGACTTAGTGTAGTATTAACTGAGCCTAACGCGCGACTACAACGGTCGTTTTGTGGCGTTGAACGGAACGCCCCGCAGCATCACTTGCTTCTATATAGGCAATATACCGGCCTATAGGTACTTTTTGGCCATTTTCATTTAACCCGTCCCACATTAATGCTCCTCTTGTTCCGGCAGCATGCCCTTGGCTTAGCTCAACAATTTGCCGACCAAAACGATCAAATATCCATATCCGAATTAGGTAATCTGGTGAAGTATACTGGTAGTGTAGATAGGTGATGTCCTCATACCCATCAAAATCGGGGGAAAAAGGATTAGGCTCAAAATAAACCTTTGGGGTAGGTGACGCAGAGGGTTGTTTTAGCTGTTCTATGCTATTTAATTTAAGTGGAGTTCCGCCACTTGGATCAACCGAGCTACTCCAATTGCGAGAACTGCGCTGCGATGGATTCGGATCTATACGCTCCAGAGCAATTCCTTTGGTGTCGTGCAAGTTAGGATTATGCCATTCCTGGTGATAAAAAATACTATCGATCACCAGACTATCCATAAGTAAGAAACGCTCATCGGATTCTTTTTTCAGTCCAAACTGCTTTCCTTGGCTCATTAGCACGGATTGTTCATTCGACAGGGGTATTTGATGGCGGTTTTGGATGGGATGTTCCTGTATAGAAATAAGGCTTGGATTTGCGACCAACAAAACTGCTTGATCAGGTTCCACCCATTTAAATCGAGTACTGTAAAAACTAGTAATGGGCCGTTGCCCGTCTTCGAGTAGAGCAGAACCAAGAGTTAACTTATGAAGAGAAAGGGCCACCTTATCCTGGTTCCATAGTTCTATGTATTCCACCCCATTGGGTTCAAAATCATCCAAATTGTCCGAGGGGTCAAACATTATTTCATGGAAGCCTAAGCTTCCGACTTTAGGTGGGAAGGCCAGGGGTATGGACATAGAGGGTATGGTTTGATTCTGCCCATCTTCATCTAAGACCATGAGATCTTTTATAAATAAAGTCCAATTCCCTTCTTGGCGCAATTGTTCCAGGGTGTGTGATTCTTGTTCAGCAAGCTTCCATACAAAATAGTGGTGTGGGAAAAGATGGGGACGATCCGCTACGCTGGATAGGGTATCTAATACTAAGTCAATTTGAAGCCCATCTAACTCGATAAATAGGCTCCATGTTTTTTGGTCAGGAATGAACTCCGAGAGTTGAACATGAATGTATAAGTTTTCTTGTGTGACTTTTTGTAGGGTTGATCTGTTTGATGGGTGAATCCTAGCAACTAAGAGAGCAGGGGGGGCGTGTGCATGAACCAGAGAGTTAGGTTTGTTAGGGCTGCCTTGGTCTAATGAACGATGAAAATGCCAGTTTGTAGGATCATTGGTTGGTTTTGAGGGGGATTTTCGCTCTAATGAACCTCCGTTTCCCCAATCTTGTGCGAAACGAAGATCATAGTGAAACCACTCCCTATCGTAGTTCAGAGAATCAATCACCCTGCCATCAGCGTTGGCTAGTATAAGTTCATCGCTATCATTGTTAAGACTCGGTAGAGGGTATGTATCCGAAGTCAACACAAGAAATTGGTAAGGGTAGAGCACTAAGCCTTCTGGGAAAGTCCATGAGGAAGCCGTTCTATCACGCAGAGTCCAACCATCTAAATGCACATATTTTGAGCTGTTGTTATACAATTCAATGTACTCATAAGGCCACTGCTCATTGGGCTGGATAAGAAGTTCGTTAATGACGACTTCCCCTTCCAAAAGGCTATCTTTTGGCAGATATTGTACCCAGCGAATGGGTTGAATACGGGTGTTGCCGAACCAATCACTGGCGGTCATCACCTGCACATAAAGTATTTCTTCAGCAATTAGTGGCTCCAATAATTGGAGGTAGAACCGTTGATTAAGGTCATCACTGCCCAATAACTGAGTTTGTATCGGACGAGCAAATGAGCTATCACGGGCCAGCATGAGACGTAGATTCTCTTCAAGTACTGTTTCATCAAATCTGATCATAAGTTGGTTCTGAGTTACAAACGAAAAATCAGTGAGTAAGGGTGCTATAGTATCTCGTTCTACGGTATTGGGCAGGCCTGGGGTTCCATACCCTGCTAATGTGTGAGTAGTACTTGAGAGGGGTATTTTGCTACGTGGCGTTGGCGTAATGGGAGTAATACCCGCACGCGTATCTTCTGCTAAGATTCCCTTGGACGGACCCCAATTCCGCCGATCATTTGCGGGTTTATCCCATACCTTTCGTTCGATGGAGATTCCGTCTGCTAACCAATCCGAGCTATATTCAAGTTCATCTAATACAATAGGGGGAGTCACCGAAGAATCAAGCTCAGGTTCCCAAGTCCAACGAATTACATCGGAAGCATTGTTTAAGTTGGGGACATCTATAGATAGGATGCGCCCGTCAGGATTCCATTCTTTTAGTGGGTCTGGCTCGGTTGAAAACACCATATAAGACTCTGGATCAATAATTACCGGTTCAAAAAACAATGAATCTGATGATTGAAAAGTTGAATCTAACCGTTGGACTCGACTCGCATCACCCAGAAAACTCGAGCTTAGATCAATGGCTGACCGACTTCGATTATATACCTCGATATATTCAGGCCAATTACTTTCAGAGCTGGGGTTGGCTAAAAATTCGCTAATAAATACCGAATCCGGATCGGGTGGTTTAGTTAAAGCGATGAAGTTTAGCAGTGGTGATTCAAGGGGTCGCCCATCGGTGGTAAAAATCGTTGGAATAGTTAAGGTATAGCGGAGATAGTTCAACTCATTTGGCCATTCCACTAATAGTTCATTTGGTTGACTCAGAGACCAAGAGGCGGCTCTTTGAGTAAGTTGCGGTTGTGCTTGGCCAGTTATGTTTTGGCTAGTTTTATTCGGACCAGTTAAGTTCTGGCCAGATTTTATTTGAAAAGATTGAAGTATAAACTCTGAAGCATCGAGTTGATCTGTTTTTATAGCGTCTGAAAAGATGAGGCGAATGTGCTTAGAGTCCACAAAATGACGTGATTTCAGATAGAAGGGAGGTGGAGGAGGAATGGTTGGATCTAGTTTAAAATCGAGAAAAAAATCATCCACTCGGGTATTAGTGCAACTAATGATTACTCCTGCGTATCCCGTTACGGGGTGGGTGTTCTCAACAAAGAGTTTTCCATCATGAGCTAAGTAATCTAGTGAGTTTGGATAATCTTCATCCACCTTTAGCCTCCAAAGACTATCTGCGTCCCATTCCATTCGATAGTGATATCCGGTCCCGGCTTCAATGAGCAGATCATAGGTCCCTACTATGGTGGCCTTTCCTTCGTCCCACCGAACAAATCGTAGGGAATCGTTTCCTGTTTCCCCAATCCGTAGACCATATCCGTTCCATGTGTCACCGTAGAATAATGAGTCGATAGGCAGAGCTTGATCAGGATCTAAGGTACTCGTCATACTCAACAGTAGGTCGAGTCTGTTTTGCCGGGAAGGAGCGGCGCCTCTTATCCGGAAATAGCCCTCCCATGAGTATTTTTTTTCTGGTTCATGTAAAGATTCGAGCTGTAAAGGAGACCACAGGCGAAAACTACCGCGTTCCCTAGCATTGGACTGGAGTAGGCTAATCCCATCAACCAGACTGTGTTTGACCAGGCTTGTATCACCATACCATAACGTCCCCTGATCCAAACGCCCATCTTCAAAGTCATCGGCAAAGATTTGTGCTTGTATTGAACTAGACCAGCATAGGCTCAATAGCAAGAAAAAAACTACGTATAATAAGGATGTACCATACCACAACCCCTCCACTAAGCGAATGGATGAATTCATCCGCAAAGTCGGAGGGGCGCATGGGTAAGTAACGCTGCATTTTTTAGCCATGCTATTTGTACGAATTTTTTTCCTATGTAAATGGTGAAAGAGCGCGCAGGAATGGAGGGCCCATGATTGTACCCCCTGATGCTACCATGGAACCCCCCATTCAAGGCGTCTCTCTTCTGACCATGTACAAACAGGATAATTGATGATAAAAAGATGAACAGAGTTCCCACCCTGAACATCCTAAGGACAATAAATAACATGTTTTGTTTGGAGTAAACCCTAATACTTTGAAATGCCAAACTGGTGGAAATAAAATCAAGACCTATCTGGACGGTTCATTGTAGTATTTATTCTATAAGAGCAGTCAAAGCGGAAGTACTTACATGAAAACTTAATTTTTTTTTCGAGTATATTTCTACCATGAAAAACATCCCATTCTATATAGACGGTGTACACGGCGGCTTTATGCGTGTTGAGGGTATAATGCGCCTAGAAAAAGACGGATTATATTTAGAGTTCCAAGTAAAAGACGCGTTGGTAGAGGCCTATAAATCCTCTGTTAAAACCCATTTTCTAGCCTTAAAAGAGATCGATGCCGTGGACACCAAGGTGGGATGGTTTCGTACCCGGTTATGGATACATGCGCAAAGTGGTAAAATTCTCGAGGCAATTCCAGGTAATGATCTAACACAGCGTGTTTTTTCCTTTAAACGAGCGCATAGGCCGGCACTAGCCAATATGGTTTCACAGCTCAATTTGGAACTTTCCGAACAAAAGCTAAAGGAACTCGACGAAAAGTACCGGTTATCGTAAACTCGACGAAAAGTAATTCAGCCAGAGACTTAGTGTAGATACCCTTTTTTATGCAGTAGTTCTGCATTTAGAATAGCACCACCAGCGGCACCTCGAATGGTATTGTGGGCCATGCAAACGAAGTTAATGTGAAAGAAATCACCTTCTCGTATACGCCCAATATGAAACTCATCCCTTTATCGCGATCAGCGTGGGTCGGGGTTGAGGATAGTTCTGTTCTTCGTGCAGATGATATAGTTGAGCAGGAGAGGTGGGTAAGTTAAGGTCTGCAATTGGGTTTGGGTATGCCTTTAGGGTTTGAATGACTTCTTCTACCGAAGTGGGCTTAGTTGAAAATCTACAACTCACTGCTGCCATGTGTCCATTAAGCTATGAACCCGCGTACAAGTGGCATCCACCGTAAATGATGGCCCGATCAATATGCGTTGAGGCTAAGGTTCCAGTATTTTTGGGTTTCGGGTCCAATTTTAGGCTCTTCTCCTGATATGAATGGAATGACATTGGCAAGAATAATCTAAACTAGGCACTCCAGGGTAACCAGCGCCAGATAGTGCCTGTAACGTGTTACAGAAAGATTTTCGAGACCAAACTGGTCATGTAGCGGTTTTGAGCGCGAGTGAAAGCAGTACAGCCACACAGTTCGGATTGATTACAATCCACCCGGATCCATCTTGGCTAAAGTCTTGATTTGAAATGAGTGAGATGTGATCGGGATTTACCTCTGGAGATTAACAAGGGTACTTTTAGGATCCTGGCGATAGTTTTTGGCGTTGGAAATAACTGGAATACCTGCTTTAGCAAAGCTGGCTTCAATGTCGGTTGCTACACTTGGTCCAGCCCAGAAAAACTAAAATCCAACGAATCAAGTGCATCTGGTGTACAGTGTTTAACCGTTAAACGACTATTTGATCGGGTAGGGAACATCTTCAATCCAATTCACAGCTTCGGCATAGGGTTTACCTGCAGAACGTTCAGATGCTCCTAAGGCAGTGATGGTAAACCATGGGTGCTGTGCTAAAAGGCGAATAAATTTTTGACCAACGGCGCCAGTAGCGCCTAAAATTCCTACGTTCATATGTTACTAAGAGTGAGTGAAAGGTGAGAGTATTGAGAATGGGAACACAGCTAAGGAACCGAGTCGTTACCTTGCTGTGAACCTAGTTGGTAAAATAGTATTTTTAAACAAAAAAGGGTTCGAAAATAGCCAAATAGAATTGGTATCTTTCTCGAAGCTCAATCATCAACAATAAATGTAGTACGATGTCGAATGTAGATAGTTTAGATACCATTGTGTCCTTGGCCAAAGCACGAGGGTTTATTTTTCAATCCTCGGAAATATATGGTGGCTTAAGTGCGGTGTATGATTACGGACCTTTAGGTGTTGAACTCAAGCGGAATATCCGAAATGCTTGGTGGAAGGAAATGACGCAACGCCATGAAAATATTGTAGGTGTGGACGCGGCCATATTTATGCACCCAAAAGTATGGGAAGCCAGTGGTCATGTGGCGGGTTTTAACGACCCTATGATTGATGATAAGCAGTCCAAGCGCCGTTATAGAGCGGATATGCTTATTGAGCAATATATTTTCAAGTTGGAAAAGGACGGCAAAACTGAGAAGGCACAACAAATCCAACAGCAGCTGGATACGGCCGGGACTCGTAAAAGTTTGACCGATGATCTCTATGATATCATTATAGAAAACGAAATTAAGTCACCTGACTCTGGTGCCTTTGATTGGACACAAGTCAGACAATTCAATCTCATGTTTAAAACGGCTTTTGGGGCGACTGCTTCAGAAGATGATGCGGTGTATTTACGACCGGAGACGGCCCAAGGTATTTTTGTGAACTACAAGAATGTACTTGATTCCACCCGGGTAAAAGTACCTTTTGGAATTGCTCAGACGGGTAAGGCATTTAGAAACGAAGTGGTGGCTCGACAGTTTGTGTTTCGCATGCGTGAGTTTGAACAAATGGAAATGCAATACTTTGTAGAGCCTGGTACCGATGAGCAAGCATATAAAGAATGGCTTGAGAAGCGTTTAGAATGGCATAAAAGCATGGGAATTCGACCAAAAAATCTTCGTTTCGCCCCACATCCTCCTGATAAGTTGGCTCATTATGCTCGTGCTGCGGCCGATGTCCAATATCGATTTCCTATTGGGTGGCAGGAAGTAGAGGGAATCCATAATCGATCTGATTTTGATTTGACCCAACATCAAGAGTATTCCGGAAAGAAAATGGAATATTTCGATCAAGCGCAAAACAAGCGGTACATTCCGTACGTGATTGAAACCTCTATTGGGCTAGACCGTTGTACCCTCATGGTACTCTCGGATGCCTACCGAAAAGAAGAAGTGGACGGTGATTCTCGGGTGGTGCTAAAAATGCATCCCAAACTAGCGCCTATCCAAGTGGGGGTATTCCCGCTGGTCAAAAAACCGGAATTACAAGAGCTGGCAACTCGAATTAGTGGCGAACTAAAAGAAGACTATTCGGTGCAGTATGACGAAGCCGGATCAATTGGTAAGCGCTACAGAAGATTAGACGAAGCAGGAACCCCATTCTGTGTGACCATCGATTTCGATGGATTGGAGGATGATACGGTGACCGTTCGTCATAGAGATACCATGAACCAAGAGCGAGTATCTGTTGGACAATTAGACCGATATATTCATGACCACATGAATTCTTGGCAGACTCCAGAGGAGTAAAAAGATGTTAGGGGAGAAGCTAAAAGGCAATGCAAATCAAGCAACGCAAATCAAGCTATCTCACCCGTACATCCATTAAAAACTTACTCGGTTCCCGTTGCGATCCCTATGACCCCGCAAGCCACTCGAGGCCCAGCGGCACCAGCAGGCTGTGAACTCAGATCATCTTCACCGTTGTGCACGATAACTCCACGTCCAAGAATCATGTTGATATGTATGGTTTCGTCCACATAGTCAATCGTTGCGTTACCATCAGATCCGGCCGTTATATTTCCCATGTCGCCCATATGCCGCATAGCATCGGTTGGGCCAGCATGATCCATTCCTTCAGGATTGAAATGCCCGCCAGCCGAAGTTCCATCAGCCGCGGTACAGTCGCCATATTGGTGTATGTGGAAGCCTTTATTACCCTCGCTTAATCCTGAAAGTTCAGCGGTCACTTGTACGCCATTTTCAACGGCCCGAAAATAAACAGTACCCTCGGCCTCGAAGCCATCGGTTGGATGGAGTACAGCTACGGCTTCGGATATTTCTGGAGCATTAAATTCGCGCTCAATTTCAACCGTCTCAGTTTGTGCACAACCACTTGCAATCATAAAAAGGCCAAGAGCAAGGCTATTGAGACTGAATATTCTGGTTGATGTATTGTGTAAAGTCATAATAATAGAGATTAGGTTATTGTAATGTTGATAGGCCAATTCAGTATAATCTTGAATTGGCTGGTCAATGAAAATTAGTTATACAGTTTTTGCTTCAATAATGACAACCGATTTAATTTCTCAATCATTTCAGCATGTAGATTGGCATTATCTCTAGCAAATTCTTTCCATTGTCGATTATGAGCGCTTTGTTTATGGCTATTTACCCATTCTTTAAAGCCAAACAAGCTAAAGAAGCTAGCCAGCCAGTAGATTAGTAGGCCTTCTAAGGGTATGCCAGCTACCCATAACAAAAGAGAAATTAGGACTAGGCTTAATGGAAACAGAAATACGGTGACTAAAAATTTAATGGAAGCGTCAAAGGCGTGATCTTTTATGGTATTTCGGATTAGGTTATCTACTGGAATGTAGGCGAGACGAAAATTCAAAAATCCAAGAAGGATGAATGGACTCAGAAGTAGCTTTTTCCATAATGGGCTTTGTTTACCTGAGGTATACTCTTGCAGTCGGCTTAAGTCGATTTGCTGTTTTTCAGCTATTTCGATGAGCTCTTGTGCGGCCAAATAGTCTTCCTCGGAAGCTAATTGGTCCAATTTTTCATTGAGAGGGCGTACTTTTTTGGGGTCTACTAAGTGAGAGCGATCGTCAGCTAAATGATCCAGTAACAATTGGTGTAAGAAATAGTGCTGAGCATTCTGAACATGCATCGTACACTCCTTCATTACCTTGGCTACGTCATTTTTCAGAACATTAGCCGCCTTTCGTTCATCCTTTTCAAACAACTCTTGGTACTGCTTCATAGGAATGGGATCACCATAGACCACCGTTACATCGTTTCGAGATTCTCTATGTCGGGTATAATTTACTCCAACGGGTATGATTTGGAGGTTCAAATCCCAATTGTTTTTTTGTTCGGCGTCGAAAGCAATCCGGGTAAAGCCTTTACTTAGGGGTCTGATGCGTCGATTCAAATTATGATTGGCTTCAGCGAATACGAGTACGGCATACTTTTTTTCAAGCATCCGAATACAACGTTCAAAAATGGCGTTATTTTTGGTTACGGAACTAATACCATCCCGAACCCGGTACACAGGAAGCATGTTTAAATTGTCCAAAAACCACCTCATAAACGCACTACTAAAGGCCTGAGCCCGCGTCAAAAAGAAGGTGTATTTCCAATTGGTACTCACTACCAACAACGCATCCATAAAGGAATTTTGATGATTTGGGATAAACATCACAGGCGTTTTTTTTGGGATTTTTTCTCGTCCAACAGAACGTATTTTCCGATAATAAAAAATGAGCCCCCATTTCGTTACGATGACCCGGAAAAATTGATAAAAAAGGTAATTTTTACGCATGATGTTTAATCGGTTGAAATCCTTTTTTTGATGTTAGTCCAGTAGGCGGTGACTGCAAATCCAGCAATGATATGCCAAATACCCCACCAAGCTGCAATTAAGGCCATTCCACCTAATGAATCAAAAAAACTAAAGATAAGTAAAAGTCCGAGTCCAGAATTCTGTATACCTGTTTCTATAGCTAAAGATCTGCAATCGGCCGGTGGTAGGTTGAACAGTTTCCCCCAGCCATAGCCTCCTACTAAAGCCAATAAATTATGCAAAAAAACCAAGCCAATAACCAGATGAACATAGCCCAAAAAATGTTCAATATTCATGCTAAAGGCCACCACCACAAAGCCTCCAAAAAAAACAATTCCAAATCGTTTAATCCAGCCGGTCCAACGCAGGGCATGGTTCTCTGCATAATGCCTCACCATCATACCCAAAATTAGTGGGATACCTAAAATTAACCCAACAATCTGAAACACTTGAACAAGGTCCACCTCTACTTCTCGCAGAATTTCAGCGGTCGGTGGATATAAACTAGCCCAAAAGGTAAAATTCAACGGAGTGGCGACGACCGCCAGTAAGGTTGCGATAGCAGTGAGGCTTACCGAAAGGGCGGTATTTCCCCCGGCCAACTGAGAGAAAAAATTTGAGATATTTCCCCCGGGACAAGCAGCTACCATCATCATACCCAAGGCAAAACTAGGATAGGGTTCCAATAGCCAAATAAGTGCGAAAGTAGTAGCAGGTAAAAACAAAAACTGAGATATAAATCCCGCTAGCACCCCCTTTGGTTGTTCTGCGATGGCCTTAAAATGGGAGATCTTCAGCTCCAAGGCTACACCAAACATAATAACGGCCAAGGACACATTCATGACCATGAGTCCGCCGCCGCCAAGATTCAGTTGAAGAGCATCTATTGTTTCATTCATCAGAGAAAAGTACTGAATTACTAGCTAAGCCGCATAGATGCGTAGAGCGAAACCTAACGTACTCAGAGCCCC
Source organism: Balneolaceae bacterium (assembly GCA_018401935.1). Classification (GTDB taxonomy): domain Bacteria; phylum Bacteroidota; class Rhodothermia; order Balneolales; family Balneolaceae; genus UBA1275. Next base: position 73,786 of record JAGYJQ010000008.1, read on the forward strand.
AAAAAAAAGAACCAATTAAATATTCATCAAGTGGAGAATCAACCAGGTTGAGAGGCATATGGATGAATTTCCCATCCCTCCCTTAACCGTTGCGCTATACCAATACTGGGTTCATTCTGAAGCATAACTCTAGCTGTTGCCGCTATCATAGCCGCATTATCCGTGCAATAAGCTAAAGCGGGTTGATGTATGATGAACCCGTTTTTTTCTGCCATGATGGTTATTTTCGCACGCAGCATAGAATTGGCGGAAACTCCTCCGGCCAGCACTGCGCGGGGGATGGAATACATTTGCATGGCATGCTCCAATTTCGCCACTAGTACCTCGGTAATAGCATGACTTACGCTTGCGCAAATATCGTTAAAATGATCGGCTATAAATGCATCATCATGATCCTGAAGGTAATATAAAACGCTGGTCTTAAGTCCTGAGAAACTAAAATCCAATCCTTGGTTAATGAGGCCCTTTGGGAATGCATGGAAAAGGGGATTGCCTTCTCGAGATAGCAGATCCATTTTAGGCCCCGCTGGATAGTCTAAGCCTAAGAGTTTGCCAATTTTGTCGAAAGCTTCGCCGGCGGCATCGTCTCTGGTTTGACCGATTATATTTAGTTCATTCGAGCTATTAAGCTTGGTCAACTGAGTGTGGCCACCAGATACGGTCAAGGCAATTAGTGGATAGTCCAGAGTATGCTCAATGGTATTAGCAAAAATATGAGCATCCATATGATTCACTCCCACTATAGGAATCTGATGAGCCAAGGATAGACCTTTGGCAAAGCTTAGGCCAACCAATAACGAGCCCATGAGTCCTGGGCCTTGGGTGACGGCAATTACATCAATGTCGTGAATAGCTAGCTGCGCTTCGACCAACGCCTGCTCGACCGTTTGGCTAATGGTTTGGTGATGAGCTCTTGAGGCTAGTTCAGGAACCACTCCACCAAATTGAATATGGATGGATTGAGAAGCAATGACATTGGACAACACTCCCGCCTCGGTTAACACCGAAGCGGCAGTATCGTCACAAGAAGATTCAATGCCAAGGATGTTCAAGACAAGCTTACTTATCTTTATCTTCTTCGTCGACTACTTCAAAATCGGCGTCAACAGCATCATTATCATCAGCAGCAGAGCTCTCACCCCCACCCGCCGCATCACCTTCGGCTCCTGCGGCGGTGGCAGCGGCTTCCGCCTCGGCCTGCGATGCGGCATAAATTTCTTGGGAAGCCCCTGCCCAAGCGGTATTCACCGCTTCCATGGCGGCATCGAGCTCGTCCAAGTTCTCAGCTTTGTGCACCTCTTCAAGTTTGGCAACAGCGTCCTCTATGGCTTTCTTGTTGTCCTCTGAAATTTTATCGGCATACTCCTCAAGCTGCTTTTTAGTAGAGAAGATTAATCCATCGGCCTGGTTCATTTTCTCCACTTTTTCACGAAGCTTTTTATCCTCGTCTTCGTGATCCTTCGCCGCTTGCTTCATTTTTTCGATTTCCTCATCCGATAACCCGGAAGAAGATTCGATACGGATGGTTTGCTCCTTGCCAGTACCTTTATCTTTGGCAATAATGTTTAGCACGCCGTTGGCATCCAAATCGAAGGTTACCTCGATTTGAGGCAAGCCGCGAGGCGCCGGTGGTATGCCATCTAAGTGGAAACGACCAAGCGTACGGTTGGCTGCCGCCTGCGCACGTTCTCCTTGAAGTACGTGAATCTCAACGCTGCTTTGATTGTCCGCCGCGGTTGAGAATACCTGTGATTTAGAGGTTGGAATCGTGCTATTGGACTCGATAAGTGGGGTCATTACCCCTCCTAAGGTTTCAATACCTAGGGTAAGAGGAGTTACATCTAAAAGTACAACATCGTCCACTTCGCCGGTTAGGACCCCACCTTGAATAGCGGCGCCAACGGCCACCACTTCATCTGGATTTACCCCTTTACTTGGATCTTTTCCAAAGAATTCTTTAACGGCTTCTTGAATTCGAGGGATTCGGGTCGAACCCCCAACCAAGATAACTTGATCGATGTCACTTTTACTTAGTCCAGCATCTTTTAGAGCTTGCTCACATGGCTTAATGGAACGCTTCACAAGGTCGTCTACAAGTTGTTCGAATTTTGAACGACTTAGGTCGATGTTTATGTGCTTCGGACCATCTTGGGTGGCTGTGATAAACGGAAGGTTGATGGTTGTTTTCTGTGAGCTGGATAACTCGATTTTGGCTTTTTCCGCAGCGTCTTTTAGACGTTGCATAGCCATAGCGTCATTTCTGAGGTCAATACCATCAGTATTTTTAAATTCATCGGCTAAGAAGTCAATGATGCGTTGGTCAAAGTCGTCGCCACCCAGATGAGTGTCACCGTTGGTAGACTTTACCTCAAAGACTCCATCTCCTAAATCAAGTATGGAAACATCAAAGGTACCACCACCTAAGTCATACACAGCAATAGTTTGATCGGTATCTTTTTTGTCAAGACCGTAGGCTAGTGCTGCCGCAGTGGGCTCATTGATGATACGCTTTACTTCCAAACCGGCTATTTTACCAGCTTCTTGAGTCGCTTTACGTTGCGCATCATTGAAATATGCGGGGACGGTAATAACGGCTTCGGTTACTTTTTCACCCAAATATTCTTCGGCGGTCTGTTTCATTTTTTGAAGTACCATAGCCGAGATCTCTTGGGGTGCATATTTACGATCATCGATCTCTACGCGTGCCGTATTGTCATCTCCTTTAACTACTTTGTAGGCTACTTGTTTGGTTTCGCCGGAAACCTCATCAAACATACGCCCCATAAATCGTTTAACGGAGGCAATTGTTTTGTCTGGATTGGTAATGGCTTGCCGCTTAGCAGGAGCTCCTACCATACGTTCACCATCTTTTGCAAAAGCCACTACAGACGGAGTGGTACGTCCACCTTCTGCGTTTTGAATAACGACCGGTTCATTGCCTTCCATTACGGAAACACAAGAGTTGGTTGTTCCTAAATCTATTCCAATTATTTTTCCCATTGCTGTATCTTTTTACTCGTTCGTTGTCATTAAATTTGTTGTAAGTGCTACTCTAGCACGATAAATCTTCCGCTATTGCACAGGTATGTGTGTGGTGTCCTCATCGGTGCTACCCATTGGAAGCTGTATGGTTAACACCCCGTTTCGAAAGCTGGCAGTGATGTTACTAGCATCGGCTTCTTCCGGAATTGCAAATGAACGCATAAATGCACCTGATTTTCGTTCTTTTCGCTTATAATGTTCATTTTCCGCTAATTCCACGTCTCGTTCCCCGCGTATGGTGAGTACATCTTGTTTACGTGTAATCGCAATTTCTTTTTTTGTGAGGCCCGGTAAATCCATTACAATGCTAAAGGTTTTGTCCGAAACAATAAGGTCAGCTTCGGGGCGGAAATCTTTTGCCTTAGTGGAAGTGGGTACCACTCGCTCAACGAAATCGTGAAGCTCCTGCCCGAACTTATGCACTTGCTTTTCGATTTCTTCTCCTAATTCGTGAAGATCAGATGTTGCTTTCATAATAGCTTGTTTTAGAGGTTTGCTAGTGGTAGAGCAATGACCGTACCAAATGCGCAACAGAAAAGAGATTCTGCCTAATTGACCGACGAAATGTCAGATAGTGCAAAAAAAACAAAGCTAATACCTCATTGAGGCAACGAAAAAGAGATTAATAAACAAAAAAACACGAAGTAAATCAGGGCGCAAGCCACAAAAAACACAACGTAAGTCAGGGCGAAAGCTACAATAGAACGTAGTAGCAGCAGCTAAATCATTAGCCCCTTAGCAGCTCTAGGTGATTCCAAAACTCAGGGTAGGAAACGGCAGCGGCCTCGGCATCGTTAATAGAGGAGGGTTTATTTCCTCGAAGAGCGGCTACGGCCGATGCCATAGCGATACGATGGTCATGAAAACTTTCAAATTGCGCAGAATCAAAGGCTAGATTGGGATTCCCATGGATACTGAGCCCATCGTCATATTCATGATAGGATGCGCCAATGCCGTCTAATAATTTAGTGATAGCCATAATACGATCGGTTTCTTTGTGGCGAAGTTCAGCGGCGCCACGAATGTGAGAATCACCGTTGGCAAAGGCCATAGCTACGGCTAGTATGGGAAGCTCGTCAATAGCGTTGGGTATCCATTCAGGGGGAATATCTACCCCTGTGAGTTCTGAGCTTTGTACGGTGAGCTGAGCGACGGGTTCGGCAAAAACAGAGTCGTCTTTGACTATGTTCACCTCGGCGCCCATTTCTTTTAGTATATGCAGCGATGCGATACGGGTTGGATTTAATCCAACATTGGGTAAGGTTATAACCGAATTGGGAACAATAGAACCCGCCACCAACCAAAATGCTGCGGCCGAGTAATCACCGGGAATTCGATAATTCTGTGCGGGTATTTCATGTGATTTAGAGGCGTAAATACGACGAACTCCCTGGTCGTCCGTTTCCACTCGGAGTTGCAGTAACCGCTCAGTGTGGTCTCGACTCGGTGTAGGTTCGATGACGCAACTTTCTTCCTCTCCAAAAAGACCAGCCAACAAAATGCACGATTTCAGTTGGGCACTTGGAATAGGTAGGGTGAATTCTAAGGCTCGTAATGGATCTTCACGGCTAATGAACAGGGGGGCAAAAGCTCCATTTCTGGCTAAAATATGAGCCCCCATTTCTTCCAGCGGGGTAATAATTCGAGTCATTGTTCGCCCACTTAGACTAGGGTCTCCAATGAGTTTGATGGATACGCCCGCTCCGGTTAACACGCCTGAAAGAAGGCGCATGGCGGTACCTGAATTCCCACAATCTAGTTCATCGGACAGAGCAGATATCCCTTCACGCCCAACTCCATAGATGGTTGTTTTGTCACCGTCTATTTCTACTCTAGCGCCCAAATGCTGCACACAGGTTAGCGTAGTTTGGGGATCCTGTGCCTGTGAATAGTTATAGATAGTGGAAGGCCCTTTATGCAGCAGGGAAAAGATGGCGGCACGTTGGGCAATAGATTTGTCAGGAGAAAGAGTAATGGTCCCTGTCAAGGATTTGGCGGGGTCAACCGATTGTGAAGACATAAATACTAAAAAAAGGCTAAAGATTTTGTTGTTCAATGAGTGTGCGTGCAGCAGGACCCGCAGGAGTATCAGGATACCGTTCGATAATTTCGTTGAGCATTCCGGAGGCTTCTCCTGTGTTACCCAAGCTTAGATGGATCTGGGCAGCTTCCAGCAAAGCAGCGGATACCCATTCATCAAAGGCCTCGAATAGCACCTTTACTCTTGCAAACTCTTCTAAGGCTACCGTACTATTTGCTTCCATTTTACTAAGTATGCCGAGTAAGTACTGCGATTCAGCCCCTAATTCAGTGGTATTACGATCGGCAATAGGGAAAAGTAAATCACGAGCTTCGTTAAGGTTGGATTGTTCTAAAGCAACTTTTGCCAAACCCAATTGGGCATTGGCATTATTTGGGTTAATTCGAAGGGCAGCTTCAAATTGCTCTCGAGCGTCGTCAAAATTTGATTGCCCTAACTGCGCGTTTCCCATGCCTACATAGGCTTCCTGTTCAAAGCGATTGCTTATTGATAGAAGGCGCTTAAAATATCCATTAGAAGCTTCGTAATCACCTTGTTCAAAATATAATAAACCCAGTGATGTTAGGGCATTAGGGGCCTGGTTAGACTTAGGGAAGTTACTTAAAATCTGTTCATACGCTTCTATCGCCTGGCCCTGTTCGCCGATTTGTTTGTACGATTCTCCCAAGTTAGCATAGGCTTGGGGCGCCAATTGATCGGAATTTGTCACGCGAAGATATTGCCTAAATTCTCTGATAGCCGTCGGATAGTCACCACTCTGGAATGTATTTTCGGCTTGACGGAATCGAAGGCGATCAGCTGTGCTACTCTGGGGGTTATCACCCAGAAATTCTTCTAAAATGACCGACGAACTATCCATTTTACCTGATGAAAGTTGCGCGTATTGAATACCGTTGATGGCTTGAATAATGTATGAACTACGTGGATATCGATCGAGCACTTGTTGATAAGCCCCCACAGCTCGTTCATACTCACCTGCATTGTAGTGGGCATCCCCAATATTATACTGAGCCCGTGCTGCCCACTCCGTTCCTGGGTAGCGGCTAATGACCGCTTCAAACTCTTCTATGGCTTGTTCGTTGTTCCCAGTAGTCATGTAGATATAGGCCACGTTGTACTGAGCTTGTTCACGTAGTTTACTAAACGGATAAATGCGCAACAAGCGGCGAAAGGTACTCACTGCCTCAAAGGTTCTGTTGGCTCTGTAGTAAGAGTTCGCTACCTGAAACATAGCATAGTCGCCACCGGGTTCGGCACCGATTGCCTTGTTATAGAATTCGATAGACTTTCGATATTGCCCAAGGGCGTAGTAGGCGTCACCAATGCGCAATTGCGTGTCGGTATCGTAAGGGAATAGGGCGATAGGAGGGGCTTCATACTCTTCCAAAAAGGATTCTAATGGCCCAACAGCGGCCTCAAAATCACCTATTTTGAAGTAGCACCAACCTAAAGAATAGAGGGCAGCACCCATCATTTCGTGGGTGGGAAAAAACTCTGTAAAGGTCTTAAACCGACTAGATGCCTCAACAAATTGATTCAATTTATAGTAGCTGTCGGCGCTCCAAAATAGTGCCTCAGCACCCAATTTAGTGTTTGGGGCTTCCGCATAGACGCTTTCAAAGAGGGGTTGAGCTTGCTCAAAAGCTTGATTTCGATGAAGTATCCAGGCTTTCTGAAATTGGGCTTGTCGTCGTAAGTTGGGATCTACATCTCCCATTGTCTCGGCTTGCTCAAAGGCAGTGATGGCCGAGGTATATTCGTTATTGGCATAAAATATCTCACCAAGTAGCGTATAAACCTGAGCACCATTACTCAGACTATCTTGTTGGCGTATAAGATTGAGTAAAATGGTAATAGCCCCATCATAATCACCTGCCTCAAATGCGGAAATTCCCCATTCATAATAGGCTTCCTCTACCCAAATTCCTTCTTTGTATCGATCCCCAAACTCTTTGAAGGTGTCCATCGCTCGTTGAAAATTCCCAGATAGCTTATGGTTCACCGCTTCGTAGTACAATGCCTTCCGAGATTGCAGATTATCTCCAACAATAGCCTTTTCGAAGGATTGGGCGGCCCAATGATAAATTCCTTGGCGGTGATACAGCCAGCCTAAACCGTAATGGGCTGGGGCTTCTCTATCGGTTCCTTTGGTAAGATTTAGATAACGTAAATAATCCTTAATGGCCTCATCATAATTGCCTAAATAGTTATGAGCTTCGGCCATCAAGAATAAGGCCTTGATGATGGATGCATCATCCAGAAAAATCATTTGGGCATCTAGCGCCTCAATAGCTTCGGCATACCGTCCTTGTTGATAGTATGACTCACCCAGAGCGGTTCCCACCCCACGGGTTACGGGGTCATTTGGGTAGCGTTCTTTGAGTAATTCAAATGCAGATGAGGTGGAGTCGTATCGATTTTCGGATAAAAACAAACGTCCTCGAGCATACAAGGCTTTTGCTGCCCAATCCGATGATGGGAAGGTGTTGGCCAACAATAAAAATTCCTTTCGGGAGCGGTTGAAATCAGCAGCCTCTGCCAAGGCTTCTGCTTTCCAATAGTACACCTGGGCGGCTGTATTGGGATCCAAGCCAGAGTCTAGGGCCTCTTGGTAGTATTGAGCTGCTTCGGAATGCTCACCTAAACGCATCTTTCGGTGACCGAGTTCTATGAGTAAGGTGCCGGATTCAATACTCCCGGGATACTTTATTATATAGTCTTCAAAATAAGGCTCTATGTTGGCTGAATCTAGGGCCACTTGACTCCGCATCCAGTAATAGTCTATTTTTGCAACCACACTGGATCCTGTAGACGAAGATTCAGCAAGGCGTTGAAGTTGTTCGGAAGCTTGTTCAAACTGCCCTAGTTCGTAGGCTTCAATAGCCTGATAGATTTTTTGGGTTTCTGGGGAGGGAAGGCTTTGCGCTTGAACTAAGCCGTAGTCCAAAGGGGCAGTAAATAGCCGTAGCGCCAGTACGAGGAAGGGATAAATGAGCCAGTTAGACGAATCCAAAACGGATTGTTTGGGAACGGCTACCTGGTGCTTAGTTGAGGGTGCCAAGAGCTTCTGCTTTGAAAGTTTAAAGGTCCAAAAGTCGAATGAGTTCATTGGCTCGTTCATGAAAATCTATGTCTCGCTGCAAATCTCTGTGGGGAGTGTATACGGTATATCCAAATCGCTCTAAAGTGGAAATGGCATTAGATACCTCTTCACTGTCAAATTTTATCGTCAACTTACGATGCTCTTCTTCTAGGTTGGGCTGTTGTACCGTTATGGTTTGAACATGTATGCCTTCGGTTTCTACCAAACGGATAATTTCACTAATTAGGGGTTCATCGGATGGTAGGAGTACATCGATGACCGTTCCTTTTTGGCTCATGTTTAAAAAGTCGCATAACTCTTCGAGCACATCACTACGTGTGCGAATACCCATGTAAGTGTGGTCATGGTCTACCACAGGAAGGTGGTCATTTAGCACATGACTGAAGGCTTCTGCTGCACTGAAGATATGATCATGCAACCGAATGTATGCGTCTTGTTCAACCTCTTCGGGATAGGCATGGATAAAGTCTTCCAAAAGGTTAAACTTCGAGCCAAAACTTGTATCAGCTAAGAATTGTGCATCCAACAGTCCAATTAACCGCCCCCCACTGGTAACAATGAGGGAGTCCATTTGAGTGTGCTCCACCCAAGCCTTAGCTTCGGCGAAGCTAGCGCTTAACTCTAATCCTGAAATATGTTGTTCTACTAAAACGGTCATTTTCTACAATATTTTCTACAATAGAGGGAATGAATGTATATAGCTCATTATCGGATTCCGATGCTATACTCTATAGTATTCAACATCTTGGATAATTGCTTGAAATCTTTTTCATCAATTCTACAGGTTATGTGAACAAATTCGCCGGTGTATTTTTCGTTTTCTACATGGGCATGTTCATGGATAAAAGCAACTGCTTTGTATGCTTGAATGGGAATATCGAGATCTACCTGTATGTAATTGGATTCAATTTTTTGCTCGATGGCCTCTTCAAGCTGGCTAAGCCCTATCCCTCGAACGGCCGAAATATACAAGGCATTTGGATACTCACCACGGAGCATTTCATGTTGCTCGTCATCTATGCGATCTACTTTATTGAATACCAGGAGAGTCTCTTTTTTATTCGATTTTAGCTCCTTAAGAGTTTGCTGTACTACCTCAATGTATTCATGAACCATGGTCGAGCTTCCATCAACCAGATGGATAAGTAGGTCAGCTTCTCGTACTTCGTCTAAGGTGGATTTGAAGCTTTGAACCAGATGATGGGGGAGCTTTCTAATGAAACCCACGGTGTCGGAAAGAAGGATTTCGTGAGTCCTAAGCTGGTGTCTTCGCACGGTGGAATCAAGGGTAGCAAAGAGTCTGTTTTCGGCAAAAACGCCACTGTCTGTCAAGGCATTCATAAGCGTTGATTTGCCAGCGTTAGTATAGCCTACTAAGGATACACGCGTCATTTGATCTCTACTTTTACGCTGAGTGGTACGCTGCTTATCGAGCTTTTCAAGTTTTGATTTTAGTACCCCAATTCGTTGGCCAATAATTCGGCGATCGGTCTCTATCTGAGTTTCACCAGGGCCTTTGGTTCCAATACCCCCACTTTGACGAGAAAGGTGAGTCCAATAACGGGTTAGTCGAGGTAATAGATATTGTAATTGGGCTAGCTCTACTTGTGTTTTGGCAGCGGCTGTTTGCGCTCTTGATGCAAAAATATCTAAAATGAGAGCACTTCGGTCCAATACTTTAGCGTCGGTAACTTTTTCAACATTCCTAATCTGTGTTGGACTTAGATCATCATCAAAGATAATTGTTTTTGCTCCCAAGGCACTCATCTGCCCTTTTAATTCGGTCAGTTTGCCTTTACCCACGTAGCTGCTAACATCCGGTCTGTTACGCTGTTGGAGCACCTTAGCTACAGGAATACCACCAGCAGTGTCGGTGAGTAAAGCTAATTCCTCGAGATGTTCCTGTGCTTGAAATTTTTCCGAACTTAGCCCATAAATCCCCACTAAGAGTACTTTTTCTTTTTCAATATCTGAGTTTTTTACATCGTCTAGCAATCGATTCCTTTTGAGCTAAAATGACTATTAAGGGCAGTAGATGAATCTATGATTGAAGATTCTTCCAATTAATCGTTGGCACTTCTGTTTCATCCAATTTTATGTGCAACTTAAGAGAAATAATTTTATTAAATGCCTGGGTATACGAGTGAGGAACGTCAATGCGTAGTTGATTAAAATGTTCCTGTTCATGCGAATTGGGTTGGGCATAGGAGAACATGTACTGTATGCCTTTATCGCTAGGATGTTCCACATAATCTACTATGTGATACCATGGGATGGTCTGGGCCGGATCATTTATGTTTTTTACGATTCCATGGTCGGTAATGTAATGTTTGGAACTAAGATAACTAGAGATAAACCACATGGAACCCATCCAAAAATAGCCCAAAAATATAGGATAATGTAGAGTGTCTTGGAGTATAAATATAGATACCATCGAGAGTAACCCCACGAGTATTAAAAATACAGTGGCAAAGAGTGGGTATCCCATGAGTTTACCCGCACGCCAGTGTAAGCGAACTCCACGTAGCCGAAATTTATTGCTAAGTGAATACCCCGCCATCAGCGTAGATGCGAGTGAAAACACTACCAATAAACCAGAAAAAAAATGGACTAAAAATTCATTCATGTTGTTGCGGAGTATAAAATACACTAACTAGGGTTTCCAATAGAAGAAAGAAGAGGCCGGCTAACAAAAACCAAGTCCAAATTTCCCGTCCAAAACTAATGGCCTGTATTTCGGCACTCAGTTGTTCCCCACTAAGCTCTTCTAGACTAAGATAAGGACTATCCGAGATTCTTGTTTCCCAAGTTTGCTCATCGTAGGTAGTAAATATGGATTCACTCATGGGGGATAGCAGTGCAATACTTCGTTGCTGTGTATCATTTTTTAATTGAATCCAGCCGGGCTCCCACTCTTCATCATCAGCACTAAAACGAAGCCCAGAGCTGCTTTGTTGCTCTCTTGCGGTCCAAGTTTTATCATCCTGTACAAAGAGCGCACCCGTCATGCTTCGCTCATCTTCGATTTCTAGGGTGCTTCCTAGCTCATGTTCTTCTAAGCCACCCTGTTGACTTGAACTTATGAACATAAGTGCTCGATAGAGCAGTGGAGGGAATATGGGTTTTAATTGAATGTTGGAGAATCCAGCATCATAGCCTATGCTGGAGATTAATAATTGCCCGTTGCCGAAGGCTTTGGTAAATAATAATGGCTCTCCAAAACTGTTTCGGATTAAATTATACCCACCATCTGCATCAGAGGCATTATGGCGGAATTGATAATAGACTGAAATGGGATCTATTTCTAGTTCTTCGCGCTCTTCTCGTTCAAAAAGACCGTCAAATAATGGATGATTCTCTATGAGTTCATCGGCATTGGTTTGCACTTCGTAACTACCATAGTTTCCAATTTGCCCCACAAACTGTCCGGCATTAAATGATGATAGCAATCGGTTGTAACTGGTTAATTGACTTGTTGAACTAGGAATAACCCAAAGACCATGACCATTTTGGACCCAGGGTAAAAGGCTGTTAACCAACCCATCAGGAATTTGGTTGAGTCCATGAATGAGTACGGCATCGAACTCCTCAAGTTCTTGTTCATCCCAGCTATTCAGTGTTCTCTTGGTAATGTTTAATGCGCTAGAACTTGGGTTTTGGGGATTTGATAAGGTTTGAATAACCAATTCAAGAGGGGATCTTGGCCCTACAGAAGTAGCGGCCTCTTCTAACCAAAGAATATTCCTTTGATCGGGAACAAAGAGGGATATCGTTCGTTCGTTGTCAATGCCAAATTCATCTCCTTCTAAACGTAGTAGCCCTGTATTAGAACCTGTGGAACTAGGAACTATTTCGAAACTAAGTGTCCTTCTCTCGTCCGCCTCTAAGCTTAGGGTATATTGCCCCACTTGTTGATCATTGAATTCAAGGGATAAAAATTGATTGGCAATGGGAATGGAGCTGGCATTGTGCACCTCTACAAAGAGTTCCGACGGGGTGTTTATCCCCACTAGGTTTGAGGAGAGTTCAACATTGGACACATAGGTGTTTTGGACGTCTGTATCTCCGAGAGCAATAATGGTGGTGGGTAGGGGTGGGCGTGTGGATTGGTTGACCGCAGCACTATCGTTAGTCTGAGTCAGGTAATCCATTAAAGGAGCTAGGCTGTTAACTTGACCATCCGTTATAAGATAGATGTTTTTCTGGGCATAAGGAGCATTTTGAATGAGTTCGACTAGCTCAGCATATCTTTTTACAAGGTAATCACCTCCCTCATGGATGGCTATTTCCTGCGTGAGTGCCCGAGCAGTGGCCGACTCTGATATCTGATTGAATAAGGCGGGTCCTGAAGTGGTTTGAAGCACAAATCGATCCCTTTCTCGCCCGTTCTCAATCATTTCTATGGCCAATGCCTGAGCTTGTTCTAATAGGGGTCCTTGCGGGCCTATTCGACTCATCGAAGAGGAGTTGTCAATAAGTATGGCATGAACAACTGATGAGTTTTGATTAGCTATTCCAAAACTGTTGGGAGGTAAAAAAGGTCGGGCCAACACCATGGCTAAACAAGCTAAGGCAAGCATTCTGAGTACCAATAGTAACCAGCGTTTTATTTCTACACGACGTAGGGTGGTTTGTTCCAGAGCCTTGAAAAACTGCAGCGTAGAAAAGGATAGTTTTTTGGCCTTTCTTAGTTTGAGCAGATGCAGTAGTAGTGGCAAGCCAACTGCTAGGAGTGCCAATAAAAAAAATGGGTTCAGAAAACTCATTTACGTTAAAATACCTTATGTTTCTATAAGTGATTAATGGAAAGGCCGTATATTTGTACGAAAATACTGAAAAGGATTGTTTGATATCACAGAATAACAAAAATAGATAGATTAGTCTTATGCGTAGTTGGGTTGGTTTCGTAGTACTTCTTGTTTTGAGTTGCACTGGGATAAAGCAGCAATCCTGGACTTCTTTGCTACCCGAAGATGCTCGATGGGTTATTACACCTCAGCAGGGCATTAGCCTTCAGCAATTGAGTCAGGAAGCGTACATGCGCTTATTGGAACCGGTATCCAGTGTACCCTTAGCTGCTTTGGATTTTGTTCTGCAACAAATACCCTCCAATCTAGACCTAAAAGCCGTGGCGGTGGTACGGTCTACATCAACCCGGAATACCAGTCTTTGGATCTTCGAAACCGATACGGATCTAGGGGAATGGGCACCGCTATTTTATGAGCCGCTCACTCAAAACTTGTACCGGTTCGGCAAGGTGGATATTCACCGATTTTTAACCCCACACGGAAGTTTGTATGCGGCCAATATCCATGATTATTGGATTATTTCGTCCTATTCCGGGGTGGTTGAGCGTTCTGTGACGGCCTATATGGGTAATGAGTATCTTCGTTCGGATTCCAGCGGTGCTGGTTTGGAGGAGCCGGCAGGTACTGGTGGCAGAGAGGGGGTGAATGCTCCGCTTATTGAGGCGGATCAAATGAAGCCAGGCGAGCAGTGGTTGTTGCTCCAAAATTTGGATGAATGGGCAGAGCAGGTATTCCAGGTTCGCTATCGGCCTAGTATCCAGTCAAAGACCAATGGACTTTCGGCGGTAAAGGTTCAAGGGCTTCTGAGTGAAACTGGCGATGGCTTCGAGCTTAGAGCTGAGCTTAGCCTGAGTGATTCAGCGACATCTACCTTGGTGCGATCGCTAACTCACAGCAATCACAACATAGAGTTGGATCGGTATATTGCATCGAATGCGGCGGGCTTTGCCATTATGCATTATCCGGTCAGATTGTCGCCCAGTGCGCAGCATGCAGGGGCATCCTCCTTGGATTCGTTATTGCTTTCCGAACCCGAACTCTTTAAGGGCTTGGCATTAAGTACGGCAGAAGAATTTGGGGTGGTGAGCTATGCTGAATCAGGGGTGGCAGCCACAGGGGAGTTTCTGTTCATGCGTTTGTTGCAAACACCTAGAATTGTTCAGGAGCAATTTGAACAGTGGGCCGAACAAGGACTGGTGCGAAAAGTAGATCAAAGTTATTATGTGCAAAGTGGTTTATTATCCTCATTATTTGGGGGAGGCTTGGCACCTTTTGAAGATGTTTATGTTAGTTTTTCCGGAGACGCGATTATTATGGCTACTCGAAAAGGACTGGTTGAAAGTGTAGAAGCCGATCGCAGACGAAGAAGGGTGGTGTATTATGAGGATCGTTACCGAGGATTGTTGGATAATGGATGGGAGAATCGAAGTGCCGTTGCCTGGTTTTCTTCGAATGACTTTAGCCAATTTTTGGCCCCTATGCTTATGCCTGATGTCCCTTTGCAAGCCTTGTTTCAGGGCTTTGATGGTGCTATGATGCAAATACAACGCGTACCTCAATCTAATCGAGCTCGATTTGTATTGAATACCTTTACCCAGGAAGGGCAAGTACAACCTTATGAAGAACTCTGGGTATGGCCGCTAAATGCAGATTCGTTGGTTGCGACCCCTATTGCAGTGGATATAATGGGAAGTTCGACTCAGGAGGTGTTAGCAACCACGGTACATGGTTCCGTTGTTGCGGTAGCTTTTGATGGGACGGAGGTATTTCGTGTGCAGACCGGGCAGGATATGCCTGTCGGGAGCCCTTTGGTGTATGATTGGTATGGAAATGGCCAAAAAATTGTCATGCAGGCGGCGGGTACTAAAATCTACGCGTGGAATACAAATGGATCGTTACTGCCTCAATTTCCTATTGAAGTGGGTGAGCAGATAACTACCCCATTATTAGTGACCGATGTGCTGCGAAATGGAATCCCCGAGTTGGTTATAGGCACAGCCGCCCGATCGGTACATGTGCTCGATGGGCGAGGGCAAAATGTTCGAGGATGGCCACAGAAGGTCAATGCAGCTGTTCGCAGTACTATTTTACATACCCAATGGGAGGGTGATTGGGTGTTGGTGGCTCATGCAGAAAACTCCGTTCATAGTTGGAATAGTAGGGGTGAAGTGAAAGATGGATTCCCTGTATTTTTCCCTGCTCCACTGTTATCGGACCCTCTTATCTATGAGGAACAATGGAGGGGGACAGGGGCCGATGGAGTATTTTATGGCCTTGATACGGAGCTAAATTGGCCAGATAGCAGCCTTCAGACCCTGCAACTTCAACAGGACTCCCTACAAATTCAGGGAATTTCTGTAAGTACGGCGCCATTGATTTCCCTGACCCTGCATCCTTCGGTATTGCTCAGAGACAGTACAGGGTTCTACAGAAAAGACCTATTTGGCATGGTCAGTGAGAGTGGGGCGATTTTTTTATACACCGATGAACCTAAATTAGTCGCCAGTTTTTCGATGGGACAGTCTGCGACTTCAGAAAGTGAACTACAGTTTATAGATATGAACAAGGATAATAATTTAGATATTGGTTTAGCCGGTAGCTTTGGGCGGTTATTTGCTTGGACGATCATTAACCAGGAACGTTTATTTGAACTTCCAACGGCTTCTATGCGCTATCCAATGTTTGCTGACCTGAATGGAGATGGTCGGCAAGAGTTGGTGGCCTTAACTAGGGATGGACTTCGATGCTGGACCATTAACCAGGCCCAATAGCGCCCAACGACCAGCGTAGTTGAACCCCGGCATACCCATGTCGCGTTGCAGCTGGTTGATAGTACCTTCCACCAAATGCGTTGGTATCGTATCCTAAACTGTAGGAGCTATTGGTAAGGTTGTCCATGGCCAGGTATATTCGGGAAAATAAAATAGGGGACCATTGCTGTTCCCAACTCAACTGGGTTCGTACTACATGATGGGCATCGGTGAATACGGTGTTGGCGTCATCTAGCGGGAGTTCAGACTGATATTGGTGCGATACCTGGAGTTCAATATCTATTGGGAGTTCCGCTGATAGTTGTTGCAAGAATTGAGTTTTTGGCACTCCAGTTAGCGCGTTACCGTCAAATACACCTTGATTGGTTTGATAGCGCTTGAACTCAAAAGGGTAATAACTACCCGCAAAACTGTAATCCAGTTTCCACATACTACCTTCTAATCGAAGTTCAGCTCCGGGTTGGATGGTTTCGCCCGCATTTTGGAAAACCAAGGTGCCTCGCTCGGTCTGTTGTTGCACTATGGCTTCGTTTAACCAGAAATAAAACACACTACCATCTAAAAACCAGCGCTTATTAAAGAGATAGGCACGAACACCCCATTCTATGTTGGTTCCGATTTCGGCTTCTAGGCCGGTGTTAACGGCCCCTTCATTTGTTCTAATTTCTTCGAGTGTAGGGGGTGAGAAACCTCGAGCAAGGCTGAGATGAGTAGTGAGCTCAGGGTTGAACCGATAATTTAACCCAATTCTGGGAACCCATTGCAGGTCGAAGGTACGGTCAATGGTCCCCGTGTTACCGTACCCGTATGCAGCAAACAAGCGATCAATGGAGTAATACAGATCATTTATGCTTTGTGCGAATTGCAGGCGGAGTGAGGGGGTAATTTGCCATTGAAAAGAACTAAAAATAAGGAGTTGTTGTACAGAAATACGATCATCAAAATTCAGAGTATCCACCGAGCCCATATTGTTTCCATAATTTCTGGCATCGTAAGCGGCTCGATGATATTCAATGCCTGTATCCCAGCTAAAGCGCGGTTCTGAGGGTTCAGAGCGTTCTGACTCCCAAGACCAAAGTCCACGAAGTCCTCCGCTTATCCGGTTATCTACCTTATAATCAAGGTTGAAGGGGTTTTCAAAAGTGGATGAGCTGCCAAACAAAGAGATTCTTTGAGCCCATTTCTTTGAGAACGCCCAATCCCAATGGACACCAGCCAATATGGCTTCGTGACTAATTCCAGCTTGGGCCTCTTCGCTTCCTAGGACAAATCGATTTCCTGGCCTGGCTTGTCGTGGGTTGTCCTGGAATTGGGCGGCATTCAAACCTCCTGGAATCTCATAGTTAAGGTCACTATACACCAGGTGAGCAGAAAGTGTTTGAGCGGTTTCTGGGACTCTGAAACGGCCGTTGAATTCGACAATAGATCGGTCCATAGCAGATTGTTTTCGGTAGCCATCTAGCTGAGATTGGGCCCACTGAAGTCCGATTTGGGAGTGTAGATCTTCTTGCAGAATACGGTTGCTCAAAATTTGCCTGCCATAGGCCCCAATTTCGGCTTGTTGTTGAATGGTGGTTTGGCTCCCTTTTCTTATCAAACTATTGGGTTGGGACGAGTTTTCCTTAGAGGTAGTGCTGGAGACAGGTGCTGTAGTTGCTGGTAATAATGGAAAACTTCGAAAGAGTAGGACTCCTCCATTTCCTGCGCCATATAAACTCCCCGAGGGGCCCTTTAAAATCTCTGCCTCTCGAAATTGAATGGGATCTAGTAGATTTAGAAAAGTGGATCCGGTAGGTTCGGTTAATGGAAAATCATTCCAGTAGATCTTGACATTACGAATACCAAATGGAGCTCTAAGCGAACTTCCTCGCAGAGCAATTCGATAACTAGCAGGGGCTCGTTCTTCGAATCGAAGTCCAGAGACCTTCTCAAGTGCGCCACGTAGAGAGTGCTGATCTTGAGTGCTAAAATCGGCGGGGTTGAGTGTTTGAATAGCACCAGGGGTATCTAAGAGTCGTTGATTGTGCAGGAAACCAATCACAAAGATTTCGTTGAACTCAAGTTGCTGAATGACCGTATCCGAGGCGGCGGTACCAGATGTTGCGTGTGCGGTAGATTGCGCGTGTGTAAAAGTGGATAAACCAATGGCGAGCAACATTGTTAGTGCCCACTTTGCTCTACTAAATTTAAATCTTGGCATCATACAATTGAATATAGCGTAAATAAAACCATACATTCCCATACAACTAATATCTCATAATCATTCAGCCATTTGACCAGCGAAATTCAAAATAATCAACACCGTCCCATTGGAATCTTTGATTCGGGTATTGGAGGCTTAACGGTTGCAAAAGCGGTTAAAGCAGCACTCCCAAATGAGGATATAGTATATTTTGGGGATACCGCTCGAGTACCCTATGGAGTTAAATCCGAGGAAACAGTACGCGCGTATGCTCTCGAAATCACCCAGTTTTTGATGGATAAAGGAGTCAAAATGATTTTGATTGCCTGCAATACTGTTTCTGCGTCTGCGAAGGAAGATATTATCCGTCGGGCTGGACCCATTCCTGTCTTGGATGTAATTAGTGCTGGTGTCCAAGCTATTTCCGAATCCAGTTTAGGTTCTGCACCCACAGTCGGGGTAATTGGAACTATTGCGACGGTTCAATCCAAAGCCTATGAGGTAGCCTTAATTCAACAACTTGGTTCGGTGAAGGTAATTCAGCAAGCCTGTCCACTGTTGGTTCCTTTGGCTGAGGAAGGTTGGATTGAACATGAGGTGGCCAGATTGACCATCGAAGAGTATAGTCATGCATTTGATGACCACCATCTTGATGCGTTAATCTTGGGTTGTACTCATTACCCTTTATTTACTAATTTGATAGCGGATGTCTTACCCTCCAAGCAAACACGCATCATAGATTCGGCGGAATCTATTGCGGCATCGGCCAAGCAATATTTGGAAGAGCATGGAGGATCTAATACCGAAGGAGGATCTTTTAGTTGCTATGTGAGTGACCGACCTAAGCGATTTCAAGAACTTGCCGAACGATTTTTAGGACAACCCTTGACAAAAATTGACATAGTCAGAGACCTTGATAACCGGTGATTACCGATTTTAAGCACCACTAGGAGACCAACATGCCTTCATCGGTTATAAGAACCACGACCACTCGGTTACTCTTTACTAACGGGCTTTCAACATACAGAAAGAACTTGAAACAGATCTTTTATGATTCACCATATCCAAATTAGAACCACTATGAGAAATTATCTATTCACAGTATCTGCGCTTTTTATTGTCCTACAACTATCCGTGTTATCTACCGAAAATAGGGTACATGCACAAGATCAACTAAGGGGTTTTGAGCTTTACCAAGAGATGGGAACGCCTGGTTTTGTGCAGTATGAGGGAAGTGCCAACATTCAATGGCTGCCTGGTGATGCAGGATACTTGGAAACCGAACAGGTAAATGGGGGCACGGAATTTTTTGCAGTAGCTCCGGAATCAGAGGAAAGAACACCTTTGTTCTCTAAACGACAGTTACGTGCACTATTGAGAGGATTAGAACAGCAGCACGAAGAAAAAATGGATGCCCTCCCTTTTTCAAGTTTTGATTATGTGATGGAAAATAAGGCCATCTTTTTTGTGTACAAAAACCAAGACCATGTCTTTCATCTGGAGGATCTGACCCTACGTCCCCTCTACAAGCCGGAAGTAGAGCGAGCACCCTATACCGAGGAACTTATGCGAGGCATGGAAACAAGTCAGCTTTGGAATGGGACTTATTCTCATGACTATCGTTGGTTTGCTCATGTAAAAGGGTATGATATTTATTTGGTCAACACCGAAACGCAGGAAGAAAAACGCCTTACCTATGGAAGTGAAGAACAGATGAATGGCCGTCCAAGTTGGGTATATCCAGAAGAGTTTGGGCAGCGTGACGCCTATTGGTTTTCTCCAGACAACAAAAAAATTGCCTATTTGCAGTACAACGAAACAGATGTATATCAATATCCAATTATTCACGAACTAGAATTTGAAACAGGACTAGAACTCGAACGCTACCCTAAGGCCGGAGAGGCCAACCCGACCGTAAATCTATTCATTGTTGACATAGAAACCGGAGAAGTGGAGCAGGTCCCAACCAATAGTGGTCCTGATACCTACATCGTGCGCCCCATTTGGAGAGATAATTCCGAAGAATTAACCTTCCGACGATTCAATCGAAAGCAAGATTATTTAGAGTTGTTATCCTACTCACTTGACGCTAAAGATGTTCGAACCATATTTTCCGAAAGCGAGGATGCCTACATCAACCTGCATGATAATTTTTATCAGCTTAATGATGGGGAGCATTTTTTGTGGACCTCCGAGCAAACTGGATTTAACCAGTTATACTTGTATAATTTTGATGGCAGCTTAATTCGCCAACTAACTGACGGCGAAAATCCTTTGGGATCGATTGTGCGCGTAGATCAAAAAAATTCTCTGGTTTATTATACGGCATATCACAATATGGGTTTAGACGAGTATTTTCATGTGGTAAGTTTTGATGGGGAATCGACGCAGCTATCTGAGTCTGATGGGCGATACACCATATCCATGAATGAGGCCGCAGAGTATTATGTATCCCGATCTTCGTCTTTTGATCGTCCCTATGTCGCAAGCATGCATAAAGCAGACGGGTCCTTAATTCGAAACTTGCAAACAATGAATGTAGACCGGGTCGTTGAGCAAGGCCTTCAAGCACCTGAACAAGTTGTGTTTAAGGCGGCCGATGGACAGACGGATTTGGTAGGTTTGGTGTACAAACCGGCAGACTTTGACCCAACAAAAACCTATCCGATTTTATTGCCACTATATGGTGGGCCGGCCTATCAGGATGTTACTAATGGATATAAAAATGCCGACGGATATCAGCGATTGGCACAGCTTGGATATATCGTGATTCGTGCAAATTATCGGGGTTCTGGTAATAGAGGCAAAGCTTTCGCTACTCTGCATTATGGAAAGTTAGGTACACTTGAAATAGATGATTATGCGGCATTTGTTGCCCATATTTCTGAGCGCCCATATGCCGATGGATCTCGAGTAGGTGTATACGGTCATTCCTATGGTGGTTACGCTACAGCGTTGTTGATGTTACGTTACCCAGATCTTTTCCATGTAGGGGTATCCGGGGCTCCGGTGACCGATTGGAGAAGTTATGATACCATTTATACCGAGCGGTATATGAATACCCCACAGGTCAACAAGGAAGGCTATGATGTTGGTTCGGCGATGACCTATGCCGATCAACTAAAAGGAGATTTGCTCATTGTTCACGGGACAACCGATAACAATGTGCACCCGCAAAATAGCATCATGCTAATTGATGCTTTGGTTCGAGCAGATAAAATCTTTGATGTGATGTTTTATCCAGATAACAGGCATGGCATTCGTGGAGCACATGGTGCGCATTACAACAAAATTCGCATGCGCTATTTGACGGAGCGACTCCAGCCTGAACACGCAGAAACCTTCTTAGATAATTATAACTGGTCTAATTAATCCAACTTCAGTCCACTATCGGCTTAGGTCAACTTGCAAGGGGCCATTAGTGGGTTTGGTAAAGCTGTTAAAGTAGTTGGCTAGCGGTATTTGCAAGTGCCGATCGTTCCCCTTTCTCCAAATTAATGTGGGCATAAAGAGGAGAACTGTGCATTCGATCGACTAAATAAGAAAGTCCGTTACTTTGGGCATCCAAATAGGGTGTATCAATCTGGAAGATATCCCCGGTAAAGACAATTTTTGTTTTCTCACCCGCTCGAGTAATAATGGTTTTAATTTCGTGTGGTGTGAGGTTTTGGGCTTCATCCACAATGAAAATCACATTCGATAAACTACGCCCTCTGATGTACGCAAGAGGGACAATGCGAAGTTTATCGGTTTGCACCATTTCGTCAATTTTTTTGTACTGCTTGCTGGTCTCTTTGAATTGATTCTTAATAAAGCTCAGGTTGTCCCAAAGTGGCTGCATGTACGGATCAATTTTAGCGTTTGCATCACCCGGAAGGTATCCAATATCGCGGTTACTTAATGGTACAATTGGGCGTGCGAGATAGATTTGTTTAAAGTTACTTCGTTGCTCTAACGCTCCGGCTAAAGCGAGAAGTGTTTTACCGGTACCTGCTGAACCAGTGATGGTGGTCAACAACACATTAGGATTCATTAGGGCGTGCATAGCAAAATGCTGCTCGGCGTTTCTGGGGTGTATACCGTAAATATTCTTTATCTCGATATTTTCTATGAAACCACTGTTCGAATTATACCATCCTAAAGCCGAAGAGCCATGGCTTTTTAAAATGTAATAATGATTCGATGGCGGAGTCTCTTCCATTAACTCCTCAGGCTCGAGCTTCCCTTTTTCGTATAATTTGGCAATAAGGGACGGATCCTCGAGAATAAGTTCGGTTTTGCCCTTATATAGCTGGTCAATGTTTTTTACCTGTACGGTTTCGTAATCTTGTCCCTCTAAGTTAAGGGCTCTGGCTTTAAGCCGTAAATTGATATCCTTTGAGACCAAGATTACCCGCACGTCCGGATTTTCAGCTCGAAGCCGTAAGGCAGCATTCAAAATCTCATGATCGTTCTTCTTTGAACCAAATACTTTATTGGCATCAAGATGATCACCCCCGTTACTGATGACTTTGAGCTTACCATTTTTACGCCCCCCTATTGGTATCCACTCTTGAAGCATATTGGCATCGGATATACTATCTAGATATCGGATAAACTCCCGAGCGTGTAAATTGGTGACAGAATTACCTTTCTTAAAGGTATCTAATTCTTCTAAAACGGTAATAGGAATAGCGACGTCATTGTCTTCAAAGTTTTTTACCGCCTCGTAATCGTACAACAATACTGATGTATCCAGTACGAAAATCTTCTTCATTTTCTTCTTGGGCATAAGCGTATGGGAATGTAGATGAAACCATTGGGTCAACGGTAATAAATGGAATGACCCAGCCATATGCAATGGCTTAGCTAAAGTTAACACTCCGGTAAAGTGCAATCCCCATAGCCATGGCAGCATTCAAACTTTCAACCCCTGTGCCCTGCTGTTCTATACGATATCTTGTGAACTCAGGGATTTCTTTTAAACGGGTCGATAGTCCTCGAGATTCGTTTCCAAGTACCCAAACCTTCGGTCCACTTGGCAGCTGAGAAGAGAGAGGGGTTGCTCCTTCCGAACCATCCAGCAACATGATATTCCAGCCTTGATAGTGGCATTCCATCAAGGCTTCTTCAAGTTTAGCGGGGGTATGAGCAACGAATCCGGATGCTCCAACGGTACTCCGGACTACTTTTGGATTCCACATATCAACGCACCCTTCTCCAAGCAATATACCTTGAACGCCAAACCAAACGGCCGTTCTTATAATGGTACCCATATTTCCGGGGTCTTGAATTTCATCCAAAGCGAGTAAAATGGGATTAGCTGCCGATATTATTGGATCCACGGTTTGCTGTTCATAAGCAGAAGTATTCAGCGCGAGTAAATCCTCTAAAGAACGGGATGCTGGAATTTGAATAACAGCCAACCAGCCCGAGGCATGCTCGGTGTCCGAAATATCTTTTATGGTGCTTTTGTTTATACCATATACACGGTCCGCATCTAAGCCGGAATCGAGTAAAAATTGTAATGGTGCACTTTGTTCATGCTCGAGATCGATGAATAGTTCATCCACAACAAGTTTTTTGTTAGTGACCATTTGCTCTATTGTATGATAGCCTTCAGCCAAAAAAACGCCTAATTGTTCTCGGTGCTTTTTACGTTTTAGCTTACGTAGAAGGGATAACTGCTTTTGGCTGGCTGTATTCATAGGTTGGGTGAATGCGAAAATAATTCATCTAAAAATAGGTAGAATAACTCAATGATTTAGAAGAAGATTTGTGGCTATTCGTCTGTGATTTAATGCGTAAGTGCGTATCTTAGAGCATAAATAAAGCAAGAATTACTTATATGGATTTTTTACGCAAATTAGGTATTGAAGGGGTCAATGCAGGAACAAGCACCGGGACCAAGCACATGGAAAGTAAATCCCTCATCAGTAGCTTTACGCCTGTTGACGGAAAAAAAATTGCCAATGTTACTCTAACATCAAAAGAGCAATACGAACAAGTCATTGATACCGCACAGAACGCGCATTTGGTTTGGCGGGAAATGCCCGCTCCACAGAGAGGAGAAATTGTGCGACAAATAGGCGATAAATTACGCGAATTCAAGGAGCCACTTGGAAAATTAGTAACCTATGAGATGGGTAAAATTCATCAGGAAGGTCTCGGTGAAGTGCAAGAGATGATAGATATATGTGACTTTGCAACGGGACTAAGCCGCCAGCTCTACGGGTTAACCATGCACAGCGAACGCCCAGAACATCGAATGTACGAGCAGTGGCATCCGTTGGGAATTGTGGGCATCATATCCGCTTTTAATTTCCCAGTGGCGGTGTGGAGTTGGAATGCAATGATTGCCGCTGTTTGTGGCAACGTAATGGTGTGGAAAGGATCGGAAAAAACCCCGCTTTGTGGAGTAGCCATTCAAAAAATCGTGGCTAAAGTGCTCAAAGAAAATAACCTTCCTGAAGGTATATTTAATTTGGTGACAGGTGATCGTGAGTTAGGTGAGTGGATGACTACCGATTCGCGAATTCCATTAATATCAGCTACAGGCTCCATACGTATGGGTAAGGAAGTAGCTAAAGTTGTTGGTGGTCGATTGGGCAAAAGTATTCTTGAGTTAGGAGGAAACAATGCGATCATTATCAGCAAAGATGCGGATCTGGAAATGGCAATTCGGGCAACCGTTTTTGGAGCGGTGGGAACCTGTGGACAACGATGCACAAGTACACGTCGTCTTATTGTTCATGAAGATGTCTACGACCAAGTGAAAGAGCGCCTAGTTAGTATCTATGAGAAAATCACAATTGGAGATCCTTTAGAACCAGGCACTTTAGTTGGGCCAATGATTGACCAGGATGCGGTTATCGCTATGCAGAATGCACTTAAACAGGCTCAAGAAGAAGGAGGAACCCTTATTTGCGGTGGACAGGTACTGGAAGATGAAGGCAATTATGTAACCCCAGCTATTGTTGAAGCAGAAAATCATTACGAGATTGTCCAAGAAGAAACCTTTGCACCTATTCTATACCTCTTAAAGTATAGCACACAGGAAGAGGCTATTGCCATGCACAATGGAGTAAAACAGGGCTTGAGTTCAGCTATGTTCACCTTGAACCTACGTGAAGCCGAGCGTTTTTTAAGTGCAACTGGCTCGGATTGTGGAATTGCGAACATTAATATAGGTACAAGTGGCGCCGAGATTGGGGGTGCTTTTGGTGGGGAGAAAGAAACGGGGGGAGGTCGTGAATCTGGAAGCGATGCTTGGAAAGCCTACATGCGACGCCAAACCAATACCATAAATTGGGGTGATACCTTACCACTAGCACAAGGAATTTCCTTTGATGTAGACTAGGCTGATGTGAACTAGGCTGATGTGAACTAGGCTGATGTGAACTAGGCTGATGTGAACTAGGCTGATGTGAACTAGATCACTCAGCGGATTACGGATTCAACCCTTTTAGATCTTCTACCACATATTCTCGACCTTTGCGGATGAGTTCACCATCCAGATACACATCCGCGCCGATACACACCAAATCCCAGTGAATAGTACTGCTGTTGCCGTTGGGTGCTACATCATAGTCCTTACCCAAGGTAAGGTGATTAGAACCATAGATTTTTTCATCAAACAGGATGTCGTACATCGGTGAAGAAATAATTGGATTCGTACCAAAACTAAATTCACCAAAACGTCTAGATCCCTGATCCGTATCCAGAATGTCCCGTAGCGCATCATTATTGGAGGAGTCAAATTCGATGACCACCCCATCCTTGACTTCAAGTGTTACAAATTCAAAAGGCTTGCCTTGGTACACGCTAGGTGCATAAGTAATGACTCCTTGCACCGAATCGATAATAGGTGAACTGAATAGTTCTCCATCTGGGATATTATGCCTGCCATAACAAGGAATCCAATTTTGCCCTTTTACCGAAAGCACGATATCAGTACCCTCTCCCTTCAAGTGAACCTGATCGGCTTCTCGTAGGCGTTTCTCCAATGGTTCCATGGCTTTTTTGAGTTGTCCATAATCAACTAGGCATGCATCGTAATAGAACTGAGTGAATTCGCGGGTCGGTAACTTTGCATTCATAGCAAAGGCCGGGGATGGATACCGCATGATACACCAACGCGTATTATTTACGCGTTCATCAAAGTGCACAGGTTTTAAAAAATGTTCTGAATAGGCCTTGTTAGCATTTTTACTGGCTTTAGATTGTTCGTAAATATTTTCAGATGCCCGAATACCAATAAATACGTCCATTTGTTTCATAAGTGGAAGCTGGTCAACTTTGGCTTGAATTTTCCAAAAGTCTTCATCTCCCTGTTCTACCAGCTCTCTTTGTACTTCAGTGTCTTCAATTTGAACAAAAGGATGTGCCCCTCGTTTCCGAACCCCTTGAACAAGTGCTCGTAGAAGGTCGATCCCATTTAAGCCGATCAGTTGTACCATCACATGGTCGTTTGCTTGTACTTCGGTGCTATGGTCTAATATTAAATCGGCGAGTTGGTAATCGTAGGTTGATATCACGGGGAATGGGAATTAGGGTTAAAAGTGTATTCATGTGTTCGGACTTAGTGATCCAAATCCAATATCCGATCACATAAGTCAAGTTCATTTGGGTCATTTGAGGCCAAAAACAGGAGTGTTCCATTATTTCTGAGATCGGCCAAAAGTTCTTTGATCAGTTCCTTGCCTAGTGCGTCCAAATTGGCACCTGGTTCGTCTAGGAAAAGTACGCTAGGATTACGGGATAACGCAATGGCTAATTTGACTCGTTGCTGCTGTCCTGTAGATAAACGTTGATACCGGTATTCGGCTAAATCTTTAATCTGCGTTTTGGCTAACCAATCAATAGCATGCGCTTGATGGTGAGGAATTTTGTGGGGATCAAAGCCGCTCATTTTTTGCACAAAATCCATGTTTTCTTGTACAGTTAACTCGTCATAAAACTGAATATTTGGAGCAACAAATCCAATAGCCTGCCTAAAATCTTCTCGTTCTAGCACCTTGCCTTCTAGGATCCAATGTATTTCTCCCGCATCAATACCCTGCAAAAAAGCAAGACAGCGAAGTAAGGTAGATTTTCCGCTGCCGTTGGCCCCGGCAATTCCAAGTACACCTGAACGATGTTCGAAGCTTAGTTCGGAAAAAAGCCGACGATGGGTATATTGTTTTCGGAGTTGTACTGCTTTGAGTTCAATCATGAAGCATGAGTTGTTTCACCACTAAAGAGACGTTATTTTTCAAGTATACCAAAAATCCCATGCAAACGTGATGACAAAAATATCCCAACGTGTTGCTCAGCAACTATCAGAGGAATGGAAATCCTTGCCTATTTCCGTAGATGAAGCACAATTTAAGCATTTTGAACTCTTGCCGGTCTATTTACGGGAACACATTTGGGATCGAGTACAAGAGCACTTTAAAGCATCAATACGACCGGCAAACGAGCACTGGATTCAATGGGATGACGCGCAACTAAGGCAAAAGTGGGAAGATTTTTTACAGGTAGCCGCGCAAACCATTCAAGTTCCACGAGAAGATGTAATCAAACTAGGTCAAGAGTTTGTACAGACATGGGTACCCATTTTAGTAGAACCAGGCGAGCATCTAATTCATTGGTTGTATGGTGATAAAGTAGAAATGGAGACCAAAGACATAGAAGAAAGATGTGAGGAACTGCTTTTTTTTCCTGAGCTCAAGAATCTTATCCCGCTTTATCTTCAGCGAAAAGAATTACATGTTTTGTCAAAGGTTAGAGCCTCTCAAATTATTCAGCAGTTACACACTAAACTGGTCGAAAAATTCGATTGGGATCGGTGGGAAAGAGAATTAGAAACTCTCTATCAAGTGTGTTGTAGGAGGGATATTTCCTCGGATTGGCTGGTGTTGTATTTTGATGATCGCGGGCTTAGCGAGTGGTCTCATAAACTACCAACAGGCAACCTAACAGTGAATCAACTCCTGGATGTGTTGAAGTCACCGGTCAGCCAAATAGAGGAACAAGAAAGTGGTTCGGAAATTGTTGAGGTAAGTAGTCAAGACATTGAGCCTGAAAGTAATCAGTCGGACTCAGATTCGGGATCCAATATGCGACATGAGCCTGCCGCTGAACGGGATCATGTATTTGACCCTGAATCGGGTGAGGAATCCGGAGAGGTTGCAACACCGCCCCTTGTATTGGTGGCCGATGAACAGGAAGAGGAGGAAGACCATCTTCATCCTGATTCTCTCGCTTCCCTATTTATGAAAGCGGAGCCTCAAACCGAAGACCAAGCAGGGGACTCAGTTAGCATTGAGACTCCTCTGGATGATGTTGAAACGGATGGTCTGGATGATGTTGAAACGGATGGTCTGGATGATGTTGAAACGGATGGTCTGGATGATGTTGAAACGGATGGCCTGGATGATGTTGAAACGGATGAAAAAAATCTGATCAACAATGAAGTTAAAGCGCATAAAGAAGACATCATATTTGAGGATGATAATTGGTTATCCGGCGATTCATCCAGTTCCAAATCATCCGCAGACCACTCTATTAGCCAAGAGCTTAGTGGTATGTTTGACGATGAAGACAGTCTCTTTAATCGCCCAATTAAAAAGGCTCAGTCTGATGAGTCTGAAGAAGAAACCGAGAATGATACGCTAGCAAGCTCAGTTTTTGGAGATGGCAGTTCCACGCCTTCTTCGTCTAGTACAACCAGTGCGTATGAGGAGCAGGATAGTCATCTATCTTGGCAGGAAGAAAGCGAAGAGGATGCTCTGGATGCATCAACCTGGGAAGAAAACAACGACAAGCTGGAGAATCGCTTAGCACAGGCACTGAAAAAGAATCGAAAGAAATACATTAAAAAGCTGTTTAAGGGTTCAGAAGAGGATTATTTAACGGTTTTGGAAACACTGGAGTCGAAGTTTATATGGCCCAAGGTAGTTGCTTGTTTGCAAAAAGAGGTTATACCAGACTACGAAATTGATATGACTTCCAAAATTATGGTGCAGTTTACCGACGAGTTAGAGAAATATTTTAACGATTAAGCTCTGAATGATGGACGCAAAAAACCCGAAACAGTCGAAATTAAAAACCAGTCATGTACAACGCTTGCAGGATATGCGGGTGGCGAGTAAACAGGGGGGAGGTAAAAAAAGGATTCAGCGGCAGCATGATAAGGGAAAATTAACCGCAAGAGAACGATTAGATGTATTGTTGGATCCGAATTCGTTTCATGAAATTGACGCTTTTGTGACCCATCGTTCATCCGCTTTTGGGTTGGAAGATCAAAAAGTGTTGGGCGATGGGGTGGTGACCGGATCAGGGACCATTAATGGCAGGCCAGTCTATGTGTATAGTCAAGATTTTACGGTATTTGGCGGTTCATTATCTGAGACGCATGCCGAAAAAATATGTAAAATCATGGATTTAGCCCTTAAAAATGGTCATCCTGTGATTGGGTTGAACGATTCGGGCGGCGCACGTATTCAAGAAGGGGTTTCCTCATTAGGAGGCTATGCGGAAGTTTTTTGGCGAAATAGTATGGCATCGGGTGTTATTCCTCAAATATCTGCCATTATGGGCCCGTGCGCTGGTGGAGCGGTCTATTCTCCCGCGCTCACCGATTTTATTTACATGGTTCAGGACAGTAGTTATATGTTTGTTACCGGTCCCAATGTGGTAAAAACAGTTACCCATGAAGAGGTAAGTTCAGAAGAATTAGGAGGAGCCACCACTCACACGCAGAAATCGGGAGTAGCTCATTTTGCAACGCCTAATGATGCGGTCTGCCTAAGTGAAATTCGCAGGTTAATGGACTACTTACCCTCCAATTGCGAGGAAAAACCACCAAGGATATCGTCCAGCGAACCTGACGCTCAAAAAGCAGCTGCTTTGGATACCGTGGTTCCAGAAAATCCCAACAAACCCTATGACATTAAGGAAGTCATTGAAGGTCTGGTAGATGCGGAAAGTTTTTATGAAGTCCAGCCCGATTATGCCGAGAATATGGTGACGGGGTTTGCGCGATTGGATGGGGCTAGCATAGGGATAGTAGCGAACCAACCACTAGCCATGGCCGGAGTATTATGTATTGATTCATCATTGAAAGCCGCACGATTTGTCCGATTCTGTGATGCGTTTAATATTCCGCTATTGGTCTTGGTAGATGTGCCTGGATTTTTACCTGGAACCGATCAGGAATGGGGTGGTATTATCAAGCATGGGGCGAAGCTACTATATGCATTATGTGAGGCAACGGTGCCAAAATGCACGGTCATTACCCGTAAAGCCTATGGTGGGGCATATGATGTCATGAATTCAAAGCATATACGAGCCGATTATAATGTAGCCTGGCCTACCGCAGAAATCGCGGTTATGGGTACCAAAGGTGCGGTGGAAATTATATTTCGGCAAGAAATTGCTGACTCTGATGATCCAGTAGCCAAACAAGCCCAATTAGAGCAGCAATATGCTCAGGAGTTTGCCCATCCATACAAGGCTGCTGCAAGGGGGTTTATTGATGATGTAGTGCTGCCTTCGGAAACTAGAGATAGGTTAATTCACGCCTTCAAAATGAGTGAGAACAAGGTAGATACAGTGCCTAGAAAAAAACATGACAATCTTCCCCTTTAGTACCCGGAATCTTCGTACTTTATAGGCTGTTAAATTTCTGCTACCTACGGCTAGTTCATCCTAGAATCGGTATCGGGCTAATGTATTTTTAAATCAATGCAACAAGACCTTCGAAACATCGCCATTATTGCTCACGTAGATCATGGCAAGACCACTCTGGTGGATCAAATATTAAAGCAATGTGGTACCTTCCAAGCTCACCAAGAAGTCGATGACCGGGTGATGGATTCTGGTGACCTTGAAAAAGAACGCGGGATTACTATTTCGTCTAAAAATACAGCCGTATCTTGGAAAGAGACCAAGATAAATATAGTAGACACCCCTGGTCACGCCGATTTTGGTGGAGAGGTTGAGCGTATATTAAAAATGGTTAATGGGGTTATCCTATTGGTAGACGCTGCAGAAGGCCCATTGCCACAAACTAAATTTGTACTTCGAAAATCCTTAAGCCTGGGGTATAAGCCAATTGTGTTAATCAACAAGATTGACCGGAAGGATGCACGGCCAGACGATGTGCTAAATGAAATTTTCGACCTTTTCGTAATGCTCGATGCTACCGATGAGCAGTTAGAGTTCCCCGTACTTTACGCGGTGGCAAAAGAGGGCATTGCAGGTAGAGAACTCAATAATATGGACGAGGATTTATCCAGCTTAATGGATACCATTATTGATCATGTTCCCCCGCCAGATCAACCCATGGATATTCCATTCAAAATGCTGATTAGCAGCATAGATTGGAATGATTACGTGGGTCGGATAGCAGTTGGTCGTATAGAACAAGGCATTGTAAAAGTAAATCAGGACCTTTCGTTAGTAAAAGGGACTGGTGAGGTTAAGAGTAAAGGTAGAGTGACTAAACTATTCTCATTTAGTGGTTTGAAGCGGGAGCCAGTAGAACAGGCGGTGGCAGGGGATATCGTGGCAATAGCTGGATATGAAGGTGTTCATATTGGTGATACCTTAGCCGACTCATCCGACAAACAGCCCTTGGCTTATGTAGATTTAGACAAGCCGACCATTGCCATGTATTTTAGGGTAAACAATTCCCCATTTGCTGGGCTAGAAGGGAGTTTTGTCACCTCGAATCAGATAAAAGACCGCTTGGAGAAAGAAGTTCGTACCAATGTGGCGATGAAAGTAGAATTCACAGACAGTCCCGATGTATTTAAGGTGTCTGGGAGGGGTGAATTACAGATGGCTATACTAATAGAAACGATGCGTCGTGAAGGATACGAATTTGCCGTATCACGTCCAGAAGTACTCTTTCAGGAGATAGATGGTATTCTCCATGAACCAGTGGAAGAAGTAGTGGTTGATGTGCACACGGACTACTCCAATCGGGTCATCGATAACTTGCAGAAGCGAAAGGGAATCATGCAAGGGATGAGTCAAGAAGGGGAAAATAACCGAATTGAATTTAGAGCCCCATCAAGGGGGCTTATTGGATTTCGGGGCGAATTACTCACCGAAACCAGAGGCACTGGAATCATGCACCAACAGTTTGATACCTATGAGCCGTTTGCGGGGGAAATACCTGGACGCAGTCGTGGTGCATTAATTGCCTTAGAAAAAGGAGAGACGACTAATTATTCCCTAGAGGGCATTCAAGATCGAGGCACCTTCTTTGTAGAAGCTGGTAACCCCGTGTATATGGGAATGGTAGTCGGGGTAAATAACCGGGCAGATGACATGGTAGTGAATGTCGTAAAGAAGAAAAACCTGACTAATCATCGTGCTACTCAGACAGCCGACGCCGTTAAAATATCACAGGCCAAAAAGATGAGCTTAGAAGAGTGTATTGAATTCTTAGCAGCAGATGAATGGCTAGAGGTAACACCAGAAAGTTTGCGAATTAGAAAACGCTTCTTAGATCATAACGAGCGTAAACGAGAAGAAAAGAAAAAGCAAAACTAGTGGCTGTCATCTTGGTCTAGTTGTTCCAAGAATTCGGCATACTTCTTTTCTAAATAATAGGGTGAGTTATAGCCAACATTTTCGGCAATGGTGCGAATGCTTATATTGTGCTGTTGCACCAACTCATGAATGAGTCTCAGTCTTGTATCATCCAGTACCTCAAAGGCTGTTTTCCCGAATACTTGATAGCATTTTCGCAACAACTGCCGCCGTGAAAATCCCAAAGAATCGGCTAGAAGATTAACGTTGAGTTGAGAATTGAATAGATTCTCCTGAATGAGCGCGAACAAACTCTTGGTGAATTGCATCTCATTCTTGCTAATATCATCGTTAGAACTTATCGCTTTTGAAAGGCTAAATTGTAGCTTGATATTCGTGTACTTGAGATGGGTTCGAATAATTGAATTCAGCAGATCATTCGGTAAATTTTTGGGTAGTATTTGCAGCACTCCGCACTCATACAAGACGTGATACTCTAATAAATTAGTTACATTAAATAAAATAATTGGACTATCTATTATGCTTTGAGCTTGTAATGATTTGATGATATATTTGCACTGCTCTACCTTCTGTTCTACTTCCAGTAGTATAAGATGAATTTCATTGCTTTTGTAAAGGGTGTATAGCTCTTTCACCTCGCTACATTTAAGTACATAAATCACTTCATTTTTACCCATCAGTGATGTAGGTAGATTGTAACGTTCATGATCTCGAGCGCAAAGAATTATATTAAACATAGTTTGAAGAATATGAACAACTTATTTTATCCATTGTTTAGCCTTCCTCCAATGGGGTTTCTGAGAAGGTTAAAAAATGATTTAGCATACATCATTTTTTGCTAAGTGAGTGGGTGTAGAGTTATAGAGTGTTACTACATTTGCTGGTATAAAATACACTGACCGGTGGCCATAATGTTAAACTGCGTACTATGTGTAACGTTATCTTTTATTGTGTTTATGAGGATTGTTCGCGACGATGTTGTTAGTATTCGTCACCCTTTTAATGCAAATAAGATTATAAGAATGTGATAAAGTTAAATTTAAATAATGAGTCATCTTCGGTTATCGACTAAAGTTCCAAAAAACTAAAGCCGTAATTTACTTACCCCATTATTTTCTTTAGATACTGTATAAATCAATTACTTACATAAAAAAATTTAGGGATGGACTGCAAGTAATGGTACAAGATGAATTAAAATATTGAGACGTGCCTACCTTATGAATGTGCGTGTATTTTTTTATGCTAACCCGTAGGATTGTTGTTTCTCTCGGTGATAGGATTCAAAAAAGTGCTTTAATTCTAGATGTTCTTTTTTTGAAAGCAAAAAATCCTTCTCCATTAGCTCTCGCGCCTGCTTTTTCGCCACTTCCAATAGGTCTTGATCTTGAATAATATCAGCAAATCTAAAGTCAGGTAATCCACTTTGCTTGGTACCTAAAAAGTCACCGGGTCCCCGAAGTTTTAGATCCACTTCGGCAATTTCAAACCCATCGGTAGTTCGTTCCATAGTTTTAAGTCGAACGGCACCTGATTCACTTACCGCATGATCAGGCATTAATATGCAATAGCTCTGACGGCTGCCGCGACCAATCCGACCTCGAAGCTGATGTAACTGAGAAAGTCCAAAACGCTCGGCATGTTCTATGATCATGACGGAAGCATTCGGTACATTTACTCCAACTTCAATGACGGTTGTTGAAACCAAAATATCAATCTCACCTTTGGCAAATGACTGCATTGTGGCATCCTTCTCCTCGCTTGGAATTCGTCCATGCAATAGGGCTACCCGAGCAGAAGGGAAATGCTCACAGATTTTTTCATAACCGGCGGTGGCGTCCTTTAAATCGAGGGCTTCAGATTCTTCAATTAATGGAAAGATAATATATACCTGTCCGCCGTCCTTAATTTCCTGTTCTACAAACCGGTAGACATCTGTTCGTTTTTTTTCCGAGCGAATGGCCGTTCGAATAGTTTTTCGCCCTTCTGGTAGCCCTTTTATTAGAGATATGTCCAGGTCGGCATACAAGGACATAGCTAGGGAGCGAGGAATAGGTGTTGCACTCATGACCAACATGTGTGGATTATTGGCTTTTTGCAATAACGCGGCTCGTTGTTGAACGCCAAATCGATGCTGCTCATCGATCACTACCATCCCAAGGTTATGGAAGCGTACCTCTTTCTGTATAACCGCGTGAGTCCCAATTACAATGTCACATCCTCCGCCTTCAATGTCGGTGAGTACATCGCGACGCAATCCGACTTTTTGTCCCCCTACTAAAAGACGTATAGATATATCAAGCTTGGAAAAAGCGTCCTTCAAGGTAGTATAATGCTGTTCTGCTAGAATTTCGGTTGGCGCAACTAAGGCTCCTTGGAATCCATTATCCACCGCCATTAGCAGCGCGCCCATGGCGACTACGGTTTTGCCGGCGCCTACATCACCCTGAAGGAGTCGATTCATTTGACGACCCGATCGTACATCATCCTGTATGTCTCTCAGTGCTGTTTTTTGTCCGGAAGTAAGCTCAAAAGGGAGTATGTGTTCGAAGTAATGCCGTGTGTTGGGGGTGTTCTTGGTTAAGCAAGGTCCAGCTTTGGCTGCTAATCGTTCGCTGTGAATGCGTTCCATACTGAGTTGAAACAAGAAAAATTCTTCAAATTTAAACCGCCTGAGTGCTTGCTCATGTGAGTCATGAGAACTTGGAAGATGTATAGCTCTGATTGCTTCTGTTCGATTAGGGAAACCATATTGGATGCGAATGTATTCCGGTAAAAATTCTGGAATTAAGCGGCTAAGCGAAGGGTGATTCAGTAATTGAGCCATCCATTGTTGAATGTTGCTATTGTACACCCGCGCTTTATGGAAGTGCTGCCCGCTGGGATAAATGGCTACTATCGTTGAAAAGTCAGCCAAATCACTTTCCTTACTTAGGTCATCAGTCTCGGGATGTGCCATTGATAGATGGCGTCCAAATTGTTTGACTGTGCCAAACAAAGCAATTTTTTGGCCCACGGTAAACCGCTTTTTCATGTAATAAGCCCCTTTAAACCAAACTGCTTTTATCCCGCCAGTTTCATCTTTAACGACTATTTCAAGCCGCTTTTTGGCCTTAAACCCCTGCTCGCCAATATGAGTTATGGTCCCTGCAACGGTTACCTCTTCTCCCAATCCCCGAAGTTGCCCAATTTTTTGCACATTGCTTCTATCCAGATATCTTCTTGGGAAAAAGAAAAGCAAATCTTGAGCATGATGAATCCCCTCTTTGGCAAGGGCATCTAGTTTAATTGAACTAAGTCCGGTGAGTTTAGATAAATTCAAGTGATACAGTGTTATATATCGGTATTACAATTTTTTAACGGCTTGATGGGGTTCATTCGTAAAATATAGCGGTAATTGAACCGTTATTTCCATCTTATCATCTTTTTGTTTGTTTTGTCTTTGGACTTGTAAGATAAGTTGTTGTATATTTGCAAGCTCTCGAATTGATGGGAAATCTCATCACTGGCCTTAACCAAAATTATTTGAACAGTGCCAACGATACAACAACTTATTAGAAAAGGTAGAAAAACCAACAAACGCAAGTCCACAGCTCCTGCTATGCAAAGCTGTCCGCAAAAGCGTGGGGTATGTACTCGTGTATACACGACTACTCCCAAAAAACCGAACTCTGCACTGCGTAAAGTAGCAAGGATTCGCCTAACCAATGGTATAGAAGTTACGGCTTACATACCAGGCGAAGGGCATAACTTGCAAGAGCACAGTATTGTGTTAATTCGCGGGGGTCGTGTGAAAGATCTCCCGGGTGTGCGCTATCATATCATTCGCGGAACGTTAGATACCGCTGGAGTGGAAGGCCGTACACAAAGTCGAAGTCTGTACGGTACCAAAAGGCCAAAAGCGAAATCCTAAGTTTAGTTTAAACTATTATGCGTAGAAGAAAAGCAGAAAAACGGGATGTACAACCCGATCCGATATTTGACGATAAGCTAATTACTCGTTTTGTAAACAATTTGATGCGAGATGGTAAAAAAAGTGTTGCTAGGAAAATTGTCTATCAGGCTTTTGAAATAATCGAAGAACGTACAGGTGAAACAGGAGTGGAAGTGTTCCGTTCCGCTTTACAGAATTCAACTCCTGTAGTAGAAGTCAAGTCACGTCGAGTGGGTGGAGCAACCTACCAAGTACCTGTAGAAGTGCGGCAAGAGCGCGGTACTGCATTAGGCATGCGATGGTTAATAAAAGCAGCTCGCTCCAGAAATGATAAGTCTATGTCCTTACGTCTTTCACGTGAGCTTATTGACGCCTCCAAAAATGAAGGCGGTGCAGTACGGAAGAAAGATGAAACTCATCGTATGGCAGAGGCTAACAAAGCATTTGCACACTTTAGATTTTAATATCGACTAAAAAAATTATTCATCACATCATGTCTGAAACTACCACAATGGATCCCAAAATCTTCGACCAGATGCGCCGAACCCGAAATATCGGGATTATGGCACATATCGATGCTGGTAAAACCACGGTTACAGAACGAATTCTGTTCTATACAGGAAGAAGTCACCGAATTGGAGAAGTACACGATGGTGCGGCTACTATGGATTGGATGGAGCAAGAGCAGGAGCGTGGTATTACCATTACTTCCGCAGCGACCCACTGTATTTGGAAAGATCACCGCATCAATATCATTGATACCCCTGGTCACGTGGATTTTACCGTAGAAGTGGAGCGTTCACTACGTGTCTTGGATGGTGCGGTATTTGTGCTTTGCTCGGTTGGGGCGGTTCAGCCTCAGTCAGAAACAGTTTGGCGTCAAGCGACCAAGTACAAAGTTCCTTGTATGGCCTTTGTAAATAAAATGGACCGTACTGGAGCAGACTTCTACAATGTAGTAGGGCAGTTGAATGATAAATTAAATGCTAATCCTATCCCTATTCAAATTCCCATTGGACGAGAAGAACATTTCAAGGGAGTAGTTGATTTAATCAACATGCAAGGAATCGTATGGGACGACGAATCTTTAGGGGCTAAGTATGATGTCGTCGATATCCCCGAGGATATGGTAGATACGGTGAATGATTATCGTATGCAGATGTTAGAGGCCATAGCAGACCATAATGAGTCCTTGATGGAAAAGTATCTCATGGAAGAAGAGATTTCTCCTGAAGAAATCATTAGCGCTATCCGTAAAGCGACTATTGCAAAAGACATCACGCCGGTGATGTGTGGTACAGCACTTAAAAATAAAGGTGTGCAGGCTATGTTGGATCGCGTGATTGATTTCATGCCCAGCCCATTAGATGTAGATGCGGTGAACGGTATTGATCCAAATACGGACGAAGAAGTAAAAAGAATAGCAGATCCAAATGCACCGTTTAGCGCGCTTGCATTCAAAATTATGACGGATCCATATGTGGGTAAGTTAACTTTTGCTCGAGTGTATTCTGGTCGTCTAGACAAAGGATCATACATCCTGAATTCAACTACGGGTAAAAAAGAACGTGTAGGCCGATTGCTAGAAATGCACGCTAACGAAAAGAAAGATGTAGACTTTGCACAGGCCGGTGATATTGTGGCGGTTGTAGGAGTAAAAGAAGTGTACACAGGTGATACCTTCTGTGATTTAGATAAGCCTGTTATATTGGAGCAAATAATTTTTCCTGAACCAGTAATCAAGTTGGCTGTTGAACCAAAAACGAAAGCAGATAGTGATAAACTATCAACTGGACTACAGAAGCTAGCCGAAGAGGATCCCACATTCAAGGTCAGTACCG
The DNA here is from genome assembly GCA_018401935.1 of Balneolaceae bacterium. Classification (GTDB taxonomy): domain Bacteria; phylum Bacteroidota; class Rhodothermia; order Balneolales; family Balneolaceae; genus UBA1275. Next base: position 112,031 of record JAGYJQ010000008.1, read on the forward strand.
ACGACGAAACAGGTCAAACCACTATTGCGGGTATGGGTGAGCTTCACTTGGAAATTATTGTAGACCGCCTGAAGCGTGAATTTAAGGTTGAAGCTAATGTAGGTGCTCCTCAGGTATCTTACCGTGAAACCATCTCTCGAAATGTTACGCATCGCGAAGTATACAAAAAACAAACAGGTGGTCGAGGTAAGTTTGCAGACATACAATTCGAGATTGCACCCATTGAATACTTCGATAATTATGAAGGCCGTGAAGACCGCATCAGTCGGGACGAAGGGTTTATGTTCATCAATGAAGTTGTAGGCGGTAACATACCACGTGAATTCATCCCATCGATTGAAAAAGGATTCAAAATGGCCTTAGAGAGTGGTATTCAAGCTAATTACTCGGTACAAAATGTGGGCGTTCGATTATTTGACGGTTCGTATCATGATGTTGATTCCGATCAGTTAAGTTTCGAACTAGCTGCGAAAAGTGGATTCCGTGAATCTGCGAAAAAAGCCAAACCTGCCCTCTTAGAGCCGGTTATGAAAGTGGAAGTAACCACCCCCGAAGATTACATGGGTGATGTTATTGGTGATTTGAATTCTAGACGTGGAATTATACAGAGTATGAATTCAGATCCTAATGGTTCTGTGGTTAATGCCAATGTGCCTTTGTCTGAAATGTTTGGGTATTCAACCGACTTGCGTTCATTGACGCAGGGCCGTGCCGTATACTCAATGGAATTTGAAGAGTACACACAGGTGCCAGATAAATTGGCTCAGGAAATTATCGAGAGTCAATCATAACAGAATATTTTAATACTTACTAAAAAGAACGAATAAAATGGCAAAAGAGACCTTTCAGCGAACCAAACCCCACGTAAACGTGGGAACGATCGGACACGTAGATCACGGAAAGACTACGTTAACGGCGGCAATTACCACGGTAATGGCGAAGACCTACGGTGGCGTTGCTCAAGCTTTTGATCAGATCGATAATGCACCCGAAGAGCGTGAGCGTGGTATTACCATTGCGACGGCTCACGTGGAATACGAATCGGCCGAGCGTCACTACGCACACGTAGATTGTCCAGGTCACGCCGATTATGTAAAGAATATGGTAACCGGAGCAGCCCAGATGGATGGTGCTATTCTAGTGGTTGCCGCTACCGATGGTCCTATGCCTCAGACTCGTGAGCATATTCTACTAGCCCGTCAGGTTGGCGTGCCTCAAGTAGTGGTATTCATGAACAAGGTTGACTTAGTAGACGATGAAGAATTACTAGAGCTTGTAGAGCTTGAAGTGCGCGAGTTGTTATCCAGCTATGAGTTTGATGGAGATAACATTCCTGTGATTCAAGGTTCGGCCCTAGGAGCGTTGAATGGCGAAGCTCAGTGGGAAGAGAAAGTGATTGAGCTTATGCAAGCGGTTGACCAGACCATACCTACGCCTGAGCGTGATGTAGACAAGCCGTTTTTGATGCCAGTAGAGGATGTGTTCTCTATTACAGGTCGTGGTACGGTAGCTACGGGTCGAATTGAGCGTGGTATTCTTAAGCTCAACGACGAGATTGAGATTGTAGGGATTGTAGAAGATCCGATGAAGAGCGTGGTAACCGGTATAGAGATGTTCCGTCGTTTGTTAGACCAAGGTCAGGCGGGAGACAATGCAGGGATACTACTTCGTGGTATAGACAAAGAGCAGATTCAGCGTGGAATGGTTCTTTGTAAGCCAGGCTCGATTAACCCACACAAGAAGTTTGAGTGTGAGGTATACGTATTAAGTAAAGATGAGGGTGGCCGTCATACGCCATTCTTCAAGGGATACCGTCCACAGTTCTATTTCCGTACAACGGATGTAACGGGAGCCTGTGAGCTTCCCTCAGGAGTGGAGATGGTAATGCCAGGCGACAACGTGAAGTTGAGCGTAGAGCTAATTCAACCAGTGGCCATGGAAGATGGATTGCGGTTCGCGATTCGCGAAGGTGGTCGTACAGTTGGTGCCGGCGTTGTAACTAAAATTTTGGATTAATAATCCGATACGCAGTATATCCAAGGGGTAGAGATTCTACTCCTTGGTATATACGGGTGTAGCTCAGCTGGTAGAGCACTGGTCTCCAAAACCAGGTGTCGGGAGTTCGAGTCTCTCCACCCGTGCTAACAAAAATGAATTATGGAAAAGATTACCAATTTCTTCGATAGCGTTACTAAAGAATTCAAAAAAGTATCCTGGCCAACTCAGACGGAGCTCATTGACAATACGATTATTGTCGTTGTGTTTTCTATCATACTGTCAGTATTAATATTTGGTATTGATCAAGTATACAGCACGGTCTTAGAGGCGATATATAACTAATGAGTAAAGAATTAGATTTTGGCTGGTATGTAGTTCGCTGCTTTTCCAGTCATGAAAAAAAAGTTAAAGAGTTTTTAGATCGTGAAATTGAAGATCAAAAACTAGAATATAAAATCAAGGAAGTCCTTGTTCCAACGGAGACTATAGTAGAAATCCGTAATGGAAAAAAACGTACTAGAGAAAAAAACTTTTTCCCTGGATACATTCTGCTCAATACTCATTTTGATGAAGAAGTAAACAATTTGATACAAAGTGCGCCCTCATGTATGGGTTTTTTGGTTGTTGGTGGGCAGACTAAAGTACCTACCCCACTTAAAAAGCACGAAGTGCAACGCATTATTGGACGAGTGCAAGAAGCTAGTATGGAACCTGGTAACATCGAAATTCCTTACCGTGAAGGTGATTTGGTAAAAGTAATCTCTGGTCCATTCAAAGACTTTGATGGAACTGTACAAGAGGTGAATACCGACAAATTAAAACTGCGTGTCTTGGTCAGTATCTTTGGTAGAAAGACCCCAGTTGAGGTGGATATCAATCAAGTTGAATCCACTACATAAAGAACCTAGTTGATGCACACTAGCTATTACGCGAAAAACAGAAGTTATAACACTTAGAAAAGGATCCTGAGAATCCATGGCTAAAAAAGTTGAACGAATCCTGAAACTCCAGATTGTTGGTGGTCAGGCTAATCCGGCACCCCCAGTGGGCCCGGCTCTTGGTCAGGCTGGTATCAATATCATGGAGTTTTGTAAAGCCTTTAATGCTAAGACTCAGGACAAGACTGGTACGGTAATACCTGTTGAGATCACAGTGTTTGCAGATAAGTCGTTTACATTTAAAACGAAAACTCCGCCAGCACCTGTACTTCTTAAACAGGCTGCCAAACTAAAGTCTGGTTCTGGTGAACCGAACCGAAATAAAGTAGGAACGGTCACATGGTCCCAATGCAAGCAAATTGCGGAGGAAAAGATGGAAGACTTAAATGCCTTCAATCTCGAAGCCGCCGCAGAAATGATTGCAGGAACAGCCCGTAGTATGGGTCTTAGAGTTAATCGCGACAAGTAAAGGAGTTGTAATCATGGCAAAAAGAGGAAAAAAATACCAACAAGTAGCAGCACTGGTTAATTCAGAGGGTGAATACACTCTGGAAGAAGCGTGTGATCTTGTGAAAAAAACTACTACCACAACATTTGATGCATCCGTTGACATTGACATCCGTTTAGGAGTTGATCCCCGACATGCCGATCAGATGGTACGTGGAACAGTAAGTTTACCTCATGGAACAGGTAAGGACATTCGAGTTCTTGCTTTAGTAAATGAATCAAAGCAGGATGAGGCTCGCGAAGCGGGTGCTGATCATGTTGGATTAGATGATTACATCGCAAAAATTGAAGAAGGGTGGGCAGAGATCGACGTGATCATTGCAACCCCTGATGTAATGGGCAAACTCGGTAAACTGGGTCGATTCCTAGGTCCTAGAGGCTTAATGCCGAATCCTAAAAGTGGTACCGTTACGATGGAAGTGGCCAAAGCTGTTAAAACAGTTAAAGCTGGACAAATCGATTTTCGTGTAGACAAAGCTGGAATACTCCATACCACAATTGGTAAGGTGAGTTTTAATGCAGAGCAGATAAAAGAAAATGCAGAAGCATTTCTATCCACTGTTATGCGACTAAAGCCATCCTCATCTAAAGGTATTTATGTAAAAAGCGTGTTTATGAGCAGTACCATGGGACCAAGCATACCCATAAGTAGAACCGCAGTTACATCTCTTAATTAAGGAGGAAATAAATTATGCCTACTGCTGAAAAACGAGCCATATTAGATGAAATTTCAGAGACCCTGCAAAATTCTGGGGCACTATATGTGACCAAGTATCAGGGTATGTCTGTTGCTCAAGCTAATAAGCTACGTGGTGCATTCCGTAAGGGAAACGTTCACTTCAAAGTTTATAAAAATAAACTTATGAAAATGGCAATGCAAGAAGTAGGAGGGTACGATCAAATGCTACCCTTACTTACCGATCAAAATGCATTTGCTTTTGTAGAAGAAGAACTATCCGCACCTGCAAAGGTTCTTAAAGATTTTATCAAGGAAAACAATGATAAGCCTGAGTTCAAAGCAGCCCTCATAGATGGAGACTTTTATGGTCCCGATCAACTTGAGGCACTCGCTGCAATGAAGTCAAAAGACGAGATCATTGGGGATATACTAGGTCTGTTAATGGCACCAATTACCAATGTAGTTGGTGGATTACAAGCCCAGGGATCTAACCTTGTAGGAGCTGTAAAAACCATCGCTGAAAAAGGCGAAAACTAACCCTTATCAATCAACAAACGATTTTTACTAAAAACAACTGGAGAAAAAAATGGCTGACGTTAAAGAATTAGCTGAACAGCTAGTCAACCTAACAATTAAAGAAGCAAACGAACTTGCTACAGTACTTGAAGAAGAGTACGGTATTAAACCTGCAGCTGCGGCTGTAGCGGTTGCTGGACCTGCTGCTGGTGGTGACGCTGGTGCTGCAGAAGAGCAATCTGAATTTACTGTAGTGCTTGAGAGCGCTGGAGCAAAGAAAATTGCTGTAATTAAAGAAGTACGTGGAATTACTGGTCTAGGTCTGAAAGAAGCCAAAGACTTAGTTGATGGTGCTCCTGGAAACATTAAAGAAGGTGTTTCAAAAGAAGAAGCAGAAGAAATCAAAGCCAAATTGGAAGAGGCTGGAGCTACTGTAGAGCTCAAGTAATTTCAAATTACAATTCGTTGGTAGCCAATATCGTGAAAACGGTATTGGCTATTGGCGTCTATATTACACGGCCACATAACGGCTAAATTCGACTATCACCCTTCAATCTTTAAGGAGAGGTTCCTTTTGAGTAAGAAGATGCACACTATCCCCAATACAAACAGAGAATCATTCGGACGCACAAAACATGTGCTTGACTATCCCGATTTTCTAGACATTCAATTAGAATCATTCGAGAAGTTCGTTCAGTTAGATATTGCACCTAACGAGCGAGAAAATCAAGGTCTTCAACGAATATTCAACGAAAATTTTCCAATACAAGACACTCGTGAGACACATATACTGGAGTTCTTGTATTATAATGTAGATGTACCTAGGTATACCATAAAAGAATGTCAGGAGCGAGGTCTAACCTATTCAGTTCCACTAAAAGCAAAATTGCGGCTATCCTCTGTTGACGATTCCGATGAAGCTTCCGAAACGATAGAACAGGAAGTATTTCTTGGTGATCTACCCTGGATGACCCATCGTGGTACATTCATCATTAATGGGGCAGAGCGAGTTATTGTTAGTCAATTGCATCGTTCACCAGGAGTGTTCTTTGGGCAATCCATTCACCCAAACGGAACTCAGTTATATTCTGCACGAGTTATTCCTTTCAAAGGCTCGTGGATTGAATTTACCACGGACATTCGTGATGTATTGTGGGCATATATTGATCGAAAGAAAAAGATACCTGCCACTACATTAATGAGGGCGCTTGGTTATTCTACCGATGAGGAACTACTTGGCTTGTTT
>JAGYJQ010000009.1 GCA_018401935.1 Balneolaceae bacterium
CGCTTACACAATACGGGATACCGCTTTTCTAAGTATCAGTGTAGTCGTACTTCAAGCAATTGTAACAGGTTCAGTAGTACTGATCTAGTTTTCGTGCGCTTGGGTGAGATTTACCTAAACCGAGCGGAAGCCAAATTGCGTAGTGGCGATGCCGCCGGAGCTTTGGCTGATGTGAATACGTTGCGCGCTTCACGTGATGCTCGACCTGCTCAAACCCCACCAGCTCTAGCGAGCATTACCATAGACGAGTTATTCCGCGAGAGAGGCTTTGAATTATACTGGGAAGGTCAACGACGATCCGATCAAATACGTTTCGGACGTTATGAGGATAGCTGGACAGAAAAAACCAGTACCGATGTTACTAAGCGTCTATTTCCTATTCCTCAAAGCGCAATTGACGCGGCATCCAACGAACAAAATTACTTGGTTCAAAACCAGGGATACTAAACTCCTGTTTTAATTGTAGTAGTAAAAGAAAGGGCTATCCCTCAGCTGGTTGGGGGGTAGCTTTTTTTATAATAAGATTATACTATGTTCCCATTATGAAACACACTGTACCTTTTTCGATCTATTCTCTTGCGATACTTTTTTTGTTAACAATTAATTCACAGGCCAAAGCTCAAAATCAAGCTCAAGCCCAAGTTTGGTCTACGGAACAGCCCATTGCGATAACCAATCAACTCATTGAAGGCTCGGTACAGCCTGCTGAGGCCTTAAGCTATAGGTTAGAACCCTTTTCTGTACCCGAAGGTATTGGACGCATAGAAGTAACTATTGAATATGAGGGTAAATCGGAATACGCCGAAATAGAAATTGGCTTATACGATCCAGAGCGTTTTCGTGGGACCAGCCGTTTTTCTAAAGAATCCTTCTTTGTGGAGTTACACCGTGCTACTGCATCTTATCATCCAGGGCCAATCCTCCCCGGGAAGTGGAATATTTCGTTGGCCTTTCCAACGATCAAGCAGCCTACTAACTATCGCATTTCGATCACCATGACACCCCTCAATAATCCAGCTTATACGGGAGCATCAGATCTGGTTGTTCAGGATGAACAGCGATGGTATGCCGGTGACTTTCACACGCACACGGGGCACAGTGATGGATTTGGTTGTCAGAATATAAAGGGAGAACGTGGGCCTTGCCAAGTGTATCAAATTGTGGAAGCGGCCACCCGTTACGACTTAGATTTTGTGGGTATTGCAGATCATAACACGGTTAGTCACCATCAAGATATGGCTATTATTCAACCCTTATATCCCGATTTATTGCTAGTGCGCGGGGTCGAATTAACTACCTATTTTGGCCATGCTAACGTTTTTGGCAGTAGCACACCCATTGACTTTAGACTCGGTCATGAGCAGTGGAGTTTTCTGGATGTGCAAGACGAAGTTGAGCGCTTAGGAGCTACCGTTTCGTTAAACCATCCTGGAAGAAAAACAGGAGCTTCATGTACGGGTTGTGGATGGAATGCACCCAATACGGCATATGAGCGGCTACAGGTTATTGAAATTATTAATGGAACCAATGTGGAAAATGAGATAGCTGGTATCCCATTCTGGCAGAATTTGCTCGATCAAGGGTATAAAATTACCGGTATAGGAGGTAGTGACGATCATGGGGCAGGTTTTGGTAGCGCTCATCCAGGAATCCCAACTACTATGGTGTATGCCCCCGAACTCTCCGAAAAATCGTTGTTGGAGGCGGTTAAAGAGGGGAATGTCTACCTGAAAACGAAGGGCCCGGATGGACCCTCACTCGATTGGCGAATTGAATTGGGAACGCAATATTGGCACATGGGAATGAACATTCCTAAGGAAATAGTTCTATCGGGCCAAGGTAGCGCGCAGGAGCTTAGGCTTTCGATAATGGTGGAGTATAATGAGCTGCAGACCGTAGAAATCATCCATAATAACCAAATATTGGATCTAGATTGTACAGAGGATACGCAAACCAGTGAGCTGGGTACTGTTACATGGTCTTGTTCATTACCCGACTTGGATGCAGGGTGGATTCGCCTTAATCTTCGCGATGCATCGACCCAGGAAATTACGGTGGTTGCTAATCCCATCTATCTTGGCCGGAACTAGGCCCACCTTATTAATTTTTCAACTACACCATACCGATCATGTTTTGTCTTTGTTCCCATAAAATTTCTACTCAAGGTCTTTTTCGCACCAGCTTGTACGGTTTCGCTGTACTAGTATTTAGCTTATCTATGACCTCGCTGGCCCAAGCTAGCGCGAATAATCCGGAATCTATGACCTCGCTGGCCCAAGCTAGCGCGAATAATCCGGAACCTAACCGCCTACGAGTGATGACCTACAATATTCGCTTTGACAACCCGGCTGATGGGGTGCATGCCTGGCCTAACAGAAAAGAGTTAGTAGCCAGCGTGATCCGTTTCCATAAAGCGGATATCATAGGTGTACAAGAGGCTTTGGAGCATCAAATTCGGGATTTGATGGAGTTACTACCGGGTTATGATTGGGTGGGGGTGGGGCGAAACGAGGATGGCGGCGGTGAATTTAGTGCTATTTTATACCGAAGCTCTGTCGTTACGGTGAAAGAAGCTCAAACTTTTTGGCTTTCAGAGTCTCCCGATGTTCCTGGAAGTCAGTCCTGGGATGCTTCTCTTCCTCGTATTGCTACTTGGGCTCATTTTGTTACTAAGGCTGATGAGCGAGAGCTCTTTGTGCTGAACACCCATTTCGATCACAGAGGGGAGCAGGCCCGTCTTGAAAGTGCGCGATTGGTTAAAGAACAAGCTTCCAAATTAGCGAATGGGTTACCGGTAATAATAATGGGGGATTTAAATGCAACCCCGGAGCAGCCACCTCTTGCATTGCTTTCAGACACTCCTTTGCTTGATGGCCGGTCTTTGCAAGACGGGTTTGTTCACAGCTTGCAACCACATCATGGCCCAGCATCTACCTGGACGGGCTTTACTAAAATAGAAGCTGATCGGCGGATTGATTATATCTTTGCCAGTGAAGATCTGCCCATTCATTATCATGCTATTTTAACCGATAAACTCGAAGATAGATACCCGTCCGACCATCTTCCGGTGTTAGTAGAAGTCGAAATTAAGGAATGAGGTAGCCTGCATTAGGCACATAGCGTTGATACATTGATATGTAGGCAATTTAAATAGTTTACTGGTTGATTATGAGCCAGCAAAAGCCGTTATTTCGTTCAAATTTGGGGTAAAGCGTAGCGGATGTTTTTATTGGTAGTATATATAGTATTAGGTATTCAAGTAGGTCTTGTGGATAAGATGGTATCACCGCAGGACCATGAAGGTGCAGGGGACCATACGTCCGTTTATGAACGAGTGGTCTTGGAATTTCCCGGTAAAAAAAATGTGTATCTCAATTCCATTTCGGTAACACTAAATCCGGTACAGGGTCATCTATATTTCTTTGAAAATGAAATAGGGGTGTTACACAAACTAGACCCAACGGGTGGTCTAACGGTTCTAGATACCCTGGAATTTCCTGAGTCCAATGAATATCATTTTGTTGAAAGTAGGCGAAATGGTCAAGCACTGCTGTTTTGGGAGGTTGGGTTAGGAGAGGTGTACGAGTATGAAATCTCCTCCGGCTTACTGCGTCATCTCTCGGATACGGATGTAAATAAACTCATGTACTCTCATGGGGCTGTACTTGATACACAGGGTGATTTGCTTAGTTGGGGTGGATATGGTTTTTGGGAGATGAGGAAGTTACTGCTTATCTATAGTATGGAAAAAAATGAATGGTTGTTGGGTTCCGATGGCTTTCATGATTATCAGGAATACAGCTACTTCCATGATATTTGGTACGATTCTAGTCAAGCTAAATTAGATTACCTATTCAATCTACTTATGGAGAATGGTGACATTCGATATAACGCCGGAAGCTATGATATTGAGGGTGACCGATGGGAATCTAAACGATGGTTTTCAGTTGATAAGCAAGGGGTTGATCATCGCAGATCAAGGCCATTATTTATTCAAAATAGCTATCTGAGCGATTACAATTCGGGTATTCACTACTTGTCCAACGCTCAATTTTATAGCTCAAGGACCTATGAAATCTTGCGTCTAGACCCTGAAATGTTCCCCAATCTCAGATTCGTAGCTGGATTTTATTTAGCCAAAGAAAATGACTGGTTACTCATTGGCAAGGATGTGGATAACAGTACTACCAACCTAAAAGTTATCCGGCTACCAAATGAAGAGCTTAAGCTAAGCCCAATTCCATCGTTATCCTATCCTTGGGTGCATGCCCGTAGCTATTGGTGGGTAGGACTCCTACTGGTCCTCATCGTTGTCAGCATAGGAGTTTTTGCTTATAGAAGGAAGCATTTTATAGGCCAAAAAAATGATCGATCTCAGGTTGAATTGGGACAAAATGTACAAGGGGTACAGGTGCGTTTCAATGGCGAGTCTGTAACTATTACCGATGATTACGTGCAACGAAGCTGGGCTCTTATTTACCGGCTAAAGCAAAGCGGTCAAGACCTTATTCGAATTAACGATTTTGATGAAGAAGTCTTTTTTGATAATCATTCTGGGCCCTTTCGATCGAGAAAGAGAAAGGCTGTGTTAAAAGCAGTCAACCGGCATATTGAAGAGCCCATCCTCAGGGTTGTTATTAACAGCATCGATAAACGGTATAAAGATATCGAGCTAGATCTAACGCTAGTTACGATTAGCTAGCGATTCCTAGGCCGGGATAAATTAGGCTAGGGTTAATTAGGCCAAGTATCGGGGTTGTTTCTCCAGTTGGCTAGGTGTTCTAGATCATCACTCGTAACAAAGCCTTTTTCGACGGCTACATCAACCAGGATGGTATAATCAGTGAGATTAAAAACCGGAACGTTTACCTTTGAGAAATTTTCGTTCGATTTATCAAAGCCGTAGTTAAATATGGATATGATAGCTTGAACATCGGCACCTACAAATTGTAGGGCATTGATTACCGAAATAGCAGAACCACCGGTGGAAACCAAATCTTCGATCACGACGGTTTTTTCTCCTTTGGCGACGCCCCCTTCAATTTGGTTACCCATTCCATAACTTTTAGGCTTGGCACGTACATAGGCCATAGGTTTGTTGATCTTATCGGCAACCCAAGCTGCATGTGGAATGCCAGCGGTAGCGGTACCCGTTACTACATCGATGTCGGGAAATTCTTGGCTAATAAACTCACTAAATTTGGCGGCAATTTTGGAGCGAATATGAGGCTGCCGTAGGGTGAGGCGATTGTCGCAATAAATCGGGGAATGCCATCCTGAAGCCCAAGTAAAAGGTTCATTAGGGCGTAAAATAACAGCATTTATTTCTAATAAATCAGCGGCCAGTTCTCTTGCAAATGTGGTGTCTATAATCATGTTCTCTAAATTGGTGCTTTTTAGCTAAGTAGGTTGTGTAAACGAGGAAACAGCTGCGCTAGCATATAAACATTGAGTTATTTAGTCTACCAAATTTGGAAAACGATGAACCAGCCTATTCCAGCATACCATCCAGCTAAAATATCATCGAACAATATACCAAATCCTCCGCTCAATTTCTGCATACTATTCACACCTAAGGGCTTCCAAATATCAAATAGTCGAAAGAAGCCGAAGGCAACTAGAAGATGGACTAAGCTAAGTTCTCCTCCTTCAATGCCGATTGTCCAAAGCCAAGCCCATAGACTTATTCCCATGCCAGCCCATTCGTCTACTACCATAGCTCCTGGATCTTTTCCCCAGGCTGCTTCGGCTGCTGGTGCCGTCCAGAAATTAGCAGCCACACTAAAGATCACAAAACCCACTAAGAAAGGGATTCCGAATAGCATATACCCGAAAAAGAGGAGTACGCAGGCCGCGATGCTTCCTGCTGTACCTGGGGCAATGGGGCTGTAGCCGGAACCTAGTCCGGAGGCCAGGAATCGTTGAAAAGAGGAGAGCATACTGGCTAAACCGGTTGAAAAAGGTGACGATTTTGGCTTAGATAATGAAGGCCGCTATATACCGTTATACCTGTCACAAGGATCAGCAGCCAAAACATAAGATCGGTGCTTAGAATTAGGGCCACCCAGTCGCCTAAAAAGATCGGGGCACCCTTAAATACCCCTAGAACAAGGCCTAAATAAAGGAAAATCATCTGTATCGTGGTTTTAAGCTTGGCTAAGGAACTGGTTTGCATTTCTAGATTTTTGCGGCGAGCCCACAATCGAAGCAAGGTGATAGAAATATCTCGTACAGCAATGGCGATGATCGCCCACCATGGAAACTGATCGGCCGCTATGAAAGGGAGAACCGCAAAGCCACTTAGGGTGAGTAGTTTGTCTGCAAATGGATCCAAAAACGCGCCCATCGAGGTCTCGATATTGTATTTTCGTGCGTAATAGCCATCAAAAAAATCGGTGATTGCTGCGATGATGTACACCCCAAGCGCACTTAGCTTTATCCATAGTTCTGGCTCGAAAAAAAGAACCAAAAAAACGGGGGTTAACAGTATGCGTATCGTGCTTAGTATGTTCGGGAGACGCTCCATGGAGGGGAAGATACTATTTTTTTAAACCATTTTAGAGAGGTAGGCTAAAAGCTGATGTGGAAATTGAATGGGGTGAGCGACCTTTCTGCGAATTACTTCGTATTATATGCAAATACGTACTTAGCCAATAATTTCCCAATTTAGTTGTAGATGATTGCACACCTTATTTCTATTGGAAATGAACTCCTGATGGGAGATACAGTGAACACCAACGCGAGTTGGCTAGGGCAATTTTTGCATGAAAGAGGAGTTCAGGTTACTCAGGTTCACACTATCACCGATGCTCCTGAACAGATTACATCTACCATTCAGCAGGCGTTAGATAAGGCCGATTTGGTTATTTCCACGGGGGGACTGGGCCCGACCTTAGATGATGTAACGAAGAAAAGCGTAGCGGAACTGTTTGGGGTGGGTATGCGTCACGAACCAAGGGTGGAGGAACACATAAAAGAGCTTTTTCGGCGCAGAAACCTACCCTACTCTACATCCAATCAAGCGCAGGCATTGCTCCCGGAAAATGCAGAGTTGTTGTTTAATTCTTCTGGAACTGCACCTGGAATGTTATTTAAGCAGCAGAATTCATTGCTCGTTGTACTGCCAGGGGTCCCCCATGAAATGAAACATCTTATGTCCACACAGGTTGCCCCACGATTGCAGGAATGGGGAGCCTTGAATGTATTAGAAACCCGCTATCTTAAGGTGGCAGGCATAGGCGAGAGTCATCTGGCTGATTATTGGTTGCATGATATTGAGGCGTCGTTAAATGAATATATCGATTTGGCTTTTTTACCTTCAACTGGTCAGGTGAGTTTGCGTCTTACGGGTCGCGGGCTTAGTCGCGAAGAGGCCAAATCTAGGGTTGATGGGCTACGTTCGAAGATTCAACAGCAGCTAGGAGACTTGATTTACAGCGATGAAAAAGAAGGTACATTGGATCGTGCACTGGGACAGATTTTGTCACAGTCTGGGTATCGTTTGGCTACCGCAGAAAGTTGTACGGGGGGATTAATGGGGCATTTGTTGACGGAAACTCCCGGTTCAAGTGCCTACGTTCAAGGAGGTATTATTGCCTATGATAACGCCGTGAAAGTGAACCAACTAGGGGTTGAAGCCAGCGTACTTGAGCAAAAAGGGGCCGTTTGCGCAGAGGTAGCGCTTCAGATGGCCAAGGGTGTTGCAGAGCGGTTGGGTGTAGAGTGTGGTATCTCCTCTACCGGTGTGGCCGGTCCAGGGGGTGGAAGTCCCGAAAAACCGGTTGGAACCGTTTGGCTTGGGTTTTATACTCCTGCGGAACATTTTGCTGTTCGAGCTGAATTCAGCCATTCTCGGAGCCTCAACAAACTAAGATCAGTGATTACTAGTTTTGAAATTTTGCGACGCTGTCTATTGGGCATGGATGAGCTGCCCTACAGTCTACAAAAGGTGTATCCCGCATCTGTAAAGCGAATGGATCAGGCTCAGAAGGGGTCAGCGGATACATCAACCAGAGGGGATTTACTGCATTGATGAACAAATGGGCTTCCATAGCGCGGGTGCAACTGCTTCTGTTAGGGCTGTTTTTGCTGTGTGTAGGGGGCGCCCAAAGGGTTCAGGCGCAGCCTAACCTATCGGGTCTGGGAAGTATTCAGGCGGACACAAGCGGCTTAGCTGCTATGCAGGAGGGTCTGGAAGTGCTTGGAATTATCCCTTGGCGTTGGGCTGGGCGAAGTAGTTGGGGAGCGCGAGAGGTGAGCACGGACAGTTTGCTGAGGTGGGAGCATTATACCGATGGGCATGCTTTTTGGGCACAGCGCAGGGACGTTATAGCGTATGAATTGGGTACCGTGGGTCGCCCATCAGGTCATTATGTGCAGGGGTTTGGGCCGGGTGATCAGGCGGTTTACTTGGAAGGAATAGACCTTAGCAACCCGATAACAGGTCTTCCAGAACTACAGTACGTGCCTATATATAAGGTGTCGTCTATTCAAGAACAGTCTACTCATCGCTTGCGTAGCGATTGGCGAGTACGCGATTATTACCTTGTTAAGCCCATTAGTACACTTAATTATGATGAATCTAGTTTCACGTACCGTAATTTGGAATTTGGAGTGGGGCATAATTTCTCTGAGCGTAGCCATTTGGAGCTGTCTTTTTGGGACCGGAGGGCAGGAGGTGATTATCCTGCGAGTGAACTCAAAGGGAGTCAGGTCTTTGCCAAAGGCTACTATCACTTGAGCAATACCTTGCGCCTAGACGCTTGGGCAGCGAATAATTCCTTTGAAGCTGATGAATCTTTTGGCTATTCCAATGTGCCTGGAGCCTTCCCTTTTTCGGAGTACGGACCCAGTCCACGGCGTAGTTCGGTGAGTAGCAGGAGCTCTCGCAGTGACTGGTTTGTGCGCCTGGGACACCGACCAGATTCGGGCTCTGCTGCACAGTCTTCCCTACAGCTAGGACGTTCTACCCACGAATTCACCCTACCTTTTGGCACGGATACTACCGCTTGGAATATCCGCTCCCTCTGGTTTGCCGGTGCTACCACTTTGGAAGGCACAAATTGGGGGCTTAGCGCCGAGGGGCGTTGGTCGGGATTTACCAATAGGGCAGGGTCAGATATTGGATTTCATTCCATCAAACGATCAAATTGGTGGGAATCTAATGCGATTCTCGAGGGGTATTGGCAGGGCATACCGATGGCGAGCCTGAGAATGGGAGTGGAGCAGGTATTCAGCGGCGACCGGGGTGCAGCGCTAAGTGGATGGGTGGGGCTAGACCTTAATAGAAAGGATATTCGAGCCGAACTACGCTTAGGGCAAGGAAGGCAACTTCGGAGCATCCAAGAGGAGTATTGGACGTCCAATAGTTGGCGGGATGATGGGCTTAATGATGGGCTTAATGATTCAAAAAGTCCGCTCCAACAAAGCCAATATATTTCGGCTTCGGTGGATCTTTGGCCGGAACGGTTTCTATCGCCTTGGGTGAATGCTCGATACAGTATAGAATCAGGGACTGCGTTGTTAGCACCGTCTGAGGTGGCCGAGGATGGGATGCGGATCTATTACGCGAACGAACATAGCTTTTGGTCTACGAGCATTGGTTTAGACGCCCATTCTTCACAATGGGAATATGGGCTCAGTGCAACGGCATTTAATCGTGGAAATGGGCAAATTCAATCGCAATCTGCGGAGCTTTTCGAGACCGATATGCAGTTTCGTTTACGTTCTTATGCTTTTTGGAAAGGCTATGTGTTTGAACGGGCTGCCTACACTAAAATGGGTATTCGTCTATATGGCACCCCCATAGCTAGCCGTAATTTAGCCTTTGATACAGCCGCTCAATGGTGGTCGGTACAGCAAAATGGACTAGAGGTACAACCTGCATTCCTTCGGGCTGATGTTGAACTATCCTCTAGAGTACGTTCTATGATGGTGTTTCTACGCTGGGAAAATGTGGGTCAAGGAGTTTTGGGCCCAGGATATTTTGGAGCCGATAGCTTTCCTATGCCAGGCCGAAGATTGGTAGTAAGTATTAAAGCGATATTTCGAAATTAATTCTATTTTGCACTAAACAATCAACAGGCTATGAGTTACTTATTAAAAGAAGGCTTTGCAGGACTAAGACGAACAAAATGGGCGTCCATGACCTCCATTTTTTCCCTCAGTTTAGCCCTATTGCTCCTAGGGGTACTGTTTCGACTCTCCTATAATTTATATGATCGGGCGTTGAGTTTACGAGACTCGGTCGAACTAGAAGTTTTTCTATACGACTTAGATGATCAAGATATCCAATCAATGGAGCAGGCGTTGCTATCTTTAGACGAGGTTGAAAGTACTAGTTTTATTTCTAAAGATAGTGCTGCAAGTATAATGAGGGCTGAATTTGGATCGGGAGTGGAGGACTTGGTGGCCTTGGATTTCCTGCCAGCTTCATTTAAACTTAGCTTAAGTAGAGATATACCTGCAGAGGAAATTATAGAAGTAGCAGCAGAATTAGAGGGGTGGGTTGGCATTGAGAATGTGAAATATAATGCATCTCTTCTCCAGCTATTGGAAACCAATCTTCAAACCCTTACGCGAATGGGTACAGGTATAGGCTTGCTGGTCCTTTTAGCCGCGATGTTGCTGGTCTTTAATACCATACGATTAACGGTCTATGCCCGACGCGATGTGATAAAAGCAATGAAATTAGTGGGGGCAACCAATGGGTTCATCCGTGCTCCTTTTGTGATAGAAGGGATTTTACAAGGTATTATCGCTGGTGGAATGAGTGCTATTGTGCTGCACCTGAGCTTTGCACGCTTGTTTCCGAGATTAGCCCCTGAATTTGGGTTGTTGGTTTGGCCATTTGGGCAATGGTATTATCTGATTGGGGGTATGATGGTCTTATCGATACTGATGGGCTGGCTTGGGAGCCGTTGGGCGGCAGGCACCTTTATTCGTAAGACTCAGCTATAGGCTCAAAGATTGTTCTTGGGGGGGTTACTTAAGAGCACTCTTACGATGCTCGCAGGCTTCTATGTCTTCGCAATGTCCATAAATTGGAGGAATGCGATTCCAATGTTCATCCCATGAATTCGGCCAATTAGTTGTGTTTGAGACCACCAATACGTGGGTCACAAAACTCCCTAACACATGCCCACACTCATTGCAGATTATGTGATCGTGTTGTTGATAGGCATAAGCCGTCTGTATGATACGACTCTTCCCGAATTGTTGGCGTTGCACCAATCCGGGATTCAACCTATCATCTGTTGTTACACGGCAGCAATGACCACGTACCTTCTGCTGCATACTGAAAAAGAGTCCATCGGCATCAAAATGACCATCGGAACGGTAGATTCTTCCAAACCATGAACCGCTCGGGGGTCTGACGTTGGTTACCTCTTTAAGTAAGACCTAAAAATTTCTTTTACTAAAGCGATCGTTTCTTCGTGTGCCGGATGCGCCATAAGGAGTACTCAAATAATTATTGGGGCCAATGGTCTCATTTACACGAGATCACTTCAGATTTTTCCTTAAATAATATACCAAATGTTGCAATATGAACGAAATAAGATGGAAATAAGAACTCCTTCGCTATTATTTTTGCTTCTGAAGCTAATTCAAGGTCACTGTGAACATTACTGTGAATATAGTGAAAACGAAAATGTAGAGATTTTCACGTGGAATGCTATATTCCAAGATAGTCACCATCCATTTAGTCTAGTTGTTATGCCTAATGATAGCACCTTTGGATACGCTGACCGATTTATACGTTAATCTTTCTAAAAAGATCCGCCAAAACAAGGCTGTTTTTCATCATAAATTAGATGCCTCTATTGGCTTTGAACCGGTGTACTGGGATCAGTTACCGAAGATGTACAAGCCCTTGCAGGTTACCTAGCAAGTAAGGGAATTAAGAACGGAGACCCAGTTGGTATATTAAGTGAAAAACTGGTACGAGGCGGTAGTAGACTTAGCCATATTCAACTATTAGGTGGAATTAATGTTTCCTCTACACGACCTTGCCTCCCAATCAGTGTGAGTATATTTTGCAGGATTCACAGGCTAAAAATCTTTTTTGTATCGACTGGAATTCAGCTTAAAAGGCTGTTGAAGTCTTTGAAAACTGCCCAGAATTAGAAGAGGTAGTAAAGACCAGAATGCCAAAGAATAAAAACTCATGGAGCATGATTTTGTTCGCCTATTTGATCATGCTATGAGAGAAGGGAAAACGGTACAAGGAGCACGAAGATACGATACAGGGCTGTGCTAAAAAAGTAAAGCCCGACGATGTATGTACCCTTATTTACACTTCAGGGACTATATGAAAGCCAAAAAGGCGCTATGCCCATAATATTTGTAGTAATGTTAAAGCAGCAACCCATCATATTTACTGGGATGACAAGGATGCCTGTTTGTCTCTTTTTTTACCTCATGCCACTCCTTTGAACGAACAGCCGGCTACTATGCCATTATCTCCTGTGGTGCTGGAAATCTATTACGCAGAAAGTGTGACATGGTGTCCAAAATTTACCGGAGGTAAAACCGACCGTGGTTATCTCAGTACCACGACTCTTGAGAAAATCTTCAACGTGATTAATAAAATGTAAAGGCAGCGCCGTAAAGCAGAAAATTAAATGGGCGCTCAGCACAGGGCAAAATATGTAGATGGAAAAAGAGGGCTGGTTTCAGTGCAAAAATCAATTGCTGATAAATTGGTATTTGACAAATTAAAAGAAAACTGGCGGGCGTGTCCGTCTTTTTGTCTCTGGAGGAGCCGCTCTTTTCCACCGGATATAGATACCTTTTTCAATGCGCAGGGCTACCTATTCTTCAAGGATATGGCCTAACTGAAACCTCACCCGTGATGACTGCTAACCGGCCGGGCGATTTAATGGTCGGTATGGTAGGCACGGTGATTCCTGGGGTAACCGTTGGGATTCAAAGCTTAGAAAAAGGAGAGATTATTGCTCAAATAAGTGGGGAAGAGTATCCAACCAATCTGAGTTCAGAGGCAGGGGAGATCCTATGTAAAGGGCCTAACGTAATGAAGGGCTATTGGCGTAACGAAGAAGCAACCAAAGAAATGATTGATTCGATGGCTGGCTACACACTGGTGATGTGGGGAGATTTGTGAACGGATATCTGAAAATAACCGATCGAATTAAGCACATGCTGGTGAATGCTGGTGGGAAAAAATAATATTTATCCAGGACCTATCGAGGATATGTTCAAGTCAAGTAACGGATTGACTGGGGTTAGTTGTAGTCGGGGAGGGGCAAAACTTTTTATGGCAGCTCTTATCGTACCTGATTTTGAGGTACTCAAAAGTTTGCGGATGCCCAAGGTTTGTCCTATGCCGATATGGATGAGTTGTTGGAATTGGACGAGGTAAAATCTGTGTACAAAAAAGAAATGGTGCGTTTTCAAGAGTCTGGCTTCCCAATGAAAAAATTCGTGATTTCCGCTTATTGGCCAATGAGTTTACGGTTGAAACGGTGAGATTACCCGACTATGAAGGTGAAACGCCGCGTCATCGCCGAAAATACGCCTATCTAATCAGTGATATCTTCAAGGATGACTAAGGTCTTGTGCTGATTTTATGCCTGTTTTCGAGCAGCAATAAAGGACTGTACAGCCCGAATTAAAAGCCCACACATCAAAAACATGGCCGACCGCGCGTAGGTGGCTAGTATTGTTCGATCTCACCGCCACCAAGGGCTTCGAATAAACCTGGGATTGCCGATAGTACCAAAATACCTAGTAGCGCAAGTCCAGCGGCCGCGTGCATCATGTGCTTGCGAAGAGACTTCTTTTTTACCCAGCCATCCAAAAGTACAAACAGAATACCGAAAAGGATGGTATCAATGCGGTAACACTTTCCTGCCCTGTTCCCAGATAGGAAGCAGCGCCTAAAATGATAAGTAATATGCCTAACGATAAGGTGAGATTTTTGTATGATAGGTAGAGTATTAAACTTGGGTTTCCATCTTGAGTTTCCATTAGGTTCATGTAAACTGAAGTCGAACATAGCCGTGCTGCCAAAGATGTAGGGCCTTCCGTACCATGGTCCCTATTTTGAGGCAGGTTTTACATTGAACTGTAGTGAATAATACAGCTTTATTCGGTATTTTTTGAAAATATCCGTCCAAAACCTATGGCTTCTTCTATGTACTCACCCAATGAAAGAGTTTTAGATTGATTCGCGCACGTAATCTCGTCAATTGGCGCGCTGGATAAATTGTTCCAAAACCGGAAAATACCCATCTATATCGTTTACGCGATAATGGTCGTTGTGAAAGCCTAACTGCCGCCATGTTAATATTTCAAAATTCATCGAGAGTGCCAAAACCACCTTGGTAAAATGACAAAAGCATGAGATAGCTCCTCCATTTTTGCTGGGTGTGCATATCTGGGGTTTCGATGGGCTCACTAAGCCCAGTATAAAAGTGACTTCCTTACCTTTAAGGCCGTTGGGATTATGCCTATAACCTCCGTTCTGGGCAAGTACTGCTTCGGCAACACGGCCCATCATCCCGATTTTCCCTCCTTCCAAAGACAAGGCCTGTGGACCGCTTCGCTATATCATGGCTCCAGCTGGTCGGCAGACTCGCCGAAGATAGGCTGGGGGAGCGAGATCCGCAGTACACGCAAATTTGCCCATATACCAGTACTTCTTGCATTAAACTTTGCATTAAACCAGTGTAAACATTCTGGAAAGTACGGCTTCTAATGAATGAACCAACCGGCTTATGTCTTCTTTGGTGGTATGTTTGCCAAAGCTATTCGAATGCTTGATTTGGCTTGTTCGGCTTGCCGCCCCAGGGCGCGAGTAGCACGAGAGGGTTCTACTGTCCAGAGGTGCACGCCGAGCCATTAGAGACACAAATACCTTCGATGTCCAAGCAGAAGCATTTCTCCATCAATTCCACGTTTCTCGGCATTGTGAAAGCAAAATTGGTTATATGATGAACCCTGGCTTTCCATTTTATTTCCACTGCAGGCATGCAGGTGGGCCTGTAATTCGCTAAGGAGATGTTGGTTAAGCTCCTGGTATGTTTTGAGCTGATGTTCCATGGTACGGGTTGGGTGATTTCTAAGGCCTTAGCAAACCCAATAACACCTGGTACGTTTGTGGTTCCTCCTCTTCTGCGTCGCTCTTAGAGCTACCTGTAAGCTAGGGCATCCATCGACTTCCGTTACGTACATACATAAGCCCAATGCCTTTTGGGCCATAAATTTTATGGGCACTTCCACTTAGAAAATCCACTCCTAATTCCTGAACATTCACAGGTATTTTTCCCAGACTTTGACCGCATCGGTATGAAATAAAACGCCCTTTTCACGGCAAAGATCGAGAGTTTTTTAGATCATTTACCGATCCAACTTCATTGTTGACATGCATTAAGCTAACCAAACATGTTTTATCGCTCAGGTGCTGTCTAAGGGTATCCAACTCAACAACACCGTCGTTGTTTAAGGGTACCATGAGCAGGTTTGAATCCTTTCATTTTGGATAGTTCAATAGGATGCAAAACGGCATGATGTTCTCAGGGGAGGTAATAAAGTTCGTTTTTATCGCCAGCAAGAGCCATTACTCCTTGAACTACTGCATTGTCACTTTCTGTCCCACCCGAAGTAAAGATGATTTCAGAGGGTTCTGCTCCGATGATGGCCGCAATTTGTTCTCGGGCATCTTCTACAATGACCTTGGCTCGTTGGTCTAAATGGTGCGCCGAATTTGCATTGCCATACTCGGAGGTTAAATAAGGTAACATAGCTCTAGAACCCTTTTGTCCAGAGGTGTAGTTGCGGCATAATCAAAATAAACCTGAATGTGGGAGTCATATCGTCTGCGCTAAACCTATTAGAACTGTACGAGGAAGTAACATTTTTGGTGAGTTAATATAGAATAAATTAGGGAAACCGGCCGACAGTTATTCCCTCAATATGTAGGATTTCCTGCATTTCCATGCATAGGAAAAGTTTTAAATGGCACGGGGGATGCGTAAATTACCCAATACAGGTAGTCCATGCGTTATCCTATACCGAAAATGCACGGACAACATAAACCCGAGTGGAAACTTTCGGGTTCATCATCCATCATAGCATTCACTCATTAAAGGTCTAGAAATGGCAAAGAAACGCTACATGATATTGACGTAAAGGGAAAAACAGTGTTAATGTGGTCGATTTCAATGTACCCATCATAGAAGGTACCATAACAGACGATAATCGGGTAGTTCAAGCACTTCCCTCTATACAATATGTTGTTGACCAAGGAGCCAAGCTTGTGCTGACCTCCCACTCTGGGACGACCAAAAGGAAGTCCAGATCCTGAATTCTTTTGGAACCGGTAGCTCAACACCCAGCTAGTTTAGTTGACGTACCGGTTCATTTCGCCCATGACTGCATTGGTGAGGCTGGTGGAAAAAGTAATTTCATGCGAAAGAGGGTGAAATTGTGGTGCCTGAAAACGTTCGCTTCCATGCTGGTGAAACTGAAAATGACCCTCATTTTGCTAATGCTTATGGCCCATGCCCATGTTTTTGTGAATGATGCCTTGGATCTTCCCATCGTGCCCATGCTTCAGTCGCAGGAGTCACAGCCTACATGGAAGATCTGGTTTCAGGGTTTTTACTGAAAAAGAGATCACCCATTTAAGTGACAGTGTGAATGACCCTAAGCGCCCATTCGTGGCTATTTTTAGGAGGGGCTAAAGTGTCGGATAAAATCCCAGCATTCAGCGTTTATTAATGCAAAGGGATACCATTATTATTGGTGGAGGGATGGCCTATACATTTTTAGCAACCAAGGGATATTCGGTAGGGAATTCTTTGTTAGAGGAAGATAAATACCGATGGCTAAAGCATTGATGGAGCAAGTGCTCGAGGCAGGGGTTAACTTCCGATGCTGCCAGTTGACTTAGTCATTGCAGATGGATTTTTCAAACGATGCCAACAGAAAAGTAGTGGTTGCAGATGGTATTTTAGATCATTGGGAATCATTGGATATAGCCCTGAAACCATCAAGCTGTTTAGTGCAATAACTCAAGCAAAAACGGTGTTCTGGAAATTCCAGGCCAATGGGAGTATTTGAAATGCCTAATTTTGCGGTTGGGACTAGTCTATTGCCTGTGGGCCTTAGTCACTGCGACGGAGCATGGAGCTACCACTATTATAGGTGGAGGAGACTCTGCTTCGGCTATCAAACAAGCCGGCCTGAGTGACCAAGTGTCTCATGTCCACAGGTGGTGGAGTTGGTTTGGAATATTTAGAAGAAAAGAATTGCTAGGCTTTCTCATCTAAACTGATAAATAATACATTGTCTTAGATTGTTCTGTTGAGAGAAGATTCATGTAGCTGGTTGAATGAGGATTGATTAGATGGAAAGAAATTTCTGATCGGAATACCCAAAGCTTCATGCTAAGTGGATATTAGCAGCACGAAATTCAAAGATAATGGAGAAAAGATGAGTCAAAGTAGAAAGGAATTCTGAGACAGGTGTTGCCGGATTAGCGGGATTGGCACTTTTACGGCCACTCAGGGACCGGCTAAAGAGAACAGCCTAACAAAATGCTTCCAAAGGGCCTGCCTTCGTCCAAGTGAATCCTATAAAACCAGTCGTTGTATCGACCTGGATTCATGGCATAGTGGCCAATGAAGAAGCCTGAGAGTCCTAGAATGGGGGGACTTCGTTAGATGCGGTAGAGTTAGGGCGTCAAAACTGCGGAAGTGGATCCTACCAATCAATCCGTAGGGCTTGGGGGTTCCCAGATAGAGAAGGAAGGGTTACCTTGGATGCCTGTATAATGAACCATGAGCAGCAATGCGGTTCGGTGGCCTTTTTGAACACATTGTACACCCTATTTCGGTGGCTAGAAAAGGGATGGAGGAGACTCCACATGTGATGCTGGTGGGGAAAGGAGCATTACAATTTGCAGAGCAGCAGGGCTTTTTAAACGTGAAAACTTGCTCACCGAGGCTTGAAAAAGCATGGCGAAAGTGGCTTGAGGATTCTGGTACGCCCGGTGATCAATGTGGAAAATCACGACACCATTGGTATGTTGGCCTTAGATGATTCGGGCAATATCTCTGGGGCATGCACCACGAGTGGCGCTGCTTATAAGATGCATGGTCGGGTAGGGGATTCACCGATCATTGGTGCGGGTCTATACTAGACAATGAGGTGGCGGCGCGGTGGCTACCGGACTTGGTGAAGCAGTCATTCGATCTGCCGGAGCTTCGGTGGTCGTTGAGTTGATGCGCCAAGGGTATACTCCTCAACAGGCTCAGAAGAGGTGATTGCACGGATTATTTCAAAGGAAAAAGACCCTAAATCACTGCAAGGGTGTTATAGCCCTTAACAAGCAAGGACAAGTAGGAGGGAGTGCTATTCATCCAGGATTTAATTATGCTTTATTATCAAAAGAGCATGAAAATGGGATGATCGACGCGCCACATTTGTTTAGCAGAGTAGATGTTGGGTGTTAGGCACCGATTACTCATTAAAAAATATAAATGGTAAGGAATGCATTGGCTTAAGGGTCTTACCTTATACCAATATTAAATAAAACAGAATCATATGAGTTCATTAAATAAAGTAATGTTGATTGACGCTTAGGCAGGATCCTGAAGTCCGGATACACCCAATCAAACACCGCAGTAGCCACCCTAAACCTAGCCACAAACGAGCGATACCGAGATAGCAACGGTGAGTATCAAGACAAAAACCGAATGGCACCGAGTAGTAGCATGGGGGAAGAACGGCCGAGATATGTCAGCAGTATCTCACGAAAGGTTCAATGATCTACGTTGAAGGTCCGCTTCAAACCCGCAGGGGAAGACAAGCAGGGTCAAAAATATACCACTGGAGGTGAAGGCCTTACAAATGACGATGCTAGATAGCCGAGGAAGTAGCGGTGGTGGTATGGCGGAAATGCCGTCATCTCCTAATTCCAACAACGCTCAAAGCAGTGGAGCTAGTGCGAGTCAGGGAGTCAATAAACGGTCAATTTAGACGATATCGATGACGATTTACCTTTCTAACTGGTGGATGTATATTGATGGATTCAGAGTGGTGAGTTTGAATTAACCACCCTATCCATCCAATTAGTCATCATGATTCTTGGATTGGTTTTTTCAGCCATATTCTGATCTGAAGTTGCCTTTTCTCGCTCATAAAACAGGATTTACTCAATAAAGACGAAGCCTTTTCTCAGATAGATGGGAGGGTGGCTACGATGCTTAATCAACCGCGGCTGCTAGTCATTTACCATTGGCAATACCTTTGCCAATATCATTGCCTCTGTCATGGCGGCGGTGATTACTGGTTCACTAATGGGTTTTACCGATGCCCCTGAGTTTTTGGTCTACACCATTGAAGTGATCAAAATTTACTTTTGTTATTTTAATTTAGTGAAATTGCCAATTCTGTTATTTCGATCAATAATCCCCTTCGCATATCCAGGAAGTTGGGGCGGGTTCATTTATTTCATTTACATTCTACTAAAACCTTTAGCCAAGGTAATACAGAAAGTACTGTTAGTTTGGAGCGAGTGTTACCAAAAGTTCTAATACCTTTAGTTCGGATGACATAAAAATGATGGCTGAAGTAAGTGAGCAGGAAGGTTCGATCAAAGAAGATGAGAGGGAGATTATTGAAAATGTTATTGAATTTGGGAATATAATTGTTCGTGAAATAATGACTTCACGGGTTAATATAATTGGGGTATCTGTGGATGATTCACTCCCAGATGTACTCGCTCGGATCCGTGAACACAGCCTCTCCAGAATGCCACTCTATGAAAATGACTTAGATACTATTCATGGGGTCATCTATGCCAAGGATATTCTGCCTTTTATTCACTCAGAAGGAGATGATCAAATTATCAATTGGAAGACCATTTCACGCAAGGCATTATTCATACCGGTGACAAAAAAACTGGATGATTTACTTCGGGATTTTCAGCAAGAAAAAACACATATGGCAGTGGTCGTAGATGAATATGGAGGAACGGAAGGAGTGGTTACCATGGACGATATATTGGAGGAATTAGTTGGTGAAATGGTAGATGAAGGAGACGAGGAAGAAAGGCTGTACAAAAGGTTCAAAAATGGAATTTATGTGTTCGATGCTCAAATAGACCTCGATGATATGGAGGATGTTTTAGAACGTAAACTTACCACAGAGGAAGACGATTTTGAGACATTGGGCGGGCTAATCTACAGTCTTACCGAGAATCTACCTATGGTTGGTGAGCGGGTTATTTACAAGGATGTTGAATTAACCGTTCATTCAGTACAAAAAAATAGGATAAAAAAAGTTCGGGTAAAGTTGCTTCCCACCTCAACCTAATACCGTATGGCAATTACTATTGAGCAACAGGTGCAATTATCAACCCATACTACAATGGGTGTATCTGCTACGGCTCAGTATGTTGCGCGAATTGACAGCGTGGAAGCATTAGCAGAAGCCCTTGCTTGGGCGAAGAAAAATAAGGTGTCGGTACTCGTGCTAGGAGGAGGGTCAAATGTACTTTTACCGAGTCATTATAAGGGGTTGGTTCTACTTATTGAGCTTAAAAAAAAGGGTGTTATCCTGGAAAATGAACATTCGGTAGAATTGCAAATTGGAGCCGGTGAGAACTGGCATGAGTTGGTTGAATGGACAGTGGAAAAAGGATGGTTGGGATTGGAAAATCTGGCACTCATACCTGGTAGTGTTGGAGCGGCGCCTATTCAGAATATAGGTGCGTATGGCGTAGAAGTTGAAGAATACATTACCAAGGTACAATACTTGCACACTCAAACCATGAACCTTTGTTGGATAGAAAGAGAAGAGTGCGACTTTGGTTACAGAAACAGCATTTTTAAAAATGAACTAAAAGCAAAGGCCATTATTACAGAAGTACAGTTTAAGTTACCTAAAAAAGCTCAACTTAGAACAGAATATGAATCATTGAGATCTTTTTTAAGGCAGCAAGGAATTCATGAACCCAGCCAACAACAAGTTTTTAAGGCGGTCATTCAGGTACGCCAGTCACGACTTCCTGATACTCAAAAACTGGGAAGTTGTGGGAGTTTCTTTAAGAACCCGGTACTCCCCTCTGAGCAAGTTGACCGTTTGAAAACTCATTTTCCCGATGTAAAAACCTATCCTATGCCCGATGGTTACATCAAAGTGGCGGCTGGTTGGCTCATAGACAAAGCGGTGGGTAAAGGCTTTAGAAAAGGTCAAGTTGGTACCTATGATCAACAAGCCTTAGTTATTGTGCATCACGGGGGAGCTAACGGTGACCAGGTTCGTGAATTTGCTAGCTTTATTCAAGGTGAGGTATTGAATATGTTTGGAATTTCTTTAGAAGCTGAAGTGCACATTATCTCGGCAAATAGTGATGACGCTTAAAAAAAGCTACCGGCGATAATAAAAAAAGTGAGGGGCAGTCAAGCCTCTCACTTTTGATTTAGTCAGTCGATATAACATTTCTTTGGAATAGAAGTTAGCCCCGCAATTGACTGCGAGGCTAAAAGCAGTTCTTCTTCTAAACGGAGAATCTAGAGTGAAATCCCTGCTAAGATGTATAGCTGTTCCGAATCTGGATTAAAGATAACCGCACCACTAATGGGTAGGCTGAAACTATCGGTTATCTTAAGTTCCTTTGACTTAGTCACCCCAATATTTACGAGTCCAAAGTCCCCTGTGCTGGAATGCCATCCATCGCCAGCACCCACAAATACATCGGCAGCTGAACCGGAGTAACCTAATTCAAAGTATATATCACCACCAGCAGAACCTGCACCAGCAGCCTCGTTGAGTATATAATTAGCACCAATAGAAAGGCTGCCCATGCTATATCCTAGGTTCACTTCAAAGGCGTGACTGTCTCCATCGAGGTAGTCACTACCTGGATAGTAGTAATCGGTTAATCCAATGCTCAAATCACCCAGGCTAAATGAAGCATAAAGGTCCATTTCCTGGAAACCATCGTAACCTTGAGAGCCCCAAGCGCCGACAGTTAGATCTCCAGCTGCAGCTTCCACATAAGGTTGCCACGAAGGACCTGAGTATGCCACCCCTCTCCATACGTAAGTGCTAACTAGATCTACGCCAGTGCTAACTTCTAGCTGAGCAGAAGCTTCTTTACTCCCAGAGATGCTTATGAGCGCAGCAAGAGCAAGAATTGAGAGAGTGTGTGTTAGGGTATGTTTAATTGATTTCATAAGTATTGTATTGATAAAATGTTGAGTAATTAATTGTAATATCTGTTTAGTTTGTATGTTCTAGAGGTCAGGTTTGGCTACCCAATTCCTGCAGAAGGTGTGAATTCTGGATAGGCTTCGGCATCGTGTTCATGAATATCTAAGCCCATTTCTTCCAATTGTTCGGTTACACGAAGAGGTAACATGGCGTTAATCACTTTAAATAGTATATAAGAAACAGGGAAGGTCCAGGCGAAAGCAGCTCCTATACCAATCAACTGTACTCCTACAACTTCTAGAGAAAAACCGCCCATGTCGAAAAGTCCAGCAGCTAAGGTACCCCAAGCACCGCATACCCCGTGTACAGAGACCGCGCCCACGGCATCATCAACCTTCTTTTCGAGTAATTTCATAGAGTAATGAACCAACACTCCTGCAATAGCACCGGTGATGATGGCAAAACCAGGGCTCAGATTTGCACAACCTGCGGTAATACCCACTAAACCTGCTAAAACACCATTCAGGGTTACCGCGCCATCAGGTTTTCCATTGGTTATCCAGGTGATTACCATAGCGGCTGTCGCTCCAGCTCCCGCAGCTAAGAAAGTATTAAGGGCAATAAGAGCAATGGAGCTATCACCTGTGGTCGTTGAACCAGCATTAAAACCAAACCATCCCAACCAAAGAATAAAGACACCTAAGGCTGCTAGCGGCAAGCTGTGCCCTTTAATAAGTTGAGGCTTCCCATCTATGTATTTTCCAGCTCTTGGGCCTACGACCATCGCGCCAGCTAATGCGGCCCAACCGCCCACAGAGTGTACCACGGTAGATCCAGCAAAATCAATGAATCCCAGTCCTTCTAACCATCCGCTGCCATTAAACAAGCTACCCCAAGCCCATGATCCAAAGACCGGGTAAATGAAGGCAGTGATTAGCACAGAGAAAATCAAATAGGAGTTAAATGCGGTGCGCTCGGCTACAGCACCGGAAACAATGGTGGCTGCAGTAGCTGCAAACACGGCTTGAAAAAAGAAAAAGGTATAGGACCATTCGGTAGAATAATCTCCTATTTCACCCAATAGAAAACCATCGGTTCCAATCCATCCGCCAGCACTAGTGCCAAACATTAATCCAAATCCTACCAGGAAAAAAGCCAAGCCCCCTGCAGAGACGTCCATGACGTTTTTCATGATAATATTAACCGCATTCTTTGCTCGGGTAAAACCAGTTTCTACTAAGGCGAACCCCGCTTGCATAAAAAATACCAAGCAGGCTGCGATGATGGTCCAAACATAATTTAGGTTGTCTTGCACTGTCGCGGCATCTATCTCTTGAGCAAAAAGAGGAAGAGTACCTATTAAAAGCGTCAATGCAGTAGTTAGCGTACGTTTCATAAATAAATGAGTTAATGAGTATTTACGGGCTAAATTTACTTAGCAGAATCGCAAAAACAAATAAAAAAATTAATCAAATATTACTGAAAGCGTTTTTAATTTATGTGAAAGCGCTTTTTTGCTTCAATAATTACTGTAATTTATTTTGAGTTCATGTATTTTTTAGGACCCTTTCATCAAGGGTTTCAGGGGTTGATAGTCTTAATTGCACGCACTTTTACTAACAAACACTGCGCTAGAAATCTTATCTTTATCTAAAGCACTAACTCACCACATATTATGATTGAACGATACTCGCGCGAAGAAATGATAGCAATTTGGACCGAGCATGCACAGTTTCAAGCTTGGCTAGACGTTGAATTAGCGGCTTGCTGGGCTTGGTCTCAAATAGGGGTGATACCTCAAAAGGATGTAGATACTCTCTACCAAAAGGCCACCTTTTCGTTGGATCGTATCAAAGAGATTGAAGAACAAACACGACACGATGTAGTAGCCTTTACTCGCGCAGTTTCTGAAACCCTGGGTAACGAAAAAAAATGGGTGCACTACGGACTTACTTCCACCGATGTGGTTGATACCGCCTGGGGTGTTCGTTTAAAAAAGGCCAATCAAATACTCCGAAATGACCTCCATCGGATGATTGATGTACTTAAAAACAAGGCCTTAGATTATAAGTATACCATGATGATGGGACGTACCCATGGGATACATGCCGAGCCCACTACCTTTGGATTAAAGTGTGCCTTATGGTATGCAGAGATGCAACGAAATCTGGAACGATTTGAACAAGCAGCCGATGCGGTTGAGTTTGGAAAGCTATCGGGATCGGTAGGAACTTTTGCGAATATTCCACCTGAGGTGGAGACTCACACCTGCAAAAAATTAGGCCTAAAGCCAGCGCCAATCTCCACCCAAACCTTGCAACGAGATCGCCATGCGCATTATCTGTCTACTTTAGCTTTAATTGGTTCAAGTCTCGAAAAAATGGCAGTAGAAGTGCGTCACTTGCAGCGCAGCGAAGTACGAGAGGTAGAAGAAGCTTTTCGTAAAGGACAAAAAGGTTCCTCGTCCATGCCGCATAAACGCAATCCAATCAGTTCTGAAAACATCACCGGTTGTGCCCGAGTACTTCGAGGATACATGCTTACTGCCTTTGAAAACATTCCCCTTTGGCATGAACGTGATATTTCTCACTCATCTGCCGAGAGGATTATATTACCCGATGCTACAATGTTATTGGATTATATGCTCCATCGTTTTGCCAATGTCATGGAAAACCTGGTGGTTTTTGAGGACAATATGGAGTCCAACATATGGAAAACGCACGGACTCGTATTTTCTCAACGGGTGTTGAACAAACTCATCGATCAGGGAATGGTGCGTGAACAAGCCTATGATGCTGTTCAACCATTAGCGATGCGCGCCTGGAAGGAGCAAATTCCATTTAAGCCTTTGGTTCAAGAAGACCCGGTCATTAGCAGTCAGCTTAGTTCCGAGGTGATTGACGAACTGTTCGATTTAGCCCATCACAGCAAACAGGTCGATCAGATTTTTGCGCGGGTTGGACTAGATTAAGCCGCTAAACTGCCTATTTTACTGCCCACTTCATTGCCTGTTGCTATACTATTTCCCTCGGGGTAATGCATACAAGCTCTGCAAACTAGCTACGTTCAGTTTCCCGAGTGAAGTACGTGGTAGTGAAGTCAAGTAGAGGAACTCTTTGGGTAGATGGGAAGCTGGGAGAGATGAACGGCGGCATTGTTCTAATAGTTCTTCGGAAAAAAAGGGTTCTAGCTCTGTTAGTGCGCCGAATGACTTAGCTTGAATGTTTTTTTGGATGCTTGGCGCTAACATGGTCAAAACCGGCACAATGAAAGCCACAACCTTTTGACCCCATTTAGGATCATTAACTCCAATTATGGCGCAATCATGCACATATGGATGCTGCTTTAGACATTTAATCACCCAGTCTACGGCTATATTCTCACCACCACTTACGATGCGATCTAGTCTACGAGCTTGAATGTATAACAGGCCTTTCTCATCTACTTTACCTATGTCCCCCGTACAAAACCACCCTTGTTCATCAAAGCTTTGTAGGAGTCGATTTTGCGAAGGTTCAGGAGAGAAAATCTGGGTACCCATCAACCAGATAATCGGGTCATTAGTGTCCTCTTCATAGCGTAGTTCTATGGATTGAGCTGGGTGCATCTGTCCAACAGGTAGCGGTTCTTTTAGGGGCTTTGGGAGTTCGGAAGCGGGGATTGAGCATATATGCGCAAAGGTTTCGGTCATCCCGTAAGTAAGTAATATGGGCCATCCTAAATTGCCTGCTTCATCTATATCAGGAGCATTAGTAGGTCCGCCCCCCAAAATAATGAAGCGGAACACCTCAGAAACTAGGGGGAAAATGTTTTCGGTGCGATTGTGCTCGAGCCATTTATGAAGTTGGGTGGGTACCATCGATATTACCCGGCATTGGTGCCATCCATTTAGCCAAGAATTCCAACGTTGAACATCCGATGAACTACTGAGGCTTATGGATGAGTGAGAAAGCAGTGATTTTAAAACTATACTCAGAGCCCCAATATGATGCAGGGGTAGGCACAGTCCCCAACTCTGGTTTGGGCTTAGTTGTACTTGAGCTTGTGTGGCTTGATAGGCTGCCCAAAGCTGAGAATGTCGAAGAGGGATTCTTTTTGGTCTGGAACTACTGCCCGATGTAAACAAGAACGCAAAAGGAGTTTTGTTCACGATTAAGCTAAGTTCGCGAGTGGTTTGTTTTTGACTTGGAATTAGCGACAACCATTGGGTGTGAAGCGCTGAAATATCCCTGCCATTTAAAAAGCTCGTAAATGGTATTTCTTGGGTGGCTTCACGCATTTGAGAGTTGGTCCATGTTGGGTCAACGATACAGAAGGGTATCTCTGATAGGAATAAACCCGCAACTAGGCAACAAAGCTCAGCAGAATTATTGCTTTGAAGGATGTAGGTGTGGGGTTCATCTTGATGAGCTTCTAACCAATTTGGTAGCTTTTGACTATATAAAGCTATATCGGAATATCTAATTGATTGGTTTTCAACACTTGCAGCATGTAAAAAAATGAAATCAGAAGAACATGTAAATAGAAATTCTTGTGGTATGTCCATCGAAATACTCATCCTTGCTGCTCGATAATGGGTGTAAGTCTATTGCGCGCTATGAACAGGCCTAGATGTTGGACTGTGTTGCTATATTCAGGACTTGTACTGTGGGGATGATGATCAAAATAGGTCGCATGTAACGAGTAACTTCCCTGTTGTATTTCGGGCACCAGACTACGTTCAGGACTTAGATAATCCTCTATAAGCCAACGACCTGTATCTAGTCCATGTGCCAAATGATACCCAGTAAGTTGGTTACTCATCCAAGCCAGGGTGGCTAGGGTATATCGTGCAATGATGCCATCGAATGCACTACTAAATATGCAGGTTTGGCCTTTTTCAAGGGCTAAAACGCAGCGTTGAATCATTTCTGGAATTCCACCACTTAGTGTTGGTTTGAGTACAAAATAAGAGATGTTTTCTTGGCCTAATAGCGAGGTAAAGGACGAGAAATCTACACTGCTTTCATCCGCTGCCATTGCTGGTGCTTCGGATGTTAGCTCCAGACAAAAGCTGGTAAAGGTAGTAGGGGCAACGGCTTGTTCTATATATTCTATGGCAAAGCGATGATAGTCCTTCTGATAAGGCTTAAGGGATTCAGATTCCCACTTCCCATTAGGATCTAGTCGGAATTTCATACCAGGTAAGTTATCCTGGATAATAGCCACTCGATTCAAATTTTCTTGATGTTCCGTACCTACCTTCATTTTAATTGTTGTAACTCCCTCTGACCAAGCTTTTTGGGCTAGCTTGAGTGATTCTTCTGGACTTGCTATAGGAAGTAAAGCATTAATAGGGATTTGGGCATCATGATTTTTTTCACTTGAAAAAGAATCGACCATTTGAGACGAAGTCTGTGTAGTGGCTGAATAAACAGGGGCTAGTTCATAGGCATGATCGCGAACTAAGTAGTAAAGTGGGCGATTTTCTCTTTGGCTGCCCCAATCGTAGAGCATCATGCTTAAGGCAAATTGGATCGATGGAAAGTTAGTTGGAATACATGAGTAGAGTAGATCTGTTGCGCGTTGTGCGTAGGTGTAGTCAAAAAAAAGTCGGCTATCACTCTTTTTTTGGGGCAAATGAGCCTGCAAAAGGTGTAACTGCTCCTCAAGCTGTTCTTTATGCGAAACAAGTAGGTTTTTACAGTCCTTAAGACTCTCACTAGAAAAACCGGGAAGGGGAGCACATTCCCCCCAAGCCGAACCCGTTGAATGCTTCCACTCAATTAGGATTCCTTCACGCGATGAGCCCATAGATCCTTTAGCCTGTATAAATTCAGACGTAAATGGACTGTTATAGGTATAAAAATGAAGACTCATTGGAAGTGTTCTATTTTACATTTTCATGATATATTCGGCCTTAATTTAGTCGTTTTATCCTATACACGGTTAGTAACTAACTATGTATGATTGTAGATACCTAGGCTGGCCACACAGCTATGGGATGACTAAGCCTATGGTAAATAAAACTCCATATAGAAACATAAATGCGGCCGTTTTTTCTAAGGTTCCATTGAGCGTTGATTTTTCCTCATGTGACCAAATTTCAGAAAGTAATTTCAGGGATAAAGGAATACTCAGATATGGTAAAAAGATCCAAACAGAAGCGTCTAATCGAACAAAAAAGTGAGGGGGTATTGCATGGGCTAGCCCAAGTAGTACAGTGTACTCCCATTTTAAGGCCTTTTCTCCAAATAAGACCCCTAAGGTTTTCTTTCCGCTGACTCTATCCTGATCCACATCGCGTAAATTGTTAACCACTAGTATATTTGTGCTCAGTGCGCCCGGTATAAGTGCCGCCCAAAAACTCATACTCGACCACTCAAGGGTGTTTAAATAATAGGTGGTCATGGTGGCAACTAGACCAAAATATGCGAAAACAAAAAGATCGCCGAGCCCATTGTAGCCAAGAGGGAACGGGCCTCCTGTATACATAATGCCAAATACCAGAGAACTAAGCCCAATCGCCAACACAATGGCTCCACCAACATATACCAGATACAACCCAACAAGCAATGCCAATATCATCGTGAGGTAAGCGGCCATTTTCATCGTGACTGGTTGTATAAGCCCAGCGGCGGTCATTCGCCTGAAACCAACACGGTCGGCTCGGTCGCTGCCCTTTTTGAAATCATAATAATCATTGGCAAAGTTGGTGCCAATTTGAATGAGAGTGGCACACAATAAAGCGATTAGACTCACCAAAACATTTAAACTATCCTGCAAGTAGGCTAAGCTAGCCCCAATAATTACAGGTGTGTAGGCTGCGGTCAGGGTCTTCGGTCGTGCAGCCTGTATCCAGTTATGTATGGAAAAAGATGATGACATAGTTATGATAAAATACGGCATAATTACGTCTAAAGGTGGATAGCTTAAAAAAATTATGGGCTACAGCGAATGCGCTTAAGAAATTTGCATTACAAACGGTTATAAAGCCCTTTAGCGTTAATAAATTAGATAAAAGCGCTTCCAAATAGATTAAATTATAGTGTAATTAGAATTAGACTTAAATAAATTGGGTGAATTAAATAAAATGCTTTATATTTGTGTCGTTAAACTCAAACATCTGAATTTTACTATATATGTCATACGCAAAACTCGAATATATCTGGCTAGATGGGTATAAGCCGACCCAAACACTTAGAAGTAAAACTAAGGTTGTGCACAACTTTAGTGGAAATTTAGAGGATTGTCCCATGTGGTCCTTTGATGGTAGTTCAACCGAACAGGCCGAAGGTAGCAGTTCAGACTGCTTACTCAAACCAGTTGCCATTTATCCAGATCCGGACCGTGAGCATTCTTACCTCGTCATGACTGAAGTACTAAATGCAGATGGTACTCCGCACGAGTCCAACGGACGTGCAATGATCGATGAAGATGATGTCGATTTTTGGTTTGGTTTCGAGCAAGAATATTTCCTTATAGATCCAGAAACCAACCTACCGCTGGGTTTCCCAGCTGGTGGATATCCGGCACCCCAAGGACCTTACTATTGTGGTGTAGGTGCAAAATCAGCATACGGAAGAGAAATTATTGAAGAGCATTTGGACCTTTGTTTAAAAGCAGGTCTTAACATCGAAGGTATTAATGCAGAGGTAGCAGCCGGCCAATGGGAGTTTCAAATATTTGCTAAAGGTGCGGCACAAGCGGGTGACGAAATTTGGGTAGGTCGTTACCTTATAGAGCGTACTGCCGAAAAATATGGTGTTGTAGTAGATTATCATCCAAAACCACTGGGAGATACAGATTGGAACGGCTCAGGTATGCATGCTAATTTCTCTAATGGTAAAATGCGTGATGAGGGTGGTGAAGCCTATTTCACAGCGGTATGTGATGCTTTTGGAAACTTTATACAAGAGCATATTGATGTATATGGTGCCGATAATCACATGCGGTTGACAGGCAAGCATGAAACTCAGTCCATTGATAAGTACAGCTATGGTGTATCCGATCGGGGCGCTTCAATCCGTATTCCAGTGGGTACCGTGGAGGACGGTTGGTTAGGACGACTTGAAGATCGACGACCAGCATCTAATGCAGATCCTTACAAAGTTGCTGCACGTATCATTAAAACGGTACGTACAGCGGGTTAAACACAGCCCTGCTCTATTTATAAGCCTGTCTTTTTTGGAAGACAGGCTTTTTTTATGGAATGAATTCGCTTAAGTCACCGTTAGTCATAGGTATACACAGTAATATAAAGTACCGGTTTGGTATCATAATCAGGGCAACAAAATCGTTTTGCTCATTAGGTTATTGATGGATTCACTAAATAAATTTATTCGCACTATGTATATAGTAAGAGTAGTTCGAACTTTTATATTTATCGCACCATGCCTCTTGTTTAGTAGTGGCTTCACCGTAGAAAAAGAACTTTTCTCTACTTTCACCTTAGTGGTGGAAGGGGTCGAAAATCCAGTAGGGGAGATTAGAATTGCTGTATTTGACTCAGAAAATAGATATTTAGACGAACCTCGTTATGCCGAAATTGTGCCCGTTAGCGATACAATGATAGAGTGGCAGATAGAAGATTTAGCGTATGGTCAATATGCTATTGCCGTATATCATGACAAGAATAAAAATGGAAAACTAGATACCAATCTTCTCGGAATTCCAACAGAGAATTACGGCTTCTCAAACAATGCTAGAGGTAAATTTGGCCCAGCAAGCTGGGGTCAGGCCAAATTTTTAGTGAAGGATCGCTCAGCAGTACATCGAATAAAGATAGAATAATAGCGTACATAAGGACGTCTCTCGTTGCATAATGGGAGTGCATTCAGCGAGGCTTAAAAACGTAGGATTTTTCTATCCGTTAAAATTGTACAGCCGTACCAGTAACACTTACCATGAGCATACTGCCAGTATCCCCAATGGTTTCGTAGTCTACGTCAATTCCAATTATTGCATTCGCGCCAAGTTGAAAAGCCTTTTCTTCTAACTCGCTAAATGCGATACGTCTCGCCTCTTTTAATTCTTTTTCATAAGAGGCTGATCGGCCACCTACGATATCGCGAATTCCAGCGAAAAAATCTTTAAAAATATTTGCTCCTAGTATGGCCTCACCGGTTATAATACCGAGATACTGGTTTATCACCTTTCCTTCGAGATGGTTGGTTGTAGTCATTATCATGGAAGTGTTCCTAATTTGTTACGTCGTGAAGACTGCTTTATAAGTGAGGTTTGTACATCAGATTCGCCTAAAATATAATATTAGCTAAAAAATTGATACCCATGGGCAAAAAAAAAGCCTTCTCGATGGAGAAGGCTTTTATACAGTCAGTGTGATGACTAGCGACGGAAGTTATCACGTCTTGGTCGTTCTTCACGTGGACGAGCTTCGTTCACTTTACAAGAACGTCCATCAATTTCTGCTCCATCGAGATCTTCGATAGCAGATCTTGCTTCGTTGTCGTCATCCATTTCTACAAATCCAAAACCTTTGGATCGGCCAGAATATTTGTCTGTAATAACTTTTGCGGAACTAACGGTTCCATAAGCTTCAAAGACTTCGCGTAATTGGTCATCAGAAACCCCATAGCTAAGATTTCCTACGTAAATGTTCATATCAAAAAATAATTAAGTAATTAAAGTTACGGAGAGAAGCAGACAGCAACAGCTACAGGATTCAAAGAAACGTACATCTGGATATCATACCCAATCCAACTATAAATTACGGTATTAATCAACCAACACCAACAAAATTATCCACATTGCTATTCTGGTGGTCTAGAATCAGATCTTACTGCAGATTAGTTGATTTTTTTAGGGATTGCTCAGCCATGTCTTGATGAAATTCAAGTAACCTTGTTTGTAGCTTTTTGGAGCTATTTGCCAAGATTCTACAGGCAAGTAAACCTGCATTTTGAGCTTTACCTATTGCGACGGTTGCAACC
Organism: Balneolaceae bacterium; assembly: GCA_018401935.1. GTDB lineage: Bacteria > Bacteroidota > Rhodothermia > Balneolales > Balneolaceae > UBA1275. The sequence goes on from JAGYJQ010000009.1 coordinate 32,118, forward strand.
GGGATTCCATTGGGCATTTGTACGATCGAATAAAGACTATCCACACCGCCCAAAGCATTTGTTTGTATCGGTACACCAATTACGGGTAAGATGGTGTGACTCGCAACCATGCCAGGAAGGTGTGCGGCACCACCAGCACCAGCAATAATAACTTTAAGGCCTCTTTTGGAAGCATTTTTGGCATATTCTGCCATATAATCGGGTGTTCTATGGGCAGAGACTACTTTTTTTTCGTAGCTAACACCCATCGTGTCCATTATTTCTGCAGCTTCTTTCATGGTAGACCAATCACTATCGCTACCCATAATTAATCCGACCTCAATGTTATCTGCCATAGAAGAATTCCTTACTAACTTAGTGTGTACTTAAAATTACACATTAGAGGAACAACAAAAAAATGTGTGAATCAACTATTAAATTTGGATGCTTTGGGTTAAATGAATAGCCCGTTCGTAGACACTGTTACTATCATTACCTAAAAGAGTGTAATGCCCCATCTTTCTTCCGATTTTACTCTGAACTTTACCATACATGTGCAAGTGGCCATTGGGTTCGGAGAGTAGGTGTTCGTTGAATTCAACTTGAGCATTTCTATTTTGTGTACCTAATAAATTAATCATTACACAAGCTGGGTGGGTAAGTTCAGTCGATCCAAGGTCTAAGCCTAGTACGGCTCTTATATGATTCTCGAATTGGGAAGTTACACAGCCCTCTATGGAGTAATGACCTGAATTATGTGGACGAGGCGCGGATTCATTCAATAAAACATCGCCAGTAGACGTATAGAAAAACTCAAAGGCAACAATACCTCTTGTATCTAACACCTTCATAGCTTGTAAGGCGCGATTTTGAGCCAGTTTTTTTATGGAATCGGGTACTCTTGCTGGGGTAACTACTGCCACGCAAATATGGTTTGATTGAACTGTTTCGCAACATTCGTACACCGAATACTCCCGCCCGTTATGCGCAACTTGGACGGCTAATTCGTGACTGAAATCAATAAATGCCTCGGCCAGGATATGGTGACCATTTTGGCCTCCCAGTTTGGTAAACATATCTACAGCATCACTCAAATCAGAAACAGTTGCATTCCCATACCCATCATATCCACCCTTGGAGGACTTGAGTACAAATGGCCAGCCATATTGGTGACCAAAATCTTTTAAATCTTCGTGGCTATGGATTTGTTTATAGGGGGTAACGGGTATTCCGGCCTCTTCAAAACTTTGTTTTTCAACGATTTTGTTTTCAATTTTAGCAAAGCCATCTGGGCTTGGATAAATAGGTGTACCTGATTTGAGTTGAACTTGATGTAACACGCTTGAATCTATGAACTCATTTTCCAAGGTTAACACATCACACTTCTGAGCAAATTCCGTCATCGCTTCTACATCATCAAAAGAACCAGTTGTTACCTTTGGACTCATATAATGCATGGGTTCATGACTATTACGGTCCGTATAGGCGGCTACTTGAATGCCAAGTCTGTAGGCTTCAATAGCACTCATCTTAGCCAATTGACCTGCTCCTAAAAAACCAATGGTAAATGAAGCAGGGATGGTTTGTGATTCGGTGATGAGACTTTTGGACCTTTTGGTATCGGTCATTTTGTGACTTTTTGGGTTAATTGATAGATAATTAGCCATCGCTTGTACTACAAAATAACGCGTTCATAACTTAGCTAAAAGTACAATTTGATTGTAGTTTCAGGCGGCTGAGAATTGCTTATACAATAAAGTGGACTATTGTGTATTTTCAGAACAAATAACGTACAATGGATTTAGAAAAAAAATTACAACAACTCAAAGCTCGCTACAATGAATTGAATGCAGCTATGAGTGATCCTGGTATATTTGATGACCCAGAAAACTATACCAAGCTTACCAAAGAAAGAAGTGATCTTGAAGAAGTGGTGCTGGATTTTGATCGATACACTGAATTAAAGGGACATTTTCAGGGTAATATTGAGCTAATCGAGATGAACGAGGATCCTGAAATCACCGAAATGGCCGTATCTGAGAACAAAGAACTCAAAACAGAATTAGCTCGAATAGAAGATGAACTTAAAATTAAGTTGGTTCCTAAAGATCCTGAGGATTCAAAAAACGCGATAGTAGAGGTTAGAGCTGGTACAGGGGGAGATGAGGCTGCTATCTTTGCAGGAGATTTATTTGAAATGTATCGTCGTTATGCGGATGATTTAGGGTGGAAACTTCAGATTTTAACGTTGAATGAGTCTGAGAAAGGTGGGTACAAAGAGATTAGCTTCTCCCTTGAAGGACAAGAAGTGTTTGGTAAAATGAAGTATGAGTCTGGAGTCCATCGGGTTCAACGGGTTCCTGCTACCGAAAGTCAGGGCAGGGTACACACTTCAGCGGCAACTGTTGCAGTATTGCCTGAAGTAGAAGAGGTGGATATTCACATTAACCCGAGTGATTTACGGATCGATACGTTTCGAGCGAGTGGGGCCGGTGGGCAGCATGTCAATAAAACGGATTCCGCTATTCGAATTACCCACGAGCCTACAGGTATTGTTGCAGAGTGCCAACAAGAGCGTTCACAGCATCAAAACAAAGAGAAGGCGATGGCTATGCTTCGTGCCCGAATGTACGATATCGAGTTGGAAAAAAAGCAAAAAGCCAGGGCTGCAGAGAGAAAAAGTCAGGTCTCCACAGGTGATCGCTCTGCAAAAATCAGAACCTATAACTACCCACAGGGTCGACTAACCGATCATCGAATTAATCTTACCCTCTATAATCTTGATGCGGTTATGAAAGGTCAGATACACGAAGTCATTGAAGGATTGCGCATTCAAGATAATCTAGAAAAAATGCAAGAAATGGCAGAATAAAACCTGCCTGCGCAACGATTCCTCAGGCTAAAATACTACACTCTTGGTGCGGCACTTAAAAGCTCTTTACTAGCCTGGGATTCAAATTGTTTAAAGTTGTTTACGAACATTTGAGCCAATTCTCTAGACTTTTTATCATATTCCATGGCATCATCCCAGGTATATCGAGGAATGAGCACCTTTGAAGGGACATCGGATACTTGAATGGGTACCTGAAATCCAAAAATGGGATCTTTTACGTATTCCACTTTGTCAAGGTTCCCTGCGATAGCTTCACTGAGCATTTTTCTAGTATAACGTAACTTAATACGTTCTCCTGTTCCAAATTCTCCGCCAGTCCATCCCGTATTTACCATCCAGACCTTAGCTTTGTGCTTTTTGATTTTTTGAGCCAGTAATTCAGCATACACGGTTGGATGTAAAGGCATAAAAGGTGATCCAAAACAAGCCGAAAAAGTTGCTTGGGGTTCGGTAACACCTCGTTCGGTACCAGCCACTTTTGCGGTGTATCCACTGATAAAATGATACATAGCCTGTTCGGGAGTAAGTCTTGAAATAGGAGGTAGTACCCCAAAGGCATCTGCCGTTAGAAAAATAATATTCTCTGGATGGTTTCCCATACCGGTTTCGCTTGCATTTGGAATAAAATCGATAGGGTACGAGCAGCGCGTGTTTTGTGTAAGACTTACATCGGTAAAATCAGGTTCTCGATTTTTATCTAAAATGACATTCTCAAGAATGGTACCAGGCATTTTAGTGGTAGCGAAAATCATGGGCTCACCTTTTTCACTAAGATTAATGGTCTTAGCGTAACATCCGCCCTCAAAGTTAAAGATTCCTTCGTCGCTCCATCCGTGCTCATCATCACCTATCAGCGTTTTTGAGGGATCAGCAGATAGTGTTGTTTTACCGGTTCCTGAAAGCCCAAAAAATACAGCAGATTTCCCATACTTATCATGATTCGCTGAGCAGTGCATGGCCATGATACCCTTTTTGGGAAGTAGGTAATTCATTACGGAAAATACCCCCTTTTTTACCTCCCCAGAATACATTGTCCCACCAATAAGTATAATCTTTTTCTCAAAATTACAGAGGATAAAGGTACTACTTTTTGTTCCATCAACTTTTGGATCTGCCTCGAAAAAAGGAGCTGCTACCACCGTAAAGTCTGGTTCAATATCCGCTAGTTCTTCTTCATTTGGGCGGATAAACATATTATGGGTGAATAGGGCATGGTAGGCTACCTCACTTACAACTCGGACATTAAGTCGGTTTTGAGTATCGGCGCCACAAAAAGCATCTTTAACAAACAGACGTTTATCTCTGAGGTATTTCTGAACTTTAGTAAACAGATTGTTAAATACTTCTTCGCTAGCTGGTTGATTTACTTCACCCCAATCTATTTCATCTTGTATGGAGGGCTGCTCTATAATAAATCGGTCTTTTGGAGATCGGCCAGTAAACTTACCGGTGTGAACAAGTAACGCATGATCAGCGGTTAAAATAGCCTCGCCATGAAGAATGGCATGTTCGTATAGTTCCGATGGGTTTAAATTCCAGTACACTTCATCGTTTTTGTCTAATCCTAAATAGTCTAACCCAACTTTACTTCTGGGGTGTACATCGTAGTCTGCTTTCATAGCTTCTAGTTATATCGTTTAATGCGGTATTTGATTTGGCTAAAGATAGAATTCTAGAGAGAGTTCAAATATTCAAGCGTGTTTCAACACGTCATTTATATTGCAATTATAAGGAGCTTAGCAACAACTCTCAAAGATTAGCTTTAGGTTTAAAAAAGCAGAACCAAAAAAGAGCCATTACATTACTGTTTAGCCCATGCTTGGTATCCACCGATAAGATTTTTTACATCTTTAAAGCCTAGGCGTTCCATCATAAGCTCTGAAGCTTGAGAGCTTCTGTTGCCCGAACGGCAATACACTAAATAGGTGCTATTTTTATCGAGTACGCTAAGTTTTTCTTGAAAGTCAGGTTGGTAAAAGTCAAGGTGAATAGCACCTTCAATAGCCCCTGCATTAACTTCAGCTAAGGTTCTAACGTCTAAAATTATCACTGAATCCTGTTCCATAAGTGCTGCGAAGGTAGTAACATCAACATCATCAACGGTACCTTGCATCGCTTGAGTTACGTCTGATGCATTGTCCATTCCTTTTTCGGGGGTTGACGTACAGGCTAACAATCCATTTACCAGTAGAGCTATCCCGAAAAGCCTCATAAATGAGTTTTTGGTTGGTAGTCTTAGTACATAAGATGAAATAAATTGTTCCGTCCATTTGGGCTTAAAAACAGGGTGTTCTTTCGGTCTATGTTGGGTCATAGGTACTCAATTTAGTGGACGTTGATGTTTGGCTGTGAAGTAATACGCAAGTTCATAATAAGGAATTTATGGGCATCGTTCCGCCTGTTATTATAAGCGGTAGGAACCCGAAAAAAACACAAATACTAAGCGTCAACTTTAATATCTTTCGAGTCTAAATTAGTAGGATAAATAGAGTTATGAATACCATCGATCATAAAGATTTTGAAGCGGTAATTGGCTTGGAAGTACACGCCCAATTACTAACTCAAAGCAAAGCATTTGCTCCTGTAGCGGCGCAGTATGGCCAGGCACCCAATACCCAAGTTAGTCCTTTGTGTCTAGGCCACCCAGGCACTTTGCCACTAGTAAATGAAAATTTAGTCCGTTACATCATTAAAATGGGTTTGGCTACCAATTGCTCTATTGCCCCTAAATCTATCTTTGCCAGGAAAAATTACTTTTATCCTGATTTACCAAAAGGTTATCAGATTTCTCAGTTTGATACACCTATTTGTGAAGGTGGATACATTGACATAGAAGTGGAAGGGTACACCAAGCGCATAGGGATTACGCGTATTCACATGGAAGAGGATGCCGGAAAATCCATTCATGATCAAGATCCCTATAATACCTTGGTAGATTTAAACCGTGCGGGAACACCGTTGATTGAAATAGTGTCAGAGCCTGATTTGCGTACTCCACAAGAAGCCTACGCCTACCTGTCTAAAATTAAACAGATTGTTCAATATCTTGAGGTCTGTGACGGAAATATGGAAGAGGGGAGTTTACGCTGCGATGCGAATGTTTCGGTTCGACCAAGGGGTAGAGAAAAATTTGGTACTCGGACCGAGCTCAAAAACATGAATTCCTTTAGAAATGTAGAAAAAGCCATTGATTTTGAAATTTATCGGCAAATCGAGCTCATAGAAGCAGGTGGAGAAGTCGTTCAACAAACCAGGCTGTGGGATACCAGTAAAATGGAGACTCGAATCATGCGATCTAAGGAGGAGGCACATGATTATCGATATTTTCCAGAACCAGATCTCCCGCCTATTATTGTAACTAATGATTTATTGGATGAGATAAAGGCAGAGTTACCGGAGCTTGCCCATGTACGTCAAGAGCGTTTTGTGGAGCACTATCAACTCAGTGAAATCGATGCGGTTACCTTAACAGAGAATCGATATCTAGCCGATTTTTTTGAAGAGCTGGTCTCCGAAAGTGGCCATGTGAAAGCCTCGGTTAGTTTAGTTTTAAGTGACGTTCTCCGAGTGCTAAATGAGCAAAGTATTAGCATAAAAGAATTCCCTTTATCGGTGCAAAGATTAGCTGAATTGTTGGATCTTAGAGCGTCAGATAAAATCAGCTCTTCCGCTCAACAGACCATATTTAATGCCATGTTAGAGCAAGATACCCCAGCGCTTGAATTAGCAGAGGCGTTGAATGTATTGCAGGTATCGGACACAAACTATATGGATGATTTGGTGCAGCAAGTTATTGAAGCGAATCCAGATGAAGCCCAGCGGTACCGAGAGGGTAAAAAGCAATTGATGGGATTCTTTGTGGGACAGGTAATGAAAGCGTCCAAAGGAAAGGCCAACCCTAAAATGGCCAATGAATTTGTTCGTAAATATTTAGATTGAGAGTCTGATAATGAATAAGATAATAGCAACAACGACCATAGGTGCGAAGACGCCAAAACTGAAGGAAGCAGTGATAAGAAGATTCCTATTCCTTGAGGGTACCATCTCCCCCTTTGGAATCAGAGGTGTCTTTGTGATGTTGTTTTATATTTTTCTAGTAAGCCAGTGCAACCGCCCAGAACCTATGAATCAAAGCTACTTTGCTGTTGAAATTGATGTGGCAGATTCGTTAGATCAAACCCGTAATAGGCAAGGTTTTGAATTTTTATTATACTCTCAAGAAGCTCAAAATAGTGTTATTGATACCCTTTTTATAGGAAAAACCGATAGTTTGGGTCAAATTAAGGGTACCATAAGCTTTGATGAAGCAGGAGCTTATCCCCTCCAAATAAGCCGGGATGGAAGCCCAATTTTAAGTATGAGAGTCCTATTAGCAGCAGGAGATTCCGTGCTTTTCACCGGAGAATTTCCAGGCATTGGTAAAACGTTGAAGGTAGATTCCAGAGAACAGCGGGCGGTAGATGTCTTTGACCGGGTCGATGCAGGATTTACACGTACCCGTCGATTTATTGCTATAGGAGCACTCGCCGATACCGCTATTGTAGGTGAATTACGAAAGTGGGCCAATTTATATGAACAGGTCTTCCGGGATTATCCGGGTACCTTTGCTTCCTCTTTCGCACTTGAGGCAGCGGTGCAAATACTCTCAGACATTGATCAACAGAAAATGATGGCCCTGATTAATGAAGGCCTCGATAACGAACAATCACTGGGGCTTGCCTTAACCTTTGGAAAAGACTACGTAAGTACAACCAGTGGTTTTGATCAAGGGGTTCACTATTTAGACTCCTTGCAGTCACTCGTTACCAATAAGGAAGAAGCCCGAGCAATCGATCAAATGCTCATTGAGTTGTATTATGATTCCTTACGAGTTGATGAGGGAAAGGAGCGGTTAGAGCGATTCAAGCGCTTGTACGAGGAAGAAGATCTTTCGTTTTGGTATAAAAACATGCGCTTTGAACTCGAAGATTTAGCTCCGGGGGCATTTATCCCAGCCTTTAGTTTTGTTAGCACAGAAGGCGACACGGTTAATGAAGAGAGTATTAAAGGATTCCCTACTTTGCTGGAATTCACCCTAATGGAAAATGGCCTATATCAACAGCAATACGAAGAATTAACCGTTAGTTACCAACTTTTTGCTCCTCGTGGGTTTCAGGTGTATACAATGGCCTTTGATGAAAGTGCTACCACCATATTGGCGTTTTTTGAAGAAAGAGATCGCTTTTGGTCAATTGCGGAACCACCAACAATGAACCGAAAATCTCTGGTTGAAACCTTCAATATCCAATACTATCCAACACGAATACTGGTCGATCCTCAAGGCCGAATTATCCGGAAATTTATTGGTGAAGAACTGGATGATTTTATACCCTATCTCACACCACACTTAACCTCGAACTAATATTGTAATCTATTTATTATGCGAAAATTTCTAATTGCGGGTAACTGGAAAATGAATGGAGGAGCAGAATTTACCTCCGACTTATTATCTGCCATAAAAGCGCGAAAGACGGCCATTTCTGAAGATGTAGATGTGTTGGTTTGTCCAACTTTTGTCTCATTATCTATGGCTATTGATCAACTGCACGAAAGCGATATACTCGTGGGGGCTCAAAACATGCATGAAGCAGAAAAAGGAGCCTATACAGGCGAGATAAGTGCATCTATGTTGGTAGAGGCAGGATGTAGTTACGTCCTTTTAGGGCACTCTGAGCGGCGGGCTTATTTTCATGAAGATGATGCCTTAGTCCGCGAAAAATTACACACTGCGCTTAGCTATGACCTAGCTCCGATAGTATGTGTAGGAGAATTATTAGAAGAACGTAAAGAGAATCGACATTTAGAGGTGGTTAAAACCCAAACTCTTGCTGCTTTCAACGGTCTTACCGAAGAACAAGCAGTTCAAGTCGTTCTGGCCTATGAACCGGTATGGGCTATTGGCACCGGAGAGACAGCAAGCCCAGAACAAGCACAAGAAATGCACGCGTTTATTCGCTCCATTTTGACGGAACAATTTGGAGAAGCAGCCCAGGCTATTCGTATTCTCTACGGGGGGAGCATGAAGCCAACTAATGCTCATGAATTACTAAGCCAACCGGATGTTGATGGTGGGTTAATAGGTGGTGCAAGTCTAGACGCAGAAAGTTTTGTGAGCATCGTTGAAACGGCGGAAGCATTGAGTCGTTCTGCGGGTGCAGCCAATTCTCAAGAATTCTCAGAGGTAGAATAGGGATATGAAGGTATTACTTCTAGGAAGTGGAGGAAGAGAACACGCATTGGCTTGGGCTTTATCCCGATCGCCTCTTTGCGATACCTTATATATAGCACCTGGTAATCCAGGTACCCACGCATGTGGAGTGAATGTGGCTTTGGATGCCTTAGATTTTGATCAAGTACTAGAATTCATCGTGGATAAGGAAATTGGTCTTACGGTTGTAGGCCCTGAGCAACCCTTAGTTGCAGGGATAAGCGATTTTTTAGAGGCTAAGGGTCACGCTGTGTTCGGACCTAGTACCATCGCAGCGCAATTAGAGGGTAGTAAGCAATTTGCTAAGGACTTTATGGCTCGTCATAACATACCTACAGCAGCATACAAGGTGTTTACAGGGGACTATTATGCCGAAGCACTAGCTTATGTGGATGCTCATAATCAATACCCTATAGTGTTAAAAGCGGATGGATTAGCCGGCGGTAAAGGAGTGTTAATACCAGAAAATAGAGAAGAGCTTCTAGCTGGCTTAGAAGAGCTTCGCAGAGGATCATTACAAGCCGCAGCCCAAACTTTAGTAATCGAAGAATTCATGCCTGGTGAGGAGGCATCCGTTTTTGCTTTATGTGATGGTGAACACTTTGAAATCATGGGAACCGCACAAGATCATAAACGCCAACTTGATGGTGATAAAGGGCCAAACACGGGTGGGATGGGGGCCTATTCACCATCTCCGCTCCTAGCAGAAGATATGCTCAATTCGGTGTCAGAAACTATCATTGCACCAACTATAGAGGGTATGGCTGCCGAAGGGAACCCCTATAAAGGTTTTTTGTATGTAGGTCTCATGATGACATCAGCCGGTCCTAAAGTAGTGGAATACAACTGCCGGTTTGGAGATCCAGAATGTCAGGTGATTATACCAAGACTTCGAAGCGATCTACTCACTCATTTAGTGCAAAGTACACGGGGAAAACTTCTAGGGGAGGACATCGTATTTGATCAGCAATATAGAACAACAGTGGTGTTGGTTTCAGGTGGTTATCCTGTGAGTTATGATAAAGGATTTCCGATTATTGGCTTAGATGAACTCGAGAAAGTAGAAGCCGTTCAGGTTTTTCATGCGGGTACAAAGGAGCTAGATGGGCAACTATGTACTGCCGGCGGCCGGGTGCTAAATGTGGTCGGTACCGGTCCAACACTCCAAGAGTCAATATCAATGGCTTACAAAGGCCTCGAATCTATTTCGTTTGAGGGAATGTTTTACCGCAAAGATATTGGCGCTAAAGGGTTGAACCATGTTTCATGAATGTAATCTACCATCATATCAACTGGTATATACGAGTTTTATTAGAAGCTTGTACCATTAAAGCTTGTTTTTGCTACTCTCTTGTACTTAGAAGGAATAAAGAGTTACACAATTCTGGCTCTTTTAAGATCTTATACTTGTGGTTTTTGGTGTTGGCCTCCGTAGCTCAGATTGAAGTCGTAAGCGCAAACATTGGATTACGTCTACATGAACCAATTAATATAGTGAGCCAGTTCACAGCACAGAACGCAGCACACAACACATCTCATATCACCACAGTGGCCTTTAACCCACATGATTCGGTTCAAACGCAAGAAACGAGTTATTACCTTCCACAAAAAAATCCTATTCCCGTGGCTACCTTTACCCAAGCTTCAGCTATGATAAAGGGTATGGATGGATTCATTGTGAGTGATAAAGCTGAGCATAAGATATACCTGTTTAGCTCAGACGGGAAACTACATATTGAAGCAGGTGGACACGGGGCCGGGGTGCAATCATTTCATGCTCCGAGTGACATAGCTAGCAATAATGGACTAAAGATCTACGTAGCAGATAAAGAAAATGGGCGTATACAAATCTTAGATCATCAATTACATTTCCTTTCTAGCTTGGATATTACGAGCGCTAATGTAGATTATGCTATGGAATTGGATAGCTTTAGAGCTACTCGCAGCTGGAAGCCTGAAAAAATTTGTTTACTCGATAGTGGGCATTTACAGGTGTGGGATGCTCAGGCGAAAGGTATACATCGCTTTAATTCAAAAGGGGATTACCTTGGGTTTAGTGCCCTTTCCGAAGCTATGGGTCGGATTAATTTCCTGTATTGTAAGGCCGATTACATTGAATTATATAGTACTCAAAGTCAAAAAATTGCTCGTATGAGTATCAATGGCCTTTGGCTAGGAAGCTACGATTTTACCCAAGATCGCGCGTATGAATCCAACATTTCCCTAACAACCTATGCTGGTAGATGGGATGAATTAGAAGAACATTATGGCATGTGGGTTCATTCAATAATGGAAGAATCTAAACTATGGATATTATTTGAGCAGGCGTTGTTTTCTTTAGATGTTATTCAAAAACAGGATAACTAGTAACTCGATGGGTACAAATAGACGTCTTAATAGGAATGAACCCTTTTATATCTCCAGCCAAACATTTGAGTATATCAAGCAACGAATGCCGGAACTCTATACGTCGTTTGCTGAACCAGCCACCCCTTTTTTTTTAAACACTACCCTTAATTTCGAAGAGAAAATAGCCCAGATATTTGTTTTTCAGTACACATTGAATCCGGTGTACCAAAAATATTGTACTGCTTTGGGTTGGTCTGTCGATGATTACTCCCGCTGTTTTGATGAGTTGCCCCCTTTATTACCCGTGCAAGCGTTTAAAGATGCATCGGTATGGACTCATGATGCTTTAGTTGGGGACACTGAGATATCCACCTATGTAACTCATTTGAAAGCAGATGATCAGCCCTTGGAATTTTTAAGTAGTGGAACATCTGCCATGCAGCGGAGCCGTCATCGTGTACTAAACCCCACATTCTATGATGCTTCTATTCGAGCTGCTTGGCAAGCTAGATTTGGCAAGGATAATTGGATTATCTGGGCCTATACACCTGGCTATTCCGAAAATCCACAATCATCTTTGCTGTATATGATTGACAGGTTGATGGAGTGGGATCATACCCAAGAAAGTTGCTACTTATCCCTCGAGGAGTGTTTGCCATTACAGCAGTTGAATAAATTGGTGGAAGAGGGGCACCGGGTAATGCTTTTTGGCGCTGCATTTGGTTGGTTAGACCTAATCGAGCGACATGAGCGGGAGAATGAGCCACTAAGTCTTCCAAGAGAGGTATGTATTATGGAAACGGGTGGGATGAAAACGTTTAGGCGGTCAATGTCACGTGTGGATTTGTTTGAACGCCTAGTGCAGGGTTTTAATTGCGCCCCTGAGCAACTTCACACCGAATATGGGATGACAGAGTGCCTAAGTCAAGCGTACACTTCCAAGGGACTGTGGCTGGAGAGTCCAGACTGGATGAAGATAGTAGTGGTAGATCCTGATGCGCCTGATAAGATGCTAGAACCGGGGCAGGAAGGGCGAATTGGGATCGTTGATTTAGCTAATATCTATTCATGTAGTTTTTTGTTGACCGGCGATCGAGGGATAATGGATGAAGAGGGAAGATTTCAGGTGCTTGGCCGATGGGAGCCTACCTCTTTGCGTGGATGTAACTTTCTAATGGAACAGGATGGATAAATCAGCCCGGTCTAAATCACATCAAAGCGGCTCGAATGAGGCATACGAGTTGGGTAAGGATTGGTCGAAGCAGGCGAAAGAAAGGGCCTTTCTATTACAGGAGCACCTAATCAAGTGGTTCGATGATGAGCAATCTGGAATGCAAGAAGCCATTCAGCAAAGTATTTCAGGTACCGATTTTACTTCTGAGGATATTTATTTTCAGCTTTCTGCTATTAAGAGCCGTCTAGAAGCGGGTGATTTAGTACACTGGATACATCAAAGCAGACACGTCAAAGACAATCAGAGGTACAAAGAATTTCGGCTCACCGAACAATCTAACATACTATGTATTCATGCAGGCAATCTACCCCTTGTAGGTTTGCAAGATGCCTTAGCCGTTTTGATTGCTGGTCATTGCTACACGGGTAAAATTTCCCGTAAAGACCCGTTTCTTTTGCCCTCCATATTGGGATGGTTAGCTAGACAGGGTTGGGGAGCCCAAATTCATCATTGGACAATTGAATCAGTAAAACTACCTGCAAAAAATTATCAAATGGTTTTATTCGCTGGCTCAGAATCCTCCTTAGCTAACCTACAAAAAACATTAGTCAGAGTAGGGAAAATAGATGAGCAAACACCTTGGTTAAACCGCTTGGCATCGTTCTCAATAGCCTACTGTCCGAGCAAAGAAGCTGTTTTAGAACAGTCTTCGGAACTCATCGAAGCACTGATTAGACATGGCGGAAAAGGATGCCGGTCGGTTGGGGTGGTGGTGTCTCCCATTGGGCTTAATGAGCTGCGAATTCCACTAGAACACGCAATGAAAAAAGCCCTGGAACAGACCAATTCCCTGGAACAGACCAATTCAGCGAACCTAACAAACCCTGAGATACCTTCACAAGGGACCAATCGATCTGAATCAACAAGTTTAACCTACAAAAAAGCTTACAATATCGCGGTAGATAGAGTGTTTATCGGTGTTGGAGACTGGTTGATAGAAGAGCATCCCTTTGAATATGTGCCTCTGCCAACGAATTCACTCGTGGTCTATTGGGTAAAAGCCAATCAAGAAGCCCTAATGAGTCTAGCAGAACGTTTTGGTTCGGCTTTACAGAGTATATACTATGTAGGTATCAATGCTTCAGACGTTAAAAAGCCTTATAAACATACTTTTGATATCGAATCAATCGACTCCGCTCAACGCCCTCCTTTGTATTGGAAGCCCGATGGGATTGATATACTAAGGTATCTTTGTCCCTTCATTATTTAATTCATTTATCCCTATTTTAGGACTCTCTTGAAATAGAAATTCAACAACCTTAGGTTCACACTAAGGCCTGTTGTAACACCGATGTAGAACGACGACCGTATTCATTAACACACTTTTTTATGCATTCGTATAATCCAGAAGCCATTGAAAAGAAATGGCAAACATATTGGCTAGAGCAAAAGACGTTTAAAACACCCACGGATCGTAGCAAGCCAAAATACTATGTACTGGATATGTTTCCTTATCCTAGTGGATCGGGTTTGCATGTGGGACATCCAGAGGGGTATACCGCGACTGATATAATAGCTAGGTATAAGCGAATGAAGGGGTTTAACGTGCTTCATCCTATGGGTTGGGATGCTTTTGGTCTACCTGCCGAGCAATATGCTGTAAAAACTGGCACTCATCCACGCATTACCACAGAGCTTAATATCAAAAGATTTCGTGAGCAGTTACAAGCTATTGGGTTCAGTTATGACTGGGACAGAGAAGTGAATACCACAGATCCAAATTACTTTAAGTGGACGCAATGGATTTTCTTGAAACTCTATGAAATGGGCTTAGCCTATGAGGATGAGGTAGCGGTGAACTGGTGCCCAGAATTAGGGACTGTTTTAGCCAATGAGGAAGTCATTGATGGAAAGAGCGAGGTAGGTGGGTATCCCGTTGTTCGGCGTCCAATGCGTCAATGGGTGCTAAAAATAACTGCCTATGCAGAGCGTTTGCTTCAGGATTTGGATGAACTTGATTGGCCCGAATCTCTGAAAGATATGCAGAGAAATTGGATAGGGAAATCTGTCGGTGCAGAAATTGATTTTGCCATAGAAGGATATGATTCCGAGCCTATTCGGGTGTTTACGACCAGACCCGATACCTTGTTTGGAGCAACCTATATGGTACTTGCTCCTGAGCATCACTTGGTTGAAAAGATTACCAGTGATCAGCAGCGTACAGCCGTGCAGGCCTATGTGGAAAGTGCCGCGGCTAAATCGGATTTGGATAGGCAAGAACTCTCTAAAGAAAAAACTGGAGTTTGGACGGGGGCTTATGCCAATCATCCAGTAACCAAAAAGCAGATTCCAATATGGATTGCGGATTATGTACTCGCAAGCTACGGAACAGGAGCCATCATGGCCGTACCGGCACAGGATGAACGAGATTGGGAGTTTGCAGAGGCCTTTGATTTGCCGATTATACGAACCGTACAACCCGAGGAAGGATTTACAGGCAACGCGTACACGGGGGATGGTCCTGCCATTAATTCCGATTTTTTAAATGGAATGGGCGTAGAGGAGGCGAAAACCACCATGATTCAATGGCTGGAAGATCATGGTGTGGGCACCAAAGCCATTAATTATAAACTTCGTGACTGGTTGTTTTCTAGACAGCGCTACTGGGGTGAACCATTTCCGATACTCCATACCGATCAGGGTCCAGTACCACTGACCGAGGATCAACTCCCTCTAGAGCTTCCTGTTGTCGATAAATATCAGCCAACGGGCGATGGAGAACCTCCGTTAGCCAATGCAACCCAATGGGTGAACACGATTGATCCCACCACAGGTAAGCCAGCTAAGCGTGAAACTAATACCATGCCTCAATGGGCGGGATCTTGTTGGTATTATTTGCGATATATATCCCCGGATTGGGAAGGTGGCCCGGTAGACCCTGATTATGAATCGTATTGGATGCCCGTAGATTTGTATGTGGGTGGGGCAGAACATGCGGTTTTGCATTTGCTATATGCACGTTTTTGGCATAAAGTCTTGTTCGATTTGGGTGTTGTTAGCACCAAGGAACCTTTCCAGAAATTAGTGAATCAGGGTATGATTCTTGGGGAGATGGAGTACACTGCTGCTCAAAAAAATGGACAGTGGATACCTATTGATGACGCCGATGAGGCTACTGAAAGAGTGCGTTTAGCCGATGAAGATGTTGAGAAAAAAGGGGATCATTTTGTGGTCAAGGGCACTGATATACGCATAGAAGCTAGAGCTCATAAAATGTCTAAAAGCCGTGGTAATGTTATAAATCCTGATCAGATTATTGAGGAATTTGGAGCGGATTCACTTCGGCTTTACGAGATGTTTATGGGACCTTTGGAGCAGGTAAAGCCTTGGAGTACAAAAGGAGTCGATGGGGTTAATAGGTTTTTACACCGAGCCTGGAGACTATTGATCAATGATGAGGATGGTGAACTCAAGTCAACGGTCAGTGACATTGAACCAACTAAAGAACAGCTTAAAGTACTGCATACAGCCATTAAAAAGGTGAGCGAAGACATTGAAGCGATGCGATTTAATACCGCTATATCCGCTTTAATGATTTTTGTAAACGAAGCCAACTCTTGGAGCCAAATGCCTAAAACAGTGGCTCAGGATTTTGTTCAACTATTGTCCCCTTTCGCTCCTCACATTAGCGAGGAATTATGGGCGAAGTTAGGGCATACAGAAAGTGTAGCGTATCATGAATGGCCAAGTTTCGACGAATCGTGGTTGGTAGACGACGAAATCATGTATCCTATCCAAATAAATGGTAAGGTACGCGCCGATTTGTACGTGCCAGCGGAATTAGCGATGGACAAAGAGTATGTACTAGAACAAGCCAAAGCCCTTGAAAAAATTCAGGGCTATTTAGAAGGGAGCCGCTTAGTGAAGGAAATATTTGTTCCTAAGCGGATCGTAAATTTGGTTATCGCTCCTCAATAGGAGTATAAGCCATATTTTTTTCACCAACATAAAGTGCTCTTGGGCGTACTAGTCTGTTATGCTCCATTTGCTCCATATAGTGACCTGCCCATCCTGCAATACGGCTCATGGTAAATATACAAGTGTACAAATCTGGCTGAATGCCCATAGAAAAATAGACGGTAGCTGAAAAGAAATCGACATTTGGGTCAATATTTTTTTCACTTTTCATCGTATTCAACATATCCATAGACCAACGGTACAATTCTTCATGTCCGGTTTCTTCGCTTAGTGATTGAGCCATTTTCTGAAGGTGACGAGCTCTTGGGTCAAAAGTTTTATAAACACGGTGGCCAAATCCCATAATTTTTTCTTTTTTGGCCAATTTATCTTTCGTAAATGCTACAGCATCGGCGTCTTTGCCTTGTTCTTCTAACTCCATTAACATGTGCATTACAGCGGTATTTGCGCCACCATGAAGAGGACCTTTTAAGGTTCCGATAGCAGCAGTAACCGCAGAATATAAATCTGAGAGCGTTCCACCAACCGTTCTACAAGTGAAGGTAGACGCGTTCATGCCATGCTCTGCATGGAGTATTAAACATAAATCCAAGGTTTTTTCAGCCTGTACCCCAGGCTCTTCGCCGTTGAGCATGTACAGAAAATTAAAAGCGGTAGAACCAGTAGTTTGTGGTTTAATAATTTCTTTACCACTTCTAAGTCGTGAAAAAGCAGCGATGATAGTAGGTAATTTCGCTGTTATATTGATAGCTTTTTCGTAATACGAATCGTCGGGTAGATGGATATCGGTTTCTGATAACATAGAAGTAGCCGTTCGCAAAACCGACATGGGTTTAGACTCTTTATCTACACTGTGCAGATAATCAACAACAACTTTTGGAATATCTCTTCGGGCTTGCAGTTTCTGGGTTAAATCTTCCAGTTCGGCTGATGTTGGTAAACGGTCGTTCCACAGCAAGAAACAAACTTCCTCAAAGGTACTTTTTTCTGCCAGTATATCTACATTGTATCCAGCATAAATAAGCTCACCGTTTTGCCCGTCAATGGAGCTTTTGGTGGTGGAAAAAGCTACTACGCCATCCAACCCTTTATTGATGTATGGGTAAAGTGTTTCGTCAAAGCCAGTATGTAAATCGTTTGCCATGGTGTTCCGAATTTTCGTTAGATGTTCAAGTTACTCTTGCCTTTTCGGTACCTTTCAGTGCGAGTGAATGTGAGGACTCTTCGCATTTGTGTAATAAAACAGGATGTTACGTCTCTTCAAGAGTAATTAATAAGTTAATGAAACCCAGACAATAAATTAAGTGCTTAAAGCGCTTTTTTTGCAGCTTCCCAATGCCTATCCATTTCTTCGAGACTTAGGTCATTTAAGGGGCGATTTTCTTTTTCTGCCTGCTGTTCTATATATCTAAATCGCTGCTCAAATTTAGCATTAGTCAGGCGTAAGCTATCTTCGGCATGCAAATTAAAAAAGCGTCCCATATTTACCATAGAGAACAATAAATCACCAAATTCTTCGGCTTGCTCCTTAGATGAACCCGAGGCTAGGGTTTCTTTGAATTCCTGGGTTTCCTCTTCGACTTTTTCCCATGCTTGTTCCCACTCAGGCCAATCAAAGCCCACATTTGCGGCCTTTTCCTGCATTCGTTGTGCTCGTATAAGTGCAGGCATTGGTTTAGGTAGTCCGTCTAAGGTCGACTTTTTACCTTCTTTCTTTTTAATCATCTCCCAATTCTCAGAAACCTCTTCTTCACTATGTACCACTTGGTCGCCAAATACATGTGGGTGCCGCCTGATCAGTTTTTCCATGAGTGTCTCAATAACATCCTCTATAGTAAAGCGGGCACGTTCCGATGCCATTACACTATGGAATACTACATGGAGGAGCAGGTCCCCTAGTTCTTTCTTAAACTCCTCAAAATCATCATTTTCTAAGGCTTCCAGCGCCTCATATACTTCCTCGACCAGGTTATCTTTTATGGATTCATGAGTTTGTTTTCTATCCCAGGGGCATTCTTTGCGTAAGATTTGAACTAGTTTAACCAGGTCTTCGAGTGTTCGGGAGGCTTGCATTAGGTTTTTTGTTTTTTCTTTTTAGCTGCAGGGAACAAAATATTATTCAAAATGAGACGATAACCAGGACTATTTGGGTGTAAGGCCAAATCGGTTGGTGGATCATTTACTCGGTGGGTATAATCTTCAGGATCATGTCCTGCGTAAAACGTATAGGTTCCCTGCCCAAAGGTACCGTGGATATATTTGGCTTGTTCGCGCCCCGGGCTTTCGCCAAGAACGACCACGGAAGACTTTATTTTATCGGAACGGAAGGCGGTTGTTTGACCATAAAATCCTCGAACACTGCTCACATGATTTTGGGTAAGCATGGTAGGTACAGGATCCCATTTGGCAGAAAACTCAAAAAGCGTGAAAAAATCCAGACTTTGATCGATCTCATTGATAGCAACGGGTACATCAATGTCCGCGTGTTCGTATTCCGTTGGATTTAGGCTTATAGTAAAATTTTCGAACGCTAAGGTTGCGCTATAGTCCAAGGACTCCTGAGCGTTAGGATCGACTGGGTCCCCATCAAAAGGAGTGGGGGCAATATCGACACCTTCCGCAGCTAGAGCGACATCAAAGGTATCGGTACCGGAGCACATAGCAAATAGAAAACCACCATTACCGACATATTCTTTGATGGTTTTGGCTACGGCTAGTTTCTGTTCACTAACCTTATTAAAACCCAACTCTGTTGCCATTGCTTCCATTTGTTTTACCTGGGTGATGTACCATGGGTTGTTCCGATAATTAGCCCAAAACTTGCCATATTGCCCGGTAAAATCTTCATGATGCAAATGCAACCAATCATAATTTTGCAGGCCACCTTGAAGTACTTCAACATCCCAAATTTTATCGTAGTCAATCTCCGCATAGCTTAGCGCAAGGGTGACGGCATCATCCCAGGGTAGTGCCTGATCAGGTGTGTAAACAGCGATTCGAGGGGCTTTTTCTAAATTGACAACCGAGGTATTGGATCCGGGCGACTCCACTTCCTGAGTTATTTGTGTAGCCTGAGAGTTACTGATTACTTCGAGGGTGATATTTTTTAGGCGTGCTTGTCTAATTAGCTCTGTATTTTCATCGGTCATGAATGAACCGCCACGGTAATTTAACAACCAAGTAGCCTTACCACCCTCGGTTAAATGGTTAAAGATGAGTCCATAAGCCTTGAGATGATTCCCCTGACTTTCATCCATGGGAATAAACAGTTTTTGGGCGCTAAGTGGGGTGATGAGGGTGGTCGTAAGCAGTACGCCAAAAAGGCAAAATTGAGTCAGGCACCACCGTAGATTCCAAACATATTGGAATGGGCGAGAGAAGTAATTCACATGGGTCATGAGGGTATGTTTAATTGGTTTAATGCCTCACGTGCAAGTGGACTATAAAACCCACTTGGGAAAGACAAAATCAACTCTTCATAATACGAATACAGAGCATTTGAACTTAATAAGGATGAATCTTGAGCGTTTAAATGGAATGCCGCCTGTGCTCGAAGCCACATTAGTTGTTCCCTGAGTGGGGTATTTTGTTGATTAACTAAGTAATTGTCTAAGGCTGTTACATATTCTTCTAAATTAGCCCCTAAGGAGTAAAGTACAACGAAGGCATAACCAGAAAAAGGATTGGTTTCGCTACGGGCAATTTCCCATAGCGCCACTTCGGCCTTAGTATTGTTCCCTTTGAGTTCTTCAAGCATAGCCCTTGGGAAGGCAACATTTAATTGAGCAGTTGAATCCATGGCATTAATGGTTTGTAACCAAAGCCGTAATTCCAATGCATCATTAGCATAATACGAGGTATACTGGCGCCCTAAACTTTTTAGTTGGATGGCTGAAAATTCATAATCACCCGAATAAAAGTCGGATAGCGCTAGAAAGTATCGTGTCTTTTCGGCCATTTCACCTGCTTTAGCTGACCGATTCGATCGAGTGAGTAATAATCTAGCTTCTGTAAACGACTCATTCGCCATAGCAAGTCGACCTTTTAAATAGTTCAGTTCTTCTGAGTAATTACCTGGAAGGCGCTCTAAGTGCTGTATGATCTGCTCTGCCTGCTGTACATCCTTATCATGGTCTAAGTAGAGCTCCGCCAAGCGAAGATGCACATTTGCACTATGTTGATAATTGGGCGCTTCCGATCGTATTACGTTGAGTAGTTCTTTTGCCTGCTCGGTATAATATGATCGCTCAGATACGGGAATTAGGTCATAATCGTCAAGATATTTTGCCCATGACATCCAAACTTCCGCCTGCTTATCCAACGCCTGCCATTTTATTTCGTTATGCCCGATATCTGAATAATAGCGAAATGAGCTAAGTGCTTTTTCGAATTTTCTGTTTTGAAGTAATTGGTTTCCGACGCTGTAAAGCGAATAGGTGAGAGCAGGAGTATTTTCTTCGTATCTGAGTGCGGTGCTAAATGCTCGTTCAAACAACTTGGTTTCCATGAGTAGCCAAATTTGCAATTCATAGAACGTACCATATAGCACATCATCAGGGTCCAAGGTCAACAGTAAGTCTTCCAATTCCATGATACTTATATCATACAGCAAGGGATCATTATATCGGAATAGAATACGTTGAAAACCCGATGCTTGATTAGGAGAATTTTGTATAAGAGTGAGCCAGCTTTTAACGGCCTCGTCATAGTTCCCCGCTTGCATATGAACCATTGGAATTTCTGACATGAATAGCATGGGATTCTTGAAATTTTGCTGCGCCTTTTGATATACCGTTAGAGCTTGATCAAAGGCTTTGCGATCGGCCATGGTTCTGGCGGTATTGATGTAGAGTTGCAGCATCTGTGGATGCGCTTCAAGATTCTCGTTCCAAAGAGTGAATGCGCGTTCTTCATTGCCCAAAAAAAACTCAATTTCACCTTCAATTACCCCCGTTAAAGCACTGTTGCTTCCATTTTTTTTGTATTTTTGAACTCGTTCTAAGGCTCGCTCGTACTCTTTAAGTTCAATCTCACATTCTACTAACCGATCAAAATAAATAAAGGTGTTCGGCTCATTTCGGTGTAGTCTCTCTAAAATAGGTAAGGCATCATCATAGCGCTGTTGCTGCATGAGTCTTAGTGCAATTTCTAAACGACCTCTGTCCCCAGCGTTCTGACTTTGAGCCAGAACGGGAGAGCCAGCACTAAGTAACAAGACCGCGATCACGCCTACTAAAAGTGAGGAGCTGAGCTGGAACGGAGTCCTTGGAGTGCGGTGTATTATTTGCTTGAGCATGCGTTTGATAAAATACTGATCATTGGATATAGATCTGTTCACTAGTTAGAGTGTACACTAAAGTACGCTAATTAAGGAGTGCTTAACTGCAATTCTAATGAGTAACGCTCTTTTAATGAACTAAGTTCAAGATAACATCGGCTCAGTGGAAGACCAACTACATTATAGTAATCACCCTCGATTTTTTTCACAAAGATAGCCCCCCAATCATCTTGAATTCCATAAGCTCCGGCTTTATCCATAGGACTGCCCGACGCGATATATTGATGAATGGGGTAGGCACTTAGTGCTTGAAACCACACCTTGGTTTGCTCGTGAAAAAGGACCGGCTCTTGTAGACTTCCGTGCCTATCTACGTATTGTAGGCACACTCCGGTATACACGTGATGATGGGTACCACTCAACCGGGCTAACATCTGGGCTGCCTCTTGTTCACTGGAAGGTTTTCCAAGAATATCGTTGTTATGTACTACAACGGTATCTGCTCCAATGACCACCGCATTCGAGTAATTAATCGCGATATCCTTGGCTTTTGCAAGGCTTAATTCTCTGACTAAGCTCAAAGGGTCTTTGGTCAATGAGTCTTCGTCTATCATGCTTGGTTGAATTTCGAAGGGTATTCCAAGCTGTTGAAGTAGTGCTTTTCTGCGCGGGCTTTGTGAGGCCAATATAAGTTGGGTCATTTCTTTTATCTAGCTTTTGTCCTTATTCCTAATAATAGCTAATTTGCAACGGTCAAGAAATTAGCTTTTGTAAAGATATGTGAGTAAAAAATGAGTAAAATGTCTCAGATGAAAGTCTCATATGAATGAGATACTATTCGAAATACTTTTTACCATGCCAAATCAATCAACCAGATGCCCTTGGAACATCAAGATGATTGTACTCGTTTATGTTGAGCTTGTTTAATTTTACGTACCAGATAACAAACCCTATTTTCACCCAAAGTAATGTCAAAACAAAATCTAAAAAAATCTAATAATAACATGTTTTTTTCTGCATTCAATTATAAGTTATTAGGGATTGCAGTACTACTGATTGTGGGCGGTTTTGCCGCTATGTATTTGGAAAACGAAGTTCACGGGTTTATTTCTTTGTATGTGTCACCAATTGTGGTAATGGCTGGTTACGTATTGGTCATATTTGCTATTATGAAGCATGACCGTCAAGAGACCGAAGAAGAATCCTTAGACTAACTATCTGTATGTGTTTTTCAGGGTAGCTTAATCATTAGTCATTATACCAAACAAACCCTAAAAATGACCATGCCGTAAAGGATAAATAGGGAAAAGGTAGTACCGGCGCTAAAGAATTGTGAAGTACAGAAACATCCGTGATTGACAGAATAACTAATATTTTCCTGCTTTTTTTACTCATTTTGGGCTTTGTTTCCGTTGCAGACGCAGAGGTTCAGCAAAGAATTCTATGGGCAGTTGTAGCGGGCGGTGTATTCGCTGCACTCTCATTTTTCTTGAATTGGCTCACTCTTGATGGTTCTACTTCCGCTTGGTTACTAGGAGTTATTACCTTTGGTATCGCTGGGATAGAGGGGGCTGCGATACTGTTATTTTTTTTCATAAGTAGTTCATTGTTATCTAAGAACAGTCGAAGCGTGGACGATGTAAGAGAACTTAAATTTCGTAGAACAGGCGCTCAGGTTTGGGCAAATGGATTTTGGTTTGGATTTTTCACCCTACTTGGATTATTGGTAGATCTTGAGCTTTTTAAGGTAGCTGCATATTCAAGTATCGCCTTTGCCACCTCAGATACATGGGCTTCTGAAGTTGGAGGCAATCGTATAAAAGGCGTAACCTGGTCTATCAATGGGTTAAAAAAAGTACCTCCTGGAACCGATGGAGCTATAAGCATTGCTGGTACTTTAGCCGCAATAGGTGGTGCATTGAGTATTGGCTTACTCGTAGGTTGGTTATTGCCAGCGAATTCCTTGGTCATGGCAATATTGGTGGCTAGCACTGGATTGATTGCGACCTTCATGGATTCTTGGTTAGGAGCGCATCTTCAGGGTCGAACGTTAGTGAGTACAACAAACCGGTTTTTTTCTTATCAATTTTTGTATGTTGGCAATAATACAGTTAATTGGTTGTCCGCTGGACTGGCGAGTCTGTTAACCATCGTTATTTATTTAATTATTCAGCAGTGAGTATGTGGTATAAAAAATTACATTGGCAAATCATTATTGGTTTATTCTTAGGACTAGCTTGGGGTTTGTCGTCTAGTATCCTAGGGTGGAATGAGTTCACAACAGAATTTATAAAACCCTTCGGAACCATTTTTGTCAAGTTATTAAAGCTCATTGCTGTACCCTTAGTCTTAGCATCATTGGTGGCGGGTGTAGCCAGCTTAAACGATACCACAAGGCTTTCACGAATGGGTGGGAAAACAGTTCTCATCTACATGATTACCACCTTGCTGGCCATAACTATAGGCTTGGTGACGGTAAATACCTTTCAGCCTGGAAAATCCTTACCCCAGGAAACCATGGATAGCCTTCAGGCAACCTATTCTAGTTCACTTGAAGAACGGAGTTCTTCAGCGGAGGAAGTACTCAATAGGGGGGTTTTAGACTTTGTGGTTGATGTGGTCCCCGATAATTTTTTCGCCGCTGCCTCTGACAATTCAAGGATGCTTCAAATAGTATTTGTAGCCATCTTACTGGGAGTTGGAATCATTCACATGGGAGGTGAAAAAGCGAAAACATTAGTCACGGTATTTGATGCATTTAACGACGTTATCATTCTCATAGTCGAACTTATCATGAAAACGGCACCGTTTGGTGTTTTTGCGTTAATGGCGTCACTCATTATTGATTTAGCAGGAGACGATTTAGGAAAGGCTCTCGAGTTACTTGGAGCGTTAGGATGGTATAGTTTAACCCTCGTTTTTGCCCTATTAGTCCATGTCTTTTTGGTGTATAGCTCTATGTTCAAGATTTTTAGTAAGGATATAAGTCTTTTTCAATTCTTTAAAGCTATACGTCCGGCTATGTTACTTGGTTTTAGCACGAGTTCAAGCGCAGCTACCTTACCCGTCACGATGGAGCGGGTAGAGAAAAATCTAGGAGTTGACGAAGAGGTGACTAGTTTTGTCCTACCAGTAGGAGCCACGATAAATATGGATGGAACCAGTGTGTATCAGGCGATTGCAGCGGTATTCATTGCCCAGGCATTAGGGATGGACCTGACCATTGCTCAGCAGCTCATGATTGTTGTAACCGCCGCGGCCGCTTCTATAGGTGCTGCTGGTGTGCCTGGAGCCGGTATAGTCATGCTAGTGGTTGTCCTTGAAACTATTCAAGTACCCACCGCGGGAATAGCCCTAATTTTAGGGGTTGATCGAATTTTAGATATGTGCCGAACCGTAGTAAATGTTACGGGGGATGCCGCTGTAGCCTATGTGGTAGCTTCTACCGAAGGTTTACTTAACGAACCCAATTTCGATGACTAATCATCGGAGGTTTAGTTGGGTTTTTAGGTAGTTAACTCATAACTGTACTTTGCTTTAACCTAATCTTTACATACATGAAATCTAAGCTAATTCAGGGCGTTGAAGTCCCTGAACTAGGACTTGGTACCTATAAACTAATCGGTAAACAAGCCGAAGAAACCATCAAAACAGCCATAAGGCTGGGGTACCGCCATATAGACTCAGCACAAGAATATCGAAACGAAGCGGAAGTGGGCAGAGCTATTAAAGCTACGCACATTTCGAGGGAGGAATTTTTTGTTACAACCAAAGTGGAGAGAAGCCTTCTGGAAGCAGATAAGCTCTACTTATCGGTTGAATCCTCTCTGCTCAAATTGAAGTTAGAGTACATCGACTTACTCCTGATCCATTGGCCCAATCCACAGGTTCCTTTGGACCAAACAATGGAGTCTATGCTTATACTAAAAGAGCAAGGTAAGGTCGCGCATATTGGGGTAAGTAATTTTCCACTATCCTTGTTAAAACAAGCAAGAGAAGAGTATTTGGCCCCTATATTTTGCAATCAAGTAGAATATCACCCTTTGTTGGGGCAGTTTGATTTACTTGATTATGCATTGGAACACGATCTCATGATTACTGCCTATTCCCCATTGGCCCAAGGACGACTAGTGAACAACCCTGTGTTGGCAGAAATAGGGAAGAAATACCAGAAATCAGCCGCACAAGTTGCCTTGAAATGGTTACTTGAACAAGAACAGGTGGTGGCTATTCCAAAAGCGACAACCCTAGAACATTTGCAAGCCAATTTAGAAGCCACCCAGTTCGATTTAGATGATGACGATTTCTTTGCAATCGACGATTTGGAAAAAAATATTCGGTTGGTAAACCCAGATTTTGCTCCCGATTGGGATTGATTTAGGACCAGCGAGCCAACGCAATTACGCTTGAGTCAGTGTTCATAAGCTGTAGTTGATTCGCCATTCTTTGCACTTTTATAGGTACCTGAGCCCCTAACTCGTTAAGAAAGATCAAATCAAACCAACGTAAATAATGCCGCTCTGTTGGCGTAAGTATTTCAAGCATCCAGTCAACATAGTAGCTGCCATTTAATTCATAGAGCGTTTATATTATCAAAACTCTTTGAAATAGTGATGGTTCTCTTAAAAGAGATGAAAAGGGAATCCGGTGTAAATCCGGAGCTGTACCCGCAACTGTAATTCCATTTGAATGTATTCATTGTACTAGTGAGTCATCCATTTGAACCCTACGAGCAAATCTTGCCACTGTTAGTCCGCTAACGGGAAGGCCTCGAGGTGGAAAAGTCAGGAGACCTGCCATCAACGCATCAAGCATCTATTTCTCAGGAAATTTTCGGGAGCTAGAATTTCCGTGGGCAATTATCAACACGCAATTATCAACACGCTATTATTAACAAGCAAGTAGATGCCACGCGAAAGCGGTATATCTGTTTGTGAATACCATGTGATGGGTAGATTTTCACCTTCGTTCAACAGGACTGCTGTAATTGCAGTCAATCGGCTTTACAATAAACTGTTCACTGGTTTGTTCTGTGGCCTGAGTCAAAGCCTGGCAGATGTTCTATCTGTGTACAAAGCTATGCGAGGGTACTGCTACTGTCTTTGGCTTGCATTCCTATTCTTACAGAGTACGTTCAATCCTGGCATTTATGCAAATGCTCATGAGCTGCACATAGAATCTAAAGATACGTTGGCACTTCCACCCCCCATTGGTCTTGGTGAAATTGAAATTATAGCTGAAAACCCATACCAAGATTTTCAACTACTTAGTACTCAGTATGGTCGATTATCAAAAGAAATTTTAGAACTTAGATTAGCGTCGCATATGGGGAGTATTGCACAAGAATTTAGCTCCGCTTATGTGCAAACCAACGGGCCCGGAAGCTTAGCATTACTTTCACAAAGAGGGTTGCCAGCTTCTAGAACCCAGGTAGTTTGGAATGGTTTCGGGTTACATCACCCCATGTTAGGAGTGGTCGATTTATCCTTAATACCAAGTAATCTGTTTGATGCGGTACTGTTTACTCCTGGCTTAGGGCAGACTCGATTTGGAGGGAGTGGAGCGGGCTCGATGCACATTCTTCAACAACCGTTTGATGGGGAGAAAATAGCTATTCAACAATCGATTGGTAGTTATGGGACAAAGCAGTCTACTATTCATGCGGCATCTTCAAAGCAAGGGATATCTTGGGATGTAAGGCTGTATAACAAGACAGCCGAAAATAATTTTGGCTATAAAAAACGAGTATTTGATTCAGATCAGCGAGCCGTCGTACCCAAGTGGTTTACTCGTACGAATAACGAAACCCAATCCCATTCGGTCATGTTCAATTTTAGGAAGGAATCCGATGTAGCTACCCTGGAATCTTCTCGGGATAAGGCTTCAGCTAAAAAGAATCCCTCATTCCGCACTTTTATTGCCAACAGTGAATATCAAAGTACTTTTTGGGCTTTTACGCAGGACAACAACGTACCAGGAAGCAAGCTATCGCCAACTCTTAGGGCGAGTCAAGAGGATGATTTCCTACGTTGGATGCAAGGGCTACGTTGGGGGGTGAGGAATCAGTGGAGAATGCAACATTTTAGTCAGTGGCAGTCACTCGATTTCCAAGATCCTGACAAAGACATTGATAGTGAGAGTGACATTTGGAGTAGCATTTTTCGACTGGAACACCAAGGCAGAATAGGGGAGCGTGCTTTATTGCAAAGCTCAGCAGAGTGGTCTAGTACGGGTGTTCAAAGCTCGGACTACAACGGAACTCGCTCTCGGTGGTCACTTTCTCATAGGCACTCAATGCAGCGTGAGTTCGGCACGAAAAGCGTTCTTCGAGCGGATATACATCAAGCCTTTTACAACGATTTTGGGTGGAATTGGTCGGGTGAGGTGGGTTGGAACTCGAAGTTAAGCTCGGCACTTGGGATTCGATTTCTTTCGGCTAAAAGTTCAGTCATTCCTACCTTTAACGATTTATACTGGCCGAGTTTAGGAAACCCGGATTTAAAAAGTGAGCAGGTGTATTCCCTCGAAGGAGGGCTTCAGTGGGCGCAGACTGCTACGGTGGAATGCGGGTAAAATTAGAAACCGATGTTCAGCTGATATTACTGGAATAAGGTGAACAATGGCATACGTTAAGGCTTTGATGGCGGGCGACGTTCAAGGCCTGAATATAGAGGCAATCACGGCGCGAGGTTTCGAATCAGACATAGCCTTAGCCTTTCAGCATGCTCGGCTTAGCGGTATGGTAAAAAGTGGGGTATACCAAGTGATTGCACATATGGATAAGGAACGCTACGAAGATGATCCGGCACTAAACAAACAACTGCGATACACTCCCGAGTGGCAGTTTAAGCATTATGTCCATCTCAGGTATAAATCTATGCAGTTAATGCTATCTAATTCTTACGTAACTGAGCGCTACAGCAGCGCTGATCACTCAAGTCCTTTTGACCCTCTTTCTGCGTATTCAACATGGAACACGGCCTTCGGTATTGATATTCCTTGGTCAGGTAATCGGCCACCGCGGCCCAAGGAAGTAACGATGGCTACTACACAAACCAACAGAAAGATTCTGGGACAGCCACTTTGGCAACTTCGCTGGAGGGTAGAGCTAAATAACATTTTTTCAGAAACCTATGAGCAGGTGCTTAACTACCCCATGCCAGGTCGACATTTTATGCTAAGCATTCAATTAAATCGTGTAGCCCATGAAAATAGACCCTTCACGAACAAGTAGTGCAGTAACTATCACATTTGTAGGCAATTTAAAATACATAAACCTAAGACTAATGAATGTACTATCAAGCCGAATTGAACCGAATCAGACAGATACGAATCGAACAGAATCAAGCCGAATTGAACCGAATCAGACAATCAAACAAAAGCCACTGACATTTCCTGTCATAGCCAAGGGGCACTTCTTTGTTTTATTCCTACTTGGTTACGCCCTTTCGACCTCACAGATGAATGCACAGGTCAATGTACAGATGAATACACAATCAGCTTTTGAGTCCGGCGCCACCTTAGAGTACCTGCTCATTGGTAACGAAGGCGGTTTTGGTTCATCAAATGCCACGATTAGTCGGTACAATCCGGTTACTAAGAACCTGCTGGACGGGGTATTTTTAGGTGCAAATGGTATAGGATTAGGCGATGTACTCCAAAGTTTACAGTATTATGATGGTCAGATCTATGCGGTTATGAACAACTCAGCACAAATTGTGGTGATGGACCCTAAATCATTTACCCAGCAAGGTCTTATTTCATTACCTGATGGGGCTAGTCCCAGGCAAATACTCCATCTAAATGCAGAGATAGCCTATGTCACCGATTTATATGGAGATTTGATTCATTTGATAAACCCAGCCACACAGCAGGTACTTTCCACCAAAATTTCGGTAGGAGATGGCCCTGAATTTATGGTCTATCATCAAGAAGCTGTTTTTGTAGGAAATTATGGCTTTGGGCAAGATTCGACCATCATGGTTATTGATCCAGCTCAACATAAGGTGGTTGATACCTTAGTGGTGGCCTCTGGTCCGGGTCAAATAACCATGGACAACAATGGTGATCTATGGGTAGTATGCACCGGCTATGCGGGAGATTATGACGAGCAATGGAATTTAATAGAAGGTACCCAGCGGCCTGGGGGGCTTTTTCGCATAGAAAAGGATGCTCAAGATCAACAATGGAGGGTCACAAAGGAGTTAGAGCTCAAACAAGCAGGCATTCATCTAGGATACGATCCCAATAATGAATACCTCTATCTACAAAGCGAGGGAATCAAACGGGTCGATCTAACCCAGTCAGTGCTAGCCCCTGAAGCTATTATTTCAGGTTCATATTATTCATTTTACTATGAGAGTGTAGGGGGTGATATTTATTTAGCCGATGCCAAAGACTATGTGAGTGCCGGCTCCGTCCGGGTGATTGATACCGAAACCCTTCAGGATTTGGATACATTTAGTGTGGGGATTATACCCGGAAGTTTTTTGGCGATCTACGCATCAGAAAGCACAGCGATTGATCAACTGGATGATGAGGGACCGAGCCTGGTTGAGTTATACCCTAATTATCCTAATCCATTTAACCCAACAACTCAGATACAATACTCCATACCGGAGAGTGGATTTGTTGAATTAGTAATTTTTAACTCGTTAGGCCAAAAAGTAGCCATTTTGGAGCAGGGTATAAAACAAAGAGGACGTTATACCCAGACGTTTAATGCACAACATTTACCTTCGGGTGTGTACTATGCACACGTATTATTTAATGGCTATCAGCGTGTTACGAAAATGTTACTAATTAAATAAATGCTCGTTATGCTGATCTTCAGTAATATTTTCTAATTATTATATAATAATAGTATAATAATTAATTTTATATACACTATATAATATAATGATTAATTTATTATGTGGATAACTTTTCCACCTTGTGAAAACTCTCTTGACATCAGAATAAAGGCGATTATAAGTGCTTTAGAGCCCTATTTTTAATCTATTGAAAGATTGTATAATATAGTTTACAGCTTATTCTTGATACTCTAAAATGAATGTCCCTTGGTGATATTATTCCTAATTTTTACAATGTGGATAAGTGTGGGTAATTGTGGAAAAGAAATTCAGATTTAATTTGTTAGCGTACATTTGAGCATATATATTAGTTGTCACTTCTTATGCTGACGTACTAGCTAATGGAGTCAACATATCATCAATGCAGGCGTAACCTGTAACGACACTAACGAGAAATTAACGCAAACGAAGTAGCCACATGAAATTTAATCGCTTCTATACAAAAGACACTTGGGAAACTCCATTTGATGCCCTACAATTTGACAGTCGAACCTCTGAAATAAAAAATCCAGACGGGTCCAAAGTTTTCCATATGGAAAACGTGCAAGTACCTTCCTCATGGTCGCAGGTAGCAACCGATATAATTGCTCAAAAATATTTCCGTAAAGCGGGTGTGCCTGTGGTCCTAAAGAAAGTGGCTGAAAAAGGAGTCCCAACTTGGTTGCAGCGATCGGTAGCAGATACGGCTGCGATGAAAGACCTACCTGAAGAAGAGCGATTTACTCATGAAGTGGACAGTCGTCAAGTGTTTAACCGCCTCGCAGGTTGTTGGACGTATTGGGGATGGAAATATGATTATTTTGATAGTGAAGCCGATGCAAAAGTTTTCTACGACGAGCTTGCCTACATGTTGGCTGCACAAATGGCCGCTCCTAACAGTCCTCAATGGTTTAATACTGGGCTACACTGGGCTTATGGAATAAATGGTCCCGCACAAGGTCATTACTATGTAGATGCCAAAACCGGAAAACTGACCCGATCCAAAGATTCCTACACCCATCCACAACCGCATGCATGTTTCATTCAAAGTGTGGATGATGATCTAGTGAATGAAGGCGGTATTATGGACCTCTGGGTTCGTGAAGCGCGGCTATTCAAGTACGGGTCTGGTACCGGAAGTAATTTTTCCTCTATACGTGGTGAAGACGAGCCCTTAAGTGGCGGTGGGCGTTCTTCAGGCTTAATGAGTTTCCTTAAAATTGGAGATCGTGCTGCCGGCGCTATTAAATCGGGTGGCACCACCAGACGAGCCGCTAAAATGGTTACCCTAGACTTAGATCATCCCGATATTGAAAGCTATATCAACTGGAAAGTAGTGGAGGAACAAAAGGTAGCAGCGTTGGTAGCCGGATCTAAAGCAACCCAAAAGCACCTTAAAAAGATTATTGGACTGTGCCACACTCCAGTGGAAATTGAAGGACGTACTTTCAATGGTGAAATGAGTCGTAATCCACTTAAGAACAAGGCTTTGGCTCAAGCAATCAGGGAAGCAAAGCGAGAGCAGGTACCTTTAAATTATATTGAACGAGTAATTCAACTTGCAGCACAAGGTTTTACCGATTTAGAGTTTGATACTTACGATACCGACTGGAATTCAGAAGCATACAACACTGTATCAGGTCAAAATTCAAACAACTCTGTACGTGTGCCTAATTCGTTCATGAAAGCAGTGGTCGATGATAAAGACTGGCATCTACACTGGCGAATTGAAAAAGAACGTGCCGAAAAAGAAGGGCGAGCACCAGCGGCGTGTAAAACACTTAAAGCAACAGAACTTTGGGATCAAATTGCCTACGCAGCTTGGTCATGTGCTGATCCGGGTACTCAATACCACGATACGATAAATGAGTGGCATACCTGCCCAGAAGATGGGGAAATTCGTGCAAGTAATCCGTGTTCGGAATACATGTTTTTGGACAACACTGCGTGTAACTTGGCATCGCTCAACCTCATGAAATTTTTCACCGATGAGACTTGCACAACCTTTGATGTAGAATCCATACGATCAGCCTCACGATTTTGGACTACTGTACTTGAAATTTCAGTACTCATGGCCCAGTTCCCTTCTAAAGAGATTGCTGAGCTTTCCTATGTATTCAGAACTCTCGGGCTAGGCTATGCGAATATTGGTGCTGCTTTAATGGTACAGGGTATTCCTTATGATAGTCCAGAAGGGGTTGCTACGGCTGGTGCTATTACTGCTATCATGCATATGAAGGCCTACGAAACCTCAGCAGAACTAGCGGGTGAGTTAGGAACTTTCGAAGGTTATGAGCGTAACAAAGAACATATGCTACGAGTGATGAGAAATCACCGCCGTGCTGCATACAATGAAGCAGCCGAAGCCTATGAGGGGCTCACGGTTACTCCATTGGGTATTGATGAAGCCTATTGCCCCGACTATTTGTTAACCGCCGCTCGTGAAACAGCCGATGCAGCCGTTCAAAAAGGAGAGAAGCATGGGTATCGTAATGCCCAAGTAACAGTATTGGCACCGACTGGAACTATTGGGTTGGTGATGGATTGTGACACTACTGGTATTGAGCCTGATTTTGCTTTGGTAAAATTCAAAAAGTTAGCAGGAGGCGGGTACTTCAAAATCATTAATCAGAGTGTGCCTAGTGCATTAAAAACGCTTGGATACACTGACAAAGAATCCAAAGAAATCATCAATTTTGCCAAAGGATATGCCACTTTAGAGGGCTGCCCTCACATCAACCCGGAAAGTCTAGCTGAAAAAGGCTTTGGGGCGGAGCAGTTAAGCGCAATTGAATCGGCACTTCCGGCTAGTTTTGATATCAAATTTGCGTTCAATCACTTTACTCTAGGCGAAGATTTCTGTAAAGATGTATTGGGTCTGACCGATGAGCATCTCAACGACTTCACTTTTGATATGTTACGTCACCTAGGATTTAGCCGAGAGCAAATTCAGGATGCCAATGACTATGTTTGCGGTACTATGACAGTAGAAGGTGCTCCTCACTTAAAGGATGAGCATTTGGCTGTTTTTGACTGTGCAAATAAATGCGGTAGAACGGGAACTCGGTATATTTCAGCCGAAGGACATATACGAATGATGGCGGCTGCACAACCGTTTTTGTCCGGAGCAATATCCAAGACCATTAACCTACCGAATGAGGCCACCGTTGAGGACATGAAAAAAGCGTACATGATGTCATGGGAAATGATGTTAAAGGCAAATGCACTCTATAGAGATGGCTCTAAGTTGAGCCAACCGCTTAATAGTATGGCTGATGTACTCGAAGAAATTGAGGAAGAAGTGGTAGACACTGTTGACATGGCCACTGCCGAAGCACAAAGTAAAGTAGTAGAGGTAGCTGAGCGAATTATACACAAGTATGTGGCTCGACGACAACGACTCCCATTCCGTCGTGAAGGGTATACCCAAAAAGTAAAAATAGGTGGGCAGAGTGTGTATCTCCGCACTGGTGAGTACGAAAACGGGCAATTAGGCGAAATTTTCATCGATATGCACCGCGAAGGAGCGGCTTTCCGTAGCCTATTAAATTGTTTTGCTATCTCCATATCATTAGGCCTACAACATGGTGTGCCTCTCGAAGAATTTGTGGATGCTTTTGTATTCACTAAGTTCGAACCAAGCGGTATGGTAAACGGGAACCCTCACGTGAAAATGTCTACCTCGGTTATTGATTACATTTTCCGGGAGTTAGCAGTAACTTATCTGGGACGTGAAGATCTAGCTCATGTACCTGTGGATGATATTCACATGCGGAATCTAAAGGCCATTGGATCAGATACTGATCATAATACCAACCAACCAATTGCACCTGCTCAAACCATCGCACAGACACCAGCATCTGTAACCGAGCCTGTAGCTGCAGTTGCTCCAGTTAGCAGTCATGTTCCTGAAGCCACTGCAACAAGTAGTACATCTGCTGCAAAATCAGGATACGAAAGTGACTACGAGAAGGCTAAACAATTAGGCTATACAGGAGATGCTTGTGTAGAGTGTGGTAGTATGACCATGGTTCGTAACGGAACGTGTTTGAAATGTATTACATGTGGATCAACTTCTGGGTGTAGCTAAGCACAAGAACGACCTCTGCATAATTTTTCTTTCATGGAGAAACAGGATAAACCCTGACTAGCTGAATGCTAGTTGGGGTTTTTTGTGCTAAATGGGTTAATGGAACAGGTGTATGTTAGTCGCATGCTATACTCATATTACCTTCCTATATCTAAAAAAACCGAGAACCCAGTTACTTTATTAAGCTAATAACCCTGCTTCTACTCCCGCTATTACTCTGCACAAACAGGAGATAATTACCAGAGGCCATATGCTGTAAATTAATAGAGGCCCAATGCTCGCCAGCTGGGTATAGCTGATTCGACATCAGCTCAACTTTTTTACCTGCCATGGTAACCACCGATATACTGATGGGGCTTTCTTTAGGTAAATAAAATCCGATCAACGTAGTAGGGTTAAAGGGATTTGGGTAGTTTGGTAATAGGGACATCCCATCAGGTTGAGTCGCTGAATAACGGGCATCCTCTGTAATACTTGTGCTCAGTTCTGATTCAATGGTTTTTGCGGCTTCGGTTAGTGTTTTGTACTGTATACGGCTTCCATAATAGGTATTCAATGAGTCTAACAAGGCCCCCATCCACCTCAATGTAATGGCATTTTCATACCCAGCACGGATAAAGGGATCGTGCATCATAAGTACATAGATGCCCGAATTTTGTTGCTCTTGCTTAATTTCTTGAATGGCTTTAGCTAAATTCTCTGCATAGTTTTGTTGGGTTAATGCCCAAGTGAACTCCGCATTAATAGGTATATCATACAAGTTTTGGTGACTTTGCCCTAAAGCACCCGCAGTAGAAATAACGGGAAAACCAAGATCTGCCAACACAGCTTTGGTGGTTGCATCATATACATGTCCAGGAGGTATAAAACTTGTAGGCTTAATACCTAAAGAATCCTTCATTATTTGGACACCTTCTAGAATGAGTTGTTCTTGTTGTCCATAACTAAGAGCTCGTTTATTTATGGTGCAATACATTTCATGGCTACTTTGCCCACAAATTTGGCAAATATGTATAAGGCCATGTTGGGCTATTTCGTGACCGTTCCTGTGACTTTGTTTAATTTCACTTGCCAATTGACCATCTGCATTGGCTGCTTCTAAAAGACGATGAGGCATAAGTCCCCATGTCGCTTTGGCTCCTCTACTAGCTAAGGTATCCTCTAAAGGTAGAATGGAACGGGGTAGTATGGACATATTCCTTGAAAGAATGTCATCGATTCGTATAACAAATAGTAAGGAATCCGATTGATTAGCCTTTAGCTCCTGCAGATTTATACACAGCGTTAGAACGTAAAATAAGGGAAACAAGAGTACGGTTTTTTTCATGAGTTTGGTTTCAAGGAAGTTGGATTCACCATCAGTTTTTGTATTCTAAAAACATAGTTAATCTTTTAACTAGCTAAAAATCATGCACATTCTGCCCCTATAGATTGGAATAAACTTTCGGGTTGAAATGAACCTAAAAATAGTGCATACTTCGCAAAACAGGTTTAGTAAACAATAGTTGTATGAATAATCACAATTTAAAGGAATACTGGGCAATCAATATTCGATATGTCCTTATTCTAATTTCAATATGGTTCATTGTGTCTTATGGATTTGGCATCCTTTTGGCGCCTATGTTAAATGACATTCAAATAGGGGGCTTCAAATTAGGATTTTGGTTTGCTCAACAAGGATCTATATATGTTTTCGTGATTCTAATTTTTGTGTATGTTTATCTCATGAATAAACTGGATATCCGCTTTGGGGTACAGGAAGTGGAGGAAGGGCCATGAGTGTTCAGTTATGGACGTACATTTTTGTAGGGATTACTTTTAGTCTATACATTGGAATAGCCATATGGTCTAGAGCCTCGAGCACCTCGGAATTTTATGTGGCTAAAGGGACGGTGAATCCATTAACCAATGGGATGGCAACTGCTGCAGACTGGATGTCAGCGGCTAGTTTTTTATCGATGGCTGGCCTTATATCATTCATGGGGTATGATGGTGCGGTGTATTTAATGGGTTGGACCGGAGGGTATGTGCTTTTAGCCTTAACCTTAGCACCCTACCTAAGAAAATTTGGCAAGTTTACAGTCCCAGACTTTATTGGAGACCGGTACTATTCACAAATAGCACGTACTGTGGCGGTTATTTGTGCCTTAATAGTTTCCTTCACCTACGTAGCTGGACAGATGCGTGGAGTAGGATTGGTGTTTTCAAAATTTCTAGAAGTAGATATATTTTGGGGAGTTATTATCGGAATGGCCATTGTGTTTATGTATGCTGTCCTTGGTGGGATGAAGGGGATAACCTACACTCAGGTAGCTCAGTACTGTGTATTGATATTTGCTTTCATGGTACCTGCTTTCTTTATATCGGCTCAGCTTACCGGTAATCCTATACCTCAATTAGGTTTTGGTTCAAAATTAGTAGATGGATCGGATATGTATCTATTGGATAAACTGGACCAATTACACACTGAATTGGGTTTTGCTGCATATACATCAGGAACAAAAAGTATGCAGGATATCTTTTTCATAACCGTGGCATTAATGGTGGGTACCGCAGGGCTTCCTCATGTTATTGTGCGCTTTTTTACTGTCCCGAAGGTTAAAGATGCAAGGATTTCAGTGGGGTATGCGCTAATTTTTATTGCCATCTTGTACACCACTGCACCTGCTATAGCAGTTTTTTCGAGAACCAATCTTATTACAACCGTCAACGAGCAACCATACGACCAGATGCCGGAATGGTTCACAACCTGGGAAGAAACGGCTCTACTTAATTGGGTAGATAAAAATGGAGACGGTCGAATCACCTATGCTCCGGGTCAAGCCATAGTGGGTAATCCAGAAATAAATCGCACTAATGGCGAAATAGTTAGGGGAGAGTATGGGGAAGTCACCCTTCTGAACCCCTTAACTTCAACGGAAAACGAGCTTTATGTTGATAGAGATATCATGGTGTTGGCCAACCCAGAAATTGCAGGCTTACCTAATTGGGTGGCAGCACTTGTTGCAGCAGGAGGTTTGGCAGCGGCTCTCTCGACCGCGGCGGGTTTACTTTTGGTTATTTCTACTTCTGTCTCTCATGACTTAATTAAAAAGCAATTCAACCCAGAGATATCCGACAAAAAAGAACTACTCTACGCCCGGATTGCAGCAGGTTGTGCTGTATTAGTGGCAGGGTATTTTGGGATTAATCCACCCGGCTTTGTAGCAGAGGTTGTTGCCATAGCCTTTGGACTAGCTGCGGCATCATTTTTTCCGGCTATAATTCTTGGGATTTTCTATAAAAAAATGAACAGGGAGGGAGCCGTTGCTGGTATGATTGTAGGGCTCCTATTCACTTTGGCGTATATCGGATTCTTTAAGCTCCTCTACCCTGAATACAACACACCAGCGTATTGGTGGTTTGGTATTTCACCTGAAGGCATTGGAACTTTTGGAATGCTCATTAATCTAATTGTATCACTGGCTGTCGGGATGATTTTTCCAGATCCCCCTGAAGAAGTTCAGGAGATGGTAGAATCCATTCGATACCCTCGCGCATAATCAGCTATAGTTACTATGTAAAATTCAATTAGCTTGTTGGTTCTGCAACTCCAAACTTATCCCTAATCACTTCTTTGAACGTGTGCTTAGGTAATGCTCCCATAGCCATTTGAGGTTGATCATCAGTAGGTACAAAAAGGATGGAAGGGATACTTCTTATTCCGAATACGGCGGCTAATTCTTGTTCAGCTTCGGTATCAATTTTGTATATATCGACCTCACCCGCATATTCATCGGATAACTCTTCCATTATCGGCGCAACCATTTTACAGGGACCACACCAATCGGCATAGAAATCGATAATGCACGGTTTATCACCTTTAAATGTCCATTCGGAATTGTTTTCGTAATCAAAAACTTTGTCTAAAAAGCTTTGTTTGGTTAAATGAGTTGCTGCCATGAGTGTACGTATTAAATGTAAATGTAATAAGCACGGTAAATAGTACCTTGCTTTGTTCTAGACTAAAGATAGGGCAATTTGGGTAGCACTTAAAAGCACTACTCATAGATTGTTCTTATAGAGTATATAGACAGAGAGTTGAGCAGCTCGCTGAGGAATTCTTAGATGTAATCGGCTATATATCTGGGTACTCACCATAATGAATGGGTGCTAATTTAGCCTCCTCTTCCGCAGTATAAAGTCTGGATTTAATTAAAAATCGTATCCCTAATGGTATTTCAAGAGAAAAACTTGAGCCTCTACCTTCGGTTATATCAATAGTGAGTTGGGTATGTTTCCAGTAGTCATATTGATCACTTGACATATAAAATGGGCAGCCATGAATGCTGCCCAAATATACATCTGTTTCATTAATCATTAGTTCACCTTTTGGAAAGCACATGGGTGAGGAACCGTCGCAGCAGCCCCCGCTTTGATGAAACATCAAATCCCCATGTTCTTTTCGCAAATCATCAATGATTTTTTTAGCATCATCTGTCAGATGGACTCGTTTGGTACTCATAGTTACTGTCGAGTTTAAAAGAATCCTAGTGCATTTTTGTCATACGAGATGAGCATATTTTTGGTTTGACGATAGTGGTTAAGCATCATCTTGTGGGTTTCACGCCCTATACCTGATTTTTTATATCCACCAAAGGGTGCATGTGCAGGATATGCGTGATAACAATTTACCCACACTCTACCCGCTTGTATTTGGCGAGAGATGTTATAGGCTTGATGGGTATCTCGCGTCCATACGCCGGCACCCAATCCGTATAAGGTGTCATTTGAAATAGCAATGGCATCTGCTTCATCTTTGAATGAAGTAAGGCTTACCACAGGCCCAAATATTTCCTCCTGAAACACCCTCATTTTATTATGACCCTTGAGTATGGTTGGTTGAATGTAAAAACCACCCTCCAAACCTTCATGCGTTGCCGCTGCACCACCGGCAAGTACTTCACAACCTTCCTCCTTACCAATATCAATATAATTCAAGATTTTCTGATACTGATCGTTGGATGCCTGTGCTCCCATCATGGTTTCAGGATCCAAAGGATGACCAAGTTTAATGGCCTTAGTTCGTTCAATTACTTTTTCAACAAAGGCATCAAAAATACTCTCTTGCACTAATAGTCTAGAAGGGCATGTACATACTTCACCTTGATTCAAGGCAAACATAACCGCACCCTCAATGGCCTTATTCAAGAATTCATCATCGGCATCCATTACGCTTTCAAAGAATACGTTTGGGGACTTTCCACCCAACTCAAGAGTAACAGGCGTTATATTTTTTGAGGCATACTGCATAATAAGCTGTCCGGTAGTGGTTTCACCTGTAAAGGCTACTTTATTTATGCGAGGACTTGATGCCAGGGGCTTACCTGCTTCGACTCCAAAACCATTAACTACATTAAGTACCCCTGCTGGGAGTAAGTCTTGGATTAATTCCATCAGAATTAGAATACCTACTGGGGTTTGTTCTGCGGGTTTTAACACTACACAATTCCCAGCTGCTAATGCAGGTGCAAGTTTCCAAGTAGCCATAAGCAAGGGGAAGTTCCAAGGGATAATTTGACCAACTACCCCCAAGGGTTCAGGAATATTCATAGAGACGGTATTAGCATCTAATTCACTTACAGAACCTTCTTCGGCCCTAATGACACCAGCAAAATAGCGAAAATGATCCACTGCTAACGGCATGTCTGCAGCTAGGGTTTCCCGGACTGCTTTTCCATTATCCCATGTTTCTACACGTGCTAAGGCCTCCAAATTCTGTTCCATTACATCGGCTATTTTTAACAGAATATTGCTGCGCTCGGTAGCGGAACTGTTGTTCCAGCTTGGAGCAGCCTGCCAGGCCGCATCAATAGCCAACTCAATATCCTCAGCAGTAGAACGAGGAATTCGTGTAAAATTTTGGCCATCAACTGGAGATGAATTTTCGAAATACTGCCCCTTTACAGGAGCCACCCACTTACCACCTATGAAGTTTTCATATTGGTCTTTAAATGCGGGTATTTGCAATAAATTTTGTGTTATGGTTTGTGCTTCACTCATAATTCGGTTAGATAAAAGTTTAGGTTACATTCATGCTCAATTAATTAAAAACGGCCTTCATATTACAGGAAAGCGCTTCCATAAGTAACATAACCTTTGTTGTAATAACTATG
This sequence comes from Balneolaceae bacterium, assembly GCA_018401935.1. Taxonomy (GTDB): domain Bacteria; phylum Bacteroidota; class Rhodothermia; order Balneolales; family Balneolaceae; genus UBA1275. Next base: position 73,092 of record JAGYJQ010000009.1, read on the forward strand.
AACATATCGTGCATATATGTGCACAAATCAACCTTTTTTTTAATAAAGCGTGAAGAAGCTGGTTTTTGTAAAAAATAATTAGTGGCTTGCAAATGTGAGATTAAATAGGCTATTTAAGTCTATACCAAATAATAAAAGTCCGGGTGAGCATGCATATTCCCGAATACATATTAGAAAACCGTCGGCTAGAACACTTGGTGGAGAATCAGACGACCTATAGAGCTGGGGAAGCCGAGCTTCATTTTTTCGAAACCCACGAAAAAGCCGAGCAGGTTGTGTTGCAGTTTTCCAATCCTGTGTTAGCGAACATGATTAAAGGAAGGAAAGTGATGCATTTGCGGGGGCATGAGTCATTTAATTTTCTTCCCGGTGAGTCACTTATTTTACCCTCTGACGAAATCATGTGCATAGATTTTCCGGATGCAGATCTAGAACATCCTACTCAATGCTCCGCAATGACGATTTCTCAAGATAAAATAGCCGAGGTCGTACAAGTAATGAATGAAACCATTCCTCGGTTGGACCATAAAGAGTGGGAATTTATGGACTTCAATTTTCGGTTCACTAATGACCTTGGTATGTATCAGTTAGTCCAACGACTTTTTTTCTTATTTTCTGAAAATCACCCTTCAAAAGATGTCTTTGTAGATTTCATGCTTAAAGAATTGGTCATTCGAGTACTTCGCTCTCAATACCAACAAATATATAAAGACGAGCTAAGCTTAGAAGGTTCTGATCACAGAATTGCCGAAATTATCCGATATATACGTAGAGAAATTAGTCAACCCTTAGAAGTACAAGATTTAGCAAAAAAATCGTGTATGAGTGTATCCCATTTTACCAGAATGTTCAAGCATGAGGTGGGTGTATCGCCGGTTGAATTCATTAAGAAAGAAAGAATACGTAAAGCCGTTCTATTACTTAAGCAACCAGATTTATCTATAAAGGAAATCTATATCGCATGTGGATTTGACAGTAGAAGCTACTTTAATCGAGTTTTTAAGCAGTACAAAAAACAAACACCCAAAGCTTTTCAGCAATCCCTTCTGCATTGACCATTTACATCTTAGACCTAGTATCTAGGGGAAGAGTCCCCGATGCTAATTTATCTAAGCGATCAACCGCATCCCATAATGTTTTGGCTTCATCTAAAGTAGTATCAAATACATCATTTATGATAGGATAAAAATAGGGTAGTCCCCAAACCTGTCTAGCTAATTCAGCCTTCATGCGTCCCTCTGCCATCCATGCTACCTCTTCGAAATACCCTGGATAGATAAAGAGTGAGTCATTTTTAAATTCAGGCTCGGTTAGATCCTCTTTTTCAATCATACCTTTGTCTTCGAGTAAACCTTTGAACTCTGCTAGTTCCTCTTGAGACCAACTAAAATTGGTTCGATAGTCATCAAAATTATTCTCCCATTTACTTCGAAATTCATCCCCATTAGCGTCGAGATAGTTACGAACAAATTCGAATGAAGCCCGTTTTCTAAGTGAAAAATTAATCATATATGCGGACCGTGAGGTATCTGCTTCAATAATATAATCGGGTACAATACCACCGCCGCCATAAACGGTTCTACCCGCGGTGGTGCGATACTTTAGTGAGTCAGGGATGTGATCAACGAACTCGATGGCATCATTTTTCGCATTGTCATTTCGCCGGTAAATTTCATAGGCATACTCTTCGCCACCACCTTCGGTAAATGGCTTCTGAATAAGGCGGCCAGAGGGTGTTAAATATCGTGATATAGTCACTCTTACCATACTGGTATCCACCAATGGGTACTGCTGTTGGACTAAACCCTTACCAAAAGTTCTTCGGCCTACTACCAACCCACGATCATGATCTTGTATGGCACCGGAAACAATTTCACTTGCAGAGGCGGAGCCTTCATCGACCAAAACAATAACTGGTTTGTCTACGAATACCCCTTTTTTTCTAGAAGAATAGGACTGATTGAAGCGTGAATGCCTACTAACTGTTGAGAGTAGGGGTGTTCGAGCAGGAAAAAATTCTTCTGCAATGGCAATAGCTTGGCCAAGGTATCCACCAGGATTGCCACGTAAATCCAGAATTAGGCGCTCCATTCCTTCACCTTTAAGCTCATCCATAGCTTGCATGAATTCATCGTGCGTAGTAGCAGCAAACCGGTTGATTTTGATGTAGCCAGTTTCATTATCCAGTAAATAAGACGCATCTACAGTGTAAATGGGTATGTCGTCTCGAGTAATGGTAAAATACTGAATTCCATCAACGCCTGGGCGTACAATACCCACCTTCACTTGGGTGCCTTTTTCTCCTCGTAAAGCTTTTTGAACCATGTCATTGTCAAAGCCAACGGCTGAGCTATCTTCAATTTCAATAATGCGATCCCCTGACATGATACCTAGCTGATCACTTGGCCCCCCAGCTATGGCAGATACCACGGTAATGGTATCCTGGATAATGTTAAATTGAACGCCTATTCCTTGGAACTTTCCCGCAAAATTTTCTTGATCTACTGCACTAATTTCAGGTTCAATGTATACCGAATGCGGGTCTAATGTAGCAAACATGCCTCGCAAGGCTTCTTCTGTGAGTTTGTACATATCTACTGAATCGACGGTATTTGCAATGTAGAGATAAGCCTGTTCAAAAGTTTCGTACGAACTACGAAGTGAATGTATAGATGTGAATACCTGTGCGGTGTCAATAGGCGTTCCCGAAATGGTTAAAGATGAATCATTGAGCTCACTCACCATGTACCGAATACTACTGCTCATCATTTCATTCAAGTCTGGCTCGCCAAAATAATTTTGAAGTATCCGTTGTTGAGCCTCTACATATTTTCTAAGGTTCTTAGTGTGATCATCCTTGGGTTGAATAACGGAATCAATGCCACTGAGGCTTAAGAAAACAAGAAATAGGGTGATAAATATATTAGGCACAATAATTCGTTTTAAGGTCATATTGGGTAACACTGATCAAACAGCTCTATGGATGAATATTTTTTGAATAAAATAAGTACTTCCAAGTGAATAAGAACAATGATAATAAACTCTGTCTAAATACAAAAAAAAGTACTTCTTTTAAAGTATATACTGACTCAAGTCTTTGTCTTTAACCAAGCTTTCGAGTTGTTGGTTCACATAGTCTTTATCGATGGTAATGGTACCTTCTTTAATATCATCTGGAACTGCAAAAAATAATTCATCGAACAGAGAAGACATAATTGTGTGAAGTCGTCTGGCTCCGATATTTTCAACTTGTTCATTGACTTCTGCTGCAATCCGTGCCAACTCTTTTACCGCCTCGTCCGTGAATGAAATATGAACTCCTTCAGAAGCAAGCATAGCCTCATATTGCTTTGTTAATGCATTTTTTGGCTGGCTTAAAATATTATAAAAATCTTCCTCATTCAGCGAATTCAACTCTACTCGTATAGGAAATCGACCTTGAAGTTCAGGAATAAGATCCGATGGTTTGGCCACATGAAAAGCGCCCGACCCAATGAATAAAATGTGATCTGTTTTTACCAAGCCATACTTGGTATTCACCGTACTACCTTCAACAATTGGAAGTAAATCTCGTTGCACCCCTTGTCTGCTTACGTCCGGGCCACCTTTACTGCCTGCACTGGATACGGCAATTTTGTCAATTTCGTCTATAAATATAATGCCCTGTTTTTGAACCCGTTCCAACGCTTCTTGAATAGCATCGTCATGATTGATTAGCTTTTCGGCTTCCTCATCGACCAGAATGTCACGGGCTTCGGCTACGGTCATTTTGCGCTTTGTGGTTTTCCCCTTTCCACTTAGATTTCCGAGCATTTCTTGTAAATTTATGCCCATTTCTTCCATACCCCCAGGCCCAAAGACCTGCATGGTAGGCGAAGTAGATTTTTTAACCTCTACTTCTATAGTTCGATCGTCTAACTCCCCATTGTTCAATTTTTCACGAAACCGCTCTCGGGTTCGTTGATTTAATTCTTCATCGGAGCTAGGGGAATTGTCTTGTTGGGGTACGGTGGTTGTTGCTTGCTCGGTGTTATTGCGCATAGTAGCGTTGCCAAAGCCAAGGCCTTTGGAATTAAGGGGGGGAATAAGAATATCCAAAATACGTTCTTGTGCATTCTCAGCAGCTTTACCCTTTATGCGTTCCTGCATTTCGGTTTTAACCATCGTAATCCCAAATTCGGTTAAATCCCGAACCATGGATTCGACATCGCGACCAACATAACCAACTTCGGTAAATTTAGAGGCTTCTACTTTGATAAAAGGGGCCATGGCAAGCTTAGCTAAACGACGCGCAATTTCCGTTTTCCCAACCCCAGTTGGGCCAATCATGAGTATGTTATTAGGTACAATTTCTTCGCGAATTTCAGGATCGGCATTCATTCTACGCCACCTATTCCGAAGGGCTATGGCAACGGATCGTTTTGCTGCTTTTTGCCCGATGATATATCCATCCAGTTCTGCTACAATTTGTTGAGGAGTTAAATGCATAGCCTTTTTCATACTAAAGTTCTAAAATGGTACGGTTATGATTGGTGTATATATCAATATCAGCAGCTATTCGCAGTGCTTCTTCGACCATATCTCGTGCGCTCAGATCCGGAGCATGTTTAACCATTGCTCGTGCCGCAGACAGGGCATAGCTACCTCCACTTCCAATACAGACAATGTTATCATCCGGTTCAATGACATCTCCTTGCCCTGAAATAATGAGGGCATGTTCATCATTCATGACCACTAAGAGAGCTTCTAGCTTTTGTAAATACTTATCCTTGCGCCAGTCCTTGGCTAATTCTACGGCTGCTCGCTGCATGTTTTCATTGTATGCACTAAGCTTTTCCTCGTAGCGCTCGAATAGGGTAAAGGCGTCAGCTGTCGAACCTGCAAATCCAGCTAATATAGTTCCTTGGCCAATTTTGCGTACCTTTTTTACCGTTGATTTCATAACGGTTTTATCTAAAGTTGCTTGCCCATCACTACCAATAGCCGCTTTTCCATTGTGGATAATTCCTATTACGGTAGTAGCATGAAGTTGAAATGTTGACATAATAACATGATTTATAAACGGTCGTCCTCAGTAGAGCTTCAAAATTTTCTAGAACACTGTGTACTCAATCCTATTCCTCAATAGTATTGAGTACACATTGTTCTAACGATTCTAATATTAAGCTTCCTCTGATTTATCTTTTTTAAGTACAACGGTAACCTTTGAGTTGCCATTCCTTGATTCACTTGAATCTTTACCATTAGAGCGATTATTTGGTGTAGTCCGGTTGTCATGGCTGGTCGTATTTTGTGGCATACTAGATTGACCATTGCCTCTTGGATTTTTAGTCCCATTATTACGGTGACTACTACTCTTCCCAGTTCGGTCTTTTTTTGTGTACTCCAACTGATCTGGGTCGGGTTTATTAACCTTTAGTTCTTCTAATTCATGCTTTTCAAGCAGTTCGTCCAGGGAAGCCCCTTGAAGCACAGCATCGGTAATGTCAATTTCTGAGCCTGCTAGGGTAACATGAAATTCGTTTAAGGATATTTTATCATCGCCAACTAAGGAAACTCGAACATGGTACTTCGTCATCCATTTCCAACGTGTACTAAAGATACCCTTTGTTAGATAGCTTTTTAGGTAGGGGTTTACATATAGATCTATGGCCCGGTAACTTGTGGAATGCTTGAATTTGCTAATCCAACTTTCGATATCCGTAAGTATGGTATCTTGTGTAACAACATTACCCGATCCACCACACATAGGGCAAGCATTGGATACGGAGTTAATCACCGATGGACGGATGCGTTGTCGAGTTATTTGTACAAGACCAAAATCACTCATCCCAATGATATTCGTCTTAGCGGGATCTTTCCTGAATTCCTTTTTTAATTCATCGTAGATTTTCTTTCGATTTTTTTCGTCTTTTAAATCAATGAAATCAACAACAATGATTCCGCCGATATCACGTAAGCGGAGTTGTTTGCCAATCTCTCGAGCGGCTTCTAAATTGGTCTTAAGTGAATTATCTTCTTGCTTTTGTTTGGCAGCATAGGGACCTGAATTAACATCCACCACATACATGGCTTCGGTTTGCTCAAAAATAAGATACCCACCCATTTTCATACGAACACGTGGATTAAAAATAGAATTCACATCTTCGCTGATACCCACATGGTCAAAAATGTGCTCTTTACCCTTGAATAGTTCCACATTGGGCATCATTTGAGGGGCAATCTGCTGCACATAACTTTTTATTTGCTTGAACATTTTCTGATCATCTACGAGAACCCGGTCATAGTTTTTAGCAAACAAATCCCGGATTAGACTCTCGGTCATGTCCAAATCGTTGTACAATAAACTAGGTGGTTCTGCCTCTTCAAGACGTTCAGCTAATTTTTCCCATTTTTTCAGGACCGTACGTAAATCTTCTTCAATTGCCTCCTGTTCCTGGTCTTGGGCTACGGTTCGGACAATAACCCCAAACCCGTCGGGTACCATGCCATTTAAGATCCCTTTTAAGCGGCGACGTTCCTTATAGTTACTAATACGCTTTGAGACAGCGATGTAATCCCCCATAGGTATAAGCACAAGAAATCGACCGGCTATGGTTATATCGGTGGAGACTCTTGGCCCTTTGGATCCAATCGGCTCTTTTACGATTTGAACCAATAATTTTTGACCTGTTTTAAGTAGCTGACCGGCGAGTACTTGACGATCCGAATTCGTCATTTCCTCTTTTTTGGACAACGTATTATGCATGTGTTTGGGGATGGCTTTGGGGCCATTGAGCATGCTTATGTACTCATCCAAATGATCGCCGGCATCTGAGAAATGCAAGAAGGCATCCTTCGGAGTGCCCATGTCAATAAAGGCGGCACGAATGCCACTCATTACTTTATGGACACGTGCAACATATATATTGCCTACGGTACGTTGATTTTCCTCTGATTCTATAAAGAGCTGCGCTAATTCTCCATTCTCTAGGAGCGCGATCCGGTTTTGATTGCCGGAAGAGTGTATTATAATTTGATTTTTCATCGAAATTCTGTGTTAAACACCAACGAGCTTGGTTAACCAAGGGTTGAATTCTTCGCCATACTTCATCATTTTCAGTTGCTATTTGGTCAGCTGAATTCATCGTTCCAGATGTACAGGTCGTTGGTTGGGCAGATGCCCGTGTTAAATTTGTTTGGTTTGGACTATGCTCGGAATTGGATGAGCATAGTGTTGTGGGTGCTGCTTTGAAAGCAGCGAGAAGTAAATAAAATAGGTCCATAACGCTTTTCTGTGCGCGTATCAACAGCATTAAAAGTACCAAAGTACTCGTGTTGTAAGAACAGGACCGTACCATTTATAGTGAAATATTCGTGTTAACGATGCGATGTGCGTTGTTTCTGTAAATATAGAAGAGCACCTTCACAACTTGAATTGCTTCGTAATCAATATACAGTCAAAGTGAGACTAAAGTAAATTTATTCTTGGGCTCTACTTAGTTTTGCCCCAACCGCATTTAGTTTATTTTCTAAGCTCTCATATCCACGGTCTAAGTGATATATACGGAGGATCTCTGTAGTGTTCTTTGCCGCCATACCCGCTAGTACTAAGCTCACACTCGCGCGCAAATCTGTACTCATGACGGAAGCTCCCTCTAATGCACTGGGCCCTTGTATACGAACGGTATTCTGAGTTAAACTCATTTGTGCACCCAGCCGGCTGAGTTCAGGTACATAACTAAAACGATCAAAATAAACTGTATCGGTGACCGTAGAATCTCCATGCGCTTGGGTTAGCATGGTTGCCCATTGTGCTTGAAGATCGGTTGGAAAGCCAGGGTAAATATCGGTAGTAATACTCACGGGTTCGAGGACCTCAGGTGCTTGAACTGAAATGATTTCACCCTCCATGTCGACCCTTGCTCCTGTTTGGCGAAGTAGGTCAGGGAAACTACCTAAGTGCCCGGCATTACAGCCGATTAAACGAAGCGAAGATTCTGGAAGCATAGCCGCAGCTATCATAAAGGTTCCCACTTCTATTCTATCAGGATCATTTCGAAAAGTACCTCCAGAGAGTGTACGTACTTGCTTAATGGTCAAGGTGTCGCTGCCTACTCCGCTAATGTTAGCCCCCATTGAGTTTAATACCGTACATAACTGCACGACGTCCGGTTCCTTAGCCGCATTTTCAATGGTAAACGATTCAGCTCGCAGCACAGCAGCAAGCAATAAATTAATCGTTGCCCCTACACTGCTTGGTTCTAGTCTATACCGACCACCGGGAACACTTGCCCCGGCTTTGGCAATTACATATCCTTTGTCCAAGTTTATTGAAATACCCATAGCTTCCAACCCTTTCAAGTGTAAATCGACCGGACGAGGCCCCCATGCACAGCCACCCGGCATAGATACTTTGGCATAACCATGTTTGCCTACTAGGGCACCGAGCATGTAAAATGAAGCCCTCATTTTTCTAACTAAATCATAAGGCGCCTCTAAGTAATTTACATTAGAAGGATCAATGACAACTCGGTTCTCGGTATCCTGAAATTGAACCTGTGCACCAACGACACGTAATACGTTGTTGAAAGTATAGATGTCCTGTAGCCGAGGAACATTTTCTACGATGACGGGTTCATCAGCCAGTAAAGCCGCAGCTAAAAGAGGTAAAGCAGCATTTTTAGAACCACTGATAGCAATATCTCCATTCAATAGGGTAGGCCCCTTCACAATAAATTTGTCCAAATTATTCTAACTCCATTAGTAAGGTTTGTTTTTCTATGGTCTGCCCTAATTCGACTTGAATAGTCTTAACCCGTCCTTGAATGGGTGCTTTGATTTCATTTTCCATTTTCATGGCTTCGAGCACCAATAAGGTGTCACCCTTTTGGACCTGATCTCCCTGTTGAACATCAATGGATAGTACTTTACCTGGCATAGGAGCCTTAATATCTCCAACAGATTGCTCCAGCTCTGCCTTCATACCAAGCGTTTCAAGTAACAAAGCCTGTTCGTTTTTTACCTGTAGTTCTACGGGTTGTCCATCGATGTCAAAACGGATCTGAGTTCCCTCTACTTTTACATTGGCAAGAATCCATTGCCGTGTTCCAACACGAAAGTAAAAGCGCCCGTTATGTTCGGTAAACTCGTATTCACAATGTTCCCCGTTTACTTGAGCCACCCCTTCAGAAGGCCCAATTTCAAGGCTTATATGCTCGTTTTTATAGCTTATTTGCTGTTTCACGTGGGAATTTATTTGCGAATATGTTTTAGACCCGTTGCCGTAGCCCTGAAGGTATACCCTTCAATATGGTCTGAATCATAAGAAGTTGCGCGATTAATTTCCACTGACCCACTTTGCCAGACTTCGATTAATCGAAAATTGATGAGTGTAATTAAGTCATCTCTGAGCGCACCTGGTGGGAGTCCTGTTTCTTCCAACAGCACATCGTAAGGTTCGGGGAAAATAAGTCGAGAAAGCACCTCGATTTCAGAGGTATATAATTTCCTCATTCTATGAAAAAAGAAGGTTATTGAATAAAAATGTCGCCATAGGTAATCAGTCGCTGGTTTCCGTCGTATAGAAGTAGCCGATGTAGACCACGTGCTAATTCGGCACTTGAACCAAAATTCCGCGAATCAATCACAAAGGTGACCAACTCAAACTCCGAACCTATGGTTTCTTGTTGAAGGGGAATCCAGCGGTTATTGAAATTTAAATATCCCAATTCTACATAGGACTGAACCGGAGCGCCATTCAGGGTTATCTCCAAATAGGCCGTTCCGCCGTAGTTTATAGGATTAGGGAAAAGGGGAAGTACTCGAATTAAGCCTTCGTAATAGGGCGATACTCTCCAATCCTGTTTATCCTGAGAGAGTACATTTTGTTGTAAATCTGTTTCTGTGTAGCCCTCGGCCGGACCATAGGCTTCTGCCTCAAACTGCTGTTGAGCACTGTCTTGCTGGCAGCTATTAAGCATTAGCCCAAAGAGTAGAAAAAAACAGGGAATTAATAAACGGTTAATGCTTTTCATTGGTTTGGTGATATTAAGTGTGGGTTTTAGACGAACCGACCCGTATTTTACGGAAGAAGCAATTAATTTAATCACTTTCATCATGCTATATCTTATCGGCATTCCCAACTGCAATAAAATTAAAGATACACGTTCTTGGCTAGAGGAAAAAGGTATCACCTATGAATTTGTCCATGTTAAAAAAGAACCTCTATCTAAAGATGAAATCTCTGATCTGGCCCATAAGGTAGGGGTCGATGTGCTTGTGAATACTCGCGGTACTACCTATAGAAAGTTAGAAATCAAGGATAAAAATCTAAGCGATGAGGAATTGCTCGAGCTGGTTCACGAGCACCAAAGTATGCTCAAACGCCCAATATTAGTACTAGAGGAGTCAGTTTTGGTGGGTTTTGATGAGGAAGCATTTGAACAATTTGCAAAACAACATGAAATACTGGATTAAAAAAGCATCTTTCTTCAGGTTCATGGATACGAGGCAGGCTGTTTTTAGTTTGTCTCTGATAGCGGTATTGACTTTGTTGTATATGACGCAAGCAGTAGCTTCCGTGTCTTTTTTTAAGCAGCAGATTTATGAATCCGATCTCGAATCACAGGAACCAGAAACGCATGAATCCGATCTCGAATCACAGGGACCAGAAACGCATGAATCCGATCTCGAATCACAGGGACCCGAGCCAAAGGGAACATTAGCCAACGGACAACCCACTGTGCCAGATATTTTGAGGGCTGGAGAGTGGTTTAGGTATGAGGTGCGCTATGGATTTTTCACCCTAGGATGGGTAGAGGTAAGTATTTTGCCCGATACGGTATATAATGATCGGGTGCATCATCACTTGTTCACTCGGATGATATCGAATGACCGACTCCCGTTGATTGGCTATGAACGGGATGAGTTTCACACCCTATTTTATGTCAACGAAGAAGGCTTGCCAGTGAGCAGTCTTTTTTGGAAGGATAATGTGGACGAAGAGGAATGGGATGAAATTGTGTACCGTTTTGATAGAGAGGCTGAGCATGTGTTCTTTAAAGAAGAAGATGAAACCACAGGAGAGCTTTCCTTGGTGGAGCCGGCTACGGCTGGGCACATTGTTTTTGTTTATTCGCGCTTATTTGCCGGTGGTGGGGCGAATACGGAACTGCCAGTATATGTGAGTAAAAAGCTCGGCTTTCTTGATTTTGATCATAGCTCAGCCACTGAAATGCGAGCATATGAGGCATTTGAGGAACCGATAGCAACCTATAAAACCAATGGGCGCACCGTTGATATAGTTGGGCCATTCGGATTTAGTGGTCGCTTTGTAGCTTTTTTTGGACAAGATGATCTAAGGATTCCATTGGAAGCGAGGGTTAAAATGTTCTTAGGCAATGCCGTTGTAAAATTGATTGAATATCGAGAAGGGGGTTCTGACCAGGTTAGCCGGCGGGGCATGGAGTAAGAAAATGAAGGATCTAAAACCACAGACGGAACCAAACGAGATGGACAAACCACAGACGGAACCAAACGCGAAGGAAAAACCCATAATCAAGTGTATTCAATTGCCCCATGCCAAGGATCTCCCACTTCCGACTTACCAAACTCAGGGAGCTGCTGGTATGGATGTTCGGGTAGCTTTAACGAAGGACATCACTTTAGCGCCAGGAGAGCGTGCTTTAGTGCCTACCGGCATAATAATGGCCATTCCGCAGGGTTATGAAGTTCAGATTCGGCCTCGAAGTGGTCTAGCAATTAAGCATGGAATAACCATGGCAAACAGTCCCGGAACGATTGATTCCGATTTCCGAGGCGAAATTCATCTCATTGTTATTAATCACGGTCAGCAAGCATTTACGGTCAAACATGGAGACCGTATGGCTCAGATGGTCGTGCAAAAAATACATCAAGCAGAGCTTGTTCAAATGCGCGATTTGGACCAAACAGATCGAGGCCATGGCGGCTTTGGATCTACCGGAGTAGAATAAATTATGGTGGATGCTAAAACGCCCAAAAAGACCTTTAGGCAGGCGTTTACTCCCTTTGTCGAGCTCATAAAAGAGTACCCTTCCTTTCGTAGATTATGGATTGCTCAGGCAATATCTAATTTTGGGGATTGGTTTGGTCTTTTGGCGCTCTATGCCTTGGTGCAGCGCTACTCCGATTCGGAGTTCTTGTTAGGCTTGGTGATTATTGTAAAGATGCTGAGTTTAGCATTTTTTTCCCCCATTGCAGGTTATCTGACAGATCGTTTTAATCGACGCTTACTCATGATTATATGTGATGGAGGTCGGGCCTTAAGTTTGCTGCTTATGTTACTCGTTCAGCAGGAAAGCCTTCTTTGGTTAGCCTACGCATTGACGGGGTTTCAGATGATGCTTTCAGCTATTTTTGAACCCGCTAAAACAGCCTCCATTCCCAATGTGGCACCACCTGAGCGCTTAGTTGATGCCAACATTATATCGACGGCAACTTGGAGTATAATTTTTACCACAGGAATGGCGATAGGTGGTTTTGCTACTGAATGGATTGGTGTGGAAGCTGTTTTTATCTTGGACGCGATAACCTATTTGGTTTCGGCGTGGTTTATTTATCGAGCGGTCATTCCCCAAGAGGAGCGGCGCTCAAGTACTACTGAGGGGAAAACCAAACCGTCACTTTGGGCAGATATTCGTCAGAATATTGTACTCGATATACTCTTAGGGATTCGTTATTTACGCGATAACCATCACATTTTACGGCCAGCTGTGGCAAAGGGAACCTCCACCATATTTCTAGGTGGATTGGTATACATGCTTGTTTTGGTGAGTGATAACATTTTACAAATGGGGAGCGTTGGTTTGGGATTGCTCTACGCTGCTAGGGGAATTGGTACTGGTATTGGCCCTGTTATTGCCCGCCAACACTTTACTGATGAGCGTCACTGGATACGAGTAATGGGGGGTAGTATTGCATTGTCAGGTGCCATGTATATGGTGGTAGGATTGACCCAGGTCTGGTGGATGATGTTTGCCTTTGTGTTGTTGGCTCATGCCGCATCAGGAGCAAACTGGGTCACTTCTACGGTACTCCTGCAAAAAAGATCCGAAGATAACTTTCGAGGCCGAGTGTTCAGTACCGAATGGTTGCTTTTTACCCTGGGTAATTCGCTATCGGTCATCGTGGCATCGGTGCTACTGGAGTGGAAATTCTTTGAACTTCAAAGCCTGATTACCTTGTACGCGGTTGGGTTGATGCTAGCAGGGCTATTATGGCTAGCAACAGTAGCCAATTGGGAACGCAATTGGGTGCAAAAAGGCCTGAGTGCCAAGGGCTAACTACGGAGCTTTAAAGCTCTATTTGAACGTGCTACCCACTTTCCTCTTGTTGCTACGTAGTTATATGTAAATACTTTACTTAGGCTTTTTTATTTTGCGCCTAGCCCTCTTCTTTCTTATTGTGTTTGTGCACACAATACATAATCAAAAATCAAGAGAGGTTAGTATGAATAACTACAAGAGAGCTATACCTATATATATAGGTGTAGTATTAGCAATACTATTCACCGCATGTGAATCTAACAGCACATCACTCACGTCTAGCTTAAGCCAAGATGCTGAGGTGAATGATCCAACAAGTTCCCCAACACTTACCCTTAAGCAACGAGATTTCCGGGCTGATGGGGCTATGGGCGCCTATCAGCACCAGCTTATTCAAGTCATGGGAGTAGAACTACAGGAAAAAATACGAGAGGCTAGGAGAGCCCGACTTTCAGATGATGCCATTGATGTCGAGACAATGGAGGAATTCTATCCTTTGCATCAACTGGAGGGGAAAGCAAAAGGATCATCGCAGCTACCTGGTCGAATTCAAGTTGAAAACCAAGGTGGAGAGCCCGATGAATTCATCATGGCTATAACGTCATTTTTTTCAATCAACTCGAATGCTGAAAATAACCTAGGTATAGAAGCCATGCACAAAGCTCAATCTTCGTCTCCTTTGTACACTTTTCTAAGTCCAGATCGCTTCTACTTGCAGGATGGATCAGGGAATACGGAACATTGGCCAGTTGAAGTGGAAGCAGTGTCCTTGGAGAATGTAGACGACCGAATACGCCTACACTTTAGTGAAGAGGGACTCATATGGGATAAACTTGATCAAAAGGCTCAGTCTATCGCTCAGGAAAACCGTTTGTTGGTGTTAGATGCGGTGGTTGTAGAGTCAACAAAATGCGATCAAACCCTAGATGTTAAAGCATTTCAAGATTGTCAGCTCAATGAAGACAATGCTGCTGCAGATGCCGCGGCAGAAGAGCTAGGAGCAGAAGGCGGTATAGCAGCTAAAAGTGGAATGATCCGCAATTTAGGAAGGGGAGCGGATCCAGGAAGGTTTCAACCAAACTCTGTTTATTTGACACTTAAAGGAATGCGCTTACCGTATTCAGGTGACGGAGATGGTGCTGGGGAAGTCCAAATGTTCATGGATTTGGAGTCCAGTGGGAGCTTTCCTTTGCAATACAGATATCGCTTCGATCGGGTATTTAATTTTACGCCTGTAGCTGGCTTTTCAGTGAACACTCTTATAGAGGGTGCTGATCGGTATTATCCATTCTTTCGATATTATAGCGTACCAGATGTAAATTTTGCGGATCATTATTATTCCTTCAATAACACCGTCCGTTACCAACTTCCAACCCCTAATAGCAGTCATTTTTATCATGATTATGTAGACTATTTCCCATTAATCAATATGAGCCAAATGAGGGGAACTTGGCGGTTAATACTCATAGAAGATGATAAACATTACCGATGGCATTCTCTACGAAGATATGGCAATAAAATTTATACCAAACTCGTTAATTCATTGAATTTAGAGACTGATAGGGTTGAACAATATTTGGCTCATTTTAATGTACTGAGTCATCGATATGGCAGCAGTGATGATATTATACCTCGAAGCGGGGTGCACAACATTTCAATGGCTGCTGTTAATAGTTTTAACAACAATGTAAAATATTCCAGAAATCATGTCACAACGAGTAAGTATATGCTATATACCTTCTCTTCATTGGTAGAGTAGTCAACTCGTAATGTCACATGATTGGGTGATGTAGCGTTATAGCATCTAAAATCTTGGGTTGGAAGCCCAAGGTTTTAGGGTGCTCTATTACAAATAATTAATTCATAATAAGTTAACAAGGTGGGTTTATGATAGGGTTTAATCTACACAATGGTTTAAAGGCCTTAATTGGCTGTATCACAAGAACAATTACCGCAACCGCAAATACTGTTGGTTTTATCGGCTTTGGTAGCATTAAAAGACCCAATGGTCGTTACAATAGTGCATGTTTAATGTTAATCCTTAGCGTTCTTATTCTCAGCGGATGTTATCAAGCAACTAGTGTTCAAAATGAGGGGTTTGAACCTCTTCCGCCAAATACCCCTTTCATAATGGGGCATTTAGAGGCAGCTACGGATACCATGGTAAATAATCCTGAGATACTAGTAGGTACGGTTAATTCTATACCCATAGTTGAGGACGTTATGCCATTACCTGATTTATATCCGCTACATAAACCCACTTTGATTGAAACAATAGAAATGTTTATTGAAGCTTTTTACCTCGACTATAGTCCAGATGGTGGGGCAAAAGTGGTGATAAAAGGACCTCTTAACACTTCTGATTACCGGGAAGTAATCTTTCAGCATACACAGAATGGAATATTTAAAGATGTCAATAATGAATTGCTAATCAAGGCCTCAGGAAGCTACGAAATGAGCGTGGAATTATCCGATGGACGAATATTTGGTACCCAAACTACCATACCTGATCCAGTAGATGCCGAACTACCCAGCGAGTATGTCATATCCACGGAGATAGGACACTACCATAGTGGAGAGGTGTATGAAGTCGGAATAAATGAACTAGAATCACCGATCTATTACCCACCAAAAGGTTCTTTTTTAGGTGAAGAGCAAATTAATTCATCCTTTGATGATTTGAGACTTCATGTACCTTCAACCGAAAGTTTAGACTATTACTATAGTGGGCACCATACTCGCGCGGGGTTTATCTTTGCATTCATGAAAGATATGCGTAAAGCTAGAACGTTACGCTTTCCCTATTTTGCAGATATAATAGACAGGGAACAAATTGTAAATGAAGGGGAGATTTATCATCGTCTTGCTTTTCACAATGAAGACGTTGGACCTCTGCATGATTTCGTCGGTCAGTTTTTGGTAGCCTTTGATACGTTGGCAGAAAACTACATGATCGACTCAATGGATCTGCTTAATCTGAATAATTACAGATTAATAGCGAGCCTTAGCAACATACAGTTCAAAGGTGTGAGTCGGGAGTCTGCACCTAAAGATACTTTGGTGGTGGGGCATTTTAGTGGGAGTTCAGCTTGGTATCATACGACTAAATTTACTGTAGAGCGAAGCTTCGATTTGGACTCTGTGTTACAAGACTTAGGCTTCTAGCTTAATTAGCTAGGTTAACAATTCACAAACAAACCGTTACATAATAAAACAATAGGTTACCATATGAATACACTATATACGTGTGTGCTTTTTAGTTTTTTACTAAGTGTATTAAGCACGAATACCAACGTTTGGGCTCAATCTCATGAGTTTGAAGAAAAGGGCGAAAAGGAGCTATATCACCCCTATGCCCTATCTAATTTACAAGCTTCTTTTCTTTCTGAAATAAACATCACCCAACTTAAAGACGCGAATAATACTGAAATAAACTCTATTGAGCTTAGAACACTAGACTTGGAGTATTTGCGCTTGAATCCATTTAAAGGGCAATTTTCCACCGGTTATTTAGCGGGAATAAAGGCTCAGTACGTACCCAACGGGGATTTTGAAAGTATAAATCTTTCAGGCGGCTCTCTAGCTGGGATTGTACGTTGGAATACAAAGGTGCAGACTATGGGATACGGATTTATTCAATTCCGATCAGGCTTAAACTATAACATCGAAAACAGAATAAATCAACTTGAAAACAGTTATGAAGGTCAATGGGAGATAGGTACTCAGGCAGGTTGGTTACTACAGGGAAGCGAAGGTAGAGGCATTAGTATAGAGTTTGGCCCTAACTGGAATTTAAGCCGAACTGGTCATTCCTTAAGTTATGAACTAAGCATAGGTTTGGTGCTAGGGAGGAAAAAATGAATAAGAGTATAATGATGATAAAGTCCATTTTTTTATTAGCTGTTTTACTGATTGGGGTAAGTCCTATAGTCAGTGCTTCGTTTCATAATGAACGTATCGTAGCATCTAAATTAAAGATAGTAAGTAGCTTAGATGGTGATTCTACCAGAGTATATGAATCGTTAACATTGAGTTCAACACCATGGCTCAAGAAGGGAGATTGGATAATAGAGGGGATGTATCGGTTTCAAAGCACTAACTACACCAAGGGATACGAACTCAGTGTATTTTCCTCTGGCAATAGTTTAAACGGGCATATCGGTATTTCGAAAATGGTAACCAATCAGTTGGGTATAAGAGTCAATTATAAATCGGAGTCCTTTAATAATCAGGTTAAAGGAGACTATCAAGCATTATTATTTGAAAGCGAAACAGCTAAGACGCAAAGTCTCAATCTCGAAGGCTTTATTGGGACAACACTTCATTCATTAAGCTCGAGTAATAGGAAAGCACCTTTTTTATACAGTGGATTGGGAGTAGGTAGGCGTATTGAATCCTATTCACTGACAATAAATTCCGTGGAATCATTTAGAAATTTTCTGTATCAATACAATTTTTTTGTGGGGATAACGCAACCAGTTAATGACAAAATTGCCCTAAGCCTCCGCTTTAACCGGTATTTATACACCGATACATTTTTTGTTAAGGGTATTCCTAATTCAATAATAATGAGTGAGACAGCTCTTAATGAATGGGAGCGGGATTACGAATTGCAGTTTTCAATTCAGTTTAAATTCTAATTAATGATTATTTAACAAGAACTGTAAAATATGTCCGATTTTAGAGCAGAATAAGGTCTGATTTAGTATATTTAAATCTAAATTAACCCCAAAGATGCTCCTGTGAAATTCTGGAAATATCTAATTATTATTTGGATGAGTCTGGTTATTGTGGGTGGGTTCCTGATAAATATCCCATTTATACCCATCTTGGAGCAGACCGCCCGTAACCTATTTTTCCATGTGCCTATGTGGATGGCTATGTATGCCATGTTCCTCATAAGTCTGTATCATAGTATAAATTACTTAAGAAAAGCAGATTGGCTAGTCGATATTAAAGCAGAGGCAGCGGCTAAAACAGGGATTGTTTTTGGGGTTTGTGGACTTTTGACTGGTTCATTATGGGCTCGGTTTACCTGGGGAACCTGGTGGACTTTCGCCGAGCCCAAAATGAATTTGGCTGCACTGGCCTTGATGATTTATGTTGCATACTTCATGCTGAGATCTGCCTTTGACGAACCCAAAAAAAGAGCGCGAATATCTGCAGTTTATAATATATTTGCAGTAAGTACTATTCCATTTTTATTGTACGTAGTTCCACGTCAGTTGACTAGCCTGCATCCAGGAGCGGATGGGAATCCGGCCTTTTCTGAAATTACAGCTGCCGAACTAAGGTTTATCTTATACCCAGCCATGATAGGCTTCATCGCTTTATCGTATTGGGTATACGACATAACTTACCGAGCATATCGGGTCAGATACATTTCAGAACAAACACTTAGAAATCCAATATAAGCTATGTACTTAACTCAGCTGTTATTTTTAGTAACGAATATGTTTCAAGACGCTACAGACGTTGCCCCTATGGATACGTTAAGCGAGGCATATTCAGATAAATGGATAGCTGCAGCCAATCAAGGGGAGGGATTCTTTGCGAGCTTTATGAGTTCAAACAACCTCATCTTTGTTGTATTAGGGGTAACCTTAATTATTTGGACGGTATTGATTGTGTATCTTACTCGCGTAGATAAAAAAATCTCCTTGCTCGAAAACCAATTAAATCATTCATCAAATGAAACCTAAATTAATTTTTGGAAGCATCGCAATTATTGCCTTCACCTCATTGCTCCTGTATAATTTTGGGGAGAGCATCAGCACCTATACCGACTTTGATAAAGCGGCTAAACTAAAAACAGCTCATGTACCAGGAAGTTGGGAACCAACGATGGAATACGGGTTTTCAAGAGAAACGATGCAGTTTAGTTTCCACATGAAAGATGAGTCTGGAAAAGTTAAAAAAGTCATTTATAGTCGTCCAAAACCCAATAACTTTGAGCAAGCAGATCGTCTAGTGGTAATTGGTGAGCTAAGAAATGACGTTTTCTATGCGGACGAAATGCTTATGAAATGCCCTTCTAAATACAATGCGACTGATGTAGACAGTTATGGAACTCAACCCGTAGCCGCTGGGGTTCAAGGAAGCTAATTATGGAAGGAATTATTGGAAAGTGGTTAATAAACGCATCGTTTATTAGCTCGATCATTAGTTTGGTTTTCTATGGGATTGCCTCCCGTGAAGACAAAGAAAAGATGATTCGATGGGGTCATTTATTTTTTAGTTTGAAGGGCTTTTTTCTGTTACTTGCATCTGCCTTGCTAGTTAAGTTGATATTCGAACATCAGTTTCAGTACTACTATGTGTTCAATTACACCAGCTTGGACTTGGCCCCAAAATATTTGTGGTCAGCTTTTTATGGTGGGCAAGAAGGAAGTTTCATGTTATGGATACTTTTTTCTTGTATTAGTGGATTTATGTTGATTAAGTGGACTAGGGAGCCATACAGAGCACCGGTTATGTTTTTTCTGACCATGACCCAGGTTTTTTTGTTGTCAATGATTGTGGGTTGGCATGCAGATTACCTCAGTTTAGGTGCTTCTCCGTTCCGTACCATTGCCGAAGAAATGCCTAATGCACCATTTATTCAGGCGAATCCAAATTTTGTACCAGCAGATGGTTCTGGATTGAATGATCTATTGAAAAGTCCCTGGATGATGATCCATCCACCCGTGCTATTTATTGGTTTTGCCATGATGACCATTCCCTACTGTTTTGCGATGGCCGCTTTATGGAAAAGAAAATATAATGAGTGGGTAGGGCCAGCATTGCCATGGACATTAGGAGCGAATTTATCCCTATTAACCGCAATATTTCTGGGTGGATATTGGGCCTACATCACACTTAGCTTTGGCGGATATTGGGCTTGGGATCCCGTTGAAAATGCCTCATTAGTACCGTGGTTATTCGGTACTGCAGGTATTCATACAATGATTATCCAGCGCAAAAGCTCTATTGCGCAAAAGTCATCACTGCTGTTCGCTATATTGGCCTATATTTCAATTGTGTATGAAACTTTTTTAACACGTTCTGGGATATTGGCAGATTCTTCGGTTCACAGTTTTGTGGATTTAGGTTTATACAATCAACTCTTGGTATTCATGTTGGTGGTAACCATTGTCGGTTTAGGTATGTTCTTCTATCGGTACAAAGAACTACCAAGCCCCAACAAAGAGCATGGTATATTGACTAGGGAATTCATGACGGTATCTGGGGCGATGGCGCTGTTCATTCTTGGCGCGGTGATCATTCTGGGTACTAGTTCTCCCATTATTGGACTGCTGTTTAATGAAAATCCTACCCCGCCTGAAATAAGTTTTTACAATGATTGGAGCATGCCCATTGCTATCATCATGGCATTGATGACGGTTATTGGTCAAATGTTGTTTTGGCAAAAGCACGATGCAGAATCCCTTTCATCTGCATTGATCCAACCTCTTTTAGTCACTTCGTTCGCAACTATTATCTCTATTATGGTATATGAGGTGCGAAATTTTTATTACATGATTTACTTGTTTGCAGGTTTCTTTGCAATCGTAGGAAATCTATGGGTGTTGTTCCGATTGGCAAAAAAGCAACCCAAACTCATTGGCGGAGTGACCACTCATGTGGGCTTCGGACTATTGTTAGTGGGTATTTTGTTTTCATCGGCCTATAATAGTCCACTACTTGACGAACGGACTAGCAACTATAATGATCGTGTTCTTAGTGGTGAAGTAACTGATGAACAAGGATTCACCGTCTCACAGACGGTCGAAATGCTAGAACTTAAACTAAACGAGCCCAAAGTGCTTAATAATCGTTATGAAGTACTGTATAGTGGCTATACCATTGATAATCAAAATAGGCCTGGCCAACAAACCTATGCGCTTAGTTTTACCGATTTAAAAAGTGGGCGAAGCTTTGGTATGAATCCAGAAGTGTATCCTATGCTAACTACTTCCACCCAAGATAATATTCAGTGGTCGGTTGATCCTGATGTGCGTACTGGGTGGCTAAGTGATATTTATTTGTACGTAGCTGGGAGTTCATACATTGAAAATGTCAATAACCGCAATGCCAAGGCAAATCAAATTCAACCAGTTGGTCTGAGTCAAGACTCTACTACGGCATCCTTAGGAGCCAGTCTAACGGGCCAAGGCAATTCTACTTCCGGTGATGAAGAAGCTCAAGTGATTAGTTTTACAAGAGGACAGAGCAAAGAGTTAGGACCGTTCTCTTTTCAATTTAATGATTTCATTATGGTTGATTCAACTAATGTGCCAACCGGTAAAGGAGTAGGTGTCCGCGCACAACTCGATTTTGTTCACCTGCCTAGTAATACAAAGTATAGTTTGGAGCCTCTTTTTGCTGTTTATAATGAAGGTGGTGAAAGCTTTACGGCTTCGTTCCCAGTAGAAATTGAAGCCTATAACCTGTCCGTTCGGTTTACCAAATTAGACCCAGAGAGTGACAGTATCGAGCTCAGTATTACAGGACTCCCGGAAGGATTTGGCGACGAGTGGATACTTATTGTAGCAGAGAAAAAACCATTGATATCTGTTGTCTGGGCAGGCACCTTCTTACTAATGATTGGATTTAGTATTTCTATTTTGCGACATTGGGATAGTGAACGAAAAATGGCAGTATAAATGAAATCTCTCTACAAGCAAGGTACCGGTAAACTCGGAGCAGTAATTGCGCTCGTACTCTTGTTTGGTCTTTCGCCATTAGCATTTGCCCAGACTCAACATGTTGGGATGGATACGAGAAATAATCTCTCGTTGCGCTCAAATGAGGCATCAAAAAATCCCTGGAATAATGCGGAGCTTTTTTTGCGGGAAAATAATGACATCAACCAGCAGAAAAATCCAGCAGCAGCTCTAAGGCGTTCGTTCCTATTACCTGGGTGGGGTGAATATTATGCCAATCCTGAGCAATGGACTCGAGGACAGTGGCATATGGCGCTCGATGTTTCACTTATTCTTTCGTATGTGGGTATTCGATATCGGGGATCCTTCTTAGAAGATGAATTGGTAACCTTTGCGCAGAGTAACGCGGGTATAGATTTAGCGAGTCGAGATAGGGAGGTGTACCTGGCTGTGTCAAATCATGACAACCTGGCTTTATACAATGATTATCAGCTGAGAACACGCAATTGGAACAAACGTTTGGAGCAAATTCCAGAAAATGAATGGAATTGGGAATCTAGCTCGAGCCGAAGTCAATTTAACGATATGCGCGAACGGGTTGATAAGAACAACAATCAGCTTCCAGCTTTGGTAACCTTAATGGTAGTTAATCGCGTCATTAGTGGTATTCATGCTTTTGGCTTGGTTAGAGATGCAAATAAATTGGGGTTTCAAACACATTTGGGATTAGAACCGATAGGATCAGGTGCTAGTTTTTCCAGTATTCTAGGTTCAAATGCTACAGGCATGGGCACTATTGGACTATCTAAGCAGGCTATGGCGGTGCATAGTAACTGGCCATCCAATGTGGACAGGCTTTCCATGGATTATACAAAACAGCCGCAGGCGTTCTACTACACGGTGAATTTTAGGCTTAACTTTTAGAATGTCCAGATATTTTTTGTCCATTGAGTTTGATGGAGCCTCTTTTTCGGGTTGGCAAATTCAGCCGGATGCCCCAACAGTGGAGGGAGCAATTGAAGAAGCGCTTGGGCTGCTTTTCCAGCAGCCGATGGATATCATAGGGCAGGGTAGAACGGATGCCGGAGTTCATGCTAAGGCTCAAGTAGCACACATCGATATTAGCCCCGACGATTGGCATAGATTTGGAAAAAAAACGGCCAATAGTCCAGACGAAGATCGATCACTGCTGCTTCACCGGTTAAATCGATTACTTGGGCCTACCATCTACATTTCGGCTATTCGTGAGGTAAAAGACGATGCGCATGCTCGATTCGATGCCTTATCTCGAAGTTATTTGTATCGTATTGTGACTGAGCCCAGTCCATTGCGAGCCCATCAATCTTGGTATGCGGGGGGGCATTGGAATGTAGGGGTGCTTAACGAATTAGCGGATCAGATAGTAGGGGAACATGACTTTGATTCCCTATCGAAAACAAATCCTGAGAATTATACCACCTTGTGTAAGATAGAAGAATCGCGATGGATTATTGAAGGAGATGAGCTCTTCTATAAAGTCACTGCAAATCGTTTTTTGCGTAACATGGTACGTAGGTTAGTCGGGACTATGTGGCATATGCAGGATCAAGAGATGGGTTCATCGAATACCGTATCTTGGATATACGATCGCAAAGATCATCAGATATACACGGCACCCGCCCATGCTTTGTGTCTTGTAAGGGTACACTATCCGTCTGGAATTTTTATTTAGAATTCTTCTAAATAAGCTTGCGAGCAATTGGAATAATTGTTAATTTAGATTTAATCTATATAAAGATAAGTCAGGCATAAGTCAGCTCTATGCACACCTAGCTTTATCTAGCCCTAACTCTATCAGAGATTAACCCTCACCAAAGATACCTACTTGCAATGATTCCTTTATTTAGCTCTTGTTGTGATTCGATACATCCCACCGTCAACTCAAACAAGAAATCTCTAAAAGTAACCCTGACCACGACCATGCTCATAATGGCATTAGCTGCGCTACTAGGTCAAGAACTTAAGGCCCAATTACTAGTAAAGACTGATAATAGCAAGGTTGTGTTTACTCGTGCCAATTTGGAAGGGGCGTCAAAAGTGGCTGACGCCGATACACAGTCTGTACCGCCTATTCAGCGATTGGAATTAGATCGAATAACGGTTACTGCAAGCCCCTCATGGCAGACTCAAACCCCGGGTGCCGCCACTTATCTTGGCCTTGCTCGACTACAGCAATTCGATTACTCGAATGTACATCGTGTATTGAGCCAGGTTGGAGGCGTGTATATGCAGGAGGAAGATGGATTTGGATTACGTCCCAACGTCGGGATGAGGGGTACTGGGGTTTCAAGAAGTGCAAAAATAACCCTGATGGAAGATGGAATTTTAGCCGCCCCCGCGCCATATAGTGCCCCTGCAGCGTATTACTTTCCAACGATGGCTCGAATGGAGGGGCTGGAGGTGAGGAAAGGTTCTTCCCAAATTAAATACGGGCCATATACTACGGGAGGGGCACTTAATTTACTTTCGGCGCGTATCCCATTTGAGTGGAAGGGGGAGGCGAAACTAATGGCTGGGGGCTATGGTAGTGAAAAGTTTAGTGTAAAGATTGGGGATACTCGAGGCCAATTTGGGTATGTTTTTCAGGGTTTAATGCAATCTAACGACGGATTTAAAGAGCTGCCTAATGGAATGGAGACCGGCTTTGATGTTCAAGACTATATTTTGAAGTTACGGTTCCAATCCGATTCCTCAGCCCCACGGTTTCAACGATTAGAGGTGAAAGCCGGGTATTATGATGAGCTATCAAACGAAACCTATCTCGGGTTAAGCTATCAAGATTTTCAAGAAAATCCTTATCTGCGCTATGCTTCATCGGCTATTGACCAAATGAATGCCGATCAGTACCAACTAAGTGTAAAATACTTTACCCAATGGGCTTCGGGTTGGAATGCAAGTTTGACTGCCTATCAACAAGAAGTTAATAGGAATTGGTATAAATTAGATAAAGTCATGGGTACCAGCATTGGTGCCATTCTAGCCTCACCAGATGCCTACCCAGCAGAGTATGCTTCCTTGCGAGGTCAAAGTACAGGGAATGCTGATTATGCGGTAAAGGCGAATAACAGAGCCTACTACTCACGCGGAATCCAGGTACAAGCTTCGCAGCAATGGGGGTGGTCAGAGTCTAAAATGCGTCTGGAGCTTGGATTGCGTGTACATGCAGATGGAATGGACCGGTTTCAGTGGGTAGATGATTATCGCATGGAAGAGGGTGCCTTACTCTTGTCCAATGAAGGAATTCCAGGAACCGATAGTAATCGCTTAGAATCCGCTATTGCTTGGGCAAGCTATACCCAATTAGAATGGATCCGTGGTAATTGGAGCCTGAGTCCCGGTATCCGAGTAGAGTATATTGATCTGAGCCGTGAAGATTATGGCAAGGCGGATGTAGGCCGTTCAGGAAGCAGTTTGAATGTTACCGATAATATGCTTTGGGCGGTCATGCCAGGGCTTGGTTTCACCTACGAATCAATCAATGGATTAAACGTATTTGGAGGGCTTCACAAGGGATTTGCTCCTCCATCACCAGGATCTTCAGAAGGTACAGACTCCGAGCAAAGTTTGAATTACGAGTTAGGGCTTCGATGGCTTAGCTCCACACGTTTTTCTATAGAGTCGGCTATCTTTTATAATGATTACTCAAATCTACTTGGTAATGATTTAGCTGCTGCAGGCGGTGGGGGGGGGACCGCACAGTTTAATGCGGGAGCCGTTAGTATTTGGGGATTTGAATGGGCAGGAAACTACGATTGGCTCATTCCTAATAGCTCTATTCGAATGCCACTGAGTTTAGTGTACACCTTGACTGAATCTTCATTCAATTCTTCTTTTGATAGTGACTATGGGCCTTGGAGTGAGGTAAGCAAAGGAGATGCTCTACCGTATTTGCCAAAGCATCAATGGAACCTTGGCTGGGGCTTAGTGGTAGATGATGTACAAGCCAATGTTAATTACCGGCATCAATCCGATATGCGAACGGAAGCAGGTCAAAGCGCCATTAACGCCGATAATGGCATTGAAGGGCATCATATCATAGATGTAAGCATGGCCTATTCAATTAATACCTGGTCTACCTTTCAGCTTCACCTGAGAAATGTGTTGGATACTCGGTATGCCGTAGCGGCGCGACCAGCAGGCTACCGACCGGGTTTGCCTCGAATGGTTGAGGCCGGTATTAGGCTGGATTTTTAGGCTAAAACAAGTCGCAACTTTATAGTGTCCACATACCGATGTTGATCTACCCGTTCATTGCGCCTAGGTGGCTATGGACCAACCTAGTTAAAAATTAATGGTTACTTGTAACCGTGACTGAATTGAATGGGATGGTTCAATCCCCGAACTAAGCCGGTACGACATATCACCCTGAATTTTCAACGAATACTGGGCTATGTACTTATTTAATCCAAAGGTATACTCTTCGACCGAGTTCACTTTATCCTGAATGCTAATATTAGGTTCTGTAACAGCTAAACGAAGGGCTAGTTCCACATTATTATCCAATAAATAACCGCCCTGAATACTATACCCATGCCCATCGAACACAGGTATTTCGGCTTCTAGGATTGGATCCTTGGTTGATCGTACTATCCACTCTCCCATAACAGACCAGCCTTGGTATTTAAACATACCGTCAAGGTAGAGGGTCGAGATATCGGTAGTTAACTCATTGGGGAATGCGGCTCCACGTTGCCCCCGATTCGCATTGGCTTCGTCGTTGAAATTATAGGCTACGCCAAGGGATAATTTTGGCATCGGTTCTCTCTGAATATCGGAACCTTTGATATCTCCTCCCTTAATGAATGTACCCAAAGGCAACCAATCTACCCGTCCAGTGTAGCTGTAGCCTTGGGTATTCGCACCACGAAAAATACCCTCCCCATTGGACAGGGCGCTTGAAATCCGTAGCTCTGAGGCACCTAATTTGGTCTTATAAAACGCCCAAATTCCAAGATCTTTTTGGAGATCAAAAATGGAATGAACGATCGAACGATCTACAAATTGAAGGTATTTAAGGGACACCAACTGACTCCGAGCCGCTGGTAAAGTCTCTTGCCCAAACCAAATACTCAGTTTTGGATTTACCTGAAATTTAAATGCGGCATCATACAGATTTTGATTGTTACTCTCGAAGCGTAATTGAATTTTATACGTTAGTCTTGGATCTATCACAAAGCCAGTGACATAAAATCGAGTCCGTCTATTTTTTACCAAAAATTCAGGTGAATGAGCCTCTGTATCAGTGAAGATAAGTTGGTTTTGCAGTACAGGATTAACTCTATAACTAAATGTGGTGTCCTTCGATACAAAACGTAGCCCACTTTCTAGGGTGGGGGTAGTCACTTGGGCATTCGTGGCCAGAGGCAGTAACAGCCAAGAAATGAGCATGAGCATTTTTAGAGCTATCGTAATCTTAATCATAGATTGTATTGGGAAAAGATTGAACGATAAATAAATTAATCCTATGTGCCGATCAACAGCATTTCTGTGAAACCGTGGTATTCATTCTTTGCAGCAAAGGAATCACCTTAGTCTGCATCAATTCCATGCCTTTTTGGCTAATACAATAACAACTCCGAACCCCTTCTATAGTGCCATCGATTAATTGTGCCTCCTTTAATGCTTTAAGATGTTGGGATACGGTAGATTGGGCAAGCGGTAATTGATGGGTCAAATCCCCACAATAACAGCTTCTTTGATGGGCAAGATAGTCAAGTATGGCTAATCTTGCGGGATGGGCTAAGGCTTTTAGTGTCCGAGCCGTTTCTTCATGTTCGAGAGTAATAAAAGTAGATGATGTGGTCAAAGCGTACGATTAATTTAGATAATCGTAAAAATACGATGAATATATATTTTATGCTTGACTTAGTTATGAGGCTTGGTTCATTCTTAACGAACTAGGCTGATTAGGGTAGAACACGTGTGACGAAGCTAAAGCATTGGTTAAAAGATTTTCCTGGTTGATGCAGCTTGCACTCCTGATCAAAAAAATTGCATTTTAGTGTTGACTGGAGTTAAATATAATGTCTATATTTGCTCCTCACATTTTTGTATATATGTCACTTTCCTCGGTAGCTCAGTGGCAGAGCAATCGGCTGTTAACCGATCGGTCGTTGGTTCGAATCCAACCCGGGGAGCCGCTAAAGGATTGAAGTGCGAACTTTGAATTTTTTTCAGAGTTCGCATTTTTTTTGAGCCCTTCTTTATGGCTTCCCATTCCCTGAAATTAGATAGTGGTCACACACGTAGTCGATCTTAGTTCTCTCACTAACTTTGCTCTTATTAACAACTGTGCAGATTCGACATTTTTAAAGTATTGTGAGAATGTAGGTTTTATACCAGAAATTGGTTTTATCGCTATCATAGATTCACAAAAGGAGATTATAACAATCTTGCTATTGCATACATGTTAGAGACATCATGATAAATGCAAAAGATATTGAGTTTGATAAAGAAACACTGAGTTTCATACTCTCAATGAATCATAAAAGACATCCAAGAAGTTAGAGATATCAAAAGTCTTGTAGAAAGAATATTGATAACAATAAACTCATTCTTAAGCAGCTTGAAAGTCAATGCAACTCATGGAGTTTAACCAGCAATATTTAAATCGCTTTTTTGAAACGGGCACACTTACTAAAAAGGACTTGTTAGATTTCTATATGGGGGAAGAAGTAAAGGACAAGTTCAAATGACTGAAAAGATATTGATGGCTATGAAATTCACCGAAGCACAACTTGAGCAAGCCATTATCTCCCCTTTAGGAGAGCAAGGCTATCCGTATGCAGTAGGTTCCTCTATTATTCGAACTGAAGAGAAGTGCTTATTTCAGAAGATCTGCGGCATATCATCAAAATGATTATTTTGTACTAATTAATATAATGTTTTAATAATGACACAAAAAATAGCATATTTGTTTCATTAATGATTTATTATGGCAAACAGTAGCGCGATATTATTACCAAAAACAGAACGAATTCTAACAACGGTTGGCGAGCAAATTAAACTCGCACGGCTAAGAAGAAAGCTTAGTAGCGAGCAAGTAGCTGAACGCGCAGGTATTGGTAGATCAACACTCGTTAGAATAGAGAAAGGTGATGCTGGTGTAAGCATAGGGCATTTAATTAATGTGTTAAGAGTGTTGGGCTTAGAGAAGGATTTTCTATTACTAGCTAAGGATGATGAGCTTGGAAGAAAACTGCAAGACGCTGACATAAATACAAAAAGTAGAGCTCCTAAAAGGTAACATGAAAAACACTACCAATCATAGAGTAATACTGGTTTACGCTGACTGGCAAGGCCTTGAAGGGGCACAGTTTGTTGGTACGCTAAATGCTGATAGGGTAAGAGGTAGTGAAGTATTCTCATTTACTTACTCTGAAGAGTGGTTAGCCAATGGTTATGCTCAAGTGATAGATCCTGATTTGCAACTCTTTGCTGGCAGACAATATATTGGTGATGAAGACAAGTACAATTTCGGTGTCTTTACAGATTCCTCTCCCGACCGATGGGGACGTGTGCTAATGAGAAGACGCGAAGCTGCTCTGGCCAGACAAGAAGAAAGATCACTCAAAACTCTTTTCGAAACCGACTATTTATTAGGTGTATTTGATGAACATCGTATGGGCGGGCTACGATTTAAGCTCACAGAAGACGGTCCATTTTTAAATAACAATAGAACCTTGGCAGCTCCTCCTTGGACATCTATCAGAGAATTAGAACAGGTCAGCTTACGTCTTGAAGAGGATGATGTGGTCAATGATCCGGAATACCTCAATTGGTTAAATATGTTAATTGCTCCAGGTTCATCCCTTGGTGGTGCTAGACCTAAAGCTAGTGTGGTAGATAATAAAGGACATCTTTGGATTGCCAAGTTTCCAAGCCGTAACGATGAAGGTAATGTTGGTGCCTGGGAATGGGTCACTTATCAAATTGCATTGAATTGTGGCATTCATATGGCAGAGGCACAAGCCAGACAATTCTCTTCAACCTACCATACTTTTTTAACCAAAAGATTCGACAGAACCACCGATAACTCCAGACTTCATTTCGCTTCCGCAATGACTCTTTTAGGGTACAAAGACGGTAATGACTTTCAAGATGGTGTCAGCTATCTAGAATTAGTAGAATTTTTAAGCACAAATGGGGCCAATGTCACTGACAATCTTCACCAACTATGGAGGAGAATTGTATTCAGTATGTGCGTTAGCAACACCGATGATCATTTAAGAAATCATGGATTTATGCTAACCTCAACTGGTTGGGAGTTATCTCCTGCTTACGACATCAACCCGGTTGAGACAGGTTTTGGTCTTAAATTAAATGTTTCTGAAGATGATAATGCTATAGACCTAGACCTAGCAAGATCTGTAGCTCCATACTTTAGACTTAATAGGGAACAAGCAGAGCAGATTATTACAGAAATTAAATCAGCAGTACAGTCATGGCGTAGGCTCGCAGAACAAGCTGGCATATCAAGAAATGAAATTGAACTTAAATCGAATGCATTTCGATTAGTAAATAGCTAACACAAACCATGAAATTCACCGAAGCACAACTTGAACAAGCCATTATCTCCCTGACCTCCTCCCAAAAAACTGAGCCATCCTAAAATAGAGTTTTCGGGCGATTGTGCTACATTAACGTAAACGAAACAATTGCCATGAAACGATCAAAATACACCGAATCTCAAGTGGTCTTTGCCATAAAGCAAGCTGAGACTGGAACCCCGGTTGCAGAAGTCTGCCGGAAGATGGGTATCAGCGAGGCCACTTTTTATAATTGGAAGAAAAAAT